>NZ_BAIV01000015.1 GCF_000517545.1 Bacteroides reticulotermitis JCM 10512 | reverse complement strand
CCATTTATATACTCATTCCTTACTACGGAAGCATTTGGATATATCAAGGAGTTATTTAAAATGAAAGGGAAATAATATGGCAGACTACAAAAAACTAGTGCCGTTCATCCGGAAGTGGGAAGGCGGTTTTGTGAACGATCCCGATGATTTGGGAGGAGCGACAAACAAGGGTGTAACAATAGCTACATATGAAGCGTATTGCAGGAAGAAAGGCTATCCCATGCCCACTATTGAGAGGTTGAAGAATCTTAGCGATGCGGAATGGAGCGAGATTTTCAAAACGCTATATTGGAATCGATGGAAAGCTGATGAGATAAAGAGTCAATCAGTTGCTAACATCCTGGTCGACTGGGTATGGGCATCCGGTGTACATGGCATTAAGATTCCGCAGGGTTTAGCTGGTGTTGTTCCTGATGGAATAGTTGGACCTAAGACATTAGCGGCTGTTAACTCGAAGAACCCGGAGGAGCTATTCAAAGCCATTAAGCAGGCACGGATTGATTTCGTAGATGAAATTTGTCGCAAACGGCCGGCTAACTTGAAATTCAGAAAAGGATGGCTTAACCGGATTAACGATATAAAGTTCGAGAGATGAAAACGCTATTATACATCTTAATTCTTGCTTCGGCGTGCATGTCATGCCGGAGCTCTCAGCCATCCACCAAGACGAATACAGAGGTAAAAGGTATAGAGCAAAAGGATGAGTTTAAAAGCTCTAATGATAGCCTGTTACTCATAATGCAGCAGGATATAAAAAGAGTCTACGAAAGGGTCAACAACTTCACGTATGGCTTTACTCAGTTTAAGACAGAATACTCTGCACCCGACTCTACGGGTAAGCAGCATCCTACATCTACGACCGAGATAAAAGGCAAAGTGAATAGTAATACCACTGAGAAGTCGGTGACAGACGAAAAGGCCTTATTGCAATTTGAGCAGGTTAGATCCTCGCTCGATTCTCTTAAATCTACCGTTGATTATCTCATTAAGCAGAACACCCAAACAACACCGCCTCTTACTCGGTGGCAGAAGTTAAAACAAGACTTCGGTATGTTTACGCTAGGTATATTTGTTACTGGGATTTTGTTTATTTTCGTCTGGCTGGTATACAGGATAAGGAAAAAATAGTATATTTATAGCGAAAAGTTTTACTTTTCATTTTTAACAAGATTCGAAGCCCCGAAGTTCGTGATGAATACCGGGGCTTTTACGTTCTGATATCTATAGTGTGCTTAGAAAGGTAGATTATCCGACATTCGCTTTATTGTATCAAACCTTTCCCATAAGTTATTTAGGACAATAATTTTATATTCATTAGAGATGCCCTTCCACCAGTCACTAAATGAAACAATATATTCTATTGGAATAACTGGGCTTTTCTTGTAGGAGTATGGATCAGCTATGAAGCAATTTATAAGAGAACTATTATTTTGAACATAATCCTCAAGTAATGATTTATTGATAAGATCATCTAGCCGCTTGGTGATAATTTCAATATCATCAAGATACTTTGTAGAATACTCAATAGTTGAACAAACAGTCATAATAGAATTTGCAATATTAGAGTATATTTGCTTTTCATTGCTACTAAATTTGATGAATGTAGAGTTTTTGCTTGTTACCTCCCTAAAAATAGTGTAAAAGGAGGCTATTCTTGAATCAGATTCGGGAGTAGTCATTTTATTTAAGATACTTTTATACTTAAATAATTTATGCAAATTATTTATTTGAATTATTCTTTCAAACAACTTTCCGACAAAATATATTTCCGTTTTGAAATCATATATAGAATCGTTGAATTCATTTGGCAAAGAATATGCCCAGTTTAATGTTATGCTTTTTTGATTATCCTCAAGAGATGCAATATTTTTGCCGAATCCAAAATCTATTATTTTAACAACTCGATCGTTGGAAACTAATATATTATTGGGGCGAATATCTCTATGCAATATATTGTTTTCTTCTAGGTACTTAAAGCCATTTATAGTTTGGAGAAAAATGTTATTAACTTCTCCGGGGTTTGATGATATATAAGCTTCAATATCTTCACCGTCAATGTATTCCATTAAAATATAGCCTGTTACTCGTTCTGGATAGAGGTAGTAATTGAATATTCTTACTATATTGGGGTGGTTAATCTTATATAGTAGCTTTATTTCGTTTACAAAATTATCATAATATAGAGACTGTTGATCAGGGTAATAGGTTGAATACTTTTTGCATACAAACTGTTCGTTTATAGTCTCATCTTTCAATAATTTAGTCTGTCCTGTTCCTCCTTGTCCTATGTCTTTAAGCATAACGAAATCTTTAGATCTCAAAAATGTTACCGTGTCTTTGGTTTCCATAATTATATTTTTTCGTTTTTGCCTCAAATATATGATTTTTTATTTCAAATGGAGTATCCTATTTAATATATTATATGCTATATGATTTCAAAAAATGGTTCTTTCCAATGCTTTTTAGTTATACTTTATTTTTCTATTAGAATAATTTATTGCCCAATTAAATGGCGTGAATAAATTTTAATTGGTCTATTTTGAAGCTTCGTTCCATCACATCAACATCATTTGTATTTGCGACCTCATTTCTATGTATGGTCGGAACACTTCCGGATTGTTCACGTATTCAACAACTCGTTTTATCGCTGCATCAGCCTGGTAAGGTTTAACTCGCACATACGAGTTAATTGTTATGCTTGTTTTTATCGAGTGCCCCAAACAGTACTCAATGATCGGGTAGGGTATGCCAATCTCTGCGGCAAACTGAGCAAAGGTTTTGCGGGCAGAGTAGTAAGTAAGACTCCCTCCATTAATATTTAGTTCTTTCGCTAAAAGTTTCATGCATTTATTGATATAGCGTTGTAAATTCCCCATCGTATATTTATAGCCTAACTCAATAAATCCTTCTTCTCCGACATATTTCTTTAAGATAGCCGAAGCTTCCGGCTGATGCTTATTATTATCTGCCTATTCTTTCTTTTGTGCTCAGAGCTCTTTTTGCGTACATAAGTGATTTCATTTCCCGAGAAGTCAACTTCTGCCAGATCTGCGAAGTTTATTCCCCCGAGGTAAAACGAGAGCAGAAATACGTCTTTTGCTAAAGTCAATTGTCTACTATGCGATACATCTGCGTTTATAATCTTTCTGATGGATTCCACAGTGATATCAAGTTCTCTCGGTTCTGGAGTCGGAATTTTGGTATACGCAAACGGGTGTTTGTCGCATCTAAGTATTCCGATCTTTATAGCCTCATTAACTCGTGCTTTTATGTGGCTCAATCGTATTTGCCTGCCACCATCGGTGTGTCCATGCAATTTGAGCCATCGATCAAAGTGCTCGATTGTGATGTGATTCATGAGTATCATCGGCACATCTCCCTCAGCCGCTTCAAACACTTTAAGAGTATCTTCTAGCATTTTAGCATGACTACTTTTGCCTTCTTCTATTTTTTCCTTGATACGCTGCCGCATAAAGTCATTGAAAGTGCGGACGTCTGGAGCTATTTTATCTTGTTGAGTAAGGATGGCTTTAAGCTGTTTAGCTGAATAGTATTCTTGATCTTCTATATACTGAAGGCGTTCCTTGTATTTTTTTAGTTCGTACAATAGACGTTTATTTAGCATAGTTGCATCCGGACGGGCTACAACTTTCCCGTTATACCATTGGCAGATGTCATCAAGCTGATACTCTGTTTTGATATAATCTCTACTTCTTTTTGAATAAATACAAATGAAGATCGGAAATTCCCCCTTGGCTGTGGGTTTTGATGAGAAAATTGTTAATGATAAAGCTGCCATAATGCTATAAATTTTAGATCGCCAATTTTCCACACATTTTCCACACAGCTTGGCTCATGGGTCGGAAATGAACGATTTTTTTTATAGCTTTTACAAGAAAAACGCTGATTAACTATTTGATAATCAGCGCCTCTTGCAAGTGATTCCGAAGCGATTCGAACGCTTGACCCACGCCTTAGAAGGGCGTTGCTCTATCCAGCTGAGCTACGGAACCATTTTTAATTGCGGTGCAAAGGTAGTGCTTTTTATGAAAGTGCAAAAACTTTCGTCCATTTTTTTAGCTATATTTTCCTTTGTAGCTATATATCAGTAAATTATGAAACTTACTTTTTCTCAGAGTCGGCCGATTGAGCGGACTGTTCTGAAAGTCGGTAAATGGAACGAATCAAAGCCTGCTACCGAGATGGATATATCTTGTAACTATTATTAACAATGTAAAAAGAGGAATGAATGAACAAAGCTTTTTGAACGCTTGTTATATCTGTGTGTTTTTCATAGTATTAGATATAAGATTAATTAGAAGGATTGTACTCAACTTGTGAAAGCTTAAGTGCATCAACAGCGGAAGCGTCTGCTTTTTTGATAAATGTATGAAGGCATCGGTTTCTACACAACCGATGCTTTTTTTATCTCCTTTTCCTCTGTTTTGTAGTTTATATCAAATAAAATTTGTACGTTTGTGGGGTAATTATAGAGATTTATGAGGATGAACAAACCTGTTATCTTTCCGTTCTTAAAAAGACTTTCTGCGAATAATAATCGTGAGTGGTTCAATGAACATCGGGATGAATATGAAGAGGCTCGTGTAGAGTTTGAAAATTTTCTGGCTACTGTTATAGGCCGTATTTCTTTGTTTGATGAGAGTATTCGAGGTGTTCAGCCTAAAGATTGTACATATCGTATTTATCGTGATACTCGTTTTTCTGCGGATAAAACACCTTATAAAAATCATTTTGGTGGTTATATCAACGCAAAAGGAAAGAAGTCCGATCACTGCGGATATTACATTCATTTACAGCCGGGCAACAGTATGCTTGCCGGCGGAAGTATTTGCCTGCCTCCCAATGTATTGAAAGCAGTAAGGCAATCAATATATGACAATATTGATGAATATATTTCGATCGTAGAAGACCCGGCTTTCAAAAAGTATTTTCCCGTGGTGGGAGAGGACTTCTTAAAAACTGCTCCTAAAGGATTCCCGAAGGATTTTGAACATATCGACTATCTGAAGTGTAGGCAATATACGTGCGCGTACAATATATCGGATGAGTTCTTTACTCAGGCAGATGCGCTCGAGGAAATTGAGAAGGCATTTCGTCAGTTCAAACGCTTTGGCGACTTCCTTAATTATACGATTGATGATTTTGAATAATATACCTGAAATATAAACCTAAAATTTACTTTTATGATAGTAGATACATTAGAGAATCTGGAAAAATACACTTCTTTGAATCCTTTATTTGCCCAGGCTGTCGAATTCTTGAAGTCACAATATCTTCAGAATCTGGAAATTGGCAAAACTGAGTTAAAGGGAAAAGATCTGTTTGTAAATGTAGCACAGACAAAACCTAAGACGAAGGAAGAAGCCAAACTGGAGACGCATAACGATTATATCGATATCCAGATTCCATTATCAGGAATAGAGGTAATGGGCTATACGCCTGCCAAAGCTTGCATCCCGGCGGACGCACTTTATAACGCTGAGAAAGATATCACCTTCTTCGAAGGACTGGCCGAGACTTATGTGGAAGTTAAGCCTGGCATGTTCGCTATCTTCTTTCCACAAGATGGACATGCTCCCGGAGTTACTCCGGATGGAGTGAAGAAAGTAATAGTGAAAGTGAAAGCATAAAACCCAATTCAACGCTGATATGGAAACACGATTAATAAAAAATGATCCCTGGTTGGAGCCTTATGCAGATGCCATTGCCGGACGTCACCAATACGCAATGGATAAGGAATCCGAGTTGACCAATAAGGGAAAGCAAAGCCTTTCGGACTTTGCTTCGGGTTATCTCTATTTCGGTTTGCACCGTACACCGGAAGGATGGACTTTCCGTGAATGGGCTCCGAATGCTACTCATGTTTATCTGGTAGGCACATTCAACGGATGGGAAGAAAAAGATGCTTATAAGCTGAAAAAGCTAAAGAATGGAGTTTGGGAGATTAAAATGTCACTCGAAGCTATTCGACATGGAGATTTATACAAGCTGAATGTATATTGGGAAGGCGGTCAAGGCGAACGTATTCCGGCCTGGGCTACCCGAGTGGTACAGGATGAACATACTTATATTTTCAGTGCGCAGGTATGGGAGCCGGAAAAACCGTTCAAGTTTAAGAAGAAAGCTTTCAAACCGTCAACTGATCCACTACTGATCTATGAATGCCATATCGGAATGGCACAGCAAGAGGCGAAGGTTGGAACTTATAAAGAGTTCCGTGAGAATATCCTTCCGCGCATCGTTGAGGAAGGTTACAATTGCATCCAGATCATGGCAGTGCAAGAGCATCCGTATTACGGAAGTTTCGGCTATCATGTATCTAGCTTTTTCGCAGCCTCTTCCCGTTTTGGTACACCCGATGAATTGAAAGAGTTGGTAGATGCTGCCCACAGCCTAGGAGTGTCTGTAATCATGGACATTGTACATTCGCATGCTGTGAAAAATGAAGTAGAAGGTTTGAGTAATTTCGCCGGAGATCCGAACCAGTATTTCTATGCAGGCAATCGTCGCGAACATCCGGCTTGGGATTCACTCTGCTTTGATTACGGCAAGAATGAAGTCTTGCATTTCTTGCTTTCTAACTGCAAGTACTGGTTAGAAGAATACAACTTCGATGGTTTCCGGTTCGATGGAGTAACTTCGATGCTGTACTACAGCCACGGATTGGGTGAGTCGTTCGATAACTACACTAGCTATTTCAACGGACATCAAGATGATAACGCTATTTGCTACCTTACATTGGCTAATAAATTGATTCATGAAGTAAACTCAAAAGCTATTACTATTGCTGAAGAAGTTTCCGGAATGCCCGGATTAGCAGTCAATGTAGAAGATGGCGGATACGGTTTCGACTACCGTATGGCTATGAATATTCCGGATTATTGGATCAAAACCATCAAAGAGAAAATTGATGAAGATTGGAAGCCGTCCAATATGTTCTGGGAAGTAACCAACCGACGTCAGGATGAAAAGACAATCTCTTACGCTGAGAGCCATGATCAGGCTTTGGTAGGCGATAAAACGATTGTCTTCCGTTTGATAGATGCTGATATGTACTGGCATATGCAAAAAGGGGATGAGAACTACATCGTTCATCGAGGAATTGCCTTGCACAAAATGATTCGCTTGCTTACTGCAACAACGATCAATGGAGGGTATTTGAACTTCATGGGCAATGAGTTTGGTCATCCCGAGTGGATCGACTTTCCGCGTGAAGGAAACGATTGGTCGTGTAAATATGCCCGCCGTCAATGGGATCTGGTAGATAACAAAAATCTGTCATATCATTACATGGGCGATTTTGATGCTGCGATGCTGAAAGTAGTCAAGAGTGTAAAAGACTTCCAGGCCACACCTGTACAGGAAATATGGCACAATGACAGTGATCAAATATTGGCTTACGGACGTAAGGACCTGATATTTGTATTTAACTTCAACCCGAAAGAATCGTTTGTAGATTATGGATTCCTTGTCGCTCCGGGAGCTTATGAAGTTATTCTAAATACGGATGATGTGGCATTTGGAGGAAATGGTATTGCCGACGACTCGGTTGTTCATTTCACGATGCCCGATCCGTTGTATAAGGCGGAAAAGAAAGAATGGCTGAAACTCTATATTCCGGCTCGTACAGCTGTTGTACTTCGGAAAAAGAAATAAGATAAAACATCTTTAAATAAAAAGGGGCTGTTTGAGAAATCGGACAGCCCCTTTTAAATGGCTAAAAGAATCGGAAGATCAATGCTTTGTAGCAGGATGACGGATCACGTGCAAAAGTATGAGACCGATGAGCCTCCATTTTTTCTGAGTACTACTTAAGTTCCGACTCTTTTTGCAAACAAAACAACATCCGTATAACCCGATCTGCGTTTCGAATTCATCAAAGAAGCTTGATATAAGCACTCTCTACAAAAATACATCACTTTGATGTGTTTGTCACTTTTTTGCATATTTTTCAGTATATCAGACGTTTACAATGCGCCTTCTTTTGGATTGCATTTATTTATTCGGTAGCTACCTCTCCTTTAAAGATTCTATTTATTAGCTTAAGCAAAATTCCGGTCATGAAAGTTGTAACCAATGCCATAATAACCATCATGGCAAACACTTCGGCTTTTAATACCCCTAACTCATATCCTATATTAAGCGCTACAAGCTCCATGAGCCCACGCGTATTCATTAAGGCACCTATGGTAAGACTATCCTTCCAGTTTTGACCAACAAACTTGGCTGCAAGTGCACTTCCGACAAACTTTCCTACAATAGCAAGCAAGACTATCAATCCGGTAATCTCCCATAAAGCCGGATCATTAATAAGCCCAATCTCGGTTCGCAGTCCACTAATAACGAAGAAGATAGGAAGCAGTAGAACCAATGCGACATCCTCTATTTTCCCAATGAAGGTACGTCTGAGATTTAGATTTTCCGGCATTATAGCTCCTGCCATAAAAGCACCGAAAAGAGCATGTATGCCTATAGCTTCTGTAACAAAGGCAGATAATAGCAATACGATAAAAAACAGAACGACTACTGATTGTCCGACTTGTTTTTCCGTTTGATACACTTGCCCAATCTTCCTCAAAAAGGGGCGAACGAGTTTCAACATGAAGAGCACATAAATCAGCGCAAACAAAATTGTGTATAGAGCACTTACAACAGATCCAGCTTTTACTATCGCTATAACCGCGGCCAACAAACACCACGCCGTTATATCGTCTGCCGCAGCACAAGTTATAACAATTGCTCCTAATTTGGTTTTATGTATACCCTGTTCCTGAATAATACGAGCTAATACGGGAAAAGCTGTTATACTCAATGCAATTCCCATGAATAAAGAAAAAGAAGAAAAACTGATATGCTCGGGAGCATGTCCCTGATAAATAAAGTAAGCTAATCCGACACCCAATGAAAATGGTATTATAATACTGGCATGACTAATTACTATTGCATCATGAGCCTTACTTTGTAAAGCCTTTAAGTTCAGCTCCATTCCTATAATAAACATAAATAAGATCAATCCAATTTGACTTAAGACCTGTAGATTGCCTAAAGATTTAGCCGGAAAGAGAAAACTGGATACTTCCGGAAAATATAATCCCAAAAGTGATGGGCCTAATACAATACCGGCAAGTATTTCGCCGATAACACTCGGTTGCCCCATTTTTTTAAATATCCAACCAAATGAACGAGCGGCGATTATAATTATTACTATTTGTAAAATAAGCAAAGCAACCGAATGATGTAAATTTTCCTTTATGGAATTGAAGAATTCCTGCAAAGGAGTCATCGTGCTTAATTTAGACATGACACCTCTTCCAACTTCCAATTTAGCCCCAAAAAGTATAATCCAATAAATAAGAGCGGAAAATGTTCCGATAATAACGAGATAAAAAAAGATATTTTTCAGTCTTTTCATAATGTTGAGCTTAATTTATAAATTAGGTTTTCGTTTTTTCAAGAATCATGTCTCATTTTCTTATACATTGGCCGTGAAAGTATGTTTAACACGCAGTTTTAATGCTCACAGGAATTTCCTCTTTTTTTGCAAGTTTACGATTATTTTTCAACTTATACACTATTCCTAATACCCTGTTTTTCGTTTTTTTTCATCAGAGTTTCATGAAGAGTAAACAGACTTTCAGACTTTTTCCGAGAGCTTTGTTCTCTTCAACAATATGAGCTTGTCAACATGACAGCTATTCCACATTTCTACCAGTTAATTCACACCTCAGAAGTAGACTTTAGCTACATCTATGCAAACGATTAGCAATCTAAAGAAATCTACTTTATATCAGATTACTTCGCGATAGAAGCAATGATTTGAGGTATTTCCGATGTTTCTTTGGCTACAGTTATACCCGCTTCTTCAAAAGCTCGTATTTTTTCTTCTGCTGTACCTGCACTTTTCGAGATTATAGCTCCGGCATGTCCCATCTGTTTTCCCGGAGGAGCTGACCTTCCGGCAATAAAGGCTACTACCGGCTTCGAAATATTCGCTTTAATGTAAGCAGCAGCACGTTCTTCGGCATCTCCGCCAATTTCGCCGATTAAAACAATGGTGGAGGTATTAGGATCTTTTTCAAACATGGCAAGTAACTCCTGGTAATACAGGCCCGACACAGGATCGCCGCCAATCCCTATGGCAGTAGATTGTCCGATACCATTCAGGGTAAGCTGATGAACAACCTCATACGTAAGCGTACCACTGCGACTTATCACTCCAGTATGGCCCGGAGAAAATATATGTGCAGGCATAATACCGACCAAACTCTCTTCCGGTGAAATTAATCCGGGACAGTTTGGACCAAGTAAAATGGCTTTTTTTTGTTGTACATAACTATAAGCCGCGATAACATCTAACGTAGGAATACCTTCGGTAATGCAAATAATCATTTTTATACCACCGTCAGCCGCTTCCATAATGGCATCCTTAGCAAACATGGCCGGAACAAATATTATAGATGTATTTGCTCCGTGCTCTTTGACAGCTTCATGCACCGTATTATAAACAGGTATGCCGTTTTGTACAGTACCTCCTTGCCGGGAGAGGTTCCTGCCACTACTTGAGTACCATATTCCTTCATCTTCTGTGCATGAAAAGCACCGTCTCTTCCGGTTATACCTTGTACAACTAGTCGGGTTTTATGATTAACCAGTATACTCATTTGTATATTCCTCTTTTTAATGATTTACTTTTTCTACCGCTAAACGGGTGGCTTGCTCCATTGTCTCCGCAATATGAAAAGGACCACCTTCGAGAATCTTTCGACCTTCCTGTTCATTCGTTCCGGTCAAGCGAACAACAACGGGCACGTCGGTCCGAATCGTACTAAAAGCATCCAGAAGACCTCTTGCCACATCATCGCAACGAGTTATTCCACCGAATATGTTGACCAGCACCACTTGGATCTGCTTGTCAGCAAGCAGCAATTTCATTGCTTCGACTATTTTATTAGAATTAGAGCTACCACCTATATCCAAGAAGTTAGCCGGTTTTCCTCCATAAAGTTCAATCATGTCCATGGTAGCCATTGCCAATCCTGCACCATTTACCATGCAACCAATATCTCCTGTCAGATGCACATAGCTGAATCCTTTAGCCTTAGCCTCTTGCTCTTTTTTCTCTTCTTCGTTTGTTTCGGCAAGCTGAGCAATATCGGGATGTCGATAAAGCGCATTATTATCAAAGTTGATTTTAGCATCAATAGCACAAGTTTACCTTCGACAGTTAATACCAACGGGTTAATTTCTATCAGAGAAGCATCAGTCGCTACCAATAGTCGATACAATTGTTTGATAATATCAGCAGCCTGCTGGACCAATGCCAGGTTATCGAATAATTTGAAAGCAGCCCGGCGGGCTAAGAAGTCAGTAACTCCCCAGGGGCTATCTATTAAAAAACGATGAATCTTTTCCGACTTTGTTCGCGAAACGTCTTCGATATCCATTCCACCTTCGGAACTCAACATTAACAATACAGACTTTGTTTCCCGGTCGATAACCAGACTCAAATAGTATTCGGAAGCAATGTTGACCACTTCTCCCACAAGTATTTTTTTGACAGGGAGCCCCTTAATATCCATATTCAGGATGTCATTCACCCGTTGTTTATACGCTTCTTCAGAATGTACGATCTTAACACCGCCTGCCTTTCCTCTTCCTCCTATCAATACTTGTGCTTTTATGATGGCACTCTTCGTCGGCAATTGGCTGTATACTTTCAAAGCTTCATCCATGTTAGTACATAAGAAGCCTTTATCTACCGGTATCCCATAGCGGGATAGCAGCTCTTTTGCTTGGTATTCGTGTATTTTCATGCGCAAGACCTTTTTAATATTAAATGTAACTCTGTAATTTCTACCTGGGAATATAGGAATTGATTGAACTTTGCCATACAGCCAAAGAGTCTTTCCTCTAAAAAAATAACAATTAATATTTTGAAATGGTTTTATGATATTTAAAATTAGCAACGGTTTTACCCATATTTTAGAGAAGCTTTTCTCATTTGAATGAAATATTCCAATAGGAGTAGAGGCAATTCGTTCCTTTTTCGTACTTTTGCATCTTACTTTTAATACTTGAGGAAATTTTAAATAAAAAGATATAATGGCAAAAGAACTGAAAGACCTGACCAAGCGTGGTGAAAATTATTCGCAATGGTATAACGAGTTGGTGGTGAAAGCTGATTTGGCAGAACAGTCTGCTGTGCGCGGATGTATGGTGATCAAGCCTTACGGATACGCTATTTGGGAGAAGATACAACGTCAATTAGACGATATGTTCAAAGAAACGGGACATGTGAACGCTTACTTCCCGCTGTTAATTCCGAAATCATTCTTAAGTAGAGAAGCTGAACACGTAGAAGGTTTTGCCAAGGAATGTGCCGTTGTTACACATTACCGTTTGAAGAATGCGGAAGATGGTTCAGGAGTAGTTGTCGACCCTGCTGCTAAACTGGAAGAAGAATTGATTATCCGTCCGACATCTGAAACAATCATTTGGAACACATATAGAAACTGGATTCAGTCTTACCGCGATTTGCCTATTCTGTGCAATCAATGGGCTAACGTTTTTCGTTGGGAGATGCGTACCCGTTTATTTCTTCGTACGGCAGAATTCTTGTGGCAAGAAGGTCACACAGCACACGCCACTCGTGAAGAAGCAGAAGAAGAAGCAATCAGAATGTTGAATGTGTATGCTGAATTCGCAGAGAAATACATGGCAGTCCCCGTTGTAAAAGGTACAAAGTCGGCTAACGAACGTTTTGCCGGTGCACTTGATACCTATACAATTGAGGCAATGATGCAGGATGGAAAAGCATTGCAGAGTGGTACATCGCATTTCCTCGGACAGAATTTCGCTAAAGCGTTTGATGTTCAGTTTGTAAATAAGGAAAACAAGATGGAATACGTATGGGCTACTTCATGGGGAGTATCTACCCGACTGATGGGTGCGTTAATCATGACTCACTCCGATGATAACGGTTTGGTATTACCTCCGCACTTAGCTCCAATTCAAGTTGTAATCGTTCCTATTTATAAGAACGACGAACAATTGAACCTGATTGATTCTAAGGTAGCAGGCATAGTAGCCAAACTGAAATCAATGGGTATTTCTGTTAAATATGATAATGCAGATAACAAACGCCCCGGATTCAAGTTTGCTGACTATGAGCTTAAAGGTGTGCCTGTTCGGTTGGTAATGGGAGGTAGAGATCTGGAAAACAATACGATGGAAGTTATGCGTCGCGATACACTCGAGAAAGAAACAATTACTTGCGAGGGTATTGAGGAGTATGTTCAAAAGCTACTCGAAGAGATTCAAGCCAATATTTACAAGAAAGCGCTTGATTTCCGCACTTCACGTACCACAACAGCCGATACTTATGAAGAATTCAAAGAGAAGATAGAAGCTGGTGGTTTTGTTCTGGCTCATTGGGATGGCACAACTGAGACCGAAGAAAAGATCAAGGAAGATACTAAAGCGACTATTCGCTGTATACCATTCGAAACATTCGCCGACGATGATAAGACTCCCGGCCAATGCATTCTAACCGGTAAACCTTCTGCGTGCCGCGTGATCTTCGCAAGATCTTATTAAGAATATAAATACAAGATTATAGTAGAGCTTGAAGTTTGAATCTAAACTTCAAGCTCTTTTTTTTTTAGATTTCAGTATTATTTCAGAAATATCCCCTTTCTTTGTGATATATACAAAAGGAGAAAACTTTATGAAGATATTAATTGTAGAAGATGAACCTTCATTAAGAGAAGTCATTCAACGTTCGCTTGAGAAAGAACGATATGTGGTGGAGACAGCCAACGACTTCAATACTGCGTTGCGAAAGATTGAAGACTACGACTACGACTGCATTCTGCTCGACATAATGCTTCCGGATGGTAGTGGACTTGACCTGTTACAACAGCTAAAGACGATGCACAAGCGCGAAAATGTAATCATCATTTCCGCTAAAGATTCTCTCGAAGATAAAGTGTTGGGGCTCGAACTGGGAGCTGATGATTATCTTCCCAAGCCTTTCCACCTTGTCGAACTGAATGCACGTATCAAAAGCGTCATCCGTCGTCATCAACAGGATGGAGAAAAGGATATCCGGCTAGGTAACGTGCGAATTGAACCGGATAAGTTTCAGGTTATGGTTGCCGATCAGGAACTCAAGCTAAATCGGAAAGAATACGATATCCTTTTGTACTTCATCAACCGGCCCGGAAGGCTTATTAATAAAAACACATTAGCCGAATCGGTCTGGGGCGATCACATCGACCAAGTAGATAACTTCGATTTTATCTACGCTCAGATCAAGAATTTACGCAAGAAACTCAAAGATGCCGGTGCAACAATCGAATTAAAAGCAGTTTATGGATTCGGCTATAAAATGATTGTAGAATAGAAACTGATCTCATGAAACTAATATACCACATCATTTTTCGCATCTCATTAGCGCTGACACTCATACTTACAGGATGGGCGGTCTTTTTCTATGTAACCCTAATAGATGAGATCAATGATGAGGTAGACGATTCGTTGGAAGATTATTCGGAAACAATCATTATTCGGGCATTGGCGGGCGAGGAGCTACCTTCGCAGAATAACGGCTCCAACAACCAATACTACCTGACTGAGGTAAGTCAGGAATATGCTAAGACTCGTAACGAGATTCAATACAAAGACTCCATGGTCTATATTGTAGAAAAGAAAGAAACCGAGCCTGCACGTATGCTGACTACTATCTTTCAAGACAACGACGGCCGTTTTCATGAATTAACCGTTTCGACTCCCAGCATCGAAAAGAAAGACTTGAAGGAAGCCATCCTGACTTGGATCATATGGTTATATATCATCTTATTGTTTTGCATCATTATCATTTCAGTATGGGTATTCTATCGCAATATGCGCCCACTTTACACGCTACTTCACTGGTTGGACAAATACCAGACAGGCGGGAATAACGAGGAGTTGAAGAATGAAACTCAGATAACAGAGTTTCGCAAGTTAAATGAGGCGGCTATACGCTATACCGAACGTAACGAGCAAATGTTCGAGCAACAAAAACAATTTATAGGAAATGCCTCTCATGAGATGCAGACCCCACTCGCTATCTGTCGGAACCGCTTGGAAATGTTGATGGATGATGACTCACTGTCAGAGAAACAGTTAGAAGAACTCTTAAAAACGCATCAAACACTCGAATACATTACGAAACTCAATAAATCGCTACTTCTTTTGTCTAAGATAGACAACGGACAGTTTACTGAGACAAAAGCCCTGAGCCTGAATCAGCTCTTGAAACAATATTTGGAAGATTATAAAGAAGTCTACAGCTATCGGAAGATAACGACAGAGATTGAAGAGAGGAGCGAATGCCGGGTTGTAATGAATGAATCTTTAGCAATCGCACTATTAACTAACCTAGTAAAGAACGCATTTGTACACAACATAGACGGCGGACGCATCCAAATCATATTTGCCAGGCAAAGCATCATTTTCCGCAATACAGGCAATCAACAGCCTTTGGATTCAGCACGAATCTTCGAGCGTTTTTATCAGGCAAATAGGAGAGAAGGTTCTACCGGCCTTGGTCTGGCTATCGCATATTCCATCTGCCAGCTACAACATTTCAGCCTACAATATTATTTCGAGCAAGGAGAACACTGTTTCGAATTGTGTTTTACTCCGAAATAAGTAGTTAAGTATTCATCTAGTTAGGTTGAAAATACGATTTAGATAATACCTTTTGAACTTTACACAGTTATCTTTTCTTGAAAACAAGTAATGTGTCTGGCTATGCCATCGCGTTGTCACAGTTGTGCCATGCCGTTGGCACTAGCGTGACATCATGGTGGCACAGTCGTGACAGCGGTATGACACTATTGTGATAACAGCTTAGAACAGTTGTAACAATGGGGTGTTTCACCTTGAAACTCCTGGCGCCTTTTCAATTTACTGTTCAACTAACGCGCTGAAGAAGTACGTGAAACACGGAAACACACCAACTAAAGTAGAAGAATGCTTGCTTTAGGCAGCAGTGCATCCCACTTGGTACAGCCTAAAATCAGATCACAGGCAAAAGTATGGGCACTATACATAAATCTTCGTCGATCTATCTAAGAATAAGAGGAGGTTCATTACTTCCCTTAGCGGAAATTAGCATAAAACATAGAGAGTCAGAATGTAACAACACATGTTATCATAGTCACTTTTTATCGTAAACTACTGATTGATAATTTGATATATTGCGTCTACTTTTCTCATACTGATCTACTCAATACATAATACCGATTTCCAAAGGCTGTGTACTTGGCTAAATTCCCTTGGCAGATAGTAGTAAACAACTAGTTAAAGACATTTTTGCCCATTACATTTCCTGTTCCACAGTTGTGGAACAGCTGACTCACATATTGTGAAGCACGTGTCCCACATTATGTGGAACAGGCGTCGCACAATATGTGCAACAGGAAATAAAAGGGCATAAACATAGAGAAAGACTGCTTATATTTACGAATAGTTGCGCACAATACGGCTTAGGAAAAGACTTGTTTGGTGAATTGACAACTCTGTTTTTGGAGGAAGTAAGCAATAGCTATCGCTCATCAGAATAAAATGATCCAGAAAAAGAAGGCGCATTGCAATTAATTGATATACTGAATGATACACGAAAAAGTGATTTAGTCATAAGAGTGTTGTAACATTGTGCACAGTACTTCTATCAAGCCCTGAAAATGAAAATATAGACACAGAATAGCTATACGAGTATTGTACGGATTGCAAAAAGAGTCGAAATTTGAGTAGTACTCAGAAAGAATGAGGATACATCGGCTCCACACCTTTACAAGAGATCCCTAAAATCTCAGTCTTTTTTTTCTAAAAATAGAATCGGATTCCCAAATCTTTTCAGATTCATCCTCCATCTTTGCTGTATGAAATAAATAATAGTATAAACTGAATTTTAAAAAATAACGATTATGAAAAAGTTGATGTTAGTATTGGTATCCCTATTTACCCTGCAGACAGTAGCAATGGCTGATAATGATAAACCAATTCAAGTAGGCCAGATGCCACAACAAGCTCAGATTTTCATCAAAAAGCACTTTGCCAATAATAAAGTCGCCCTAGCCAAGATGGAAAATGATTTCTTTAATAAAAGCTATGAAGTGATTTTTACGGATGGCAATAAGGTGGAGTTTGACAAAAAGGGAAATTGGACAGAGATTGATTGCAAACATGGGGTCGTTCCCACAGCTGCAATTCCCGAAAACATTCAAAAGTATGTGACTACACATTATCCGGATGTGAAAATCCTGAAGCTGGAACGTGATAAGAAAGAGTACGAAGTAAAACTCTCAAATCGTCTCGAATTAAAGTTTGACTCCAAATTTAACTTAATTCACATCGACCATTAATCGGCATAGCACACGCTTTTCCCTTTTTGCCTGATCGATCGAGATAGTCACTCATCGACTCGGAAAAAGGGTTCTGCCCAGTCACATTCTAAACAGTATCAACCCGTGTAGAGTTAGATACTGTTTCGTATCAGTCTCTCAGACAATAATTGAAAAGCTTCAGAATTCAAGTATAAAACCTGACTTCTGAAGCTTTTCTAATTTATACGGCATAAAGAGAGGGAGGCTGAGAAGTACCTATCGTTCTCTTTTTATTTTAGATTGCGCTTCCTCCGAATTTACTTCTTTTACAGTGGAAATAGTATCTTGCGGCTCTTTTTCGGTTGCTGTCTTTTCGAGTTTTCGCTTATTACGCATCTTCCAGTTATTCCAGAATAAGAGCTCATTCCATTTATCGAAGTCTTTCTTATACATAATCCCTATACCCTGAGTCGTTAAGTTGGTCTTCGTATAATAGCGGTCGTTAGTCTCGTTATACGCCTTCAAGCGAATATCTCCGGTACGAGTGATAAGCCACTCCGCTTCAAAGTCGCCTACAAAGTTTGTGTTTGCCATCGGATTATCCCGATAGCCAAAGTTGCCATTAATAAGCAATCGGTTATTTAGCAGCTGCCCGGACAAGATCCCTTCCACTTCCACGTCAGTCCACCCCTTGTCACCTGTGCTTAAATTAGTGCCTATATTCCAGTTATTATTGTCGAACACCTGTGACAGAGCATTATTCAGCTGTCCAGATAGGGTAGAAGACAGAACCGAAGACATAACATTGGAGTTTTGATTATTATTCCGGTCCTCGGTATAGAACTTACCAATTCCCAACAAATAAAGTATTTGCATATTCATTTGCTCATCCGTGCTAATATAGTTTCGCACCAATGACTGAATCTCATCCCGCTCGTTGGGTAGTTCTATTCCCAACTTGATGGTAGGCCGAAGCAGAATTCCACTTAGATTCATCATACAATTTACACGCACATTAGGCTGCTGCACAATTGTCATGGCGTCAGGAATCAAGTCGTTCAAAGACGCAGAGTTAACCGTATAAGAAGCCTGAATATCCAAGTTAGCATCCAAGGGAGCACCGTTGAATGTGATGTTACTACCGTCTTTGATTACAAAGTCCTTACGAATGACTTCTTGCAAGCTAAACTTATACACTCCCTGGCTAATCCGATAATTACCGAACATCTTCACATCCCCTTTGTTATAAAATTCCGTGCGGATATTGCCCGATCCTTTGCCACTAATATAATCTCCGGCAATGGGGTCCATAATAATGCGCATAGTTGCGTCGGGAGTAGCATCTACCAGAATGTTTAACCGAATATCAGTTTGATGCTCTTCCTCCACAACTTGCTTCTTTTGCTGCATTTCTTCGTAGTAGGACACAAATTGAATTGAATCATGCAGCATACGTCGGGGAGTCTTATCCACAAATTTGATAAACTGATTGCTCGCAGCCGATGCGACACTACCATTGATATAAGTGAAAGTCGTATTACGATTTGTAGTCATAGCGACGTTTACATCCAAACCCTGAACTGCATTTCCGGTCAACATGGCATTTCCGGTACCATATACGGTCCCATAGAAAGGCACAGATGTGATTTCTTTCGTATTCATCACCAACATATTATTAGCTTGCACTTCAAATCGATAGTTCATATTCTTAAAATGCTCATAACGCAAGTAGCCATCCAGTGTACCTGTATGCCCTTCCATGTCAGCGATACGTATTTTCTTAAAGTCTAATCCATTTGGCGAAAGATGTATGGTGTCATTAACAGCAAACCGTGTGTTGAGAATATCAAAGTGCATAGAAGCATCTGTCATAACAGCGCCATCAAGGTTTAAGCCTTTAAATTTCCCATAGAAATGCACCTTACCTGTTCCACGCCCACGAATGTCAGTTGCTATTGACTTCATATAGTGTTCCAGGAATTTTAGATTCAAGTCAGTTGCATCAATATTCAAATCAAGCCCGCTCTCCGGCTTCAAAGGCTGGATAATACCTGTAACATGACTAAGCGTTGCGGCTCGATCTTTGATATAGGCGTCAAGAGTGATACTTCGGTTTTCATTATCCCAGCCTCCAATGACATCCAGATCGCCCAAACGCCCTTGATTCAGGGTGAAGTTCTTCACAAGCAAATGAGCATTCATCACCGGTTTCTTTAATACTCCACTGGCACATACGGTTCCGGTAGCATCTCCTTCAAAATTTACATCGTCAGAAATGTTCGCTATATCAAATACATAACCGATATTTATATCTTTCAGGTCCACTTTTATCGAGTCCTGCGGGTGCTCGGATAGCCGTCCGTCAATACGTACATACCGATCGCGGTGACTAAAATAGAAATTATTCACACTTACCTTACCTGAATCGACAACTACTTGCGAAGGATGTATCTGCCACAATGTATCATTCAATATCACATTCGTTGGTTTTACATCAACCACGGCTTTAAGTGGCGACTTCTCTCCTTCGGTATGCAAGAACTGCGCCACAGCACTCAACTGCCCACTATAGGTCGATACAGCATTGTTTCCCCAGTTTAAAGTAGCGGTTACATTATCATTCTTAGCCTGCGCTTCCAATGCCAAATTAACAGCTCCATTTTTCTTCAGGTTTGTTAGACGAACTTTGGCATGAATATGATCCTTGGTGTTTTCACACAAAAACATACCCGATTCAATAAAGTTACTCTTATATTGCAATCGTGGGAAGTATCCTTCTACATACAAACGTTGCAAAACATCATTGAAAGATCCTTTAATCGTTGAATGAGAATAAACGGTCAGTGGAATATCGAATATGGTGGATAAGATATCTGTGTTATAGATATGTATATCAAACTGAAAATTATTATCTGTTTTTATCTCTTTTTTGGGAACGGGCAACAAAGAAGGTATGTACTTCCGCATAATGTTGGTAACACTTACCGGCAGCGTGTGGTACTTAAAATTGCCTTCTACATCGGCCGTTAAAAACTCAGAAACAAGTTTCAGCTTATTCTTTTTATCCTCCTGAATAGCTTGAATATTCATATTCTTCATGAAGTATTCTTTATCCGGAGCTGTATATAATAGACTGTCAACATTGATTTCTCCAATCATCTGATCGATGGAGCCCCCGGTAAAGTTGGCTCTTAACTTGAGCGAGAATTCAGCATCTTTAAAGTTAGAAGTCAAATTCAACTCATGTGGCCGAACTTTATCTACTACAGCAGAAAAGTTGAAAGTCGGAGTTTTCGCCACCATATTAATATCACCATTCAGATAAATTGAGCCGCTAGGGTCATTCAACGCTATCTGTCCGTTAAATCCGCCGGCTTTATACGCTCCGTCCAGCGTGATGTTTTCATACTTATGCTTACTGTATTCCAACGAAGCGATTAATCCTTTAGTTCTACTATCGGGCGTTGATTATTATAATGCTTTCCGTTCACATCTAAATTTAGCGTAATCTCGCCTAGCAGATCGTTCCCCAGAAGCTTACCCAACTGAAAACTCTCTGTCTCGACGCCTCCGGAGTATGCGAAAAGGCCCTTTTGCTTATTCGATGTTAACTTTAAGTCCGTGTTAACCGTACCTAAACTGGTCCGTAGCTGTCCATAAGTTACCAAATCCGCAAAATACCCGGATATTTCTCCCTTAAATGCAATGTCTCCCAAACGTAAAAGCATCGGAGGAACTCCATTATAATTACTACTAATATTGCGCACTAGAAAGCCTACACTGCGACTATTGGCTGAAAATTCCGATAGATTGCCATAAATATAAGCATCCTCAGGGTGTGATAAGTCTTGAAAAGTAGCATCACCACGAAGTCGGAACTGTTGATCCTCGGCGGTTATTTCCAAGCGCGGACAAGACAACTGATTGAGCGTACCTTCTACCTTTATGTCGAGCGTTATGGGTTCCTTAAAATGCGATAGGGCTGGCACAAAGGGAGCTATGTCTTTCAACGTAATCTGAGAGGGAAGCGTGTGAAAAGAAAAATGAACCTGATCAGCAAAATTGTTGAATGCGCCCAGACTATCATATTTCAAATGAATCGTATCCATCTTTAGTGAAGTCTCAGGCAATTCAATCGCAAAATTCTCAATCTTCATCTGCCTGTCATTGGCCAACAGTTTCAAACTCAATTTCTTTAAAGAGAAGCCCGACATCTTCTCATCAGCACTCAGCCTTTTGATTGCGATATTTACCGAGTCCTTTTGCAAAGCTTTCAGCGACAGATTAGCTATTATATTCTGCATCAGAATATGCTTTGCATTAAACTTGCCCGGTGTCTCTTTCTCCGATAGCACGTGATAAGAGAGTCGGCCGCGTCGTATCAACACCGAATTAATACGCAGATCAAGATCACTTTCATCTTTCTTTATTGTGTCTTTAGAGGCAAACGCGTCTAAAACAAACTTAAAATTAGGAGGGGAGTCCGGAGTTTGCTTATTCAAACTGATATTGAAGCCGAAGAGTTGCACATTGCTAATTGAAACTTTACCTTTGAATAGGGGGATAAAATCAAATTTAGCCGAAAGGCGGGTTACCTTCAGCATCTCCTTACCACTTTGGTCGTCAAGCAACACATCATCAATGATAATTCGATTTAAGAAACCAATATTAATTCGTCCAATAGTTAATTTAGAATTCAAGACCTGCGACAGTTCGTCTGCCACAAACACACTCAAAGCCTGCTGAATACTTGGTATATTCAGCAAAATAATAGCCCCGATATACACTCCAAGTATAATCCCAACTATCCAACGTACAGTTCTTTTCAGCGTTCTGATATGCAATAACTTTTATTTCGAGAACAAAAATATAAAATAGTTCGTTATGAATCGTAGTTTTATCATTACTTTTGTACCGTTTAAATAGTTTAATGACTTATGAGTGTAATTATTTTAGGAATTGAGTCATCTTGTGATGATACATCTGCTGCTGTTATCAAGGATGGTTACCTGCTATCCAATGTCGTATCTAGTCAAGCGGTCCATGAAGCTTATGGCGGAGTAGTACCCGAATTAGCATCCAGAGCACATCAACAGAATATAGTTCCCGTAGTGCATGAAGCTCTTAAAAAGGCAGGAGTGACTAAAGAAGAATTAAGTGCGGTAGCTTTTACGCGGGGGCCTGGCTTGATGGGATCTTTGTTGGTGGGTGTTTCCTTTGCAAAGGGCTTCGCCCGTTCGCTTGACATTCCAATGATTGACGTTAATCACCTAACAGGTCACGTTTTAGCTCATTTTATTAAAGCTGAAGGAGAAGAGAATAAGCAACCCGAATATCCTTTTCTATGCCTATTGGTATCAGGAGGAAATTCGCAAATTATACTGGTAAAATCCTATAATGACATGGAGATTCTGGGGCAAACAATTGATGATGCCGCCGGAGAAGCCATAGATAAATGCTCTAAAGTAATGGGACTCGGCTATCCGGGCGGACCAATTATTGATAAATTAGCCCGTCAGGGAAACCCGAAGGCTTACACATTTAGTAAACCGCACATCGCAGGCCTGGATTATAGTTTCAGCGGACTAAAAACTTCTTTTTTATATTCTCTGCGCGACTGGCTGAAAGAAGACCCCGACTTTATCGAACATCATAAAGTCGATTTAGCTGCGTCACTCGAAGCTACAGTTGTGGATATCCTTATGGATAAGCTCCGTAAAGCAGCCAAAGAATATAAGATTAAAGAAATAGCTGTTGCCGGAGGAGTCTCTGCCAATAACGGATTACGCAATTCGTTTAGAGAACATGCGGAAAAATACGGATGGAATGTTTTTATTCCGAAATTTAGCTATACTACTGATAATGCAGCAATGATAGCGATTACCGGTTATCTCAAGTATTTAGATAAAGATTTCTGCTCGATCGATCTACCGGCCTATTCTCGTGTTACTTTATAGCGTTTTTCGATCCTTAGTTGAATTATTAATGGATTAAATTAATTATAGATATGTTTGCTGAGATTATCACCATAGGTGACGAATTACTAATCGGACAAGTCATTGATACCAACTCAGCATGGATGGGGCAAGAGTTGAATAAGATAGGAATTGAAGTACTTCGGATCGTTTCAATTCGTGATCGGGAAGAAGAAATTCTGGAAGCAATCGACAATGCGATCAATAGAGTAAGCATTGTTTTGCTGACGGGAGGATTAGGGCCTACCAAAGATGACATAACCAAAACGACTCTCTGCAAATACTTTCATACAGAATTAGTCTTTAGTGAAAACGTGTTTGAGAATATCAAGCAGTTGCTAGCCGGCAAAATTCCAATGAACGCTTTGAATAAGAGCCAAGCAATGGTCCCCAGAGACTGCCTTGTTATTAACAATCCGGTAGGGAGTGCTCCTGTCAGCTGGTTTGAAAGAGGGGATAAAGTGCTTGTATCAATGCCAGGCGTACCTTTGGAAATGCAAACTGTAATGAAAGAATCAGTACTTCCTAGGTTACATCAACGATTTCATTCCGATGTCATTATACATCAGACATTCATGGTACAGCATTATCCGGAATCTGTACTTGCTGAAAAGCTCGAATCGTGGGAAAGTTCCTTGCCGGAGTGCCTTAAATTGGCCTATTTACCCAAATCGGGTATTATCCGCCTACGCCTAACTGGACGTGGAAAAGATAAGAATAGCCTAGAGAGCACCTTGAATTGCGAAAAAGAAAAATTAGAAAACCTACTGGGCGCAGATATTCTAACCGAAGAGGATATTCCATTGGAAATCATGGTAGGTGAACTATTGAAAAGAAAGAAATTAACCGTATCCACCGCAGAAAGTTGCACCGGAGGAAACATTGCCACCCGATTAACTTCTATAGCGGGAAGCTCGGAGTATTTTAAGGGTAGTGTAGTTGCATACGATAATACTATTAAAGTAAGCCTTCTCAATGTCTCTCCTGCAACGCTAGAATTGCATGGTGCTGTAAGTGAAGATACTGTAATAGAAATGGTGAAAGGTGCGATGAATGCGTTGAAAACTGATTGCGCAGTAGCTACATCTGGAATAGCCGGCCCGGGAGGAGGGACTCCTGATAAACCCGTTGGGACTGTTTGGATTGCAGCTGGTTATAAAAACGAAATTCTAACTTATAAGCAAGAAACCAATCATGGACGAATGCTTAATATTGAAAAAGCTGTAAATAATGCCTTTCTATTGCTCAGGGAGCTAATAAAATAAGGAAAAATTGTGGTTTTAAGCGAATTATTTATAGAAATTCTTGTTTTATTTGGATAAAAGTGCTTACTTTGCGTCCTGTTTGAAAGAAGTATAGATATAAAACTATAAAAACAAGATAGAAATGTCGAAGATTTGTCAAATTACCGGAAAGAGAGCCATGATTGGCAACAATGTATCACACTCAAAAAGAAGAACCAAAAGAACCTTTGATGTGAACTTGTTTAACAAAAAGTTCTACTATGTAGAGCAAGATTGTTGGATCAGCCTTAGCATTAGCGCTAACGGCCTGCGCGTTATCAACAAAAAAGGACTGGACGCTGCTCTGATTGAAGCAGTATCTAAAGGTTATTGTGATTGGAAAAACATTAAAGTAATCGGCTAAACTAGAGGAGAGAACTTACAATGGGAAAAAAAGCTAAAGGCAATAGAGTGCAAGTGATTCTGGAATGTACAGAACACAAAGATAGTGGAATGCCGGGAACATCTCGTTATATCACAACTAAGAACAGAAAGAATACAACTGAAAGAATTGAGTTGAAGAAATACAACCCAATCTTGAAGAAAGTAACAGTACATAAAGAAATTAAATAAAAGAAGTATAATCCATGGCAAAGAAAACAGTAGCAAGTTTGCACGAAGGTTCTAAAGAAGGTCGTGCTTATACCAAGGTTATCAAAATGGTTAAATCTCCAAAAACAGGAGCTTACACTTTTGACGAACACATGGTTCCGAATGAAAAAGTACAAGACTTTTTCAAAAAATAATTGAAGTAGCACATTTGCTATAAAATATAGAATCCCCTCATTGAGCAATAATGAGGGGATTTTTTTTGCTCTTTTTCTTACTTTTCCAATCCTTTATTATATCTTTGTAGCATAATGTGTCATACAAAGAATTGTAAATATGGGATTTTTTAGTTTTTTTTCCAAGGAAAAGAAGGAAACATTAGATAAAGGATTATCTAAGACCAAAGAAAGCGTATTTAGCAAAATCGCTCGTGCAATAGCTGGTAAATCCAGAGTTGACGATGAAGTGCTAGATAATCTGGAAGAAGTACTGATTACTTCAGATGTAGGTGTAGAGACTACTCTCAACATCATTAAACGTATAGAAAAACGAGCATCTTCCGAGAAATATGTGAATACCCAAGAATTGAACCTGATTCTACGTGAAGAGATAGCTGCTTTACTGACGGAGAACAATTCTGATGATGTGGCAGACTTTGACATGCCTATTGAAAAGAAACCATATGTTATCATGGTTGTAGGGGTAAACGGAGTAGGGAAGACCACCACGATTGGGAAGTTAGCTTATCAATTCAAAAAAACAGGAAAGTCCGTATATCTGGGAGCTGCAGATACCTTCCGTGCTGCTGCTGTAGAGCAACTGATGATTTGGGGTGAGAGAGTAGGCGTACCGGTTGTAAAACAAAAGATGGGCGCTGATCCAGCATCTGTTGCGTTTGACACATTAAGCTCCGCTGTTGCAAACCATGCGGATGTAGTAATCATCGATACTGCCGGCCGCTTGCACAATAAAGTCGGCTTGATGAATGAATTAACCAAAATTAAAAATGTGATGAAAAAAGTAGTACCCGACGCTCCCAACGAAGTGTTGCTGGTACTCGATGGCTCAACCGGGCAAAACGCTTTTGAGCAAGCTAAACAATTTACGCTTGCAACCGAAGTTTCGGCAATGGCAATAACTAAACTAGATGGTACAGCAAAAGGTGGAGTCGTTATTGGAATATCAGATCAATTTAAAATACCGGTAAAATATATTGGTTTAGGAGAAGGAATGGAAGACTTACAAGTTTTCCGCAAAAATGAATTTGTTGATTCCTTGTTTGGAGAAAATGCATGAAAAGAAAAACAATTGATATAATCACCCTAGGGTGTTCTAAAAACTTGGTTGATTCCGAACAATTGATACGTCAGCTGAAAGAATCAGGATACGACGTTACCCACGACTCGGAAACTCCCAAAGGAGACATTGCAGTAATTAACACATGTGGCTTTATTGGTGACGCAAAAGAAGAATCCATTAATATGATTCTTGAGTTTGCGCAAGCCAAGGAAGAGGGAAGTTTGGAAAAGCTCTTTGTAATGGGATGCCTCTCCGAACGCTACCTTAAAGAGTTGGCAGTTGAGATACCGCAAGTAGATAAGTTTTATGGCAAATTTAACTGGAAAGAACTATTAAAAGATTTAGGAAAATCATATGATCAGCGGTTACAACTTGAAAGGACATTAACAACTCCGCAACATTATGCATACCTTAAAATTTCAGAAGGGTGCGACCGCAAATGCTCTTATTGTGCTATCCCCATAATTACGGGACGCCATATATCCAAACCCATTGAAGAAATCATTGATGAAGTAAAATACTTGGTATCACAAGGCGTCAAAGAGTTCCAAGTAATTGCTCAAGAATTAACATACTATGGAGTGGATCTCTATAAAAAGCAGATGCTTCCAGAGTTAATTGAACGTATTTCTGATGTACCTGGCGTAGAATGGATACGCCTTCATTACGCATATCCGGCTCATTTCCCAACGGATTTATTCCGGGTTATGCGCGAAAGAGATAATGTCTGCAACTACATGGACATCGCTTTACAGCACATTAGTGACAATATGTTGGAACAGATGCAGCGTCATGTGAGCAAAGAAGATACTTATCGACTCATTGAGCAGTTCCGCAAGGAAGTACCGGGCATACATTTGCGTACAACGCTAATGGTGGGACACCCAGGCGAAACTGAAGAAGACTTTGAAGAATTGAAAGACTTTGTGCGCAAGACTCGTTTTGATCGAATGGGAGCGTTCACCTACTCCGAAGAAGAAGGTACGTATGCTGCTAAGCATTACGAAGATTCAATTCCACAAGAAATCAAACAAGCCCGTTTGGATGAGCTTATGGATATTCAGCAAGGTATTTCTGCCGAATTAAGTGCAGCTAAAATTGCCAAGCAGTTTAAAGTAATCATCGATCGCATAGAAGGAGATTACTATATTGGAAGAACCGAGTTTGATTCTCCGGAAGTAGATCCGGAAGTACTAATTAAACATACAGATTCTCCATTAGTAATCGGTAATTTCTATCAGATTGAAGTAACAGATGCAGACGAGTTTGACATATATGGAAAGGTTATAAAAAGCTATGAATAATAAGGAGTTTACATCTGAACTGTCGAATCGATTGGGATATACCATTAAGGATACTTCCGAATTAATTAATTCTTTGCTGTCTTCTATGACACAAGAATTAGAAGAAGGGAATATCATTACTATACAAGGGTTTGGCTCCTTCGAAGTAAAAAAGAAGATAGAGCGCATCTCAATTAATCCAACAAGCAAACAGCGAATGCTGATTCCTCCTAAGCTTGTGCCAACTTACCGGCCGAGTAATACACTAAAGGATAAGTTCAAATAAATATTTCTATTATGA
Source organism: Bacteroides reticulotermitis JCM 10512 (assembly GCF_000517545.1). Classification (GTDB taxonomy): domain Bacteria; phylum Bacteroidota; class Bacteroidia; order Bacteroidales; family Bacteroidaceae; genus Bacteroides; species Bacteroides reticulotermitis. Next base: position 103,526 of record NZ_BAIV01000015.1, on the reverse strand, counting down.
ATGAAAGATTAACAATTCAAAACCTCATCGATTTATTAGCATCCAAATACGGCATGAGCAAGAAGGATGCTGAAGCGTTCGTCAAGGAGTTTTTCCTATTGATAGAGCAGGCTCTCGAAAATGAAAGCTATGTGAAGATAAAAGGATTGGGAACTTTCAAACTGATAGACGTTGATAGTCGGGAAAGCGTAAATGTAAATACAGGTGAACGTTTTCAAATACAAGGGCACACCAAAGTCTCTTTCACTCCGGACGGTAGCTTAAAAGACGCAATTAATAAGCCTTTTGCACATTTTGAAACCGTTCTTTTAAATGAGAAGACTTTGCTGGATGATACGCAAACCGAAGAGCCAGAAGGAGAAGACATTCTTGAAGAGGAGATACCTGAAGTAGATAGTGTAAATGAAGAAGAGACCTCTCCAGAAGTTGAATCGAACATAAATTCAGCGTATAACGAACCGGCTCTAATTTCTACTCCCATGGAAATAGAACCTGTACTTGAAGAGACTGTACATCCAGCTGAGGAAGCAGCAGCAATTGTCTATGATAATCAACCAATAAGCACACCTCAGGAGGATATCCAAGTTACAGCAGAAGAAATCATTGCCAAAGAACTTGAAAAGGTTAATTCTAAAAAAGAATCTTCGGAAATTTACTCATCTTCAAATAGTAAGAAGAAAGGGGAGGCTCCTAAAGAGAAGTCATCATCCATATATCTTATAATCATAATACTAACAACATTATTAATATGTGGAGGGGCTGTGCTTTTTATTTATTACCCGGATCTATTTTCTTCCTCAGTTGATAAAAACAAGATAGATATGCCTATTGCAAATCCAGTACAAGAGACGCCATTACTAATTGATACATTAGAAAATAATCAAGACACAGTTGGCGAAACGCTGCCTGAAGTTCCTGAAAAAGTAACTTCTCCGTCTGTATCTAAAGAAGAACAGCAAGTTAGCGCTACTCCCAAAGCTGAAACTAAAACAAAAGCTGACCCCGTTTATCAGGATTCGGCAACATACACTATATCTGGGACCAAAACCACACATACCATTAAAGCAGGGGAGACATTGACTAAAGTATCATTACATTTCTATGGTACAAAAGCGCTGTGGCCCTATATTGTAAAACACAACCCAGGGGTAATTAAAAACCCAGATAACGTTCCATATGGAACTACGATTAAGATCCCGGAGCTAAGCAAACAATAATCGAATCATATTCACATTTCACCCAGTTTATACAACCTTGTATGACTGGGTGAAATGTTATGTAAATACAAAAGCGTATGAAAGTAGCTTAATCTAAAGATTCCACATAGTTTTTTAATAAAATTTAGTTGTAATGGTTAATTAAATAGCGTACTTTTGGGAGCAAAATAGAAAGCTTATCAATATCAAGGCTTCAATTTATTACTGGTAATTAAATAATAAAATATTAAGTATTTATGGCTGAATCAATTGATATCCGCGAGTTAAATGAGCGGATTGAAAGACAAAGTGCTTTCGTTACCAACCTTACAACAGGTATGGACCAAGTTATCGTTGGTCAGAAACATCTGATTGAATCACTACTCATTGGATTGCTTTCTGATGGACATGTTTTATTGGAAGGTGTACCTGGATTGGCAAAAACATTAGCAATTAAAACACTCGCCTCACTTATTGATGCAAAGTACAGTCGCATTCAGTTTACACCTGACTTATTGCCTGCCGACGTTATCGGTACAATGGTATATAGCCAGAAAGATGAAACTTTTAAAGTGCAAAAAGGACCTGTATTTGCTAATTTCGTTTTGGCTGATGAAATCAATCGTGCTCCGGCTAAAGTTCAAAGTGCGCTATTGGAAGCAATGCAAGAACGCCAGGTTACGATTGGAAAAGAAACTTTTATTTTACCGGAACCTTTCTTAGTGCTAGCTACCCAAAATCCGATTGAGCAAGAAGGAACTTATCCACTTCCTGAAGCACAAGTTGACCGTTTTATGCTTAAGGTAGTAATAAACTATCCTAAACTGGAAGAAGAGAAACTAATCATCCGCCAAAATATTAATGGAGATAAATTTAATGTCAAGCCTATTTTAAAAGCGGATGAAATTATGGAAGCACGTAAAGTCGTGCGTCAGGTGTATTTAGATGAAAAGATAGAACGCTATATCGTAGATATTGTATTTGCTACCCGTTTCCCTGAAAAATATGACTTGAAAGAACTCAAGGAAATGATTCAATTCGGAGGTTCACCGCGTGCCTCTATCAATTTGGCGTTAGCCGCCCGTACATATGCATTCATTAAACGTCGTGGTTATGTAATTCCTGAAGATGTACGTACTGTTGCTCACGATGTGCTTCGCCACCGTATTGGCTTAACCTACGAAGCAGAAGCAAACAATATGACTTCAGACGAAATTATCAGCAAAATTCTAAATAAAGTTGAAGTGCCCTAATTTTCTGGCATAGATATTATTATAATGGAAACAAGTGAAATATTAAGAAAAGTTCGCCAGATTGAAATAAAGACACGAGGATTGTCCAATAATATTTTTGCAGGGCAATATCATACGGCTTTTAAAGGAAGAGGTATGTCCTTTTCCGAGGTACGTGAATATCAATTTGGTGATGATATTCGTGACATTGATTGGAATGTTACTGCACGCTTCAATAAACCATATATAAAGGTCTTTGAAGAAGAACGGGAACTAACAGTCATGTTGTTGGTAGATGTTTCCGGTAGTTTAGAGTTTGGTACTGTTAAGCAGCTTAAAAAAGACATGGTTACGGAGATTGCCGCTACATTGGCATTTTCTGCAATTCAGAATAATGATAAAATTGGAGTTATCTTCTTCTCAAATCAGATAGAAAAGTTTATTCCTCCTAAAAAAGGACGCAAACATATTCTCTACATTATTCGGGAGCTAATTGATTTTAAGCCTGAAAGTAAGCGTACTAACATTCGACTGGCTTTGGAATATCTAACAAATGTAATGAAAAGGCGTTGTACAGCTTTCATTTTATCAGACTTCATCGATCAGGAAAGTTTTAAAAATGCGCTGACGATAGCTAATCGTAAACATGATGTAGTTGCATTACAAGTGTATGATAGGAGAGTTAGCGAATTGCCTCCGGTAGTTGATGAGAATTAAAGATGCTGAAACCGAACACGAACAATGGATCGATACCTCCTCAAAAGCAGTGCGAAAAGCGCATCATGACTGGTGGATACAAAAACAAACAGAATTGGGCGATACATTTACAAAAAGTAATGTAGATTCGGTTTCTGTAAGAACCGACCAAGATTATGTAAAAGCATTGTTGAATTTATTTGCAAAACGGAATTAAAATGAATAAAAATATTATTCTACTAATATTAGTATGGTTATTGTCTGCCGTAAACGTTGCTGCGCAATCGGTTACAGTAGAGGCAAGAATCGATTCGTTACAAATTCTGATCGGGCAGCAGGCAAAGATTCAATTACAAGTTGCAATGGACGCTAAACAACGAGCTATCTTCCCAACTTATGTTGATACATTAGTTAGCGGCGTTGAACTTATAGAAACATCCAAACCTGATTCTCAATTTCTAAACGATCACCAGCGGATATTGATCACTCAGGAATATACTGTAACCTCTTTCGATTCTGCTTTATACTATTTGCCACCTATGTCTATTACCGTCGATGGTAAAATATATAAGTCAAAAGCGCTTGCACTCAAAGTGTATTCTATTCCGGTAGATACTTTACACCCTGATCAGTTCTTTGGGCAAAAGGCTATAATGAAAGCCCCGTTTGCTTGGGAAGATTGGTATGGACTGATTGCATGTTCATTCCTAGCATTGCCTTTTCTAGGTATATTGATTTATTTGATTATGCGAATACGAGATAATAAACCTATCATACGTAAAGTTAAAATCGAACCGAAATTACCGCCACATCAGGCTGCAATGAAGGAGATAGAGAGAATGAAAGGTGAGAAAGTCTGGCAAAAAGAAAATCCGAAGGAGTATTATACTCAACTAACGGATGTTATTCGTAATTATATTAAAGACCGCTTTGGTTTTAATGCGTTAGAAATGACATCTACAGAAATCATTAGTGAACTGCTAGATATCAAGAATAAAGAAGATATATCTGAACTGAATTATCTATTCCAGACTGCTGACTTAGTGAAATTTGCTAAACATGATCCGCAAATGAACGAAAATGATGCAAATCTTATCAATGCTATTGACTTCATCAATGAAACCAAGCAGGTGGAAGAGGTGAATCAAAAACCGCAACCTACGGAAATTACGATTATTGAAAAACGTTCGTTACGCACAAAAGTATTGCTGATTTGTGGAATTGTCTTTCTTTCTACTGCTCTGCTAGCTACATTTATCTATATAGGAATGCAACTTTATGAGCTCTTTGCGTAATTGAATAGTCATTTATTAAATTGTAAATAAAATGGTATTTGCTAATATTGAATATTTATTTCTATTAATACTACTTATACCCTATATAGTATGGTATATATTAAAGCGTAAGAGAGCTGATGCTACCCTTCAAATCTCTGATGCAAGAGTATATGCACATACTCCAAAAAGTTATAAGAATTACATGCTACATGTACCATTTATACTACGCATCATTGCTTTAGTATTGGTTATTGTAGTACTTGCACGTCCACAAACCACAAATAAGTGGCAGAACAGCGAGATCGAAGGAATTGATATAATGCTAGCTATTGACGTATCTACTAGTATGCTGGCCGAAGACTTAAAGCCTAACCGATTAGAAGCGGCTAAAGATGTAGCAGCCGAATTTATAAACGGACGGCCGAATGATAATATTGGCATAACGCTTTTTGCCGGTGAAACCTTTACGCAATGCCCGTTAACAGTAGATCATGCTGTATTATTGGATATGATTCACAATATTAAATGTGGACTTATTGAAGATGGTACCGCAGTTGGTATGGGAGTTGCCAATGCAGTTACCCGACTAAAAGATAGCAAGGCTAAGTCTAAAGTTATTATCCTACTAACCGATGGGACCAATAATAAAGGAGACATCTCTCCATTGACCGCTGCTGAAATAGCTAAAAGTTTTGGCATCCGGGTATATACAATTGGTGTAGGGACAAATGGTATGGCTCCTTATCCTTACCCTGTAGGAAATACTGTGCAATATATCAATTTGCCTGTGGAAATTGACGAAAAAACATTGACTCAAATTGCAGGAACTACAGACGGAAACTATTTTCGAGCAACTAGTAATTCTAAGCTAAAAGAGGTTTATGAGGAAATAGATAAACTGGAAAAAACAAAACTCAATGTCAAAGAATACAGTAAACGGGATGAAGAGTACCAATGGTTTGCTCTTGCTGCTTTTCTCTGTATTTTATTGGAAGTGTTATTACGTAACTCCATACTTAAAAAGATACCTTAAACAGGCTTAATCTTTTATTGGTTGAAAAGTGTAATATATAAAAAAGAAATAAGATGTTTCGATTTGAAGAACCTACATATTTATACTTATTGTTGCTATTACCTATAATAGCAGCTTTCTATCTTTTATCTAATTATAGGAGAAGGAAAGCAATCCGTAGTTTTGGAGATCCGACACTACTTGCACAATTGATGCCCGATGTCTCTAAATATCGACCGGATATAAAATTTTGGATTATTTTTGCGGCCATAGCGTTGTTTACGGTTTTATTAGCTCGCCCGCAATTCGGTTCTAAGCTTGAAACAGTTAAGCGTAAGGGAGTAGAAGTCATCATAGCATTGGATATCTCAAATTCAATGCTCGCACAAGATGTCCAACCAAGTCGCTTAGAAAAATCTAAAAGACTTGTTTCACGATTAGTAGATGAGCTTGATAATGATAAAGTAGGCTTGATTGTATTTGCCGGTGATGCTTTCACTCAGCTGCCTATTACCAGTGATTATATCTCTGCCAAAATGTTTCTTGAGTCTATATCTCCTTCGCTTATTTCAAAACAAGGAACCGCTATTGGCCAAGCTATAGGTTTGGCAACTCGCAGTTTTACTCCGCAAGAAGGGGTGGGGCGCTCTATTATCGTAATCACTGATGGTGAAAATCATGAAGGAGGGGCAGTAGAAGCCGCAAAAGATGCTGCCGGGAAAGCTATTCAGGTAAGTGTTTTAGGAGTAGGTATGCCTGATGGTGCCCCAATTCCTATTGAAGGTAGCAATGATTATCGACGTGATCGCGAAGGTAACGTAATTGTAACCCGACTTGATGAAGGAATGTGCCAGGAAATAGCTAAAGAGGGAAAAGGTATTTATGTGCGTGTAGACAATACAAACTCAGCTCAAAAAGCAATTAGCCAAGAAATAAGCAAAATGTCTAAAGCTGATGTTGAATCGAAGGTCTATACAGAGTACAATGAACAATTTCAAGCAATAGCTTGGATCATTTTAGTATTATTATTGATCGAAATGTTGATTTTAGAACGGAAGAATCCGCTATTTAGAAACATTCATCTCTTTTCAAATAAAAAATAACCATGTATATATCAAGCTGTAAATATATTCTGTCGGCTATCTTATTAATCTTTACAATTAATGTAGCCGCCCAAAAAGCAGAGAGAGACTATATTCGTAAAGGCAATCGGCTCTTTAACGATAGCACCTTTGTAGAAGCAGAAGTAAACTATCGCAAGGCTTTGGAAGTTAATCCAAAGTCAACTGTATCGATGTATAATCTTGGAAACACGCTTTCGCAACAACAAAAGTTTAAAGAAGCTATGGAACAATATGTTGCTGCAAGTAATATTGAGAAGGATAAGCCAAACAAGCTCATATTTACCACAATATGGGAGTGCTTTTTCAGGCGGCTAAAGATTATGCTAAAGCGGTAGAAGCTTATAAGATGTCTCTACGAAATAATCCTGCTGATCATGAAACTCGATATAATCTGGCTCTTGCACAAAAGCTATTAAAAGATCAACAGCAACAACAAAGACCAAAACCAAGATAAAGATCAAAAGCAGGATAAAAAAGACGATCCAAATAAGGACAAACAAAACGAACAACAGAAAGACAACAAGAAAGAAGAACAACAACCACCCAAACCTGAAAAGAAAGACAATCAGATGTCTAAAGAAAATGCTGAGCAATTACTTAATTCTGTAATGCAAGATGAAAAAGATACGCAGGACAAAGTGAAAAAGCAACAGAGAGTAATACAAGGCGGACGTTTGGAAAAAGACTGGTAAATATTAGAATAGTAGATGATAAAAATTCAAGCAATGAGAAAACTGATTGTTTTATTGATAGGATTGATAGCAATAAGCACCTACGCATTTGCCGATAAGGTGACATTTACTGCATCTGCACCCGATGCAGTTGTAACAGGCGATCAATTCAGATTATCTTATACAATAACAACACAGAAAGTGAAAGACTTTCGAGCCCCATCTATCAAGGGCTTTGATGTGTTGATGGGCCCTAGTCGTTCACAACAAAGTAGTACACAAATAATCAATGGAAACGTATCTTCAGCTAGTAGCATAACGTTTACTTATATCTTAATGGCAAATGCTACCGGCGAGTTTACTATTCCTGGAGCCTCAATTATAGCCGATGGTAACCAAATGGTATCTAACTCCGTAAGGGTGAAGGTTTTGCCACAAGATCAATCAAGTGGACAAAGTAGCTCTGATGGTTCGTCGTCTAACCGAGCTTCATCAGGCAATAATACGTCTTCCCAGGATTTGTTTGTCACAGCAACAGCTAGCAAGACATCCGTCTATGAACAAGAAGCCTTTGTCTTGACGTACAAGATTTATACGAGAGAGCATGACATGCAATTAAACAATGCTAAATTGCCCGATTTTAAAGGTTTTCATTCTCAAGAAATAGAGATGTCGAATAATGCCAAATGGACTCCAGAGCATTATAAAGGACGTAATTATTACAGTACTATCTACCGGCAGTTTGTACTTTTCCCTCAACAGTCGGGCAAATTATTTATAGACCCGGCACAGTTTGAACTTACTGTAAGAAAGGCTGTTCAAAACGCAGATCCATTCGATGCGTTTTTCAATGGAGGAAGCAACGTTGTTGAAGCTAAAAAGAATATTTCGACTCCTAAAATTGCCATAAATGTTAATGCACTTCCTGCTGGTAAACCAGCTGATTTTTCGGGTGGTGTCGGAGAATTCAACATTACTTCTTCCATTAATAATAAAGACTTAAAGACAAACGATGCCTTAACTATAAAACTGGCGATATCTGGTACCGGAAACTTAAAGCTGATTTCTAATCCGACAATTAAATTTCCAGAAGACTTTGAAGTTTATGATCCCAAAGTTGATAATCAAGTCAGACTTACCCGAGAGGGATTATCTGGGAATAAAGTTATTGAATATTTAGCGATTCCCCGGCATGCCGGTACTTTCAAAATACCAGGAATTTCATTTAGTTATTTTGATATTCGCTCCAAATCCTACAAAACCTTAAAAACTGAAGAGTATGTAGTAAACATAGAAAAGGGAGCTGGCAATGCTGATCAAGTTATTGCTAACTTTACCAATAAAGAAGATCTGAAAGTCCTGGGTGAAGATATCAGATTCATTAAACAGGGAGATGTCCAAGTAGCACCTAAGGGAAGTTTCTTCTATAGTTCAATTGGCTATTGGTTACTCTATATTATACCGGCTATTGCTTTTGTTATTTTCTTCATTGTATACCGCAAGCAGGCCGCAGCTAATGCTAATGTTGCGAAAGTACGTACTAAAAAGGCTAACAAAGTAGCGATTAAGCGCATGAAACTAGCTGGAAAATTACTTTCTGAGAATAAAAAAGAATCTTTCTATGATGAAGTTTTAAAAGCTCTGTGGGGGTATATTAGTGACAAACTGAACATACCGGTTTCTCGTTTGACCAAAGATAATATTGAAGAAAAGCTTATTAAGCATGGCGTAGATGAAGAGTTGATCCGTGACTTCCTAAACGCTTTGAACGAATGTGAATTTGCTCGTTTTGCTCCTGGGGATGAGAACCAAGCTATGGACAAAGTCTATTCATCTTCCATTGAAGTAATAAGTAAAATGGAAAATTCGATAAAACATTAAAAAGAGAGAAATATAGTGTTATGAAAAAAATATTATGCCTCATATTCAGTTTAATAATATCAGCTACTAGCTTCGGGCAAGATTCTCTGGCTATCAGCACAACAGCAGATTCTACTCACACTAATTCGCATGCTGCATTTTCTAATACCAAATTAGAAAATGCGACAAAAATAGATGGTGATTCTGCGTATATGAAAAACGATTATATATCTGCCATTGAAGTATATGAAACCATACTTAAAAAAGGAGAAGCAGCAGATCTTTACTATAATTTAGGAAATTGCTACTATAAGACAGATAACATAGCCAAAGCAATACTTAATTATGAACGTGCATTGCTTTTGCAGCCTGGTAATAGTGATATTCGAGCTAACCTTGAAGTTGCATATTCCAAAACTATTGATAAAGTTGAACCTGTTCCAGATATTTTCTTTATATCTTGGATAAAGTCTCTTATAAATAGCATGAGTGTAGATGGGTGGGCTGCTTGTGGCATTGTCTCTTTCATCTTATTGATTGTTGCTTTATACCTCTTCATCTTTTCAAAGCAAATAGTACTTAAAAAAACAGGCTTTATTTTAGGAGTTATTTTATTAATCATAACGATATCCTCCAATCTATTTGCATCTCAGCAAAAGAAGCGTCTCATTGAGCGAGATTTAGCAATAGTCATGGCTCCAAGCATAACCGTACGTAGTACCCCGAGTGATAGTGGAACAAGCCTATTTGTTTTACACGAAGGAAGAAAAGTTACGATCAAAGACAATTCGATGAAAGAATGGAAGGAAATTCGATTAGAAGATGGTAAAGTAGGATGGGTATCTGCAGAAGCCATTGAAGCCATATAAACTGTTAATACATTTTATAGATAAAAGGAAAAAAGATAAGCAAATAATTTGTTTTATCTTTTTTTTGCTTAAGTTTATAGCGTGATAAAATTCACATAGTATTAACCATTAAATTTATGAGACATGAGAACAATAACATTTAATGAGCTTCGTAAGATTAAAGATTCATTGCCCAGCGGTAGCATGCATAGAATAGCAGATGAACTTGGATTACACGTAGATACAGTGCGAAACTTTTTCGGAGGCCATAATTTCAAGGAGGGAAAAAGTGTTGGAATACATCTCGAGCCTGGTCCTGATGGAGGTCTAGTGATGATAGATGATACAACCGTTCTCGACCGGGCTCTAAAAATTTTGAATGATATAAATATGAGTATACAAAAGGAACAGGCTACCGAACCTGCGCAAATTTAAGATATAATGACCAGATCCCAATTGCTACAATACAATTGGGATTTATTATTTATTTCTCTAATATTATTAAAAGTTCTTGGCTATATGGAAGATAAATTAGTTACTTTGGCTATTCTGACTTATACAAAAGCTCAGATATTGAAGAATGTTCTTGAAAATGAAGGAATAGAAGCACACATTCATAATGTAAATCAAATTCAGCCTGTAATTTCTTCAGGCGTTCGTGTGCGCATTAAAGAGAGCGATTTACCTTGCGCCCTTAAAATAACAGAAAGTTCCGCTTGGTTATCTGAAGGAATAGTAGGGGAGAAGACCCCTGAAGTGAAGAGTACCACTAAGAAAATATTAATTCCGGTAGACTTTTCAAACTATTCAATGAAGGCGTGTGAGTTTGGGTTCAATTTAGCTAAAGAAGACGACTCTGAAGTGCTACTGTTACACGTATACTTTACGCCTTTGTATACATCTTCGTTGCCATATGGTGATGTATTCAATTATCAGATAAATGATGAAGAATCGACCAAAACAATTATCAAGAAAGTCCATGCTGACTTAAATACATTATCGAACAGTATAAACGAAAAAATAAAATCGAAGGAATTACCAAACGTCAAATACTCGTGTATATTACGCGAAGGAATTCCCGAAGAAGAAATCCTACGATATGCCAAGGAACAGCGCCCCAAAGTTATAATAATGGGTACACGTGGGAAAAATCAGAAAGATATTGACTTGATAGGTAGTGTTACTGCTGAAGTTATCGACCGCAGTCGTACCACTGTATTGGCAATTCCGGAGAATACACCATTTAAGCAATTTGGCGAAGTTCGAAAAATTGCTTTTCTAACAAACTTTGATCAAAGAGACTTAATAGCTTTTGAAGTTTTTTTCGAAGCTTGGAAAGCTTTCCATTTTTCAGTGTCATTAATCCATCTTACCGAACTAAAGGATAAGTGGAACGAAATAAAGCTAGCTGGTATTAAGGAATACTTTAGTAGACAATATCCCGGATTAGAAATTCATCATGATGTAGTAATGAGTGATAACTTGCTTAAGGGACTTGACAAATACATAAATGATAACCAAATTGATGTTATTACTTTAACTTCATACAAGAGAAATATCTTTGCTCGTTTATTCAATCCTGGAATTGCTCGCAAAATGATATTTCATTCAGATACTCCTTTATTGGTGATAAAAGACTAGTTAGAGTTTTTGAGACTAGAAAAGAGTAGATTTGCATCTATTCGAATGACAGAAGAATAGGGATTACTTTTTGTTTTTGGAATAAGATATTAAACATAATATCAATTATAGTTGCATTCTACATTTATTAGCCTGCCTTAGTATTTGGGACTCAATCCATATTACCAACAACTATAGCACATAATTTTATTATTATTTTCTTTCTCATATCAAAACTGATACAAGCGTCTCTTGTCATTTTTCTGATGACATACTCATATCTTATTATTTTTATCCAAAGGTCCTGTGTAATGGGGTAAATTTAATAAATTATATTCAATCCTGCTAATTCTCCTAATCAAATCCCTCACCATGACATCTTTAGGTACATAAAAAATAAGCGAGTATGCCAATCGACACACTCGCTTATTCTATTTAATATACGATAATGAAACTATTTCATCATTTTATCGATCTCTTCAAATTCAGGTCCCATATTCAAGTTATAATAAACTCTATAAAGTCCTTGCAACCACAAATCCTTTTGATCGGGCTTCAAGCTCTTACCTTTTCATAATACGGTTTAGCCTCTTCATAGAATTTCTTCACTGTAGCTTGAGCTACTGCATATTTGGGATCATTAATATCAGTAGTTGCTTTATCAGCAAATTCCTGAGCCTTCATTAAATATACTAAGCCAACATTAGAATATGCTTCTGCATACTGAGAATCAGCTTCAATGGCTTTCTTATAATATACAATAGCATTATCATACTCTTTCATATTATGATAAAGATATGCTTTAACATATAAATACAATTTATTGTTAGGATCACTCTTGAGCATATTATCAGCAAAGGCCATCGCTTTTGAAGGCTGCTCAATACTATTATAATAATCAACCAAATTAGCAAAGAAATAATCATTAGTTGGGAATTTAACAATACCTTCCTCTAATGATTTAACCCACTGCGCAGTATCTCCTTTAGCCTTGTAAGCATCAGCCATCAATTGCATAGCGAATTTACCACCATCCGGATCAGTAAGAGCAAAAGGAGCAAACTTTATGATCGCATCTTTATCTCCTACCCGGTCTGCAGCTAAAGTTGCATAATATGCTACTTGCGCCATTAGAGTATCACTCTTAGCTAAATTACTCTCAGCCAACATTGGATAAGAAGCTGACTCCAAGTAAGTAGCGAAGAAACTTAAAGCTTCCTTATTCTTATTCATGTTAAAAAATTGAATACCCCCATTTATTAGATTGGGACGTTCAGCCAACATGCTGGATGCATTTACTTTTCTATACTTATTCTTAATCTTCCCCTTTTCATTGGGTACTTCAGCCAATTCATCACATTTGTTGTAGTACTCATACATTTTGAGAATGCTGTTGTATACCTTCAATGTATCATACGGTTTTTTCAAGAAAGCGTTTTTCATTTGTTCTTCATTAAAACGCTTCTGAATAAATCCGGCAACATCCCATGTGTCAGCAAGATCTTTGGTCTCAGAGTCTTTTGTAGCAGCATTGATCAACTGCTCTGCTTTAGAAAAATCCGGTTTTACATCACTAGCAAGACGCTTGGCTTCTTTTACGCTCTTAACTTGAGCAAATGCAAAGCCAGTTGCCATTAATAAAACCACTGAAAATAATACTCTTTTCATGATTGTTGTTTGATTAATTATTAAAATTCATGTCTATTCTTCTGTTTCATTATTCACATCCTCGTTCACATCCTGATTCTCAGAATCCACATTATCTACAACATCATTCACATCATTTATAATGCTTCCTTCCTCTTCCTCGGTCGGAACTTCATCTTCTAGGCTTTCTGTCATGACCTTACATACCGAACCGATTTGGTCATTGCGTTTTTCAAGATTGATAAGACGAACTCCTTGAGTAGCACGTCCCATTATACGAACCTCAGCTACCTTTAAACGAATGGTGATACCTGTTTTATTGATAATCATTAAATCATTCTCATCTGTTACTGATTTGATAGTTACCAATTTACCGGTTTTTTCGGTGATATTCATGGTTTTGACTCCCTTACCGCCACGATTTGTTTTGCGATAGTCCTCAATTTCAGATCGCTTACCATAACCTTGTTCAGATACAACCATAACAGATTCTGTTTTCATATCTTTAATACAGATCATTCCAACAACTTCGTCTTGTTCATCATCATCCAAAACGATACCGCGTACACCTGTAGCAGTACGTCCCATAACACGCACAGCTGCTTCATGGAAACGAATTGCACGTCCGTTGCGATTGGCTATAATTATTTCATTATTTCCATTCGTCATTCGTACTTCAATCACACTATCATCTTCGCGTATTGTAATTGCATTTACTCCGTTTTGACGAGGACGAGAATACTGCTCTAATAATGTTTTCTTAATTACCCCCTTCTTGGTACAGAAGAAGACATAATGACTATTGATATACTCAGAGTCAGCCAGACTCTTCACACGCAAATAAGCTGTAACATTATCATCTGAATCAATATTCAATAGATTTTGAATAGCGCGTCCCTTCGAGTTTTTACTACCTTCAGGAATTTCATATACTTTGAGCCAATAACACTTACCTTTCTGTGTAAAGAACATCATTGTATTATGCATGGTAGCTGGATAGATGTGCTCGATAAAATCCGCATCGCGCGTATCTGTACCTTTGGACCCTACACCACCACGATTCTGAGCACGGAATTCAGTTAAAGGAGTACGCTTGATATATCCCAAGTGAGATATAGTAATGATCATTTGATCATCAGCATAGAAGTCTTCCGGATTAAACTCTTCAGAAGAGTATACAATCTCCGAACGACGTTCATCGCCATATTTAGCTTTAACCTCAATCAGTTCATCTTTTATCACTTTACGACAAACGTCATCATCGGCCAGAATGCTTTCCAAATAAGCTATTTGCTTCATTATCTCTTCATATTCAGCATGAAGCTGATCTTGCAACAGGCCGGTTAACTGACGTAACCGCATTTCAACGATCGCGCGCGACTGAATCTCAGTCAAGTTGAATCGTTCTATCAGACCAGCTATAGCATCATTAGGCGTTTTTGCAGCCCGAATAATGCGTATTACTTCATCAATATTATCAGAAGCAATAATTAACCCTTCTAATATATGAGCACGTTCTTTTGCTTTGCGAAGATCAAACTGCGTACGACGAATAACAACTTCCCGTCTATGCTCAACAAAGTACTTAATCATATCCCTCAAATTCAATATTTGGGGACGTCCATGAACCAGCGCTACATTATTAACTCCAAAAGAAGTCTGAAGTGCTGTCATTTTATAGAGTTTATTGAGTACTACGCTTGCATTAGCATCACGTTTTACATCAATAACAATGCGCATACCCTCGCGGTCGGATTCGTCATTCGCATTTGAAATACCCTCAATTCTTTTATCATTCACAAGGTCGGCAATATACTTAATCAGCTCAGCCTTATTTACATTGTAAGGGATTTCAGTAATTACAATTTTGTCATGTGTCGGTCCGGATTCTATTTCAGCTCTAGCACGCATAACAACACGACCACGTCCTGTTAAATAAGCTTCGCGAACACCGCTTATTCCATAAATAAATCCTCCCGTAGGAAAATCGGGGGCTTTAACATGCTCCATCAATTCTTCAACTGTAATCTCCGAATTATCAATGTACGCATCACACGCATCAATAACTTCCGTAAGGTTATGGGGGGGCATATTAGTGGCCATACCTACCGCAATACCTGAAGCTCCATTTACCAGGAGGTTCGGAATACGGCTAGGCATCACCTTCGGTTCTACCAATGTATTGTCAAAGTTCGCATCGAAGTCAACAGTCTCTTTATACAAATCCTCCATCATTGCTTCGCCTAGTTTATTCAGGCGAGCTTCAGTATATCGCATAGCAGCGGGACTGTCTCCATCAACAGAACCAAAGTTTCCCTGACCATCAACTAATGGATAGCGCATAGCCCACTCTTGTGCCATACGCACCATTGCAAAATAAACGGAAGAATCACCATGTGGATGATACTTACCTAATACTTCACCTACAATTCTAGCTGATTTCTTATAGGGTTTGTCGGAAGTATTTCCCAACTCCACCATTCCATATAATATTCGACGGTGAACAGGTTTAAATCCATCTCTAACATCCGGAAGGGCACGAGATACAATGACCGACATGGAGTAGTCAATGTAAGATGACTTCATTTCCTCCTCGATATTAATCTTTATAATTCTGTCTTGTTCAAGCATTTAAAATGATTATTAATTATACATTCTCTGGTCCGTTAAAAACCACGCTAAAGTACTACTTTTCCATGATATACGAAAGTTTTTTCGAAGAAACTTTATCCCCGTTTCAAAGATCAGCCAGACTTTCCTGAGAATTGTATTGTATAGAAAAACATTGTTGCACAAATCATAAAAAAAACTACTTCATAAAACAAAATTATACTATTATACCTTATTATATTAAATTGCAGATGTAGTAGATGTCATCAACCATACAAGAGTAATCCATTATAGCCCTCTGTATTTGATGATTTTCAGCAATTAAGTCGTATTTGATAGGTATGGCACAACATTTGTAGTTATAAGAAATAACGTAAACATGCAGTATTAACCTCTAATTAATATGTATATTTGCAGGTAATAATTTATTAGAAGAATAAGGAGTATTAATATGAATAACCAATTCTCACAAGGAGTTTCCGATATTATAATCTATAGCAAAGAAGAAGCCAATAGATTAAAGAACAATTACATAGGTCCGGAGCATCTACTCTTGGGAATGCTTCGTAATGGTGAAGGTAAGGCTATTGAAATATTATCGAAGCTAAAAGCCAATTTAGCTAATATAAAGAAACAAATAGAAAATCAATTAAAAGCTGAAGCAAATGATTTATTGTATCCGGATGCGGAAATACCATTATCAAATGAAGCAGCTAAAATTCTAAAGATGTGTATTCTGGAAGCACGCCAAATGAAAAGCAATGTAGCAGACACAGAGCACGTGTTATTGGCTATTTTGAGGGATAAAAACAATTTGGCTGCCGCAATTCTGGAAACGAATGATGTTGATTACTCAAAAGTAATGGATCAGCTTTCTTTGCAACCTGACATAAACTCCGGAATGAGATTCCCGGAGGATGAAGATGAAGAGGACAGCGAAGGAATGTCCCCACATTCCGGTAATCGCGGAGGTGAAGAGCAACAACAGGCACAAGCCGTATTGAAGAAACCGTCCAATAACACGCCGGTATTAGATAATTTTGGAATCGATATGACCAGAGCTGCCGAGGACGGAAAATTAGATCCTGTTGTCGGTCGAGAAAAGGAAATTGAACGTTTGGCACAAATTCTGAGCCGCCGTAAAAAGAATAATCCAATTCTGATAGGTGAACCCGGAGTCGGTAAATCTGCAATAGTGGAAGGGCTGGCTCTGAGAATCATTCAGAAAAAAGTTTCACGTATTTTGTTTGATAAACGAGTCGTAGCACTCGATATGACAGCTGTTATAGCCGGTACGAAATATCGGGGACAGTTTGAAGAACGTATCCGTTCGATATTGAATGAGCTAAGTAGAAATCCGAATGTAATTCTATTTATTGATGAGATACATACAATTGTAGGCGCAGGTTCCGCAGCCGGTTCAATGGATGCCGCTAATATGTTGAAACCCGCTTTAGCACGTGGTGAAATACAATGCATTGGTGCTACAACTCTGGACGAGTACCGTAAAAATATAGAAAAAGATGGTGCGTTGGAGCGTCGTTTCCAAAAAGTTATAGTAGAACCTACAACTCCAGAAGAAACACTTCAGATACTTCGAAATATTAAAGATAAGTATGAAGACCATCACAACGTCACTTATACCGAAGAGGCACTAGAAGCCTGTGTCAAATTGACAGATCGGTATATTACCGACCGTAACTTCCCCGACAAAGCGATTGATGCTTTAGACGAGGCCGGCTCGCGTGTACATCTTACTAATATAAATGTACCCAAAGAAGTAGAAGAACAAGAAAAACTGATTGAGGAAACAAAAGGGAAAAAGAATGAAGCTGTAAAACTTCAGAACTTTGAACTTGCTGCAAGTTTCCGCGATACAGAGAAGTCTCTTCAGTCTCAATTGGAAATAATGAAGAAAGAGTGGGAAAATGATCTAAAAGAAAACAGACAAGTAGTTGAGGCTGAAGAAATAGCGAATATTGTATCTATGACATCTGGTGTCCCTGTACAACGAATGGCACAGGCTGAAGGGATTAAGTTGGCCGGTATGAAGGACGATCTGCAAGCAAAAGTTATTGCCCAAAACGCTGCTATTGAAAAGTTGGTTAAAGCGATATTGCGCAGTCGTGTCGGTCTAAAAGATCCAAATAAACCGATAGGAACATTTATGTTCTTGGGCCCGACCGGCGTTGGTAAAACCTATTTAGCCAAAGAATTGGCCAGATACATGTTTGGCTCTTCAGATGCACTGATACGAATTGATATGAGTGAATATATGGAGAAATTTACAACCTCGCGCCTTGTCGGAGCGCCTCCGGGATACGTAGGTTATGAAGAAGGTGGACAATTGACCGAGAAGGTACGCCGTAAACCCTACTCTATCGTTCTATTGGATGAAATAGAGAAAGCGCACCCTGATGTATTTAATCTTTTACTTCAGGTCATGGATGAAGGAAGACTGACTGACAGTTATGGCAGAATTATTGATTTTAAAAATACAGTTATTATCATGACTTCCAACATCGGAACCCGACAGTTAAAAGACTTTGGACGTGGAGTCGGCTTTGCTACACAAAATCAGTTAGATGACAAAGAGTTCTCGCGAAGCGTTATTCAGAAAGCATTAAAGAAGTCATTCGCTCCTGAGTTTTTGAATCGTGTTGATGAGATTATTACTTTTGACCAATTGTCACTGGAAGCGATTACAAAGATTATAGATATTGAATTAAAGGGTCTATACAATCGCATCGAATCAATTGGCTATAAGTTAGTAGTAGATGATAAAGCAAAAGAATACATTGCGAGCCAAGGGTATGATGTGCAATACGGTGCGCGGCCTTTGAAACGAGCTATTCAAACCCATCTGGAAGATGGTATTTCGGAACTTATCATAAATTCTACTTTGAAGGAAGGCGACACCATACAAGTAACTTTCAATGCGGATAAAAATGAGTTAGAAATGAAATCGGAACCTCAGAATAACTAAGATATGTAATCTTATACAATGCGACAGAATGTCAGGTCTACGGATCTGGCATTTTTTTTGTTTTCTATAAAGCAACTAATTAAAATAAATCAACCAAAAATACATGTATTATGCAAAAAGGTAATATTGGAGTTACAACAGAGAACATTTTTCCAATCATTAAAAAGTTTTTATACAGCGATCATGAGATTTTCTTGCGTGAATTGGTCTCCAATGCTGTGGATGCTACTCAGAAATTAAACACCCTTGCCTCTATTGGTGAATTTAAAGGCGAATTGGGAGATTTAACCATTCACGTTGAGTTGGGCAAAGATACGATTACGATTTCTGACCGTGGTATTGGTCTGACAGCTGAAGAGATGGATAAGTATACGGGTTGGGTTTCTATTCTGCCTTCATGGTAGCTAAGAAAGTAGAGATTATTACCAAATCTCATAAAGAAGGTGCACAAGCAGTGAAATGGTCCTGCGACGGCAGTCCTGAATTTACGATTGAAAATGTAGAAAAAGCTGATAGAGGATCGGATATCATCTTATATATTGATGATGACTGCAAAGAATTCCTCGAAGAATCTCGTATATCCGGTTTGTTAACGAAATATTGTAGTTTCTTACCAGTACCCATTGCATTCGGAAAGAAAAAAGAATGGAAAGACGGCAAACAAGTTGAAACTACCGAGGAAAATATCATAAACGATACTACTCCACTTTGGACTCGTAAACCTAGTGAGCTTTCTGATGAAGACTACAAAGGTTTTTATAGAAAATTATACCCGATGTCCGACGATCCTTTGTTTTGGATACATTTGAACGTAGACTATCCATTCCATCTGACAGGTATTCTGTACTTCCCTAAAGTGAAGAGCAATGTCGAACTCAATAAAAATAAGATTCAGCTCTACAGCAATCAGGTTTACGTTACAGACTCTGTAGAAGGTATTGTACCCGATTTTCTCACCTTGCTGCATGGAGTTATAGACTCCCCGGATATTCCTCTAAATGTGTCGCGTTCCTATTTGCAAAGCGATTCCAATGTGAAGAAGATCTCGACTTATATTACAAAGAAGGTTTCCGACCGTCTGCAATCCATATTCAAGAACGATCGCAAGCAGTTTGAAGAAAAGTGGAATGATCTCAAGATATTTATCAATTACGGAATGCTTACCCAAGAGGATTTTTACGATAAAGCGAAAAAATTCGCCCTTTTCACCGATACAGATAAAAAGTATTATACCTACGAAGAGTATCAGACTTTGATTAAAGATAATCAAACTGACCAAAATGGGGATACTATCTATCTGTATACTAACAATAAAGAAGAGCAATACAGCTATATTGAAGGTGCTAAAAATCACGGCTACAATGTACTTCTAATGGATGGACAACTTGATGTGGCTATGGTAAGTATGTTGGAACAAAAATTAGAGAAATCACGTTTTACCCGGGTAGATAGTGACGTTATTGACAATTTGATTGTAAAGGAAGATACGAAGGGAGAAACTCTGGAGGCCGGAAAACAGGAAGCTATATCCTGTGCATTTAAGAGTCAGCTTCCTAAAATGGAGAAGATAGAGTTCAATATCACTACTCAGGCATTAGGAGAAAACGCTACTCCAGTTATGATTACCCAAAGCGAATACATGCGTCGTATGAAAGAGATGGCCAATATTCAATCGGGTATGAGTTTTTATGGAGAAATGCCGGATATGTTCAATCTCATTTTAAATTCGGATCATAAGCTGGTGAAAAAGATTATTGAAGACGAAGAAACAGCATGCAAAGCCGAACTAACTCCATTGCAAAACGAGATAAATTCGGTTGAAAAACGTCGAGATGAACTTAAAGAACAACAGAAAGATAAGAAAGAAGATGAGATTCCAACTTCCGAGAAAGACGAGTTAAATGATTTGGATAAGAAATGGGATGATCTCAAGAATAAAAAAGAAGCTATTTTTACTGCTTATGCCGGAAACAATAAAATTGTCCGTCAATTAATCGATTTAGCGTTACTACAAAACAATATGCTAAAAGGAGAAGCTTTAAACAATTTTGTTAAACGTAGTTTGGAACTAATATAATTCCCCGCCCCTTTTTATTCATAATATAGATTTGCGAAGAGCATTGTGCACACAGAAGTGTCACAATGCTCTTTTTTAAACTGAAACTAGCTAGATTACATCGATTATTCGGAACAATTGCATATATTTGAACTCTTAAAGTATAGAAAAAAAGATTCACAGTTTAAACAAGATATGAGAAATAAGCTTTTGGTATTTCTATTTTTCGGATTATTAACTCCAATAGTCTGTGCTCAAAAGGTGGGCTTGGTATTGAGTGGTGGTGGTGCCAAAGGAATGACGCATATTGGTATAATTCGGGCCCTGGAAGAAAACAATATACCTATTGACTATATTACAGGAACTTCTATGGGAGCTATTGTCGGTTCTCTGTATTCAATGGGGTATTCTCCCGATGAAATGGTGGAATTATTAAAATCGGAAGAGTTTAAGAGATGGTATTCCGGCGAAGTAGAAGAGAAATATGTATACTACTTTAAGAAGAATCTTCCTACACCGGAATTCTTCAACATCCGTTTCTCGTTTAAAGATTCATTGAACAACTTTAAACCACAGTTCCTGCCGGCTAGCGTAGTCAACCCTATTCAAATGAATCTGGTATTTATTGATCTATACGCTCGCGCTACAGCAACCTGTAAGGGTGATTTTGATAAATTATTCGTTCCTTTTCGATGCGTTGCTTCGGATGTTTATAACAAAAAGCAACTCGTCTTCAAAAAAGGAGATCTGGGTGATGCAGTCCGGGCATCAATGAGCTTTCCATTTATGTTTAAACCAATTGAGATTGATAACGTATTAGCCTATGACGGAGGTATATATAATAACTTTCCGACTGATGTTATGCGAGATGACTTTCACCCTGATATCATTATAGGCAGCGTAGTTTCCACCAATCCAACGAAGCCTAAAGAGAATGATCTCATGAGCCAGATCGAAAATATGGTTATGCAAAAAACGGATTACTCTATACCCGATTCCGTTGGTGTGCTTATGACTTTTAAGTATGATAATGTTAGCTTGATGGACTTCCAACGGATAGATGAACTACATGACATTGGATACAATCGGACGATGAATATGATGGACTCCATTAAAAGTCGCATCCATCGGCGGGTAAATATTGATAATATTCGTCTTAGACGCCTAGTGTATCGAAGCAACTATCCGGAACTACGTTTCAAACAAATCTTTGTAGAAGGAGCCAATACGCAACAACAAGCATATATCAAAAAAGAATTTCATGCTTCCGATAGCGAAGAGTTTACTTATGAAGACCTCAAAAAGGCCTACTTCCGCTTACTCTCGGATAATATACTTTCTGAAATAATTCCGCATGCAGTTTACAATCCTGATGATGAAACCTATGACCTGCACCTGAGAGTAAAGCTTGAAAACAGCCTGGCAGTTCGACTCGGAGGAAATATATCCACTTCCAACTCCAATCAAATATATTTGGGACTCAGCTATCAAGATTTGAATTATTATTCAAAAGAGTTTGTGCTGGATGGACAACTTGGAAAGGTATATAATAACGTCCAGTTCATGGCCAAAATGGACTTTTCTACCACGATACCGACTTCGTATCGATTTATTGCTTCTTTAAGCACTTACGATTATTTCAAGAGAGACAAACTTTTTTCCAAAAATGATAGGCCTGCATTCAATCAAAAGGATGAACGCTTTTTAAAACTTCAAGTAGCGCTCCCTTTTCTATCGAGCAAGCGAGCTGAATTTGGTATTGGAATGGCTCAAATTGAAGATAAGTATTTTCAAAAGAGTGTGATTGACTTTGAAAAAGATAAGTTCGATCGAAGTCGCTACAATCTGTTTGGCGGTTCAATCAGTTTTAACGGAAGCACGTTGAACTCAAGACAGTATCCAGTACAAGGGTATCGTGAAGCTCTTATCGCACAGATATTCGTAGGACGGGAGTTTTATTATCCAGGTGAAGAAACGACCAATAAGCGCACTAAAGAGCATCATTCATGGCTACAACTATCATACATGAAAGAGAAATATCATCGGATGACCAATAAGTGGACATTAGGATGGTATTTAAAAGCGGTATATGCTTCGAAGAATTTCTCTGAGAATTATAATGCTACCATGATGCAAGCCTGTGATTTCTCTCCCACATCACATAGCCAGTTAAGTTACAATGAAGCTTTTCGTGCCAATCAGTTTGCAGGAGCAGGAATTCGTCCAATCTATCGTTTTAACCAGATTTTTCATATTCGGGGAGAATTTTATGGTTTTATGCCGATCTATCCGATTGAAAGAAATTCGTTAAACAAGGCATATTATGGAAAAGCATTCTCTCGGTTTGAATATTTAGGAGAATTATCAGTCGTATGCCAATTACCATTCGGTTCCATCGCTGCATATGTAAATCATTATAGCTCACCGAAAAAGGAGTGGAATGTGGGGTTAAGTATCGGCTGGCAACTATTTAATTACCGTTTCATCGAATAAATATCTTCAAAAAAAATCGTAGTTTACTTGTTATTTAAGGAAAAGTACGTATCTTTGCACCCGTTAAAACAAAACAATGGCCGCGTAGCTCAACTGAATAGAGTAGCTGACTACGGATCAGCAGGTTGCAGGTTTGAATCCTGCCGCGGTCACACTCTAAAAACATCAAATTGGTCGCGTAGCTCAACTGAATAGAGTAGCTGACTACGGATCAGCAGGTTGCAGGTTTGAATCCTGCCGCGATCACAAAAAGGTATCTCAAAAGGATACCTTTTTCATTTAAAAAGGCTTTTGGAAGAATCGGGTCAATCCGAAAACCCTGTTGTTCTGTTAAATCTAAACGGCTATTTTACATAATCTGAAAATAAAGAATGGAATATCTCTGACTCCCCTAAATTGTGCTCTGAAAGCTTTAATTTTGGCATTGAATGATTCTGCAAATGCATTTGTCTCTCTGTTAATAAAGTAATTTAGTATTGTTTCATAATAGTTCTGCATGGTATTGGTTACGGTTCTGAAGCATCCGTACCCCAGCTTCTCTATCTTATTATACCATAATGCAAGTTTGCCACGTGCCACATCCTTGTCGTAGTGTTTGTTGTAGACATTTGTCAACTCCATAGCCAGGTCGTAGACAGCTTTCAATTCCGGATAGTACTCAAATATGATTTCCGCACGTATTCTTTGGGTTTGAGTCCATTTAGTGAAATGCTTTACAAGTACGTGTTTGGCTCTTGCTAACAGCTGCTTACGTGTATCGCCATTAGCATGCCGGAAGGGAACATACTCTATGTTTTGCTCTCTGCACCGCTGAATTTCATCGTTCTCAAGGTCGCGTGCCATCCAACGATAAGATATCCGGAGTTCGTCAATTGCCTCATAGAAAAGCTTCTGTACATGGAACCGGTCATTTGTCATAGTGGCATTGGGAAAAGCCGATCGGACAATCCACATCATGGTGGGCCAGAGGTCTAAGGTGAACTCCTTGACCGTCTTACGTTTGGATAGCTGGATCATTTCAAGTACTTTTATAACATCCTCAGATTTGGTACCACGTATCATGGCCACAAGTGTGCCTTTACCCCCATGCCCCGAACGGTTGGTAACCACAGTATATAATTCTCCGCAACTCAAAGAAGTCTCGTCAATACACAGGCTAGGACCAATATTCTGCTTGAACAGCACATACTCTGAGGCATGTCCTAACTGATCCCACTCTCTGTATTGACTGATAAACTCTTTGTACTGTGAAGACAACTGTTTCCCGTTTACACCATAAGCTTCGCCTATCGAGCTTATGCTGGCAACGGTAGTCTCAATCTTCCTCTTCCATAGAACCCTATGCAATAAGTGTATTTTTATGATACATTTCTGAGTCTTGCAAGTGCTCTTTCGAGTTTGGCTATTTTTTTTTCTGTTATCTCCTTTTCAACAAGTCCAACTTTGCTGGAATCATAAGTATGCTTAGTCTTAACCATAGTATAGAAAATCTTAGCAATCTTGTGAGCTGTTGCCACATTTGCCTGTAAAGCTCCGCTTTTGGCACGCATCCGCCTATAATAATACCCCATTTCACTCTTATCCCGTGCCATTGGAGACGCAGCTGTTCTGAATATTTGACCTACAATATTCTTTTTCTTCATTATGCGACTGGAAAGCAGTTTTTCCCCCGATATTTTGTTATTGGGGACAAGGTTACACCAACTACTGAACTTTTCAGCAGTCTCAAACTTCTCTGTAAAGTCATGTCCAAGTTCTCCAATAAGTTGCATAACAGCCGTATCCTTCAGTCCAGGAATGTCAAAGACATTTACACCCCACACAGAAAAAGCATACAGTTCAATATCTATAACAGGTGCATTTTTGGAACGACTATTCTTTTTTCTTTTGTAACGAACCAGATTCTCTTCGTTCGTGTCCATTTGAGCTTGATATAGTTTCAGAAATTTTTCAATCTCTTGATCGCAATCAGTAATTTTCTTCATAAAGAAGTCATATGCCTCTATACTTTGCTTAAGTGTAAATAGCAGGTCAGCATCCCATGTTCCTTCGAGGGATAAAGCAATTTCTTCCTTACTAGCCTTACAATTAGACATCGCTAATGATGCTAAATACTCCAGAACACGATTGCCGGCCAAGATAGCAGAGATTATTCTCCTTCCTGACAACCCTGTGACATCCGATATCACAGTGGACAACTTTATATTCATCAATTCAAGAGATTTTTGTATATACAGGATCTGTTTTTCCGCAGAACGTAGGAGGTTATTACGCTGCCGTGTAAGGTTACGTATCTGTCTGGCGGCATTACCAGGTTGATAACACGGTTTCAATAGACCATAACGATGTAGCAGCATCAACCATTCTGCATCAGCAGAGTCAGTCTTATGCCCAGATAGATTCTTTACATCAAGCGGATTGACTAAAATGACTTCAATACCGGCATCCTGTAGCTTTAGGAAAAGTGATAGATAATAGATTCCTGTAGCCTCCATTGCTACAGTGGTAATATGACACTCTTTCAACCATGAAACAATATTAGTGAGTTCACAGGTAAAACTACCGAATCTGCGGTTATTCTCGCCATCCCGGTCTTCTGGCACGCACACCTGCATTTCTGTGTCAGCGATATCAATACCAGCAGCATCTGGATTTACAATTGCCAGTTTGTTCCCGTCAGGACTTGATCATTTTTGCATTTCTTGCCATTGCCTATAAGTATTAGTAAAGAAAATAGGCAAGCCTGCGGTCTTTCGGAATGTGAGGTACTCTTCCATATGGCATCTATCGGCCAATAATCATTCTACAGACCTGCAGTGTCACACTTTTAATTGAACTTGAAAGCTCATTAGTGATCTGACTTACTTGCTTGCCAACAACAAAGATATGCAAAATGATATGTTGTAGGAAAATGGGGAACGAACGGTTATGGCTATGGCTATGCCATAACCGAATAGGTTCTTCTCATTTCATTCACACACAGTGGGTCAGAGACTTTTAAAAAAGCCACGAACTCTGGAGTGAGTTTCGTCCCTTCGGCTGTAAGATCATCATATGTATAGGAAAAGGTTTCACCCGTGGCTTTGTCATACCAGCGTCGACGTCTGACATGAAGATAGACAGGTTTGCCACGCAGAGGAAAGTCCTGAATCACTTTCTCATCAGTAAAGCCATGCGCTATCACAGTACCACTCTTGTAATCAGAACGTTCCATGTAATTCTTCTCATCAAGCCAAACTTCGATTTTAGCAGGATCGTCATGCCAACCGGAAATGTCGAAATACTCCATTAAAACTTCAGGGAAGATCACGCGTAGTAAGTTATGCAAGCTGCGATTCGAATTCATTGGATTGAGCATTATAATTTGAATGCAAAGATAGATCACTTGAGGTTATCTGCAAAAACACCCACAGGGTTTTCGGATTGACCCATAATACCGACTCCCAAAGACTGAGTACTTAGCAAAAAACTCCCATTAGATAGTAGTAAACAACTAATTAAAGACATTTTTGTCCATTACACTTCCTGTTCCACAGATGTGGAACGGCTGACTCACTATCGTGGAACAGCTGTTGCACATAATGTGGAACAGGCGTCGCACATGATGTGAAACAGGAAATAGAAGGGAATAAACTTGAAAAAAGACTGCTTAAATCCACGAATAGTTGCGTACAATACGGTTCATAAAAGGACTTATTTGATAAATTGTAAACTCTGTTTTTTGGGGGAAGCAAGCAATCGCTATCGCTCATCAGAATAAAGTGATTTCAAAAAAGAAGGCGCATTACAATTGGTTGATATACTGAATGATATGCGAAAAAGTGATTAATTCATGAGAGTGTTGCATCATTCATCAACTCGCTTAAATTGCTTAATTTGTAGATTAACTACCAGTCTCCATCCTCTAGGATTTGACGCTAATCTTAGTTAAAAAAGGAGTAACGCAGATCCCCCCTTTCTTCTTACGTAGATAAACAAAGATTCATGTAGAGTTCGCATTTTTTTTCAGAAAGCCCTGTTTTTATCTATTTATTTTATAAACCCTGACGAAAGAATAGGAAAAGACTGTGAAGTAAATCAGAAGTCTTTCAATGAAGTAGTATCGTGAATCAGAAAGAATAGAGAGATTTTAGCACAATGCACAGTAGTTGGAAATCCGTATTATGTATGGTTTATCCGTCAATTTAGATGCAAGCCTATTTACTCAAAGAGATAATTCCATAGGATATTCGGAAGAATCGATCACTCGTTTTAAATAATCTGAGTGCTTCTTCAGAGCAACCTTAGTACTTGGGCTGAGTAACCGAAGTAATTGATTCAGGTTACTTAAGTGCCAGTTTATTAATGCCTGATCAATAGAGTATTAATACCCAAAGCTGTGGTAGTGAATAGACACATCTTTCTTCATGCGGAGCCTAGATAGTTTTTCAGAGAGCTACCTAAATGTTTTCAGTAAGTAACGGTACATGGCTTGCCTGTTGATGGATAGTCCAAGTCGAAGTGAACATGAATTGTATGTATTGTATTAATCTCTTCAGGAGCAATGCGAATATTCTCAATTACATAGCAACCGAAAGACTCGCAAGTTTTGTCACGTTCCTGGTGAATAGGGCCATGTTGACCGATTCCATACGAATCAATCAAAATCAGCTCGGGAGATTTGTTTAATATTCGTAGAAGCACTTCGTTCTGCACAGATGTATCAGTTTCATCGAAGTAAGCTTTACTACCGTATTCATTCCGATATAAATTTCCTGTGTATAATATCAATGCCTGGTTCTTAAGTGATGGTAATGCAGATGCTTCTTCTAATGTCGGCATACCTTTCCGACAATCAAGGATATGAACCGGCAGGTGAAATTCATTCTGTACCGGAACAGATGTGTAACAATCAATGTGAGTGCCAAAATGTCCTCTAGCTCCAATCTTATCCGCTTGTTGTTCAAGCCACGCATATGCAGGGTGGCTTGTATCTAATTCTATATGCAAGTTCATTCTCAATTGCTTTTTGATTACCTATACAAACATAATAACTCATTATATTTCAACCTTTTTTAAGCTATCCATTTTGGAAGGCATAAATAGAAAAAGGCGCATATAAACTTTTCCTGATTTATATGCGCCCTTTCAGAAATATGATATCAGCATTTAATATTCAACTCATTTAGCACTTTACGTATTGCTTCAAAAGTTGTAATTCGAGTGGGAACCAGCGGTAAACGGAGCTTATTTTCAATCATTCCCATTGCGTTAAGCATTGATTTAACACCAGCCGGATTGCCATCTACAAATAATAAGTTAAATAACTCGGTAAATTTATGATGAATAACCAACGCGTTGGCATAATCCCCTCGCAAAGCCAAACGTGTCATGCGGCTGAATTCGCGCGGGAAAGCATTTCCGATAACAGAAATAACTCCGACAGCTCCCAATGTTATCAATGGGAAAGTTATACCATCGTCACCCGAAATTACATCAAAGTTCGCCGGCTTATTTTTGATAATGTCATCCATTTGGGTTATATCACCTGAAGCTTCTTTTATAGCAATCACATTTTTTAAATCACGGGCTATACGTAAGGTCGTCTCTGCAGTCATATTAACTCCTGTGCGACCGGGAACATTATAAAGTACTATAGGAAGCTCTGTGGACTCTGAAATAGCCTTGTAGTGTTGATAAATTCCTTCCTGAGATGGTTTGTTATAATACGGCACAACAGACAAAATGGCATCGACCCCTGTAAAATCATCTTTCTTTAAGGTTTCTACTATTGCACGAGTATTATTACCACCTACTCCTAATAGGATAGGCACTTTGCCGTTAACCCGATCAATCACCAACTTTTTGATTTTTATCTTTTCCTCCTCTGTTAAGGTAGGCGTTTCCGCCGTAGTTCCCAACACGCACAAAAAGTCGGCATTGTTTTGCAACAGATAATCCACCATTCGTATTAACGCATCATAATCAATGCTTTCATCGTCTTTGAAAGGAGTAATCAGTGCTACCCCCATTCCTTTCAATTTTGTCTGTATCATGAGTTTTTATAATGATCTCTAATTAATCAGAACACAAAAGTACGAATATTTTTCATATCTCATTATATAAGTTTCAGAAAATCGTCTTCGCTCATTATTGTTATTCCAAGTTTATTTGCTTTTTCAAGTTTCGCAGGACCCATATTATCTCCGGCAAGAATGAAACTCGTTTTAGCCGAAATACTTCCCACATTCTTTCCACCATTTCTTTCTATCAATTCTTTGTATTCATCGCGCGAATGGTGGGTGAACACACCGCTAATTACAATCGATTTGCCGGCTAGTTTGTCTGTATAGCCACTTAAATCTTCTTCGGTGCGGTAAAGTTGCAACCCTGCCGTCTTTAATCGGGTTATTAATTCACGATTCGTAGCATTACCAAAGTATGCCAAAATACTTTGAGCAATTTTTTCTCCGATTTCATCAATACCGATCAATTTTTCAAGATCAGCCTGCTCTAGTTCATCTACATCTACAAACGATCTTGCTATTTTCTTAGCGACAGTTTCGCCAACAAAACGAATTCCCAAAGCGAAAATGACTCGTTCGAAAGGAACTTCTTTGCTTTTTTCAATTCCAACAATGATGTTTTCAGCCGATTTGTCACCCATTCTCTCCAAATCCTTAATATCATCGATGGTCAGGTCATATAGATCAGCAGGATTATGGATCAGCTCCAACCTATAAAAAGTATCAACTGTCTCAGGTCCCAAGCCATCAATATTCATTGCTTTCCGGCTAATGAAATGCTCTATTTTCCCCTTTATCTGAGGAGGACAAGCTGTTTCATTCGGACAATAATGGGCCGCTTCTCCCTCAAATCGTACTAGTTTGCTACCACATTCCGGACAGATGCTGATAAATTCCACCTTTTCTCCCAACATAAAACTACGGGCATCTTTATCTACACCCGTTATCTTGGGGATAATTTCTCCTCCTTTTTCAAGATATACCATATCTCCGATATGCAAATCAAGTCCGGAAATTATATCTGCATTATGCAATGACGCTCTTTTTACAACTGTTCCCGAAAGCTGAACCGGCTCCAGATTGGCTACGGGAGTTATCGCACCAGTTCTTCCGACTTGATAAGTCACCTTATTCAAACGTGTCAATGCCCGTTCTGCCTGAAATTTGTATGCAATGGCCCATCTTGGCGATTTAGCAGTAAAACCGAGGTTCTTTTGTTGTTTCAGACTATTAACCTTAAGTACAATACCATCAGTAGCCACCGGTAAGTTCTTTCTTTCTACATCCCAATAATTAATAAATTCGAATATCTCGTCCAAAGTCTTGCATTTACGAGTAAGATCAGATATCTTGAAGCCCCATCCGGCAGCCTCCTGCAAGTTTTCATAGTGCCCATCGCAAGGCAAATTGTCGCCAAGTAAATAGTATAAGTAAGCATCTAGTTTGCGAGAAGCTACGATGGTAGAGTTCTGGAGCTTAAGTGTACCGGAAGCTGCATTTCGAGGATTTGCGAAAAGCGGTTCTTCACGAGCTTCTTTTTCACGATTCAACTCTTCAAAAACACTCCAAGGCATTAGTATTTCCCCGCGTATTTCAAAAGAAGGAGGATATGTATCTCCATGAAGCACTAGGGGGATAGATCGGATCGTCTTCACATTATCCGTCACATCATCTCCCTTTTCGCCATCTCCACGGGTTACTGCACGCACTAAACGCCCATTCTCGTAAGTCAAAGAAATAGAGGTTCCGTCATACTTCATTTCGCAGCAAACCTCAAAATCTTCATTAAGCGCTTTGCGAACACGATCGTAAAAGTCGGAAACTTCTGCTTCGGAATATGTGTTAGCCAAAGAAAGCATAGGATATTTATGCGCTACTTGGACAAAGTTTTTATTAATATCGCTACCAACCCGCATCGTTGGAGAGTTCTCGTCTTCATACTCCGGGTAAGTCGATTCCAGCTCCTGAAGTTCATTCAACATATCATCAAACTCTTTGTCAGATATCTCAGGTGCATTTAATACGTAATAATTATAATTATGCCGATGAAGTTCAGCGCGCAATTCATCTATTTTTTCCTTAATAGCCATATTAAATCGATTGTTTCGGGCAAAAATACACGTTTCTCTTTGATTATTTGTATTTTTGCGAGAAATTATAAATTATGCGTATTGATATAATAACAGTTTTACCCGAAATGATTGAAGGTTTTTTCAACTGCTCAATTATGAAGCGGGCTCAGAATAAAGAACTTGCTGAAATACACATTCACAACTTACGCGACTATACAGAAGACAAATACCGCCGGGTGGATGATTATCCTTTTGGTGGCTTTGCCGGTATGGTTATGAAAATCGAACCGATTGAACGCTGCATTAATGCTTTGAAGGCAGAACGTGAGTATGATGAGGTAATCTTTACCACACCCGATGGGGAACAGTTCAACCAACCGATGGCCAATACACTTTCGCTTACGCAAAACCTTATAATACTTTGCGGACATTTCAAAGGGATTGACTATCGAATTCGCGAACATCTCATTACGAAGGAAATCAGTATAGGGGATTATGTGCTGACCGGTGGCGAATTGGCTGCTGCAGTTATTGCGGATGCTATTGTGCGCATTATACCTGGCGTTATTTCGGATGAGCAATCGGCACTATCCGATTCATTTCAGGACAACCTATTGGCAGCTCCTGTATATACTCGTCCGGCAGACTACAACGGATGGATGGTACCAGATATTCTACTATCTGGGCATGAGGCTAAAATAAAAGAGTGGGAACTTCAACAATCGTTGGAACGAACCAAACGTTTACGACCTGACTTACTAAAATGACAAAACATATGTAAGCAAAAAAGACGATACCATTTTATAGATTATCGTCTTTTTTCATATTATATACTACTTCATCTCTACTCAAACAGAAAGGCTATTTACATTTAATAGAGTATTGAAAAATAACCTACACAAAGAGATAAAGAAGATTGGAGATATTATTCGCAACTAACATTTTGTCTTTCAATATATAGCGAATGGTTATTGTCTGTTTTCGGTTATACCTCAAGCGCACCAATAATATCGCTAACTGACTTAAAACCGTGTCTATCTAAGTAATTGTTTATACCATCTTCAACCTTGATACAAACTGCCGGATCTATGAAATTTGCTGTACCAATCTGGATTGCAGAAGCACCCGCAAGCATAAACTCCACGGCGTCTTTCCAATCCATTATTCCTCCGAGCCCTATGACAGGAATTTTCACAGCATTTGCTACTTGCCAAACCATGCGCAAAGCAATGGGTTTCACGGCCGGTCCCGACAATCCGCCTGTAACAGTAGATAGTATAGGACGTCTGCGTTCAGCATCAACGGCCATACCAAGCAATGTATTGATTAATGACACACTATCAGCCCCGCTATCTTCAGCTGCACGGGCTATTTCTGTTACGTCTGTTACGTTGGGAGAGAGTTTAACGATAAGTGTCTTTTTGTAAGCAGATCGCACAGCTTTAACTACTTCACAAGCTCCTTTTGTTGACACACCAAAAGCCATACCGCCTTGCTTCACATTAGGGCAAGAGATGTTTAATTCGATAGCAGGAATTTTGTCAAGTTCATTAATAATCTCCGCAGTTTTTACATAGTCTTCTACCGCAGATCCGGATACATTCACAATCATATTGGTTTGAATGTCCTTAATACGCGGATATATGTGTTCAACAAAGTAATTTACTCCTTTATTTTGTAGTCCAACGGCGTTTAGCATGCCTGAAGGGGTTTCTGCCATACGAGGATAAGCATTTCCTTCACGTTTGTGAAGAGTAGTGCCTTTCACAAGAATACCGCCTATTCGCGCTATATCAATAAAATCTGTAAACTCTTCACCGTATCCAAATGTTCCTGAAGCGGTCATTACAGGATTTTTCATTCTTAGTTCACCAATATTTACACTTAAATCTGCCATAACAATTTATTTATATCAAAAATCGGACCTTCCGTACATACACATAAATGACCTTCTGTTGTATTCTCTACACAACAGAGGCAAGCACCGACTCCACAAGCCATCATGTTTTCTAAAGAGGCTTCACACTTAATCTGATTAGTTTTGGCATATTTGGCAACCGCCACCATCATAGGTTTCGGTCCACAAGTATATATTTGCTCAAACTCCATACTATTTAATATAGAATGTTGGGTTACGTAGCCTTTTTCACCGTGGCTTCCATCTTCAGTAGTAGTGTATACATCGCCATATTTTCTAAATTCGGCCAATTGCAGCAAATCTTTATCAGAACGCGCTCCAAGTAAGAAGGTTGGTTTACTACCATTTTTCACAAGCTGTTCACCCAGATAAAGCATTGGAGCAGTACCCACACCACCACCAACTAACAATAACTTATCAGAAGGATTAGAAGGGATTGTGAAGCTGTTTCCCAAGGGCATGATCACATTTATAATCTCTCCTTGAATAGCTTCAGCTAAGCGCCTGGTTCCGTCTCCAACTATTTGAATAAGAAACCAAACCTCATTACGTAGTTTGTCCACATAATTAATAGAAATAGGGCGTCGTAAAAAAGTAGTTGATGATCCATCCACACGAAGTTCGGCAAATTGTCCCGGAAGCATTTCAGGCAATACCGATTGAGATGTCAATTTCAACAAAACATAGCTTGCATTTAACCTGATGTTCTCGGTAACTGTCAGATCTAAAAGAAATTTTTTCATATATGGATATATAGATATAAATTCATATTTCCTGCAAAGATACAGGAAATTGCTCAAACTGCCGTTTTTACATCCTATTTTTCACCTTTAAAGATCTCATACGTGTTATCATCAAAGAAAATACGTATCTCAGTTATTTTTCGAGCAGGTCTTTCTATATACCTAATCTCCTGTTTTACAATCTCTTTAGGAGAGTTTATAGGGGTATTTATCCCTATTTCCTTGCGATTTTCCGGAGTATTCGCCACATTAGTCGCAAAAACGGGCTTCTCGTCAAACAAACTCGGCTGAAATTCACTCTTAGCACTTAACGATTCTTCCGTTTTATTTCCTATCGCCGCCAGCATTTCACCTTTTCCATATAAAAGCCATTCCAGATCAACATAAGTATATGCTTGATGTACTTTCATGACAACTTCCAGGCTAGGCTTGTTCCTGCCATTTAAAATATGAGAAAGAGTAGATTGCTGTACATTGATCGTTTCAGCAAAAACCCGAGGAGGAATTTTCTCCTTTTCCATAATCAATCTGATTCTGTCTTTTATTTCCATATATTCTTTGCCATTACAAATGTGTATTTACCATCACATATTCTCTCAAATATACACCTCTTTTTCTACTTCACAAAAGTAATTATAATAAATCACATATGCAAATTACAAGTAGACTTTTACATATTCACACAAGTGGATTAGTTTACATTAGTGATGATTCACTAATGTAAAGGCTACAATATAATAGAAAATACAGCTATACTAAAAATTCAACTATTTCATATAAGTAACTGATAATAAGTATATAAATACACGCAAAACGCTGTATAACAAAAGTAATATCACAATAATATAGTATTAAACCTACCTGTATAGACTACTACTTTAGAATTTTGTATATAAAAAGCTCGATATTAGTATATTAAGTATTGGAATATGTTTAGTTAATCACATTTGTGCTTTATTTACAGATGTATATAAACTTTCATATATACACTATTCACTCATGTAGATACAGTCGAGAAATCTACTCATTGAACATATTACATCTGTAATGTTAGTCTACGTATTCACAGATGTATAAACATTATTTCTTATAAATTGGATTATTTAATCAGATAGCCAAGCATCAACCTATCAAACCTCTTACGAAAGAAATATTCGATTGATATTTATTGGCAATAATTGCGGTAGTAAAATAAAATGGGAAAAA
Organism: Bacteroides reticulotermitis JCM 10512; assembly: GCF_000517545.1. Classification (GTDB taxonomy): domain Bacteria; phylum Bacteroidota; class Bacteroidia; order Bacteroidales; family Bacteroidaceae; genus Bacteroides; species Bacteroides reticulotermitis. The sequence continues at coordinate 68,254 of NZ_BAIV01000015.1, read as the reverse complement.
GTGAAATGAAGTTTGTTTATAGGTAAATCCTTAGCATATTTGTGCATAAAGGGACAGTAATCTATTTTTTTTCGATTCCTAGAGACTTTATTTACATATATTCACCTATATATCAACAAATTAAGGCCTAAAAAAGCAATTCCAAAATCAGACAAACTAGAGAATTAAACGATTTTAAAGCAAAAAATGAGCTGATCTAGCAAAATGATATTTTAAAAAGTGAGATCTAACTCTCAACCTCTCAATTTTAAGTCTAAATATCTTGGAAAAAACATCTTTGCTTATTATCGACTATTTGTGTGATTTTATTCCGGAAGATATGATTTTGCAACGAATCTGTTTCAGATGAGATAATGACATTTATCAAAATTGGATTGAAAGAATAAAAGAAGTAGATCTACTATGAATTGAGATCAGAAGTTTAAAGTCACACTAGATAAAATTGTAAATAAAAGGATTCAATAATTTAATTAAAAAGAAGGAGTGATTATTGCTTTAATTCAAAGGGTGCATCTCTTACTGAAAAAAGTAAAAGATACACCCAGTGTATTCTAAAGTAGAAAAGAATAATTAATGAAGAATTTTGAACACCAGTTCCCGAAGAATATCCGCATCACTCATCGAAGAGTTGCCCACTCCTTTTGATTTAGCATCAGCATATCGTATTTCCCCGACAACTTGCATCGTTTTTACACCACTATATTTTCGCATGGCAGCAACATAATCACGGGCTTGCCAGGGCGTTCTTAGACCAAGCATATTTGCAATGCCGGGTTCAGACCTATCGGGTGCATAATAAGCCAGCATCAGATTTGAGTAAAAGGAAAACAACAGAGATAATGTCATCTGTATCGGATTCGTTTTGGGGTTTTCCTCAAAATATTTTATTATCTTATTAGCCTTTAGCACATCTTTTTCAACTAGCGCATTGCGTAGCTCAAAGTTATTATAGTCTTTGCTTATGCCAATATTTTGCTCTATCTGTTCCGGCGTGATACGCTTCTGCCCGCTTGGCAAAGTTATAATCAACTTCTCCAGCTCACCGGTTAAGCGACTTAAATCAGTGCCTACAAAGTCCGCCAACATAGCGGCTGCCTTCGGTTCCACATCAAGTCCTTTGCGTTTCATATACGACGTTATAAAAGCAGGTAGCTGTGTCTCCTTTATCTTTTTCGATTCGAACAGTACACCTATCTTATCTACTTCAGCAGCCAGCTTTTTTCTTCGATCCAATGTACCATGCTTGTGGCAAATCACTAAGATCGTAGAATTCAAAGGCTTCTGAAGATAATAAGTAAGCTCTTCCATATTGCGAACTGCTTGCGCTTCCTTCACAATAACGACCTGGTATTCCGACATCATTGGATACCGCTTGGCCGCATTTATTATTGTAGCCACATCAATATCCGCACCATATACCACGCTCAGATTGAATTCTTTTTCAGTCTCACTGAGCACGTTATCGGTAATATAGTCGGCTATCAAATCAATATAGTACGATTCCTCGCCCATTAAATAATAAATCGGACGATACTGTTTTGCTCTCAGCTCTTTAAGAATATCATCGCATGTAAGCTCTTGTTTAGCCATATTAAACTCCTCAGAAAGGATTTACCAATCAAACTTCAAATGTTTTACAGTCTTCTTCTCATCGATAATCATTCGAAGTGAAGCTACGCCAATCTCGAGATGTTCCTCTACATAATTCTTTGTAACAATATTATCGCTCTTATCCGTTTTTACTCCATCCGGAGTCATCGGTTGATCGGAAACCAGCAATAAAGCACCTGTGGGAATATGATTAGCAAAACCGCAGCTAAATAAGGTTGCAGTCTCCATATCCACAGCCATGGCACGAGTCTTTGTCAGATATTCCTTGAACTCATCATCATGTTCCCAGATACGGCGGTTAGTAGTGTATACAGTCCCGGTCCAATAATCGCGAGCATAATCGCGAATAGCGGAAGAAACAGCACGCTGCAACATAAAAGCCGGTAAAGCTGGAACCTCAGGCGGGAAGTAGTCGTTGGATGTACCCTCGCCCCGAATAGCAGCAATAGGTAGAATCAAATCTCCAAGCTGATTTTTGCGGTCTATTCCTCCACATTTACCTAAGAAAAGGCAGGCCTTCGGATGAATAGCTCCTAGCAAGTCCATAATAATGGCGGCATTGGGACTTCCCATACCGAAATTAATAATAGAAATACCTTCAGCAGTAGCAGAAACCATATTCGCATCTCTGCCATAAATCGGCACATTAAAGTGGTTCGCAAAAATCTCAACGTACTTATTGAAGTTAGTCAATAGAATATACTCCCCAAAATCCTCCAAATTACGTTTAGTGTAACGAGGCAGCCAATTAGCTACGATTTCTTCTTTTGTTTTCATAATTATCTATTAAATTTGTGCTCCCAACAAGAGGAACCATTATTTAACTTACAAAAATAGTAAATGTTATCGTTAAACCTACCAGTATTTGATACTAAAATTGACGTACGAAATGGAAAAAATGTAATTTTCGACGTTCTTCGTAAACGATATGTCGCACTTACCCCTGAAGAATGGGTGAGACAACACTTCGTTCACTTTCTTATTGCGCATAAAGGCTACCCGACGACATTAATGGCCAATGAAGTTATGGTGAAACTGAATAATACTATTAAACGATGCGATACAGTGCTGTATCGGAGAGATTTATCCGCACGAATGATTATCGAATATAAGGCCCCTCACATCGAAATAACTCAAGCCGTATTCGATCAAATAACCCGATATAATATGGTATTAAAAGTAGATTATCTAATTGTCAGCAATGGCATACAACATTATTGCTGCCAAATGGATTACCATAACCAAACCTATACATTCCTACAAGATATTCCTGATTATGGCATATTATAAAATTAATAGGGCTGCCTGATTTGGGCAGCCCTATTAATTTTCTCTCTATTTCTATCAGTTCTTATTCGGCAGTTTTTCTTCTTATCGATCTTTTTGCCGGTGCAGCTACTTCTTCAACTTTTTGCTCGATTTCTATACCTGCCAATTCCGGGTCAATCATGATACGACCACAGTATTCACAAACAATAACTTTTTTACGAGAACGGATATCCAATTGTCTCTGAGGTGGAATCTTATTAAAACATCCGCCGCAAGCATCACGTTGTACGTATACAACTCCTAATCCATTCCGGGAGTTTTTACGGATACGCTTAAATGACTGAAGCAAACGAGGTTCTATTTTAGTTTCCAGATCTTTAGCTTTGTCTCTCAGCTTTTCTTCTTCCAGCTTCGTTTCAGAAATAATTTCATCTAGTTCACTTTTCTTCTGTTCAAGATCCTTCTTTCTCTCATCCAGAGCCTGTTCGTTTTTCACAACTTCAGTTTCTTTCTCTTCTTTATCAGCTGAGAATTCTTTAATTCTTTTCTCACAAAGTTCAATTTCCAAGGATTGGAATTCAATCTCTTTAGTCAAGAAGTCATACTCACGGTTGTTACGAACGTTATCTTGTTGAGATTTATATTTTTCAACAGAAGATTTCGCCGTTTCTATTTCGACGCGTTTGCCGGCAATACCGGTTTTCAACTCATCTACTTCAGCTTTGATCTTATCGATACGAGTGCTCAATCCGGCAATTTCATCTTCAAGATCTTGTACCTCAAGCGGAAGTTCACCTCTCAAAGTTTTAATCTCATCAATTTTAGACAGCATCGTTTGCAGTTGAAACAAGGTCTTCAACTTCTGTTCTACCGTCAATTCAATCGGTTCCTTTTTTGCTTCTTTAACCATTTTACTTATAAATATTTTATAGGATTCGTATTAATTTTACTTAGTTGGATTGCTAAATTCGGAAATAATTCCACGATTATGGAATGAAATATTTCTTTTGTATACTGCTCACTTTCATAATGTCCAATCTCGGCCAACAAAATATCTCCTTCTCGTCCGAAATAGTCGTGATATTTGATTTCACCGGTTATAAAAACATCCGCATCACAACGAACTGCCTGCGGAATCAAGAAGGCCCCTGCCCCTCCACAAAGCGCTACTTTTTGTATTTCGCGGCCCCATAATTTATTATGTCTCACACAGCCTACTTCAAAAGTTCTCTTTATACGTTTCAAGAAAAAGGATTCGGTTTCCGGCTCTTCCAATTCACCTACTACTCCTGATCCAACCTGTGCCCACTCATTCAGCAAAGGATAAAAATCGAATACAGGTTCTTCATAAGGATGTACAGATAACAATGCCTTTATAGCTTCGTTTTTCTTAAATGCCGGAAGAATAGTTTCTATTCTTACCTCCTTTTCAGTATGCAGTTCGCCTATAGAACCACAAAAAGGATGTGTACCTTCTTTAGCACGGAATGTCCCCTCTCCTCTCGAATTGTAGCTGCAGGAATCATAATTCCCAACAACTCCGCAACCTGCCGCAAACAAAATATTGCGGATTAAATCAGCCTGAGCAAGTGGTACGAATGTAACCAACTTAATCAAGCCGTCTTCTTTCGGTTGAAGTATACGTACATTTTTTAATCCGATTTTCTCTGCAATCTTAAAGTTAACCCCATTCTGCATTATCCAGATTGGTATGTGCCGAATAAATAACAATATCGTTCTTTATTGCTTTCAGCATACAACGCTCTACATAATCTTTTCCGGTTATTGACTTATAACCTTTAAAGATTAGCGGATGATGGGATACAACTAAATTAAATCCCAGCGCAATTGCTTCATCAAGCACAGCTTCAGTAACGTCAAGACACAACAAAGCCCCTGTTGCTTCCGCATCTGTCAATCCGATTTGCAAACCGGCATTATCAAATCCGTCTTGCAATGGCAGAGGCGCGAACCTTTCAAGGGCGCTTACAATTTCTTTAATTTTCATTATTTATAGAAAACTTGAATGCAAATATAGGCATTTTATGGTTATAAAAACATCTTTTTATTAATTTTTAGTACAAACTAGTCTTTCGTCTTTGGATTGATGCATGTCACCTTTTCTTCATTAAGAGCTTGTTTTTCAGCGCATATCGCTCATCCACAACTCTGTCAGTTGGAAAAAAGGTAAAAATCAAACGCAGTCCATCCTCACAATATATAAACTTTCTTCCTGATATTCCCTTGAGAATAGCTTGGTACTTTGCATGTAGAAATGTCTCGATTCCGCTAGGACGAACATTCATATTCCCTGATATTTCCACTGTAATGAAGAAATTGGGAATAGAAATGCGATTTATTTCCCGAAATATATAATCTTCCTGCTCCATACAATGATTTTATCTTTATCAATTGCACGTAAAGATAGTTTTTTCATGCCATATAGCCGATTTACAATAGTTAATCTTTTATTAAAACAAATAGAAATAGAGTTCAGCGCATTTTCTTTCTCATAATCTTTCCTATCGGAGAAGTGCTATTTTCTTGAAAAGAACTATCTTTGCCTCACTAATTAATTCAAGATAAACTATGATAGTTAATGAAAGAGATGCCCGTCACGAGCATGTGCTACAAGTAGCGCGCCAGATGATGACCGCTGCACGTACTGCTCCAAAAGGGAAAGGAATCGATATTATCGAAGTAGCTTTAATTACTGACGAAGATATTAAAAAGCTGTCGGACACAATGATAGCTATGGTAGAAGAACATGGCATGAAGTTTTTTCTTCGCGATGCCGATAATATATTAAGTGCTGAATGTGTTGTATTAATAGGTACACACGAAAAAGCTCAGGGATTAAACTGTGGGCATTGCGGGTTTGCTACTTGTAGCGGGCGTTCGGAAGGTGTTCCATGTACTTTGAACAGCATTGATGTGGGAATTGCCATTGGATCGGCTTGTGCAACAGCGTCCGATTTGCGTGTAGATACTCGCGTCATGTTTTCAGCAGGTTTGGCCGCTCAACGGTTGAACTGGTTAAATGATTGCAAAATGGTAATGGCTATTCCTGTTAGTGCCTCTTCAAAGAATCCGTTTTTCGACCGGAGACCGAGGCAGGTGTAACCGAATTGTAAACTATAAAATAAGAAAATAGAAGATGGGAATCATTGTCGGGCTTCCTCGTTCCGGTGGATCGGAGAAAGATTTACAACTAAACTTTGGTAAAATTATAGCTGAACAGGTGGAGTTAAGAGCACCTCATCTGCCTGCTGAGTGGTATCCACAAAGTGGTGTGCAATTAACGTGGCCGCATGCCGGAACAGACTGGGCGCATATGTTGACAGAAGTTCAGGAATGTTTTATAAACATAGCCAGAGAAATAGCTAAGAATGAATTGCTATTGATCGTTACTCCCGAGCCAGAAGCGGTAAGAAAGCAGATTGCCGCTACTGTTAATCTAGCCAATGTGCGTTTTCTGGAATGCGAAACGAATGACACTTGGGCCCGCGACCATGGAGCTATTACAATGCTCGACGGAGGTACTCCTTCGCTGCTCGACTTTACCTTTAACGGATGGGGATTGAAATTTGCATCGGACTTGGATAATCAAATCACTCGTCAGGCTGTCCAAAGCGGTGTTTTGAAGGGACAATATACCAACCGGCTCGGATTTGTTTTGGAAGGAGGTGCTATTGAAAGTGATGGTATGGGCACACTTCTGACAACTTCCGAATGCCTTTTATCTCCTAATCGAAACGGACAACTCAATCGGGTGGAAATCGAAGAATACTTAAAATCGACTTTTCACACGCAAAAGGTCCTCTGGTTAGATCACGGCTATCTGGCAGGTGATGATACCGACAGCCATATTGATACGCTATCCCGTTTCTGTTCGACAGATACGATTGCTTACGTGAAATGTGAGAATAAGGAAGACGAGCATTACGCAGAATTAAGGGCAATGGAAGAACAGTTAAAGACATTTCGGACATTGGCCAATGAACCTTATCGATTGCTAGCCTTGCCAATGGTTGATAAAATAGAAGTGAACGGTGAGCGTCTGCCTGCTACTTATGCTAATTTCCTACTTATAAACGGAGCAGTTCTCTACCCTACTTATAATCAACCGGAGAATGATCAAAAGGCAGAAGCAGTACTTCGGCAAGCATTTCCAGCATATCAGTTAATCGGCATTGACTGCCGTGCGTTAATCAAACAACACGGTTCTTTGCACTGTGTGACTATGCAATATCCGCAAGGAGTAATTAAATAAGTAAACGAAATGAGAAAAATAAAAGTAGGTCTTATCCAACAATCGAATACCGCTGACACGCGGAACAACCTCCTGAAGCTGGCTGAAAACATAAAAGCTTGTGCTGATCAGGGAGCTGAATTGATTGTGCTTCAAGAGTTACACAATTCACTCTATTTCTGTCAAACCGAAAATACGGATATATTCGATCTGGCCGAACCTATCCCCGGCCCTTCCACAGGCTTTTATTCGGAGTTAGCGGCAACCAACAAAGTGGTTCTTGTAACTTCACTTTTTGAGAAACGTGCACCAGGCTTATACCATAATACAGCCGTAGTTTTCGACCGCGACGGAAGTATGGCCGGCAAATATCGTAAAATGCATATTCCGGATGATCCGGCTTATTACGAAAAATTCTACTTTACACCAGGGGATATAGGCTTTAAACCTATTGAAACTTCCTTAGGCAAACTCGGCATTTTAGTCTGTTGGGATCAATGGTATCCGGAAGCAGCCCGGCTGATGGCACTTAAAGGCGCCGAAATATTGATTTACCCTACCGCCATTGGTTGGGAAAGCAGTGATACGGAAGATGAGAAGTCGCGCCAATTAGATGCTTGGATTATATCTCAGCGAGGCCATGCTGTAGCCAACGGACTTCCGGTGGTTTCTGTCAACCGTGTAGGACATGAGCCTGATCCATCGAAACAAACAAATGGAATTTCCTTCTGGGGAAACAGTTTTGTTGCCGGGCCGCAAGGCGAACTTTTGGCTCAAGCAAGTAATACGGAACCGGAGAACATGATTGTTGAAATAGATATGGAGAGATCTGAAAATGTTCGTCGTTGGTGGCCGTTCTTACGTGATCGCCGCATTGACGAATATGGCGGCCTGACCAAACGCTTCTTGGATTAATCGATCCAGAATCATTTTATAGCATAATTGCCTGTAAAGTAGTCATGAACAACATGTAACTTTACAGGCAATTGTTTTATAATCAAGCTAAAGATAGCCAAAAGACTATTGGAATGTGATCTTTTTATTCGCGATGAAGTTTACACCTCCATAGATAAACAGGCCTAAGAATTGAGCCAGATACTCATTCACGCCGAATACTTCGACCAATAAAACCAAGAAGAAAAACTGCGCGATATATGCCACTCCGAAAGCGGTACAAAAGAATGCCATCTGTTTCCAGACACTATTCTTCTTCTTTTCATTGGGAAATATCCAATACTTGCACCAGATGAAATTGTGTATCTGCGCGATGATATAGGCTGTCACATTAGCCACCAGATAATCTCCTTCGAATGAAAGCCACTTTGTCATCAACCAGACAACAAGCGCTATAATCAAAGCGTTCAATGTGCCGATCACCCCAAAGCGGAATATGCGTACTCTTTCTTTCATTTCGTCACGACAAGTCCATCGCCATTCATCCGAGTCATATATTGTTGGATGATAGCTTTCAATTCATCCTCCATCGCCGATTGTTGAGACAACTGACCCAGTAGATTGTGTTCCAACAACTTATCTGTTTTAAAAGCAAACACACCGGTCGCCCTCTTTCCATCGAATTGCAATAAGTAATCACCCTTAAAGAATTGATAAACACCATTGATGTAATTCACCGCATACGTATCTTCAGGCGAAGTAGTCAGCAAATCACAGCCAAAAGATATATAAGGAGCATCATATCCTAAATGACTTAATACAGTAGGCATTATATCGATCTGCTGCGCTATTGCATCTTTTACATACCCCTTTAGATTACTTCCATGCTGATAGAAAACCACCGGAACTGAAAACAAGCCACATTCGGTCTGATATTCCGGACGCTCTGGTGAGTTTGTATGATCGGCTGTAAAAACAAACAATGTATTGTCGAACCAAGGCTCTTTAGAAACCTTATCAAAGAATAACTTCAGCGCATGGTCCGTATAGCCTATACATTGACGAATTGCAACATTTCCTTTTGGAAAGGCACCTTCGTATTCTGTTGGAACAGCAAAAGGGTGATGTGATGACAAACTAAACAGTGCAGTAGCAAATGGTTGTTGGAACGTAGAAAGCTTATCGGCAAAGAACTGGAAAAACTTCTCATCCCAAATTCCCCAATGACCATCAAAATCCTTATTTCCCGGATTAGCTTCATTGTATTCCGTACGCCCAAAATAGTTTGTATAGCCTACAGTACGTGCAAAGGCTTCAAAACCCATCGAACCATTGTCCGCTCCATGAAAGAAAGCAGTATAATATCCTTTCTTCTTCAGTTCACCTCCAACGCTAGAGATTGTATTCAACGAAGCGGGAGTTAAAAAGAATGGCTCAATAAACATAGGAATGCCCGACAATACCGAAGGCATGCCATCGATACTCTTCATTCCATTCGAAAAGGAGTATTTGAAAGTTAAACCCTCCGCCATCAATGAATCGAGAAAAGGAGTAAACCCTTTGTAAGTTCCGTTATCGAGTTCCTCATTTAAAAAGCCGCTATTCTCTTTTCCAAAGCTCTCTAGAATAAAGACGACCACATTCAACGGGCGAAACTGAACCGTATCCGCAGGTAAATGTACCGGAGTATATAAAGCCTCCAACTTCTCTCTATCAAAATATTCGGGTACAGCGAAAGGCGTTTTACCTATCGTTCGATAAATAGAAAAAGGAGTATTCAATACAATACCGGTCTCTATAGGCCGATCGACATACTGATTGGCATTACTAATTGTAATGGGACGTACCATACCGGTAAAACCGCCCCGCATTCCACCAATACATAAATAGATACCGATTCCTAAAGTCAATACATGAGTCAGATAATAAAGAGGAAAATTGTATATTTTAGCGACCGGCGGTTTTCGATAAAGCTTATATAATGCATAGGCAAACAAGACAACCAACACGGTCAAATACCAGTGATTCAGTAATTCAGTGCCAAATATGCCTCCCAAATTATCTTCATTTTTAAACTCACTGACAATGGACGCGGTTGTTCTTCGATGCGTATACTGAAAATAAACAGTGTCTACCAGATTGGCGATGATCGCAATCAGGTTGGTTGCAACAAAGATTCCTTTAGTTATTTTCTGATAAATACCCTTTTCCTTATAGTGGAGCGGAAGCAGCATCAAGAAGATATAAAGCAAGTTTGTATATAGTATAGCAGATGTGTCAAACATAAATCCGCCTCCGAACATCTTCCAGAGCCGTCCGCCGGTAAGTTCGGTAAATGCGTTGTAATTCTCCGCCAAGAATACGATGCGGCAGAGAATAAAGCACCCCATCACTAATAGCAGGTTGCTTATAAGTGATAGGGTGGTATTGTAAAGAGAACGATATTTATTCATCGTTTACAAGTCTTCTTTAACATCAACAATTAAATTCAGTTCATCAAGTTGGGATGGGTCAATTGTAGACGGAGCATCCAACATAACATCACGTCCTGAATTATTTTTCGGGAAAGCAATACAGTCACGGATAGAATCCAATCCTGCAAAAAGAGATACCCAACGATCGAGTCCGTAGGCCAAACCACCATGAGGAGGCGCACCATACTTAAAGGCGTTCATCAAGAAGCCAAACTGAGCTTCTGCCTTTTCCGGTGTGAATCCCAATATTTCGAACATTCGAGCCTGTAACTGAGCGTCGTGAATACGGATAGATCCGCCTCCAACTTCTACGCCATTTACTACCATATCATAAGCATCGGCACGAACAGCAGCCGGATCAGTGTCCAGCAGAGCTATATCTTCTTCTTTCGGATGCGTAAACGGATGATGCATTGCCATTAAGCGGCCTTCTTCTTCGCTCCACTCAAACATTGGAAAGTCAATTACCCAAAGACATACAAACTTGTTTTTATCACGTAAGCCCAGTTGACTACCCATTTCCAAGCGAAGTTCACAAAGTTGCTTACGAGTTTTCATCACATCATCGCCTGACAGAATCAAAATTAAATCGCCCGGTTTAGCTCCGAATGCTTCTTTAACTTCTTGCAATACTTCTTGAGTGAAGAATTTATCTACGCTCGATTTTACACTGCCATCAGCTTCCACACGGGCATAAACCATACCTTTGGCACCGATCTGTGGTCTTTTCACAAAGTCAGTCAAGGCATCAAGCTGTTTACGTGTATACGTTGCAGCGCCTGTTGCACAAATACCACCCACATAAGCGGCATTATCGAAAACAGAGAATCCATGTCCTTTCATGATATCCATCAGTTCGACGAATTTCATTTCAAAACGCAAATCCGGTTTATCGCTACCATAATACTTCATGCATCCGCCCATGACATGCGCACAAACGGTTCGGCGAAATCGACTCCTCGAAGGTTTGAGAACAAATGTTTGGCCATGCCTTCAAATGTACGAAGGATATCTTCTTGCTCTACAAAACTCATTTCACAGTCAATCTGCGTAAACTCCGGTTGACGGTCGGCACGTAAGTCCTCATCGCGGAAACATTTGGCTATTTGGAAATAGCGGTCGAATCCGGACACCATCAGCAATTGCTTCAATGTCTGAGGCGATTGAGGAAGCGCATAGAATTGTCCCGGATTCATACGAGAAGGTACGACAAAGTCGCGCGCACCTTCGGGAGTTGAGCCGATCAATACGGGAGTTTCAACTTCGATAAAACCAAGGCTGTCGAGATATTTGCGTACTTCGATTGTCATTTTATGACGAAGTTCGAGATTGGATCGTACGTTATTGCGACGCAAATCCAAATAACGGTATTTCATGCGGATGTCATCTCCTCCGTCCGTATTATCTTCAATGGTAAACGGAGGGGTTAACGCTGTGTTCAGTACATTCAGTTCTGAGACAATGATTTCGACATCACCTGTTGGAATATTCGCGTTTTTACTGAAGCGTTCATTAACCGTTCCGGTAATCTGAATTACAAACTCACGTCCCAACTTATTGGCACGCTCACAAAGTTCGGCATTTACTTCTTCATTAAAAACTAACTGTGTGATACCATAACGGTCACGTAAGTCTACAAAAGTCATTCCTCCCATCTTACGACTACGTTGTACCCATCCGGACAGCGTTACTTGCTTATTTACATCGGAGACTCTCAGTTCTCCACATGTGTGCGTTCTGAACATATATTTTGTTTTTATCTATAGTTAGCCAATAATAGCCTGCAAAAGTATATAATATTTCAAGAAACAGTAGCGCTGTTTCAAGGTTTCTTTGTTAACTTCTTCAATATTTTCTTGTTCCTATCTGCAATATTGTCCACCATGGCCTCGTTCATCAGCCGAATGCCATTCACATATTCCTGCGCTTTCTGAAGAACATTGGTCGTATCTTTCTCTATGGCCTTGGGCACAACAACATGTAGTCCTTTCTGGATTAGTTCGATGTTTATTTCCGCACTTGTTTCCATAGGATCCCCATCGAAATGAACGACTCCCGGAGCAGTTCTTCGAATGCACAATTGTTTGCAACGGAATGTTTTAATCCGGCTATTTTGATCAATCGTCTTATTAAATAATTGAAAAGCGAGTGAAGGTACATCCAACACGGTGAAAGGTTCCAGAATTGTTACGTCCAACAATCCATCCGTTAAAGTGGCCCGAGGAGTGATAAAAGCATTGTTACCATATTGTGACGCATTTCCACAAGCTATAAGAAAAGCCTTATACTTGCTCACGCCGTTTTCCGTTTCCAGTTCATAGGTTTCCGGTTGGTACTTCAAACTCTCCTGCAATGTTTTCTCCAAATAGGTCAACAATCCCCGCTTGCCGGCATGAGCGAACTTTAGACTGACAAAGGCATCAAACCCTACCCCACAGGTGCAAAAGAAGTTAGCTCCATTTATCTTTCCATAATCGATAATATCCAGACAGCCTTCATTGAGTATATCCAAGGCCTTTTTAGGGTCCATTGGTATACGAAGGTGTCGCGCCAGCCCATTACCGGAGCCGCAGGGAATAATTCCCAAAGCAGTATCGGTATGCACCAGCGAGCGAGCAATCTCATTAATTGTACCATCGCCACCGATAGCCACTACTACATCTGCTTTTTCTTCTGCAGCTTTGGCGGCAATTTCCACAGCATGCCCTGCTCTCTCTGTATACACAACTTCCCAGGCATATCTCGTTTTGTCTACTTTTTCATCAAGTAAACCGAGAATCGCCTCTTTACTTTGTGTTCCCGAAATAGGATTGACAACGAATGTTATTTTCTTCATGTTTTCGTTCATGCCATTTTAGTCGATTGTAGACGACAAAAGTAATACAAATATATTAAATTTTAGGCTATTGAAGACAGCTAATCGCATGAAGACAACTTTTTTCTCTCAAAAAGAACAGTTAAAAGTAATTTTTGCTATCTTTGCCCCCTGTTTTAAACACTTGTTAAGAAAAAGAGAGTTATCTGCATTTTTAACAATCTGAAAATGAGCATTATTAAAATATAATCATGGGATTACTACAAGAGAAGTTAGCTAAGTACGACCTGCCACAGCAATTTATGGCACAAGGCGTTTACCCATATTTCCGTGAAATAGAAGGAAAGCAGGCACAGAAGTAGAAATGGGTGGACATAAAGTATTAATGTTCGGCTCTAACGCATATACTGGCCTCACAGGGGATGAAAGAGTAATTGAAGCAGGCATTGCAGCTATGCGTAAATATGGTTCAGGTTGTGCTGGTTCACGTTTTTTAAATGGAACGCTCGACCTACATGTTGAATTAGAGAAAGAATTGGCTGCCTTTGTAGGTAAAGAAGAATCTCTTTGTTTTTCAACAGGTTTCACCGTCAATTCAGGCGTAATATCCTGTTTGACAGACCGAAATGACTATATTATCTGTGATGATCGCGACCACGCCTCTATCGTAGACGGACGCCGCCTTTCTTTCTCTCAGCAGATGAAATATAGACATAACGATATGGCGGACCTGGAGAAACAACTTCAAAAATGTAATCCGGACGCTGTTAAGCTGATTATCGTTGATGGTGTATTTTCCATGGAAGGAGATTTGGCTAACTTACCCGAAATTGTGCGCTTGAAACATAAATACAATGCTAGTATCATGGTGGACGAAGCTCATGGTTTAGGTGTATTTGGCAAACAAGGACGCGGTGTTTGTGATCACTTCGGATTAACTCATGAAGTTGATTTGATTATGGGAACATTTAGCAAGTCATTAGCTTCTATCGGTGGTTTCATTGCCGCTGACTCTTCCATTATCAATTGGTTACGTCACAATGCCCGTACCTATATTTTCAGTGCATCAAACACTCCGTCGGCTACCGCAGCTGCATTAGAAGCTCTCCACATCATTCAAAATGAACCGGAAAGACTTCAAGCGTTGTGGGATGCTACCAACTATGCATTAAAACGTTTCCGCGAAGCAGGTTTCGAAATCGGTGCAACAGAATCTCCTATTATTCCACTCTATGTACGCGATACTGAAAAGACATTTATGGTCACAAAGTTAGCCTTTGATGAAGGTGTCTTTATCAATCCGGTTATTCCACCGGCTTGTTCCCCACAAGACACATTAGTGCGTGTGGCATTAATGGCTACTCACACAAAGGAGCAAATCGACAGTGCAGTAGAAAAGCTGGTTAAAGCATTTAAAGCTTTGGATATCTTATAATCCAAATAAAACATACGTTTTAAGACAATCAATCGGAGGCGGGTTTAAGATAACCTACCTCCGATTCTTTTTTTTGCACCATTATCTCCACAACCTCAATGAAATCAACATAGGAAGCTAAGCGCCCCTAGAGCCATAAGTGAAGAAATTTATTGAGTATGCACCTTCCAGGACTGTATACAGAAAGAATGAGAACTTTAATTTCAGTAAGATTCAATGAAAAGCAAGACACCAATTATACTATTCTCGGTATCCATCATCATCATCGCTCCACTACTCATTAGCATGTTTAAAGACGAACAATACACACATTGTTCTGTTATTTTTCTCTTGTGCGGATTGTCATTCTTAGGATTGCGCAAAGCAATAAACCGGAGATCATAAGAGCCATTTGGAAAGCTCCGTTATACAAAACGAGTTTAATCTAAGCCATTATGTAGCATTATAAGCTAAAATCCAAAGGAGTGAATTGTAACTCCAAACGAATCTTCAGTTGTTTCAACCGTTTTGTCCTCATGAAACTTTTGTTACTTAGGCATAAACTCTTTTCTCATCGAGACGAAACTTTTTTCTCTCAAGTAGGAGAAAAAATTCTCACCGTGATGAAACAAATGAAACAGCCGGTATCATTTCCAAAAACGAAGGAAAAACGGATTACTTGCAAAAGCATAAGGTGGGCTGATATAGGCATTTTGTACAATGATACAACACTCTCATGTCATTGTCACTTTTTTGCATATCATTCAGTATATCAATTGATTGCAATGAGTCTTCTTTTTTTCGATCATTTTATTCCGATGAGCAATAACTATTGCTTATTTTCTCAGAAAACAGAGTAATAAATTTACCAAATAAATCCTTTCTTGAACCGTATCGTGCGCAACTATTCGTGGATTTAAGCAATCTTTCTTTATGTTTATTTCCTTCTATTTCCTGTTTCACATATTGTGCGACGGCTGTTCCACATTATGTGCGACACTTGTTTCACAATATGTGAGTCGCCTGTTCCACAGTTGTGGAACAGGAAATATAATGGGCAAAAATACCTTTTACTAGCTATTTACTACTATCTATCAAGGGGTTTTAGCCAAGTACACGGCCTTTGAAAATTGGTAATATGTATTGAATAGATCAGCACCCGCAGAGAACACGCAATATATCAAATTATCAATCAGTCGTTTATGGAAAAATGTGATTGTGATCAGATGTGTTTTTACATTCTGTTACTCGCTTAAATTGCATGTTTTGCTAGTTGATTAGTTTATAGATACAGGCTATCCCTCTCGATTTAGGCCGATTTGAGTCAAGGGAAGTAATGAACTTTTTCTTATTCTTGCATAGATTAACGAAGAGCTATATATAGCCCCATACTTTTGCAGGTGATCCTTATTATCTTTATAAGATATATTCGTCACCTGATCGTGATATGAAATATCACCTTTCTCTTTTTTAAACTTTCACTTATGATTTCTCCGCAGACATAACGTTTCTCTTTAGAAGTAAGGCCTGGGAAGCCTTTGTATTTTCTAATAACGTTCAAAATCATCTATTTGGAGCTTGTGGTAGGATAAGGACCAATTTTTTCCTTGTTACAATAAATACTTTTACTTGTATGTCGACGATTTACTAATTAAAAGAAAATTGCAGCAAAATGATGGAAACTTCTTTATAAATGTTCATCACTTTACTGCAATTCGCTTGCTTTTAGCTATCTAAGTCGGGATACCAGGATTCGAACCTGGGACCCCCTGTTCCCAAAACAGGTGCGCTACCGGACTGCGCTACATCCCGAAATGCCTCATTCTTAGAACCTTCCTTTTCTCTTTGTAGTCGGGATACCAGGATTCGAACCTGGGACCCCCTGTTCCCAAAACAGGTGCGCTACCGGACTGCGCTACATCCCGCTACTTTGAAGGATTGTTCTTTTCAAAAGCGGTGCAAAGATAGGGAGTATTTTTCAATTAACAATAGCTAATTGAATGTTTTTTATAAACAAAATCCCAATCAACTGAAACTCACAGCCTTGTAAAACATCACAGAGTTGAACAATTCGAGTATCAACCGGCTTTTACCCACTCCAATAGAAAATATAGAGCCTGAATTTATGAGATACATAAGGAAAGAAACGTGCAAAATGAATGAGAGATGTCCTAAAAATGATGAGAGATAAGCTCAAAAAAGCCTAAAAAGAGGGAAAAATCATGAGAGATACCACTTTCAAAAGGTATCTCTCATAATACATTAACTTGATTAACAAGCACATATCTTCTTTTGCATGAGACCATGAGAGCAAAATATTTTTTTCTTTCTAGTAGTGTACACGCAAAACTCAGAAATATCGCTTTAACACTAGGCCATCTTCAAATAAAAATCCCTCGTCAAAGCAATATATTCTTCACTGTATTCATGACGCGCCAATTCAATAAGCAATTCTTCGGGCTGGCACTCCTGCGCCTGAAAAGCAAAAGTTATGAGAGTACGCTTGGGATTGGCACCGGGTTTAGTAATAACAAAAAGCTGACGGGATGCATATAGTTGATAATTCGCTGCCATGCTTTTCACTAACTCGGCTACATCCGTTGGGATAACGATTGTAAAACTCCCGGTGTCAGATAGCAACCCTGCTACTCCTTTTAACAAATCCGCATAAGTCAATGATTCATTATGCCGCGCAGTGTTACGTTGAAGATCTGGACATGCCAACGAATCTACAAAATAAGGAGGATTAGATACAATGACATCAAATTTATCATCTGCCTGAAACTCATTAAAGTCTCTATGCAAAACCTCTATCCTCTCGCTCCAAGGAGAGCGTTCCACATTCTCACGAGCTTGCTCTACTCCTATCTCATCGATCTCTAATGCAACAATGGTGACATCCGGCGTACTACGTTGCGCCAACATTAAAGCCACCAATCCGGTACCGGTTCCAATATCGAGTATTCGTTGGGCATTTTTCACGGAAGTCCATGCACCAGAAGAACTCCGTCAGTCCCGACCTTCATGGCGCATTTGTCATGCCAAACGGCAAATTGTTTAAATTGGAAATAGGGATAACGCATTTTCTACTACTATTTGTGACAAACGCCAAAAATAATTAATAAAAATCGAATAATATCACACGAATCTGTTTTTTGGCATTGTTTTTGTCTTTTTAAATCCGATGTGCTTTATAATTAGAGAGAATCAATTAACTTTGCAGACGATTTATGCCCGTGCTGCATGACATAAACTAAATTTAAACGAAAAGATGAAAGATAAATATTTGATGGAAGATGTTGGCGAAAATACCTTTTCACTGATTACAGATTATGATGGGAACGATGAACATGCTTTTGATGTGAACATTAAATCTGGTGAAGTTCTTCCAATTCTCCCCCTTCGCAATATGGTTCTATTTCCCGGTGTTTTCCTTCCTGTTACTGTAGGACGGAAATCATCCTTAAAACTTGTACGCGAAGCCGAGAAGAAAAACAAAGACATAGCAGTAGTATGTCAGCGAGCTGCCCAAGTGGACGAGCCAGGAATCAATGATTTGCACAATATCGGTACTATAGGACGTATTGTTCGCGTATTGGAAATGCCGGATCAGACAACCACCGTCATCCTTCAAGGAATGAAACGTCTAAATCTGAAAGAGATTACCGAGACAAAGCCCTATCTGAAAGGAGAGGTTGAACTACTGGAAGAGGATGTTCCGGAAAAAAATGACAAAGAATTCCAGGCTTTAGTAGAAACATGTAAAGACTTGACTATGCGTTTTATCAAATCATCTGATATCATGCACCAAGACTCATCATTTGCGATTAAGAACATCAACAACCATATGTTCTTAGTCAATTTTATATGCTCTAATCTACCCCTGAATAAGGATAAGAAAATAGAATTGCTTAATTTTCAATCGCTAAGAGAGCGTACGTATCATTTATTAGAAATTCTAAACCAAGAAGTACAATTGGCTGAGATCAAGGCATCTATCCAGCTACGGGCTCGTGAAGATATCGATCAGCAACAAAGAGAATACTTCCTCCAACAACAAATAAAAACAATTCAGGATGAATTAGGAGGCAGCGGACAAGAACAGGAAATTGAAGAACTTCGCAAGAGAGCTTCAAAAATGAAGTGGAATGCCGAAGTGAGAGAAGTTTTTATAAAAGAACTGGCTAAATTGGAGCGTACGCACTCACAATCTCCGGATTATAGTGTACAACTCAACTACCTGCAAACCTTACTCAACCTGCCTTGGGGAGTATACACTACGGACAATCTGAATTTGAAGAATGCCGAAAAGATACTAAATAAAGACCATTACGGATTGGAGAAAGTAAAAGAGCGAATCTTGGAACATCTCGCTGTCCTAAAATTGAAAAATGATATGAAGTCGCCTATCATCTGCCTTTATGGCCCTCCGGGGTAGGTAAAACATCACTCGGAAAGTCGATAGCATCTTCTTTAAAGCGTAAATATGTTCGTATGTCATTGGGAGGTGTACACGATGAAGCGGAAATTCGCGGTCACCGTAAAACATATATCGGAGCGATGCCGGGACGAATTATCAAAAGTTTGATAAAAGCCGGTGCATCCAATCCCGTATTTATCCTCGACGAAATAGATAAAGTATCTTCCGACAGACAAGGAGACCCTTCTTCTGCTCTATTAGAAGTACTTGATCCGGAACAGAATACGAATTTCCATGATAACTTTTTAGATGTAGATTATGACCTATCGAAAGTATTGTTCATTGCTACAGCTAATAACCTAAATACAATTCCGGCGCCTCTACTCGACCGTATGGAGTTAATTGAAGTTAGCGGATATATAACAGAAGAAAAAGTTGAAATTGCCCGCAAGCATCTGGTTCCCAAAGAGCTTGAAGCTAACGGATTGAAAAAGACAGATCTCAAGTTTTCAAAAGATACCTTAGAGGCTATTATTGAATCATATACCCGGGAAAGCGGTGTGCGTGAATTAGAAAAGAAAATTGGTAAGGTATTACGTAAGTCTGCCCGCCAATATGCTAGCGATGGCTTCTTCGCCCGCGCAGAAATCAAACCAGCCAACTTATACGAGTTGCTCGGTGCACCAGAATATACCGCGATAAATATCAAGGGAATGAGTATGCCGGTGTAGTCACGGGATTGGCTTGGACAGCAGTCGGAGGTGAAATTCTATTTGTAGAAACAAGTTTGAGCCGTGGTAAAGGCGAACGACTGACGCTAACAGGAAATCTGGGAGATGTTATGAAAGAGTCTGCCATGTTGGCACTTGAGTATATAAAGTCTCATGCTTCTATATTAAATCTAAATGAAGAGATCTTTGAGGGTTGGAATATCCATATCCATGTACCCGAAGGAGCAATTCCGAAAGACGGACCTTCGGCAGGTATCACCATGGCCACTTCATTAGCCTCTGCTTTGACACAGCGTAAAGTGAAAGCTAATCTAGCTATGACCGGAGAAATCACCTTACGTGGCAAAGTTCTTCCGGTTGGAGGAATCAAAGAAAAGATTCTGGCCGCGAAACGTGCGGGAATCAAAGAGATAATAATGAGTTCAGAGAACAAAAAGAACATAGATGAGATTCAAGACATTTATCTGAAAGGATTGACTTTTCACTATGTTAGTGACATAAAAGAAGTTTTCGCCATTGCTCTGACAAGCGAAAAAGTCGCAGATGCCATTGACTTATCCGTAAAGAAGCCGAGCAAAGAATGACATTTGAATTACAACATACAGATACGAAGAGTAATGCCCGTGCAGGTCTGATCACTACAGACCACGGACAGATAGAAACTCCGATTTTTATGCCTGTGGGCACTTTAGGTTCAGTCAAAGGAGTACATTTGACTGAACTTAAAGAAGATATTCAGGCACAGATTATTTTAGGTAATACCTATCACTTATATCTCCGTCCGGGGCTGGAGGTGATAGAAAAGGCCGGCGGATTGCATAAGTTTAATGGCTTCGACCGCCCCATGTTGACAGACAGCGGAGGTTTTCAAGTCTTCTCATTAGCAGGCATCCGCAAGCTAAGTGAAGAAGGTGCTGAATTTCGATCTCATATTGACGGCAGCAAGCATCTCTTCACCCCCGAAAAGGTGATGGATATTGAACGAACAATTGGTGCCGACATTATGATGGCTTTCGATGAATGCCCTCCCGGAGACTCCGATTACGCCTATGCTAAGAAATCATTGGGCTTAACACATCGTTGGCTCGACCGTTGCATACAACGTTTCAACGAGACTGAACCGAAATATGGCTATAAGCAGTCACTCTTTCCCATCGTACAAGGATGTATTTATCCGGATCTGCGTAAAGAGTCGGCCGAATTTATAGCTTCTAAAAACGCAGACGGCAATGCTATCGGCGGATTGGCGGTAGGTGAACCGGTGGAACAAATGTATGAAATGATCGAATTAGTCAACGAAATACTTCCCAAAGAAAAGCCTCGTTATCTAATGGGAGTCGGCACGCCGGTCAACCTCCTTGAAGGCATCGAACGTGGAGTAGACATGTTCGATTGCGTAATGCCTACACGTAATGGTCGCAATGGTATGTTATTTACCAAAGACGGCATTATGAATATGCGAAACAAGAAATGGGAGATGGACTACTCTCCTATCGAAGCTGACGGTGCTTCATATGTAGACACCATGTATAGCAAGGCTTATTTGCGCCATCTATTCCATGCTCAGGAACTATTAGCCATGCAGATTGCGTCTATTCATAACCTGGCATTTTATTTATGGCTTGTCGGCGAAGCGCGCAAACATATTATTGCCGGTGATTTCTCTACATGGAAACCTAGGATGGTAAAACAAGTGTCAACAAGATTATAAGAAAATGAAAAGCAATCGATTCATTAAACGATTGGACTGGTATATCATCAAGAAGTTCTTGGGGACATACGTATTCGCCATTGCACTAATTATTTCTATCGCAGTAGTCTTCGACTTTAACGAGAAGATGGACAAATTCATGGAAAATGAAGCTCCGTGGACCGCTATCGTTTTTGACTATTACATGAACTTCGTCCCCTACTTCGCGAATCTATTCAGTCCGTTGTTTGTTTTCATTGCTGTAATCTTCTTTACTTCCAAGCTGGCAGAGAACTCAGAGATCATCGCCATGTTCTCGACCGGAATGAGCTTCAAACGAATGATGCGGCCTATATGATTTCGGCAGCTATTATTGCGTTAGCTACATTCTTACTAGGTTCGTATATCATACCGAAAGGTAGTGTGACTCGTTTGAACTTTGAGAACAAGTACTACAAGCCGCGTAAGCAGACTTCTGCCCGCAACATACAATTAGAGGTAGATAGCGGCGTGATAGCATATATAGACAATTACCAGGATTACAATAAAACCGGTAACCGTTTCTCATTGGATAAGTTTGTAGATAAGAAACTGGTTTCTCACCTCACCGCCCGACGCATTGTTTACGATACGACGGCGGTAAACAAATGGGCTATCTACGATTATATGATTCGCGAGCTGGACGGACTTAAGGAAACCATTAAAAAAGGCGAACGGCTGGACTCTATCATTGATATGGAGCCTTCTGACTTTCTGATTCAACGCAATCAGCAAGAAATGATGACCAGCCCGCAATTAGGGAAGTATATATCCAAACAGAAGCGTAGAGGCTTTGCCAATATCAAAGACTTCGAAATAGAGTATCATAAGCGAATTGCAATGTCATTCGCATCCTTTATCCTGACTATTATCGGTGTCTCTCTTTCTTCCCGAAAAACAAAAGGAGGAATGGGGCTTTATTTGGGTATTGGTTTAGGACTTAGCTTCTCTTACATATTATTCCAGACTATTACATCGACTTTTGCGGTGAACGGAAACGTTCCTCCTATTATAGCTGTATGGATTCCGAACTTCCTATATACCGGAATTGCGTTTTATCTATACCGAAAAGCTCCCAAATAAATACAGGAAAGATCCGGGCTAGACGGGATTCAACAGTCTAAGCGTTTAGTAATAAAATAGAAAGTCGGCCATGCAATTGATATTGCAGGCCGACTTTTTTGTTGTATTCTTTCCTCTTTTGTCTATTCTCCGTATTTAAGTCCGGAAAATTTCACTTTCTCCTTACTCCCAAAAAAGATCAACCGACCTCCTTTATATAAGCAGAAAGATTAGCAGCAGAGATGTTTTTGGCTATAATCACACCATTTCCATCCAATAAATAGTTTGTGAACCCCTGATTCAAACGGTATTTCTTAAATACTCTGGAGTTCTCACCTTCTGTTTCTACAAAACAAGTGGGTGTAACTATTTGGTCCTTACGAATAGTTTCTTCAAATACTGATTGATATTCATCAAATGAGACAGAAACCATTTCAACATTGCGGGAAGTACGAAGTGCATTACTTAAACTCACATTCTGCATTCGAGACTGTGCATCGTAACTTGCCCAAAAACTTAGCAACACATACCGGCCTTTAAATTGGGCCAGATCAAAATTCGGTTGCTTTTCTTGCATAGATTTGATTCGAAAATCAGGTGCTATGTCACCCTCACTCAAACCTCCGGTAGGTTTGTCTTTCTCAACGAAAGCGGTTAAGGAACTAATTAGTAATACAACAAAAATCCATTTTACATATTTCATGTAAGTCGGTTTTGATTAATACTATCCGGGACTGTCTTTCAACAGTAGTTTCTTCCCGAAACGTTGTCTTCTCAGGCATCAAACGAAGAGGAATTCGCTGATTATCAAAGCCTTTAGTTTTGAAACTGGCTGCAAAGGTAAGTCTTTATTAAATTAACTTCCAAATAAATAAAGACTTTTCTTTTTTTTCGGGCGTAAGTTTTTATGTTATTTAGCATAGGAGTGCACTTTTTTCCCTACTTTTGCAAGATTAAAGTATATTTTTTATGCAATCATCAAATACCGAATTAATCCTAATCAGAATTACCGGCGAAGATCGTCCGGGATTGACTTCTTCCGCCACAGAGATCTTGGCTAAATACGATGCCACGATCCTCGATATCGGGCAAGCAGATATACACAACACGCTTTCTTTAGGAATATTGTGTCGAAGCGAAGAAAGATACTCCGGATTTATCATGAAAGAATTATTATTCAAAGCTTCTTCGCTTGGAGTCACAATCCGATTCGAACCTATTACTACTGAAGAATATGAGAATTGGGTCAACATGCAAGGAAAGAA
This sequence comes from Bacteroides reticulotermitis JCM 10512, assembly GCF_000517545.1. Taxonomy (GTDB): domain Bacteria; phylum Bacteroidota; class Bacteroidia; order Bacteroidales; family Bacteroidaceae; genus Bacteroides; species Bacteroides reticulotermitis. The sequence continues at coordinate 44,318 of NZ_BAIV01000015.1, read as the reverse complement.
TCGGTATATATTGACCGTATTGGGACGCAAGCTCTCTGCCCGACAAATATCTGCTGCAACCCGCGTACTTGCCGATCAAGGCCTAAATATTGATGCTATCAAACGTCTGACAGGGCGCATTCCACTTGACGAGTGTGAGGCACGTACACGTGCTTGTATTGAGTTCTCGGTCCGCGGTACCCCCAAAGACCGAATAGCCATGCAAGAGAAGCTTATGAAATTAGCTAACGAACTGGATGTGGACTTCTCTTTCCAGCAAGATAATATGTATCGGCGCATGCGGCGGCTTATTTGCTTTGACATGGATTCAACGCTTATTGAAACAGAAGTCATTGATGAGTTGGCTATGCGTTTCGGCGTTGGTGACCAAGTAAAGGCCATTACTGAACGGGCCATGCGAGGTGAGATTGATTTTACCGAAAGCTTTCGTCAGCGAGTTTCCTTATTGAAAGGACTGGATGCATCTGTTATGCAGGAAATAGCTGAAAACCTTCCGATCACTGAAGGAGTCGATCGATTGATGTATGTATTGAAAAAATATGGATACAAGATAGCAATCCTATCGGGAGGCTTCACCTACTTTGGACAATATCTACAAAATAAATATGGCATTGACTACGTATACGCCAATGAATTAGAAATTATTGATGGGAAACTGACAGGTCGCTACCTAGGTGACGTAGTAGATGGCAAACGAAAAGCCGAGTTACTTCGCCTCATAGCCCAAGTAGAAAAGGTAGACATCGCACAGACAATCGCTGTCGGAGATGGAGCCAATGATCTACCTATGTTAGGCATTGCCGGATTAGGTATAGCGTTCCATGCAAAACCCAAAGTAATAGCGAATGCCAAACAGTCAATCAACACAATTGGGCTGGATGGTGTCCTTTACTTCCTGGGTTTCAAAGATTCTTACTTGAATATGTAATTTTGATTAAAAAAATAGTTTACCTTTGCCAAATAATAAAAAGTAACGATGAAGTTTTCCGAACTACAATTAAACGCAAATGTGCTTGAGGCACTGGATGCGATGCGATTTGATGAATGTACGCCTATACAAGAACAAGCTATTCCAATTATCCTTGAAGGTAAAGACTTAATAGCGGTTGCGCAAACCGGAACTGGTAAAACAGCGGCATTTCTGCTGCCGGTGCTTGACAAACTATCCGAAGGTGGGCATCCTGAAGATGCGATCAATTGCATTATCATGTCCCCTACCCGCGAGTTAGCACAGCAGATCGACCAACAAATGGAAGGATTCTCCTATTTCATGCCTGTCTCTAGCGTTGCAGTGTACGGAGGAAATGACGGATCTCTTTTTGAACAACAGAAAAGAGGACTCACCTTAGGGGCTGATGTTGTAATAGCGACACCGGGCCGATTGATCGCTCACATTAACCTTGGCTATGTAAACTTGTCTAAAGTCTCTTACTTCATCTTAGATGAAGCAGACCGTATGCTTGATATGGGATTCTATGAAGACATTATGCAGATTGCGAAGTATTTGCCTAAAGAACGGCAAACTATTATGTTTTCCGCCACTATGCCTGCCAAAATACAACAATTGGCGAATACAATCTTACGTGATCCATCTGAAATCAAACTATCGGTATCAAAGCCTGCTGAGAAGATAATACAAGCAGCTTATGTGTGCTACGAAAATCAAAAATTAGGAATCATACGTGCCTTGTTTGAGGACAATGTACCTGAACGGGTTATAATTTTTGCTTCTTCCAAAATTAAAGTAAAAGAGGTCGCTAAAGCGCTGAAACTAATGAAGCTGAATGTAGGTGAAATGCATTCCGACCTGGAACAAGCACAGCGCGAAGAGGCTATGTATGAGTTTAAATCCGGCCGAATCAATATCCTGGTAGCTACAGACATTGTAGCACGTGGTATAGACATTGATGACATCCGATTAGTTATCAACTTTGATGTTCCCCACGACAGCGAAGATTATGTGCACCGCATTGGCCGTACAGCACGTGCTAACAGTGATGGGGTCGCTATTACGTTTGTCAGCGAGAAAGAACAAGGTAGCTTCAAGAGTATTGAGTCATTTCTGGAAAAAGAAATTTATAAAATTCCAATTCCAGAAGCACTAGGCAGTGCTCCTGAGTATAACAGTAAATTGGGAAGAGGAGCAGGAAAATACAGAGGAAATAAATTCCACAAGCGGAATAATAAAGGCAATAACCATCCTTCTCCAAAAAGATAATTCGTCTTTATTTCACCGGACTAATGACAAGTTTACCATCAAATCCAACAGTTAGGTTAGCTATACTGTAGACCGAACTCTCCGGAATGGATAATATCGCCTGATACAGAAAACCATTCCGGGATACTTTAATAAACTTCACGTCAGAAAGAATAGTCTGTTCTAAAAAATCAGCCGGTACTACTTCGCTAAACATCTGTTTGGCTATATCACTACCAAACAGACTCTTTTTTCCTTCGTACACGCAGATATGCATTACGTTATCGTAGTATACATTCTCCAAGCTTATTCCATCCTCCGAATACGTTGTTTTCACTACTTTCATTTTCGTTGGATTGATATATACATAAGCGCGATAACGCACACCATTATAAGTAACGATGCTATCACGCTTAGTAACTTCAGTATAGGCTGGAATTACGTGAAGAGTTTTGCCTGTAAAAGCCACCGAGTCATTTAAGTCTTCAGACTTATGCAATTTGATTAAATTATCTTCAAAAGCATGAAACCAGAAGATGTGCTCTCCTTGCTTATCTATCTTGTAATAGACTGTATCGTTGCCATAGGTGTAAAGCGTGTCACGTATGACTTTAAAAGCCATGGGAACGCTTTGGGGTTCTGCATAATAAATAGTATCACCCTTGACGCGCATTAGGGGACTTTCGGTTTCATCATCCACCCAAATACCCTGCAAAAGTTCTTTCGCCTTTAAATCCTCGCTCGATTGAGCCGGATGTTGGCTTTTGGTATTATTGCACGCAAAGAGCAAGACCGCCATAAACGATATCGCTACATACTTTATCATCATTCTAAAATTAAATATATAAAAGTACTCCTTCTATATGGTTATTTGCCAATGCAAGAGTATACAAATCCCAACTCTTCCATCTCTTTCTTTTCGTAGATATTGCGTCCATCCAAAACAATACGCTTCGCCATCGCTTTCTTAATGACGGCCCATGAAGGCAACCGGAATTCTTTCCATTCGGTTATCAACATTAACGTATCTGCATCCAATACTGCATCATACATATCGGTTGCATAATAAACGACATCTCCTATTCGACGTTTGCATTCACTCATTGCCGCAGGATCATAAACACGTACCTGACAGCCGGCATTTAGTAGTTTATCAATCAGAACCAAAGCGGGTGCTTCACGCATATCATCTGTTTCAGGCTTAAAAGAAAGTCCCCACAAAGTAATAGTCTTACCTTTTAAATCTCCTTGAAATTGCTTTTGAAGTTTTTCAAACAAAGCACTTTTCTGCAACTCATTAACTTCTTCCACTGCCTTAAGAACACGCATTTCATAGCCATTCTGCTCGGCTGTTTTGATTAGCGCCTTAACGTCTTTGGGAAAACAAGAACCACCATATCCGATGCCCGGATAAAGAAATTTACGTCCTATACGAGTATCAGATCCAATGCCACTACGCACCATATTCACATCTGCACCCACTATTTCGCAAAGATTCGCAATATCGTTCATAAAACTAATGCGTGTAGCCAACATGGAGTTGGCCGCATACTTAGTCATTTCCGCTGAAGGTATATCCATAAAGATAACTCGGAAGTTATTCAGCAAAAACGGTTTATAAAGCTTAGTCATCAGCTTTTCGGCACGCTCAGACTCGACACCCACCACCACACGGTCGGGACTCATAAAATCGCTGATAGCATTACCCTCTTTCAAGAATTCGGGATTAGAAGCTACATCGAATTTAATTTGTACACCACGCTTATCCAGTTCCTCTTGAATCACAGCACGAACCTTGCGGGCTGTTCCTACAGGAACTGTACTTTTCGTAACAATTAATTTATATTGATTCATGTGACGGCCAATCGTACGTGCTACTGCAAGTACATAACTCAAGTCAGCGCTACCGTCTTCATCAGGAGGTGTTCCTACCGCACTAAAGATCACTTCAACCTCATCCAAACAGCTTTCGAGTGAAGTAGTAAACTTCAACCGCTTCGCCTTGGTATTACGAAGAACCATCTCTTCCAATCCATTCTCATAAATTGGAATTACTCCTTTTTTCAGTGATTCTATTTTTTCGCTATTTGTATCCACACACGTCACGCTTACACCGATCTCCGCGAAGCAAGTTCCCGTTACAAGACCTACATAACCCGTTCCTACAATTGCAATCTTCATATCAATAATTTACTAGAATTTCACTTAAAATATACAGCATTCTCAAAAGTACTCCCCTGCTTGTCCTTAGCAGACAAAAGCATTTGTGACTCAGCTAGAGGCCATTCAATACCTAAGGTGCGATCACAATACAATATAGAAGCTTCTGCCTGAGGCGCATATACATTATCTACTTTATAAGTAAAAATAGCTTCCTCACTTAAGACGGCAAAGCATGAGCAAAGCCACGGGGAATAAAAAACTGTCTTTTATTCGCCTCGCTCAATAAAACACTCACATATTTGCCAAATGTTGGCGAAGATTGACGAAGGTCAACAGCTACATCCAAAACTTCTCCTTGGATAACACGGACTAACTTTGCCTGACTGTGTTCTCCTTGCTGATAATGTAAGCCGCGAAGTACTCCAAAAGCTGATTTCGACTCATTATCCTGTACGAAATTTACAGGACCAATGTTGGCTTCAAACTCCTCTTTTTTGAAAGATTCCATAAAATATCCGCGTTCATCAAGGAACACTTTCGGTTCAATTAGCCAAACTCCTTCTATTTCAGTCTGTATATAGTTCATCTTCTGTTAATGATAAAATAAAACGTTGCAAAAGTAGTGCTTTTTTCTAAGTTTCTTGGGATATATTCAATTAATCTGCTAATTTTGCACACATGATTGAATTAGCACAGCATATAGAAGCATTATTATTGGAAAATGATTGCGTAATCATTCCTAACTTCGGTGGATTTGTAGCGCATTATTCTCCTGCCACACGGGTAGAGGAAGAAAATCTTTTTCTACCACCCATGCGCACCATCGGCTTTAACCCTCAGCTTAAACTGAACGATGGCGTATTGGTACAATCTTATATGACCGTGCATGATACTAATTTCTCGGATGCAACTCGTTTAATTGAGAACCAAGTGAACGAACTGATCGCCCAACTTCATGAAGAAGGAAAAATCTCTTTGGAGAACATAGGCGAAGTACGATACAACATCCATGGAGTTTATGAATTCAGCCTTGCGAATTTAAAATCACATCTCCTTACTTCTACGGTTTGGACTCTTTTGAGATGAAGGAACTTTCGACTTTACTTCGTAGAGAAAAAGTTTTAGTTCCTACTGTGTTCACAGAAGAAAAGAAAACATACGATATCCGCATTAACCGCGCGTTTCTCCGGAATGCCGTAGCAATGATAGCCGCTATCGTGTTATTTTTCTCCTTCTCCACTCCCATAGAGAATACGTATACAGGACATGCGAATTACGCTCAACTGCTTCCTTCTGAATGGTTTGATCAGCTAGGAAAGCAATCTGTAGCTATGTCTGTGATTCCGACTAAAACACAGCAAGCTGTTAAAACAAACAATAAACCAACAAAGCAAATTCCTGCGGCACAGACTTCACGCCCAATAGCCGTTAGAGAAATTAAGGTATCCAAACCTATTGAGGCTCCGGTTGCTACTACTCCTGCCGTGAATACTCCTACTGCAAATAACCATCCTTTTCATATTATCATAGCCGGAGGCATCTCGAAGAAAGTAGCTGAATCTGTGGCATCGCAAATGAAAGAGAAAGGATTTACGGATGCGCAGGTATTGAATACCGATGGGAAGATACGTGTCAGCATACTGTCATTTAGCAATCGCGAAGAAGCAACTAAACGCATGCTGGAATTGAGAAAAAATGAAGCCTACCAAGATGTATGGCTTTTAGCAAAATAAAAACGTCTGAAAAAAAAGCATGAAACGAGTTCTTTGTCCAAAATGTGAGAATTATCTTCTTTTCGATGAAACCAAATACAGCGAAGGTCAATCACTGGTTTTTATCTGTGAACATTGCAGCAAACAGTTCAGCATTCGGCTGGGTAAAAGCAAAGTAAAAGCAGTTCGCAAAGATGAAAATCTAGAAGAAGCAGCAGAAAACCATAAAGAAGAATATGGCTATCTTACTGTGGTTGAAAACGTATTCGGATTTAAGCAAATACTCCCCTTGCAAGAAGGCGACAATGTTATTGGACGCCGTTGTGTAGGAACAAACATAAATTTGCCTATTGAGAGTGGCGACATGAGTATGGATCGTCGCCATTGTATAATCAATGTAAAGCGTGATAAGGAACAGCAAGTTATTTATACGCTGCGGGATGCTCCTAGCCTTACAGGAACCTTCTTAATGAATCATGTCCTAGGAGTCAAAGATCAGATGCTCGTTGAAGATGGAGCTATTATCACGATTGGCGCCACCACCCTTATCTTACATACAGCCGACGAGCAATAAAACATTTATATACCAGCTATCAGATGGTAATCTATAGCAGTGTAATTTGATAAATAGAAAAAGCCGCCTCCTAATTACAGGGCGCGGCTTTTTTAATACAGTAAATATCGTATCTTATAGAATACCTTTTACGGTTTCCATCATACCCTTTTCTTGAATTGAATCCAAGTTCGCTTTCACTGCTTTAGCCAATCCAGGTATCTGATTTAAATCTTCACCCCAAATAAAGTCAGCAGCTAATACACCTTCAGTTACTTTGGCTGTATCACCAGTTGCCCACAGTTCTTTCAACAGGTTCATAATCTCAGCGGAGTCATTCGGAACGATCTCAGCACCATCAGCACGCACACCACCCTTGTAGTAAGTAATGATAGCAGCCAAACCTAGCACTAAGCCTTTAGGAAGCTCACCTTTACGTTCCAAGTAAGTTTTCAAACCAGGAAGATCACGAGTTTCGAATTTCGGGAAAGAGTTTAGCATAATGCTTGTTACAGCATGATCTACAAACGGATTGTTGAAGCGTTCGAGTACATCCTGAGCAAACTTAGTTAATTCATCTTTCGGCAGATTCAAAGTCTCCATCAATTCGTCAAACATCACCTTGTGAATGTATTTGCCAATCACTTCATGTTGACAAGCTTCCCGAACAATGTTCAAACCAGCTAAATAAGCTACCGGAGAAAGTACCGTGTGAGGACCATTCAGCAAAGTAACCTTGCGTTCATGATAAGGAGCTTCTGACGGTACAAACAATACATTCAAGCCAGCTTTATCTGCCGGGAATTCTTTGGCAATTTCCTGAGGAGCTTCAATAACCCACAAGTGGAAGATTTCAGCCTGTACTACCAAGTTGTCATCATACTGCAACTTCTCTTTAATCGCATCAATATCTTTGCGAGGGAATCCCGGTACAATACGGTCTACCAAAGTAGCATAAACGCCACAAGCTTCTTCAAACCATGTTTTAAACTCATTACCTAAATTCCAAAGATCGATGTATTGATAGATCGTTTCTTTCAATTTATGACCATTCAGGAAGATCAGTTCACAAGGGAATATAATCAAACCCTTTGTTTTGTCTCCATTGAATGTTTTAAAACGATGATACAATAGCTGAGTCAGTTTGCCCGGGTAAGAAGAAGCCGGTGCATCATCTAATTTACATGACGGATCAAAAGCAATACCTGCTTCGGTTGTGTTCGAAATAACAAAACGCATCTCCGGTTGTTCGGCCAACTTCATGAACTCATCGTTTTGAGTATATGGGTTTAAAGCACGACTGATCACGTCAATCATAGTCAGACTATTCACAACTTCACCTTTATCCAATCCTTGAAGATTTACATGGAATAGATCGTCTTGTGCATTCAGCATGTCTACCATTCCTTTATCAATAGGTTGAACCACTACTACGTTGCTGTTAAAATCAGTTTTTTGGTTCATGTTGTGAATAATCCAATCGACAAATGCGCGTAAAAAGTTTCCTTCACCAAATTGGATAATGCGCTCCGGGCGTTGAGTCTTGGGAGCATTTTCTTTGTTTAATGCTTTCATGTTAGTTGTAAAATTATAAAATTGGTATTATACAAATTCAAAATAAAAATCTATATTCTCTTTAATTAATACATCAATCGGCATGTACTTTACAGCGTCTACCGGCTTTTTAAAAACGACGTGATCACACAACACTGTAACACCACAATACCCCTGCAATTCCGGACGTTGCCCGATCAGATAATGTACATGCTCGGTCTTCAGTAGTTCGACGTTAGCTTTCAGAAGGTCATATCCGATCAAACCTTTCATCGCAATGCCGGCATGACGCAAATAGTCACCTAACTGATAGACGTGTGAGTTAAATACAACACCAAGTACTGCTCTATGATGATTGCGAAAGAAATTATCCAGTGTCAATCGATTACTGGCCTGATTCTCCTTATTCAGCACAACTTCATGAACAGTCAACCCCTCGTTGTTCTCCGCAATGTATTTCATAAATCCATCCAAGCGGCGATTCATCTGTATTTCCGCGGGATTATCTTTACTATTACTCAGGAACACAACCAATTCTTCAGCTTCATCTGCCGAATAGTTCTGCATGAGTAACTTAGCTGCTATATAACCGCTACGATATGAATCTTGTCCGATATAAGCCAGTGCCTCCTGTATCTTCAATATTAAAGTCTACAAAAGCATAGGTCACATTGTGTTTCTTAAGATGAGCGATCAGTTTCAAAGTCTCATCTTTAAAGTTCGGCGCAATTAAAACTGCATCCACATTGCTTTCTTCAATACTTTGACAAGCTTTTTGGTAACTATCTCTATCTCCGTGACTATAAAAAGAGTATTCTACATTCACATTAAATGGTCGTAATTCCTGACGCGCACGTTCAATTCCCACAACCACGGAATGCCAATAATCATACTCAACATAGTAGGGTAATAAGCAAACGAAAGAATACTTTTTCTTTGCCGCTAATCCTATGGCAAAAACATTGGGCTGATAATGTATTTCATCCAACACTTTTTGCACCTTCTCTTTACTTTTTAAAGAGACATCACCACGGTTGTGCAGGACCCTATCGACAGTGCCGGCAGACACTCCGGCCATACGAGCAATGTCTTTGATAGTATAGTTCTGATCCTCCATAGTGGCAATACTTAAATATTATAAATTAATCGCTGCAAATATACGAATTCTTTTGTTACTCCAAGTAATTTTTCTACTTTTGTGTTCGATAACGGTTAATAAAACTAAAAGTTATTTTACACCTACTATATTTAGAATCAACCATATATAACATTAATATAGAAAGTAATATTTCTATATACTTAAAACACAGAAATAATGAAAAACTTCATGGATGAAAACTTTCTGTTGCAAACAGAAACCGCGCAGAAGCTATATCATGAGCATGCGGCCAAGATGCCAATTATTGACTATCACTGTCATTTAATTCCGCAAATGGTAGCCGATGACTACAAGTTTAAATCCCTCACAGAAATTTGGCTGGGAGGCGATCATTACAAATGGCGGGCTATGCGTACGAACGGAGTCGACGAACGCTTCTGCACAGGAACTGATACAACAGATTGGGAGAAGTTTGAAAAGTGGGCCGAAACAGTGCCATACACTTTCCGCAACCCCTTATACCATTGGACTCATTTAGAGTTAAAAACAGCTTTTGGAATTGATAAGATATTGAATCCGAAAACAGCACGGGAAATCTATGACGAGTGTAACGAGAAACTTGCACAAGCTGAATATTCCGCTCGAGGCATGATGCGTCGTTACCATGTAGAGGTAGTATGTACAACAGACGATCCGATCGATTCTCTGGAATATCATATCAAAACTCGTGAAAGCGGATTTGAGATCAAGATGCTTCCAACCTGGCGTCCGGACAAAGCGATGGCAGTAGAGGTTTCTGCTGATTTCCGCGCTTATGTTGAGAAGTTGTCTTCGGTAAGCGGTGTTACCATATCTACTTTTGAGGATATGATTGCAGCATTGCGCAAACGTCACGACTTCTTCGCAGAACAAGGTTGTCGTTTGTCCGATCACGGTATTGAAGAGTTCTATGCAGAAGACTATACAGATGCTGAAATAAAAGCTATCTTCAATAAAGTATATGGTGGCAAGGAGTTGACTAAAGAAGAAGTTCTGAAATTCAAATCAGCCATGCTTGTTGTATTCGGAGAAATGGATTGGGAAAAAGGATGGACTCAACAATTCCACTACGGAGCTATTCGTAACAACAATAGCAAAATGTTCAAACTGCTAGGAGCTGACACAGGCTTCGATTCAATCGGTGAGTTTACAACAGCAAAAGCTATGGCTAAATTCCTGGATCGTTTAAATACCTCCGGTAAGTTAACTAAAACCATTTTATATAATCTGAATCCTTGTGCCAATGAAGTTATCGCTACGATGTTGGGTAACTTCCAAGATGGCTCAACTCCAGGCAAGATCCAATTCGGTTCAGGCTGGTGGTTCCTCGATCAGAAAGATGGTATGGAAAAACAAATGAATGCACTGTCTGTACTTGGCCTATTGAGCCGCTTCGTAGGTATGTTGACAGATTCACGTTCATTCCTCTCCTATCCTCGTCATGAATACTTCCGCCGTACATTGTGTAACCTTGTTGGCCGTGATGTAGAAAACGGAGAAATCCCAGCTTCTGAAATAGAGCGCGTAAATCAAATGATTGAAGATATCAGCTACAATAATGCTAAGAATTTCTTTAAGTTCTAATATATAGCTGAATCCCGATATTAAAAAAGGAAGGAAACATAGTACGTTTCCTTCCTTTTTTTGTTATAAATCCAAGAGCTTAAAATAGAGGGATGCACCCTATGGATAAACTTAACTATGCAGAAAAGCGATTAAACCGGTTTGATAGGAAGTTGAAGATAGGAAGGACGTAATCCGCCAGTGTGAATAATATGCTTCCCCTTATTTTCCGGAATATACGCCGGTGTCCCCGGCATGATAGCCCCCAGATCGTTCTTAGAGCTTATAACCAAGCGTAACTGTTCGCCGGGGTAAAAAGCCATACCGATTGGAAAGAGATCGATTTCTATTTCCACGACTTCACCCAATTGCAGTTTTTCTACCCGATCAAAACTATGTGCCGGGATAATATCAGTTGAAAGCTCCTTATCCAAATGACGGGCAGAAACACGTAGCCGTCCGTTAGAGCCCTTATATCTCAGCACAGACCCGCCTCGTTCTGTAAGATCCTGAATCATAGCACCTTGATTGGGTATAATAAATTGTTGTAAATGATTGCCATGTACATCCAGCTTCTGTATAAGAATAAACAGATCCATGTCATCTGCACCATCAGCTTCTACCCAAAGATGTACTTTAGGATAACCTACCATAACAGTTTCTTTATCGAAACGAACGATAAAAGAGGCCATTCCCGGGTCTGTTTTGGTATCATAGATGGTTTTCGCTTCAAATGTGACGGCTTCTGTAGTCAAAGAGCGTGTTCTACCATCTAGATAATATTTTTCATAGACAACATCTTCCGGTGGAAACGTAGCAGCCGGTTGATTAAGAAGATCACCTCCTTCCATATCGAGCACAGAATAACGTACACGAGGTGTCTTCTCCCAACCATTCTCCTCTCCCTTTAAATAATGATCGAAGAAAAGACGACGATCTTCGGTATTAGCATTATCATAATAATCGGGCCATTCCTGGGAATTATGTATGCGCAGCCACTTATCTTCCGAAGCCATTTTCCGCCAAGCACGGAACGTACCCTGCGTATGTAACGTATTAGAATAGCTGGCAACTACATATGCCGGTACAGTAATCTTGTCGAATTGCGCTATTTTATCTTGCCAGACCGGATTGTCAGCCATCGGATAGCGACGAGCTTCTTCATAAACGTCTTCCCGTAGAACCTGTTTCGCATTGACATGATTCACCTGCAAACGTTTTGCGAAGAAAAGATCTGGCATACCACCACGTAAAGAAAGGTCTCGATAAGCATCGCTCAAACCCTCGTTCGGATTGATAGCTGCCAAATGCGGAGGTTGTTCGGCGGCAATAAACCATTGCGAAAACGCCAGATAAGATGTGCCGCTCATACCAACTTTACCATTGCACCAATCCTGTACAGCGAGCCATTCAATCAGGTCATAACAATCGCGCCCTTCCTGAGTCCCAATCATTGCTATATTACCTTCGGAATGGGCTACACCCCGTGCATCAGGGTTGCAAATAGCATAACCTTGCGCACACCAATATGCGGGATCAGGCCCTTCAAATTTCGCCAATCCGGAAAGCATGCTATTATCCATACCAAGCATATTAAAGAGATTGGTTGTTCGAGGAGCGGTTCCTCCACTCTTACCATAAGGGCTCCATGCAATAATAACAGGAACTTTCTCTGTACCCGTAGGACGAAATACATCAGTGTAGATCGTCACACCGTCACGCATAGTGACTGCAACATCCTTTTCAAATACAATATCGACGGGCAACGCACGAAATTTAGGGTCAACCTGATAACCTACCGGTAACACGTTAGTTCCCGGTTCGAATTTACTTAAAAGTCCGTGCTCAATGCCATTGTCAACGTAAGCGTAAGAAGGTTCAAAAACCTGCATCTTTTTCAATTTTTCCATAATCTATATCTTTACTTATTGTGATTTTTCTCTATCATTTTTGTTTGCTAGCAAAAGCGAATAAACATCGATTAATCAATAAGACAAAGATATGGCGACTTTAACCTGAAAGGCTAAAGTATTCAAACCAAGAAGTATAAATTTCAAACCTAACGAGTCCGATAGAACTTAGGTGTATTACCAGTTGCCTTTTTAAAGAAGCTGCTGAAGTAATTCGGATACTCAAATCCCAAAGCGTAAGCTATATCAGACACACTCCAATCCGTGTATTGAAGCAGAGATTTAGCTTCGGCAATAATGCGCTCAGTTATATGAGCCGTAGTCGATTTCCCTGTTATTTCCTTTACAGCACGATTCAGCGTGTTTACATGAATAGAAAGGTGGGTTGCGTAATCTTGTGCATTTTTCAGCAGTAAAGCTTCATTCAGATTTTCTAGTGGGAATTGCCTCTCAAGCATTTCCATAAAATGAGTAGTTATTCGGAGTGAAGCATTGTTGTATTGCATGAAATGATCGGTCGGACGCATTTGCAACGCTTCATGAACGATTAATTGGATGTAATTACGCATTAAGTCGTCTTTATACAGATAGTCCGTCGCCTCATGCTCAATCATTGTATCAAAAATATTCGTAATCCTGGATTGCTGCTGCGCATCAAGTTTGAAAGCTGGCATTGCTCCCACGTTAAACAAAGGCGACTGCTGAAGGCTTTCCAAACGCATAATGGGGAGGACAAAACTTTCTGTAAAGACACAACTATATCCAGACTGCTTTTCAGATACAATCTCCGTGGAGTATGGCACTTTGGAATTGAGCAGCAGCAGGTATACACCGTCGAGGTGGATAGTACGGTCATCATAATGTACCCTACTTTCACCAATACTGAGTACAATTAAATAATAGTGCCGACGTCCAAATGCGGTTGGCCCGCTTTGAGGCACTCTATTTCGGCTCACTTTAAAACCTCTCAGGTTTAAGATAGCATTTATTAGTGTAAGATCAGGGTATTCAACAGGTACTTCCATAGGTGTGTAAAAGTACAAAAAACAAACAATAAAAAAAAGCATCTACATTGCTGTAAACACTTTATTTTCTTTGTACACCCTCAGGGATTCGAACCCTGGACCCACTGATTAAGAGTCAGTTGCTCTACCAACTGAGCTAAGAGTGCAACATGTATTAATTTTGCAAACCAGAAGTACACCCTCAGGGATTCGAACCCTGGACCCACTGATTAAGAGTCAGTTGCTCTACCAACTGAGCTAAGAGTGCGTATTTCCTTATTTGCGGTTGCAAAAGTATGTGTTTTATTTTATTTAGCCAAACAAAACAACAGCTTTTTTGCTATATATTTTTATCGTTATTCAAACACATAAAGTTCAGAAGGTGTATTTCGCTTTAAAGCAAGTAGTTGCACATCTTTACCTACGAGAACTCCTTTACTCCTCAATTTCCACTCCACTGTTTTATAAGCAAGCTCCGGATGATTATTATCCTTACTCAAATGGCATAACCAAATATAATGCAGATGCTCGGTTATGTTGTCAGCCAAGAAATCGGCTGTATCCGAATTACTCATGTGACCAATACTACTCGAGATACGCTCCTTTAGATATTTAGGATAAGAGCCCATCTTAAGCATCTCTTCATCATAGTTAGCCTCCAGAATCAAATAATTGGCCTTTCGAATATATCGGGCAGCCGTAGGCGTAATCTCCCCTAAGTCGGTCAGAAAAGAAAATACCTTGCCATCAATCTCCACACAATATCCTACATTATCTGTGCCATCATGCGGAACTTCAAATGACTCAATGCGAAAATCCTCCAGCATCATAGGTTCTTCCTTCTCAAGATAACGAACAGATGAACTCAACTTCTCTGTCATGCAATAGCTGCGATTAATCCCTTCGTGAATGCGGGCAGTTGTATAAACCGGAATATTCATCTTTTCTCCCAGATGTCCCACCGCTTTAATGTGATCGGCATGGTCGTGAGTTACGAATACGGCCCGTATGCTATCCAATGAAATATTGATATCCCGCAAAGCCTTTCTAATCGTGCGAATGCCAATTCCCGCATCTATCAACAGACCATAAGTTTCGGTACCCAGATAATAACAGTTACCACTACTGCCACTAGCCAAGCTTATAAATTTTATTTTCATTTTTAGTCTTCGTTTTAAAAACACAAAATGCCGTCAACTTTTACGGCAAAGTGACGGCAAATATACGTAAAAAAGAAGATAATAATCTAGTAGATTACTTCTTTTTGTCCATAGAAGTCGTGAATTTTGCAAATAATAGTAGAGCAATTGCGGCAATCAAACCGATACCTGCAAAATAGTACCATATATAGTGAGCATTTGCACTAGCCAACTCCCAAGCAGCACGTGTTTCAAACAACACCGGATCCGGACAGTACTTAGTTAGCAAAACACCCGCGAGTCCAAATCCCAGAATAGATGACAAGAAAGAATGCAAATGGCTAAATCCTAAATACATACCTTCTTCCCCCTTAGGAGCTTGTAATGAAAAATACTCCAAATAGCGTGGAGAAATAAAACATTCGGCCAATGCTTGCACTACAATACCAGCCACCATCATTAAGGTGATATTACTCATACCGGATATTATATCATTGCCGAGAAGATTACCACACGCCATAAGCAATGCAGAGAGCGGAATCAAAAACATTCCTATGTTCATAGAGGTAATTGCACTACGTTTAGCCATTAGGCGTGTAATGAAGCTAACACAACAAACCACTACAAAGGGATTGACATTAGCTATCCATCCGGGCTTAGCCGTTTCGCCAGCCATACGAATCACATACTTAGGCATGGTAGCATACAACTGCTGTTGAACCATCCAAAAACCGGTTACAATGAGAATTAGAACCAACAGACGCCAATTGCATACAATGCGCATGAACCCCTGCCCTATTTCACGCATACTTTTTCCCTCACCGGTAGTGTGAGTCGATTTATATAATAGAATTACTGCCAAAAGAGCGATAATAGTCATCGAGGCTGAGAAGTAATTGATATAAATATACGCCTTTTCACCGATTACATTCCTCAAAGGATCGATTATCGTTTTTCCGGTAAAGGCACCAATATTTACCATCATATAGAAAATAGAGTACCCGCGTGCACGCGTTGCTTCAGTCGTTTCTTTGGCCACGGATGCAGAAATAATAGACTTGATGAATGAACCTCCCGTCATGAGAATCAATAAAATCGGTACGATAATCCATCGCGTAGAACTAGTAGGAAGCCCACTAAACTGTGTAGTTACTCCATAACTTACCAGACCTGTTGTTTCGAGCAGAGTCGGCAAAACACCCAATCCCAAATAGCCAATAGATAAGAGAGAGAAAGCAACAATCATCGATTTACGGAAACCTATTTTGTCGGCATAAGCACCAGAAAAGATGGGTAATAGATACAACCCTCCGGAAAAGAGTCCGGAAATCATACTTGCTTCAAAGTCATTAAAACCTAAAATACTAGACAGATAGATAGTAAGAACGATAAAAACAGCATAGTATGCCATACGCTCAAACAGTTCGACGGTGTTACTTACCCAAAACGCTCTGGAAAAGCCTTTGGAAGTACGCAGAGGAGAATTGTTCATGGATTTTATTCTTTATTAAAGTATTAATTCGCCGCAAAGATATGTTTTTTTGCCGTACTGTTCGTATCTTTGCCCCAAATTACGTTTATAAAAAGACATTATGGTTATAGCTGTAGACTTTGATGGAACGATAGTGGAACACCGCTATCCGCGGATTGGTGAAGAAGTACCATTTGCTGTAGAAACTCTAAAATTGTTACAACAAGATAAGCATCGATTGATCTTATGGAGTGTTCGTGAAGATGAATTGCTGCAAGAAGCTGTTGATTGGTGCAAGTCCAGAGGTTTGGAATTTTACGCTGTTAATAAAGACTATCCGGAAGAGCATAGAAGCCATCAGGGATTTTCCCGTAAACTCAAAGCAGACTTATTTATCGATGACCGCAATATTGGAGGCCTCCCGGATTGGGGACTCATTTATCAAATGGTAAAAGAGAAGAAAACATTTGGAGAGATATACAGCCAGCGAGAAGATGAAGACGTACCGAGCAAGAAAAAGAAGAAAGGCTGGTTCTCATTTTCCAGATAAAGCTGAAACATTCAGAATAAAATATTCAAGAGGTGCTATACTTGTATAAGCACCTCTTGCTGTTTCAGATGGAGTCGAGCCTATTCTTCTGGATTCGTCCCAATACTTTCATATTGCTTTCTGAACTCCCACAACTCCTCAATAGTGGGATGAAACGTCGGATTTTCCCAGTTACGAGTAATCATGGCAATCATAGATACCAGAAAATGCTTGCAATCGAGTATGACTGTACACTTATTCATCGTAAACTTACCCGTTGGATATTTCTGGCTATCCAACAAATCCTGCGCCCAATCCAGTAGTCCTTTTACGGACTCTTCATCATAAGAATGCAATTCCATACTTTTTCTTTTATTGTATTGCAAAGATAATAACAAAAACCATTGAGAAGCAATTACATGAAATTTTATTCAGAGTCTCTTTGTTTAGATTCCGAATAATATTTTTAAAACAAACACATAATTAAACAATTTCTTGCAAATGAATGTTATATAAGCATTGCGAATTAAAAACAAAAAGCTTATGATTTACCGATTTCTATTTCCCACAAAGTTCAGCCATACAGGTGCATCCGCATTCTTATTGGCCTTACGAGTTATATTCGGAGTGTTACTCATGAATCATGGTATTCAAAAATGGAGTAATTTTCAAGAGTTGTCAACCATGTTCCCGGATCCGCTAGGCATAGGAAGTTCAATATCTTTAGGGCTAGCTATATTTGGAGAACTTGTCTGTTCGATGGGATTTATTATCGGTCTCTTATATCGTTTGGCTATGATTCCTATGATCTTTACAATGGTTATTGCATTTTTTGTGATACATGCCAATGATGCATTTGCTGTTAAAGAGCTAGCTTTCGTTTACTTAGCCGTATTTGTGCTAATGTATATCGCAGGCCCTGGCAAATTCTCTGTGGATAATTTCATCGGGAGTAAACTAGAGCAAAGAAAGTAAAAATAGAATAAAACACAAAAATAGTTACGTCATCCATTTAAAAGACATTATATTTGCAAGCTATTAAGAGAACTTATTAATAATAAATTTCAAACAATTAAAAAACAATCAAGTATGAAGAAGAATAAACTAACGTTAGTTGCAATAGTGCTCAGTGGTAGCTTTTTATTCAGCTCATGTGTAGGTTCATTTGGCTTATTCAATCGTTTATCCTCTTGGAATCAAACTATTGGAACCAAATTTGTGAATGAATTAGTTTTTCTGGCATTCAATATCGTACCAGTCTATGGAGTAGCTTATTTAGCAGATGCTTTGGTTATCAACTCCATTGAATTCTGGAGTGGCTCCAATCCGATGGCCAACATAGGCGATGTAAAAAAAGTAAAGGGTGAAAACGGTAATTACCTGGTAAAGACTCTTGAAAACGGTTATTCGATTACCAAAGAGGGAGAAACAGTTTCGATGGATCTTATTTATGACAAAGATGCCAACACATGGAACGTCGTTTCTAACGGTGAAAGCGCTGAGTTGATTAAAATGAATAACAACGGCACTGCCGACCTGTTTTTACCGAACGGTGAAAGAATGAATGTAACATTAGATGCTCAAGGTATGCTGGCTGCTCGTCAGGCTACCCAGACTAATTTGATGTACGCCGCTCGCTAAGAGAGGTTGAATTAAGATAAATCAATTACAGGAAGGTGGTACGCAGTTGTAGTATCATCTTCTTTTTTATATATTAAATTTCATATGAGAATCAAACATGGGACACTTTGTCTGATAACCCTATTTATATGCTTTGCCTGCCAACAGAAGAAACAAGAGATTATTGTAGAGCAAGCTGCTTCGAAATTCAGTGAGTATTTTTACAACTTAAACTATCCGGCTGCAGAAGCATTGGCAACTCCTTCTTCTGCAAACCTTCTCAAGTTTCTGGCCTCCAATGTTCGCCAGCAAGACCTTGATTTATTACATGCCCAAACTCCCGCCACTGTTTCTATATTGGAAAGCAGTATCGATAGCAATGGAGAAGAAGCTCAAGTAATATGCCAAATTAGTAACGCCCTTATCATCGATATAATAAAGAGCAAAGCCGAGATCACTGAATCGTTGGTCGATACTTTACAGCTGACCAAAGTAGGTAGTAAGTGGTTAATTAAAAAGGATATCCAACAGCAAAATGGAACGCAAAGTCACGACTAAACTTCGGATAGGCTATCGGATAGCGATCCCTCCCGCTTTCATAAACCGGGTTGATAGCCTTCATACCACCATCGAAACGTAGAATAAAGAAATCGAGATCGAGCCGCAAGCCCAATCCGTATGCAACAGCTATTTGCTTATAGAATTTATTGAATTTAAAGACTCCACCCGGTTGATTCGCATAGCTACGAATGGTCCAGATATTTCCCGCATCAACAAAAGCTGCTCCCTGAAATTTCCAGAACAAGCGGCTACGGTATTCAATGCTGGCATCAAATTTAATATCACCCGACTGATTCAACAAGTTTCCATCACCGGCAAAATTACCCGGGCCCAGGTCACGCACCCCCCAACCACGTACACTATTTGCTCCACCGGAGAAATACTGTTTCTCAAACGGTATTGTTTTAGCGTTTGCATAGGGTACTGCAATACCAACACCCGCATGGAAAGCAAAAGAGTTCCGGTAATCAATTCGTATATTCTTAGCAAAGTCGAATTCTCCTTTCAGATATTGAGCATAAGGAATACCTAAAATAGCGTATTCACCGTCCGAATTCTGATGGATACCGGCAGCTTTGGATATGGCATACATGATATTACCGGCAGATTCTATATTGAAACGAACAGAGTAAGAGTTAGAAGCAATCGTATTATTCAAAAGAGACCCTCCCGCACTGTTATAGTTATAATTATACCCCATGCGGATAATCAATCGGTTCTGGTAATTATATCTAAAGATGTTGTTTTGTCCTTTATTGATATAATCCTCTTCAAATCTCTTAGATTTCCAAGGCAAATACAAGAAAGCGATATCAATAAGATCAATACGGTGCTGTACCTTCTGCCGGCTAGTCCACTTATAGCTCCAAGACGCCGAAGCCATCGTGCGTGAAAACTCCGGTCGCAACTGATAGTTATACTGCACGCCCAATTCGGTTGTCGCTCTGATCTTCCGTTTATAATCAGAGGAAAGGAAAGGGAATAAGAAGTTAGGAAAATTAATACTCGATTCTACTCCGTATTCCGTATAGTTGTTATTCGAATATCCTGCCTGCAAGCCGGAGATAACCTCATAAGCTCCTCTAAATTTAATCATAAACGTCTCCGAACCGCGAAATAAGTTCCGATTCTGAAAAGAGACAGATGCCGCTGCGCCCAAGTCGCCTGCAGAGTTTGTGCCTTCCACTTCAAAGGTAACCGACTTATGCTTACTCTTAGTTAGCATAATATATCCGTTAAGCTTCGTGCTGTCTCCCACTTGCGTTTCAACAAAGCGGATATTCGTATATTTCAATGCCGATAAACGCCCGAAATTAGAATACGTCTGCTGCACTCTTCGTTCATTGTACAAGTCACCGGGAGCAAAACTCAAGCTTTCTGTCAAGACTTTCGGACGCAAATAAAGTTTATCCCTATAATAAATCGGATAGTTTTTATAGTGAACCGAATCATTGATGTTGATGCTACTTAATCCCGAAGATTGCAGCACATCATAGTCCGTAACAAAGCTTACCTTATTGATAGTGTATTGCTTATGCACTTTTGCCGAGTCATTAACATGCGCCTTGTGAAGATTGAGGTGCAGCGTCAGATCGACCAGATAGGTATTGCTTACCGTATCTGCCGTATACCCGATATAATCTTTATTAAACTTGTAGTAACCGTTTCGAAGCAAATAATCGGCGATTCGTTGCCGTTCGGCATCCAGTACATTTACATCCAACAACATTCCCTTTTTCAACAAACTTCTGAGCGAATCATTTTGCAGATATGTAGCAATTTGAGGATCATGAATATCATATGCCAGCGAATTTACAATGTAAGGTTTTCCGGCCGTCACATCATAATAAAGCTTGAGCTTTTTCTTCTTTGTTTTGGTAGAACAATGCACACTTCCACCCATAAACCCCATGTTATGAACCGCCTTCACCATCTCTTCCTGCGCCTTACGGGCTTCATCCATATTGTAAATCACCGGAGCATCTCCTATCTTACGAAGAAATCTATTCCCCCATCTGGTAGAGTCACGTCCTGAAAGATTATAGATATAAAGCTGAGTTTTAATAAGGCTAAACCATTTGGTATTGGGGCTTTGCCGCACATACATACGCAGCGAGGAAGGTTTAATATCTTTATTATCCGTACGGATTTTAATTTCATCAAGTAGGTAAGCTCCCTCCGGCACAAACTTAGTGGCAGAGCACGAAGCCAGTGACAGCATTACAACAGAAGTAAGCACATAAAACAAGTATTTCCTCATACAGTTTATCAATAGCCCGCGGAAAATGCGATTACAAAGATAAATCATATTTTTAGAAGCGGAAAATAAATTAAGAAAAAGAGAGGAAAGTAAAGGTTGTTTGGAAATATCTTTATAGCTTTGTCCCGAATAAAAGCTAATAGGAATAATGGCATTAAGCAAAAATAAGATCAAATATATCCGCTCGTTGGAGCAAAAGAAGGTTCGTAAAGAAGAACAAGTCTTTCTCGCAGAGGGTCCTAAGCTGGTAGAAGAATTACTTGGGCATTTTCGTTGCCGCTTGCTGGCGGCTACTGCTTCCTGGTTGAGAAGCCACCGTGAAGTTGATGCAGACGAGATAACCGAAGTGACTCCCGATGAACTCTCCCGTGCTAGCCTCTTGAAAACTCCTCAGCAAGTACTTGCCATTTTCGAACAACCACAATACGACTTGAATCCTGATTCCATCCGGCCAAACCTTTGTCTGGCTCTGGACGATGTACAAGATCCGGGAAACCTGGGAACCATTATCCGATTGGCCGACTGGTTCGGCATTGAACATATTATCTGCTCCTCCAACACGGTAGATGTCTATAATCCCAAAACGGTGCAAGCAACCATGGGAGGAATAGCTCGGGTAAAAGTGCACTACACCTCCCTACCCGACTTCATACGCTCCCTGGGCGATGTGCCGGTATTCGGCACTTTCCTCGAAGGTGACAATATGTACGATCAACAGTTGGCCGGAAACGGACTCATTGTGATGGGCAATGAAGGAAACGGGATAGGCAAAGAAGTAGAGAGTCTTATCAACCGAAAGCTCTATATTCCCAATTATCCACAGGAAAGACAAACATCCGAGTCACTGAATGTAGCAATCGCTACGGCAATCGTCTGTGCCGAGTTTCGGCGACAGGCTGCATGCAAGTAAAATCGAAAGGAAATAATAGGTAAGGGTAAAATAGAGCATCCGAGTTATCCACTCCTCGTTCCGAAGGTATGAAAAAACCTTCGGGGTTATCTTTATAAACATCAAGAGAACTTTTAGGAGCGTCCCCTTTCTTGGGTAAAAGCGTCAGGAGGTTTGCTAAAGACACCCCCTTGTTCTTATCGAGTTGTTCAGCCTCTTCTGAAGTTAGTAATAAGATTATTCCAGGCCTCCATTCAACAGACTCTATCTCATCGGTCAGCGGAAAGATACGCAGCACACTCCCCTCGTTGGACAGTTCCACCACGCTACGCT
The DNA here is from genome assembly GCF_000517545.1 of Bacteroides reticulotermitis JCM 10512. Classification (GTDB taxonomy): domain Bacteria; phylum Bacteroidota; class Bacteroidia; order Bacteroidales; family Bacteroidaceae; genus Bacteroides; species Bacteroides reticulotermitis. The sequence goes on along the minus strand of NZ_BAIV01000015.1, from coordinate 21,722 downwards.
TTAAGAAGCCCAACGGAGCGAAATAAATATAATGAGCAGCAAAACGCTTCATAAGCTTAAAATCAACGAGGATTCTGACGCCGGTTCGATTGATTTCTACGTTGGTTTAGTTGACGTTCACGACGTTGTTCGATACGCTCCTGTAGAATATGCTCTTCCGTTTCGACTTGTTCCTGTCTCTTCATTGGACGTTCACCGCTGCGGCGACGATTCATCTCCTCCGGAGTCAAACGGATGTGATCCTGGTCTTTATCATCTATTTGCTTCAATGAGTCGGAAGTCGGCTTGGCTTGTTTATTCTTCAGCGAGTCAGCACGCAAAGCCCTCTCCTTATTCAGAGAGTCTCTGGCAGATACAGAGAGTGAATCACTGCAATGATAGCGGGTTAACTCAAGTTTGTCAGCCAGCATAATACCTTTTCGTTCACCTGCCGAATAGTAGATGAATCCTCTGATCTCTTTCATCATACCCAATGTATCGGCATACAAGCGAATCTGGCGAGTACCTGATCCCTTTACCTTCTCAACACGGTTGATCGTATCTTTCTCATAAATAATCTGCATAGCCATCACCGTGGTTCTGGACGAATCCGGTACAGGGTTTAAGAAATGATAACGAACCTTCCAAACCAAGGTATCACGGTCTTTGAAGTTCGTATCGGCAGGTAGCACAAACGCGTATTGCTTGTCAGCCATTTCGCCCGCTAAGCGTAACACACGTTGCCAAGCCCACACATCAATGCTATCACCGGGAGCGCTCATCTTCGGTTTTTTATCACGTAAGGCGATCAAGTGATTGATTTCATCCCGTTGGATTTTCAAACGTTTGTTTACCTTTTCATAGATTTTCGATAGAATCTCCGTATTACGTGCATACCATACCATAGAAGAATCAAAAGCAGCTTCGGTTGTTCCGTATTTATTGAATACGGCTTCCATATACAAAGCTTTTTTGTAGTTCTCGCTATACGACAAATTATCACCCATTGCCTTAGCCAAGTGATAATCGTAGAGCAGATTCTCCATCTTCGATTCCGGAATCACATCGTTAGGTCTTTTCACCTGACAACCGATTGCCACGAATACAAGCATGCTTATGCAACACAGATGAAATCGAAAATTATTTTTCATTGTTTACTTTTTCTTTTTTGTCAAGCGAATGATAAGATTCGTTCAGATACTTGCTATAGAAAAGAAGTAAGGCAATAATACCGCAGCTGATTGCAGCGTCGGCGAAATTAAAGATCGGACTGAAAAAGATGAAATGTTCGCCACCTACGAAAGGCATCCAAGTAGGCCAATTCGTTTCAATAATCGGGAAATAGAACATATCTACCACTTTGCCATAACACCAAGTGGAGTATCCTCCCTCGGCAGGCATAAAGCTCGCAATCTGCGAATGAGTGCTTTCGTTAAAGAAGACCCCATAGAACACGCTATCAATTATATTTCCCAAGGCTCCGGTGAGAATCAGCGAAACACAAATGATATAGCCGGTCTTAAATCCTTTTTTTATAATTTTATAGAGATACCACGCAATCAGTGACACCGCAATGAGTCGGAAAGTAGTCAGAAACAGTTTTCCGAAAATCTCCATACCAAAAGCCATTCCATTGTTCTCGGTAAAATAGATATAAAACCAGTCAGTTACATGAATGCTTTCGTGCCAATACATATGGGTTTTGATCCAAACTTTAATAAGCTGGTCAATAATAAGCACAGAAAAGATGACGAGCAGGGCGATTCTCCCTTTCGTAAATAGTTTACTCATTTGCAATATCAATAATAAGCCGCGAGCTACAATCAGCCTGCTACAAAAGCAATAGACACTCTTGTATGGACAGCTTGTAGCTCGTTACCATTCGTTATTTTTTTCCACTATTTTTTGCTTCAATGCTCAAGGTAGCGTGAGGCACAGCACGTAATCTTTCGGGTGGAATCAGCTTTCCAGTCTCCCGACAAATACCATAGGTTTTGTTTTCAATACGTACTAATGCAGCCTGTAAACCTTGGATAAACTTCAACTGTCGTTGAGCTAGGCGGGTTGTTTCCTCCTTTGACAGTGTATTGGCACCTTCCTCCAACACTTTGTAAGTGGGAGAAGTGTCATCGGTATCATTACCATCCAATCCCATCAAACTTCTTTTCAACTGATCATAATCGCGCTGAGCTAATTCCAGTTTTTCCATAATAATGGCACGGAACTCCTGAAGCTCTACATCCGAATATCTTGTTTTTTCTGCCATAATCTCTACTAGTTTAAAAGGTTATTAAATGTTTAGTTTTTTACTACACTCACGAATAAAGAGAAATCATCAAAGTTCAATTCGGTTCCTTCTTCTACTTCATCGGTAAAATCAAGAGATGTAGCAAGAACTTGGCTACAAATATACGTTTTATATTCCTTTACCGCATCATCCGTTTGAAGATTTTTGGAAATAGTGATTTTTATTTTATCAGTTATTTCAAAACCACTTGACTTGCGTATATTTTGGATTCGATTAACCAGTTCACGGGCAATACCTTCCCGGCGAAGTTCATCCGTTACCGTCACTTCAAGTGCAACAGTAAGTTTACCTTCGTTAGCTACCAGCCATCCCGGAATATCTTCGCTATATATTTCAACATCCGCCGCTTCGATTGTTACTTCTCCATCGGCAAGATTCAGCGGATACTTTCCATTTTTTTCCAAATCGGCAATCGCTTCCTGTGACATTTCGGATACAGCAGCAGCTACCGCTTTCATCTGTTTTCCGAACTTAGGCCCTAGCTTCTTAAAGTCACATTTCACCTTCTTCACCAATACACCGTTCGCTCCGTCCACAAATTTGATTTCCTTGATGTTGACTTCATTCATGATCAACGCTTTCACAGCTTCAACGTGTGCTTTTTGCTCTTCGTCACTACGGGAATCATGATACATTGCAGCGGCTGGCGAACCTTGATGTTCACTTTACGACGCAATGCCAATACCATAGAAGTTACATCCTGAGCCATCTTCATACGTACTTCCAGCTCCTTGTCGATCATCTCTTCACAACAAATAGGGAATTTAGCCAGATGCACAGAAACCCTATCTTCGCGACCGGTTACACCAATCAAGTCGGTATATAAACGATCGGCGTAGAACGGCGAAATCGGTGCCATCAGTTTAGCCACTGTTTCAAGGCAAGTATAAAGCGTTTGGTAAGCAGATAGTTTATCTTGCGTGAATTCGCCACCCCAGAAACGTTTACGATTTAAGCGTACGAACCAGTTAGACAGGTTATCGTTCACAAAATCAGAGATCAAGCGTCCTGCTTTTGTCGGCTCATAATCGTTGTAACAAGTATCTACCTCTTTAATCAGTGTGTTGAGCACCGACAAAACCCACCGGTCAATTTCCGGACGATCGGCAACGGCAACATCTGCTTCCTTGTATTCAAATCCATCCACGTTTGCATAAAGCGCAAAGAATGAGTACGTATTATATAATGTTCCGAAGAACTTACGGCGTACCTCTTCGATGCCTTCAACATCAAACTTCAGGTTATCCCATGGAGAAGAGTTGGTTATCATATACCAACGCAATGGGTCCGAACCATATTTCTCGATTGCTTGGAACGGATCCACTCCATTACCCAAACGTTTCGACATTTTATTTCCATTCTTATCAAGCACCAATCCATTGGATATAACTGCTTTATAAGACACGCTATCGAATACCATAGTGGCAATGGCGTGCAACGTAAAGAACCATCACGTGTCTGGTCAACTCCTTCGGCGATAAAATCAGCCGGGTATACCTCTCCGCTATCCAACAGTTCTTTATTCTCGAACGGATAATGGATTTGGGCATACGGCATCGCTCCCGAATCAAACCAAACATCGATCAGGTCTGCCTCGCGCTTCATTGGCTGTCCCTCTTTGGAAACCAGGATAATATCATCAACGTACGGACGATGAAGATCTATCTTATCGTAGTTCTCCGGTGAATAGACACCCGGTTTAAAACCATTCTTTTTATACGGATTCGATTCCATCAAGCCGGCAGCAACCGACTTCTCTATCTCATTATAAAGTTCTTCAACCGATTCGATACAGATCTCCTCACTGTTGTCCTCCGTACGCCAGATAGGCAACGGAGTTCCCCAATAACGTGAACGGCTTAGGTTCCAGTCATTCAGGTTTTCCAACCATTTACCAAAACGACCTGTTCCGGTTGATTCCGGCTTCCAGTTAATGGTTTTATTCAGTTCAATCATCCGCTCTTTACAGGCTGTGGAACGGATAAACCAGCTATCCAACGGATAATAAAGTACCGGTTTGTCTGTACGCCAGCAGTGCGGATAGTTGTGCACATGCTTCTCGATCTTGAAAGCCTGGTTGTTGGCCTTCATCATCATGCAAAGGCTTACATCCAGCGTTTCGTCTTTATCTGTCAAAGTCGGGTCGTAGTCGTTCTTAACAAAACGTCCGGCATATTCTCTATAAAATTCTACGTTAACACGCTCTTTTACAAAGGTTTCATCCAGTTCATCTAAAGTATAGAATTTACCGGTAAGGTCTACCATCGGACGCAATTCGCCCTTCTTATTTATCAGTTGCAAAGGAGGCACACCGGCAGCTTTAGCCACCTGCGCATCATCTGCTCCGAAGGTCGGCGCAATGTGTACGATACCCGTACCATCTTCTGTCGTTACAAAGTCACCAGAGATAACACGGAATGCACCTTCTCCCGGATTTACCCAAGGAATCAGTTGCTCATATCCGAGACCAACCAAGTCCGCTCCTTTATATTCGGCGATTACTTTATACGGAATGAGTTTATCACCCTGTTTGTAATCCTCCAAATTCAATTCAGCAGCTTTCGGATTGAAGTGCGCATGAAGCAAAGCTTTAGCTAGCACCACAGTTATCGGGGCGCCTGTATATGCGTTGTACGATTGTACGGCTATATAATCTATTTTAGGACCGACACAAAGAGCGGTATTCGAGGGCAATGTCCACGGGGTTGTTGTCCACGCCATAAAGTAAGGCGTGCCCCACGCTGTCAATTCCGGTTTAGGATCTTTGATCTTAAACTGGGCAACAACCGTTGTGTCTTTAACATCCCGATAGCATCCCGGTTGATTCAGCTCATGTGAGCTAAGTCCGGTTCCCGCTGCCGGAGAATAGGGTTGGATCGTATATCCCTTGTATAGCAAATCCTTTTGATGCATTTGTTTAAGCAACCACCACAGAGTCTCAATATAGCGATTATCGTAGGTGATATAAGGATCGGTCATGTCTACCCAATAGCCCATCTTATGTGTGAGGTCTTCCCATTCTTTGGTAAACTTCATCACGTCTTTCCGACAAGCTGCATTATATTCGGCAACCGAAATTTTCTTTCCAATATCTTCTTTTGTAATACCCAGTGTTTTTTCAACGCCCAATTCCACAGGTAGTCCGTGCGTATCCCATCCGGCTTTACGCTTTACCTGAAAACCTTTCATTGTCTTGTAGCGGCAAAAAATATCTTTAATGGAACGAGCCATTACATGGTGAATACCCGGCATACCATTTGCCGAGGCGGGCCTTCATAAAACACGTACGAAGGACAGCCATCACGTTCTGTCATACTCTTGGCGAAAACCTCGTTTTCGTCCCATTTCTTCAATACATCCTTGTTTACCTGTGAAAGGTCAAACTGCGAATATTCAGTAAACCTCTTACTCATCTAATTACTGATTTTAGTATTTTACAATATACAATCTGAGGATAGCCTCATTTTTAAGGGTGCAAATTTACAAAAACATTTGTTTAATTACGCATAATGCGATAACTTTTAATCGAAATCACCAGACGGTAGCGGTTCCTTTCGGGCATCTTGAGATCGCGGGAAGTAAAAAAAATAAATATTCCAATCCAAAACCCCGGGCTTCGCTCTTCTTTGCACAACGCAATCTCCTACTTTACCCCGAACATTTGCCCAGGGCATTTGGATTACCCGACTCAGCTTAGTGCGAATCAAGTAGTAATTGGATTGCGAAAAGTGCCTGAAACGGTGAGTATCGACCTATTTCTTCAGCTTTAGCTCATAAATATCGTTTCTTCGATCTTTCAGGTTGCGCACACTACCATACGTATGAAGTGCGTTTAAGAGATCCAGATCGACATCGGAGACCAGAATCATTTCGGTATTAGGAGTCGCTTCTGCCCGCTTTCCATCAGTTGGGAAAGCAAAGTCACAGGGAGTAAATACAGCCGATTGCGCATACTGAATATCCATGTTATGCACCCGAGGCAAGTTGCCCACACAACCGGCGATAACAACGTAACATTCGTTTTCGATGGCACGAGCCTGTGCACAAACACGTACACGTGAGTAGGCATTCTGCGTATCCGTCACAAATGGCACAAAGAGAATCTGCATACCTTCATCCGCCATCAAACGGGATAACTCAGGAAACTCAATATCATAACAGATCAACACACCGATTTTCGCGCAGTCGGTATCAAATGTTTTCAGGAATTTACCTCCATTCAAGCCCCAACTCTTAATTTCATCCGGCGTGACGTGTAGCTTCTCGTACATTTCATGTGTACCATCCCGGCGGCAAAGGAAGCCAACGTTATACAGCAAGCCGTCTTCTTTCACGTAAGGCATACTTCCTGCGATGATATTTATATTATAGCTAACGGCCAGATTGATAAAGCGATTACGAATCTCATCAGTGTACTGTGCCAGTCCGCGAATAGCCTGAGATTCTCCCTTATTGTTATACTTCGACATCAGAGGAGCATTGAAGTATTCGGGGAAAATCACAAAGTCACTTTTGTAGTCTGACACAGCATCGACAAAGAATTCGACTTGCTCAAACAAGTCGTCCAGCGTTTTATAACTACGCATCTGCCATTGAACCAGACCGACACGAACAGTCGTTTTAGGATTTATAAATTCTTGAGTAGGTGCTTGGTAGTAGATATTATCCCATTGCAGCAGACAAGCATAGTGTTTGGACTCCTCATCATTCGGCAAATAATTCGTCATCACTTTGCGCACATGGAAGTCGTTGGAAAGCTGAAACGTAAGTACCGGATCATAAATCTCTCGTTGACGTACCCGCTCAATGTATTCTTTCGGGCGCATCTTTTCCGCGTATTTATGATAATTCGGAATACGGCCACCAAACATGATCGATTTCAGGTTTAGCGTTTCGCAAAGTTCCTTTCGGTACTCATACATACGGCGCGCCAAACGCAGTCCGCGAAACTCCGGATGAATAAACACTTCGATACCATAGAGTATATTCCCTTTCGGATTATGCGTATTGAACGTTTCTTTACCTGTTACCTGAGCGTAGGTATGATCATTCTTCACCTTATCATAATCCACGATGATAGACAGGGCACATCCGACTATTTTATCATCGACTTCTGTCACAATCTGCCTTCGGGGAAAATCTTAATTAATGTCTCGATCTGCTTATGGGTCCAGAACACATCGCTCCCATCCGAATAGACACGGGTAAATGATTGAGATAACTGAGCATAGTCTTCTATTTGTAGATTTCGAATTTGCAGCTTATTGATGATTATCGGATGCTGTTCCATGACAATATATGTTTTTATATTAAAGACAGTGCAAAGGTATCGCTAATTTGATTAATGATACAACAACGCACATTTTTTTAATGGATATTTAAATGCAACTTTATTTCTGACAGGACAATCATTCCATTTGTAACTGTACCATTTTGCATAGCGTATATGATATTTACTTATCTCCTCCACCAGAAACAAAATTTAATATTGAATTGTTTCCTACCTTATATATTAAGGAGAGTCCCCAAGGATTACTTTCCGCTTTGGCAAATTTAATAAATTATATACAAATATCAATATTTGCCCACGTAAACAAAAGTACAACGGTTTCATATGTAAATCACTTTTTGCCGTAACGATCTAACATACAATACGATACAATGCGGCATCTTTTAAGAGAGTAAAATATTCAGCACATAATACCGATTCCCATACGATGAATGTTTCGGTAAGAATCCCATTGCGCAAAGTCGCAAACTTAGCTGATGCGTAGACATATCCCGCAAAGCAGCAGAGTTAAACCTATGCAAGACTTTAAATATTTCCGCAGCCGTCAGCCAAATACCTTTCTCCGATTCCCGCGGACGGCGGAAACAACTATAAAACACATCCTCCAACGGAGACTGGCGATAATAGGCTTTGTTCTGCTGCTGCAACAACGCTTCTTCCTCCTGATTCAAATAGTCCGGTTGTCCGGATTCAAGTTCAGCCTTCAATTGCGCGTAAATCTGTTTATGCACTAAAGGCTGTTCGGAAATGGGTTTCAGTACTTCCACACACAGAAAACGACGACTTCCCGTGGGATCGGTCAGTATCTGATACGAATTTGTAGTAGCTATAAAAGAAGCCAGCCGAGACTCATTTTCCCACCCCAGCCGTCTCCCATGATAAACCGGCACATTAACCATTTGCAGCAGATTCTTTAGGGTAGCTTGTTGTTTTTCCTTAATTTTGTCAAATTCATCCAAGTTGATTAACCCGTACTTCACAAGTTTCCGCTCGGGCGAAGTGCCGGCTGACAGATTTAAATTGTCCAGAAAATAACATCGGAGTGAATCCGGCATTAACAACCGGCAAAAGGTACTTTTACTCAATCCTTGTTTGCCACTTATCAATACCGGAGTTAGCACATTAGCGTGCAAACGAGCCTCCCCACTCCATTGAGACAACATGGCCCGCAACCAGTAACGCCCACCTTTCAACCAGATTTCATTATTGGAAACCCGCAGCAATAAAGAAGTCACACGGTCTACTCCATCCCAGCGCGGCAATTCATTCACATAGAGATGAAAAGGGTTATATGCGCTGACTTTATTGGATAAGACCAAAGTAGGTACATCGTTTTTCCAACAGGATATCCCTTCTAAATGCGCATCGACGATAATACCATTCATTTCACGATCATCGATGGCACGAAAACTGTTCGTAGCATGAATCCCTCTATATTCCGTAGCACCCGTCAGGCTATTGTAGCGGAATACAAAATTGTCCTTCAGATACTTCCCTAACTGTAAAGTTATTGCCTGACTCCAACTCTTAGCCGTACCGACTTTTTCAGGCTTCTCCTTAACCAACTTCATTTTTACCCCCTTTTGCGGCTCTTTCAATAGCATAGGTTGCATAATACGGCCCTCCAACCCTACTTCTACTTCATGTTCTACTGTTTCAACCGACATTTGTGTTTGTACAAACAACTTCTTTAGTGTTTCTACTACTTTCATAATCATTGTTTTCATACTTCTTTTTTTTAGTTATTATGAGAATTTAGGTTCAAAAGTATAGTACTGAAACACTGATTTGCAAATATATCGGATCGTAATTTAAAAAAATCTTAACTAGCCGAAATAAACGATTCTAGTATTGCTTTTTATTAGAATAATTAGTAATTTTGACTCACATATTAGCTGTAGCACATATTGTGAAACAGCTGTTCCACATTATGTGGGACGCGCGTTTCACAACATATGAGTTAACTGTTGCACATAATGTGAGCCAACTAATAAGAAGGCACAAACAAATAAAACGACCGCGCAAATCTGCTAACTGGTGCGCACAATACAATTAACATGAATGCACTTTATGATTTCTTCGTTACTCCTCAACCCAAAGATTCACATAAGAAAAGGTATCACGCGCGGTTGGTGGTTAGAGAAACTATTACATTAGAAGATGTAGCTAAAATTATTGAGTCTAGAAGTAGCCTCAGACAAAGTGATGTTAAGGGATCTTTTATTGAATTCGCCGATGTTTTCAAACAAGAATTATCCAATGGAAAAAGCATTCACATTGAAGGAGTCGGTTCATTCCGAATCAAAGCCGAATCTCCGGAAGTACGCTCTCCTAAAGAGATGCGTGCTGAAAGCATCCATTGCAGCGGAATCGTTTTTACGCCGTCCAAGGATTTACTGCGTGAATTGAAAGCTACGACTTTTGAGAAAGTAAGCAAGACGAGCCGGTCGCAGGAATTAAGCGACATAGAGATTGACGGACAATTAGCCGAGTATTTCAAAGACAACTCGTATATAACGACATCTCGACTCTGCTCATTGTGTGGGCTAAGAAAGAGCACTGCGCTTCGCAGATTAAAGGAACGGGTAGTCGAAGGAAAATTATCTCATCCGGGATATACCCACTCTCCTTTTTATTTTCCCATACCAGGTTGGTTTGGAGTATCCCGAAATAGTTGACGCAAAATAAATGTCTGGTTCACTGCAAGATACGCCAAAAAGTGATTATGACATCATATCAATGATATGATGTCATAATCTTGATAAAATCATGTCCTAACGACACGATAAAACACACGAATCGAATTAATTAGCCTTTCTTCCAAAGTTTACTCATTTCTTCCAGGGTTTTACCTTTTGTTTCGGGTACCCAACGCCATACAAACAAGGCGGCAGCTACACAGATCACTCCATACAAGCTATAAGCGAACATCGGACTGAAGTCGTACAATGCCGGGAAAGTAGAGGAAATGATATAGTTAAATGTCCACTGGAAAGCTACAGCGATAGCGATTGCCTTACCACGGATCGTATTAGGGAATATCTCCGAGATCAATACCCAGCAGATAGGTCCCCATGACATCATGAAGAAGGCAGCGTATACGATAATAGACAATACCGGCAAAAGCCCCTTGATGCCCATGCTGTCGCAGAAAGCAACCGAGAAAGCACCTACAGCCATACCGATAGAACCGATAATCAACAACGGTTTACGTCCAAACTTATCGACTGTAAATATAGCAACCAATGTAAAGGCGATGTTTACCACACCCATAATTACGGTTTGCATCATTCCACCACCTTCAGCACCGGCATTTTCAAAAATACGAGGAGCGTAATATAATACGGCGTTGATACCGATTGCCTGTTGGAATACGGACAATAGAATACCGATTACGATTACAGCCACTCCATACGTAAAGATCTTCTCTGTTTTTCATGAGCAGTTGCTTTAATCTCACCCAGAATTTCAATCGCTTTAGCGCGTCCGTTGATCTTCTCTAAGATAGAAAGCGCTTTGTCTTCCTGTTGAATCATCACCAGATAACGTGGTGTTTTAGGCACGAAGAAGAGCAGGAATCCAAAGGCAGCCGCTGGTATAGCAGCCGAAAGGAACATGTATCTCCAACCTTCATGTATGGTCCACATATCGGATTCAGGGCTTACCGTATAGAGTCCGGCAGCATCTTTCAGCAGAAGCGGATTTTGGTGATCACCTAAAATCATAAAGTTCACGAAATAAACAACCAACATACCAAAGATAATGGCGAACTGGTTGCACGAAACCAACGTTCCGCGAATTCTCGAGGGAGCTATCTCCGCAATATACATAGGACATACCGCCGACGCCAATCCAACACCTATACCACCCAATATGCGATACAAGTTGAATGCGATCAGTAAGTTCATGCTTGGCTGTCCGTATTCAAAGAATAAGAATTCAGGATGGTAAGAACCTAAAGCGGATAAGAAGAACAAGATGGCGGCAACACGTAACGAGTTCCGGCGTCCCAGACGAGAAGCTAATATTCCGGATATCGACCCACCGATAATACATCCAATCAAAGCGCTGGATGAAGTAATTCCATGCATTACTTTATCATAGTGAAAGTCAGGAGCAGAAAGGAAAAAGGCTTCCAATCCTTTTTCGGCTCCCGAGATAACGGCTGTATCATAACCGAAGAGCAACCCTCCAATGATGGCGATGGAGGTTATAGAATACAAATAAAGTTTACTTCCTTCATTTATTGTATTATTCATAGTTCTTTATTAAATAAGTAGGAAATTAGTAGTTGTAGTTGTTGTAAAAAATAGAGTGACAAAGCTCTAGTACGCTGAGACCTTATCACTCTATTGGTTTTTATGATTAGCAATACATATTTACGATTGCTTCATAAAGTTCTTGTTTGCCGCTAATCTGCTTCGGCTCACCGTTTGCTTTTGCATAAGCAACCAGATCTTCCAAAGATAGTTTTCCTTGCTCGAAGTCCTTACCTTTACCACCGTCGAAAGAAGCGTAACGGTCGGCGAACATTTTTGCGTAAGGAGATTCATTCAACAAAGCTGCTGCACTTTCGAGTGCACGTGCCATAGCATCCATACCTGCGATGTGAGCAATGAAGATATCTTCCAGATCGGTAGAGTTACGACGAGTTTTAGCGTCGAAGTTTGTACCGCCATTACCCAAACCATCGTTGCGGATAATCTGCATCATAGCCTGAATCAATTCGAAGTTATCGATTGGGAATTGGTCTGTATCCCATCCGTTCTGGTAATCACCACGGTTTGCGTCGATTGAACCCAACATACCGTTGTCAACAGCTACTGCCAATTCGTGTTCGAAAGTATGGCCGGCCAAAGTAGCGTGATTCACTTCAATGTTTACTTTGAAGTCTTTGTCCAAACCATGAGCTTTCAAGAAGCCGATCACAGTTTCAGTATCTACATCATACTGATGTTTGGTTGGTTCCATCGGTTTCGGTTCGATCAGGAACGTACCTTTGAAACCACGTGCACGAGCGTAATCACGAGCAACAGTCAACATTTGTGCCAAATGATCTTTTTCACGTTTCTGATCGGTGTTCAACAAAGACATATAGCCTTCACGTCCACCCCAGAATACATAGTTCTGACCACCCAATTCGATTGTAGCGTCGATTGCGTTCTTAATCTGAACAGCAGCACGAGCTACTACGTCGAAGTTAGGATTGGTTGCAGCACCATTCATATAACGTTCGTGGCTAAATACATTCGCAGTACCCCACAACAGTTTGATACCAGTTTCTTGTTGTTTTTGTTTCGCGTAAGCAACGATTGCTTTCAAGTTAGCTTCGTATTCTTCGATGCTGCTGCCTTCAGAAGTCAAGTCTACATCGTGGAAGCAATAATATTCGATACCGATTTTCTGCATGAATTCAAAACCGGCGTCCATTTTGTTCTTAGCTGCCTGAAGAACATCCACATCACCATTCCAAGGGAATTGCTTTGTTCCGCCACCAAACTGGTCGCCACCTTCAGCGCAAAGTGTATGCCACCATGCCATAGCGAACTTCAACCAGTCTTTCATCTTCTTTCCGTTAACTACTTTTTCAGCATCATAATAACGGAATGCCATCGGATTTTTACTTTCTTTACCTTCAAACTTAATTTTTCCTACACCCGGAAAATACTCTTTTACTGCCATAATAATAATTGTTTTAAGAACGCCTTATTCGTGCAACACCAATAAGGCATTCGAGATTATACGTATAAATTGTTTTATTTCGACATTGATTTTTCTAAACGATGCTTCCATTTCTCGTACGCATCGATAAACTCCTGTTGCTTGGCAACGTTCGGTTCAATCACATCCAACTTGGTCAACGTAGCGAATGCTTCGTTATTATCTTTATAGATGCCCGCACCGATTCCAGCGCCTTTCGCAGCTCCTACCGAACCGTCCGTGTCATAGAGTTCGATGGTAGCCCCCGAAACGCCCGCCAAAGTATCGCGGAAGATGGAACTTAAGAACATATTTGCATGGCCGGCGTGAATCTTCTTCACCGGAATACCCATCTGCTCCATAATATCGATACCATATTTAAAGGAGAAAACGATACCTTCCTGAGCCGCACGGATGATGTGATGCTTCTCGTGTACATTAAAGTCTACTCCCCGGATGCTACATCCGATCTCTTTATTGTTCAACATACGTTCGGCTCCATTCCCAAAAGGCAGAATACTGATACCTGCACTGCCCACCGGGGCTTTAGAAGCCAATACATTCATCTCATTATACGAGATTCCTTCGGGAGCGATGGTGCGCTTTACCCAAGAATTGAGGATACCGGTTCCATTGATGCAAAGCAGTACGCCCAAACGAGTCTGCTCCGCGGTATGATTTACGTGTGCAAACGTATTCACACGCGACTGAGGATCGTAGTTCACTTCTCCGTTTACTCCATATACAACTCCGGAAGTTCCGGCTGTGGAAGCAATTTCACCGGGATTGAATACGTTCAGCGAAAGCGCGTTATTCGGCTGATCGCCTGCGCGATAGGTAATCGGTGTTCCTTCTTTCAGTCCCAACTCTTTAGCCGCTGCGGCATTAACCCTACCCTGCTCAGCAAATGTGGGTTTGATGTCTGCAATCAACGACGAATCAAAACCATAATAGTCCATCAGGAAGTCGGCTACGCGGTTGTTGCGGAAGTCCCAAAACATTCCTTCGGAAAGCCCGGAAACAGTTGTGCAGATTTCACCACTCAGCTTCATGGCAATGTAGTCACCCGGAAGCATGATTTTATAAATCCGCTCATAGATGGCAGGCTCATTCGCTTTGATCCAAGCCAATTTAGAGGCTGTGAAGTTTCCCGGTGAATTCAGCAGATGAGAAAGACAGGTCTCCTCACCCAATGTTTCAAAAGCTTTTTGTCCGTAAGGAACAGCCCGGGAGTCACACCATATAATAGAAGGACGCAATACTTGTTGGTCTTTATCTACACAAACCAAGCCATGCATCTGGTAGGATATACCAATCGCCTTGATTTCGGCAGCACTTACCCCCGACTCTGACAGGATTGTATTTGTTGCCAGTTTCAGATTTTCCCACCAACTTTCAGGATCTTGCTCAGCCCATCCGGGACGAACCGCTATAATCTTTGCTTCCGTTTTAGGGAAGAATGCTGAAGAGACGCATTTGCCGGTTTCGGCGTTTACTAAGCTCGCCTTTACAGAGGAGCTACCGATGTCATAACCTAATAGAAACATATATTTATTAATTTACTGATGATTATCGTCTTACCTTATTATAGGTCTTTTTGTCAAATTTATAATAGCGAGCAGCCCGGTGAGCAACTCCTTGCTGTTTTTCTTCTAGCGGAACAACATATTCCATCATAGCGATTTTCTTATGAAAGTTGCGCACATCAACAGGCTTGTCGTATATCAATTCAAAGAGAATACGCAATTGCGAAGCGGTAAACTTACGGGGCAACAGTTCAAACAGCATCGAAGGGTTGAAGTCTACAATCTGACGAATATAGGTCAACGCTTCCTTTATAATTAGGTTATGGTCAAAGGCCAATGTCTTGAGATCTTCCATGGCCACCCAACTTGCTTGAAACGCATCCAGATTCTTATCAAAAGTCCGGTCGATCTTTACCATAGATAAGTAGGCGATTGTCACAATACGTTCTACCCTCGACTGCATAGCACGCTCCAACCAACGCACATCTTTCGGATTACTGGTTCTATTCTTAGAACCAAAGGCCTTAAACTGCATCAAATTAACATTCTTAATACCGGTAAGTTCGTATAATACGCGTTGAGCGGCTTCGTCCAAATCTTCATCCATGTAAATCAAGCTTCCCGGAAGTTTCATATCATGATAAACTTCCCCACCCTCTTCACCTGCACGCTTAATAAGTAAGACTTTCAGTTGCTCTCCGTCAAAGCCGATCACAACACAGTCTACTGATATATGATTGTTGGCTAACGGGGCTTTTTTTTGTATTCCTAGCATATCTATTTCTTAAAAACATGACAAATATAGGCAGTTATCCCATTACGAACGAAACAAAAGACATGCTATAAAACATTGTTTCTCACCAAAGTAGTTATCTTACTATGTACAATATCAGTAGTTAATGTTATCGTATGAATTACAATATGTATTCTACCAAAAGAATTCATGCTGTAATTGTACAAAATACAATAAGAGTAAGTAGCTTTATTATCAGCGCTTTTATCTCTTTTACATCCGATTAGTTTAACCACTCCTTATTGTATTTTAGGTAGCCATCCATTTTGTACCTTCCTGTTTTTTACTTTATCTTTGTTCTCGAAACATTAAAAAAACAAAAATGAGACCCTATCCGGTTGTTTTGTCTATTGCAGGTTCCGATTGTTCAGGCGGGGCCGGCATTCAGGCGGATATAAAAACGATATCCGCATTAGGAGGTTATGCCGCTTCCGTCATCACCGCCATCACTGTTCAAAACACCTTGGGCGTTCAGCGCGTAGAAGCCGTTTCTCCCGAAACTGTGTACGATCAGATAGAAGCCGTGATGAGCGATCTGCAACCGGACGCAATCAAAATAGGGATGGTGAATGATGTAGCCACCATTCGCATGATAGCCGCCTGCCTGCAAAAGCACCAGCCGCGCTTCGTTGTTTACGATCCGGTCATGGTGTCGACTAGTGGACATTTGCTGATGACAACGGAAGCTATCCAAGAAATAAAAGAAGTATTGTTTCCGCTGACTACCCTGATAACACCCAACTTAAACGAAGTTGCCGTGCTCTGCGCCCGATCGGTAACCTCTCCGGAAGAGATGTTGCACGCAGCTCAAGAACTTGCTACTCTTTACCAAACAAGCATATTAGTCAAAGGTGGACATCTACCGGGTGAGGATATGTGCGACGTTCTGTATTCGGCGGATGACAAGTCTGCAATTTACAAAGGGAAAAAGATCGAAAGCCGAAATCTGCACGGCACAGGCTGTACACTCTCTTCTGCCATTGCAACCCAGTTGGCGAAAGGTAATTCGTCGAACGAAGCCATTCGAGAAGCTAAAAGATACATCGAACAAGCCATTGCAGCCGGTAGGGATTTGAATATAGGACAAGGCAATGGCCCGTTATGGCATTTCCCCGACTCCATGCACAAAAGTGAATAAATTGCGTGTCTGTATTATAAAATTCTGTACCTTTGCGCACAAAATTAACTATAAATTTAAATATTAAAAAAAGATGAAAGCATTCGTATTTCCCGGTCAAGGAGCTCAATTCGTAGGAATGGGCAAAGATTTATATGATAATTCAGCTTTAGCCAAAGAACTGTTTGAAAAAGCAAATGATATTTTAGGATATCGCATTACCGATATCATGTTTAGCGGTACCGACGAAGATCTGCGTCAGACCAAAGTAACCCAACCGGCTGTATTCTTACATTCCGTTATCTCTGCACTTTGCATGGGAGAAGACTTCAAACCCGAAATGACTGCCGGCCACTCACTCGGAGAATTCTCCGCATTAGTAGCTGCCGGAGCATTAAGCTTCGAAGATGGACTGAAATTGGTTTACGCACGTGCTATGGCTATGCAGAAAGCTTGCGAGGCCACTCCATCTACAATGGCTGCTATCATTGCGTTGGCAGATGAAAAGGTAGAAGAGATTTGTGCGTCTGTAAATAGCGGAGGCGAAGTTTGTGTCCCGGCCAACTACAACTGCCCGGGACAAATTGTTATTTCCGGTTCCATCCCTGCCATTGAGAAAGCTTGTGAAGAGATGAAAGCTGCCGGAGCTAAGCGTGCCCTCCCATTAAAAGTAGGCGGAGCATTCCACTCTCCACTTATGGATCCTGCTAAAGTTGAATTGGAAGCTGCTATCAATGCTACTGATTTCCACGCACCCAAATGCCCTGTTTATCAGAATGTAGATGCACTGCCACACACCGATCCGGCAGAAATCAAGAAGAATCTGGTTGCACAACTTACCGCTTCTGTACGTTGGACGCAAATTGTAAGAAACATGGTTGCCGATGGTGCTACTGATTTCACCGAATGTGGGCCGGGAGCTGTATTGCAAGGTTTAATTAAGAAAATAGAACCGACAGTCAATGCGCATGGCGTAGCTTGATTGTGAGGTTCTCCTCATAGACTTAACAAGGAGTCTGCTCCTTTGTAATAAGCATAGAATCCCAACTATTCGCAATGAGTAGTTGGGATTTTTAATAGTAAACCGCGCGAATTATCCCAATCCACGCGGTTAAAAACAAAATTTATAAAACTAAACACCAGTGTCTCACGACACCTGATTTACTAAAGCCTTAGGACTAGAATTGAAACCCTGGAGGATTAATCAAATGAGTCGAACTAATTGTCCTGCACGCAACGAACCATACGTCCCGGTCATCATAAAAAGTGTTCAAGCCTTTATTGCCACTAGTACGAGTGGCGTAGTAGAGATATCCAGTCCCCTGAGACCAAAGGTAGCCGTATGATTCCGACTGATACGCATTCCAACCGCCAACAGGCAAAAACCATCTTTTGAGCGGATTATCAGAGTAAGTAACATACTGTACGTATCTGTAAGCAACTCCTCCAGCTGCAGCATTCCCATTGAGTCCAGACCATACTAGATTAGCTTCGACCCAATCCCATTCGCCATCACCACTATTCTTTACTCCTTTAGGCAGGCGGAAGCCGGAGGGCATGCTTTATCGGCTTGCGCCCGAGTAAAATAAACACCTTTAGCGGCCGGATCACTAGGTATATCCGAATCGGGTACATTGGTAAAATATCCATTAATTCCATCTTGCCCCACAGTTGCACCTATATTACGGTCGAGCCATAGTTTTTTATTCATCTTAAAAACTCCATAATAATAGATGTGGTCGCTTTCAACACTAACGTTTGAGTCATTTGTATATTCTCCTAGTTTTTTAAAAGCCCCTTGCTGATGTACAATAAACTCTGTCTGAACTCCATTCTCATATTCAATGTAAAAGCCTCCGTCCCAACCGGAATCAGCCTGAGAAGTTACTGTAATCTCAACAATGCTCTCTGTATTGGCGTCACCTGTTCCTGAACTGGGACTGAACCGAAGATTACTACTCGTCCCTATCGTGGAACTAACTTCCCAATCCATGGATGATTTAATCTTCATTTGATATTTAAACTGATCAGGGGCCATAATGGCAAAGTGTAAGTGATCAGACATATCCTCCTCGCTATCAAATCCTTTAACACCGGAAAAGTACTCAGAGGCAAGCCCTCTATACTCATAGTCAGTACCCGATTTTTCAAGCAGATAGATCGCCACTTCACGCACCATATTGTTTTGTCTCACCAGTGCCTGAGCGGTAGCTATCAAGTCGCCTTGTGTTACCACAAATTTAATATCTGCCAAGCGATTTGTGCCGGTTGTATATTCGGAAGCGGTTACGTTAAAATAAAAAAGCCCTAAAGCCGGGGAGTCGGGCGTTGTCCCTGGACCCAAAGTGAGCCAATCGCTCTCACTGCCTTGATATAAAGCGACAGGTGTTATATCTTCACGGCCAATACCTCCAAAATTCCCTTGCAGGTTCACACATATTTCTTGAGTACCTCCGGGCTTTTCAAATTCAAGTTCGTCGGGTAAGAGGCTAATCTTACTGATCAAAGAGTTGGGATTAAGTTGGGTTAAGTTGATGGGTATACTGATGTTTCCCCAAGTCACATCAAACGTTGCTTCCCGGTCGTAAAGAGTCGCATTGTCAATTAGAGTAGTTACCGTTAGGTAGTTCTCGTCGTCAGAAATCGAGTTTCTATCCGCAGAGAAATAGGTAGAAGCATTCGCTCCTTGAAGTCCACCCAATACCCAATTTTCTGTAATCGGATTGGTCGCACTCTTAAGCGTAAATACCTCTAGTTCCACCGATTGATTTCCTTCCTCCGAGAAAATCACTTTACGCTGCGATACACCCAGCCCGTTGCCATCCTTATCGAACACATAGATACCCAGAAACGAATCGTCCCACTCATTAATCTCATACTCCATTTTCAGGGGAGATTTATAGGCCTCTTCTTCAGTATCTTCACCTGCGGAGTTTACTTTCGTGATGTTGATGGTATATGAACCGTTGGCATTAAGTAGTTGCTGGCTTGCTGCCGGACAGACATTCACCCGGTAATAAGTAGTCGTACTACTACCGGCATACTTACCTCCGATAATCAGGCAGGTCGTTACTTCGTCTTCGATGTCGGTTACATCTACAGAGTTGGGAAATGCGTAAAGCTTGGCTTCTACCTTTTCATTAACCGCATTAACGACTTGATCCTTATAGTGACAGAAGTCACTGTCCGGATAATTACCTACTTTATCAAACATATAACCACGGGTACGGGCATTCCAAACCTGCACCGTTTCTAATTCAAAATTAGAGACAGCCGAGTTGTTGACATCAATACGTGCCACCCGACGCTTGAAATTGATATGAACCGCATTGGTAGAAGCAGCTTTGGTTGCTTGGGCGGACATAGCAAGCGGAGCACCCATACCCGCGGCTTGAGTGTAAGAAGCCATCAGATACTCACAGGCTTCCTCATAAGTTTTAGCAGACACTTTATTAGTCAATAAGTCATCTATATTGGCTTCATCATCCAGAAAAGCATTCGCATCAAAGTTAGCCAGAAAAAGAAGTTGCCATTGATCATCTGCCTTCTCACCCGCAGGAAGAGTTACTCGAACATTGCCCGTAGATGTCGCAGCAGAAACAACCGAACGGCTGTAGCTGCATATTTATTGGGATCGGTTGCGTGAGAACTACTGCGGAAAAAGAGCGTATACACATCATTAATCCGGCATTCATGTGCTTGGGCGGCTACCGCATAAGTCGGTACCTCCATTCCACCATCCACCTGGTAGTTCAGTACCAGTTTGCCATCCTGTATCTGCTCACCATAATCTTCCTGTTCGTGGCAGGCACTCAGGCATAGCAGAAAGCAAGTAGCCAGAAGAAATGATAAATTCTTAATTGTCTTCATAAAGTATATTCTATTACTTGTTTATTCTTAGTTGTTTTTTGTTTTCTTACCCAACTCCTTATCCCAAGCGTCTCATCATCCAATCTCTAATGGTATAATCAACTTCCAAAGCACCATCACCAACCGTCACTATCAGGCGATAGTAATGATTCCGAAGCACATTGTTATGCTTCTGAGCATCGGAAGCTATCGTGTGCAGCGGGATGGAATACCCCATATCAGTCCCTTTAATATTGAGAACTGTATAAAGCACCGTTGAATTCAAGGCGATAGGGTCTCCCACCCCTGTATGGTGTTCGAAGAGGTAACCCGGATGCAACGTTAGCGTATCGGCAGGGGTTGAACCTACAATGGCAGAGCCATGGTCTTGTGCCGCAAAATTGATCAGGGAGGAAGAGACGTCCAACAGGTTATTTTCCATAAGCCGGCTCTTGTCAGGTGTATTGCGTACCTGTATGCTTTTTAGCTTAACCACATCGGGATTGTCTTTATCTTTAATGATTTTAATTTCTGTCTTGGCAACCGCCCTTTCCAATGAAAGATTCACCGGAGCGGTGTGATTGGAGGTTATGGCAGCGGAAGTGGTAGAAGTCATCGGAAGAAGTCCCTGCGCAGGATCGTTGAACGTAAAATCACTTGTTTGCACAGTCAACGCCTGCAAATCCCAGTGGTTCTTGATGCTTGAAAGTACAGAGGTGAGTCTCGAAGGCTCGTTGGCAACCAGACAGAAAGTCTTCTGCCCGGAGAATACCGTCATATCCATGACGTACGGGTTGCCTGTCAGGCCGGTGGCGTTCTCCACATATTCCATCTTATCCAGATAACCGTTCGGATGAAACGCATACACGCGCAAAGAGGTTACTTTGCGTTCTTGTTCTGTTCCATTGTCCGGCACAGCTTTCAGGCCCAGAAAGATATTTAAGTTGATATCCACCGTTTGTTCCTCTGTCGCAACTCCTGCGGATTGTTGTTCACAGGCTGTGGCAAAGAACAGGCAAGAGATCGCGGTGAGCTTTCTCAGGTATATATATATAATTCTTTTCATCTCATTCTACTTTGGGGGTGTATATTATGATCCTCTTCCTGAGCATTCCAACCGTTGATAGTGACCGTAAACTCACCAAGTGTATAGTCGAACG
>NZ_BAIV01000016.1 GCF_000517545.1 Bacteroides reticulotermitis JCM 10512 | reverse complement strand
GTTGTTAATGCTTCAAGTATAGGCAAAAATTGTATAATATATCAGAATGTTACTATTGGTAGTCGAAACTTGAAAGAGCCTATAATAGGTGATAATGTTGTAATTACAGCTCATGCAATACTTCTTGGTGATATTAAAATTGGCAATGGCTCAAAGATTGGACCTGGTGCGGTCGTTGTGAAAGATGTGCCTGGAAATGCGGTTGTAGTATCGCCATCTCCTATCATTATAAAACAAGATAACGAAAAAGTTAACATCGTTCTTAGTTAAACTTATTTCTGATATGAAGAAAACAATATACTGGATAACAGCCGATTATTTTATTGACGTAGATTTCTTATTAGTTCCATATTTACAAAAGCATTCTGATTTAGATATAGAATGGATTGTATTGCAAGGCTCTAGAAGCAACATAGATATTTTGGAATCTCTAAATTGTAGAAAGTACAAACTGAGATATAGATATAAGGACCCGAGAATTGTTTTAGACTATGCTACTATTTTTAAAGAGATAAATGAAAAGAATATAGATATTATTTATTCTGATTACTTGGGAACTCCCTTCTATTATCCTGTACTGTTTACATATTCTAAAAAGATACCAGTTATTCATGCAGCTCATAACGTAATTCCTTATCAAGGTTGGCCAAATAGAAGATTGATGACTTGCTATATCAATTACATTTTTAGAAAAAATCACTATTTTCAGATATTCTCTAAGCATTTAACTTCTTTCTTTGAGGAAAAATATCCAGAAAAATCAGTGTTTTATTGCCCTATGACTGTAAAAGGCTATGGTGATGTGCAAACATCTAAATATCGAATAGATAAAAGTAAAACTAATCTATTGTTCTTCGGCAATATAAAAAGTAATAAGCGTTTGGATTTATTGATTGCTGCTATTAAGATGCTTTCTGAAGAAAGTAAATCGAAGATTCATTTAACTATAGCTGGTAAGTGTGAAGAAATTGCAAAATACACTTCACTTATATCTGATTGTGAATGTATCAGTGCTTATCTCAACCGAATTGATGATAGAGAGATTGCAGAATTATTTACTAAGCATGATTTTTTGGTTCTTCCCTATGAAGAAGTAGCACAAAGTGGGCCTCAGATGATTGCTTATTATTACAATTTGCCTGTTATAGCTAGTAATATTAATGGATTTAATGAGAAGATCGTAGATAAAGTGAATGGTTTTTTGTTTGAGGTTAATAATATTGAATCACTAAAAAAAACAATAAAGCAAGTGATTGACTTATCAGAAACGCAACGCGATACTATGAAAAGGAATTTGCGACAATATATAAATGATAATTATAGTTTGGAATGCATTGCCTTGCAGTATCTAGAGTATTTTAAAACAATTCGGTCATGTTAAAGTCATACCTGAAACAATCTAAGCTTGTTTTATTCTTTAGAATTTTTCACGAAAAATTGTATGAAATAAAACTCTATGCTAAATTTATTGCTAACGGAAAGAGATATAAGGATCCTATAAAATTACGCACGGATTTGATGATAAGAACGCATGCGATAGAAAAGGGTATGTCAATGGGCAGTATGAAAGTGGGATTTGGAAGGCCTAAAGTTTTATCATTAATTAATGATTTGCAGCATTTTGTGGAAATTAATGGAGATGTCGAATTTGTAGAAGAATCTGTTTCTATTATTAATCAATATCTCATTTTTAATGAAAAAAATGGTGCTGATATGCAGGAAGTGAGAGATCATCTAGATCGTTTGTGCGAGCGAAATTGTATTATTCCACAACCCTCTTTTGGTGGTATTCTGAATTTGGATTTTTCGGAAACTAAGCGACTTTCTTTACTCGATTTTGGCACTTTTTCTCAGTCGCGTTATTCTATTCGCGATTTCTCGGATATTCCGATAGATTTAGAAATTATAAAATCGGCATTAAAACTATGTGAAAGGACGCCTTCAGCTTGTAATAGACAGAGTTGGAGGATATACGTTTTTTGTAGTAACTCAAAAAGATTAAAACTATTTAATTTGCAAGAAGGATGTAAGGGGTTTTCTTCGAAAATGCAATATGGTATTCTGGTGTGTGGAGATTTAAGTAGTTATAATATAAATGAACTTCATCAGGTATATGTGGACGGTGGATTATATGCGATGAACTTAATGTATGCTTTACATTACTTAGGCGTAGCAAATATCCCTCTGACAATGGGACATAAACAAAAGTATATTAATAATATTAAGAGACAATTGAATATCCCTGAGAATGAAATCCCAATTGTACTTATTGGCGTTGGTAGCTATAAAGAAAAATATAAAGTAGCTGTTTCACATAGGACTGATTATATGAAGTATACTCAATTTATATAGAGGAAAGAACAAAAATGAAAATAGGAATATTGACTTACTATGGAGATTTAAACTGCGGAACTAATTTACAAGCTTACGCTACTATGTTGGCTATTCGTAGGAAATTCCCATTGGCTTTAGTTGAAATTATAGATTTCCATGGTTTCAAGCAAGATATTAAGCCTTACAAGACTGATATGACTTTGGCAACCCTTTACAATGATGCGGCTAGAATATTGAAATATCGAAGATTTGTTAGAAGGCGGTTGGAAGTTTCCCGAGAATACATTATAAGAGATGTACAAAAAGCACTTGACCATATCCAATCTAAACAATATGATTGCATCTATGTGGGAGCAGATACATTATTAGAATTAGATAGGCTGCCTAATACTTATGATGGTTTATCTTCTTATTGGCTGTCCTCTCAAGTTTTAGCAAATAAATATTTATTGGCTGCTTCTGCTAAAAACGTTAGCTATGAATTACTCTCAGAAATACAGAAAAAGAAAATGAGGGATACTATTCTATCCTATTCTGGTATATCAGTGAGAGATATGGCTACTATGCGCTTAATTAGCCATTTTATTCCAAAAGAGAAGATAGACTTAATTGCCGACCCAACGTTTACCTTGGATATTGATTACAATCATGTCGAATCTTATATACGTAGCAAAAAAAAGTATGATTTTGATCAGCCGATAATTGGATTTCATACTTTAAAAGATGATTTATGGGCAAAAGAGGTAGCTTTTCAATTGAAAAATAAAGGTTATAAAATAGCCTCTCTGCGACCTGCGCATTGGGCTGATTATATTTTAAATGATATGTCTCCTCTAGAACAGTTGGGTATTTATAAATATTTTAAATGCATGATTACTCATCGTTTTCATGATAGCATTTTTGCAATAATAAATAATACTCCAGTTGTCAACTATTCTCCCGACCTCACTTTTGCTAATAATAAAGGTGAATCTAAGCATGAGGATCTTTTAAAGCTTTTTGGACTAAAGGATTCTTGTTTTATTGAAAATCGCACTCAAATGACTGCTGTTGCCATAATTGAGAAGATAATATCCAGTATTGATTATTTTACTTCTCATTTGCTTGAAATACAAGAGAAAAGAATACAACTAAGGGAAGAGTATTACAATTTTCTAGATAAAACTATATCCTCATGAGGTAAATTAGTTTAGAGTGATTTGATTATTATTAGAAAGGAATATAGGCGGATTGCGAGTTGTATTTGTTTATGCCAGAAACAAGTGTTATTCTGTTCAGAAATAATAGATTCGGAATTGAAAGATAAAGTTTTTATAGCTATTTATATAAGATAATAATCATGAAAATAAGTATGTATTGTCTTTCTTATATTTTGAGGATTACCATCTTCAAAGAATTACAGAATTTAATTTCATATAAAAACTCGGTGGAATATAATAAAGAAAATTGAACTGAAAAATAAGAATGAAAAGTAGTTTTATATTATGAAAAACATATATCAATGGTCGAAATTGTAACAGAAGAGTTGTCGAAAAAAATTCTTTTTCTTGGCGTCTCTAAAAAGACCAAGGGAGGGATGACTGCAGTACTTGTCTCATACGATAAATATATAGAGAAAATGCGCTTTATTCCAACATGGAAATTAAGTAATAAACTAGTGAAGATATGTTATTTTCTCCAAGCAGTGGTTAGGGTATGTTGGCTTTGTCTTTTGGATAGAGATATTCAAATAGTTCATATTCATGGGGCTGCAAATGCTTCGTTTTACAGGTGTAAAATATTCATAAAGTTGGGGAAAACTTTCCGCAAGAAAATAATTCTACATGAACATGCAGCTGATTTTGCGACTTTCTATGAAGATTCGAGAGAAAAACAGATGATTATTGATACCATTAATACTTGTGATTATTTAATTGTATTATCGTATTCGTGGAAAGATTATTTTGTCTCAATTGGCGTTCGAAAGGATATAATAGAAGTTTTGAATAATGTTATTTCTCCTCCTATATTGCAACCTACTTCGCGCATAGATAATAGGTTGCATTTGTTGTATCTAGGGGAAATTAGTAAACGTAAAGGAGGTTTTGACTTATTGCAGGCACTATCTGATAATAAGGGCTATTTTAAAGATAAAATTATGCTCCGATTAGGGGGAAACGAAGTCGATGGTGATATTAGAACTTTTATTAAAAAACATGAACTATCCTCTTTTATAACTTATGAAGGTTGGATTTCAGGGCAAAAGAAAGTTGATTGTTTAAATTGGGAAGATGTTTATATATTGCCTTCCTATAATGAAGGCCTTCCCGTTGCAATATTGGAAGCTATGAGTTATAGTCACCCTATTATTGCTACACCTGTCGGTGGAATATCAGAAGTGGTACATTCTGGAGTGAATGGAATATTGATAGAACCGGGAAATTTAGTACAAATAGCGGATGCACTAAAGCTGTTTATTGAGCATCCAAATTTGATTTCTGAGTATGGGAAGGAAAGTTTTCGAATAGTTCAACCTTATTTCCCTGAAAATGTTTTTAAACGGTTGATTTCTATCTATAACTCTTTGTTGCATTAGTTCCTTGTTTCTTATATAACCTAATTATGGCTGAAAATGTGGTTCGAGTATTGAATGTGAACATATGTTCTATTACTCAAAAAGAACTTTTGAATAACCTGAGAAAAGGTTTTATGGTGACCCCAAATATTGATCACTTGGTTAAACTCCAGAAAGATAAAGAATTTTATAATGTATATCAGCAAGCTGATTGGGTTGTTTGTGATAGTAAAGTGCTATATCTAATGTCAAAACTTCTTAAGGAAACATTGCCAGAAGCAATTCCAGGATCCAGTTTTTTTACAGCATTTTATCAATATCATAAAGATAATGAAAACTGTAAGATCTTTCTTTTAGGGGCTGCGAAGGGAATTGCTATAAAAGCAATGGCAGAAATAAATAAAGCCATTGGAAGAGAAATTGTAGTAGGCGCTTTATCACCCTCTTATGGCTTTGAGAAAAATGAAGTGGAGTGTAATATAATTATTGATATTATTCGGAATTCAGGAGCTAATGTATTACTCGTTGGAGTAGGGGCACCTAAACAAGAAAAATGGATTGCTAAATATAGAGAAAAACTTCCTGAAATAGAACTATTTATGGGATTAGGAGCTACAATTGATTTTGAGGCAAAAACACTCAAACGAGCTCCAGTATTTTGGCAAAGAATAGGATTGGAATGGTTATTTCGTTGTATAAAAGAGCCTAGGAGGCTTTTGAAAAGATACTTTGTTGATGACATGAAGTTCTTTTATTACTTCGGAAAGCAATTATTCGGAAAATATGAAAACCCTTTTGAATAGATAATCTTAACTGCATTATACTTAGAAAATAGATCACTATGCTAGAAATCAAACGATTTAATAAAATATTGATGTTTCTTATTCTCTTTGGAGACATCATTTTGCTAAATTTACTCTTTGCCTTTTTTATCGTTTGTTTTGGTGAACGCTTTTGGGCACAAGGGTATATATCTCCTTCGCATGGAGCCGTACTTATGACACTTTGCTATGCCGTTTGCACAATGCAGACCGGTGTGGTGCTTCATCGTCCGGTGATTCGCATAGAACAGATTGTGACTCATGTATTTCGGAATATGATTCTTTTTGCGCTTCTTTCGATCACTTTGCTCTCTATTAGTCATTGGGCAGGGGTGCCTTCGTTGATTACTATTCTGTTTTATTTGGTCTATGGATTGGTGAATGTACTTTATCGAATTGTATTTCGCTATTTCCTGAAGATTTATCGTCGGAAAGGAGGCAACAGAAGGGGAGCGGTTTTAGTGGGAGCTCATGAGAATATGCAAGAACTGTATCATGTCATGACGGATGATATTACTTCAGGGTATCACGTATTGGGCTACTTTGATGATTTTCCTTTCCCACAATACTCGGAGAAGATTGAGTATCTAGGTCAGCCACATGAGGTGATTGCTTTCTTGGAGAGACACCGCGGGCGAGTGGAGCAGGTTTATTGTAGTTTGCCATCGGCACGTAGTGAGGAGATTGTGCCAATTATCAACTATTGCGAGAATCATTTGATACGTTTCTTTAGTGTTCCTAATGTGAGAAACTACTTGAAACGAAGGATGTGGTTTGAATTGCTGGGGAATGTACCGGTGCTTTCAATTCATCGCGAACCATTAACTATGCCTGAGAACCGAATATTGAAACGAGCCTTTGATGTGGTTTGTTCTCTTTTATTCATTTTTACCTTGTTTCCTTTTATATATCTGATTGTAGGAGCTGCTATAAGGCTGAACTCTCCCGGACCGATTTTCTTCAAACAAAGGAGGAGCGGAGAGGATGGACGAGAGTTTTGGTGCTATAAATTCCGATCGATGCGGATGAATAAGGATAGCGATGTACTACAAGCTACGGAAAATGACCCGAGAAAAACGCGCGTTGGTGAGTTTATTCGGAAGACGAGTATTGATGAATTACCACAATTTATTAATGTATTGAAAGGAGATATGTCAATTGTCGGACCTCGGCCACATATGTTGAAACATACAGAAGAATATGCAAGGTTGATTAATAAGTTTATGGTACGTCATTTTGCGAAACCAGGAATCACGGGATGGGCACAAGTGAGTGGTTTCCGAGGAGAGACCAAGGAGCTCTGGCAGATGGAAGGGCGAGTGATGCGCGACATCTGGTATATTGAGAACTGGACATTTGTTCTGGATCTTTATATAATTTACCGTACAGTTCTTAATGCTCTACGCGGAGAGAAAGAGGCATATTGATAGAGAGACTAAAAATGAAATAATAATAATTACATATAATTTGTTATGAGAAAAGTGAATCGATTACTCTGTTTTTTACTGGTTTCTTTTTTGTTGGCTGCTTGTCAGTCGTATAAAAAGGTTCCTTATCTGCAAGATGTGGAAGCGGTTACTCAGGCAGGACAACAAGTGCAGCTGTACGATGCCAAGATCCTGCCTAAAGACTTGCTGACAATTGTTGTCTCTTGTTCAAGTCCAGAATTGGCTGCTCCTTTTAATTTGACAGTCGCTACACCTACCAATATGGCAACGAATTACGCAACCACGCAGCCGGTATTACAACAGTATCTGGTAGATAATGATGGAACAATCAAGTTTCCGATATTGGGTGAGTTGAAGATAGGCGGATTGACCAAACATCAGGCAGAACAGTTGATTGTGGATAAGTTGCAGCCATTTATCAAAGATACTCCTATTGTGACGGTTCGCATGGTGAATTATAAAATATCCGTGATTGGAGAGGTGACTCGTCCAGGTACATTCACAATCACAAATGAGAAAGTAAACCTGTTGGAAGCCTTGGCCATGGCGGGTGATATGACGGTTTATGGTATTCGTGACAATGTGAAACTGATCCGGGAAGATGCCAATGGCAGACAGGAGATTGTTACGTTAGATCTGAATAAAGCCGAAACGATTCTATCTCCATACTATTGGCTGCAACAGAACGATATTATTTATATAACACCTAATAAGGCTAAGGCACGAAATTCAGATGTGGGTACGAGTACAAGTTTGTGGTTCTCGGCGACTTCTATTCTAGTTTCTGTTGCCAGCTTATTAATTAATATTTTAAAATAACTGCAAGAAACATCTATGAGTTTATAATAAACTGTAGTGACGTTTATTATAAATGATGACAGCGTTTATTATAAACTTTCAAGACCGCTTAAAATAGAAGAAGGGGATGCACATTTCAATGCATCCCCTTCTTTCTTTTAGAATATTGCCTTTAATCGAAGAAGCTTTTAAACTTCTTGAATATCTTTTCTTTCACGGAAGTACTAGGTTGAAAATTGTCCGAAGACTCTAATTTTTCAAGCGTACTCTTTTCTTCTTTAGCGAGTGTTTCCGGTACATAGATACTAACATTGACAAGTAAATCACCCGTGCCGTAGCCATTAACATTGGGTAGGCCTTTGCCACGGAGACGAAGCACCTTACCCGGCTGTGTACCCGGTTCGATCTTTACTTTTACTTTATTGTCTATTGTCGGAATCTCTACAGCTCCACCTAATGCGGCTGTGGGGAAACTGAGCAGTAAATTGTAGATCAAGTCATTGTCATCACGAATTAAATCCGGATGTTGTTCTTCTTCCACCAAGATGAGTAAGTCGCCCGGTACTCCGTTATGCTTACCGGCATTGCCTTTACCACTCATCGAGAGCTGCATGCCTTCTGCTACTCCGGCAGGTATCTTAACCGTTACAACTTCTTCACCGTATACAATACCGTCGCCACCACACTTCTTACATTTGTTTTTGATGATCTTTCCTTCACCATTACATGTAGGACAAGCGACACGAGTTTGCATGGTGCCTAGAATGGTTTGTTGATTGCGGATTACCGAACCACTTCCCTTACAAGTCTGACAAGTTTCCGAACCGCTGGTACCTTCGCACCCGAACCGTGACAATGGTCACAGGCTACATATTTCTTAAGTTTAAATTTCTTTTCTACTCCCGTTGAGATCTCTTTGAGGCTAAGTTTCACTTTCACACGAAGATCACTTCCCCGATAGCGGCGTTGCTGAGAACCTCCGCCACCAAATCCACCGAAGCCTCCGAAACCTCCACTATGGCCTCCGAAGATATCGCCAAACATGGAGAAAATGTCATCCATAGACATTCCCTGTCCGCCGAAACCTCCGCCAAATGGGCCACCATTGCCTGCAGCACCACTCATGCCAGCATGTCCGAACTGATCGTAGCGGGCACGTTTGTCCGCATTGCTCAGAACATCATAAGCTTCAGCTGCTTCCTTGAATTTTTCTTCAGCAGCTTTGTCGTCCGGGTTTTTATCCGGATGATATTGAATTGCTTTTTTACGGTAGGCTTTCTTTATTTCTTCTACTGTGGCTTCTTTCGTCACCTCCAGCACCTCATAGTAATCTCTTTTATCTGCCATCTTACTTTTTTGTCGATTTTGATAGTTAATTTGTAAGCTTGAAGTCTGTGGAGATTATTCTCCTATCACCACTTTAGAGTGACGGATGACTTTGTCGTTCAGTGTGTATCCGTTTTGAACACAATCCAAAATTTTACCTTTTAGCTCTTCACTCGGAGCAGGAACAACAGCGATTGCATCGTGATAATCTGTATTCAAAGGTTGATCTTTGGTTTCGATCATTTTTACGCCATTTTGTCCCATAACAGCAATAAACTTATTGTAGATCAATTCCACGCCTTCTTTCACTGCGGTTACATCAGTAGCCTTTTCCATCGTTTGAATGGCGCGTTCAAAGTCATCGAGAATAGGTAGAATACTGATAATGCTTTTTTCGCCGCCATTCAGTATCAATTCCGCTTTCTCCTTCATGGTACGTTTACGGTAATTGTCGAATTCTGCGGATAACCGGAGATACTTGTCTTTTTGCTCTTCGATATCTGCTTGAGCTTGTTCGAGATCTTTAGCCAATTGCTCTTCTGCCGTTAGGGGAGTCGCTTCTTCTGCCGGTTCATTTAATACTTGTTCTTCAGTCGTATACTGAGTCTCTTCTGCATTCAGTTCTTCTTCCCTTACTTTTTGTTCTTTTGGATCCATATCTTATTCTTATTTTTTATTCTTGTTAATGGTGCAGACAAAAACTTTGCCAAGTTGGCTGTTTTGCCAAAAAACGTTGCAAAGGTAACACTTTTATGTCAGATTGGCACATTCTCCATAGCTCATAATTCATTTAAAATACCTACCTTTGCACCCTCAATTGGTAAATAGTAAAAGTAGAATAGAAAAATAGATAAAAGAAGATGATTACAGTTTCAAATCTTTCAGTCCAATTTGGTAAAAGGGTGTTGTTCAATGATGTGAACATGAAGTTTACCAGTGGTAACTGTTATGGTATAATTGGTGCGAATGGTGCTGGGAAGTCAACCTTTCTTCGCACGATTTATGGTGATTTGGACCCTACTACGGGAACAATTACTCAAGGACCTGGTGAACGCTTATCCGTGTTGAGCCAGGACCACTTTCAATGGGATTCTTTTACAGTAATGGATACTGTAATGATGGGGCACACCGTGCTTTGGGATATCATGAAGCAACGCGATACGCTATACGCTAAAGAAGATTTTACAGATGAAGACGGAATGAAGGTGTCTGAACTGGAAGAACGCTTTGCCGAATTAGACGGATGGAATGCCGAAAGTGACGCAGCTATGCTCTTGAGCGGTTTGGGAGTAAAAGAAGATAAGCATTATACATTGATGGGCGAGTTGAGTGGTAAGGAGAAAGTTCGTGTGATGCTTGCACAAGCATTATACGGTAATCCGGATAACCTGCTTTTAGATGAGCCTACCAATGACTTGGATATGGAGACCGTAATGTGGTTGGAAGATTATCTGGGAAATTGTGAACATACGGTATTGGTTGTAAGCCACGACCGCCACTTTCTGGACTCAGTATGTACCCATACGGTAGATATTGATTACGGAAAAATCAATATGTTTGCCGGTAACTATAGTTTCTGGTATGAGTCTAGCCAGTTGGCACTTCGTCAGCAGCAGAACCAGAAGGCAAAGGCCGATGAGAAGAAAAAGGAATTGGAAGAGTTTATTCGTCGCTTTAGCGCTAATGTGGCGAAGAGTAAACAAACAACCAGCCGTAAAAAGATGTTGGAGAAGTTGAACGTTGAAGAGATTAAACCGTCTTCACGTAAGTATCCGGGAATCATCTTTACGCCGGAACGTGAACCGGGTAACCAGATTTTGGAAGTATCGGGATTGTCAAAGAAGGCAGAAGACGGTGATGTATTATTCAACGACGTAAACTTTAATATAGAGAAGGGTGATAAGGTCGTATTCTTATCACGGAATCCGCGAGCTATGACAGCTTTCTTCGATATTATTAACGGAGAGGTAAAACCGGATGCTGGACGCTATGACTGGGGAGTGACGATCACAACAGCTTATTTGCCATTGGATAATACCAACTTCTTCAACTCGGATCTGAATTTAGTGGATTGGTTAGGTCAGTTTGGTGAAGGGAATGAAGTTTATATGAAAGGCTTCTTGGGCCGTATGCTATTCTCCGGTGAAGAGGTGTTGAAAAAGGTAAGTGTACTTTCAGGAGGCGAGAAAATGCGTTGTATGATTGCTCGTATGCAATTGCGTAATGCAAACTGTTTGATTCTGGATACGCCGACCAACCACTTGGACTTAGAATCTATTCAAGCTTTCAACAATAACCTGAAAACGTATAAAGGGAATATCTTGTTTTCATCACATGACCACGAGTTTATTCAGACGGTGGCAAACCGTATCATTGAATTGACGCCGAACGGTATCATTGATAAGATGATGGAATATGATGAATACATCACTTCTGATCACATCAAGGAGTTGAGAACCAAGATGTACGGAGATAAATAAATGGATAGAATGACCTGAAGAACTCAGGTTGTGAGTATATAAAAAAGTGAATAGGAAACTTATAGAAGCCATCGGCTTACCATAGTTTCCTATTCACTTTTTCTTTTGTCTATCGTATATTCTTATTTGTAGATTAGTCTGCTAGGACCTTCGGTGCCAAAAAGATTATCACCCACAGTCGTGATTTTGTTTCCCAATGCCACAACCCTGCGAAGGTTATCACATCCCATAAATGCACCGAATTCAATGGCGGTAACACTTGCCGGAAGTTCTAATGTGCCTGTAAGACGTCCACAGTTACTAAATACCCGTTGGCCGATAATTTTAAGATTGTGTGGTAATTGAATATTTAGCAGATACTTCTTTTGCGAAAAGGTGAAGTCGGGTATAGCTGTTGCATTGGTACGCGAAATATTAACCGAAACTAAATTAGGCATATAATCTCGTATTAATTTAAAATCAGCATTATCCAATTTACCTTCTATCGTCAGGAAGTTAATATCTTTGGGTTGTAGTCCGGCTTTCATTACTTCGTCTTCCAACTTACCCATCATTCCCACTTGTATATTGCTACTGTCGGTTCTCCTTCGATGAAAGCAAAATTCTGCCATCTGTCTTTGATACGATAAGCATCGCTGCTACCCAGCGGAACGAAAACAGCGGTAATGCTATCAGCCAATGCTTCGGGCAATAGATTGGGGGGAGTCTTTTTACGGAGTTGACAAACCTTGAGATTCTCGCATCCCTTGAATGCAGCATCTTCAATATTCTTTATTTTCTCAGAAAGAATTACTTTCTCAAGCGTCGTTTTACCTTTCGTTACGCCATCGATAATGTCGGAAAAAGCATATGCAGGAATAAAGTTAGCCATATAGATATAAAACTTACCATTGGGATAAGTCCCGGACTTTCCGGTATACATTCTGATGTCGGCATTAGAAATGTCTAATACTTTAAGGCTGGCAAATTCATTACGGAGATGCTTGAAGTCTTCAGCGTTGATTTTCCCTGTTAGTGTGAGGTGCGTGACACTGTTGGCTTCCTCTTCGGTCATCATGGAGATTAGTGTTCCGGGTTTTGCAACAAAGTAGGTTTTACTTACTTGTGCAGCTGCTTGCAGCGTGCCTGTTGCCAACAGAAAACTAATCAGTAATTGTTTTAATTTCATGGTTATGCAGAATTGTTCAGACAAATATATGAAAAATAGAGGATATATGTTTTTTTTCATGTTTTATAGCTAAATTTGCTATGTGATTAACAATTATAAAAATGGGACAGGACGAAATTAGAACCGAAAAACACAATAGGGGACTTTCTGTATGGGGGGCTGTCTTGCTGTTTGTGGCAGGATTCTTATTGTTTACAGCATTGTATACTACAATTGCTTTTGAACTTTTACCTTGGATAGTAGGAAAGGAAGTTCAAAACGATGGATTGATTCCATACATAATGATAGAAGGTAGTATGTTGCTGGCGGTACTCACTCCCGCTGTTATACTGCTTCGTCTGGAGCGTCGTCCTTTTTCCGATTTAGGTTTGGGATTGAAAGGACACTCCATCGGATTACTTTATGGTACTTTGTGTGCTGTATTATTATACGCCATCGGTTTTGGTTGGTCTTTGTTGGCCGGATCTGTAGAGATTAGAGGGATTCACTTCGATTGGCAAGCTTTGGGAGCTTCATGGTTTTTCTACTTATTAGTTTCGCTAACGGAAGAATGCTTGGTACGTGGTTTTATCTTGGGACATTTGTTGCGTACCCGTTTGAATAAATTTCTATCTCTGTTGCTTACATCCTTACTGTTTGGCGCATTGCATCTGACTAATCCTAATATCGCTTTCTTGCCTATGCTCAATCTGGTGCTTGCAGGAATTCTATTAGGTTCTTCTTTTTTATATACGCGGAATTTATGTTTTCCCATTGCACTCCATTTGTTCTGGAATTGGATACAAGGCCCTATTCTGGGATACGAGGTAAGCGGCAATAAGTTCACGACTTCTATGCTTTCTTTGCATCTGCCGGAAGAAGATTTAATAAACGGAGGAGCTTTCGGTTTTGAAGGTTCTCTCGTCTGCACCGTCTTGCTCTTAATATTTATACCTTTAATTATATGGTGGGGAGAAAAGCGGGAAGCGATCGCTAATGTCTAATTAAGAAGATAGATCGAAATGGAATCGAATCATTGCGACAGTCTTTTTGAGATTATAACTGTCGCAATGAAAGATAGAAAATCTATTTATTCCTGTGGAACACCCACCATTGAGAGTTGGATACGTTTTCGATCGTTATCTACACTTATGATTTTAACCATGACATGTTGATGGATGGAAACAACCTCTGTAGGGTCGGAGATAAAACGGTCTGCCAATTGAGAAAGGTGTACGAGTCCGTTTTCTTTAATTCCTATATCTACAAATGCTCCGAAGTTAGTGATATTTCCTACGATACCCGGCAGAATCATTCCTTCGTGAAGATCGTTGATGGTACGTACATTTTTGTCGAATTCAAACACTTTAATACTCTTACGAGGGTCGCGGCCCGGTTTATCCAGTTCTTGTATAATATCCTGTAGAGTAGGCATGCCAACGGTAGGAGTGATATAATTGGCAATGTTGATTTTCCGGCGGAGTTCTTTATCGGCTATCAATTCAGCTACGCTACATTTCAGGTCTTTAGCCATTTGCTCTACAATGTGGTAGCTTTCCGGATGTACAGCTGTGTTGTCTAATAGGCTCTTACCCTGCGGGATACGTAGAAAACCGGCACATTGTTCAAAAGCTTTAACGCCCATGCGGGGAACTTTCAATAATTCCTTTCGCGAATCAAAAGCTCCATTCTCAGCGCGATAGTTTACTATATTCTGAGCCAGTTGAGGTCCTAACCCCGATATATATGTAAGTAAGTGACTACTGGCGGTATTCAGGTTAACTCCCACCAAGTTCACACAATTCTCGACAGTCTGGTCGAGAGCTTTCTTCAGTTTTGTCTGATCTACATCGTGTTGATATTGCCCTACACCAATTGATTTCGGATCTATTTTTACTAGTTCGGCAAGCGGATCCATTAGTCTTCGTCCGATTGATACTGAACCTCGTACGGTCACATCATAATCAGGGAACTCATCACGTGCGGTTTTGGAGGCAGAGTATATGGAAGCTCCCTGTTCGCTAACTACAAATACCGGAATTTGTCGGTCGAATGTTTGGCGGTTAATGAAGTCCTCAGTCTCCCGGCTGGCTGTACCATTGCCAATACAGATGGCCTCGATCTCGTAAGCTTCAATCATTTTACGTAGTTTTGAAGCAGCTTCGGAGGTCTTGTTTACAGGAGGGTGGGGGTATATATTCTCGTTATGCAACAAGTTACCTTGAGCATCCAAGCAAACAACCTTGCAGCCTGTACGGAACCCCGGGTCGATAGCTAATACCCGCTTTTGTCCTAACGGAGGAGAGAGAAGCAGTTGGCGAAGGTTCTCTGTGAATACGCGAATTGCTTCTTCGTCAGCTTTCTCCTTGGCTTGTGCAGCAAATTCGGTTTCTATGGAAGGTTTTAGTAATCGTTTGTAAGCATCGGCAACAGCTTCTGCCACTTGGCGTCCGCATTCGTTATCGTTGTGTACATACTGACGCTCCAAGCGTTCAACGCATTCTTCGTCTACCGGACTGATGGAGACTTTAAGCAGACCTTCCGACTCAGCACGACGGATGGCTAGTAAACGGTGCGATGTACAACGCTTCATTGATTCGGAAAAATCAAAATAGTCTTGATATTTAGCAGCCTCTTCTTCTTTTCCTTTAACTACTTTGGCTGTAATTATAGCTTGGCGATTGAATTGGTTACGAAGCATGTTGCGAGAACGTTCATCCTCGTTTACTTGTTCGGCAATAATGTCGCGGGCACCTTTAATGGCATCTTCCACGTCTTTTACTTCTCCTTTGACAAAAGAGGCAGCTCGGGCAGCCAAATTATTTTCACGCTGCACCAATAAGAGTATAGCTAGCGGCTCCAAACCTTTTTGGCGTGCTGCTTCCGCACGTGTTTTGCGCTTAGGCTTATAAGGAAGATAGATGTCCTCGAGTTCGGTTGGCGTCCATGTATTAGAGATTCGGTTTTTGATCTCGGCAGTTAATTTACCTTGTTCATCAATCGTTTTAAGGATTGTTTCTTTTCGTTTGGCTATATCGGAAAGCTTGTCGTTTTGCTCCTTTATTTGTTCTATTTGTACTTCGTCCAGCCCCCCGGTTACTTCTTTTCGATAGCGGCTGATGAATGGAATAGTGGCTCCTTCTTCCAGAAGTTGGAGCGTGCTCTTTATTTGTTTTTCGGGTATTCCCAGTGAGCTGGAAATCATTTGATAAAATAGTACCATATTTTTTTGCAATAAGTGAACGACAAAAATAGGCATAATAATGTTACTAACTGGCAACTTTTACTATATTTGCACATCGTATTAAGAGTAAACTATTAAACGAATGAAATATGTCGTTCCATACAAGAAGTATATTATCTCTGCTTATCATAGTTCTTGGGATCTCGTATCCTTCTAGAATCAGTGCCGGTATTTCCGATCATAGACCCATCCTCATTGTTTGTTCATATAATCCTGCTGCCCATCAAACATCCATTGCTATATCGGATTACATGGAGGGATATCGCAAGTTGGGAGGGAAGCGGGATATTGTTATTGAAAACTTAAATTGCAAAAGCTTTGCGGAAGCTTCCCGGTGGTCGAACGCTTTAAAACAAATCCTGTCGAAGTATAGTGAAAAAACTTTGCCTATACAGATTATTTTATTCGGTCAGGAAGCTTGGGCTGCTTATCTTTCCGTGCGTGACTCTATTCCGGTTAAGGTTCCGATCATGTGCAGCTTGGTTAGTAATAATGTGGTGGTATTGCCGAAAGACTCGACCGCCCTGTTAGATACGTGGATGCCGGAGTCTTTAGACTTTCTATCAGGCGATATCAAAGTTCCGGAGTTGCGTGCCGGATTTATGAATCAATATGATATCGATGGTAACATACGAATGATTAAGAGTTTCTATCCGAATACCCGGCACATTGTATTTATATCGGATAACACGTACGGAGGGGTTACGATGCAAGCTTTAGTGCGTAAAGAGATGAGGAAGTATCCTGATCTGGAACTGGATCTGCTTGATGGACGCAGGCATACGATTTATACAATTGTAGATGAACTGCGTAGCCTACCGAAGAATTCGGTTGTTCTCATTGGTACATGGCGCATTGATAAGAATGAAGGCTACTTTATGCGAAATGCTACCTATACCATGATGGAAGCCAACCCAACAGTTCCAGTGTTTACGCCTTCCTCAGTAGGGTTGGGATATTGGGCTATTGGCGGGGTGATACCCGACTACACCCGATTGGGTGAAGATATGGCAAAAGCTTCTATCAACATAGATAAGCATCCTGAAGATACAACCACTCATCTCAATATGATTAAGAGTAAGGCTGTGTTGGACAGTGAGAAAGTGAAGGAACTTCAACTTGATGTTCATGCTCTTCCTTTTGGAGTGACCTTGGTCAACCAACCTGTTTCGTTCTACGAGCAGTATACCTATCAGATTTGGGCTGCTATGATTGCTTTTGCTGCTTTAACGTTGGGCTTGTTTGTCTCGTTGTTCTATTATATTCGAACGAAGCGATTGAAAGACCGATTGTTGGACTCGGACAAAGAGTTGCGAATAGCTAAAGATAGGGCTGAAGAGTCCAATCGTTTGAAAAGTGCCTTTTTGGCTAATATGAGCCATGAAATACGTACTCCATTGAACTCCATAGTCGGTTTCTCTGAAGTTTTAACTGCAGAGGGAAGTACGATGGAAGAACAAAGATTGTACTCGCGCATCATTCAAACAAACTCTGAAATGTTGCTTCGCTTGATTAATGATATTTTGGATCTTTCGCGGCTGGAAGCCAATCGAGTGACATTGAACTGGGAAGCCTGTGATGTGATTCAGATTTGCGAACAGGTGATATCTTTAATCAGTGTATCTCACCAAACCGGAAATCGCTTTTTGTTTACGAGTCAATATACCGAGTTTCTTATGAGTACCGACGTACAACGCCTGCAACAAGTTTTGATTAACTTACTATCGAACGCTGATAAGTTTACGGAGAATGGAACGGTTACATTAGAATTTGCGATTACAGATGAAAAAGCCGTCTTTTCGGTGACAGATACAGGCTGCGGCATTCCGAAAGAAAAACACAGGCAAGTGTTCGAGCGGTTTGAAAAGTTGAATGAATATGCTCCCGGTACCGGGTTGGGACTCTCTATTTGTCAGTTGCTGGTACATAAGTGGCATGGAGAAATATGGATTGATGAAGCCTATACAGGTGGAGCGCGTTTTATGTTTTCACATCCTTTATCCGCAGAAAAGCCTGAAATAAATTAATATTTTCTTCAGCAAGTGTTCCAATAGGAGATAGGATTGTTCTATTTGTCTGATAATTAGAGGGGCACGCTTGCTTTTATATGATTGGTTGGTAACTTTGGCTTTTAAAAAGAAAGCTATGGAAGTACAAAGTGTTCCTAAGATTGGGATTTCTACCTTTTTGCATTCCAACCAATTGGCAAAGGCAGGAGTCAGAGTGATTGGTGATGATATTGTAATGCTTGATACGTTAGATGCGGTGCAAGCCTTGTGTTCTCCAAATCGTTTGGATGTTGCGGGGATTGGATTATGTCTTACCGGACATAGTCAGATTAATGTCAATTTGAGGGAATATGAATTCAGGTCAGGGAAGGTCTTAGTCGTTCTGCCGAATCAAATAATCGAAAATCGAGAGGTTAGCGAAGACTTTCATGCAGTCTTTCTTGCTGTTTCCAAGAAGGTTATGGAGTCGTTGCCCAAAATGGCGGATATACTGTCTCTCTTCTTTGTTATGAAAGATACTCCTTGTGTAGCGATTACAACTGAGGAACAACAGATGTTCCTGGAGTATTATTCTCTGATCTGGAAAAAGATGAAGGATAATGCAAACAGTTATCAGCGCGAAACTGTATTAGGAATTCTGCAAGCTTGCTTCTATGAACTTTGTAATATCTTTCGCCGCCATATTCCCGCTACCGCAGCTCAATTGGGATTAAAAAGCCGCAAAGAGTATCTCTTTGAACGCTTTTATGAAGAGTTGACACAAGCATACCAGTCAGAGCGCAGTGTGAAGTATTATGCCGATCAGCTTTGTTTAACTCCAAAACATCTCTCCGGTGTAATTAAGGAAGTTAGCGGAAAGACGGCAGGCGATTGGATTGATGAATTTGTAGTGCAGGAAGCCAAAGCATTATTAAATTCGTCGAGTATGAATATACAGGAGATAGCCAATTGCTTGAACTTCGCCAATCAGTCTTTTTTCGGGAAATACTTTAAGCACAACACAGGCATGTCTCCTAAGGAGTACCGAAAGGCCAGACTATAATCTATAAGGCTCCCGAACGCACGCGGCTTAATGTTTCCGGTGTCATCAATAGGTAAGAGGCGATATGTGCTAATGGAGCACGTTTAATCACCTCCGGGTGGCTTTTGAATAAGAAATTATACCGGTCGTGCGCATTTTCAAACCTCCATGAGTCAGCTTTGATTTGTGAAACGATCAGAGAGTATTCCAGTATCTTCCGGTAAAACATATTAATTTCACTGTTCTCCCGAGTCAGTTTCTGTACCAATTCGTAAGGGAATAGGTAAATTACGGCAGGCTCCAACGTTTCTACCATTAGGCGAGTCGGTTCCTGTTTCAAGAAACTCTCGATGCAAATCACAATACATCCTTCATAAGAAAAGTGCTCGGTGATATCTTTTCCGTTTTTATAATAGAACTGTCTAAGCATTCCTTTGCCTACAAAAACTAATTCATGGCATACCTCTCCTTCATTCAGCGCAATTTGTCCCTTAGGGATTTCCTTTCGTATTAATACGCTTTCGAGTAAGCGTCGGCCTTCAAGGCTCATTTCCGGGAAGCGTGAGTTTACAACAGCGTTTACAGTCTCTCGTAATAATGGATCCATGTTTATTCAGTTTTGTTCTATGCAAAAGTAATAAAACAGTTGACATAGATCAAGCGTGAGATCAAAAAAACTATTTTAGTTCGGACAAATTGGTTTGTAAATGCTTCTATTCTTTGAAATGAACGTTAAAGAAAAGATGATTTACGCATGACTACCTGTTTTATTACTATTTTTGCTTCCTTAATTTAATATATACGAATCGAAAATGAGTAAGATCATTCTTTTTGTTGGACTGCTGTGTTGCTTTTGTAGCTGTGTACGTGATAATGATGCCATTTATTATCCGGTGGGTAATATTGATATTGAAAGAGGGAATGCGAATCTTTCGGAAACTAGTGAAGCAACATTGATTGCCCGGAGTGCTAATCTGGACGATTATGTATTAGATACGTTGGCCGGTTATCCGGGAGATCCGACTATCGGTAAGTTGACATTTATGTTTAATTTGAAAAATCAGCAGCGTGATGTCTCAGTCGAAGGCTTTGATGGAGTAGGAGAGACTCAAATGAATATGAGTCTGGGATATAAAGATGGAGATTTTGCTGCTGAGAATCAGTTGCCGGTTTTTGCAACGGATATTGCCGGTAAATATGCGGTAAAGTTACGCCTGAAGGGAACACTCCTATTGAAAGGTGATGCTTGGATAGTTGATTATGCCTACGCTCAGTTGGCGTCTGCTTTTCATCTCTACCCACCGGCTACCCAAACGGAAGTTTTTATGTGTAAAGGAGGTTCTGCTTTCGGTACTTTCGATTCGGCTAGACGGACTTGTACATTCGATATAACTTACGAACGCTACGATTTATCGTTTAGTCAGCTTTACTTTAATTTGTTTGTAAACTTGTCCGGACAGGAAAGTGAGGAAAATATTCAGCTTCGAATAGATAAAGAATCTTATTTGGAAATATACAAGCAGCAGGAAAAATAAAAAAAGGCTGTGGTGTGACTACTAATTGTTAGACACCAGAGCATCTGAAGCTGTATAGCAGCGTTAGATAGTTATCTCGAACGTCTGGAGAAGAAGTTATCTATCCAACGTACCAGGTAGACTATAATAACTCCGGCTATGACCATAGCAATGATTCGGCTCAACATAATTTGCAGTTTTATTGTTTATATAAATCTTTGTATATCGTTGTCTCATGTAATAATTAGATGCAAAGATAATTAAACCGTATAGATCTGGATAATAATTGCACCAAATTTGTATAGCGGAATTAATTAATACTCGCTACGAATCGTATAAAGCGGGACTAAACCAAGAGTAATGGTATAAAAAAAGCAGCTACTATGATTTGTAACTGCCTGATAGCTAATTTGTAGTGAGTACGAGAATCGAACTCGTATTACATGCGTGAGAGGCATGTGTCCTAACCGTTAGACGAACCCACCGGATTCTGAAAGAGTCAAAAAGAGCTAAGTATTACACCTAGCTCTTTTCTTTTTGTTACTTTGGCGGAAGCTGGGGGATTCGAACCCCCGGTACAGTCACCCGTACGTCAGTTTAGCAAACTGGTGGTTTCAGCCACTCACCCAAACTTCCTTCAACCTGCATTTTCTCTCAAATGCGGTGCAAATATAGGGGGAACTTTTGGACTACGCAAATGTTTCAGCAATATTTTTTTGTCTGTTTAACGGAATGAATCTGTAAGGCGCTATGGCTCAAATGTTAAACGAATTATTTTTTTTGTAATCTTCTCGTTCTTTCTTCAGACTATTTAGAGGGAGCTAAAAATTGGGCATAAAAAAAGGCTATCTATCCCAGACAGCCAATCTTTTGTTAACCTTAAATCTAATACTATGAAAAACACATTGCAAAGATACGGATATGATGGATATTCGCAAATAAAATAAGGGGAAAACGCTTATCTATAACAATGTTTGACATAACTAATTGGTTTATTAACAAAAAAGAGCTATGAGAGGGTAATTTCCCTCTTGAATTTAGGCTATTCCCCTCCATCTAATAGGCGAATTCAGTTTGCAAGGGAAATACCATTCTCTACTTTTGTCTTATTGAAAGTAGAACTCTAAAAAATAATGATATGAAAACGAAAGCTTTTAAATATTTACGTTTGGCTTTGATGGCCGTGTTGTTAGTGAATCTAACATCTTGTGAAGTGGAAATACGCGATTTTTATGATCGTGATGATATTGGTAGCTCTTATTACAACCGTTCTTCTGAGTTGTGTAGCCGTACTTGGGTGAGCTTTTATTGGGATGCGAACGGTAATCGTTGTCGCCAGGAGTGGGACTTTTACATGGATCGAACCGGAGTCGATTATTT
The DNA here is from genome assembly GCF_000517545.1 of Bacteroides reticulotermitis JCM 10512. Taxonomy (GTDB): domain Bacteria; phylum Bacteroidota; class Bacteroidia; order Bacteroidales; family Bacteroidaceae; genus Bacteroides; species Bacteroides reticulotermitis. The sequence continues at coordinate 96,856 of NZ_BAIV01000016.1, read as the reverse complement.
GCGGGTAGAATATCCGAATGGTGTTGTAGAGACCTTTGAACATAACTTCCGTTGGAATTGGGAAAATTACGCACAGACATCCATCCGTATGTATTACGCAGCTAATGATATCTCTTACTTTGATAATGTTTACCTGGGTGGAAATCGATTAAGCGGTTATTTGGACGGGCGGAATAATTATGTGGAATTTGAAGGAGTCAGATAATCCTGCTTTTTGCGATAGTAAAGTTTTGTATGCGGCTAAATAGTTTCTATCTTTGCACCGCATTAGCAAAAAGTACACATGGAGTGGTTATTTGAATTGTTTTTTGAACATTCTGCTTTACAAGCTGTGGTTGTCCTTTCATTGGTTTCCGCCATTGGATTAGGACTTGGTAGAATACATATTGGAGGGATCTCACTGGGGGTAACTTTTGTTTTCTTTGCCGGTATCCTGGCGGGACACTTTGGCCTCTCCATCGATCCGCAGATGTTAAACTACGCAGAGAGCTTCGGGCTAGTCATATTTGTCTATTCACTAGGCTTACAAGTGGGGCCGGGGTTCTTCAGTTCTTTCCGCAAAGGAGGAGTCACTTTGAATATGCTTGCGCTGGGAGTGGTGCTGCTAGGCACGTTGATGGCTGTGGCTTGTAGTTATACCACAGGAGTTTCCTTACCGGACATGGTGGGTATTCTTTGCGGTGCTACTACCAATACGCCTGCATTGGGAGCCGCGCAACAAACTCTGAAACAGATGGGGCTTGAGAGTAATTCACCTGCATTGGGATGTGCGGTCGCATATCCTTTAGGAGTAGTTGGCGTAATTCTTGCCGTGCTTTTCATCCGCAAGCTGCTGGTTCGCAAAGAAGACATGCAACTGAAAGAAAAAGATGATGCGAACAAACCCTATATTGCTGCCTTTCAGGTACACAATCCCGCAATTTTCAACAAAAGCATCAAAGATATTGGCCACATGAGTTATCCGAAATTTGTGATTTCTCGTTTGTGGCGTGATGGTCATGTGAGTATTCCCACTTCAGAGAAAATATTGAAAGAAGGTGACCGACTGCTGGTGGTTGCTTCTGAGAAAGATGCGTTGCCCTTAACTGTACTGTTTGGCGAACAGGAAAATACGGATTGGAATAAAGATGATATTGACTGGAATGCAATAGATAGTGAATTGATTTCACAAGGCATTGTGGTGACTCGTCCGGAATTGAATGGTAAAAAGCTCGGTTCACTTCGTTTGCGGAATAATTATGGCATCAATATCAGTCGTGTATATCGCTCAGGTGTACAGTTACTGGCCACTCCGGGTTTGATCCTGCAATTGGGAGATCGATTAACCGTTGTAGGAGAAGCAGCGGCTATTCGAAATGTTGAAAAGGTTTTAGGGAATGCTATCAAAAGCCTGAAAGAGCCCAATCTGGTAGTTGTCTTCATTGGTATTATCTTAGGTTTGGCATTAGGAAGTATTCCGTTTTCAATACCGGGAATCAGTACGCCTGTTAAATTAGGACTGGCTGGTGGACCGATCATTGTGGGTATCTTACTAGGCACATTCGGCCCCCGGATACATATGATTACCTATACTACCCGGAGTGCAAACTTGATGCTTCGCGCTTTAGGACTTTCCATGTACTTGGCTTGTTTAGGACTAGATGCAGGAGCTCATTTCTTCGAAACGGTATTTCGTCTGGAAGGCCTCCTCTGGATTTTGATGGGATTTGGCCTGACGGTAATTCCAACGACTATAGTGGGAATCATCGCATTTAAAATAATGAAAATAGATTTCGGTTCGGTGTCAGGTATGCTATGTGGAAGTATGGCAAATCCGATGGCGCTGAACTATGTAAACGATACATTGCCTGGTGATAATTCCTCGGTAGCATACGCTACGGTCTATCCGTTGAGTATGTTCTTGCGGGTGATTATTGCGCAGGTCTTACTTATGTTCCTTTTATAAATTCTGATTAACCTAATAGATATGACTGCACAAAACAACATTAGTCCTGAAAGCATAATGAGCGATCTACGCTACTTGCAGTTGCTTTCCCGTAGTTTTCCTACCATAGCCGATGCTAGTACGGAAATTATTAACCTAGAGGCTATTTTGAATCTGCCTAAGGGGACAGAACACTTTCTGACCGATATTCATGGTGAGTATGAAGCATTTCAGCATGTGTTGAAAAATGCTTCGGGATCTGTGAAGCGTAAAGTAAACGAGATATTCGGCAATACGTTGCGCGAAGTGGAGAAGAAGGAGATTTGTACGCTGATTTATTATCCTGAAGAGAAGATTCAGTTAGTCAAGTTGCGTGAGAAAGATTTGGATGATTGGTATCTGATTACACTGAATCAATTAGTGAAAGTTTGCCAGAATGTATCCTCCAAATATACCCGTTCGAAAGTACGCAAATCGTTGCCACCCGAATTCTCGTATATAATTCAGGAGTTGCTGCACGAATCATCCGTCGAGCCCAATAAGCATGCTTATATCAATGTCATTGTCAGTACGATTATATCAACCAGACGAGCAGACGATTTTATCATAGCCATGTGTAATTTGATTCAGCGTTTGACGATCGATTCCTTGCATATTGTTGGCGATATATTCGATCGAGGTCCCGGTGCTCATATTATCATGGACACTTTATGCAATTATCATAACTTCGATATTCAGTGGGGAAATCACGACATCCTTTGGATGGGAGCTGCTGCGGGTAACGACTGCTGTATTGCCAATGTGATCCGTATGTCGATGCGTTACGGTAACCTGGGAACTCTTGAAGACGGATATGGAATAAATCTGTTGCCGTTGGCGACTTTTGCCATGGATACTTACGGTGACGATCCTTGTACGATCTTTGCTCCGAAGGCCAGTTTTGCCGATGCGCATTATAATGAAAAGACCTTGCGTCTGATCACTCAAATGCATAAGGCAATTACCATTATCCAGTTTAAATTGGAGGCTGAGGTTATTGATCGCCGCCCGGAATTTGAAATGGCTAATCGTAAACTGCTGGACAAAATAGACTTTGAACGTGGGGTATTTGTATATGAAGGCAAAGAATACGCTTTGCGTGATACCTATTTCCCCACGATAGATCCTGCCGATCCGTATCGATTGACGGAGGAAGAGCAAGAACTGGTGGAGAAGATCCATTGCTCATTCATGAATAGTGAGAAGCTCAAGAAACATATGCGATGCCTATTTACCTATGGAGGTATGTATCTGGTATGTAACTCCAACCTTCTTTACCATGCTTCGGTACCTTTGAACGAAGACGGTAGCTTTAGGCGTATACGAATTTGTGGCAAAGAATATTGGGGACGGAAATTGCTTGATAAGTCCGATCAACTGATTCGGACAGCCTACTTCGATGAAGACGGGGAAGAAGATAAAGAATTCGCACTCGACTATATTTGGTACATGTGGTGCGGTCCGAATGCTCCCTTATTCGATAAAGATAAGATGGCAACCTTTGAGCGATACTTTGTAGAAGATAAAGCGTTGCATAAAGAGAAGAAAGGGCATTACTATACCTTGCGGGATCAAGAAGATATATGTGATAAGATATTAGAGGAATTCGGCATGCACGGACCACACTCGCACATCATCAACGGGCACGTACCGGTCAAGACCATTCAAGGTGAGCAACCCATGCGGGCCAATGGAAAACTGTTTGTGATAGACGGTGGTTTCTCCAAAGCCTATCAGCCGGAAACGGGTATTGCCGGATATACGTTGGTATATCATTCACATGGCATGCAGTTGGTGCAGCATGATCCTTTCCAGTCAAGACAGAAAGCCATTGAAGAAGGATTGGATATCAAGTCGACCAACTTCGTGTTGGAGTTCAACTCACAGCGAATGATGGTGAAAGATACCGATAAGGGTAGGGAACTGGTAACCCAGATTCAGGATCTGAAGAAGTTACTCGTAGCCTACCGTAACGGATTAATAAAAGAATTAAAATAAGATAACGCCTGCTTCAACGATCGCGCCTTTGTCATAAGTGCGCGATTTGTTGTAGTAGCGGCTACCGCCATAACCTCCTGTGGCGAATACGCCGAACTTATCGGTCAGCTGATATTCCAAGTTGACGCGTGCTTGTAGAGCATATAGACGTTTGGGTATTCCGTAATCTTTATTCTTGAATGTTTCGATGTGTTGGTATCCCAAATCTCCGCTTAAGGAAAGCTTTTTGCAGAGAGGGACCGACAGCCCCGCACGATAAAATACAGATGCTGAGAATTTATCGCTAAAATCCAGGTAATGCGTACCGGCTCCTATAATGGTATAGAACAACTCGTTTTTAAAGCGGGCAGCTACGTTAGTTTTTGTGGCGTTTCCACCAAATACCATCATCTGTACTCTTGTATCAGGATTCGCATTGACCAGTCCCAATTGGAGACCCTTCATTTCCGTACGGTAATAGTTTATCAGTCCGACTTGCACGCCATGTACTTTCGTGGCATAGTTACACAAACCAATCTGCATACCATTGAGCGAGTTAGCAGCGATGTTACCAATTCCAGAGATCTGAATTCCGTTGATGTTCCCTCCGGTTACATTCAGTAAGCCCGAAGCCATGACACCGTTGTACGTTGTTCCGGTAATATTGGCTAGTCCGGCTAACTGTACACCACTGACTTTATCGCCTGTAACAGTCATGAGTCCACCGACAACTACTCCGGAGGCGTTATTTCCTGTAATGGTGGTTAGTCCCGAGAGGATTACACCTCGAACATTATTGCCTGTGATGCTCACAAGCCCAGTAGCCGCAACACCGGTCGTATTGTTACCTGCAATGTTGCTGATACCCGAAAGTTGAACACCTCGCATACTACCGCTTGCCACATTAACCAGCCCGGATACCTGTACACCGTTCATGTCTCTTTGTGTTATTCCACCCAATATATTGAGACCAACTCCGTTCAGTCGGTTCATACTAGACACAACACCTAGGTTGATGTAGGTGGTTTGTGTACTGTCGAGCGGTTGTGTAGAGATACCTTTCCAAATAGAAAGATTAATACCGGCACTTTTATTCTGAGCCGGTAAACAAACGGCAGCCATAAGTATAGCTGCCGTTAATATGTTTCTTTTTATATCCATAGGAACTATAAGTTGAAGTTTACACTTATCCTTTGGCTTCCTGATACAGGAATCTCTTGATAGACTTCTTCGGCGTTTTTTCAAACTCTTCCGGATAAATCTTCATCTTCGCGATTTGGCTATATGTCGGTAGTAATGCATTCAGCGCTATCCGGTTTTCTTCCATCACACGTTCAATGTCGTCGTGAGTAAGGCCGCTTGCAAACGCCTCGTCAAAATCGGGGTATACCAAGCCTACCAGTCTTTCATTCTGCTGTACAATAATACTTTCAGCAACATAAGGCAAGTTATTCAGCTTGTCTTCAATCTCTTCCGGATAGATGTTTTGTCCGCTGCCACTGAGTAGCATGTTCTTGCTGCGTCCTTTGATTGTTACATTTCCCTGCGCATCGATTAAGGCCAGGTCACCGGTATGCAACCAACCATCTTTATCGATAACCTCTTTGGTCGCTTCTTCATTTTTATAATATCCCAGCATCACATTCGGTCCCCGGCAGACAATTTCTCCCGGTATGTTTTCCGGATCAGAAGATAATATCTTAACCTCCATACGTGGAGCGGCTGTTCCGCAAGATCCTTGTTTGAATGTAGCCCAATCTTCGTAGCAGATAATCGGTCCGCACTCAGTCATACCGTAACCTACGGTATAAGGGAACTCAATCATCTTAAGGAATTGTTCTACTTCCTGATTGAAAGCAGCTCCTCCTACAATGACCGAAGCAAAGTTTCCTCCGAATCCCTTAATTACCTCTTCGCGAACGGTTGATTTAATCTTATCATTAATAATAGGTACCTTCAACAGTAGCTTCATAGTCGGAGTTTCCAATTTGGGAAGTACGCTCTTTTTGATAATCTTTTCAATAATCAACGGTACTGCGACAATTAGTCTTGGTTTCACTTCGGCAAAGGCTTGGAAAATAATCTTGGGACTTGGCATTCGGGTCAGGAAGTAAATCTGGCAGCCCACCGCGAATTCGTATAAGAATTCAAACGCCAGTCCATACATATGCGCCATCGGGAGCATAGATACTATTTTATCTCCCGCTTGTAGTGGGAGTACTTCAAATGCGAATTTGGTGTTAGACCACAAACTGCGGTAGGGGAGCATTACCCCTTTGGAATAGCTGGTGGTTCCCGATGTGTAATTGATTACAGCAAGTTCTTCAGGGTGATCTTGGTGGTATACAATATGCTCCTTACGGAAGTTCTTCGGATATTTCTTCCCGAATAATTCATTTAGATGTTCGCGTGCATAAGTCAGACGCTCGCTTCGTGACACCAATACGGTAAAGTCATTCATCATTAGGATACCTTCAAGTAGCGGCATGGCCGATTCGTTAAGGTTTTCCCAAACCATGTCCCCCACAAAAAGAAGTTTAGCTTCGGAGTGGTTGACGATATTGTGTACATTGTCTGCTTTAAACTCGTGAAGGATCGGAACGACTACTGCACCATAAGTCAGTGTGGCAAGGAAAGTAACTCCCCAATGGGAACTGTTTCGTCCGCAAACTGCGATCTTGTCACCTTTGCGGATTCCGCTTTCTTCAAAAATGATATGTATCTTTTCAATCTTACGGGCTACGTCTTTATATTGAAGTGTAGCTCCTTTGTAGTCTGTCAGGGCATCCAGATCCCAATTGTTTTTGATACTATTCTCAATGTAAGCTATAAAACTTTGTTCCATTGTTTTTTGCACATTTGATATTAAACTGTGCAAATATAGTTATTCTGTGGAAAACTAAAAATAAAAACGGAGAATTAATAGAGTGCAACTATTAATTCTCCGTGGAGTCTTTTTATGAGTTAATTGGCTATTTGCCATATACCATTGATACATACGGCTTACACCTTCTTCTATTTCAATTTGGTGATGCCAACCTAACGCATGCAATTTGGAAGGATCGGTCAGTTTGCGCATTGTGCCATCAGGTTTGCTGCTATCGAAGGTCAACTTACCTTGGTAGCCAACTGTTTTAACAATCAACTCGGCCAGGTGGCGAATGCTGATTTCCTTTCCGGTACCAATGTTGATGTGGCAATTGCGCACTTCTTTGTCCCCTTGCTGATAAGTATCCTTAAAGTCAACATGTTCCATCACGAAGACGCTGGCGTCCGCCATCTCTTCACTCCAAAGGAATTCACGTAATGGAGTACCTGTTCCCCAGAGAGTTACTGCTGTATCGCAAATACCGTATTTATTGAGAATTGCCAAGATATCTTCTTTCGGACTGCTTCCGTCAATGCCTTCTACCGGACGGAGATTGAGGTCTTTACTTATCGCATTCCAATCCCCTTCTTTCAGGCAGTGTGCTAGATGAATTTTACGAATCATAGCCGGTAATACATGGCTGCGTTCCAAGTCGAAATTGTCATTAGGCCCGTAGAGATTGGTCGGCATCACTGCAATATAGTTTGTGCCATATTGGAGGTTGAAACTCTCGCACATTTTCAGGCCTGCTATTTTTGCGATGGCATACGGCTCATTCGTGTATTCCAACGGAGAAGTAAGTAAGGTATCCTCTTGCATTGGCTGTTGAGCGTCGCGCGGATAGATGCAGGTACTTCCCAGGAAAAGCAGCTTTTTCACCTTGTGACGAAAGCTTTCACCGATCACATTCTGTTGAATCTGCATGTTTTTGTAGATGAAGTCGGCACGATAAATGCTGTTCGCCATGATCCCTCCTACAAAGGCGGCGGCAAGGAAAACATAATCCGGCTGTTCTTCGTCGAAAAACTTGCGGACAGCAGCTCCATCCAATAAATCCAGCTCCTTGTGAGAGCGTCCCAATAGGTTGGTAAAACCTTTCTTCTCAAGGTTTTCCAGATAGCCGAACCTACCAGGCCATGATGTCCGGCTATGTATATTTTGGCATTCTTCTCCATATATTCTTAATGTTTGGTTTCAATCATGCGTTTTACCTTCTTCATGTCATGTTGAGTCATGATTTTGACTAATTCTTCAAAAGAAGTATGGCATGGGTTCCAACCAAGTAATGTTTTTGCTTTTGTGGGGTCACCCAACAACTGTTCGACCTCAGCCGGGCGGAAGTATTTAGGATCTACTTCGACTAGCGATTTTCCGGTAGCAACATCAATCCCTTTCTCATCAATACCTTCCCCTTCCCAACGAAGTTCAATGCCTGTTTCCTTAAAGGCAAGCGTAGCAAATTCACGTACCGTATGCATTTGTCCGGTAGCAATTACAAAGTCCTCCGGTGTGTCGTGTTGAAGCATGAGCCACATACATTCCACATAGTCTTTGGCATATCCCCAGTCTCGTCGAGCATCCAGATTGCCCAGATACAACTTATCTTGTTCGCCTAATGCGATGCGGGCGGCTGCCAATGTAATTTTACGAGTGACAAACGTTTCACCCCGGCGTTCGCTTTCGTGGTTGAATAAGATGCCGTTTACCGCATACATGCCGTAGCTCTCGCGATAGTTCTTTGTAATCCAGAAGCCGTATTGTTTGGCTACGCCGTATGGAGAACGAGGGTAGAAAGGAGTTGTTTCCTTTTGCGGAACCTCCTGTACCAATCCGAAGAGTTCGGAAGTAGACGCTTGGTAAATGCGGGTTTTCTTTTCCAATCCCAAGATGCGAACCGCTTCCAACATACGTAAGGTACCGATAGCATCCGCTTCGGCCGTATATTCAGGTACGTCAAACGAGACCTTTACATGGCTTTGTGCGGCTAAATTGTATATCTCGTCCGGTTGCACCTGTTGAATGATGCGGATCAATGAGCTGGAATCAGTCATATCACCGTAATGCAGGTTGATTGTACGTTTCTGTTTCATGTCGCGCACCCATTCGTCAAAATACAAATGTTCGATACGACCCGTATTGAAAGAAGAAGAACGGCGCATGATGCCATGTACTTCGTAACCTTTTTGCAATAAAAGTTCGGCCAAATAAGAACCGTCTTGTCCGGTAATGCCTGATATGAGGGCCTTTTTCATATGTTATAGTCTTTAGTTGAAATATGCGTGCAAATGTCGCTAATTATTGTCGTATATGCAAACTGAACCGGGGTTATTTTCTGATTGATCGAAGGTAAGGGAAGGGTAATAAAAGGCCCTTCTATTCCATTTGCTGTGAACAATTGCCCTGTTTTTGTGTTAGTAATTTAATAAAGAACATAACAGAAAATTATAAAAAAATGGCAAATCAGAATAAAACGCATATCGGCTTGATCGGTTTGGCGGTGATGGGCGAGAATCTCGCTTTGAACATGGAGAGTAAAGGATGGAATGTATCGGTATACAATCGTACAGTTCCCGGAGTAGAAGAAGGTGTTGTCGAACGATTCATTAACGGACGAGCCAAAGGGAAAAACTTGCATGGTTTTACCGACCTGAAAGCTTTTGTTGAATCAATTGCCGCTCCTCGTAAAATCATGATGATGGTTCGTGCCGGAAGTCCGGTTGACGAGTTGATGGAACAACTTTTCCCCCTATTATCTCCCGGTGATATTTTAATCGACGGTGGTAACTCAAACTATGAAGATACCAACCGACGAGTGGTACTCGCCGAGTCCAAAGGCTTCCTTTTTGTAGGTAGCGGTGTGTCGGGCGGTGAAGAAGGTGCATTGAATGGTGCCTCTATCATGCCCGGTGGTTCTGTGAAAGCTTGGCCCGAAGTTAAGCCGATTCTACAAAGTATTGCAGCGAAAGCTCCCGATGGAACGCCTTGCTGTGAGTGGGTTGGTCCCGCCGGCTCCGGACACTTTGTGAAGATGATCCACAACGGAATCGAATATGGAGATATGCAGCTGATAGCTGAGGCTTATTGGGTGATGAAGAATCTCATGAATTTGTCTAACGACGAAATGGCGAATGTCTTTGACGGTTGGAACGAGGGGAAACTCCGTAGCTATTTGATTGAGATTACAACTAATATATTACGACATAAAGATAAATCTGGTGATTATCTGATTGATAAGATACTCGATGCTGCCGGACAAAAAGGAACCGGTAAATGGTCGGTTATTAATGCCATGGAGCTTGGAATGCCACTGGGACTTATTGCTACGGCCGTATTCGAACGCAGTTTGTCGGCCCAAAAAGGTCTTCGTGTTTCTGCCGCTTCCCAGCTTATTCCACAACATGCGTCTGTTACTTTGGACAAAAACGAATGGATTGACCGCATCTTTTCTGCGTTGTACGCTTCCAAACTGGTTTCGTATGCTCAGGGATTCGCTGTCTTGCAACGTGCGTCCGACACATTCGGCTGGCAACTGAACTTAGCTTCCGTTGCTCGTCTGTGGCGCGGAGGATGTATCATTCGAAGTGTGTTCTTAAATGATATAGCCGATGCTTTTGAAGCAGCCGACAAACCGGAACATTTACTTCTTGCTCCTTACTTCTGCAAAGAGATGCAAACGTTACTTCCCGGTTGGAAAGCATTGGTTGCTCAAGCTATGACGGCCGAATTGCCAGTTCCGGCCTTCTCCTCGGCCTTGAACTATTTCTATTCGCTGGCTTCATCAGACTTGCCGGCTAACCTGGTACAAGCGCAACGTGACTATTTCGGTGCACATACCTTTGAACGGAAAGATACCGCTCGTGGACAATTCTTCCATGAAAATTGGACCGGACACGGAGGTGATACCCAATCGGCACATACAATGTGTGAGAATAGTTACTAGTAAGAATAAGATTTTGAGACGACTTTCAGCAGACGCCTCGTTGAAAAGAAAAGATTATGAATAATTTTGCAATGATTATTTTGGGTGCTTCGGGCGATTTGACTAAGCGCAAATTGATGCCGGCCTTATATTCTTTACACAAGGATGGAAGACTTACCGGAGGGTATTCAATCTTAGGTATCGGACGTACGCCGTATTCTGACGAAGATTACCGTTCGTATATATTGGCGGAATTACGGCAATTTGTGAAAAGTGAGGAGCAGAGTGAAGAATTGATGTCGTCATTCGTTTCCCACCTATATTATTTGTCGATGGACCCTGCCGAAGCAGAAGGATATGCGTTAATGCGTCAACGGTTGGTTGACCTGACGGGTGATGAGCAGCCCGACAATCTGCTGTTCTATTTGGCTACTCCTCCCTCGTTGTATGGGGTAGTGCCGTTGCATTTGAAGAAGGCAAAACTGAATAGCCCTCATTCGCGTATCATCGTTGAGAAGCCTTTTGGGTATGATTTGAAATCAGCTCAGGAGCTGAATAAAATATATGTTTCTGTTTTTGCCGAGCATCAGATTTATCGCATCGACCACTTTCTGGGTAAAGAAACCGTGCAGAATGTATTGGCATTTCGCTTTGCGAACGGCATTTTCGAACCGCTCTGGAATCGGAACTACATTGATTATGTAGAAGTGACTGCTGTTGAGAATCTGGGTATCGAACAGCGTGGCGGCTTTTATGAAAATGCCGGTGCTTTGCGCGATATGGTGCAGAACCACTTGATTCAGTTAGTAGCCTTAACGGCTATGGAACCTCCTGCTGTGTTCAATGCCGATACTTTCCGCAACGAAGTCGCGAAAGTGTATGAATCACTGACTCCGCTGACCGAAGTCGATTTCAACGAACATATTGTGCGCGGACAGTATACCGAGTCCGGTAGTAAGAAGGGATATCGTGAAGAGAAAGGGGTAGCCCCCGATTCGCGTACGGAAACCTACATTGCCATGAAGTTGGGGATAAGCAACTGGCGTTGGAGTGGAGTTCCGTTCTATATTCGTACAGGTAAGCAGATGCCTACCAAAGTTACAGAGATCGTGGTACATTTCCGTGAGACGCCTCATCAGATGTTCCATTCTGCGGAAGGAAAGTATCCGCGTGCGAATAAGCTTATTATGCGTGTGCAACCCAATGAAGGAGTTGTGCTTAAGATCGGGATGAAAGTTCCCGGTGCCGGATTTGAAGTGAAACAAGTGATGATGGACTTCAGCTATGACCAACTTGGCGGCTTACCGGGGGGCGATGCGTATGCCCGTCTTATTGATGATTGCATTCAAGGCGATCCGACGCTGTTTACACGTAGTGATGCTGTGGAGGCCTCGTGGCGTTTCTTCGATCCGATACTTCGCTTCTGGAAGAATAATCAGGATGCGCCGCTTTATGGCTATCCGGCCGGAACTTGGGGACCGCTCGAGAGTGAAGCGATGATGCAGGAGCATGGTGCCGAATGGACTAATCCTTGTAAGAATCTAACGAATACCGATCAATATTGTGAATTATGAAACAAACAGTTTCCTCTTCGGCCATTGAAACGTCACGAGCATTGATTTTGCATATCGTGCAATTGATGAACGAAGAACCGGCAAAGATCTTTCATATAGCTTTAAGCGGAGGAGTAACCCCCGCTTTGATGTTCGACTTATGGGCGAACGAATACGTTGACATTACCCCTTGGGAGCGTATGAGATTTTATTGGGTGGATGAGCGTTGTGTTCCTCCTGAAGATTCCGACAGTAATTATGGAATGACGCGCAACTTGTTATTGGGACATGCACCGCTATCGTATGCGAACATTTTCCGGATTCAAGGGGAGAACAAACCGGCTGATGAAGCCAAACGGTATGCTGCCTTAGTTCAGGCGCAAGTACCCAATAAAAACGGTTGGCCGGAGTTTGATATTGTTCTGCTGGGAGTAGGAGATGACGGTCATACTTCTTCCATTTTTCCGGGGCAAGAAGAGTTTTTGTCCTCGAGTGAAATGTATGTTGTCAGTCGCAATCCCAATAATGGACAGCAAAGAATCGCATTGACCGGTTTACCGATTCTAAACGCTCAGCGCGTTATATTTTTGGTTACCGGTAAGAAGAAAGCCGATGTAGTGAGCAACATTTGTCATCTAGGAGATGTCGGCCCGGCAGCCTATATCGCTCATCGTGCTAGAAATGTGGAACTCTTTATTGACGAAGGAGCAGCCTCTAAACTGTAAGATAGCTTAATAACACTTGCTGATAAGATGAGTGGTGTTTATGAGTGCATCCATCGCATCGGCTGGTATTTACTTGGAATAGCCCCGGGCATTTCGTAGAAAGCCCGGGGCTATTCATTCGATTGCCGAGGGGAAGAAGACCGAATGCCCCGGGCATTTGATTCAATGCATTACTTGTTTTGGAATCCCCGAACTATTCTGATAGAACGTCTGAGTAAAGCTTAGAAGACGCAGAGCGACTGTCTTTCTTTTTATAACTTCTCTCTACAACTTCGATTCATGAACGATCATACTTTTATAAAAAAGCAATTGGAGCCAATTTCTCGAAAATATCGAGTGAAAATAGCTGGAAAAATAGAGTTTTGATTTTCTCTTTCAGCTTTCAGTTTTGAATGTAATGAGCTGATTTATAAGTTGTTTTGCCTGAAGGCTAAGCAGATTCAGCTTTCAGCCTTGTTTCTCTATTGCGATCAGTCGTACCAATTGAAACGGTTCAATGAATCTGCGACCTGAAACCTCTATGCATTGTATTCAGCCTAGGTTTCAGCCTTATTTGGTTGTATATTAGTTTGTTAGATGGAAAACTGAAAGCTGAAGGCAAAAAATAAACTTATGTATGGGACTTGTTACTATGGTGTTTCAGAATCATAATCCTCAACTTTTTAGTAAGCTTATTATCCCACTACTATCCGACCATAATCCGACCATTAAATAGCGTCAAAAGTGACGCTTTGACCTCTTAAATATAGCTACTGATAGAGATGGAAATAGTTCGATTTAGAAGTGTAAGTATCTGATAGCTAGAATGTAAAAAGAGCTTCCTAGATCGTCCGCCGACGAGGAAGCCCTTCAACACAAAAACTAAACTAGACTTAACTAAACTATTCTATTTTGGAATTTCACAATCCCATTCTGTTCGTTGCAAAGTTACATATTAAATAAACTTTAGCAAACTATTATCGATAAAAATCAACTTTTTGACGATAAATGGTACAAGATTAACTCCTTTTATCTAGAAAAGCCTGAAAACTCTGTTTGTAGCTATCACTTATAGGAATATACGTTTTATCAAAGACAATTCGTCCGCGATCGATAACCCGTATCTTATCTTTTTGAACAATAAACGAGCGGTGCACGCGTATAAAACGTGTAGCAGGCAAAAGTTCTTCCATAGCCTTCATACTCATTAGTGAGAGAACTGGTTTGGCCACTCCCTCTGTATGAATTTTAATGTAATCTTTCAATCCTTCGATGTACATGATTTTGCTGAGTTCTATCTGTACCAGTTTATAATCGCTTTTAACGAAGATACTGTCGATCTCTTCCGCCGGTTTTTGAGTCAACTCAAACCATTGCAAAGCTTTGTTGGCTGCTTGCAAAAAGTCGACATACGAGATAGGTTTTAGCAGATAATCGAGGGCATTGACTCGATAACCATCGATGGCATATTGATCAAATGCAGTGGTAAAAACAATACGCGTGTGCGGATCGACCATTTTCGAGTACTCCAATCCATTTAGTTCCGGCATTTGTATATCCAGAAATAAGAGGTCCACTTGTTGCTCAGGCAATTCTTTCATAGCTTGTACAGCGCTGGAATACTTGCCCGATAACTTCAGAAACGGAGTCTTGTTCACATAACTCTCCAGCAAATTCAATGCCAGAGGTTCATCATCAACAATTGCGCAATTTAACGTCATATCTTGGTCTTTTTATACTTAATGTCTGATACTGAGCCGAGAGTAATACTCCTCTCCATCTTCTGAGACTCCCTTTTCCCAAACATACTGGCCGGGGTATAGCAACTCCAATCGTTTGCTAACCTGTTCGAGCCCGATGCCCGAACCGCTTTTGTCCATAGTCGATTTGGGATGATTGCTGTTGCGTATCTCACAAATCACCTCGTTTTCTTCTTCGGATAGTGAAATGTCGATATAGCTGGGTTCGGTTGGTGAGATCCCATGCTTGAACGCATTTTCTATCAACGAGATAAAAAGGAGAGGGGCGATGAGGGTTTGACTGTCCGGTTCGACTTGAAAAGAAGTCATCATCTTCACATTAGCCGATAAGCGGATTCTCATCAACTCAATGTAGTTGCGGATAAAATCGATTTCTTTGCACAACGGGACCTGCGTCTGTTGATTATCATATAGTACGTACCGAAGTAGCCTACTCAACTCCTGCACCGCTTGCTGAGCTTTATCTGTATCGAATGCGATCAATGCATAAATATTATTAAGCGTATTGAGCAAGAAGTGCGGGTTGAGTTGGTTGCGTAAGTTTTTCAATTCTGCTTCCGTCCGGTTGCGTTCTGCTTCCCTGCGGGCTGCTTCCGCCCTTGTCCACCTGCCACTCATGCGAATGGCTGCACTTAGTCCAACGGTAAAGGTGAGGCTTAGCATGTCACGAGCGAAGAAGAGCCATCCCGGCGGCATATTTGGTCGTTTCGGGAACATAGCCGGGTCGAACGTTATACTTTGCCAAAGCCGGATGAGAAGACCTACCACACACAACAGGATGATGTTGTATAGAATATATCTTTTGGCTTGGTTCTGAAAAAGATAACGAGGCACCAACCGGAAATAATTGACGTAGAACACGATCATGAAAGACAGCGGTACGGCGGCATGGCGTACGTACGCCATCCAGTTCATACTGCCGTTCTCACGATCTATAAAAAAGAACGGAAAGCCGAACATAATCCCCCAGCTGATAATATGTATCAGTGCTTCCAAGGGACGACGTGCAGATATAAAGGTCTTCTTCATGTAGACAAAGATACTATTTTATTCATATCTAATAGCTTCTATCGGATCTAAATCAGCTGCTTTTTTTGCCGGATACCAACCGAAGAATACTCCGGTGACCGTGCAGACGGCAAAAGAAAGGAATACACTCCATGCTTGAATAAAGATAGGCCAATGTGCCACACTCTTGACAAGCCAACTTGCACCGCAGCCAATAATAACCCCAATGATACCTCCTGTGATACTGATCAGGATAGCTTCGATTAGGAATTGGCTTAGAATATCTACTCCCCGGGCACCTACGGACATACGCAGCCCGATTTCTCGTGTACGTTCCGTAACGGATACATACATGATGTTCATAATTCCAATTCCTCCTACTACCAGTGAAATGCCGGCAATGCAGGCGAGTAGGGTAGTCATTAAATCGGTGGTAGAGTTCAACATCGTACTCAACTCTTGCTGCGAACGAATGCTAAAATCATCACTGTCCGACTCCTTCAGCTTATGATTACGGCGGAGAATGGTGGTGACTTCTTCGGTTGCGTAGTCAGTCATATCTTCCGTCAGCGCAGAAGCTAGATACCTTGTAGGTAAGTTACGGCAAGCAAGCGTTTCATCACAGTGGTGTAGGGTGCCAGCACAACTGCGTCCTGGTCCATACCCATTGAGTTATACCCTTTGGCTTTGAGTACGCCCACTACCCGGAAAGGAATCTGATTGAATCGGATCACTTTGCCAACCGGATCTTTTCCATCCGGGAAGAGGTTGTCTACAATCGTTTTACCGATAACACAAACCTTTGCCGAGGCCTGTATGTCAGCTTCGGTGAACATCTCTCCATTTTCAACACTCAGCTGACGTATCTCCAGGTATTCTGTTCCCACACCGCTAACCGACGACGGATAGTTGTTGTTACCGGCAATCAATTGTCCGGATGAGGAAACATTGGGCTGATGGCCGACAAGAAGCTGGTCTCGTTGCGCAGAGATTCATAATCGGATAGTTTGAGGGTCTGCATGGCAGAGGGGTCTTGGCGAACTCCTCCACGCATATCCGCACCCGGATGGATCATAATCATGTTCGATCCCATCTCGGATATTTGCGCCTGAATGCTTTTCTTCGATCCTTGTCCGATGGCAAGCATGGTAATAACCGAAGCTACACCTATTATTATGCCGAGCATAGTAAGGAAGGCACGTAGCTTATTGTTAGCCAATGCTCGAAGTGCTATTTTAAATAGATTGGTTCCATTCATAATTTTAGTCGTTTAATCTTCATCATTCTTTGGTAAAGCTGCCAGAGACTTTGCCGCCGATAGAATATTAGCATTGATGGTATCCTCTGTCACATACCCATCTCGCAGGCGAATGTTTCGGCTACTGTATTGAGCGATTTCCGGATTGTGCGTTACGAAAATAATCGTGCGTCCCTCGGCATGAAGCTTTTGGAAAAGAACCAGGATATCGAATGATGTTCGTGTATCCAGGTTACCGGTTGCTTCATCGGCTAGGATCACTGCCGGATTGTTGACTAATGCACGGGCAATAGCTACCCGCTGCATTTGTCCACCGGACATCTGGTTGGATTTATGTTCCAACCGATCTCCCAATCCCACAGCCTGTAAAGATTCAATCGCTCGCTGACGCCGTTCGGAAGCAGTGACAGTTGCATTGTACATCAACGGGAGTTCCACGTTTTCCACAGCAGTCGTTTTAGGAAGTAGATTGTAACTCTGGAAAACGAAGCCGATTTTACGGTTTCGCAAAGTGGCCCGTTGCGGTTTGCCCATAGTTCTCACGGCGATCCCGTCGAGAAAGTACTCTCCACTTGTCGGGGTGTCCAAACAACCGAGCGTATTCAGCAGCGTCGATTTACCCGAGCCGGAAGTCCCCATGATGGTGACGAATTCTCCTTCGTTGATTGTGAATGAAACACCCCGCAATGCGTGGACAATTTCGTCACCAACGTGAAAATCTCGTTTGATTTGTTGAAGTTCAATTACTTTTTTACACATAAGGCTTCGGTGGTTTTATTTCTTTTTGTTTCTCCCCGGAGGGTAGGCATGAACGGGCTCTTTTCACCGCTACTCTTTTCACTGCTTACTGCCACTTGAGAATTCTCTCCCGGCATGACACCTATGGTCGCTTCGGTAATGATAGAAGTTCCTTCTGCAACTCCACTGATGATTTCCGTACTCACTCCGTTGCTTATTCCCACTACCACCGGATGCGCTGTAAAGGTTGTGCCTTCGCGAGTCCAGACTTTATGTTCGCCTTCGCAATCCTTCACGATGTCATTTTTACCGATAAGCGGTACTTCGGGTGTGAAGCGTAAAGCTTTGTTAGGAACAGACAGTACATCTTTCTTGTCCAGCGTGTAAATCGTAACATTGGCAGTTAGGCGCGGTTTCAGTTTTAGATCGGGGTTCGGTGCGGAAATAACCACTTCATAAGTGACCACGGTGCTGCTTGAGCTTGAACTACTACTGCTGCTACTTGCGTCACCCAAACGAATCTGAGTTACCTTTCCTTCAAATGTGTCATTCGGATAAGCGTCGACTGTGAAAGTAGCGCGCTGGCCTTCGATGATATCACCTATATCCGCTTCATCCACATCGGCTACTACCTGCATTTGCGTTAAGTCCGCCGCAATGGTGAAAAGGGTTGGTGTCTCGAAGCCCGAAGCTACCGTCTGTCCGGCTTCAACCGCACGGCTTATAACGACTCCGTTGATGGGTGAAGTGATCGTTGCGTACGATAAGTTGCGTTGCGCTTTGGCCAACGAAGCCTTGCTGCTGTCAAAAGCACTTTGCGCTTTCTGGTAGTTGTAAAGAGTTTGTTCGTACTCCGTATCACTAATCAGCGATTTGTCATGCAGCGCTTTGCTCCGCTCGTAGTTCTTCTTCTGATATTCGTATTCGGCCTTTGTACCATCATACGTTGCTTTCTGCGAAGCGAGTTCGCTTTGCAATGTCACCCGGTCCATCTCGGCAAGCAACTCACCTTGAGTCACGGTGGAGTTGTAGTCCACGTAAATCTTATCGATAATACCCGATACCTGTGTACCCACTTCCACTTCCGTTACCGGTTCGATAGTCCCCGTGGCGGTCACTGAATTTGATATTTCCCCTTTGCTGACAGTCGCGGTCGCATAAGTCACTTTATGCTTGGCAGGTGACTCTTTGAGGAACCAGACTCCCACGCCGGCTACCACGACTACTGCCACGGCTATGAGGATGATCTTCTTTTTTTTCATTCTTCCTATGTTTTACATTATTATATGATCCTATTTGTTCACGTCACTTCTAATTTAGAGTCAGCTCTTCACCTTGATAGAACTTCAGGAGTTGCGTATTCAGTATAGCCATGTACTTGGCTTGTAGCTGCTCCTGTTGTGCTTGCAGCAAGTTGTTCTTTTCGGTGAGGAGTTCTACTGTATTCTTCATGCCGTGATTAAACTGTTCGCTGATGAGTTCATAGCTCGTTTGCGTACTTTTCAGTTTCTCAATGGCAGCGACATACCGTTGTTGTGCCGAGTTGGCATCCAACCATAAGCCTTCAATCGCCTTGTACAACGTTTTTTGTTCGTCGAGCAGATTCAGCATACTTGTTTCATATTGCAGCTTTGCTTTCTGTACAGCGCTTTTAGTCTGGCGGTTGTTAAAGATCGGTACGCTGACCGATAAACCGAGTGAATTGTTCCATCCATTTTTAACCTGTTCGCCAAAGGTGAAGTCACTACCACTGGTGTGGTTCGTTCCTATACCTGCGCTGAGGCTGACCGTTGGCGTATATCCTGACTTGGCAATACTGATTCCCAACTCCGATGCTTTTACATTTAACTTCTCTGCCTCAATCTCAGGACGTAGCGTGAGTGCACTTGTATATACATTTTGCTTCGTTGGCAGGGGAGTCAGCACATTCGCATCAGACAGGGCAGGCAGGTAAATATTCATTTCCTGCTCTCCATCCAGTTCGAGAAGTTGTTTCAATTGCAGTTTATAGTTCGCTAAAGTGGTTTCTGCCGTTACGAGTTGGTAGCGGTCAGTGCTAACTTGCGCTTCCAACTGGGCGAGATCGCTTTTAGAAATGCTTCCCGCAGCTAACAACTCCTTTCCACGAGCAAGTTGAGCTTCCGAAACCTTCAAGGTGTTTTCGTTTACCTTGATCGACTCCGCAGCATATAGAATCTGCACATAAGTCTGTGCAATCGACTCGCGAATGCTGTTGGCCGAAGTTTCAACATCCAATTCGGCAACCTGACTGTTCAGCTTCTCCTGTTTGATCGTGTTCAATCGCTTATTCCCGTTATAGACTGTCCACGAAGCATTCAGACCATAATTACCGTTGTAGCTTGTTTTGCTGCTGCTACTGATAATCTCGCTTCCGCTCACCATGTTGCTAGTCTCCTGATAGGGACGATTCACCACGTTATGGCTTGTCGAAAAAGATAAGTTCGGAAATAAGGCAGCTTTAGCCGTCTTCACATCAATCTGACTACTTTGCGCATTCACACGATTCTTGCGAATCGTGATATTCTGCTGTAGCGCGTAGTCTATGCATGTCTGCAAATCCCACTGAGACGGGAGTTGCACTTCATTGCGACTGCCGGCAACTGTCTGTGCAGAAGTACTCTGCGCAAATATGCCCGGTAGCATGCTTCCGGCAAGAAGTGTTATCACTGTCAATCTTCTTACATTTATCATATCCTTTGATTCTTTAAAATTATACGGCAAAATTATGTCCTTACTATAATGCGTGCAAAAACGATAGACGGATTAGGTAATTTCGCCGTTAAATGTTTTTTTTCTGTCGATAGGAGGGCCGTAACAGAAAAAACAAGAAGAAGGGTGCAACATTTTAAGGAAATTAATTGTTTTATTTATAAAAATTGTATATTTGTATCTATTACAATTGAAAAGCCGATTATATGAAGAATACATTACTTTCAATATGGACTTTTTATGTGGAAGGATTCCGCAGCATGACCTTGGGGCGTACCTTATGGATCATTATCCTACTGAAACTGTTTGTTATGTTTTTTATTCTCAAAATGTTTTTCTTTCCCGACTTTATAGCTACTCAGTCCGATGACCCTGACAAAGGGAACTATGTTGGCAATGAGTTGATACGGAGAGCTATTCCCGAAAATAAGGCAGATTTTTAACTATTAAACGCGATATAATTATGATTGAAAGTATTGACACTTCGTTAATCGACTGGTCGAGAGCCCAATTTGCATTGACGGCTATGTACCATTGGATTTTTGTTCCACTCACCCTCGGACTAGCTATCGTGATGGGTGTTATGGAGACGCTGTATTATAAAACGGGAAATGAGTTTTGGAAGCATACCGCTAAATTCTGGATGAAGCTGTTCGGGATAAACTTTGCCATTGGTGTGGCAACCGGCTTAATTCTGGAATTCGAATTTGGTACGAATTGGAGTAATTATTCTTGGTTTGTAGGTGATATATTTGGTGCTCCGTTGGCCATTGAAGGTATTCTTGCTTTCTTCATGGAAGCCACATTTATCGCAGTCATGTTTTTCGGCTGGGATAAAGTAAGCAAGCGTTTCCACTTAGCCTCTACCTGGCTGACCGGGTTTGGAGCAACGATTTCCGCCTGGTGGATTCTGGTAGCCAATGCATGGATGCAACATCCGGTAGGTATGCAATTCAATCCGGACACAGTGCGTAATGAGATGGTCGATTTCTGGGCAGTAGCCACTTCTCCCGTAGCCGTTAATAAGTTCTTCCATACGGTACTTTCCGGTTGGGTGTTGGGAGCTGTGTTTGTAGTCGGTGTCGGATGCTGGTTTCTGTTGAAGAAACGCAATCGGGATTTTGCATTGGCGAGCATTAAAATCGGTGCCGTTTTCGGATTAGTATCTTCTCTGCTTGCTGTTTGGACTGGCGATGGTTCCGGCTATCAAATTGCACAGACACAACCCATGAAGTTAGCCGCCGTAGAAGGATTGTACGAAGGTGGCAATAGCGTGGGGCTGGTAGCAGTCGCTGCATTAAACCCCGAAAAGAAAACATACAATGACGGCAAAGACCCCTTCTTATTTAGAGTCGAAATACCCAGCCTGTTATCTTCCTTGCCGAGCGCGATTTGAATGCGTATGTGCCTGGTATTACAAATATTATTGAAGGCGGATACGAACTCAAAGACGGTACGAAAGCCCTTTCGGCTGTGGAGAAGATCGAACGTGGAAAAATAGCTATCGGCGCTTTAGCGGCTTATCGAGCTGCGAAAAATGCCGGTAATGACGAAGATGCCAAAGTAGCTTATACGGTATTGATGGAGAATATCTCCTATTTCGGCTACGGATACATCAAGAATGTAAATGATCTGGTGCCTAATGTTCCTCTCAACTTCTACGCATTCCGTATTATGGTGATTCTAGGCGGATATTTCATCTTGTTTTTCTCAGTAGTGCTTTTCTTAGCCTATCGGAAAGACTTGAGTAAGATGCGCTGGATGCATTGGATCGCTTTGCTAACTATTCCTTTGGGCTATATCGCCGGGCAAGCCGGTTGGGTGGTGGCCGAATGTGGACGTCAGCCTTGGGCCATACGTGATATGCTTCCCACTTCAGCTGCTATCTCCAAACTCGATGTTAGTTCGGTGCAGACTACTTTCTTTATCTTCCTCTTCTTGTTTACCGTTATGCTGATTGCCGGAGTTGGTATCATGCTGCGTGCCATCAAGAAAGGACCGGAGTTAAAACAGTAATCCTTGAACCCTAATACTTAATTATTATGTATATATATCTTCAACAATATTGGTGGCTCGTCGTTTCCTTGCTAGGAGCCATTCTTGTGTTCCTATTATTTGTGCAGGGAGGGAATTCATTGCTGTTTAGCTTAGGCAAAACCGAAACTCAACGCAAGATGATGGTCAACTCGACCGGGCGGAAATGGGAGTTCACTTTTACCACATTGGTCACATTCGGTGGAGCATTCTTCGCCTCATTCCCTTTGTTTTATAGTACCAGCTTCGGTGGAGCTTACTGGCTTTGGATGATCATCCTTTTCAGCTTTGTGCTGCAAGCTGTGAGTTACGAGTTTCAGAGTAAAGCCGGCAATCTATTGGGAAAGAAAACCTATCAAGTCTTTTTGGTTATTAATGGCGTAGTAGGTCCCGTATTGCTGGGAGGTGCTGTGGCTACCTTCTTCACAGGCTCCGATTTTTACGTAAATAAAGCCAATATGACCGATACCCTGATGCCGGTTATCAGCCAGTGGGGGAATGGATGGCATGGACTCGATGCCTTGACTAACATTTGGAATGTGGTTCTCGGCGTGGCTGTCTTCTTCCTTGCGCGTGTGTTGGGAATCCTTTATTTCATAAACAATATCGTAGACAAAACCTTCACAGACAAATGTCGTCGTGCTTTGGTTGTGAACGCAGGTTTATTCCTTGTGTTCTTTTTAGCCTTTGTCATTCGTACCTTGTTCGCCGAAGGGTTCGCTGTCAATCCGGATACGTTGCAAGTCTATATGCAGCCTTATAAATACTTCACCAATTTCATTGAAATGCCTGCTATTCTGATTCTATTCCTGATCGGCGTGGTATTGGTACTCTTTGGTATCGGTAAAACGATTCTGAAAGATAAGTTCACGAAAGGAATTTGGTTTGCAGGTATTGGTACCGTGTTTACAGTTCTTGCATTGTTCTTGGTTGCAGGATATAATAACACAGCATTCTATCCGTCGAGTACCGATTTGCAAAGTTCGCTGACATTGGCAAATAGCTGTTCCAGCGAGTTTACATTGAAGACGATGGCTTATGTTTCCATTATGGTTCCATTTGTGATCGCTTACATCTTCTACGCATGGAGAAGCTTAGACCGTCATAAAATTACGGAAGAAGAGATGAATAAAGGTGGACACTCCTATTAAGAATCGAATCAATCCATTCGGATATTCTGTCCGGTCATTGATTCATAAGATAGAGACTGTCTCAAAAGTATAATGCGAAAACTCCCCCGTTACAACAAGCTGTAGCGGGGGAGTTTCTTATAATAGCGAAGGCTTTTTAAAATAACCTTCTGTTTGGATCAATAATAACCTTATTTGGTTACAACGTTTTCAGGCTTTCCGGCAATGTATGCTTGCAGGTTGCTAATTGCCAAATTCATCAATCTATCACGTGCTTCCGTAGTAGCCCAGGCAATATGCGGAGTGATGTAGCAATTTTTAGCTGTTAGCAGCGGGTTATCAGCGCGAGGAGGTTCTGTGGACAACACATCTACACCGGCGGCGTAAATACGGTTGTTGTTCAAAGCGTTCGCCAGATCCTGTTCGTTAATGAGCGGTCCGCGTCCGGTATTGATTAGAATCGCTGAAGGTTGCATCAGAGCCAGACGACGTGCATTAACCAACTCATGCGTTTCTGTAGTCAGCGGACAATGCAAACTGATGATGTCACATTCACTGAAGAGTTCGTCCAATTCCATCTTTTTGATTTCGGGAGGCAACTGGAAGTGCGACTTAGAAGTATATGCGAATACCTGCATACCGAAGCCTATCGCCACACGAGCCGTATTATAACCGGTGTGTCCCAATCCTACCAAGCCAATCTTCTTTTTGCGTAGCTCCATGAGAGGTGTATCCCAGAAACAGAAATCTGCATTGTGAGTCCAGCGACCTTTGCGTACCTCATCCGAATGATGCTTTACCTGCATGGCAATGTTCAGTATATGGGCAAATACCATTTGCGCTACCGAATCGGTACTATAAGCTGGGATGTTGGTAACTACAATGCCTCGTTCTTTGGCGGCAATTGTATCCACAACGTTGTATCCGGTGGCCAGTACACCGATGTACTTCAAACCGGGAAGAGCATCCATCTGCTCAGCGTTAATTACCACTTTATTAGTCAGGATAGCTTCCGCCCCTGCAGCACGTTTCAGAACTTCGTTGGGAGCTGTACGTTCGTAAACGGTACAATCTCCTAGAACTTTCAGACTTTCCCAGGATAAATCACCGGGATTGGCGGCATAGCCGTCTAAAACTACTATTTTCATATAAGTGTGTTGTTAGTGTATTTCATTTGAGTTTCGATTATGCCGCAGCTACTTTTTGTACCGTTCGCCCCAAAGTTGTTGCATTCGTTCCGCAAGCTTTAGTTCGGCAGCATTTTTCTGAGGTTGCCAGATTCGTCGGTTCTTCACCTCATCCGGTAAGAACTGTTGTTCAACGAAATTGCCCTCATAGCTATGCGCATATTTATATTGATCTCCATAACCGAGCTGTTTCATTAGCTTGGTTGGTGCGTTTCGCAAATGCAGAGGAACAGGTAAGTTACCCGTTTCGCGTACCAAGGCCAACGCGTCATCTATGGCAGAGTAAGCTGAATTGCTTTTAGGACTTGTAGCCAGATAAATCGTCGTTTGAGCCAAAGGAATTCTTCCTTCCGGCCATCCGATCTTCATCAGCGTTTCGAAGCAGGCATTTGCGAGTAATAAGGCATTCGGATTTGCCAATCCGATATCCTCCGAGGCGGAAATAACCAGTCGGCGAGCAATAAAAGCCGGATCTTCGCCCCCTTCAACCATTCGCGCCAACCAATAGATCGCACCGTCGGGATCACTTCCCCGGATTGATTTAATGAAAGCCGAAATGATGTCGTAGTGCATCTCCCCATCTTTATCGTAGGCTAATGGATTCTGTTGCAGACGCTCCGTCACTTTATCATCGGTAATTACCACCGTATTTTCACCTTCCGATTCTACTACAAGCTCCAGAATATTCAGCAGTTTGCGGGCATCTCCACCCGAAAAGCGTAACATAGCCGCAGTTTCTTTCAATTCGATTTTTCGCTCCTTCAAAACCGAATCGGTTACGATAGCCCGTTCCAACAGTTCCAATAAATCATCCTTCTCAAGAGATTTTAGCACATATAGTTGGCAACGAGATAGGAGAGGGCGTATCACCTCAAAAGACGGGTTCTCGGTCGTAGCACCGATCAGCGTTACCGTACCCTGTTCCACGGCTCCCAACAGAGAATCCTGTTGCGATTTGCTAAAGCGGTGAATTTCATCGATAAAAAGAATCGGGCTACCTTGTGAAAAGAAGCGATTGCTTTTAGCACGTTCAATCACTTCGCGCACATCCTTTACGCCGGAGCTTACCGCACTCAGTGTGTAGAAAGGAGTCTCCAGTTTGTTAGCGATGATTTGCGCCAAGGTTGTTTTTCCGACTCCGGGAGGTCCCCAAAGAATGAATGAAGAGATGCGTCCTGCGTCGATCATCTTGCGCAAGATAGCACCTGGCCCAACTAAATGCTTCTGGCCGATGTATTCATCCAATGTTCTGGGTCGTAGTCGTTCTGCTAAAGGTTGCATAGTTAAAAGACCATTAATACCATGAAGCGGATACCGTTCTTGTTGATGCCCGGGTTATCACAGTATGTGAAACGATGCACATATTCAATATGTAGTAATTTGAATATATTGTAGATACCTACGCTACCTTCTATATAAGGTACTTTCGGATCCATTACGAAACTGGTGAATTTACCGTCGCGAGTAGGGAAGCGGAACAAGTCCGGATTATCGCTTTTGAACGGATTGTTCTTATCCGTCAGCGAACCCCACAGCGCACGTACACGAAACATTTCCCGCCATTTCAGATTCTTAAGTAACGGAATACGGTTGAACAACTTACCGTTCATGTCGTACGATACAGACATTGAAGCGAAGCGGTCGTTCAGGAATTCCATATTATTAATAAGGCAGAATGTTTCCCGTTGTGTAATATAAGATAAGTTAGCTTCCGGTAAGATAAGGAGTGGGAACGGAACCGTATTCCATTCGGCACCCGCTTTAATACTACAGTCAATTTTACCCCAAGAAGAAGACAACCAGAAGCGTTTCCATATGCTGGCTTCGGTACGGTGGAAATTGTATTCACCACCTAATATCCCTTTGAAACCCATTGCATGTGTTAACGTGAAAACAGGCGCATCCAGTGATACCGGTACACGACGCTGTTTGGAGTTTACAAACGATTCGCCCGGAGCGTAACGGAAAGTCACACTGGCTTCCGAAGTCGTCATATCGTGCACCCTTGTCTGTTCGGCATCGTTGCGCAAGTATTCCAGTTTACCGGTCGGTTCATCATTTCGATGGCGAAGCATTGCCTTCACACCGAATCCGGTAGGAGTCTCTAAATCGTAATTGATGGTAGCGTCACGCATATATGACATTTGGTCGACCGTAGTCGTCTTCATCGAAAGGAAGATGTTGTCTTTGTCCGTGAACAGAAACTTATCCATGGGCGACATAACATCGTAGCTGTACGTTGCCGAAATGAAATGTTTCGGAAACTCCCATACCACATAGTCGCGTTTGTTGAACGAATAAGTAGCTGTTCCGCTATACTTCCATTTCTCATCTTTTAAACCGTATGCCACATAACCATTCATAAACCAATGCTTATGCAGATTGGCCGTAGTCATGGCACTTAGGCGGAAGCGTGTTCCATCAATATAGTTGCTCGAGATCATTGTATTGATCGGTCCGATGTCCACCTTGCTCGGATGTTCTTTGGTTCCCGTCTCCACGAAGTTTTCAATTAGCGCCTTTGCCCCGAAAATAATGTATTTAAAACCCGGAATCTGTTCAAGGCGATTCACGAATAGGTCCATCGTACTTTCCTTATTCGTGAGAGGCACCTGGCGCACACTAGCCCAGTACTCATCACTCTTCGAAAGCATATCCGCCTCTTTGATGATAGGTCCTTTCAAACGGAATAGGCGAGGCTCTATCGAAGTAAAGTCATAATTGCTGTATTTCGTGATTCGTTCCACCTGCAAACCGCCCGACGTCTTATTTGAGTTCCACGACATATCCACAGTCATGTTATCGTCCGATAAAACCCAGTTACCGTTCGGTAACTGTTCGTACTGCTGAATGATGTCCATTCGGTTCACAAAGTTTACGCCTGTTTTCTTAGGAAGATTCATCGTACATTTCTGTACCGCATAACTCGAATCGTTCAAGACATAAAGATGTCCCGTAAAACCAAAATCCTGTGAGTTTTGCGGGACAAAAGTAAGGTGCACACATTCGTTCCGATCAACCATCAGCGTATCCATCAGGTAGAATTTGTAGAACGAAATCGCATTGTTTCCAATCGGGCTGACGAAGCGTTGTTGCAGCAAACGTATTTCATCGTCATAGATATTAACGTCCGAAAAAACATCTTTCAGCACCGTCCCCAACATATCACCAGTCGAAAAGAATTCTTCAATTCCGTTCGAGTTCTTTCCTTTTATAATTGTCTTTTTGTTTTCCGGCGATTTGCGGAAGATTGTCTGAGAAGCCGTTTCCTGTACCGATATTGGCAGAATAAGCTTATTGGTTGTTTCCGAAACCTCTACCTGATCTCTCAGAAAAGAGTATTTCTTATATATCCCTCTTTCGAGCTTCTCCGGTGTCAGATCGTTGATCGACATCTTCATTTTCTCGTATTTATCGTACTGGTAGTAGTCGTTTTCCTCAAGCTTTTGAGCCTTTTTGTGCTCAATCACCTTCTTCATGAACTCCACAGCCGGGTTGTTTTTACGGGAATACTTTTCTTTGGTTGGTTTCACCACCACTTCGCTCAGTAGAATGTTTTCGGCGCTCAGTTGGATATTAACCGTATGGCTCCCCGGAGCCACCTTTACCGTTTGAGGTTTGTATCCCACAGCCGAGAAAACCAGCGTTCCCCCGTTCTTACGGGCTTCCAACTTGTATTCTCCGTCAATATTAGTCACAGTCCCAATATCCCGTTTATCTTGGTAGAAGACATAGATATACATGAGTGGCTCATGTGTCAAAGAGTCTGTGACAAGTCCTTTAATCTGCTGCGCAAAAGCATGCGGAGCGAGGAATACAAATAGAAAGAAAATGATTAATTTATTGTATTTCAATTTCATAACGTTCGTAGTAGAGGCTGCAAAGTTAGCAAATAACTGATAAGATGTGTGTTTATATAACTTTTTTTACTCATCGTTTTTTGTTGTTTGCAAACAGTGTTCTATTCTTCCGTCAAAATCTGCACAATGCGTTCGGCAGTCCGACCATCCCAGCGTTCGGGCAGTTCTCCGTGCTTCCATTCCCCTCTCATTAAAGTATCCATGGCCTTGGCAAGTGCCTCCGAATCTTCTCCCACCAGTTCATTCGTTCCCATGCGCCAAGTTTCGGGATGTTCGGCATACGTGTTGAGTGTAATACAAGGAATGCCCAGGAAGGTAGCCTCTTCAGCCACATTGCCCGAGTCGGTGATAATCCCTTGCGCCTTATTCATCAGGTAGCCAAAGCATAGATAACTTTGCGGAGGCATAATGTGAAAGTTCGGTGCATCGATACCCATTGCTTTAATGGCATCACTTACGTAAGCGTGCAGAGGAGCAACTACCGGAGTTCCGTTCGCGTGTGCGAGAGTTGTTTCAATCAGTTTACGCAGGTTGTCCGGATCGTTGAGCAATGCACGGCGATTGAGTGTAAATAAGAGATACGCATTTTCTTTCAGTCCCAGTACCGAAAACCATACCGGTTTCAGTAGCCGGTTTCGATTGTAGCGGATGGTATCAATCAAGATATTACCTACGTAATAAACATTATTGGTTTCGGTTCCCGTTTGATTCAAGTTACGGTTGGCTACCATACCCGCTGTGAATAAGTAGTCCGACAACCCGTCCGTAATCATGCGGTTCACCTCTTTTGGCATATTCATATCAAAAGAGCGGATGCCCGCTACCAGATGCGCTACCTTCACCCCTAGCTTTTTAGCTACGATAGCACAACTCATCGTGGCATTCAGGTCGTCTACCACAAGCACAACATGAACCGGATTCTCTGTTAGTTCTTGTTCAAAAGCAATCATGATAGCAGCCGACATTTGCGTCGGGTTACTACCCTCAACACCCAAATACACATCGGGCGTTTTCATATCCAGATCGGCAAATAAAGATGCGTCCAGGCTTGTGTCATCCTTTCTACCCGTATATACCAGTCTGTAAGAAATACTTTTACCCAGTCCACGCGCCTTGTCAATTGCACGTGTGATGGGAGCTATTTTCATGAAATTGGGACGTGCCCCAGCAACAATAGTTATCTTCATATCGTATTCTAAATCTATATTGGAAAAACAAAAGTACGGTTTCTTACGGAATTTATTCGTTACTTTGTAGACAAAAAACAAATTTATGCCTACTTTCGTTCAAATACTTGATTTTATCGGCACATTTGCATTCGCCATTAGCGGCATACGCCTAGCTTCCGCCAAACGTTTCGATTGGTTTGGAGCCTATGTCGTAGGACTGGCTACAGCTATTGGTGGAGGAACCATTCGCGATGTGTTGCTTGATGTTACCCCTGCCTGGATGCTCGACCCCATATATTTAGTCTGTACTGCGTTGGCATTAGGCTGTGTGATTCTTTTCGGAAAGGTATTGATTCGCATGAATAATACTTTTTTTATATTCGATAGCATCGGACTCGCCCTGTTTACCGTAGTCGGTGTCGGCAAAAGTTTTTCACTGGGCTATCCTTTTTGGGTCGCTATTATTATGGGTAGCATTACCGGAGCTGCGGGAGGAGTCATTCGTGACGTCTTTATTAATGAGATCCCCCTTATTTTCAGGAAAGAAATTTATGCCATTGCCTGCGTTATAGGTGGCATAGCCTATTGGATCTGCGATTTCATCGGTATGCAGCCCTATGTTTGTCAGCTTGCAGGAGGGATTTCGGTATTCATCACCCGCATCCTAGCTGTGAAATACCAGATCTGCCTACCCATTCTGAAAGGGCATGAAGACCATAAGAAATGACATAAATAAAAAATCCGACGAAAGGCGCAGGCCGATCGTCGGAAACATGATTGAATAACTTATTTCTCAGCGGTTTTCGTATCCATTTCCCCGCTGAAAGAGATTGATTGGCGGTTTTGCATCATTACGTCGATGCTGGCAGCCCCATTATCGAATACCGAAATACTGAAGTCATACTTATCCTCAGCCGTGCGTGCAGAGAATTTGATTTTAGAACTTCCTTTCTTACCTGGCTCCATGATATAGTCTTTTAGAGGAGCTTTGAATACCAGCCCCTCACCACCACCGTAAGGTATGCTGTATGCCCGTCCAAAATAAGGTAAATACGAAATTACCGAGTCGTTTCTGACCTCAAGCGCATAAGGCGATGACAAAGGAATTGAACGCCCGCGCATGGGGAAAGCCGTATTCGCGTAAATTTTGTATTTTTCTGATGTAAGAAGTTCTTTTACAACTAGTTTCATCTGCTCTTTTTTTTCTTTTTTACTTTGAGCGGAAAGACCCACTGCTCCAAGTAATAAGATAAGTAGTGTGATAAGTCTAAGATTTTTTACTTTCATACCTGTTACATTTTTAAAAGTGAAACCTATTTTCCTTTCCAAAATTAAGAAAAATAAAAAGAAAGTATGCCCGAAAACTATCAAATACCACCCGAAAACTGTTTTTTGATAGTTTTTCCCCTAAAGTATGATAAAATTCAGCCCTTCAAATCCTAATAATTTCAGTAAACTTGCCCTTGACGAGAAAGAAACGGAATATTAACATTAAAAGTATTTGAGTATGAAAAATTTGAGTTTCAGAAAAGATTTAATAGGAGTTCAAGATGAACTGTTTCGTTTTGCATATAAGTTAACATCGAATCATGAGGAAGCGAATGATTTATTGCAAGAAACATCACTAAAGGCATTGGATAATGAAGATAAATATACGCCGGATACAAACTTTAAGGGATGGATGTATACCATCATGCGTAACATATTTATAAATAACTACCGCAAAGTTATGCGTGATCAGACTTTTGTAGACCAAACCGATAATCTTTATCATTTAAATCTTCCGCAAGGCTCCGGTTTCGACAACACCGAGAGTTCTTACGATTTGAAAGAGATGCATCGCGTTGTTAATTCCTTGCCGAAAGAATATCGCGTACCATTTTCTATGCATATCGCCGGCTTTAAATATCGTGAAATTGCCGAAAGATTGAATCTTCCCCTTGGAACCGTAAAAAGTCGCATATTCTTCACTCGTCAACGGTTGCAGCAAGATTTGAAAGATTTCGCATGAGTTTTGACTAGGAGTATTTGATGGAATGATCTGATAACCAAAAGTATAGTAAAGATGTTTTTTTGATTAAACTTGGGTTGGGATAGCAATTTTAGTTTTCCATTTTATGAAGAAGGAGTACTGTTGAAGGTACTCCTTTCTTGTTTTCTACCATTATGATATTAAGCACACTTTTTAAGTGTTTTTTTTTGCTTAATTTGTATCATTGTGTCAAATAACTCCGTATATTTGTAGAGGCTAGTTATCCATTTAATTACAGTTCTAATCTAATGTTTAAAGCAATGAAAAAGGAAATAAAATTCAGTCTCGTTTACCGGGATATGTGGCAGTCTTCCGGTAAGTATCAACCTCGTGTTGACCAGCTAGTCCAGATCGCCCCATTGATAGTTGAGATGGGTTGTTTTGCCCGCGTCGAAACCAATGGAGGTGCTTTCGAACAAGTAAACCTATTGTATGGTGAAAACCCAAATGTAGCCGTGCGGGCATTTACTAAACCATTTAATGATGCAGGTATCCAAACCCATATGCTCGACCGTGGATTAAACGGTTTGCGTATGTATCCCGTACCTGCCGATGTACGTCGTCTAATGTATAAGGTGAAACACGCTCAAGGAGTAGACATCACCCGTATCTTCTGTGGGCTTAATGAAGTTCGTAACATCATTCCTTCCATTCATTACGCACTTGAAGCCGGCATGATTCCGCAAGCCACCTTGTGTATTACTTTCTCACCGGTGCATACGGTAGAATACTACACCGCCATTGCCGACCAATTGATTGAAGCAGGTGCTCCTGAAATCTGCTTGAAAGACATGGCAGGCGTTGGTCGTCCCGATATGCTGGGCCGACTTACCAAAGCAATCCGCGAACGCCATCCCGAAGTGGTCATTCAGTACCATGGACACAGTGGTCCGGGATTATCGATGGCATCTATCTTGGAAGTTTGTAAGAACGGAGCCGATATTATTGATGTAGCCATGGAACCCATGTCGTGGGGAAAAGTTCATCCGGACGTGATTTCTGTTCAGGCTATGCTGAAAGATGCTGGTTTCCAAGTTCCTGAAATCAACATGAAAGCCTATATGAAGGCACGCGCCATGACTCAAGAGTTTATCGACGACTTCTTAGGTTACTTCATGGACCCTACCAACAAGCATATGTCGTCCTTGTTGTTGAAGTGCGGACTTCCCGGTGGTATGATGGGATCTATGATGGCCGACCTCAAAGGTGTACATTCCGGTATCAATATGATCCTGAAATCAAAGAACGAACCCGAGTTGAGTCTCGACGATCTATTGGTTATGCTGTTTGATGAAGTCGAATACGTTTGGCCTAAGCTAGGTTATCCTCCTTTGGTGACACCTTTCAGCCAATACGTCAAGAATGTGGCTTTGATGAATGTGATGTCTCTTATTAAGGGCGAAGATCGTTGGACTATGATCGACAATCATACTTGGGATATGATCTTAGGTAAAAGTGGTCGTTTGCCCGGAGCGCTTGCACTGGAAATTATCGAGTTGGCCAAAGAAAAAGGATATGAGTTTACAGACGAAGACCCGCAACAGAACTATCCCGACCAACTGGATGAGTACCGCAAAGAAATGAAAGAAAACGGCTGGGAACTCGGACCGGATGATGAAGAATTATTCGAGCTTGCCATGCACGATCGTCAATATCGCGACTATAAATCGGGCGTAGCTAAGAAACGCTTCCAAGACGATCTGCAACGTGCTAAAGACGCTGCATTGGCTAAGCAAGGATTCTCCGAAGATGAAGTAAGACGGTTGAAGCGTGCAAAAGCAGAACCTATTACCGCTATGGAACGGGGACAAATCTTATGGGAAGTAGATATCAACTCCACCTCCATGGCACCCGAAGTAGGGCATAAGTATGAGCCCAATGATGTCTTTTGCTACATTGCTACGCCTTGGAACACTTTCGATAAGGTGTGGGCTAACTTTAGCGGCCGTATCATTGAGATCTGCGCCAAACAAGGAGCCGTAGTTCGTAAAGGCGATGTGTTGGCTTATATCGAAAGATGTGAGGTAATTGCCTGATGACCGTTTGATTCCTCTTGCCGCAGAGCTGCGAGTCGGGTCAATATAAAACAGAAGCGATGAACACGCTATAAACTTCTCTTCAGGGAATGAGAGTAAGTATATAGCTTGTTCATCGCTTCTTTGTTTTCTTGTTTTCTGCAGGAGGGAACGGCGGCATCTGATTCATTAACCGCATGATCTGTGTCTGTCGTCTCAGTATATAGCTCGATGGCTTTGCCGAGTCAAAACGGATTGGGTTCGGTAGCGTAGCCGCAATCAAAGCACTTTGTGCTTTCGAAAGCTTGGCGGCAGTCGTCCCGAATTTCTGTCTGGCGGTCGCTTCCGCACCGTATATACCCTTTCCCATTTCGATTGAGTTCAGGTAAACTTCCATAATTCGTTCCTTCGACCAGCATAACTCAATCATAAACGTGAAGTATACCTCAAAGCCCTTTCGTGCCCACGACGATTTCGGCCATAGAAATACATTCTTGGCAGTCTGCTGACTGATTGTACTTGCCCCTCTTTTTCTTTTGCGTTTCTCATTCTCCTTCATTGCCTTTTTGATCTCGACAAAGTCGAAGCCATTGTGTATCGCAAATCGGTTATCCTCCGAAGCGATGACGGCAGTTGGCAGGTTAGGGGAGATTTTGTCAAAAGAAACCCACGTGTGTTTCCACGTGGGTTTATCTTTTGCAAATAACTGCTCTATACTTCGTATCACCATCAATGGGGTAACGTACACCGGAATAAACCGGTAAGCTACCACTGCGAGAATGGTCGACACGAAAAAGAATACCAGCAAGTTACGAATGTAGCGAAGAATTTTTTTAATTAGAGGCTTCCGCATTCTTAATCATCTGTTCGCTGGCATACATATAAACTTCTACACGACGGTTTTGCTCGGCAGTTTCAGAATCGTTGTATTCTGAGAAACCTACTCCCTTCACTTCTTTAAACTGAACAGGAGCTACGCCACATTGTTGCAAGTATTTCTGTACGGAGAAAGCGCGGTCTGTAGAAACCTTTTGATTAGCTTCGTAAGTACCTACTTTGTCAGTATGACCGATAACAGCAATATCCAGTGTCGGATCTTCTTTCAGCAAGTTTGCGAACTCAGCCAAAGACGTTTTTGAGTTGCTGCTCAGAGCAGACGAATTGAATGGGAATAAAATACCCGAGCTGAATGTAACCTTTACAGCACTAAGTCCGTTTGTATCCGTTACTTTTTCTACCTGTGCGCCTTGAATCTTAGCAGCTTCGGCAGCTTTTTTATCCATTTTCTTACCAATAAGCGCACCAGTACCTGCACCTACAGCAGTACCTACTGCAGCACCGATTGCAGCGCCTTTACCTTTACCGATCACGCCACCTAGGATTGCGCCTAGTGCAGCACCGGAACCACCACCGATAACGGCGCCTTTTCCTGTATTGTTCATGCTGGCACAACCGCTAAATAATAGGGTGATACTCATGAAAAAACCATAAATTTCATCTTGTTCATAACACAAAGTTTTTAATAGGTTTATAATTTTAAATGCTTTCTTCCAATAACAATGCAAAGATACATATTATTCATAAAAGGTGTGATTTTTAAGTTAAAATAACGTCGGCTGTATTTCGAATTTATTCTGCTGGTTTCTTCTTTTTTTTCTTTCAAATCGAGGCTGAGAAAAGCAAATTAACTATCTTCGCACATCTAAATGATTAATAGTTAAATATTAAGATGCTATGAAACTAAAAACTTTTCTCCTTTTCTTATGCCTGCTTTTTTGGCAGAACGGCTTCCGGCTTACAGCCCAAAACGCCCGCAATCCTTTTGATATCAACCAACCCTCTTTGCGAGTATTTCTTCCTGCGCCCGAATTGGCTCCGGACGTGCTATTGTCGCTTGCCCCGGTGGGGGATATAGTGGGTTAGCTGTCAATCACGAAGGGTATGATTGGGCACCTTTCTTCAATAAACAAGGAATCGCCCTAATTGTTCTCAAGTATCGCATGCCGGGAGGTGATCGTACGCTTCCCATCTCCGATGCCGAAGCAGCTATGAAGACCGTACGCGACAGTGCCGATGTATGGAACCTCAACCCGCACGACATTGGTATCATGG
This sequence comes from Bacteroides reticulotermitis JCM 10512, assembly GCF_000517545.1. Taxonomy (GTDB): domain Bacteria; phylum Bacteroidota; class Bacteroidia; order Bacteroidales; family Bacteroidaceae; genus Bacteroides; species Bacteroides reticulotermitis. The sequence continues at coordinate 60,838 of NZ_BAIV01000016.1, read as the reverse complement.
GATCTTCCGCAGGCGGACATCTGGCGTCTACCATTGCCACTCATGCTACTTCTGAGTTGCGACCCGATTTCCAGATTCTGTTTTATCCGGTCATCACCATGGATAAATCGTATACACATAGAGGTTCGCACGACAATCTGTTGGGCAAAGACGCTTCCGAGGAATTAGAGGTGCAATACTCCAACGAAAAGCAAGTGACCAAAGAAACGCCTCGTGCTTTCGTTGTTTTCAGCGATGATGATAAAGTCGTCCCTCCCGCCAATGGAGCCAACTACTACCTCGCACTTAATAAACTAGGAGTTCCTTCCGTATTTCATGTTTATCCCTCAGGCGGACACGGTTGGGGCATACGCGAAGGCTTCCTCTATAAGAATGAGATGCTCAACGAACTCACATCCTGGCTCAATAGTTTCAAAACTTCGGGTAAAGATACCGTTCGGATGCGCAAATAGATAAAACCTCCTATATATAAATAGGTATAATACGGCATTCTGTGTACAAAGCAGGATGCCTTTTTGTATGCTTACCCCCGTCAAAAAGCTTCTAGGGCATATGGGTTAAATTTGATGGAATTCGTATATGGTTAGATTTTTCAAAAGAGAAAACTTCCTTGATTTTCTGACTCTGCTTATGCGTATTATTTGCCGGAAATAAGAGTAGGTTTCCTTCTTTTTGTGCTCAAAATAGACGCTCGTTTTTTCATTAAAATGAATAATATTTACTTAGCTTCTTTATCAATAAATACTCAATATTTTACAATGAGAAAAAGCGTTTCGGGTCACATAATTAACGTAAATTACCTATGTGGGCCAAAAATAACTTAAAGAAAGCTTTAATTAACAAAGGAAATTCTTTAATTAACTTTTAATTAGAAATTAAACTAGTCTTGATTGTTTCTTTTGCATAACTTTGTATTGAAGACAAAGCTGCTATTATATTATATTTAAAATGAGCATGTGAGTGTGATGACTATAGTCTGGTAAATGAGAAAAAGACTTATTGATACAAGAACTAGAGAAGATGAAAACTTAACTATTTGGAGCCATGCTAAACATGGCAGAATATCTGTTTTTTATGTAAGATTATTTCTTTTAATTTCTTATCAAAACGGAACAAACACAGAGAGAGACGGTATGATTTATACGCCATACAAGTATTTTCATTAATGCTAAATTGGGATAAAAGGGATATTTTCGGTTTCTGGAATAAATTTTCCAGTCCGGATTATTTCTATAGGTTATGGTTTTGATTTGAGTTTATTATGTTACGGTTAGTAGAAAAAGATAAAAGAAGTCATTCTTTTTGATTTAATTATTTTTTTTAACCGATTGAAATTAAAAAGAATAGGATTACGTATTTAAAAATAGATAAGGATAGGAGTTTATATATGCATTTTGGATTTTTTAAAATACAAGTTTGGTCAGCTCGCAAGCTGATTTATGGGCTTGTCTTCTTTGTACTGGTATTCTACCCCATTACACAGGCATCGGCCGACAAAAGTGATTATTTTTGTCAGTACGAAAGCGATTATTACTTGTGTGATGAAAAAAATAAATGTCTTCCTGATGATGATAATATAAGCTCATCCGAGCCAATAGTACTTCATTTCAGGGTGTCAAGTTCGTACCTTGATGCAAACTACATGAGCAACACCCGTTCATTGAACATTCTAAGACGTGCACTGTCTAACAAAGACTTCGTGGCAAATATCAAAAAAATTACTATTTCCGCCACAGCTTCTCCCGAAGGAGTATTGCCGGCAATAAAGTTTTGGCAGAGGATAGAGCACTTTCGTTAAAGAGCCATCTTTTGCAGAATTACCCCTTCCTCCATGCCGATGAAATTCAGACTTTTCCTACCGGTGAAAACTGGTCGGGGCTTAGAGAAATGGTAGAAGCAGACATCAATGTGCCCCATCGTGACGAAGTGCTCCACATTATCGACGGACCGTTGGATACCGAACAGAAGAAAATAGCGTTGAGCCGCTTGCCCGATAATGCCTATGGCTACATCATACAAAACATCTACCCCGACTTGCGTGGTGTAGTGGCCTGTATGATCTACTACAATAAGACCAACACCAACCCCATTGTTATTTACGATACCATTCGCGTGGCCGATAAACCGCAGATTATTGAAGTGGTTCGGGTAGATACCGTCTACATTGAGAAGCAAGCTATGGTTATGGAAAAGCTGGAGCCGAAGGACGAAGACCGTAACAGGAAAATCAGATATATAGCCTTGAAGACCAATATAGCCTATGATGCGTTGTTTTTGCCGAATGTTGCACTTGAATTTGCGCTCGGCAACCGATGGACGCTTGAAGTAGAAGGCATGTGGTCGTGGTGGAATACGGATGACTCTCGTCGTTACTACCATCGCATTCAGAGTGGCGGCATAGAAGTACGCAAATGGTTGGGTAGCAAATCTAAGACCCCGTTTACCGGGCATTACTTCGGATTGTATGGAATGGGCGGAACCTACGACATCAAGTACAATACCGATACAGGCTACCTGAGCGATTGCAGTTACTCCGCCGGATTGAGTTACGGATATGCATTCCCGATAGCCAAACGCCTGAATCTGGAGTTCGGCATCGGAGTAGGTTACTTGGGTGGAGAGTACAAAAAGTACACCTTCGACCCTGAATTCAATCGGTATCCGTGGCAAAGCACTCATAGCCGTACCTACTTTGGTCCCACCAAAGCGAAGATCTCCTTGGTATGGTTGATCGGAAGTGGAGTAAATGTGAATAAATTAAAAGGCAGAAGATGAAAAAATATATAATACTTATAATTTCCGCCTTGTGTGCAGTATCATGCAAGAACAAGAGTTTGTACTACGGAGAGGATATTCCGGCGAACAGACAAAAGGTCGACGTCGTGATCCATTGGAATGAAGACGATACGCGCCCTACGCAAGGCATGCGTGTCAATCTCTTCTCGCTCAATGAGATGAGCGCCTATGGCATGGACGACCTGGAGTGTGAGGGAGGAACCTTACACCTTCGCCACGGCTCTTGTCACATGACCTTGTGTTACAACTATCACGGCAACAATATTTATTTCCGTAACGAGGGACATAGCGACCTGATAGAGGCTTATTGCAATTCCGTAGTGCGGGCTACTTATTCCAAAACGTTTCCTGACGAAAGTACGGTAGCGGAGCCCGACGCCCAGTTTTACGTAGGCAAGAACGATGTTTTCGATGTGTATCAAAGTGATGAAAACCTTACGCTCGATCTTTATCCCAGCAATGTGATGCAGACCTATACGTTTGAAGTTCGAGGTGTGAGCGGTACGAAGTTTATATCTGCCACCCGTGGAGCTATATCCGGTATGTCGAACTCATACTACCTCAATTCGGGAACGCTGAGCACTACTGTATCTACATTATTGTTTAATGCAACGGCCGATGTGAGTGGAAGTATGATAACAGGCTCTTTCCGTACGTTTGGGCGGATAGACAATACAACCAACAATTTCACCATCGAGGTGCTCTATCCATCTTCTACCGGAGGAATCTTGCAGAAGACGTGGGATGTGACCGACCAGATATCCAATGGAACCAATTTCCATATTATTATCGAAGATTCCGGCATTGATGTGCCCGATGAAGGCGGCAGTGCCGGTGAAGGTGGAGGTTTTGAAGCCGACGTGGAAGAGTGGGAAGATGAAGTGATCGAACTTAAGTGAGAACTAAAATATATTATTGTTAAACCCAATTTTTTTAATTAAAAGACAAGATTATGAGAAAAAGTTTAGTAATGGCGGCAGTTGCCGCAATGGTTTTGGCTGGATGTAGCAAGATGATGGTTTGAATCCGAACGTTGATCAAGGCAACGGTACGCCTATTGCATTTCGTACAGTAACGAATAAGACGAGAACTACAGAAATGGATAAAGATAACATTGGCGACTTTAAAGTGTCGACAATTAAGAGTTCCAGCACTAGTTTCGATTTCGCTGACGACGTAATGAATGGCATGGCTGTTATTAGAGGAATAAATGCTAATACATGGAGTTATTCTCCCATTAAGTTTTATCCAGATGTTGCTGATGTATCTTTCTTTGCTTACAGTCCTTCTGGATCTGTAAATGTAACAAAATTCGAAGGACAGGCACTTAAGAAAGCAACGATTGCTTATACAGTACCTACTAGTAATGCTGATGCGAAAAAAGCAGAAGATTTTCTTGTGGCTAGTACAAATGTTGTAAAAGATGATTATGATGAGAATGTGATTCTAACTTTTAAGCATGCTCTTTCTTTAGCTACTTTTGAAGCGGTGAATGCCAATGATGGTGCTACTTTTATTGTTGAGAAAATTGAATTTTCAAATATGGGTAATTCAAGTACTCTAACAGCTGATGCTGCTACTGCTGCAACTTCGACTTTTTCGTGGGCCCAGCCAGCTCAATTAGACCAAAATAAAACTTATGCTGTTTCACTTCCGGAAGCAGGGATTTCTATTTTGCCTAATGGAAATGGGAAGTTAACTCCCGAAAAGGAAGGCTTGATGATTCTTCCTCAAGAGATAATTGGTACAACAAGGCTTATCATAACGTTTAGGGCAATAGATGGTGAGTATAAAGATATTTACGAATCTGGTAGTGTTAAGGAATTTGAGATTCCTACGAATGTTGCTGCCCCGGCTCTTTTCACTTTTGCAATGAATACGAGGTATCATTTTAAATTTACATTTGATGCTTTGAATGATATTAAGTTTGAAGTTAAGATGTCTCCTTGGGAAACTGATCAGACTGTTCCAGTACCAACTCCTTAATCCCTAGCTCAAATTAACTAGTTAGGTATAAACAGGCCGGGCGGGGTTGAATGTCCCTTCCCGGTCACAAGAAGACTGCACGTTGCAGCCAGTTCTAAATAGAGAGAACAAAATTTATGAATAACCAACCGAAAACTAGAAAAAGAAGGTTAGCTATGTATGCAGCCTTAATAATGCTTAGTCTGGTAGGTACTATAGGCATAGCTTCATGTACGTCGGACTCCGACGACATGGATCAACCATCCGGTGGCAATACTGCCATTGGCTTCGGCTTTACTTCCCAAGCCACCAGAGGAACTTCCACAGAAACAGCTGATTTAAAAAAGATTGGTGTTTTTGGCTACTCACATACCAATGCATGGAGCGCTGGTAATACCGCAGGCAATTCTCCCGACTACTTTCTGAATAAAGCCGTAATAAAGAAAAATGGCACTTGGGAGTACGATGGAGTAATTAAATACTGGCCGAGCGACCGCAAAGTTTCTTTCTTTGCTTACGCCCCTTATTCCGATGTAGAGGGCACTTTTGATGAAGTGTATCCCGATAGAGAAACCGATGTAGCATCATCACCCTATATCAAATACCTTCTGCCAACTGACGTCACCAAACAGATTGACCTCTTGTACGCAAATAAGCTTGATATGACCTATGCTACAAGCAACGCAGGTAAAGTACCATTTACCATGAAGCATGCACTGACCAAAATAGGTTTTACTGCCAAACGTGATGCAGCCGATGCAAATAGTTGGCTGACAGTAAAAGTGACCGCAATAGAATACAAATATATTTCAGGCATCGGAACTTTAAATTTGGAAGATGGAATCTGGGATGTAACTTTTCCCGCTCCGGGAGATAACGGTAGGTTTCCTACTTTTACTTTAACTCCCGACAAAGATGGCGGATTGAATCCCAATACTGTAGAGATAAAGAATACGCAAACCTCTACTGTTCAACTCAACACTAATGATGGTTACTTCTTGTTTATTCCACAACAATTGAGTGGAAGAGGTACAGGCATTGAGAATACCATCTTGAATATTTATTATGACTTAGTTGAAACAACCTCCGGGAAGATTATTTCAGAGCAAGAAGTGAAGAAATATGAATTAAAGGGTTTCTATGAAGCGGGAAAGAGTATCGTCTACAATATGACGTTCAATACATCGAGCAATGAAGTCGATTTAACTTTATCCCAAACAATTGTTGATTGGGTTACAGGAGCCACAATGCCCAATCAACCTGGTGGAGAAAATAGCTGGTGGTAAGAAACTAAAAACCAACAATTATGAGAAAAATAATCTATATATGTTTATGTTCTGTTGCCCTTGTGGGGTGCAGCAACAATGAAAACGTTCTCGAACCAGGGAATGTTGAGATGCGTATTCTGCCCCAAGTAGAAAATACTTCTCCGGCAGATACCCGTACCATCATTACCGGGACTCAGTTTCCCAGTGGTTCTTCTGTGGGTCTGGCAATCTACAACAAATCCACTACTAATCCGCACAGAACCGGTTATGACCGAATAAAAGCTATATACAGCGGTACAAATTGGGCGTATTATGTGGACGGAAGTAATGCAAGCACCCTTTTGCAAGGGTATAATAATACGAACTTAGATGTTGTGGGCTATTACCCTTACAACGACCTGGTGACAGATGTTGCTAAAGTCCCGTTTCGCATCGGAAATACCGAAGCAACCAATGAAGACTATATGTGGGCATACCAGCCTAATCAAGCAATGGGAACAATTCCCCTTACATTCAACCATCTGATGACCTGTCTTGAGTTTAGAATACGTAAGCTATATGCCGGGCCTAAACTGACAATTAAATCGATCGTATATTCGATAGCAGGTCGAAAATTTGTTGTGGCTGGAACCTACGATGCAAAGAACGGCAAGATATCTCCTACTATGACCGAAGATAAGTTTGGAGTCGTATTCGATAAAACAATCAAGCAGAGTATTGATTATCCCAACCTTAATACCGAAGTAGCCTCATGTGCGGTGATGATGCCTGAACTGATAGTTTCAGATGGAGGCGATGCTACAGTTTCGGCAACGATCGATTTTGATAATGAAACGTTGCACAACAATGGTGGAACCTATACATTCAAGCTGTCTGAGGTGGTAGATGGCTCTGGTGCAAAGGGATTACTTGCAGGTAAAAAATATGTAGTGGCAGTAGACGTTAGTAATTTTGTGAAGTATGCCGGTTTTCCTGTTTGTGTAGATTGGTTGGAAGATGCTGATGAAACGGTCACAATTCCTATCGAAGTAGAATAACCTCTTTGTATGATGATAAGACAATTAATAAATATGAATCGAATAAAATATATCATTCCAATAATGCTTCTTGCCTTTTACGCGTGTAGTGAAAGTGATGAGGTAGGACCCGTGCAACCTGAACAGGAATTGCATGAAGTTGACTACTCTTTGGCTACCCGATCCGATGTTTTTCCTAGCACAGGCGATACCTATTCTTTTATAAGTACGACTTCAGATAAATCGAAAAATCCGATTATAATAAGAAATGATAATTGGAGAGGATATTACGCTTACGATGCAAACCAAACCATGCTTGTGCCTGTGGAGAATAAGTCGGATTGGCCGCATCAATATCCGGCTGATGGTATTGTTCGTAGGAATGCCTCCGGGCAGAAGTTGGGAACATACGGGTCAACAAGTACTGACTATTATACAGCAATCTTTTATCCCGGAATTCCAATGTTTGCAAGTGGAACCTATTATGATGCGACTGGAATTACTCTCGGACTCCTTGGTGTATTTTATAGACAGTACAACCGCGATAAAAATAATAAGGTATACGTTTCCAATCCTTGGGATAGAGACATGCAGGACAACAATCCTGATGATCCGTTTAAGATAACTGTTGAAAGAAATTCTACGATATATACAGTAGATGCCGGAGTGAAATTATATCCCATTACGGCTGCCATTAAAGTTTATTTTTACTCGTCTACGGGTTTGGACTTTTCAATAAATCCATCCGGTGCCCTTCCAAGACTGCTCGATGTAGGAGCTAATGGTTGGTATAATCCCTTCCAAAGGCTGACACATATTAATTATAATAATGTGAATTATCAATATCATGATGAATTGGTGGCAGGAGCCAATATCAATAGTTATGCATATGCTTGGCGTCGGGGTACAAGTGAAGACAAAGTGCCTGGCAATTGTGATGTGGAATACGTGATTGACGACGAACCGCTGTATGCGGCTAGATATAAGTCTGGAAATAACTTTAATGGTACCGGCAGACCTTATCTGCGGACTGTCACGCTAGAAGTAACTGTTCGCAATAAGATATCCAGTAAGGATTCGAATGTCACAATTCCTTTAGAAATAGATATGGAATCTGGCAAGCGGTATTCATTCTATGTAGATGTGAAAGAGAATGTGGTTACTGTGACTTGGGATGTGAGTTGGCAGGTAGAAAGTGGCGGCTGGGAAGATGGTGGCGGCGGCGATGAAGAAGTCGGAGGTGGCACACTGGGCAGTTTTATCTTAAGCGGAACATCTCCGGGTTGGGAAGATGGTGGTGACGACAATGAGGAAGTTGGTGGAATATCAGGAGAAACTTTCCCCTTAGGCGGATCACCCGGAGAATGGGAAGAAGGAAATGAAGAAAAAGAAGAGAGTATAGGCGGATAGCATATAACTCTTGTATACATTTAAGATATAGAAGAAACTAAATAATAATTGTTATGAAAAAATTAAATAATTACCAGTTCATACTGCTACTGGGTGTTCTTCTGCTTGCTTCGTGCACTGATGATCGCTATGAAGTGAATGACTCCCGCCCTACGGGCGAAACGGTTGAAGTATCGTTTACTTATACGGTAGATAAGATGCTGAATGTTGGAGAAAACGATATTCCATTGAACGGCGATGGCCTGCTCACACGTACGGTACCTGAAGACTTAGATGGTAATGACGGTGCAAATGCAGAAGTCAAGAAAATGACGGTTCTTCAGTTTAACGAACTAGATCGTTTTATACGAAAGTCTAATGCAACCCTGGGAGCCGGCGGAGCAGTTTCAGTTGATTTAACACAATGTACAGGATTATCTAAAGTGATTGTGTTGGCTAATGCGCCCGCTAAATTTAGTGCGGTGACTCCAGAACTCGGTGAACAATTTGCGGTTGTTGCCAAGAAAGTAATAGAGTTGACTCAGGAGTCGGACCTTTATTATGTAGATCCGGATGACTCTAAAAATTATCTCTTTATGAGTGATATAGCTACAATCGACTTTACAGCTCCCCCCGCTGCGCTCAATCTTACATTCAAGCGTAATGTGGCAAGAGTCAATTTGAAGTTAGAATTGAGTAGCTTTACGTTAAAGTCTGTTCGTTTGCGTAATGTTCCCAAACAGATGCTTCTTGCCGATCAGGTATCCGAAAAACAGAGTTTAGTGCCTTACGATACTAGCACCGGAGAGAATATCTTTCCGTTTGAAAGCGGACTGATCGATTATGATGTTATTACCGACGTATCTGATTATCTAAATGCCGGAAAATATTCGTTCTCATGGTATGTTCCTCGTAACGAGCAAGGCGTAATCACTGCTGCTACTTCGAAAGAAAAGACGAAGGAGAAAAAGCCTTATGCTACTTATTTTGAGATTGTAGTTGAGGACAATACAGGTTATCAAGCCACTTTTAGCATCGTGCCTGGGGCGAACAATGTAGTCGACTATAACTTAATGCCCAATAAAGTATATACTACATCCCTTAAAGTTGCCGGATTGGGCGAAGATGATGACCGTATTAGTAATTTGACTACTTTTGAGGGTTACTCGAACTCATATATACTGAATCCTCCGGCTGTTGGTAAGAGAACATTTGCTATTCCCATCAAGCAGGTATATAAATATTGGAAAGGCACTGCTGCCGGATATGGAAATGAATCCTCTGTCCTTACAGGCACATGGGAAGTATCTCATTTGTGGAGTGACGTGACAGCTACCGGCGTAACTGTATCAACGAATAGCGGCTCTTTCAATTCTACAGCGGAAGATGGAGAGTTTGAAGTGAAAGTTGAATCAAGTGCGACCAACGGTAATTATATTGTTGCGCTGAAAGCTGGCGGCAAAATACTTTGGTCATGGCATTTGTGGGTAACAGATTATAATCCGGATGCTTTTACAGGACCCGTTGATCAGGCTATATATAAATATAAGGTTAATGGTGGCTATGTGGATCGTTACGGCTCTTTTGGTACTGGCGGGCTACCATGGAATCCAGGCGGAGGTTATGGAAATGGTGTTATAATGGATCGTTATCTGGGAGCGTTAAGTGATAAGCATGTATTTAGTAAGACAGGTAAATCGGGGCAATTATATTATCAATTTGGGCGCAAGGATCCATTTTGTCCTCCTTTGAGTTCGACCAATATAAAGACATCTGGGGCGCTGAAGGAAATCAAGGAAATAGTTCAAGAGCCTCAAGCTTTCTATACAATTTCAGTAACAACTTATGGGTATCAATGGACATCTTATGGGAGTTCGATTGAGTCTGGTAATATTTGGTACGATTCCTCTCTGGTGGATGAAAGAAGTATATATGATCCATGTCCTGAAGGATGGCAATTACCTACCAGTAATGGTTTCTTAGGCGACTTTAGAGCAGGCAATACTATGTATACAGGCACTAATCTGGCAGCAGCGAGTGGGGCAGGTCGTACAGGAGTAGGTGTACGTTATTGGCCAGGTGGGGATGCTGAAGCTTCAAATACTAATGTAGTTTGGTATCCGGCTGTGGGTTATATTTCGCACTGGAATACCGCAGGGCAGCCTAATGGAGCGCCTATTGGAGAAATAACTCAGGCTTATGATGCCGGTACATGTTATATGGCAAATACACATACCCATTTAGGTATTCATTTGGTTTATCGTCCTGAAACTTCCTATTTTGTTGCAAATGCTACAATTGCTCCATCTTCAGCTAACCCTGTGCGTTGTGTGAAAAAGGATGTAGCTGAGTGATATTACTCGAATGTGAGACTGTAAGAGTCTAATCAGATAAAACTGATTTTTAGTAATAGGGGCTATCCAACTTTTTGGACAGCCCCTATACTTTATATATTCAATCTTTACCACTCTATTTCCTAGGGCTTACAAGCGAGCCTACTTTTATAAAAGTGCAAGCTCTGCTCTACTGCTTCACCTCCAGCATAGCCCGCATTAACATTAGCAGGTTATCCTTCCACATGAGGAGGAATGCTTTGAAATCTTCCTCGTTCTCCGAAAACAACCACATCGTGAGTCGCTTCGTCAGAAAAGGGAACACCAACTGACTGTAAAGGGTGAGGAACAACATTTGCATCGGCACACGCTTGATATTGCCTTGCTCCATCTCTGCATCAATCACCTTGCCAATCTCGATTATGTAATTGTCGAGCGACAACTCACGCATGCTGCCAACCAAGTGCGACAGATCGCGGTGGATCTCGTTGACAATGAATCGGGGGACCATGGGATTCTCGAGAAAAACCTCCAGGTAAATGTCGACCACCCGCTCCAACCGTTCGAAGAACGGGATGTTCTGATTGAAAATAGACTGTACATGTGGCAAGACCTTCGCGATGATTTCGCCGAACACCGCCTGAAATAGTTTCTCTTTGGTACGGAAATAATAATGTAGGGTAGGGCGGTTGATTCCGATCTGAGCCGCAATGTCACTCATGCTTGTCTTGTCAAATCCATTTTCTACAAACAGTTGTTTGGCAGTCTCTATGATACGTCTTTCTATATGGTCTTCGTTGTTTGGCATAACGCTTATTTAAAATGATTAGTAAAAAGTAAGAGGCGGTTGGCAATGTTGACATCGCTCACGCCACTGTCGAAATCTAGCGAGAGCAGATTCATCTGTGGATAAAGCTCCTTGATTTTCTTCTCTACCCCTTTGGACACGATGTGGTTGGCTATGCAGCCGAATGGTTGCAGGCTGATCACGTTGTTCACCCCGTTGCGGGCATACGAAACCACCTCAGCAGGCAGTCCCCAACCTTCGCCGAACTGTGCCGAGAGCGATATGATCTCCCGGGCGTGACGAGCTTCCTCGAAAATGTCGGTAAACGGTGTGAAGTGGCGGAACTGTGAAGCGAGCCGATTGACCTGCTTCACTTTTCGGGCAACAAGGGCGTAGGCGGCATTGGCGAGGAACTCCGGCATACGGCTCTTCTCCACATGCGTCTCTTTCCGCACCTTGCGGTTGACAAATCCTTGCATGAAGAATCCCAGCATAAGGGGAGGTTTCACTTCTATGTTGCGATGTGCCAGATAATCGACCACATTCTTATGCGCGAAGGAGTTGAACTTGAGATAGATCTCGCCTACAATACCCACTTTCGGCAGTTGACGGTCGACAACGGCGGCGTCGTTGAACGATTTGGCCGCTATACCGATCAATTCGTATAGCTCACCGATCTTATTACGCCGAATGATGTCCTGCGCCACGGTAAGGTAATAGTCGCGTAGCCCGTCGGCTACTCCCGGAACGGCTTCACGTGCCAGCGTAGCATAGTAGAACTGGGCAATACAATCCGCATAGAATACGATTCCCAAAGCAAGCGGGAGCACTTTAAGCCACGGAATGTTGAAGCCCGGTTGCTCGTTGGTCACATCGCCGCTCATGGCTACCGAGAGCACAGGCACTTGCGGGTATCCGGCATCGATCAACGCTTTTTTGATCAGGGCGATGTAGTTGGTGGCCCGGCATTGTCCACCGGTCTGTGTGATGGCAACCGCTGTGTTCTCCAAGTCATAGCGGCCGGAGACAAGCGCTTTCACCAAGTCGCCCACAATGAGCGTGGCGGGATAGCATACCTCGTTGTTGGCATACTTCAAACCATATTCCGCCGACTCGGTATCGCTCACGGGAAGCGTCTCGAAATGGTAGCCTGCCACTTCGAAAGCCGCTGGAATCAGTGGAGATACAAAACCGGTGAAGAAGGGTACAAGGATCGTTCGCTTCCGGTCGGCACGCTGAAACTTACGGGTGGTAACAAACGGTTGAGCCGCATGCAACTGCTCGCCGCGTTGGTTGTATTTCAGACTATCGACCAGCGAACGCACCCGTAGCTTGATCGATCCGATGTTGTTTATATCGTCTATTTTCAGCAGTGTGAGTGATTTGCCTTTGCGGTTGAGAATGTCGCGCACTTCGTCGGTCAGGAAAGCGTCGGGCCCGCAACCAAACGAAGTCATCTGCACAAAGTGCACACGTTCGTCCCGGTCGGCTACCCAGGTAGCTGCTTTGAGTATGCGATTGACATACGCCCATTGCTGCACCATGTGGCTCTCGTCCACTTGAATGGAGTGGTCGCCCCGAACTAAGTCATCGCTCACCACATTGACACCCAGCGAAGCGATCATTTCGCCTAACTTATGTTGTATCAACGGATCGGCATGGTATGGACGTCCGGCGAGTACGATGGTAATCTCGTCCTGTTCGCGGCTGCGGTCGTAGATGTTCCGGTTGAGTGCTACCAATTGCTGCTCGTAGCGTTCTTGTTCTTTCACAGCCCGTTGGAAGGCAAGTGGAATAAGCGCCCGGTCTATGCCGATGGAAAGCAGGTATTCGGTGCACGCCTTTTTCAGGTTGTCTTGTCGTTTGAACGAGATGGCGGGCGAATCGAGCGGGATTTTCATCTCGGTAACGTTTCGTATCACATCGGAATAACCTGTCACGATGGGGCAGTTGAAGCTGTTGTCTTCATGCTTGCCGTCTCCTTTAGCGAAAACCACGTAAGGCATGAAGATGCGGTCGACTTTCCGGCTGAGCAAATCGTCAATATGACTATGCACAATCTTGGCGGGAAAGCAGATGTTGTCCGACATCACAGCATGCACATGGGCTTCATAGCGCAGGAAGGTGGAAGGCGATGAGAGTACGACTTCCATACCCGCTTCGGTGAAAAGTGTATGCCAGAACGGATATTCCTCGTACATATTCAGGCAACGGGGAATACCGATGGTAGGAGCGTTGGGCGGAGGCGCTGCATTGCGGTCGAAAAGTAAATTGTACTTTAGCGGATAGCTGTTTTCGCCGGTTTGCCTGTCGGCTCCCCGGTTAGAAAAGATGCGCTCGCATTTGTTGCCCGACACGTACTGATTGCCATTCTCAAACTTATAGCGCTGCATATAACAATGGTTCTCGCAACCGCTGCACCGGCTATTCCGGCGTGTGTACTTGGCTGCCTGAATGAGATCGGGCAGGCTGACGTCGTGCTGCTCGACAGCATTGAGCGCATAGAGTGCACAGCCGTATGCACCCATCAGTTCGGGGCAAGAACTCCGGTGTACTTTTTGTCCGGTGAGTTGCTCGAAGGCGCGGACTACGGCATTGTTGCGCATCGTTCCGCCCTGTACTACGATATGCTCGCCCAATACGGCGGCATCACGCAGTTTCAATACCTTATATAAACAGTTCTTTACTACGGAGTAGGCGAGTCCGGCGGAAATATCGCCTATCGAAGCCCCTTCGCGCAATGCTTGTTTCACTTTCGAGTTCATAAATACCGTGCAGCGTGTGCCCAAATCACGGGGATAGTTGGCTGTACAGGCCATGCGGGCGAACTCTTCTACGGGATAACCTAACGAACGGGCGAAGGTCTCGATGAAAGAACCGCAGCCGGACGAACAAGCTTCGTTCAGTTCCATGCGGGAAATGACTCCTTTTTCTACAAAGATGGCCTTCATGTCTTGTCCGCCAATGTCGAGTATAAACGATACGTCGGGCGAGATTCGGCGTGCTGCCAGGTAGTGGGCGATGGTTTCGATGGCTCCGTTGTCGAGTTTGAACGCTGCTTTTATCAGGTCTTCGCCATAGCCGGTGGAGCAACTGCCTTTTACAGTGACGTCTACTCCGGCAAGGCGGCATTGTTCGTGCCATGCTTCCAGTCCTTTGGTCACCGTGCGGATGGGGTCGCCTTCGTTGCTGCGGTAATATTGGTAGACTATGCGTCCCTGCGTATCGATGGCTACAATTTTAGTGGTGGTGGAGCCGGAGTCGATGCCCAGATACACTTCCGTCGGCATGTGGTCGGCATAGGTTATGTTGTTGCGTTGTTTATCGGCTGTCTACGCATCCAGTTCGGCTTCGTCGGTGAAGAGTTGCGGCAGCGTAGGCGCAGAGGAGGAGACAGGCTGATGTGCCAGCGCATCCACTTGTTGCAACAGTTGCGAAATGTCGTGCTCTACTTGGTGAGAAGCGCACAAGGCTGTGCCATAGGCCGGTATGAGTTCGGCTTGAGGCGGAAGAATAAATTGTTCCTCCGTCAGGTCGAGGTAGTCGGCAAAGGCTTTACGCAGGGAAGGTATGAACGATAACGGTCCCCCACAAAACAAGATGGGAGGGGTTACTTCGCATCCGTGCGAAAGGGTGGTTATAGTTTGCACGGCTACCGCCCGAAAGATGGAGGCGGCAATGTCGTACCGGCTCACGTTGCGGGCCATGAGATTCTGTATGTCGGTTTTGGAAAACACACCACAGCGTGATGCGATGGGATGTGTTTGTTGTGCCCGGGCGCTTAACGCGTCGAGTTCGCTGACTTCTACTCCAAGCAGGATGGCCATCTGGTCGATAAATGCCCCCGTGCCTCCGGCGCAGTTACCATTCATGCGAAGGTCGGTGGCTTCGTTGTCTTTAAGATAGACTATCTTGGCGTCTTCGCCACCGATGTCGATCATGCTGCGTACCTGCGGATAGAGTGTGCGGACATACGTGGCGGCTCCTACTACTTCTTGTACAAAGGGGATGTTGAGACGTTCGGCAAGTCCCATACCTACCGATCCGGTGAAACTAACCGAGAGTCTGCGGTCGCTGTATTTCTTTTCAATGGCGCGTAGGAATTGCTCCACAACACCTGTGGCATCGGCATTGTGTCGCTCGTATCGGGTAAGAATAGCTTGGTTGTTTTCGTCGAGTAAAAACATTTTTGCCGTGGTCGAACCTACATCGATACCTAGTCGTATAGCTCTGTTATCTTCGTGCATATCTATTTTTAGTTAAGTGGAACATAGGTATGTAACACGTGTGTTTGACAGTAGTGTCAGATGCAAAACTATAAAGATTTATTTCATAGACAAACTTTATTAGTTTTATTTAACTATTTTGTTTGTGTAAATAGTTGACGAAGGTAGACGGTCTCACCATATGTTTTTACGCGTGCGAAAAGAGAGTTTGATGGTTTGGAAAAAAGATCAGGTTGAATTTTAAAAAGATCAGGATGTTTTATCGAAAAGATCAGGTTGAATTTAAAAAAGATCTAGCTCTTTTTTCTCAAATGGATTTGGACAAATAGACAAAAGGCCCTTATGACCACCTATAAAAATGATATTGATATCTTTTTTCTGTTAAGTTATTGATTATAAGTGTTTTGCGTTCTTTATGGGTGCTTCGTTAGTTTTGTAGCTGAGAATGGAATTTACCTGAAAATAGCAGGTGAGCCATGATGTATTTGTAGGTATATGCGCAGTCGGCAGTATATGAATGTCTTGATTTATTGAATATAATAAAGAGGTGTGTCCCCTAAGTGCATTTTTGAAGTAAAATAATATATACTTATTTATAAATGAATAATTGATCGTATTTTTCATTTTCGGAAAAATGCGTCAATGGGATTTACCCAATTTAGATATAGTTATATAGGCCTTTTGACCATTTGTCCATTCGGTAAAGAATGATCGTTGATGAATAAAAGGAATTTAATTTCTTTGTAATTTTAAGATAATCAATACTTTGATAATTATATTGTAATCTTATTTGATTTTACGTAGTGCTGAATCGATGCGAAATTGGCGTAATTTGTCTTTTTCAAAAACGGAGGAAAATGCTGCTAAAAACAGCTGGATAAGATGGCGAATGGTTCCTTTTATTACTTTTTTACTACTTCTTAAATTCGTACAATTAGTAGCCACCACTTTTTGGGACGATTGGCACGTGGGAGAGTAGCGCAGCCAAACCCCGAAAAACGGAAGAAAAAACGCTGAATTATGCGGAAATCTAAACTATTTGATTATTTTTGTCTTCTAATATATTCTAAAACAATAAATGTATATGGGAACAGTAGCTATTCTATTGATTATACTGGCGGTAATCGTCATTTTTTTAATTGCAGTTTATAACAATCTGGTGAAGTTGCGCAACAATCGTGAAAATGCTTTTGCGGATATCGATGTGCAACTTAAACAACGTTACGATTTGATTCCCCAATTGGTGGAAACAGTGAAAGGTTATGCCAAGCATGAGCGGGAGACGTTGGCTCGGGTTATTGAGCTGCGTAATCAGGCTGTGTCGGCTACCACGATTGATGGTAAGATTACTGCCGAGAATCAGTTGTCGAGTGTGCTTTCGGGTTTGAAAGTTACGCTGGAGGCTTATCCGGATTTGAAGGCTAACCAGAACTTTCTGCAACTACAGGAAGAGATGTCCGACATCGAAAACAAGCTGGCTTCGGTACGTCGTTTCTTCAACTCGGCTACGAAAGAGCTTAATAACGCTGTACAGGTGTTTCCTTCCAACCTGGTAGCTTCGATGTTTGGATTCCATAAAGCGGAAATGTTTGATCTAGGTACGGACCGTGCTACGTTGGATAAAGCTCCGACGGTAAGTTTCTAGGCCTATGACTTACGTAGGAATTCATACCCAGCAGAGCAGGAACAATACGAAAACGGCTCTGCTGCTTTTGATGTTTCCGGCACTGATCTTGCTGCTGGTCTATCTTTTCTTTTATGTGATCGCTTTCCAAAGCACGGAAGAGGTGCAACCGCATGAGTTGGCTTTGAACGGATTGTTGCATACGGCTCCGATTGTTTTCGGCGTCGTAGCCGTATGGTTCCTGATCGCATACTTTTTCAACACAAGCATGATTCAACGAGCTACGCAGGCTCATACGCTGGAACGACGAGATAATAAACGGGTTTACAACCTAGTGGAGAACCTTTGCATGTCGCAGGGAATGGAGATGCCGAAGATCAATGTGATTGAGGAAAATTCGCTCAATGCGTTTGCTAGTGGGATTAATAAGAAGAGTTACACGGTCACGCTGACGCGTGGAATTATCGATACGCTGGATGATGCGGAACTCGAAGGAGTTATCGCTCATGAGCTGATGCACATTCGTAACCGGGACGTCCGCTTGCTGATTGTGTCGATTGTATTTGTGGGGATTTTCATGTTCATCGCGGAAATCGCTTTCCGAATCGCCGCGACATCATCGTGGACTCGTGGACGTGATAAGAATAATGGCGGGGCTATCGTGGTCATTTTGCTGATCGCCTTGCTTGGTTGGTGGGGTATTTCTTCTCGATCTTGCTCCGATTCGCAATTTCACGGAAGCGTGAATATATGGCGGATGCCGGTGCGGCGGAAATGACGAAGCAACCACAGGCTTTGGCTTCGGCCTTGCGGAAGATCTCGCAACGCCCCAAGGTGGAATCGGTGGAACGTGAAGACGTTGCCCAGCTTTTTATCGAGCATCCGGCTAAGGGTGGGATACGCGGATTGTTCGCTACGCATCCACCCATTGAAAAACGAATCGCTATTCTGGAACAATTTTAATCGAAATGTGTTGTAGTGAAAATAATTTCGCTGCAACATGAAGCATTTTTTTATAGAAACTTTACGACGGTACGGCCCTGTTTCCAAAGAAACGGAACAGGAGCTGTTGCCGTATGTGCGGCATTGCTTTAAGAAGAAGGGGGCTTTGCTGACCCGAAAGGGACAGATCAACGATCGTCTGTATGTAATGGAGAAGGGTATCACACGCTTCTACTATTACCGGGGCGATAAAGAGATTACAAGTTGGTTTTGTACCGAGAATATGACTTCGTTCACTTCTTCGTCTTTCTTCGCGCACCTGCCTTCGGATGAATATCAGGAGGTGCTGGAGGATTCTTCTATCTATTATATATCCAAAAAATCGTTGAGCAAACTCTATAAGACCAATCTCGAACTGAGCAATATCGGACGGAAGATTGTTGAGGAGTATTGTCTGGCGTTTGAAGAGCGTATTGCTTCGCTGCACGCCCGAAGTGCGAAGACGAAGTACACGGCATTGATCGCTGACTTTCCGGAACTGTTGCAACGAGTTTCGTTGGGACATATCGCTTCTTATCTCGGTGTATCGCCGGAAACACTCAGTCGGATTAGAAGAAAAGTCTGATTTTGGTCGCTTTTTGATAAAAGTCAAAATCTTGCGTGCCAATCTGCCGTATCTTTGCTAACGATAAATAAATGAGTAAGATACTCTTAACTGAGTAATGATTCTATTGTTTTGAATAAAT
This sequence comes from Bacteroides reticulotermitis JCM 10512, assembly GCF_000517545.1. Classification (GTDB taxonomy): domain Bacteria; phylum Bacteroidota; class Bacteroidia; order Bacteroidales; family Bacteroidaceae; genus Bacteroides; species Bacteroides reticulotermitis. Next base: position 41,746 of record NZ_BAIV01000016.1, on the reverse strand, counting down.
GTTCGTAAATTGGTATCCGCAGCAAAGTGATGCTGTGGGTGTATTAAATCCCTTTTTGTTTAATTAATACTACAAAAACACTTTTCCTAAACTAGACCTGAATAGCAACGTCGATTCTCGACGTTGCTATTCTTTTTTGTAGTTATTTCAACGGTTCTTATTGAAAATATATTATATTTGTCTGCTAACCTGAATATTTAGTAAAATTGAGATAGATGAAGAATATATTTAGAAAAAAAGGAAACTTCCGGAATGCCATTTTTGTGTTTCTAATCGCTTTCTCTGCTTTTCTCGCATTCGAACCTTTGTTTGCCAGTTTGAAACAGAATGCAGCTCAGGAGTTTGCTTCGGCCATCTTCGGGACTATATTTGCTGCCGTTATCACCATGGTGCTACTGAGTAAACAGACCGAAACGGAAGAAGAAAAGAGCCGGAATGAGAAAGTCTTTGAGGAGAAATTGACGCTTTATAATCTGGCTATTGATACACTGCAGGATATATTTAAAAAAGCAGATGATGACAATCAGGTGGAAATGAAGCGGTCGGACTTGGTCGATTTGGAATTTATTCTGGCGAAATTGATTATGATTGCGGATGAAAAGACCATACATGAATTTCGGATGATCTATCAGGCATTACGCGAAATTACGAACCGGAAACCCGTTTGCTTCGACTGACCTCCGCAGATAAACATACCATATTCCGCTTCTCGGATTATTGCCGTAAAGAGTTGGGACTGTGGGACAAAAACATCGAAGCGGAGATTCTGGAAGATATTGTGTTGGACGGTGAGTTATTCTATCATCTGCAAGAAGAGGAGCACTTTTCGCCCGACATATTAGGTACGCTGAAAGATATTTATGGTTTTCTGGTATTCAACTTATCGATCCCTCTGCAGCAGGTTACTTTTGGGGCGGATGGCTTTGAGGTATCTCGCAGTGATAATGAAAAAGAACCTTTTGTGAAGTGTAAGCTCACCGACGAAGGCCTGGTTGTGACATTGAAAAATACGAGTCATAAATTAAAGCATTTCAAATACGATCATGCGAATACGTTGCGTATCGGCAATAAAGACCGAACTAAGTTTCTGGAGGATTTCGCCAACCTGAAAAAGGCGTTGATTTTGAGCAAAAATAGTTGATCGATAAGGCTGTAAAATATAGATAAGTGGTTGGAACATTGAAAAATGGTATTGTTGTGATCTTGTGCGCTGTGTGTATCTGTTCGGCAGGTTATGCGCAGGATGAAAAAGCTTTTCTGCCTAAAGTAAGTTACACAGGCGATGTGATAAACAATTTCAGTGGAGGTGGCAGGCGTTCGTTGCAATACATGGGATTGCTCGACGTAGGTTTTCAGTTGAATACAGAAGCTGCCCGCTGGTGGAAAGGTGGGACGTTTAGTGCGGAGGTGCTAAGTACGCATGGTAAGGGAGTTTCCGCCACAACAATTTATGATATGCAGGCCATCTGTAGCATCGAAGCGGGCAACCATGCGTTGCTGGCGTGGGAGTTATGGTATCATCAGCAATTAGGCCGATTCGGTATTCGAGGAGGTTTGATGAATATCACGGATGATTTTATGTGTCAGCCCTTTACGGATGCTTTTTCGGGCAGTTCGTATGGCACTTTCCCTACATTGTCTCTCAACTATTCGCTGCCTAATTATCCTACTGCCGGATTAGGATTGGCTGCCTCTTACCAGATCAATGCGAACTGGTCTGCGTTGACTGCCTTGTTCAACGGCCGGGTGGCGGATATTGATGAAGATCGTTTCAACATGAAGTGGCGTGCTAATCCACGCAAAGACGGAGTTCTGTCCATGACCGAACTGAAGTATGTTTCCGACTCGACACAGTTCCCCGCTCATATGTTTGGTATAGGAGCGGTTTACCACAATAAGAGATTCCCGTCGATTCGAGATGTCGAGCGCAGTTATGCGAACAACTATACCTTTTACGCCTTTGGCGAGCACGATTTTTATCAGCGTGAGGGTCGAACGGCAGGTGCTTTTCTGCAAGGTTCGTATGCGGTGAAGAACCGCAACGTTGCGTATGGCTATTCAGCTGTTGGTTTGATAGCCAGTGGTTTCTTTTCGCGTTCGCGCACCGATGTCGCCGGCATTGGGCTTACTCAACTATATTATCAGTCGGCAGAGGAAGATGGTGTCCGGGACCGGACGGAGCATACGATTGAGGTCTTTGTGAGGTATAATCTGAATAAGTACGTGACCATCAAACCTACCTTCTATACAATCTTCTCGCATCCCAAAACGGTTGTCACGGCGGCTATGGTGGAGTTTGGTATTAATCTGTTCTGAACTCGTTTTTCTGTAAATAAACACTTCCTTGAGGATTTTTATTTAAGTAGAATAAAGCCGTATCTGTAGTGTGCGCTACTTGCTTCGAATTGAAATAAATAAGCATAAACTATACGTATGTTTGGCTTTTGGGAGGAGCTGGTGTCTTTTTGTCTGATAAAAAGACTGAAAAATAAAGAGATTGTATTTTATTTTTATAAATTTGTACGCTTTTGTTTTTCTCCGGTATTACTTATATCTAACATTAACGCACGCAAACTATGAAGTATTTAGGTTTATGTATGGCAGTCTTTTGCTGTCTCACGGTCAAAGCTCAACAATTGCAAGGCTATATATTCGATCAGGCGAAAGAACCTGTCGAAGGGGTGGCGGTTATGTTGCAAACCGTGGACTCGGCGTTTGTCGAAGGTACAATAACGGATGCCAATGGTCTTTTTCGGTTGACGAATCGTCCGGCAAAGTTTCGGTTGAAGTTGCAGCATTTGGCTTATCAAACAAAATTCGTGGAGGAAGGAATGTTACGAGATACGCTTTATCTGGAAGATAATACGGAGTTTCTGGATGAGGTGGTGATTAAGGCCGAACGCCCGTTGGTACGCGTGGAAGATGGGCGGCTGAGTTATGACCTTGCTGCTTTGTCGCAACGGAAATCTATCAGCAATGCGTACGAGGCTATCAAAGAGTTGCCGGGTATCAGCGAGAGCGATGGTGCTCTTTCGTTGGCAGGTGCGGCGAGCCTGGCGGTTATCATTAACGGAAAGCCGACTACAATGACTGCCGGACAACTGGAGACTTTGCTTAAAAGTACGCCGGTTGATCGTATCGAGAAGGCGGAGGTGATGTATAGCGCCCCTCCTCAGTATCACGTTCGGGGTGCTGCGGTGAATCTGGTGATGAAACGGGCTGCAACTTCTTCGTTTCAGGGTGAAGTGAAAACAGGATATAACAATCAGTATTACAGTTCGGGGTATATGAACGGGAACTTCCGGTTGACGACTCCTCAATATGCTTTCGATTTTATGTATAATGCCGGGCAGATGAAGGGCTTTACGCATATCAAAACGGAGTCGAATCACACGCTGAAAGATAAAGTCTATGAGATTCGGCAGGAGCAAAACCTGTCGGAAAAAGGTTGGCAGCATGATTTACGTGGAGCTTTTGAATACAATCTACCGGAGAACGGTTGGTTGAGTCTGGCGTATACGGGAAGTTTCTCTCCATCGGACAAAGGAGACAGCCGTACGTCGGGAAGCTATCAGGAGAGTCATGTATCGCGGCAGGGTGACAGTTGGATGCACAATGTGGCGGCTTCCTATCGTTCGGGCTTCGGATTGGACTTGAACATGGATTATACTTCTTATAAATCGGGCAAAGAGCAGCATTTGAAGAGTACGCTTCGGGATGAACAGGCGAACTCTTTCGACTTGTCCGGTGAGCAAACTATTTATCGCTACTCATTCATGGCAGATCAGAAACATGAATTGGCGAATAACTGGAAGTTGGGATATGGAGCAGCTTATGCATTGGTGAAGGATGATGACGCGCAGACTTATTCGAATGTAGCGGGTGATTTGGAAACACAGAACACTTCGTCGAAATTGGAAGAGCACACAGCTTCGTTTTATGTAAATGTGGATAAGAAGTTGTCCGAACGCACTACTTTCTCTGTCTCAGGCACGGGCGAATACTATACGATTGGCGATTATCACAAATGGTCGGTATATCCACAGGCATCTCTGACGTTTATGAGTTCGCCGGATCAGATCTTTCAGTTTTCGTTGTCTTCGGACAAAGCATATCCGAGTTATTGGGATATGCAGTCGTCAATTACTTATTTGGACGGGTATGCGGAGATACACGGAAGTCCGGAGTTGCGTCCCATGAGTAGCTATAATGTGAATGCGAATTATATTCTGAAGCGGAAATATATTTTCACGCTATTCTATACCCATAAAAAAGATTTCTTTACGCAGGCTGCCTATCAGGCTACGGACAGACTGGCACTTATCTATAAAACGCAAAACTGGAATTATATGCAAAACTGGGGCGTGAATGTAATTGTTCCGTTCAAAGCCGGGAGTTGGTTGGATTCGCGTTTCAGCGTTGCCGGTTTTCTGCTGAAAGAGAAGTGCGATGATTATTTCGACATTCCGTTCGACCGCAGCAAGTATGTGACGTCGCTCTCTTTGAAGAATAATTTCCGGGTGTCTAAACATATTAGCTTCGATTTGGACGCTAGTTATCAGAGTCCGGCTATTCAGGGTACTTATGACATCGAGAATGTTTTCAACCTAACGGTTGGTGGTAAGTGGATATTCTGTGGCGACAGGGCAACGCTGACTCTCCGTTGTACGGATTTGCTCGAACTGGGGACACCGAAAGCTACGATTGCGTATAAAGGACAGAACCTGATTATGGATTCCGGTTACTACAATCGCCGGGTGGCTGTATCGTTCAGTTATAAGTTTGGCGGATATAAGGATAAAGATCATAAAAAAGTGGATGTATCACGATTTGGACATTGAGTGGACTCCCTCAAAATCAATATTTAAGAAGCCGTTTGCTGACTGTACGATTACATGCTGCAAACGGCTTTCCGCTTGTAAAAAATAACCTCATTGAAGCTATCTGATCAAATTAATTGATAAGCAAAGAAATGCAATTACTTGTGAATTTGACTTAATTATGTGGCTTTATTGTATGAAAATAGTTGAATGTTTCTAATTTTACTTTACTGAACCTGCTATATACTAGAAAAATGAAAGATAATGAAAGACATATTGAAGAGAAATTTCAACGTTTTTTTAAAGCGAAATTTCCTCAAGTGAAGAATTTTGCCCGCATGTTACTTAAATCGGAAACAGAAGCGGAAGACGTGGCTCAAGACGTGTTTTGCAAACTTTGGTTGCAACCTGATACCTGGCTAAATAATGATAGGGACTTGGATGGCTATCTTTTTATTATGACCAGAAATATGATTCTAAATATCTTTAAACATCAACAAATCGTGCAAGAGTATCAACAAGAGGTGCTGGAGAAAACAGTGCTTTATGAACTCACTGAAACGGAAGATATACTGAAAAATGTCTATTACAAAGAGATGTTGATGGTTATCGGTTTGACGTTGGAGAAAATGCCGGAACGCCGCAGGATGATATTTGAAATGAGTCGCTTCAAGGAATTAAGTTATAAAGAAATAGCGGAACAACTGAATATTTCCGTTCGCACGGTAGAACATCAGGTCTATCTGGCACTGATTGAATTGAAGAAAATCCTCCTTCTTCTATTTTTTCTTCTTTCTTTTTAAGTAGTATGTGTATTTGGGGTGTATTTAATATATAACGATAGAAAAACAATGAAAAATTATATTCAACAAATTATCGATTTATTCAGTCGCAACGATTATTCAGCGAACACGCAAAAGAAGGTGCGCCAATGGTTGGCGGACGAAGAGCACGCTGAAGAAAAGAACGAAGCGCTCGGTATGTTGTGGAACAGGGCAGGTGAAGAGAAAGCTCCCCGCAATATGCAACAATCCGTGCAGCGTATGCAACGGAATATCGGTATGAGGGAGGCCGTTACTCCCGGCAGAAACTATCAGTTGCGTATATGGCAGGCGGTGGCTGTTCTTTTGTTGGCGGTGTCTACTGTTTCGGTCTATTTGATATTGGAACACGATAATGAACCTAAAGATTTAATAGAATATTATACGCCTACGGCTGAGGTACGGGAGCTGACATTGCCCGATGGTACGCGAGTGATGCTGAATTCTAAAACTACGTTGCTCTATCCGGAACAGTTTAATGGCAAAACCCGCAGTGTGTATCTGATCGGGGAGGCTAATTTCCAAGTACAGCCGGATAAAGAACATCCGTTTATTGTGAAAGCGAATGATTTTCAAATTACGGCTCTGGGCACGGAGTTTAATGTAAATGCGTATCCGGAGAATGACGAACTGATAGCGACTTTACTGGAAGGTAGTGTGAAGGTGGAGTTTAACAATCTGGCTACGCATGTTATCTTGAAGCCGAATGAGCAGTTGGCTTATAATAAGCATACGCAAAAGCATAGCTTGGAATTGCCTCAGGTGGATTATGTAACTGCTTGGCAGCGGGGCGAACTGGTTTTTAGCAATATGCATCTGGAAGATATTTTTACGAGTCTTGAACGTAAGTTCCCGTATACGTTTGTGTATAGCCTGCACAGTCTGAAGGATAATACGTATAGTTTCCGTTTCCGGCAACAGGCTTCTTTAGAAGAGGTAATGAAGATTGTATCGCAGGTGGTGGGAGATTTCAGTTATGTGATTAAAGGAAATAAATGCTATATAAACAATAATAAATAAAATAATTGTATAACCTATAAACGAATAACCTATGTAAAAAAACACCCGGAAAGAATGGCCGTTCTTTCCGGATGTGAAATCAAAATCTTTTAATACTAGCGCGTCTGGACGCAATTCTGAATGTTACAAGAATATTAACCAAATAACTAATACTAATAAAGATGCTACAAACTTACAAAAAAATAGCAGAAAAAATAGGCTTTAAGCGGGTCTTTCTCACTTTTTTAGGTCTGTTACTGTTTATGCAGACTCCTGCTTTAGCTCAAAATGATAGTAAAGTTACTATCCGGCAAGCAAACATCACAGTTATTGAGGCGTTGAAAGCTGTTGAAAAACAGTCTCAAATGTCAATAAACTATAGTGATTCGCAATTGAAGGGAAAAGAAATTCCTGATCTAAACTTGAAAAACGCGTCAGTATCTACTGCGCTTGATACAATCTTAAAGGGAACAGGGTTCTCATATCAAATTCAAGGTAACTATATCGTAATTATTGAGAAGAAACAAACGGTAACAAAACCCACTAAAAATGTCAAAGGAAAGATAATTGATGAGGGGGGTGAACCGCTGGTTGGGGTAAATATATCTGTGGACGGTGGTTCCACAGGTACAATTACCGACTTCGATGGAAACTTTGAAATCAAGGTTTCGGATAACTCCAAGCTGAAGGTGTCGTATATTGGGTATACAACCCAGACGGTGGCTATCTCCAAGCAGGACTTCTATTCCATCACCATGAAGCAGGACGCTGAACTACTGGAGGAGGTTGTGGTTACGGCATTGGGTATTAGGCGTGCCGAAAAAGCTTTGTCTTATAATGTACAGCAATTGAAAGGTGATGACCTGACTGCTGTGAAAGATGCCAACTTCATAAACACATTGAATGGTAAGATTGCCGGTGTGAGCATTAACAAAAGTGCAAGTGGTGTCGGTGGTGCTACACGTGTGGTTATGCGTGGAGCCAAATCAATCGAGGGAGACAATAACGCTTTGTATGTGGTAGACGGTATCCCTTTGTTTAATACCAATATGGGAAATACGGATAGTGGTATCATGGGTGAAGGTAGAGCGGGTACGGAAGGTATTGCTGACTTCAACCCGGAAGATATCGAGAGTCTGTCAGTGTTGAGCGGACCTTCGGCTGCTGCACTGTATGGTAGTAGCGCCGCAAACGGTGTTATCTTGATTACTACCAAGAAGGGTAAAGAAGGAAAAATGCAATTGTCTTTCTCTTCTTCGACCGAATTCAGTAAAGCGTATATGACTCCTGAGTTTCAAAATACGTATAGCAATAAAGACGGGATGTTCGAAAGTTGGGGCGACAAACTGGCAAAGCCTAACTCGTACGATCCGAAAAAGGATTTTTTTAATACCGGAACGAACTTTATCAATTCACTGACCTTGTCGACCGGGACAAAACAGAACCAGACTTTCGCTTCTATTTCATCCACTAATTCAAAAGGGATTGTTCCCAATAACGCTTACGATCGACTGAACTTTACAATTCGGAATACATCGACTTTCTTAAATGATAAATTGCAGTTGGATCTGGGTGCGTCTTATGTGAAGCAGGAGGATAAAAATATGCTATCTCAAGGGCAGTATTGGAATCCGGTAATGGCGGCTTATCTGTTCCCACGAGGTGAGAACTTTGAGGATATCAAGACGTTTGAACGTTACGACCAGAGCCGTAACATCCCGGTGCAGTATTGGCCGATCGCTGATGCAACTTATGGATCGCAGAATCCATATTGGACAGCTTACCGAAATGTGGCTACGAATAATAAGAGCCGGTATATGTTTAATGCGGGGTTGACTTACACCATCACTGACTGGCTGAATGCAGCTGCCCGTTACCGAATGGATGATACCTATGTGGAGTTTGAACGTAAAGTGTACGCTACTTCCGATCAGAAATTTGCTGAAGGAAAGAAGGGGCTTTATGATTATAATAACTACAAAGACCGGCAAGAATATCTGGACTTTATGTTGAACATCAGTAAGCAATTGAATGACTTCAATATCTCTGCTAACTTGGGATATAGCTATTCGAATTACTGGGGTATGCAAAGAGGCTATAAAGGTACATTGCAAGGAGTCACGAACTTGTTTGCTGCCAGCAATATTGACCCGGTCAACGGTCGTATTTCAGAAAAATGGAATGGGAGCGTACGTAATCATGCAATCTTTGCCAATATAGAATTGGGATGGAGGAGTATGCTTTATCTGACTTTGACCGGACGTAATGACTGGAATTCGCGTTTGGTTAATACTAACGAAGAGTCGTTCTTCTATCCGTCTGTCGGTCTGTCCGGAATCATTTCGGAGATGGTAACGTTGCCTGAGTTTATTTCGTACTTGAAGGTACGCGGTTCTTTTACTGAGGTAGGTGCTCCGGTTTCAGGACCAGGTCTTACTCCGGGAACTGTTACTACTCCCATTGTGGGTGGTGCGTTGTCGCCTACAGGTATCTATCCGTTTACGGACTTTAAAGCGGAACGTACCCGCTCGTACGAATTTGGCTTGAGTGTTCGTTTCTGGAAGAAGCTGAGTGCTGAGGTTACGTATTATAAATCGAATACTTACAACCAGACATTTGTTGGTGAACTGCCGGAATATTCGGGTTATAAACAAATTTATTTGCAGGCGGGTAATGTGGAAAACCGTGGATGGGAAGCTTCCTTAGGATATAATGATAGCTACGGAGACTTTAGTTTCTCGTCATCATTGATATTCTCACGCAATGTAAACAAGATCAAAGAGATGGTGGAGAACTACAACACTTCGATGAGCTTGGAACCGATCAATGTGCCGGAAGTCCTGAAGGATAATGGACGCATCATCTTGAAGGAGGGCGGTAGTATCCATGATATTTATGCCAACACTTTCTTTAAGAAGGATAGTCAGGGTTATGTTGATATCAAACAGGATGGTTCGTTCGGACTAGAGAAAGGTGATCCTGTCTACTTGGGTAAGACTTCGCCGGATTTCAATATGGGATGGAGCAATTCATTATCTTACAAAGGATTTGGAATGAGTTTTCTCATCAACGGACGTTTCGGTGGGGTGGTAACTTCTTCGACACAAGCTATTCTGGATCGGTTCGGAGTTTCTAAAGCATCAGCCGAAGCACGCGATGCGGGTGGAGCTTTATTTCCGTCGCAGGGTAGAGTAGACGCTCAGAAATACTATCAGTTGATAGGAACGGGCGACTATACTACATCCGGATATTATGTGTATAGTGCTACCAATATTCGACTACAGGAATTGACCTTAAGTTACAAATTTCCCAATATCTGGTTTAAGAATATACTGAGAGATGTTACTTTGTCGTTCATTGCTAATAATCCTTGGATGCTTTACTGCAAAGCTCCACACGATCCGGAATTGACGCCGTCTGTGGGAACTTACGGACAGGGTAATGACTATTTTATGCAACCGAGTGTAAGAAGTTTCGGTTTCGGTATTAAATTTAAATTATAATTGATCCATGAAAAAGATAAATCATTATAAACTATTGGCAGGTATCTGTGCTTTGGCACTTTTGACTGCTTGTAACTTTGAAGAGATAAATACCAACCCATACGAAATGACCGATGAAATGGGAATAAGGGATGGTATTGCCATAGGAGGATCTGTTACGGCTATGGAAAAATCGGTATTTCCCGTAGGTACGCAGGCTGATGATACAGATGTTATCAATCAGTATCAGACATCATATAATTTGTCGGCTGACTCGTGGAGCGGATTCTTCGGATAGAATAATAATTGGTTTAGTGGAAGTAATCATACAACCTACTATTTGCAAGATAATTGGGTTTCGGATACCTATAAGAATTCATATACGGAATTGGTTGCCTCCTGGAAAAAAATAAAACAAGATTCAGAGAAAACCGGAATTACCGACGTATTTGCTCTGGCACAGATTCTGAAGATTTCTGCTTGGCATAAAACGCTTGAGACTTTTGGCCCGATTCCATATAAGCATGTAGGGGAACCTGCATTGGTTATACCTTTTGATAGTGAAAAGGATGCGTTTAATCTGATATTTACCGAGTTGACGGATGTTATTGCCGAACTGACTCCGAAGGCTTTGCAGGGAGCGACTATTGTGGCAGACTATGATGCGGTATATGCCGGTGATGCTCGGAAATGGGTGAAATACGCAAACTCTTTGATGTTGCGCTTGGCGATGCGTATTAGTTATGCGGATGAAACGATTGCTAAAAAGTATGCTTTGCAGGCATTGAATCATGAGTTTGGCGTGATGACTTCTAAATCTGATGAAGCGCAAATGAGTAATGGTGCTGGTATGTCATTCCGTAACAATATTGAATGGTTGTCAAATCAATATGATGAGTGCCGTATGGGGTCTTCCATGTTCTCGTATTTATTGGGTTACAAAGATCCACGGTTGAGTCAATATTTTCAGGCTTCGGCCAGCGTGTATGCTGAAGAGGCTTTTGATGGTGAAAAGTATCAGGCAGTACCTCCCGGTAATGCGAGTCAACAAAATGCGATTTATACCAGTTTCTCTAAACCTAATATCTTGGCAACTACTCCGACTTATTGGCTGCGTGCTTCGGAAGTATACTTCCTTAGAGCAGAAGCTGCACTGAGATGGGGAGCGGACTTTGGAGATGCTGAATCGTTATATACGCAAGGTGTTGCAGCGTCATTTGATGAAAATGGGATCAATTCGTCTGTAGAAACATATTTGGCATCTGGTGCAACTCCGGTTGCTCATAATCTGAAGGCTCTTTATTATACGTATTCCGCACCTGCTCCGACTACTGCAACAACAGCATTTACTGGATCGACCGAGGAGAAATTAGAGAAAATCATAATCCAGAAGTGGATTGCTCTTTATCCCAATGGACAGGAAGCATGGAGCGAATGGAGAAGAACGGGTTATCCGAAACTAAATCCGGTGCAGACCAATCGGGGGCAAGGGGTGACTAAAGAAGGTGGAATTCGTCGCATGGTGTATCCGGTAAGTTTTTATCAGTCTGCTGATAATAGAGCTAACTATGAACAGGCTTTGCTCTTCCTAGGTGGTGTGGATAAAGACAAACCGACGACCCAGCTATGGTGGGATTGTAGAAAAAAAATCTATTAAACTATGATGAATATGAAAATCTTTAAGAAAATAATATATATAATTCCTCTTGTAGGAATGATATTCGCATCGTGTCTCGATGTGGAAAAGAAGGAATTTGAGCATCTCGGTGGTTTAAACACGATAGATAATCAGGAAAGTGAACAGTACTATGCCGATCTACGTGCGTGGAAGGCTACTGCGGAGAATTATGGACGTCCGGTGTCGTTTGGATGGTTCAGTAACTGGTCGCCCGAAGGTGCTATTCGCAAGGGCTATTTGGCCTCATTACCGGATAGTATCGATATGATTTCGATGTGGAGCGCTCCGTTTGAGTTGAATGAAGCCAAAATTGCTGATAAGAATATTTATCAGCAAAAGAAAGGTGGTAAAATCTTTGTCTGTTACATTCTGCATAACATTGGAACGGGAATTACTCCTAAATCAGTTTCAGAAGAAGTGCAGGCTGAGAATCCGGAAGCTAGTAGTGACGATCTTACTAAATTAATAAAGAAAGCTACTGAGGAATATTGGGGCTTTACTAGTGGAGTAAAAGGATCAGAAGATCATATTGCTTCAATCCAACGGTATTCCAAAGCACTAGTCGATACGATTGTGATTATGGGTTATGATGGTTTGGATATAGACTGGGAACCCAATGGTGGTGGAGATGGTGATGGTAGCTTAAAGGGAGCGGGTGGTAAATATCTTCATTACTTGGTAGAAGAGGTAGGGAAATACTTTGGTCCGAAAGCTACCGAACGTCCTGATGGTAAATACTACTACTTCTTGATTGATGGTGAGATTTGGAATGCAAACAAAGAGTCGGCTCCTTATTTTGACTACTTCATCACGCAAGCTTATGGCGATTCTTGGCTCGATTACCGGGTAAGTACTTTGCGGAATTGGTGTGGTGAATATTATGAGTATCAGAAGCATATCTTTACGGAGAACTTCGAATCATATTGGAACTCCGGTGGTGTCTTGTTGAAACAAGCGGCTTATAATCATGCAAATGGTCCGAAAGGTGGTGTAGGAGCATTCCGACTGGATAATGACTATGATAATACGCCGGATTATAAGTATACGCGTCAAGCTATACAGGAGAATCAGCGGGCTTATCAGGAATATATGGACTTACAATCTAACAATAATACAGAAGAGCAATGAAACGTATCAATTTATTATATGCAGGTGCACTAGTTGCATTGTCTTTCTTCCAGGCAAGTTGCAACGATAGCGAAAAAGATCTGCTAAAGCCCAAGCTTTATTTTGAAAGCAATGTGATAAAAGTAGAAGTGGAAGATGATACTTATGAGTGTGAGTTGGTATCACGTTTATCGGATATGGTGAAGAATGATGTAAATGTGACATATCAGATAGGTGGTCAAGATTTAGTGGACGAGTATAATCAGAAACATGGTACTACCGGGAAGCTTATGTCGGTTGGCAATTATGTAATGGGCGAAAGTGCTTCGGTGATAAAGGCAGGAGATCTTTATGCTGATGCCTGTGAATTATCTTTGAAGAATATATCCAAAGGCGAAGATGGCGTCTCTTATATACTGCCGGTTGTAGTAAATAGTTCGGATATTGCCAAAATAAACGCTACGGGGGTTACATTTGTAGTCGTAAAGAAACCTATTATTATTAATAAGGTCTATGACATAAATCCGACCTGGTTGGATGTACGTCTACCGGATGCTTTTAAAAAGGCGAGTACTGTGACATACGAGGCGTTGGTTTATGCTGATCGTTGGAAAAATCTGGGTACGATTATGGGAAATGAAGGCGTTTTGATTTTGCGTACTGGCGACCTAAATCATCCGGATAATGAACTTCAAGTAGCAGGAAATGTAGCCTTGCAGATACCTGATGTGTCTATTTTTCAGTTGAATAAATGGTATCATGTAGCGTTTACCTATGATGCATCTTCAGGAATGGCAACTCTTTACCTGAATGGAGAGAAAATTGTAGACAAGACTGTTGGTACACAAACATTCGACTTGAATGAACGTTTCTGTATTGGTTATGCCTACGATTATGACAGAAGTCGTCGATGGTATGGATATATGAGTGAAGTGCGTCTATGGACGGTTGCCCGTACGGCCAATCAGATCCGTGAGAACATGATGTATGTAGATCCGAAAACTGATGGTTTAGTAGGTTATTGGAAACTGAATGGCGAAGATTACGAGAAACGTAATGACCAATGGGTTGTACTTGATCAATCACCACATCATAATGATGCAACTTCGAATATTGGAATACGGGGTGAGAATCCAAATACTAGCCAAACTTTTGCAGAACCTACTGTGGTTGATATGAGAGTCGAACTATAAGCGTACTTTTTAAAGGTATTCAATAAATATACTAATTAGATGACTACGAGATTCGGGCTTTATGCTTGATCTCGTAGTTTCTTTATTTATGATTGTCTTGCTTCTGTTTTATCTATCAGTTCTTCTGCTATTTCTTTTCCGGTAGCAGTGTGATCAACTCTTCATTGCCTTCTAACAGATAGTATGCAATAAATACGAGAGGCTCGGAAGAAGAAGCATTATCGAAATGTAGGATCGGTTGGTTCTTGGGTTCATAAAACGCTTCTCCGGCACACAGGAATTGTTCCTTTTCTCCTTCTATTTGAAACAACACTGTACCTGAAACGATATGGCCGACTACCGAACAGGGGTGCAGGTGATAGTCTGCTTTCCCATTCGGAGGAATTACTATTTTCTTGATCTCTACTTTTGATACGTCTTGTTTACCGCCTAATTGGGCAGTGAGAAGATCGGCCCTGGTTACGTTTGTCTTTTCCATACTTGTACAGCAATTAAGTGTGATTTTCTTTGTTTTGCTGCAAAGTTAGGGCGAGGAAGATATTTATCTCATTGACCTATGTTAAGAGATTTGAGGCGACTTAAAGATTCGGGTTTTATACCCAGATAAGAGGCGATGTGATATTGTGAAATGGATTGTTCGATATGGGGATAGGTTTGTAGAAGTAGCTTGTATCTGTCTAAAGCACTATCCATGAGGAGAGATGTCTCTTTGCGACATTTTCGAATAAAGAGTGTGTCTGCGATATGTTTCCCTAATTTGTACCATTCACCGGATTCTTGCAGTAAAAGGTCATAGTTGGACTTGGATAAACAGAACACGGTGGAATCTTCTAAAGCTTGTATGCTGCCTACACTTGCTTCTTTTTGCAGAAAACTTCTATAGGAGGTTGTAAATGAACCTTGGAAGTAGAAGTCACTGATATAGTCTTCACCTTCTTTTTCGATAAAGGAACGCAGTACTCCGCTTTCAACAAAACCGATGAAAGTGCACACTTTTCCCTGCTGCAATAGAAAATCTTTCTTTTGGAGTAAGACCTTGTCGGATAGGTTAATAAGTCTCTCGTATAATTCGTGCGATAAACCTATTTTTTTTGTTATTAATTTCTCTAGCTCCATTCTTTTCGTTCTTATATAGTAGTAACCGGACAATTGGGGTTTCTTTCGATAAGACGATCGTGACTAACGAAGTTCACTTTCATCAGATTGGCGCAGTATGGCTTGAGTAATGATGTGATTTCGTCCTTTGACAAATCCGGAGCTAGCCACCTTTCTTCATCTCCCTTAGAGAGAATGACCGGCATACGGAAATTGGTGTTATGAATATAGCTGGTCAGCGGATTGGATTCGGTGGTTATAATAGCGAATGTACTATGGCCTTCTCCAGTGGCTTGATCTAACCAAAGATCAAATATTCCCGCCATAGAAAAGATCTCTTCTCCTTTTAGGAGTATGTGGTAAGGTATCTTCTTGTTGCCCTCGCGCCGCCATGCAAAATAACCGGTTGAGGGCACAATACATCGTCTTTTCATGATTGATTCCCGGAAAAGAGGTTTTTCGAAGATTGTATCGGCATGCGCATTGAAAGTCATCTCACGTATTTCTTTTGCTTCTTTTTTTGCTTTTGTCCAAAAAGGAATCAATCCCCAGTTGAATACTTGTATTTCTTCAGAGCTGGTAATGATGGGGTGTTTGGGGAAATTCCACGAGTTTATTTGATCTTGCTCACAAAGGTTATGCGGATGAGTCTCCACTATCGTCGATTTACGGCTATATCTGGAAGCCAGTTTGATGAGTTTTGCAGACATCGAATTATGTAAACACATGCTATTACAATTATAAGGTTGATATAATAGGTTCTTAAGACATAACGTTGTAATAGCAATTCTTGTTTAATGTTTTTATATTAAGTTGTCTCTTAAAAGTCTCACAACCTTTGTGTTTATTGCATTTTTAGTCTTTTTTTATTAGAAAGTGAAATGAAACAAAAGAACGAGCCGCGATAGTAACTTCGCGGCTCGTTTTTCTTAAAAGTAATTTTTGAATCAGTTTATGGAGTTTCTATTTTCTCTCCATGATTGTAGCTGGCAAACCGTCCGTCGCCTAACTTGTTTACGGGTTCGGGACTATCCCAAGGCCACCCACCGAACTCGGTTGACTTAAAGTCATTGATGGCTTGCTGTATTTCTTGCCGGGAATTCATCACAAATGGTCCGTAAGCTACAACGGGTTCATTGATTGGTTCTCCTTCGAGTAATAGCAATAAGCTATCGGTATTGCCGTTTTTTACAAGAATATTCTCAGAACCACTTAGTTGGGCACAATGGTAGAAGTCCACGGCTTCGTTATCAACCTGTATACCGGCACCCTCGATGTTGTATAGCATTCGATTGAGAGTGGGGGAGACGCTGGGGATTGTCAACTCTGCATTGGGAGATAATTTGATTATCCAGATGCCGACATGGTGACTTCTGTCAAAAGCCCAGGAGTTGGGTAACGGATCGAGAGACTCGATTGTGCCGTACTTGCCTGCAATAAGTTTTATTTCATATTTATTTCCATTTTTATCTGTCTCTGTTATCAGTGGAATTTTCTCATTCCACAGCATTTTATAGTTGGGTGATGTTTTCTTTCCTTTTGATGGCAGATTGAGCCATATCTGGAATAGTTCCGTTGGATTATCGGTGGTTTGGGAAACTACCGGAAACATTTCCGAGTGCAAAGCACCCGATCCTGCCGACATCCATTGTACATCACCTTGTCCGTAGCGGCCTTTTGCTCCCAGGGAGTCGAAATGATCGACGATTCCTTCCAGAACAACGGTCACTGTTTCAAATCCTCGGTGAGGATGATACGGAAAACCGGGAACTTTTTCGCCATGATACATCCTCCAAGGTGCATTCGGTTGAAATCTCGTCCGACTTGCCAGGTGGGAAGATAATGAACAGGTTCCATCTTTTCGTTTCCTTTCGGATAATGGTCATTGTGATGAACCGCCATAATAAAGGGATTATTGACCTGAAGAGGCGATTGGATTTTTTCGATACTCAATATTGTTTTCATGAATTAATAGTGTTGGTTTAAGTTTTAAATATTCTTTTTAAACGATTCTCTGTTTCTTTGTATCACTTCAATGTTTTTATGCCCCCAAGCAATCAGATTGCGAATGTTGGGCAATAGGTCACGTCCTAGTTCGGTCAATTCATATTCGACGCGAGGAGGAATCTCTGCATACATTTTGCGGGAAACGATGCCATCTGCTTCTAACAATCGCAAGGTGGATGTGAGCATCTTTTGTGAGATGTCTCCCAACACTTTGTTGATCTCGCCGAAACGCATTGTTCCTTTTTCTCCTAAAATATCTAATATAAGGATCGACCATTTTCCTCCGATGCCATCTAACACGGATCGTACAGGGCAGACTCCTTTGGATAAATTATTTGTTCTCATATGCTTTGCTTTTTAATAATCCGAGCCGTACGTTGTTTTCTCGTACGACTTGGATTATTTGTTTTCTGTTAGTAAGCAGCATCAGGCGTGGTCACACGTATTAATTTGGCATTGACAAATTCGTATATACCTGCGGGAGATTGTTCTCGCCCGTAGCCTGACTT
The DNA here is from genome assembly GCF_000517545.1 of Bacteroides reticulotermitis JCM 10512. Taxonomy (GTDB): domain Bacteria; phylum Bacteroidota; class Bacteroidia; order Bacteroidales; family Bacteroidaceae; genus Bacteroides; species Bacteroides reticulotermitis. The sequence goes on along the minus strand of NZ_BAIV01000016.1, from coordinate 24,035 downwards.
CTTAGTACCTCCGAAAGGTAATTCGGGTGCAATACCGGTTACATGATTGATATAAACCATACCTGTATCGATGCGTCGAGCCACTTCTACGGCTTTATCGGTGTCGGTTCCGAAGACTGTTCCTCCGAGTCCGAACTCGGTATCATTGGCCAACTCAACAGCTTCGTCTATATCTTTCACTGCATAGATAGCTAAGACGGGACCGAATATTTCATCTGAGTATGCCAACATACCTTTTTTGATTCCGGTGAGGATGGTAGGTTCCATAAATGCTCCGGGACGATTGATACGTTTGCCACCCAATACCAATTTGGCGCCTTGGCTGACAGTTGTTTCTACTTGTTTGATGACGTCCTGAACTGCTTTTTCGCTACTCAGAGGAGCCAATTGAGTTTTAGGATCGAGCGGATCGCCTACTACAACTTGTTCGTATACGGCTTTCGCTTTCTCGATAAACTTGTCGGCAATAGACTCCGGTACGATTATTCTCTTGGGCGATACACAGACTTGTCCGGCATTCCACAAACGTCCGAATGCGGCTGTTTCGACTGCTTTGTCCAGATCGGCGTCCGGCATAACGATAAACGCGTCGCTACCGCCTAACTCGAGTGTCGATTTCTTGACGAATTTACCAGCCATCGATGCAAAACTAGCTCCGGCGGGTTCACTACCTGTCAATGCGGCTCCTTTGACACGGGGATCGGCTACCAACTCCGAAACTTTAGCTCCGGGAACGAACAGGTTGGTATATACCCCCTTGGGCGCACCGGCTTCGGTGAATATCTTTTCCATTATCTCCGCTGCTTGGGGCACGTTGGATGCGTGTTTGAGCACAACGGTATTACCTGCCATGATGTTAGGCGCAGCCGAACGGGTGATCTGATAGAATGGGAAGTTCCAAGGTTGCACACTTAGTAACACACCGATAGGTTGATAGCTTAAGAAAGCTTTTCCTTGTGGCGTATCGAGTGGTGAGTCTGCGAGAAACTTAGCTCCATTGTTGGCATAATAATCGAAAATATCAGCTGATAGTTCGACTTCGCCAATTCCTTCACGATGCAGTTTACCCATTTCGATTGAACACAGTTTGCCGAGTTCAGATTTGCGTTCGCGTAGTATTTCGGCTACACGATGAAGTAATTGGGCTCTTTGGGCAAACGAGGTTTTTCTCCAGGATTGGAATGCTTTGTCGGCATCGGTCAATATGGTTTCAATTTGTTGATCGGTCATTACAGCATACTCTTTCTCTACCTGATTGGTTGCAGGATTTACTGTTTTAATTGTTGACATACTATTAATTTTTTAATTATTACTAAATAAATTCACTAATATTCGATCGCTTATTGGGCTGGTTATTGGGTGATGAACTCGGTATACGCCTTCAGGTCGTTAGCCAATCTTTCGTCGGTATCGGCTGTATAGGCGCCAAGAAAAGCGTGATGTCCGATGTATGTGGCACCTACAAATTTAGTCGTCGATGCCATCGGCTTTAATAGTTGCTCTATCGTTCCAAAGCCGGATTCGGTATATACATCACTGATTCCCGCTGTTGAAATGGCAACTCCGATTTCTTTGCCAACCAATTTGTCACCTCCCTGACCGTATGCCCATCCTTGCAAGAAGACTTCGTCGATCCACTTTTTCAATAAGGGAGGCATGTTGTACCATTGGAAAGGATATTGAAAGATGATTCTATCGTATCCGCTTATCAAGTTCTGTTCGGCTGGTACATCGATTTGCCAGTCCGGGTATTTCTCATACAGATTGTGTATGCTTATTTCGGGATTGGTTTTACTCAATGTTTCGATCCATGACTTGTTGATGTGAGACGCTTGTCCGAAATAGGGATGTGCCAGAATTACTATTGTTTTCATTATCTTATAATATTATATGTTAGTTATTTCGATTATTTGTTTGGACTGAATTCTGCGTTAGCTACGATCTTGATCTTGTCACTGATCATAGCTTCGGGATATTTAGTGCCTAGATTGAAATCAGATCTTTTCACTTCTCCTGTGATTTGGAAGCCTGCTGTTTGAGCGTTATTCATTGCGTTGACCACCGATCCGAAGTATTGAACATCCAATGCAACGGGCTTCGTTATGCCATGAAATGTCAGGTTGCCGTATAGTTTTCCTTTATTTTTGCCCACTTTTTTCACAGCTGTACTTTTGAATGTCAAGGTAGGGTATTTCTCTGCATCGAAGAAGTCGGCGGAACGTAAATGGTTGTCGCGTGCTTCGATATCGGTGTCGATACTTGCTACCTTCGCGGTTACTTCTATTTGAGCATCTGAATAGTCGGCTTTTGTGGTCGTTACTTTAACTGAGAAGTCGGCAAACCGTCCGTCTATTTGGGAGATAGTAAGATGCTTAACTACGAAACCTAAGCGGGAGTGAGCGGGATCATTACTCCATGTCGTTTGAGAATGTGCTGCAAGTATGCTTAGCACGAATGCTGTTGTAAAGAATAACTTTTTCATTTTCTTGTTTTTTTTAATTGTATGATTCTGTTTTTTGAATGTCTTTTAATCCCAGAGATGTTTGTTGCTTAAAGCATATTTTCCACCTCCGGTGAAAACAAGAGCTACAGCCCCGAAGAAGTACAATCCTAATAGTTCAACAGTCCACCCTCCTTGATTGTTTAATGTGAAAAGGTCCTGTGAATGAACTAATAAGGCTGCTACCAGACAGTTACCGGCAAATACTACCGAGGCTGCCCGCGTGCTGTAACCCAAAATGATAAGCAACGGAGCGATTACTTCGCCTACATAAACACCATAAGTAATAAATGAGGGCAATCCTGCACCGGCTACTACTTGTTCTATAAAACCTACTCCATGCTGTAGCTTGGCTATACCATGTAATAACATTAATCCGCCAACGCTTATGCGTAGTATAAGCAGGCCTAAATCGACGTTTCTTTCTAAATACTTCATATTCGTTTCTTTTTTATAGTGTATAAATTCAGTGACAATTTCATAAGAGATATTACTCTCTTATGGAGAGCAAATGTATAATGTAGCGTTGAGATAAAAAAGAGCTTACTTGGAAGTAATGCAGTTACTTGAAAGTTAGTAATGCTAATAATGCGGGAGTTAGAAAAGTGATAAAAAATCATTTTAACTTTAAATAACTTTTATCGTTGTTCCCGCAGCTCGGTTTAGCCCCATTGTCGGGAGAAGATGTATGTGCTTTTTTATAAAACTAATGGTAAAAAGGAGTCGAGTAATTGAATAATGATTTATATTTGTATCATAAAACTGAGGACTGAAGATGAATAGCATTAAAGAAGTGAATTTCGAGAAGCATATGAGTAATGAGAAATGCCCTGCCCGGCAAATTCTCTCTACTATAGGAGATAAATGGTCGATTCTTATACTTATACTACTGGATACAAAAGAGACTATACGCTTCAATGAGTTGGCTAAGAGTCTCGAAAATGTATCTTCTAAGGTTTTGTCGCAGACATTGAAGTCATTGGAGAATGACGGCCTTGTTACTCGGACGGTCTATCCGGAAGTACCTCCGCGGGTAGAATATCGCTTAACAGCCTTGTCGAAGACTTTATTGCCTCATATTCTATCGCTGTCTGACTGGGCGCTGGAGAATATGGATGAAATATACCGCAATCGAATGAACAGCGGCAGTTATTCGGAAACAATCTAGCGATTGTGCTTCTCTTGATCTCAAATGTGCTCCCTTCTAAATAAAAGACTGGAAGAAATCAACTTGCTTGCAAGGGAGTAAAGTCGTTTATCTATGTTCTATATTGATTCTGGTATTCTTGTGGTGTCATTCCTGTGCATTGTTTGAACAGGCGGATGAAATAGGAGTAATCTTGGTATGCCAACCGATAGGCCACATTCTTAATTGGTATGCGATCGGTTATCAGAATCAACTGAGCCTTCTCTATCTTTTTCTGGTTGATATACTGATGCGGAGTGATACCAACTTCTTTCTTAAACAGCCGGATGAAGTGGTCCTTAGAAAGACAACACATGTCTGCCAGCAAACTGATGCTTATCGGTTCATGGATTTCCCGGCGAATGTGTGACAGTATCTTTTGAATACGATCATCGCTGACTTCTATCTTTGCTTTTGCATTCTTCAAAAAACGGGCAATCAGTTGGAAAAGAATACCTTGTGACTCTACTTTATCGCAGAAGGTACGCTGCTTGTTCTTATAGATGTTTTGAATCAGCGTCGGGTTATTATCATATGTCATCGGATCGGACTGAGAGAGTTTCATGGTAGGGTTGATATCACACAATCTTTTTATAAGTTCCAGATCTAGTGCTCGTGCGGGAATCTCGATCGGGAAGTCCCAACTCTCAAGTAGCTGATGAGGACTCATGATCTTCATAAATATGGAGATAGTAGTGACAGAAATGAGAATCGCACAGATAGCCATGGGTAACGAAAGACGGAATGAGATATAGATGGTCGGGGCGCAACTCTTGTGTACCAGCGGGCAGTATAATCTTGGCACTACCTTCTGTCACATAGTAAAGCCGTGTAAAGGGGCTGTTCACATTCTTCCAGTTCCAGTCGCCTTCGTGAACCGCAAGTCCTACATTTAGTGTTAAAAAGTGAAGTTGATCGATGGGTGTTGTCATACGATAGATATAAGTTGGTCTTGTCTATACAAAAATAAAGATAAATACAAATATCGCAATGGAATGTCGATAAATTATCACTTATTCGTGTTATTCTTCTATTTGCCAGATTAGATTAGTGTCCGAATGTCGATAATATCCTATCGGATGACGAATTAATGCAACGCTTCTCTACTGCCTTTGCTTATCTTTGCATAAATGAAATAGGATAAATACATGCATACTATGAAAACAAAAATCCTCTTTATGATTTCGTTGCTATCGCTATCTGCAAGTATAGTGACGGCACAAACCTATCCTGTCCCGGTATCAGAAGAAAATGAGAAAATGGCTGAAGGTGTATTTGCACCCAACTGGGAGTCCCTCAAACAATACCAAGTACCTGAATGGTTTCGCAATGCGAAGTTTGGTATCTGGGCACATTGGGGCCCGCAATGTGTGGAAGGGTCGGGAGACTGGATGGCTCGATCTCTGTATCAGGAAGGGAGCCACCAATACAAATATCATGTACAGCACTACGGTCATCCGTCCGAAGTGGGTTTCAAAGACATTATTCCTTTGTGGAAAGCTGAGAAATGGGATCCTGACAAGTTGATTGCCTTATATAAAAAGGTGGGCGCACAGTATTTCTTTGCTCTTGGCAATCACCATGACAATATGGACCTCTGGAATAGCCAGTACCAACCGTGGAACTCCGTTAACATGGGACCGGAGCAGGATATTCTGGCGGGCTGGGAGAAAGCGGCCCGCAAGCACGGTCTGCCATTCGGTATTAGTTTTCATGCCGACCATGCCTGGTCGTGGTACGAACCTTCTCAGCGACATGATAAAGAAGGGCCGAAAGCCGGCGTTCCTTACGACGGTAAATTGACTAAAGCCGATGGAAAAGGGAAATGGTGGGAAGGATATGACCCGCAAGAGTTATATGCACAGAATCATCCGTTGAGTCAGGATAGTTGGGACAACGGTGCCATTCACCGTCAATGGGCGTGGGGAAATGGAGTATGTCAACCCACGCAGGAATATTGCACCAACTTCTACAATCGTACACTCGATGCTATCAATCGGTACAATCCCGACTTAATCTATTTTGATGTGACCGGCGTACCATTCTATCCCATAAGTGATGGCGGATTGAAAATTGCCGCTCACTTCTACAATCACAACATGGCTACCCACAAGGGGAAACTGGAAGCTGTCATGTTTGGTAAGATTCTGGATGAGGATCAGCGCAAGGCTTTGGTATGGGACGTAGAGCGCGGTGCACCCGATAAAGCCTCGAGCAACCATGGCAGTCGTGCTCTTGCCTTGGCGACTGGCACTACAATACCTCTGTTTATGAGAACAACCGTTATAAATCGGCCGCAAGTGTGGTGAAGCTCTTGGTCGATATTGTCAGCAAGAACGGCAACCTGTTGCTTAGTGTTCCCTTGCGAGCTGACGGTACGCTTGATGATAAAGAAGAGGTGATACTGAACGATCTTGGCGAATGGATGTCGGTTAACAAAGAATGCATCATCGATACCCGCCCCTGGAAGGTATTTGGTGAGGGACCAATTGCCGAATCGGCGATTCCTCTGAATGCGCAAGGCTTCAATGAAGGAGCTTACAACAAAGCCACTGCCAAGGAAATTCGCTTCACGCAGAATGGGCAGAAACTCTATGCTACCGTACTTGCCTGGCCCGAAGAAAGACAAGTGCTTATCAAGTCGTTGGCGGATGGAAACTCTTTGTATCCAGGCAAAATTAAAAAGGTGGAGCTATTGGGTTATGGGAAAGTTTCCTTTACCCGCACACCCAATGGACTTCTCGTGAATCTGCCTGACAAACAAGTGAATAAGATTGCTCCGGTTTTCAAGATTAATTAAATGACATATCGTTTATAATAAAGGAACAGCATTCGATAAGTGCACACAGAAGAAAAGGGCAAGCGTTTCCGCATTGCCCTTTAATCGTTTTTTACAATATAAAAGTTCAGCGAGGAGGCTTTTGAGTCCGCTCGCTCGTAATTACATCTGTTTATAATCTTTAGCCAATCCGCCTTCGCTCGTTTCTTTATATAGAGAAGGAAGATCGTGTCCCGTCTGCTTCATGACCTGCACAACCTTGTCGAAAGAAACCCGATGAATGCCGTCGGTAAAAGTAGAAAAGAGGTTTGCGTCCAATGCACGGGCGGCAGCATATGCATTTCGCTCGATGCAGGGAATTTGAACCAGTCCGCAAACCGGGTCGCACGTCATTCCCAAGTGATGTTCCAGTCCCATCTCGGCTGCGTACTCTATCTGTGCCGGACTACCTCCGAACAGCTGGTTGGCAGCGGCCGAAGCCATTGCACAAGCCACACCGACTTCACCCTGACAGCCCACTTCGGCTCCTGAAATAGAAGCGTTGTGCTTGACGATGTTGCCGATCAATCCTGCAGTAGCCAAAGCACGTAGGATACGTATATCGCTGAAATTGCGGCTTTGTTGTAGATGGTTGAGCACAGCGGGCATTACGCCGCATGAGCCACAAGTGGGAGCTGTGACGATTTTGCTCCGGAAGCGTTTTCTTCACATACGGCAAGTGCGTAAGCGAATACCAGACCGCGCGACTGCAAAGACTGTTTGTAGCCCGTAGCACGTATGTAATAAGCGGCAGCCTTTCTGCGTAGGTTTAGCGGGCCGGGAAGAACTCCTTCCGCTTCCAATCCACGGGCAATAGCTTCCCGCATCGTAGTCCATACTTCCGCCAAATAATCCCATATATCAGAGTTCTCGCACTCTTTGACATATTCCCAGTAGCTTTTTCCGGTACGTTCGCACCAATCGAGAATATCTGTCATCTGATTCATCTCATACACCTCGGGACTCTCGATAGATGGCGAATCATTGTCTTCGGCTAGTGCTCCGCCTCCAACGCTATACACAGTCCAGCCTTCGGTCTCTTTGCCTTCCGCGTCAACTGCCTTAAATGTCATGCCGTTGGGATGGAAGGGGAGAAATATTTTCGGTTGCCAGTCTATTTCTACCGGTGCGCAAGGTTGCAGCGTATCGTTGATCGCTACATCCGTCATGTGCCCTCTTCCAGTGGCAGCCAAACTTCCATAAAGTGTAACCTTGAACGACGCAGCTTCGGGGTGACGTTCCAAAAACATTTCCGCTGCTTTACGAGGGCCCATGGTGTGGCTGCTCGAAGGTCCCGTACCGATACGATATAATTCTTTAATTGATTTCATAGACTGTTTCCTCAACTTATTAATACCATTTTTTCTTTCTAAAATACAAATATACAATAATCCCTATGATAGTCATAAGGAGCCAGGCAAATAGGTAGCCGTACCGCCAATCGAGTTCGGGCATATTCTGGAAATTCATTCCCCAAACTCCTACGAGGAAGGTGAGCGGAATGAAGATTGTCGAGACCACTGTAAGGCGTTTCATGATGTCGTTCATCCGCAAGTCATTGTTCGAAATGTAGAGATCGACTAGTGACGAGAGTGTTTCACGGCAAATCTCGATTGTTTGAAGCACGAATTGCAGGTGATCATTCACATCGTTGAAAAAGGCGCGATTCACTTTGTGCATCAATAAATTCTCGGCACGCAGCAGTTTTACATATTGTTCTTTCAATGGGAGAACCGCTTTCTTCATACTCATATACTGGCGTCGGAGCGACTGTATCTCGACTCCGATATCATTCCCGTCGGAAATAGTGAGCAACTTTTCTTCCAAGTCCTCTAATTCGTCGTCGATTGAAGATATGAGCGATATATAATTTCCGATAATGCTATTCAATAAGACACTTAGAAGGTAATCCGTTTGCCTTCCCCTTATTTTGAGAACATTGTTGCGCAGGGCCACCGTTACTTCATCGAAGAAGTCGGATTCATGTTCAAGGAAAGTAAGCACGTAGTTGCTTCCCAGAATAATACAAACCTGCTGACGGTTCAAGTCATTCGCTTCGTCCTCATCTTCCGGACCGCCGTACCTGAATATTTTCAGGATGAGCACAATGTACTTATCGTGTTCCTCTATTTTAGTGAGATGATTCGCATTCAGAATATCTTGTAGAACGAGAAAGTCTATTTCAAACTGACTACAGACTTCGCGGACTGTTTCGGTGTCTTTCAAACCATGTATTTGCAACCAATTCACCTGCTCGTTGTTCAGCGTGCCGCTGATCTCTTGCAAAGAAGAACCCGATGCTTCCTGCATTTCGGTAGCATTGTAGGTGCAAAGATGGAGATGGGTAGGAGTCTGGCTGACTCCTGTGTAAACGAGCTTTTCGCTCAGCAGGTTATTTCTCATGTTTTATTCTCCTAAAATTTAGAAAACCACTCCTACAAAGGTAATGGTTTTCTAAATGAGAACAAGTCTCGCGACTATTTTGTTTGATTTTATACCAAGTCCACCACGGTGATCCCTGCACCTCCGAACTGTACATGTTCGTCGGCGAAGTGACGAACTCCCGGCACTGTATCGAGATATTGCCGGATCAATGTCCGTAGGGTTCCGGTGCCTGTACCGTGTAAAATACGGACTCGATCCATACCTACCAGAACGGCATCGTCGATGAAGTAAGTAACTGCCTGTAAAGCTTCATCTCCTCGCATACCTCTCACGTCGATGTCTTGCTTAAAGTTAAGCTTTTTCTCATACATCTGATCGTGTGTCTGTGTGCTGACAAACGTACTCTTAACTCCTTCCTGCGGTTTAGGTGCAGCATTGCTGCGTTCCAACCGGTCTAACTTGACAGTCGTTTTAATACTACCGAATATGATTGTTGCATTTTTACCGTTGATTTCGGAAATCTTCCCGATGGCAGTCTGCCCTTTAATTTTCACATAATCGTCAACTGCGATGGGCTTAGCTTTAGGAGCTGCGGCTTGCGTTGAGGCCACCTTCGGATCAGGGGATTTCTTGTTTTTCTTCCGGTCCTGTTTCTCTTTAAGCTTCTCCATCTTCCGAGCCATTTTCTCTTCATGTTCTTTGGAGTCCTGTTTCTCCATGGAAGCTCGGAAGTCATTCAGTTCTTGACGTATCAGTCGGGTTTTCTCCTTTTCCGCTTGCGCCTCCTTGATCGTTCGAATGGTGTTCTCAATCCGGGCATTCGATTCCTGCAACAGGCGTTCGGCTTCTTCTTTCGCCTGGCGGAGAATCTCTTTCCGTGATTTTTGCAATTCCTCCATTTCGCTCTGATAGCGGGCTATGGTCTCCTCCATTTGCTTTTCACGTTGGCGTATTGTCTGGCGTTTGCCTTCCCAATAACGCTTGTCGCGTACAATGTCCTGCAAGTATTTGTCGGCATTGATATACTCGCTACCCACAATTTGGGAAGCATCCGCAATTACATCTTCCGGCAAACCGATTTTTCGGGCAATCTCTACGGCAAAAGAACTACCGGGGTTGCCAATCTGCAATTGGAAGAGTGCCTGCATCAGATGACGATCGTATAGCATAGCTCCATTAACAACTCCCTCATGATCTTCAGCAAAATGCTTCAGGTTCTGGTAGTGAGTTGTAATAACCCCGAATGTTCGCTTCTCGTTGAACCGAACTAGCACGGCTTCGGCAATGGCACCGCCAATCTGCGGTTCCGTTCCCCCTCCGAATTCGTCGATCAAAATAATACTTTTCTCATCGCAACTCTTCATCATGATTTTCATGTTGGTCAGATGCGAAGAGTACGTACTCAGATCGTCTTCAATAGACTGCTCATCGCCAATGTCAATGAAAATACTGCTGAAAAGTCCAGCATGACTGCGTTCGTGCATCGGCACCAGCATACCGCATTGCAACATATATTGTAAGAGTCCGACTGTTTTCAGGCAGACAGACTTTCCTCCGGCATTAGGACCTGATATGATCAGGATGCGTTGCTTTTGATTCAGTTCGATATCTAGCGGAACCACCTTCTTGCCATGTTTGGCTAGTGACAGTTGTAGTAACGGATGCACTGCCATCGTCCAGTCCACGAGTTGTTCATCCTCCAAAGCCGGTTTCAGGCTGCTGGTAGTAATGGCGAAATAACTTTTGGCACGGATGAAATCTATTTCGGCTAGAAACTCATACGACTGCAGTATTTCTGGGATAGTCGGACGCACTACATTGGAGAATTCCATTAGAATACGGATAATCTCTCGGCGTTCTTCTCCCTCCAGTTCGCGAATGCGGTTATTGGCTTCCACGACCTCTGCCGGTTCGATAAAAACAGTTTTTCCGCTAGCCGATTCATCGTGTACAATACCTTTTATCTTCCGTTTCAGTCCCGGAGCAACGGGAATAACCAGTCGCCCGTCGCGCATGGTAGGCGTAACGTCTTTGTCTACATATCCTTCTGACTGAGCGCTCCGCAGAATACTGTTCAGTGAACGGGAAATATTTCCATCGTACTGGCCAATTCCCGACGTATGCGTGCCAGTTCATTGGAAGCATTATCCTTTATCTTTCCGTATTTATTGAGTATCCCGTCTATTTTGCCAATCAATTGCGGAAATACGGCAATGTCTCCCGCTAGGTGTCGTAGGCTGGGGTAGGGGGAATCTCCCTCTTCCTCCTCACTTTCCTTGTGGAGAAAGCGTACGATGTCGCGTATTGTTTCCAGTGAACGGCGTAAATCGAACAATTCCTGTTCGTCGAGGTACATCCCTTCTATCCGTACTCTTTTCAAAGATGGGCGAACATCGAAGAAGAATTGATCCGGAAAGTTATCCTCTTCCTGTATGATTCGGACAAATTCAGTCACCTGGTTCAGCCATTCGTTGACCTCCGCATATTGATCGGAAAAGGCCATGTTTGTGACCCGTTCTTCGCCTAATGTGCTGAGACACTTATCTCTTAACAATTGCCTGATTTGGTCGAAACCTATTTTTTGCTCAAAATTCTGAGGGTAAATCATGTAGTTGTATCTTATTATTGTTTGCAAAAATACAATTTATTCACGAAAAAAGTATGAGAATGCTTGTATAATAAAAAATGATTTGTACCTTTGCAGCGCTTTTGGAGAAAAGCACTTCTGAAAAGGAGTTATGGAGAGGTGGCAGAGTGGTCGATTGCGGCGGTCTTGAAAACCGTTGAAGGTCATACTTCCGGGGGTTCGAATCCCTCCCTCTCCGCAAAACTGATAATCAAATAATTGTGATCAGAAAAAACTAAAAGAGGACTAAGATTTATTTCTTAGTCCTCTTTTTTTATTATGGACTAATAAAATCTACGCTTGTGTAATATACAACAAATCACTGTAGCATGGGAATTTGAGTATGAAGAACCCTTTGGGAAGGATATAATCAGATTAGTGAGTTTGTTTGTTGTTATATTTAACTTTATTGAAAATTTATTAATTAATACAGTCCCTTTTTTATATCATTATAATTGTGCTAATTTTGTCTCCTGCACAAACAAACTTTATGATATGAAATTTCTTTGCACACTTTTATCTCTAGCTATTTTAAGTCTTTTTTTCTCTTGCAACAAAAAGATAGATAATCCTAAATTGATAGAATCGCTACAGGTGCATATTGATAGTGTAGTGAAACAAGGCTATCAGATAGATAAGATCGCTATTTCGAGTAAAAGTTTTGCGGATCATGGTAAAGACGATCTGGGGTATTTGGAACATATGTTTATCTATGCAGTTGCTCCCGATTCTACAATAAAATATTTAGCTAATTTTAGTCTTTCTGGTGGCAGTGTTGACAATGAATTAATATTTCATGGATATCCAACAAATTCTTATAATAAGAAAAAAGAGATACGATATAGCTTCAAGCCCAATATGGTAGATGCACTGGCAAAGCTAGAAGATGTGAAAAAACTGATTCCGGATAATTATAAGTACGAGCATTTATTGAAGTTATCATACTTAGTGACCAAAGATGCTCAGCCTGTTTATGAGTTTAAGATGGGCTTGAAGCCCAATTCAAAAGATGTTTCGCATCCTAACGTAAAGCAAGAAGACGTAACTCATGTAACGGTTACCAACAGTACAAGAAGGCGGAAGTTTGGAATGACAGAAACCACACACAGCACCAATGTAGACAAGACGACTCAACACACGATTACTTTTTGGTTAAGGGGAGACCAAATTGAAATAATTTAAGATTATAATTACGAATTTAAACACAAACACAATGAATTTTAAACTAGTTATTCAGTTCATAATCGCTATGTCGATTATACTTTGTACATCTTGTATTGACAATTTAGGCCCGGGGTGGGAATATCAGGTAGACAACCCTTTGGATAAGGAAATTGTGATAAAAATAGATAAAAAGGAATATACCATACCTGCTCAAACGACACAGAATATCGAACTTGGACAAGGCAAACATACGTTGACATATGATGGAAGTTCAGTTAATTTTGTGACTAAGGTAAACAGTAATAAGTCGGTGACAATCATGAATCCTACGCTATCAAATTATATGTTACATGCTAATTTTTATATACGTACGAATGTTAAGAATAAAGATATATCAGCTGTTTTTGATGCAAATAGTTATGAATACAATTCAGATATAGGAACAGTAAAATTGCCTGTAAGAGTATTAAATACACTTTTTATTGAAAAAAGACATACCAACTGGTCATTCGGTTTGGAAGATGATGTGAAAGAGAAAGTAGGATCAAGCTATCCCGGGAAGAAAAAAGTCTTTCATAAACTATACAGAGAAGCGCAATATATGAAAGACCTTGCAGAAGAAATCCCTGCAGGTACTGTTTTTCCTGTCAATTCTAAAAAGTTGAGCGAGCAACCGCCCTATGTATTTCCGATAGAATCTTTGATGTCTGATTGTGATGCAGCTAACGAATTTGCTAAAAATCTGGAGAGCAGATGGAAGAAGACGATAGCCGATCCGTCAGATATATTCCAAGAGGTGGCAGCATTGGGTTTCGATACGACTGTAGAGCAAGGTCAACAATCTAAATTGGCTAAAGCATGCAGCACCCAATTCAATCCTGGGCGTGATGACAAACCATTTAAGGAAGCAATGAAGAGAATGAGTCGAGTGACTAAGTATCTGGTAGATGCCAGTAGTTTTATAGTAGAATAAACCGATAATATTATAATTATCTATATTTTTTTCAATCTGAACGAAATCAGATAACTACAAGAAAAACCTACAAGTCTATGATTTGTAGGTTTTTTTGTCTCCTTTTGCCCAATGCTAAACTTTAAAAAGTCTTTGATTATCTTTGGGGTAATGCTTTAAACTTTTTAAGATATGGTTGAAAAGATATATAGAAGTACATCGATGAGCGAGTGAAAAATGGCGCTAAGGCTCCAACTACAATTGAAGAGCTGAATGCTTATATTAGATAGTGGGATATCAAAAGTTGCAAAGGAAACCGATTCTCAGGCAGTAGAGCTAACTAAGATTCTGATCAAGCTGATGCGACTGGTAAAGCTTTGCAATAATGTATTGACGATGACCAAAGAAGGGGAAAAGGTTGCAGCCAACGATGAACTCTTGATGAAGACTCTAATGGTCATTTTATGTTGTGAGTTCAATAAAAACTATTGGGATGGCTTTGAGTCGGAGGATATTGGAAATGTAGGGGGTGGCTTTACGTTATTATTGCTGCACAAATATGGTTCGGAAAAACGCTTGGACAGCTTTTACGTAGATAGATATTTCCGAGCATTTCCGAAACTTTCTAATGATTTGCCGCCGAGTGAAGCGTTATCTTGCTACTCAATACGCACATTTGATCGCCTGTTACTACATTTGGGGCTTATCGAAGTTGAGGGAGAAGGTTATTTGGCAAGAGAAAAAGATATTATCAAAACTGAGCTTTTCGACAAACTGATAAGTGTTGTGCCGCCACGTAATATGTAATCGTCTGGGGCTCTAAAGAGGATATTCTTTTCCTGCATTAAAAGGAAGAGAAAAAATAATTCGCAGAGTATAGATAAAACTATATTATGCGAATTATTTTGCTGTTATTATAGATTTATCTATATTTGTGAGGAATGAAAAAAGTAAGATATGTACAGCGAACTATACGAAAGAACAGGACGTGACATCATCAAAGAACTGGGAAAGCGGTTTAGTGACTACCGGAAGCGGATGGGGTATACGCAAAAGGAAGTGGCGGAGAAATCCGGTTTGAGTGTATTTACTATAAGTTCCTTTGAAAATGGCTCTTCCACCGGAATTACAATGGCGTCGTTTATCAAGCTGCTTCGTTCTATTGATAGTTTAGACGAGATTGAGAAGTTATTGCCGGAACTGGCTGTCAGCCCGCGAGAAGTATTTAAGAAGCAAACCCGAAAATAGAATATGGAGACGAATGCAGTAAAGGTTAAATTGTGGGGGATGGATGTAGGCTATCTCTTATGGGATAAGAAAATGGGAGTAGCCGTTTTTGAATATGAACCTTCTTTTCTTGAGCAAGAATTGGATATAGCTCCGTTAACCATGCCTGTAAACTCACCACGTAGCCAGAAACAACTGCCGTGGACAGGCAATAAAGAAAAACTGTATCAAGGGCTTCCAGCTATGATTGCAGACTCTTTACCTGACAAATGGGGGAATTCTCTTTTTAAGGCATGGTTGCGGGATAATAATATCCCGGTAAAAAAAACGAGTCCGATAGACCACCTATCTTTTATTGGAAGTCGCGCAATGGGAGCATTAGAATATGAGCCCGCACGAAAATTAGGTGATAATTCAGCTTTTTCGGTCGATGTGCAGAGGTTGTATGAATTTGCTAAGCAAGTACTAGACGAAAGAGAAACCACAATCCTAAATCAGGAAAACTCTATTTTATGGCAGGATTTAGTAAAGATAAGTTCTTCACCAGGAGGTAAACGACCGAAAGCAATTGTCGCGTTGAATGATGTTACGGGAGAAGTTATTTCCGGTCAGGGAATAATACCGGAAGGTTTTCAGCATTATATTCTGAAATATGATGATAATTCGGTTTATCCGCTCGCCAAGTTAGAATACGTATATTACCGGATGGCGTTGGATGCCGGAATTGATATGATGCCTTCAGAACTACGCACTTATGGAAACAGAACTCATTTTCTTACCCAGCGGTTCGATCGTATAGATAACGCAAAGATACATACGCAAACATTGGCTGCAATGTCGCCAACGAGTGATAGCTACGAAGAATTATTTGCAGTAATTCGACGGTTGAATCTTCCCTACGAAGATAGCAGACAACAATATCTACGGATGGTGTTTAACATTATTGCCCGGAATGTAGACGACCATTCTAAGAACTTTTCATTTTGCATGAACCGTAGTGGAGTTTGGCGGTTATCTCCTGCATACGATTTAACGTATAGTGTGGACTTGACTGCACCCGCCTACTTAAATAGACACTCTTTGACTGTGAATGGTAAGAACGAAGATATAACCCGTGAAGATTTGGAAACAGTCGGACAGAAGAACGATATACAGGATTACAAAGCTTTGATAGATATCGTAGCGGGAGCAATTGACAATTTTGAGATTCATGCGAAGGAACTAGGTCTTGATAAAGAGTTAATTACAACCATTCATGCTGATTTTATAAAGTTACACTAGTAACATATATTTGATATACAGAAAAGTGTCTTTCTTTAGCTTATCAAAGTTTTATGCATAGGCCCACTAGATATTGGGTGGGTTTTAGGTTGCATTCAAAAGTAAAGCTGTTGTGTTTGCCTCATCTCGATCTTCTTCCAAATGGATTTTTTATGCCATTTATCGGATAAGGGTACAATAAACAAGAATAAATTCGTATTTTAAAAGAATAATATCTAGCTTTGCAGAAATATTCTTCGGGGCAGGGTGTAATTCCCTACCGGCGGTTATAGTCCGCGACTCCTCTTTATGAGGATTGATTTGGTGTAATTCCAAAACCGACAGTTAGAGTCTGGATGGGAGAAGGATAAATGTAGTAATTGCATTGTACGCAGATTAATTTCAGGATTAATCTGTACAGTGATGTAGTAAAGCACCTCCCGCATCAGCTCTGTAAGAATGATAAGTAATTTATTATTCATAAAAACGGAGTTTCTAATGAAAACAATTCAAGATTTTGGTATCAGCTATAAAGAACGTGTAGAAAATGCGATTCAGAAGTTCCAATTAGGAAAAGGGGTTTTGCTGGTCGATGACGAAGATAGAGAGAACGAAGGAGATATTATTTTCCCTGCTGCAACTGTTACGGTCAAAGACATAGCCTTAATGATTCGGGAATGTAGTGGCATTATCTGTTTATGCCTCACACCTGAGAAGAGTGAACACCTCGATTTGTATCCAATGGTAAGCCACAATACGAGTAAGAACCAGACCGCTTTTACCATTTCAATCGAAGCCAAGGACGGCGTAACTACAGGCGTTTCAGCTTCAGATCGACTTCAAACCATCCGGACAGCTGTTGCTGCAGATGCTCAACCTTCAGACTTATCCCATCCCGGGCATGTGTTTCCATTAATCGCCCAAGAGAATGGAGTATTCGAAAGGCGTGGACATACCGAAGGGAGCATCGACCTTTCCCGATTGGCGGGATTAGGAGATTCTGCTGTATTATGTGAGTTGACAAACGAGGACGGTACAATGGCCCGTTTGCCTGAGATTATTGATTTTGCAGATCGACACGATATGACCGTTGTGTCGATTGATGATATTGTAAAATACCGGACTTTGATCAATGACCGTGTGGTATTGAATGAGGTGAAAACGAAAGAATATAAGAACATATTCGTCGGATAGGTCCTGTTTGCGGAATAAGTCAATGTGAAAATATAGATCCTAAAGAATAGGAAAGCGATAGAATTGTATATATTACTATGCAACTCTATCGCTTTTTTATAACCTGAGCTCAGGTTAATACATTGGCTTTACATATTCTGTAACATCTGCATGAATTCCTCGAGATGTGCCTGATTATAGGTTTGAATCAAGGCAAATAGAGGAACGAAAACAACGATGCTGCATAATAGAGCTTTCCCCAGTGCTTCAAAATTCTGCTTTTTGAAGATAAGAGAAAGAACCCATAAAGCGTTGCAAGTTATAATGATATGAGTGATATGCGCAAATAAATTGCTTTCATTCCAAGGCATTATAAATAATCCCATGGTACCATAATAATACATCGGTAGTAAGGCTACTGATAGCCATGTGGAATTTCTCTTTACTGCGGATATCGTAAAACATATCAGATAAATAATGATAGCTACGGAACACGCATTGAAAGCCAGCCATTGGCCGATGCCTAATTTTAATATTACTAAAAAGAAATAGGCGCTATTCAGCAAGGTAAGTAACATAAAGATAGCTAGTACGATTCCGGTAATCTGTTTTTTATTATTTGAATTCATATAATTGTTTTTTTTATTATAAACACAACATTGGCTGACGAACTAGAATTCGTCAATTTAATTTTTATCTTATAAAAGACATAAAGAAACCTGTCCGGAAAGGAAATTCCAGACGCAAGGAGCATCAATCTGTGGTTTAGCTAAGATTGACTATGCAGTAATTACCAATTTAAGAATTGTGATCAAAATGTTGATTATTTAGAATTCAGGTTGCAAATATAAGTAATAATATTAGAAATTTATCAGGATATTAAAATAACTTCACTTTCATTTTAAGAGCCATATCCTTATTTGGTTGAAATATAAGATGTTATACTCAAATAGGGATAAGCGACTGTGTCGGATATAGAATACTTTCGCTTAAGAATTCTCAAGATCGACTACATAATTATGCTCTGCATGTAAGTGGATCTTATCAAATGAGATTTCATAAGGGATAATGTTACTGATATCTCCCGATTTGATATCATCAAACATCGATATCTTTTTAGAAATTTCCTCTAAAACCTCCATGGCACTCTTCGAGCTTCTTTGAATAATCGCATCTTCAACCCGGACAGCCAAATGCTCTTCGATGGGACATGTGGTGAATGCCACCCTTTCATTTTTCTCAAACTCAGCCATCTTAGGAGAGTTTTGGAATGTGCAGAAATATATTTTCTTGGTCGTGAAATCATAATAAAAGCACATCAGTCTGACATTCGGCTTCATCACTTCATCGGATGTGCTTAAGCTTGCCAAAGCTATTTGCGTACTTTCTTTCATAACCTTTTCGAATATTTTTTTACTATCCATTTTTCTTTTCACTTTAGAATTAAATAATTAGAATCTGATTGTGCATGTAAATATAGTATATAATTGCCATTATTGAAAGAGCGCGTTCCGATTATTACGGGTCAATTTAAAGATTATTGACGTATATGATCCAATTACAGCGTGCTTATACTGAATTAGCGTAAACTCATAGAAACGAAAAGCACCATAACAAAAGCGTTGTTATGATGCTTCTTTATCAGGATAAACACAAATCATTAGAAATGTGAATCTAAATGCTTCGTCTGTTATTTAAAAGAATAACTGGGAATTTAACTCCGGACGTTGATCCTGATGCCAATAAGGATATGATTTGGGTTGGCGACTGGCATCCTCCAATCGCTTCACTTGCTCTTCCGACAGATTCCAATCTATTGCGCCCAAGTTCAGCTTTAGATGCTCTTCCGTGCGAGCACCAATTACCAGACTGCACACCGTAGGCCGTTGCAGTAACCAATTGAGGGCTACCTGAGCAACTGTCTTTCCGGTCTCTGAGGCAATTTCATCTAGAACATCCATGATGTCGTATAAAAGTTCGTAAGATACGGAATTATCACGTACCGGTGCTCCTCCACGCGCTACCCGTCCGTCTTCCGGAATTGGAGTGTTTCGACGATACTTACCTCCCAAACGTCCGGCAGCTAGCGGACTCCAAACAAATGTGCCTACTTGTTGGTCTACGCCCAGTGGCATCAGTTCCCATTCAAAATCTCGATTCAAAAGCGAATAGTATGTCTGGTGAGCCACATATTTGTGCCAACCGTACTTTTCTGATATAGCCAGCGATTTCATCAGATGCCAGCCGGAGAAATTAGAGCAACCGATGTAGCCAACTTTTCCACTACTTACCAAATCGTCCAGTGCACGCAGTGTTTCTTCAACAGGCGTGTTGGCATCGAAAGCATGCATGTAATAAAGATCGATATGATCCGTGCCGAGTCTCTTCAGGCTGGCCTCACATGCTTGAATGATGTGGTAACGGGAAGATCCCGTATCATTGCGATCATTGTCACTCATCGGGAATGTGCCCTTTGTTGACAACAACATCCGGTTCCTCTTTCCTGCAATGGCCTTTCCCAGAATCTCTTCTGATAAACCGCGGGAATACACATCAGCCGTATCGAACATATTCAGTCCGGCATCCAAGCACATATCTACCATTCGGGTAGCTTCGGCCACATCCGTATGTCCCCAACCTTCAAATCCATGTGTACCGCCAAAAGTTGCGGTTCCTAATGTCAATGCCGGAACAAAGAGCCCCGAGCCGTTCAATTTTCTGTATTCCATGATCTATAATAATTAAATATATAACATTGTAACAAACTCGTAGCTATTAAGTTTACCTTTTCGTTTACCATCACTACGCATAATCAATTGCTTGATAGTGCAAAGTTAAGATTGATTTTTAAACAGAATTCTATTTGCGATAAATTCATTGGTGAGATGCAAAAGTCAGCAATTTCAAAGAGATGCATAAACAAGATAAAAACTTATAAAAAAGATTCTATTCTTTGGTCAAAAAGAGGTTGCCTACTGGATAAAACGTTAAATTTGACGAATTGAAAGCGAACGCTTATCTCATACTAGCCATGATCTAAAAAATGAAAAACTCATGAAATACAAACAATTTCTGTTTTTGCTCCTTCCATTGATTTGGTTTTCCCAACCACTTCATAGCCAAATCGAAAAAACTGGTGCCGCATCCAAAGTTGGGCGGGAAGATATAAAGAAAGAACTCCAATCCGATTATTACGAACGCTTGTACTCGAAGACCTACTATAGTTTGATAGGCCGGATGCGAGGTGACGGCTATTTGCCCGAATCGTTAACCGGTGCATACTCCGGAATGTTTCCCCGTACAACCGGCGCCTATGTACTTCTGTTGATAGAAGCGGGGCAGTATGATGCCGCAGAGCAGAATATCCGATATATATTGAAAAGTCTGGAAAACAATGATATGGAACGCATCCCAAGAGTGTTGGGGCCGGATTATAACATCGAAGATGATCAGTTTCAGATCGATGGACATGCTCATGTGGTGTTGGCATGGGCACGTTTGGCACTTGCACGAGGCCGCAACCCATTTGAAGATCAAACCTGGAAGCAAGTTCGGGCTTTGATGAAGTTTGCTACCAGTAGAGCGTTTTTCCTGCACGGGCATTGGTACGGCCATTGGTCTATCGAACCCAACTTGGTGCGTAATACGGCATTTGAACACTCCAAAGACGCACGCATGTGGGATGCCTTTGATCTGCTCACGCAAAGCTTCGTGGGTGCCGCTTTGACAGATATGATTCAAATCGCCGAAAGACAGGGCGATCCAAAAACGGCTGAACACTGGACACAGCAACTTAAACTATTATCAGATGGTATCCGTAAGAATCTGACTACCGATCATTATGGTATAACCACCTATTCCGAGATGCTTATTCCTGATGGAGACGCGGGAGTTCCATACAATGGATTGGGATGGGTCACCCTATCGCCGGTGGCTGCCGGGTGGGAGGGAGTCGAACATCAAATACTGAAAAACACGGTAGCCGTGATGAATGAGAAGTTGTTGAAACATAGCAATGGAGTAACATGGATGCCTACCGATGGGTATCCCGATGGCTCTTTTTCCAACGAAATAATAGGTAAAGGAATAGGATGGGAAATCGATTTCGCTAACTCAGAAAATGACATCAAACGCCTGAAAGAGATTCTGCACATGATTCGGATAGTCAATACCGACCACCCCATCTATATGGAAGGAGCCTGGTTGCAAGGTGATAATTACTCGCAAAACAAACGTCTGCATGAAACCGATATACCGAAAATGAAAAGCACTGTCTGGAAAGTAAAAGATGCCGGCAATGGCGAGCAGACTGCTTGGTGGTGTTGGGCTATGGCACGTTTACGAAAATCGGTAGGCCTATCCGCCCAACCGAAAAGATTCTAATAATCCGCTAATCTAACTCGTATGAAACTAAATATATTACTATCACTCGTGTTGTCTGTCTTTTGTCAGTTTTTGGTTGCCGGCAACCAGACACAAACCATTGGTAAAGAGCAATTAAGACAAATCCTGGAAACTGATGTCGAGCTAAATCGGCTTTATTCAAACACCTATCATAAACTACTCAGCCGCATGGAAGATGACGGTTATTTGCCGGAGTCATTAACCGGAGCCTATAAAGGCATGTATCCTCGCACAGTAGGAGCCTACACCTTACTAATGATCGAAACCGGGCACTATAGAGAAGCCGAGCTTACCCTCAACTATGTATTCGATGCCATGGCCGCGCATGACGAAATCTTCGTTCCCCATGTGGTCGGTAAAGAAGAAGGTAGAGGCACCATTATAGACGATCAGTATCAGAGTGATGCTCACGCCCACATGATCTTGGGATGGGCCAGACTCGCATTGGCCAGAGGAGATAGTCAGTTTGAAAAAGACACATGGCCGTATGTGAAAAGACTAATGAATAGACTTTGCGACCGGACCCTGTTCTTGTATGGAGGATGGAGTATCGAACCCGGATTAGTCCGCGCTGTAACGTTTGAGCATTCGCGCGATGGCAGAATGTGGGATGCTTTCGATCTGCTTACCCAAAGCTTTGTGGGAGCAGCTTTGACCGAAATGATTAAAATCGCGGATAAACACGGAGATAGCCGGCAAGCTTCGGTCTGGCGGGAAAAAGAAAAGATTCTTTCCGAAGGGATCAACAAGCATCTGGTCGTAGAACGAGACGGTATGCCTACATACGCCGAGATGTTTATTCCGAATGGCGATGGAGGCAACCCATACATGGGTATGGGCTGGGTTTGTTTTTCTCCCATTGCTGCCGGATGGGAAGGCGTAGGCCATCAGGTGATGAAAAACACGATGGCCTATATGGAGAACCATTACCTGCAAACTACGGGTGGCATAAAGTGGATGCCTACCGATATCTATCCGGACGGAGTTTTTGTGAACGAAGTAATTGGTAAAGGTATAGGATGGGAACTCGACTTCGCCCGGGCCGAAGCGAATTATGAAAGAGTGAATGAGATACTTCAATTAATCAAAGCGTCTAATGTAGGCAAGTCTATTTATATGGAATTCGCCTGGCTCGAAGGGAACGGATTTACTAGAAATAGCAAAATACGAAAAACCGATGTCTACCATGCAATGAACAACTCCCAATGGGTCTCGCGTGATGCCGGCAATGGCGAACAAAACACTTGGTTCTGCTGGGCAATGGCACGCTTACGTAAATCGGTCGGACTACCTGCCGAGCCTGCTGTCCACGGTTGAAAGTCAAGCTATACGTTTTAGGAATACAACTAACTTTAAAACAAGATCGAATGGAAATAAAATCACTTGCCGGAGTAGGTTTTGATGTTATCTTCAAAGCATTTGCACAAGCTTTCGCCGATTACGAGATGCAGGTTGATAGAACGCAGCTTCAAGTCATGCTAAAAAGGCGTGGGTTCCTGCCCGAACTCTCCTTTGCTGCTTTTGAGGGAGATGATATTGTTGCTTTTACCCTGAATGGTGTCGGACTCTTCAATGGAGTATTGACAGCATACGATACCGGAACCGGAACAGTCAAAGCATATCGCAAACAGGGACTGGCAACACAGATATTCCAATACTCCGTTCCTTATTTGAGAGAGAGGCATATACAGCAATATCTGCTGGAAGTCCTGCAACATAATACCAAGGCTGTTTCTATTTACACGAATCAGGATTTTGAAGTGAGTCGGGAATTTAATTATTTCATGCAGCGGAATGATGCAGTCCTTTGTGAATCGAAACAAACGGAGAACTTTTACTCCATTAGCCCCATGGATGTAGAAGCACTCGCTGCGATTCCTTATTTAGGCGATTTCCATCCCTCGTGGCAAAATAGCATGGAATCGATAGCCCGAACGGCTTCGGATTTTACTTTTCTTGGAGTGTTTGTTGGAACCGGACTTGTGGGATATTGTGTCTTTGATCCGATTTCGGGTGATGTTACGCAAATTGCAGTTGACCAGCCGTACCGAAGAAAAGGAATCGCGTCATTACTACTCGCCGAGATGCTTCGTTTAAACAAGAGTGAAAATATTAAAGTCTTAAATACAGCCATCTCGTGTGAATCGATAACAGCCTTTCTACAAGCAAAAAACATTCCCGTGAAGGGGCAGCAGTTTGAGATGATCAAGAAGATAGCGGTAAGTTCTGAATAGATATTCTTTTCATCATATTCTGCCATCTTTAGTATAAGTCAGCATACTGAATTCCTTTCTAAAAAAGATCTAGATCTTTTCAAAAAAGAACCTGATCTTTTGGTTG
>NZ_BAIV01000017.1 GCF_000517545.1 Bacteroides reticulotermitis JCM 10512 | reverse complement strand
AAAAAGACGACATGATTAAATCCATATTGATAGTTGAAGACGATATAACATTCGGTATGATGCTGAAAACCTGGTTAGGCAAAAAAGGGTTTGAAGTGTCATCGGTAAGCAATATAGCCCGCGCTCGGAAGCATATTGAAGAGAATGCGGTGGACTTGATTCTGTCCGATTTGCGCCTTCCCGACCAAGATGGTATTTTTCTACTGAGATGGATGAGTGAGCAGGGGTTCAACATTCCATTAATCATAATGACCGGATACGCGGATATTCAATCGGCCGTTCAGGCGATTAAATTAGGCGCGAGAGATTATGTAGCCAAACCGGTTAACCCGGAAGAGTTGCTTCAGAAAATAGCGGAAGCTTCTCAAGAACAGCCGCTCGCACCTGCTGCACCATCCAAGGCCTCCGGTTCATCAGCCGCGCCCAAGCAGGACGCAAATCCCTCCTATATGGAAGGAGAAAGTGACGCCGCCAAGCAATTATACAGTTATGTAGGCCTCGTTGCCCCAACCAATATGTCTGTGTTGATCAACGGAGCAAGTGGAACGGGAAAAGAATATGTAGCCCTCCGGATTCACCAACTCAGCAAACGCAGCAGTCAACCTTTCATAGCAGTAGACTGTGGCGCTATTCCCAAAGAGTTAGCCGCTTCTGAATTCTTCGGACACGTAAAAGGTTCATTCACCGGAGCACTTGCCGATAAGACCGGTGCTTTTGTAGCCGCCAACGGAGGTACAATCTTTCTGGATGAGATAGGCAACCTGAGTTATGAAGTCCAGATCCAATTACTACGTGCCCTGCAAGAACGCAAAGTGCGTCCGGTAGGTTCTATGCAGGAAATAACGGTGGATGTTCGCCTCCTGAGTGCGACCAATGAAAATCTGGAGCAAGCGATTGAAAAAGGAACCTTCCGTGAGGACTTGTATCACCGGCTCAATGAATTCACGCTACGCATACCCGACCTTAAAGATCGGCAAGAAGACATCTTACTATTTGCCAATTTCTTCCTCGATCAGGCTAACCAAGAGTTAGACAAACACTTGATCGGGTTTGACTCCAAAGCCTCGCAGGTCTTACTTGGCTATCATTGGCCCGGTAATTTGCGCCAAATGAAGAATATAGTGAAACGCGCCACCTTGCTGGCCCAAGGAAGTTTCATCACTCCTTTAGAATTAGGAGAAGAATTGCAAGAAACACCCTCTTTGGGAGGAAGCAGCATCGCCCTACGCAACGAGGAGACCGAAAAAGAGCATATTTTAGAAGCATTGCGCCAAACGGGTAACAACAAAAGCAAAGCCGCGCAGTTGCTAAACATCGACCGTAAAACACTTTACAATAAATTGAAGTTATACGCCATCGACCTCTAAAGAAGCTATCGATACGCTCATCATTTAGTCGCTTGTATCCACTTGGCATGAGTCTCAGCGTTTTGTAATACCCTTCGTTGTCAGCAAATCGTTTCGTATGCCTAACTTCAACCTTGTTTTTTAGATCACTTGCAAAAATACGGGGGTAATATAAGCATTTTGCACAATGATGCAACACGCTTATGACTTAATCACTTTTTTGCGTATCGTTCAATATATCAACTAATTGCAATGCGCCTTCTTTTTTTCAATCATTTTATTCTGAGGAACGATAACTATTGCTTATTTTCTCAAAAAACAGAATATTCAATTCACCAAACAAGTCTTTATCTTAGCCATATCGTGCGCAACTATTCGTAGATTTAAGCAATCTTTTTCTATGTTTAGATCCTTCTATTTCCTGTTGCACTATTGTGCGACGGCTGTTCCACATTATGTGGGACACGTGTTTCACAATATATGAGTCAGCTGTTCCACAGATGTGGAACAGGAAAAAGAATGGGCAAAGATGCTTTTTACTAGGCGTTTCCTACTATTTGCAGGGCGATTTTAGCCATGTAGGTGGCCTTTGAAAATCGGCTTTATCTGTTGATTAGATCAGTCCGAGAAAAGCATGCGCATTGTAGCAGGCTTTCAATCAGGAATTTACAGCAAAAAGTGATTATGACATGAAAGTGTTGTATCATTCTGTAGCTCGCTTAAATTTCATATTTTACCGGTTAATTAGTTTATAGATGCAGGCTATCTCTCTTGATTTTAGGGAGATCTTAGCTAAAAAGGAAGTAATGAATATCCTCCTATTCCTGCATCGATTAACGACGATGTATAGCCTCATACTTCTGCAGGTGATTCGAACTTTTGGGTAATCGACACGTCATTTTTCAATTGCCCGGGGCTTTCAGCCAAATGCCCGGGGCATTCTACCCTATTGCCCAGGGCATTTCTCAAACAGCCCGGGGCTATTGACTCAACCACCCACTTCTTTTGGAATGCCCAAGTAATGCAAAAGGAGCAATCCTACTTTCATGCCCAAAAAGAAGAGTAAACTGACTGAAAATAGCGCATTACAATGCCTAAATACTTTGTTTTGTTTTTCCCTTTCAGCTTTCAGTTTCAGCTATAAACAACTAGCAATTAATAACTTAATCCTGAAACCTATTACAAAGTCGGCCTTCAGCCTTTCTCTATCAGATTCGATTCAGTTGTTCTCCGCACTAACCCGGCAATTTATGTAAGGAGTTTGCAGGGCAAAGGAACTGAAAGAGGCATCCCCACCTTCAGCCTCAGGTTTCAGCCTTATTCAACTGTATATCTGCTTATTATCTAGCAAACTGAAACCTGAAAGCTACAAACAAACATTGCGTAGAGGAGCTGTAGCTATGGTAGGAAGGCAGACGGGCAAGTGTGGAAATATTCCACACTCGATTCCACACTTTCCACACCTTTTGCACACTCTCCCCGGTTGCCCGTTTTAGAATAAACACTGATTTAAAGCAAGTTACCCAACACATTCATCTTTGGCATGCGCTTTGATCCTTATTAGATAGAAATAATAAAACAACCGTTTCCTTAACGTCAAACGAGAGAATTGAAAATAGAAAAAGAATCATTTAAAAGTAACTGGTTATGAAAAAGTTAGTATTAGTAGTAGCAATGTTTATGTTTGTTTGTGGTGGTTCATTCCTTGTAAAGGCTCAGAATGCAGCAAGTGTTTCTATGGAACAGGGGGCTGTAAAAGACACAGTAGTTACTGACACAGTAGCTAAGCCTGCACAAGACGAGCCTGTCAAGGAATAACCACCCACAGCTTCGCGGCAAGTCTGCTGAATAAAAGTAAGCACACTACAAAAAAAGCCATCCCCACTTGTCTATTCCAGGGATGGCTTTTTTCTTTGTTTAAATCCTTATCGATTCAGCACTATCGATTGCCTCGCTCCAACACGGCCAATTGGGCATACAGTTCAACCAAGGCCCCCTGCTGTAAGATCTCCCAACTATCTTTAGATGTTCCACCTCGTAAATCATTATCGTTCAACAGATTGTTACTCTGGTGGCAACTACTGCTCCAGGCATGAAGCATTGACTTCTCAATATCATCTACATACTTCCGATCGTTATCGATGGAGTAGAGTTCAAAAAAGCCCCTACACATTATCGTATTGAACCAGGCATGTCCCGGAGCGAGAATATTGAAAGATAAACTCAATTCTTTTGAGCGATAAGGCATAAACCACTTATTATGGCAAGCTTCCGCTATAGCATAAGCTTCGTCCAAATACTTCTGCTCTCCCGTGATTTTATATAGCAGACACGCCGCTTGCAAAGGTTGCCCGGAATTATAAGAATACTTATTGGTTTCAATATCTCCCGGTAAATTCGGATCGTCCTTATTGGGGCGTACGTTGTCATAAAACAGATGATCAGACTTATCCTGCAAAACATTCAACATATAGTCGTAACATTTGATTGCCCAATCCAGGTATTCCTGTTCGTGCGTGACCAGATACATTTTGCATCCCATTACGGCCGTTGGCCGGTAGAGCAAGCGTGTTTGCTCTTAGTATGCTCATTCAACTCTTTCCAGTGTACACCTCCCCCACAAGTTTCATCCCAGCCGTGATCAATGAGGTAACGCCACACTACCTTGGCCTGCGTTAAGAAACGCATTTCTTTGGTTTCTACATACCAGTCCACCATATCAAGTCCGATCCAGACATTGTCATCATAAAAGCGTTCGTTACCTGTAGCCGGATAACAAGAATAGGCCAACACTCCACGATCTAACTGACAGAAGTACTGTATGCCTTTGAACATCATATCATCCATGGCATGATACATATTCTCCACTTCACTCTCTTTGGTTGCCTCACGCATAGCGACAAAAGCCGAAAGGCCTCCACCTTGCCCCCAAACGAGCGCATCACCATCCCAATAACCTTTTCCATCATAAGGATAATTACTGCGCCAACAGCTTCTGGAACTCTTACCAAAATAATAGCCAATAACAGAAGTCATATACGAATGCGCACGTCCCAACATGGCTGGTAACTTCAATTCCGGTTCCTCTACTTTCTCATGATAAGGCATCACCATACGAGTTTCGGCAACGGAGCGCTTGCCGCTTTGCTTATAGCAACCGCCGAAACTTCATAAGTTGAGAAGTAAGGAAGCTTCAACAGATACTCTTGCAGCGAGTCACGCTCCACCTGCAAGATAATATGCCCCGGCGTAAAATCAACAGCCCGGGATAAGTTCACCCCTACATCCCGATAAGAGAGTTCTACCATATCCACATCACGGTTACTCGGGTTTATCCATTTCACCAGAAGTTCATTCTCATTACCGGTAGCTTCGACAGCAAACGAACCTACGGGAGAAATATTACCACTAACGGGATCATTCATTTCTGACTTCGACTTATCATCATCACTGCAAGACGGTAGGAGAAGCAGAGCCAATAGAGTGAATGTAAACAGCTTGAATATTATTTTCATTTTAATTCGATTTAAAGGTTACTTAAAAGGCGATTCAATAGGAGCCTCAACAAATCTGGTTATAGGGAATTCAGTATCATTCCAACTATCATACTTCGAGATGTGCATCAACAACTCGTGATCGGAATTGGTTCCATCTTCAATATACGAAGTCGGAGCACCGGCCGAGAAATCCCAACGAGCTAACAAGCCTACAGGGTTTACTTCCTGAAGATTCCATGCGTTGGCTTTAAGTTGTTCTTCCGTACGACACACATACCAAATACGTGCTTCAAGTATAGCACCATCCAAGAAACGCTTGTTATCACTAGCTTTACCGATACTAACCCTTCCACCGTCATTACCGGCACAAAGATCTACCTCCGTGTAATCGATATCCGTTTTGTGGCTATCGTCCCATTTAACCTGCTTGCCATTGATGTAGAGTTTGTATTTCTCATTATAATCATCTTTGCCTTTTGAGCCATCTACCACCAATGCGATATGCGACCACTTTCCGAGTTCAAAGGCTCCGTGTCCGGTTCTGAGTTTAAGCTTATCATTCGTACCTACCAACTCCATCTGTCGGCCTTTGTTGTTTTCCCAGTCACCGCCTCGAAGAATGAAGTAACCTTCTTTACCCATAAAGGTTTGCAGCCAGTTCATTCCATCAATACGGGCAACCAACTCCCAAGTCATTTTCTTCAACTTAAAGTCGTTCGTCGCGGTTTTAATAGCTCCCAGCCCGTCGCCGGTCATCTCTCCGAAATGCGTCCATACGGCATACTCTTTACCCAAATCCATATACCAACGTTTGTCAGGCGCAATTTTCACCTGGATAGGTTGCGATACTTGCCCTTTCGCGTCAGTCAAAGTAAATGAGGTTTCTCCGGGTTTTCTTCCGGTCACTTTTACCACATTGCCATACACCTCCAAGCGAATAGTCTTCGAATCACCTGCGTCCTGAATCTTATACTCGCCGTTACCGGTAAGTATCTTCACTTGCTGAGAACCTTGGTTCGCTTTTATCAAAACACCATTCGCATCAGCATCCGTAGTGATCTGCTTGGGTGCAATCACATTCAGATTGACGAAAGCCTCTTTGCCTTTTTGGTCCGTCACCTTGATCTCGGCATTTCCCTGACCGATACCTTTCACTGTAAACGTTTCCGTATCTTCGAGTGTGGACTGATCAACTTCCACACACTTGTTTTCGTCAATCACTTCCAACGAATAACCTCCGTTGCCGGTATAAATCTTGATCAGCGCTTCGTCGGCACCCTCCACCTGTGAGTAGAGGGTAAATAGCGTCTTATTTAGTTTCAAGTCGAATTCTGCGGCCGTATGCACCAGAATCTTAGCACGTTTGAAATACTTATCATTGATATAGACTACGCCCTGCGCATTGTTCTGCCCTTTGACAGCGGTTAATTTCACGGTGTTACCATCGATCTCTGCCGTCACGACTTCTTCATTTGCTGAAGTCACAACATAGTCTCCATTACCGGATGTTATGTTTATAATACGGGTGTCGCCTTGCGCTATATTGATTTCATTGGTATCAATCTGTAGCTCAACCGCATTGTCGGGAGCCTCACTATTCCGGTTGTCGTCATCATCGTTGCAAGCACAAAGGCAAATCAATAACGAGAGAGCGAAATACTTTATAACTTTCATATATATTATAATTAGGGTTTAACATTTCCGGCTGAATTATTCAGCCGGAAAAAAGTGAATTACTCTTCTACATCTACATTCGGATATTCAACTCTCAGCACATCTTTAGACATGGAGAAAGTTCCTTCGAACGACATTCTCAAGGGTTCGCTTTGTGTTGAGTCCAGATACTCATAGGCAAGTTCAACAGTCGTGATCTCGGTGTAGTAACGTTGATCATTATAATTATATGTATACTTACGACTGAGTTTGGCACTGTATGGCTTAAACTGCAATCCGGCTACCTTGCTGGACAGAGTAACACCTCCCCACTCATCGCGTTCTATCTCAACCACATAATTTAAATAATCCGACGTGTTGGCACGTGTTTTTTCACCCACAAACATATAGCAGATATCATTATTAATCGCATAGAGTTGCGTACTGGTGATCTCTGTCTTATATGTTGTTCCTTGCTGTGTAATAACGCCTTTACCGCTATACGTACCGGAGTAGTCGTTCTTGAAACCAATGTGAGCCAATACTTTAGTATACTTATTCTGCCCCATAGGTTCACCGGTCGAAGAAGCTATACGTATCGGTAATACATAATCGTCGTATAAGCTTCCTACTTCAGCGATCTTATTCAGATCGATTTTGACAGTTGCTGTTGCCTTCAGCTCACCTTTCGGAATGGTCCATGAATTAGCATCAAAAGCATAGGCTTCTTCCGGCAATGTCTTATAATATAGGTTCGTTTGATTCTTATACTTATCCCAGTTATACCCGGCTAATGTATCCGGATCAAGCTCTACTGTTAACACAATTTCTTTATCATTCCCGGAGGTTCCGTTTACCCCGAAGTAAATAGGCAGCATCGTTGTATTGTCTTCGGCTACTTCCAGGGCATATTCCTGCCATCCGTTATGGACGATGTATGAATTCTTCATGAACAGTTCATCGGCCAAACCGTCGTTACAAGAAGTGAGTCCCGCCATTGCAGTGGCCAGAAGGCACCCCATTATTCCATATATATATCTTATTTCTTTCATAACAAGCTCATTTTATTAGTTTTACCATCCTGGGTTTTGTGTCAAATTCACGTTACGCTTCAATTCGTAAGTAGGGAAAGGCCACAAGTACATTCTTTGTTCAAAAACTTTATGCACGGAGGTGATGATTGTCGGTTTATAGAAATCGGCAATGCGCTTTTCGTCATCACTAATATTAATGTTACATCCTTGCAACAACTGGTTTTCCTCTATCATCGCATCCTTCCAACGACGCAAATCAAAGTAACGCATGCTGTTCTCGCCCAACAATTCAATCTGACGTTCTCGCTTTAATTTCACACGGAAATCATTGCGGTTGTTATAAGTCGCATC
Source organism: Bacteroides reticulotermitis JCM 10512 (assembly GCF_000517545.1). Lineage (GTDB taxonomy): Bacteria > Bacteroidota > Bacteroidia > Bacteroidales > Bacteroidaceae > Bacteroides > Bacteroides reticulotermitis. Next base: position 109,762 of record NZ_BAIV01000017.1, on the reverse strand, counting down.
GGTGTAATCGGGTACTCCGGCACGCATACGAATACGTTTAATGGCGTAACGCATCTCGTCTACATTGCGTTGGATTGCAACGTCACCACCTGTATAAGTCGCTAAATGATAAACCTGTCCATCGCTCAACTCATTCAACGCCTCAGCATAAATCAATAGCATTTCTCCATAACGGATAGTCATTTCGGTTTTAGCAACTAAATATCCACCTTCAGTTCGGGAGTCTTCCTGATTATAGAACTTCTTCAAAGTAACACCTGTAAGCGGACAGTCTTCTTTGAATCCCTGCTTACCGTCATTTAATCCGCGATAGTAGAATACCTGGAAATCGCGAAACTCCGGTTCGGAAGCACTGGAAGCCTCCCAAAGCGATCCATTATACCCTATGGATGCATAGAAGCGAGGCTCACGGTTGTTGTACATCAAGCTAACCTTAGCAGGCAGGAAGGGATTGGTGGTAGCATAGGCTTGTGTGGTAAAGCCTTCCTTTTGATAGTCACCGGCAGCCTGAGCCTCCGTGATCGAACGTCCATCATTCATCGCATAGGCATCCACTTGCTTTTGAGTAACTGCTAATCGATTGTTTCCTTTCAATGTTTTTGGAGTAGCTTGATAGGCCCAGTCATTGATGTGCCCCGTCCCTTCTTTTGTTCTGGTAAATATCAGTTCCGGATTCTTTGAGCCCAAGATAGTACCATCGAAGATTGATTTATACGACAGTAGCGGATCCACATTCGCCCATCCCTCGGGATAATTCTTATCCGAATACAGATCATTATGAGGAGGGCGCTGAGATGGCAGAACGGTAGCTCTAGGCGGTATAACATAGAGTTCATACAAGCCGGAAGCAGTAGCTAAATCAATCACATCCTTAGCGGCAGCAGCAGCTTTCGCCCACTTTGCTTCATCATAAGTCTGAGACACCAATTGTTTGCCATAGCAGTCTTTTACATTAAAAAGATCGGTATTCCCATTGTAGAGTGGACTGGCAGCGTAAAGTAGTACACGGGCACGAAGTCCTAATGCAGCCCCACGAGTTGGGCGTCCGAGGTTATTAACCGTTCTCTTAGTAGGTAGAGAGCGAGCAGTTTCGGACAACTCTTTATCAACGAAATCGACCAAAACATCAAAATGTTCGCGTGGCAAAGAGAGATCTTCATACGAGAGATTAACATCTAAACCTTCTGTCGGAATCAACGGTACCGGACCATAAACCCGCATCAATGCCCAATAACAGTAGGCACGCAAGAAGCGAGCTTGTCCTTTCATATCCGTTTTCTCATCCATGGTCAGTTCCGGGCAACGGTCGACATTCTCCACAAAGGTAGAGGCTTTACGGATTCCTTCGTAATACTTCCACAAACGTGATTCATTCCGGTTATCATCACTTATCTGATGATCGGCGCTGTAATTGCCTTCAACATATTCTTGCATATCGGGATGATAGAGGTCGTCACTAGCCCAGCGAAATGGTTCGCGATACTCACCAATACGGTCCATTACGCCATACGCACTCGACAGCCATCCTTCGACATATACGCGTTTAGAAAACGCCGAGTCCAAAGAGACCTGATCGTAAAAATATTTGTCCACATTGATATAATCGGTACATGATGAGAAAGAAAGTGTACCTAAAGTCAACAATATGGTATATAGTATCTTTTTCATAATTCGTTGTTTTTATATTAGAAGCTAAACTGGAGATAGCATGAATACGTTTTATTTATCGGATAGTTCTTTCCATCTTCTTCTGTTCCTTCCGGATCCCACCATTTAAACGGAGCCCAAGTAAGCAGGTTCTGCCCGATAAATCCAACTCGTAAATTACTCACAAAGAATTTACGTGTCCAGGTCTGTGGGAAATCATAAGATAGTTCCACATTCCTCAAACGCAGATACTTCCGATCTTTCAACCAGAAAGTCGATGCCCGGTTATTCATGTTGTTATTGCCATAAGTCATAAGAGGCCAATCCGCATTCGGATTCTCGGTTACTGCTGTTCCCGAGATTTCCTGAGGAATCCAGCGATTACCATCGACCATTTCCTGTAAGATGTTACCCGTACGTCCCTGGTGGAAAGCATGAGGTCCATAGCCACCTACAAAGAAGTCGCATTTGCCGGTACCCTGAAACAACAGGCTAAGATTCCAATTCTTCCAGTTAGCACTCATACCAAGACCATACTGAAGCCCCGGTTGCTGTCTATATCCCAGAGGCACCATATCATCATCATTGATTATACCATCTCCATTCACATCTTTATACTTAATATCTCCGGGAAGTATCGTTTTATTAGCCAATGACTTCTGCGAAGGGCTACTGTCGATGTCTTCTTGATTTTTAAATAGGCCCAAAGCTATCAATCCACGGCTCTGATTCAACTGAAAGCCTTTATCCATTTTGTACCACAACTCATTAGCAGCCTCATCTTTATCTAGAATATCGGTTGTTTGATACGTGAAGTTAGCACGAAACTGCAAATTCACTTGACCAACCTGTTGGGTATAAGCGACATTTCCATCCCAACCCGTAGATTTCATCTTACCCACATTGGCCATAGGAGTCTGGTCTGCCAACCCGGTGGTTAATGGCATCTGATTACGTTTCATAAAGATGTCATCACGCTTATCCATAAAATAATCGATCGTTCCGGTGAGTTTGCCATCTAGAATACTGAAATCCACACCAAAGTCATATTTCTTAGCGATCTCCCACGTCAGATAAGGCGTTCCCAACGTTTTGATACGATACCCCAGCACTTTATTTGTACCGAACTCACCAAATGTATAAGATCCACTATCATCCGTATCTACTAAAGTGATATAGGGGAAACGACGGCCATCTAATTCGTCATTGCCGACTTCACCGTAAGAACCTCTGATCTTAAACATATCCAACCAAGGCAAAGCCTTCTTCACAAAAGGTTCTTCAGAAATAACCCATCCGGCAGATACAGCTGGAAAAAAACCAAATTGCTTGCCATGCTCGAAGTTCTCCGAACCGGTATATCCCCAGTTGAATTCGGCCATGTACTTATCTTTATACGCGTAGGTAAAGCGTCCGGAATATGCCAGATTACGGTGAGGAATAGATCCCATCAGATCTTTCGCATCGAAATTAACATCCGAAGTTTCCTGTTGATAAACCATAGCAAATGCTCCTAATCGATGCTTGTTAGCAAACAACCGGGTATAGTCGAGTGATGCCTGTAAATAATAACGCTTATCTCCTACTACTTCTTTATTTTGGCTCATCGCACTGGCATTCTGTACTCTTTTCAAAACCAGGTTACCATCTTCATCCCGATAATTCTGTGCTTCCCATAGTTCTTGAGACTTAGAACGAATGATCGTATTTCTATTATAGGTGTCGAAGGCAAATACACCAGAGAATTTCAAGCCTTCTGTTATGAAATTCAAATCCTGATCAATGGCGACACTGGTTTCCAGTTTATTCTCCCAAATCGTACGATATCCGGTCTGTGTCATCCGGTATTCAGGCGTCTCCAGATTATTCACCCGCGCCCATTGCCCGGTAGACCACTTACGTGGTGAAGACAAAGGAGTATATAGGGCAAAGGATTTCCAAATATCATCCGAACTACTGGAAGGAGAGTTGCGGTTTACCAACCAACCTCCTACACTCACCTTCAATATGGTGGTGCGAGTCAAGTTCATATCCACATTCGCACGGTAGTTAAAGCGCTCATAGGTAGCATTGGTGTTATACTTGTTTTCAGAACTCGAAGTTCTGTAACGTCCATCCTCTTTCGTATATTGACCGGATACGAAATAACGTACATTGTCACTACCTCCCGAAAAGTTCATGTTGGCATAATAACTCGGCGCCCCCTTCTTTAACATCAAATCTCTCCAGTCAACATTCGGATATAAATCGGGATCCAAACCATTTTGGATGATGCTCATCTCTTCATTGGTATAAAGCGGAGTCTCGTAACGACCGCTCCGGGCCTCATTGGCCAGACGTGCCCAATCATAAGCATTCGCATATTCGGGAACTTTCAACGGAGTATTCCAGTTGAAACCTGCCTTAACATTAATCTTTACTTTCCCTTTCTCCCCACGCTTGGTTGTAATCAAAACAACACCGTTCGCACCACGTTGCCCATAAATAGCCGTAGCCGACGCATCCTTTAGTACGGAGAAAGATTCAATATCTTCTACCGGAATCTCATTAAAATCACGTTCGACCCCATCCACTAAAATTAAGGCTCCGGATTTAGCGCCGAATGTACTCATACCGCGAATCCAGAACTGCGACATATTTTCACCCGGTTCACCACTCGTCTGCATGGCTATGATGCCCGGCACTACGCCCGCCAACGAGTTAGAAAGATTCACGCCCGGAGAATTCAATTGTTTTATCTCCACATTCGTAATGGCACCCGTTAGAGTTTTCTTCTTTTGGATACCGCTGGCAGTAATCACAACCTCATCAATCTTGCGGCTATCTTCCACAATCTTCACCTTTAGGTTATTTCGGTCTTTGACAGACAATACCGGTATTTCGGCTATCTGATAACCAATAAAAGTAACCTGAATCACGTCATACGGCCCCACCTTGATGGAGAACTCTCCGTCTAAGTTCGTAATGGTACCTACACCCGGCTGGTTCTTGGCAATAATCGATGCGCCGGCAACAGGGCCGAGATCATCTTCTACCACACCCTTGATTATAAGTTCTTGCTTGTTCGCCTGTGCCCACGCACGATCCGGCATGAACAGCATGGCTATCAAGAGCAATACAATATATTTTTGAATATTCTTCATGGATAATTCTTTTTATAGATTATTATTCTACAGTCACGCGGCGGATAACATGATTGTCACGGTCGGCCACATATACAGAGTTGTCCGGATAAACGGTCACACACTCCGGCTGATTAAACTTAGCTTCTTCGGGTAATCCATCACCAAAGCCTTTTTGTCCCGGTTGTCCAGCATATAAAGAAGCGGAACCTGCCGGAGTAATCTTGCGGATAATATGATTCTCTCGTTCCGGCACAAACATATTTCCATCGGCATCAAAGGCTAATTGCTCCGGTCTAGCCAAGCGAACTGTTGCGCCGGTACCGTTTACGTATCCACTTTCATCCCATGAACCTACGAAAAGAGTAGGCACTCCAAATGTCTGGGTATTTGCATCATAGGGAACTTTATAAATACAGTGCCGGTTACAGACCGCTATATAAAGAATGGTACCTTCCGTATTAAAAGTCATACGAGTTTCTATTCCCGTAGCGTTGTTGATTTTGAAAAGAGGTGTGTAGTCTTCATTGTCTGCTCCGTCAAAACGATACACATAACCGGTACCTTTATTCTGGAAAAATATCTTTCCTGTTTTGGGATGCACAGCTATTCCGGTCGTTCCACCTTTCTTGAACCGACTAAGTCCTTTTACATCCACAAACCCACCTTCACGAGTTACATAGAGAATATTGAAATCCGTTTTTGTATTATTTTCATCGGTATATGAATACTGAGAGATATAAAGCGTATCCTGAGCCGGGCTGAACGCCAGGCAGGTTGGAGACTGAAACGGTCCGCTAGAGCATTGTACTAACGTTTCGACTTCGCCACTACGCGCACGACGCAAGGCACCATTCTGCTCTTGTCCACGCCCTTCGTCTATAAAGAAGACGGATCCATCTTTATCCGTCAACAGGAACCAGGTTCTCTGTAACTTAGCTGCCGCATAACTACCATCGTCACGACCATTCTCTCCCGGTTGGCCTACCATAGTCGTCACATTGCGTTTGAACTGGTAGCGGAATCTGGTTTGAGAAGCATATTCCTCTATATTATCATCTTTACCTACAAATAAACGGACGTAACCGGTATCGGCACGAGCCGGAACGATGGCATAGATTATATCATCGGATACTCCCACAATGGATGCCGGTTTATTATTTACTGTTACCTTTAGATAACTAGGATCTGAACCGAAGTTCTTACCACGAATAATCAACTGGGTTCCGATACCGCCACTGTCGGGAGAGAAGCTTTCAAAAACAGTTGGTGCATCCAGATTAGGAGGCAAAGCCTGACTTTGATTTATCGGAGCCAGTTCGTTGCTACATCCCCAAAAGACTGATATAGCAAGGATACAAAACAGGCCAAGTTCTGGTCTGAGGCGTTTTAATAGTTTTAAATTCATAAGTTATTAAATTTAATTCAAACAAAATAAAAAGATAGTAAATACGATATAATGCATTACTCAAATTGGAGGATCGTGTTGCTGGGTCATAGTTATTAGAAATATAAATTAGACATTTTATGTATCAGCAAAAGTAGAGCGTTTGGCTAGCTTATCATATTTTATAGTTGAATTTTACATTGCACGGCAGGGAAGCTTACTACTTTGGCATGATTCTATAATATCGGTTCTCTTCAAAAGTTCCTTTTCAAAAAGTGCAAATACACGCATAGGATATGAGACCGGCAGCATTAACTGCCGATCCATCAATTTATAAGCGAGCAAACGATCCGATTATAGATTAATCTCTTCTAGATGCTTCATCCGAAACTCTTTTGGCGTGCATTCGTACTTTTCACGAAAGGCTTTAAAGAAAGTTACCTTATTGGAGAAGCCCGAGTCAAACACAATTTCATCAATCGTCTTTTTGGTTGTCAACAATAGATCTTTGGCAATATGCAAGCGACATTCTTTGATCAGATTGGTGGGACTATCTTCACCCATCTCTTCCATTTTACGGTATAGACTGCGTGAGCTAATGGCTAGCTTATCAGCAATAAAACGTGGTGATAATTCTCTATCGGTAATGTGGTTATTGATAATCTTCAGTACGGACTGCAAAAACTTCTTCGTCTCTTTATGGGTTAACTTTCCATCCGATTTCTCAAATGAACTGATCGGCGAACTGAAATAACTCTTCAGAACTTCTTTACGCTCCATCATCTGAAACACCGATATGCGAAGGAAGTCGGCATTAAAGGGTTTCGTGATATACATTTCCGCACCGGCAGAGAGGGCTTCCATCTGCTGTTCCATTTCATGGCGGCCGGAGACTATAATGATCGGAATATGAGCTGTTTCTTTGACTGACTTAATCCGCTTCGTCAGTTCAATACCATTCATTCCTTGCATCATTATGTCACTGATAATGACGTCCGGGTAGACTTCATTCATCACCTGCTCTATCTTTTCCGGTTCTTGCAGGGGTACGACATTGAAATCGGCCGAGAATATTTCCCCAATAAACCAAAGCATCTCAACCTCGTCATCAATAACTAATAAGGTAGGCCTCATCTTATCTACCTCATAACGGGGTAGCTTGATAGCTGGGTGTACGTCTATGCTGGGTACGTATCCCGAAGTGACCCGATCAGAGCAAGTTTGTTCAGCAGATAGTTCCATAGTCGGCAGGGTTAAAGTAAAGAGCACCCAACCGTCGGGTGTATTTTCAACTTTCAACTTACCATTCAGCAACTTTGCCATATTATAAGAGATGGCTAATCCCAAACCATTCCGGGAAAAGTTCTTTTCATCCTGTTTCTCAAAGTTATCCAGAATTGCGTACCGGTTGAATATGTATTGAAAATCTTCTTCTTTTATCGAACTTCCTTCATTGGCTACACGAAGTATTAAGCTATTCACGTCAGTAGTATCAACTTCTATCTTAACATGTTTTCCATCCGGCGTATATTTGAAGGCATTGGATATGAGATTGATTACGATCGTATTCAGAAAACCTTTATCGGAATTCCAACTTACCTGATCGGGGATCTTACTCAAAAAGATGATGTCTCTCGACTTAGCCATCTCTACAAAGGTCTTTGCCGTATTCCGCATCAGCGCAGATACATTTATTGACTCAATCCTTATTTCCCGATTACCTGTTTCAATACGCCGGAACTCGATTAATTCGTGAATCAGATTGTTCAAACGCTCCGCATTGGTTTGTATCATCTGCACATAGTCAACCACAAACCGGCTGAGTCCCTTTGATGAGAGGATACGTCCACAAGGTCCGTAGATGAGTGTCAGTGGTGTGCAGAACTCGTGAGCAATGTTCGTAAAGAATCGCAGTTTGGATTCAAAGACATTTTTCTGATGCCGCTTGGCTATTTCATTCAGTAGTTTCTGCTTTTTGCGACGCGAGCGAAGTGCAAAGGAACGCACAATAAGCCCAGCCAGTAAGAGCAGACATAGTGTATAAATTGAATAAGCCCACCACGAAGCATACCACGGATCACCAATCCGAATGATAATGGAATAAACATCGCTCTCCTTATCGAACACACTATTATAGTATTTCACCAACAGCGTATACTCCCCCGGCGCCATATTGGTAAAGGAGACGGCACTTTCCGAACCATTATTAATCCACTGCTCGCTCAAGCCCTTCAACTTATAATAATACACACAGTTGTTCCCATTCAGGTAATCGACAGATGTGAATGAGACGGCAAAGAAGTTTTGGTCATATTTCAGGTTTAACACTTCCTCGTCTTTCTCACGTGTGAGAAATTCGCCCAGATTATATTGCTCGCCGAATATCGACAACTTATCGAAATAGACCGGGGGCATATAGAGTTTTTCCGGTCGACCATCGGCCCGAATAGCAATAAAACCGTTGATTCCCCCAAAGAACAGCGTACCGGTTTGTTCATCCCGAAAAGAGGCTCCGTCACTAAACTCCACAACATTCAGTCCATCGCCAAATCCATACGAGCGAAAGACACTTCGCTTAGCGTCAAAGTTAATCAACCCCAAATTGGTACTCAGCCAGAAGTTATCAGGAGAGTTCTTTAGGATGGCATGAATCGTATTATTCAGAAAACCGTTTTTGGTATTAAACAACTGATAGGTGTTTTCGGAGGTATACTTAATCAGCCCGTAGCTGGTTCCGAACAGATAATTATTGCTACTATCCTTGCTGATAGCCAAGATATTATTTAAGGTTACATTTTCGTACTTATGAGTCGTTATGGGCTCTAACCCACTTGTCGTTTCATTAAATCGGAACACGCCATAGCCTTTGTTACCGAACAAGAGTTTCATATCACTTTCGGGATAGATTGTGAAGAAATAGTTAGAGCCGAATTCTCCCTCATTGATAACGTAACGCTGCACTTCTTCCAGAATGGGGTTGTCGGGCGTTCCCCCGATACGTGCTTTAGCGACTCCCATCCCCACACTTGCCAACCAGAGTTCTGAGTTGGCTGTTTCGTAAATATCATGAATGTATTTAAAGTCTTCTCCATTTACTCGAACCGGCAGTTTCTTCATGCGTCGTTCCCGATATGAATAATAACTTAACCCCTCTTCATCGCCAATCCACAAAACATTACGGCGACTTTTAGCAAAACAGTAAATCGCATTACTCCCAAGCACGCTGTTGGCTGTCGTCAAAATCTCCGTTTGACAAGCGGATATACTCTTATCAATTTCATAATCATAAATTTTAAGAATGCCGCTTCCCTTGGTTCCAATCCAGAAAGTCCGCTCTTGATCCAAGTACAGGGCGCGCACAGGGCGTTCGATCTTCTCTGTATAATTACCCAACACGACCGATTTAATGGAATACAGCGGGTTCGAATACAAATAAACCCCTTGTCCGTCAGTCCCTATCCAGACGATGTCCTGAAAACGATCCTTCTTCAAACAGAATACTCCACTATTGATGCTCAACGGCTGAATCCGGCACCCATCTCCATCCTTTTCCAACATCAAAACTCCATCCATCAGGAATCCGATGAAATAGCTATTATGATAGCGAACGATGGCGGTGATCTTACCACGTGCCTGAATCTCTTTTGTCAGGTTGTAGACAAGCACCTTCTTTTTGCTCTGTATGTTATACGTATAAAAGTTATAGCCCTTATCAACATAATACAGATTCTGTTCATCGTTAAAGCAATAAAGAAGAGATGTTTGATAATCAAACCCATTTTTCCGTTGCACCAACGATACATTACCCGACTCCGCATCCAGATTGATATCATAACAACGGCTATACCCCTTCATGATAATCCACATTTGATTATCGCCATCGACAAAAAAAGCCAAGATATCCGATATGGGTATTCCGGTGATATTGATCTTCTTAAAGATCTCCTCTTTTTTGTTATAATAGTAAATGCAGTTGCTATCCTGGATAATGAATAAAGTCCCTCGGTTGTCTTTATTCATAAAGAACTGTTTCTGGAACTCGTTGTAATGTGTAATCGCATTTGTTCGCCGGTCCAACCGATTCAATCCGTAGTAAGTCTGAACCCAATAGGTGTCATCGCCTGTATATATGATATTATCAATCAGATTGCCGGATAAGTAATCCTCCTTGTCACGGGTTTTAAACTCTTCAATATCCTGGCCATCATAAATATTCAATCCGTCACAGGTACCGATCCACATCAACCCTCTTTCATCCTGACATAAAGAGGTAATTGAACTATTGGACATATATTCTTTATCTGCCACTTGCTTCAAATTATAGGCGTAGGATGTATGAATAAGCATATTCAAACAGCAAAAGCAGTAGATAATACAATGTTTCTTCATGTCATACTATTCTTAGATTTATGATATGACAAAGGTAAACAAAAAAACATTCCGCATTTTTTTCAGGCTGTTTATAAGTAAAGCTTTGCGCCAGAATAGTTAACCACAGCGACAAGCGACAATTATGTGCAGTATTTCCTAGAAGCACATTTCTTTTCTCTCTACTTTCGTCCTAGAAACTATTTTCAACACAATAAATTCATTTGTTCATGAAAGCACATTTTTCATTTAAACACCTATTTTTCCTCGGAGGTGCCATGTTGTGGAGCCTACAATCGTCTGCCGTAAAAGACCCGGTAGATTACGTCACTACATTAGTGGGCACACAGTCCCGGTTTGAACTGTCTACCGGAAACACCTATCCGGCGACAGCATTGCCGTGGGGTATGAACTTCTGGACTCCCCAGACAGGCAGTATGGGAGACGGTTGGGCATATACATACAATGCCGAGAAAATCAGGGGATTCAAACAAACGCATCAGCCTAGTCCATGGATAAACGATTATGGACAGTTTGCCATTATGCCGATTACCGGGAAACTAGTATTTGATCAAGACCAGCGAGCCAGTTGGTTTTCGCACAAGGCGGAAGTGGCTAAACCTTTTTACTATAAAGTGTATCTTGCCGATCACGACGTAACAACCGAGCTTGTACCTACGGAACGTGCGGCTATGTTCCGTTTTACATATCCGGAAACCAAGGATGCCTATGTTGTAATTGACGCGTTCGATAGAGGTTCTTATGTGAAAGTGGTACCGGAAGAGAATAAAATCATCGGCTATACGACAAAGAATAACGGCGGAGTACCGGAGAATTTCAAGAACTACTTTGTAATCAAGTTCGACAAGCCCTTTACTTTCACTTCCACGGTGAAAGATAATACGATTCTTCCGAACGAAATGGAGGTGCAAACCAACCATGCCGGGGCCGTTATCGGATTTTCGACTCAGAAAGGTGAAATCGTTCACGCCCGGGTAGCTTCTTCCTTTATCAGTCCTGAGCAAGCAGAACTAAACCTCAAAGAATTGGGGAACAATAGTTTCGACCAGTTGGTAGCCAAAGGGAAAGAGACCTGGAATCGTGAAATGAGCAAAATAGAAGTAGAAGATGATAATATAGATAACCTGCGCACCTTTTATTCGTGCTTATATCGTTCCATGTTGTTTCCACGCAGCTTCTATGAGATTAATGAGCAGGGAGAAGTCATGCACTACAGTCCTTACAATGGGAAAGTGCTTCCAGGCTATATGTTTACGGATACAGGTTTTTGGGATACATTCCGTTGCCTGTTCCCCATGTTGAATCTGGTATACCCTTCGATGAGTCAAAAGATGCAAGAAGGCTTGGTTAATGCATACAAAGAGAGCGGTTTTTTGCCGGAATGGGCAAGTCCCGGTCATCGTGATTGCATGGTTGGCAACAATTCGGCATCTGTCGTAGCCGACGCATATATCAAAGGAGTGCGGGGATACGACATTGAAACACTTTGGGAAGCTGTTAAGCATGGCGCAAATGCACACCTAAACGGAACAGCCTCAGGACGTCTCGGCTATGAAGCGTACAACAAGCTTGGCTATGTACCCAACAACATAGGGATTGGACAAAACGCAGCCCGTACCTTGGAATACGCTTACAACGACTGGACTATTTATACATTAGGCAAAAAACTTGGTAAACCCGAAAGTGAGATTGCCTTATATAAAGAACGTGCGTTGAACTATAAAAATGTCTACCAACCGGAACTTAAGCTTATGGTAGGTAAGAACGATCAAGGAGTGTTCAATCCCAAGTTTGAAGCAGTGGATTGGAGTGGAGATTTCTGCGAAGGCAATAGTTGGCATTGGAGTTTCTGTGTGTTTCATGATCCGCAAGGTTTAATAGACCTGATGGGCGGAAAAAAAGAATTCAACACGATGATGGATTCCGTCTTTGTCATCCCCGGCAAATTGGGATTGGAAAGTCGTGGAATCATTCATGAAATGCGGGAGATGCAAGTAATGAATATGGGACAGTATGCGCATGGAAACCAACCCATTCAACACATGATCTACCTCTACAACTATTCCGGCGAACCTTGGAAGGCGCAATACTGGGCGAGAGAAATCATGGGTAAACTCTACAGCGCTACTCCAGACGGTTACTGCGGAGATGAGGATAATGGACAAACATCGGCTTGGTATATCCTATCAGCATTAGGCTTTTACACCGTTTGCCCGGGAACCGATCAATATGTGTTGGGTGCTCCTCTCTTCAAATCGGCCAAACTACAATTAGAGAATGGCAAAACCGTAACTATCAAAGCCGAAAATAACAATTGCGAGAACCGTTATATTAAAGAGATGAAGGTAAATGGGAAATCATACAGTCGAAACTACCTGACGCATGAACAGCTGACTAAAGGGGCAAATATACAATATCAAATGAATAAAATGCCTAATAAACAGCGGGGAGTTTCCGAAAAAGATGCCCCTTATTCTCTCTCAGTTGAATAAAATGTCGTACTTTTGAGCTTGTAAATCATCTACCTGATAAAAAGAAAAACATGAAACTGAAAAACCTTTTACTTATTGCTATCGCAATGATTGTTTTTGGCAGTTGTCAAAGCTACCAACCCACTTCGTTCTCTGTTGCGTCTTATAATTTAAGAAATGCCAACCGCTCTGACTCAATCCAGGGAGATGGTTGGGGACAGCGTTGCCCGGTTATTGCCCAAATGGTGCAATATCATGATTTTGATATTTTCGGTACGCAGGAATGCTTCGCCCATCAACTTCAAGACTTGAAAAAAGCCTTCCGGGATATGATTATATTGGTGTAGGCCGTGATGACGGTAAGCAGAAAGGTGAGCATGCAGCCATTTTTTACCGTACCGATAAGTTTGATATTATCGAAAAAGGAGACTTCTGGTTGTCGGAAACGCCCGACAAACCCAGCAAAGGATGGGATGCTGTCTTGCCACGGATTTGTAGTTGGGGACATTTCAAATGCAAAGACACCGGTTTTGAGTTCCTTTTCTTCAATCTGCACATGGACCATATCGGTACGAAGGCACGCGTAGAAAGTGCGTTTCTGGTACAACAGAAGATGAAAGAATTCGGAACAAAGCTACCGGCTATTCTGACCGGCGACTTTAATGTGGACCAGACGCATTCATCATACGAAGCGCTCGTTGCTCAGGGAGTACTTTGCGACTCATACGTAACAAGCGACTTCCGCTTTGCTCTGAACGGCACTTTCAACGGCTTCGACCCGAATAGTTTTACAGATAGCCGCATCGACCATATTTTTGTTTCCCCCTCCTTCCATGTGAAGAAATATGGGGTGCTTACCGATTCATATCGGAGCATTAAGGGAACCGGAGAAAAAGCGAATGTCAAGGACTTCCCGAAGGAAATAGATATTCAAGCCTATCAGGCACGTGTGCCTTCCGATCATTTCCCTGTCAAAGTGGAACTGGAATTCGACAAACGCCGTCAGAAGTAATCCTAACTAGTAACTTATCAATTATCTAATGCCTTATGAGAAATGTATATTTTGTCGCTTGCTTATTATGCTGCTTCTCTTCAGCTTACGGAAAGAAGCATGTAACAACGCCCTATATCACCATTGCTGATTCAATTCTGTACAATGTACTGAACTTATATCAAACTCCGGACGGGTTGCTCACGGAAACTTATCCGGTAGATCCCGAACAGAAAATCACGTATCTGGCGGGAGGAACTCAACAGAACGGAACGCTGAAGGCTTCTTTTCTCTGGCCTTACTCAGGCATGATGTCAGGTTGCGTAGCGCTATATAAGGCGACAGGAGACAAGAAATACAAGAAGGCACTGGAGAAACGCATCTTGCCCGGACTGGAACAGTATTGGGACGACAGCCGTCTGCCGGCTTGTTACCAATCGTATCCGGTTAAGTATGGACAACACGGACGTTACTACGACGATAACATCTGGGTAGCCTTGGATTATTGCGATTATTACCAACTGACCCGCAAACCCGCTTACCTGAAAAAGGCAATCGATCTCTATCAGTATATATATAGTGGTTGGAGTGATGAGCTGGGCGGAGGGATCTTCTGGTGCGAACAGCAAAAGGAAGCAAAGCATACTTGCTCCAATGCGCCGTCTACTGTACTTGGTGTGAAACTATACCGTCTGACTAAAGATAAGAAGTATCTGGATAAGGCCAAAGAAACTTATGCATGGACCAAAAAGCATTTATGTGACCCTACGGATTATGTCTATTGGGACAATGTAAATCTAAAAGGTAAGGTTTCTAAAGCCAAATACTCATACAACAGTGGCCAAATGATTCAGGCCGGCGTCTTGTTATATGAAGAAACAGGCGATAAGCAATACCTACTCGATGCGCAAAAGACAGCGGCAGGAACCGATGCTTTTTTCCGTATTCAGGCCGATAAGCAAGACCCCGCGATAAAAGTACATAAAGACATGGCATGGTTCAACGTCATTCTGTTGCGAGGTTTTAAATCACTTAGCAAGGTAGATGGCAATACGACTTATGTAAAGGCTTTGACCGAAAACGCACTCCATGCGTGGAAGAATTATAGAGATACAAACGGATTACTGGGACGCGACTGGTCGGGACACAAGGAGGAACCACACAAATGGTTACTCGACAATGCTTGTATGATCGAATTATTTGCCGAAATGTAGCCTCCCCTATTCCCCTCCATAAAGTGAGGGCTGTACCATTAACAATTTA
The DNA here is from genome assembly GCF_000517545.1 of Bacteroides reticulotermitis JCM 10512. Taxonomy (GTDB): domain Bacteria; phylum Bacteroidota; class Bacteroidia; order Bacteroidales; family Bacteroidaceae; genus Bacteroides; species Bacteroides reticulotermitis. Next base: position 94,492 of record NZ_BAIV01000017.1, on the reverse strand, counting down.
AAAAATAACATTCATGAATATAACCAAAACTCTTTGTTTCTGCCTGGCACTCTCCGGAGTTGCCGGTACACAGGCTATGGAAACCTGTGAATTTACAATCCGACAAGACAATACGAAAACTGCCGATTATCGGACAAAGCGTCCGGAAGCTTCCAAACGTTTGTTTGTTTCGCAAGCAGTGGACAAGAAAATCACGTATATCAAACAACTACTCACCAATGCCAAATTGGGCTGGATGTTCGAAAATTGCTTTCCGAACACATTAGACACTACCGTACATTTCGATGGCAAAGACGATACATTCGTCTACACAGGTGATATTCACGCCATGTGGCTACGTGACTCAGGAGCTCAGGTTTGGCCTTATGTCCAATTAGCTAACGAAGACCCGGAATTGAAAAAAATGCTGGCAGGTGTTATCAACCGACAGTTTAAATGTATCAACATCGATCCCTATGCCAATGCGTTTAACATGGGTGCTATCGGCGGCGAGTGGATGAGTGATTTGACAGATATGAAACCGGAATTGCACGAACGTAAGTGGGAGATCGACTCACTCTGCTACCCAATTCGCCTTGCCTATCATTATTGGAAAACAACCGGCGATACCAGTGTTTTTTCCGAAGAATGGCTGACTGCGATTGCCAATGTACTGAAAACATTCAAAGAGCAACAACGTAAAGAGGATGCAAAGGGAGCTTACAGATTCCAACGCAAAACCGAACGTGCACTGGATACCATGACTAATGACGGTTGGGGTAACCCCGTGAAACCGGTCGGGTTAATCGCTTCCGCCTTCCGGCCTTCGGATGATGCTACTACTTTCCAATTCCTGGTTCCCTCTAATTTCTTTGCCGTTAGTTCCTTGCGCAAAGCTGCCGAGATTCTAAACACGGTCAACAAGCAAGCTACACTGGCAAAAGAGTGCACCACGCTGGCAACCGAAGTAGAAAACGCTTTGAAGAAATATGCAGTTTACAACCATCCGAAGTATGGCAAGATTTATGCGTTCGAAGTAGATGGATTCGGCAATCAATTGTTGATGGACGATGCAAACGTACCGAGCCTCATCGCTATGCCTTATCTAGGTGATGTCAAAGTGAACGACCCTATTTATCAGAATACACGTAAATTTGTATGGAGCACAGATAATCCCTACTTCTTTAAAGGAACTGCCGGAGAAGGCATTGGCGGCCCACACATTGGCTACGACATGATATGGCCTATGAGCATTATGATGAAAGCTTTTACCAGCCAAAATGACGCGGAAATAAAAACTTGCATCGAAATGCTAATGCATACAGATGCCAGCACCGGATTCATGCACGAGTCTTTTCATAAAAATGATCCGAAGAATTTCACCCGCGCTTGGTTTGCTTGGCAGAACACCTTGTTCGGAGAACTAATTCTCAAGCTTGTCAACGAAGGAAAGACAGACTTACTGAATCGTATTCAGTAATCCACATTCCTCTCCATCTAGTATTTAAGCTGTTGCTGATGTTTTTCCGCAACACTTCTAGAATACTATCTGCAACAAAATAAGAGACTAATTAGTAACTAGTTAACTTTATTTTGTCGCAGATAGCAGCTAATACTTATTCAATTTATCAACATAATACTACAGATATGAAATCAACTTTTCTACTTTTATTCGCTTCGGTAACACTGACTTGCTCTGTACATGGGCAGTCGCCAACCAACAAAGAAAACAAGTTACCCGAATGGGCTTTCGGAGGTTTTGAGCGTCCGAAAGATGTCAACCCGGTTATCTCACCCATAGAAAGCACTAAATTCTATTGTCCGCTAACCAAGGCGTCCATCGCTTGGGAATCGAATGACACCTTCAACCCGGCTGCCGTCATACATAACGGAAAGATCGTTGTGTTATATCGGTCTGAAGACAAATCGGGTGTAGGAATCGGTCACCGAACATCACGCCTGGGCTATGCAGCATCAACTGACGGCATCCGTTTCCAACGGGAGAAAAAGCCTGTATTCTATCCGGATAATGATAGTCAGAAAGAGCTAGAGTGGCCGGGCGGTTGTGAAGATCCCCGTGTTGCTGTGACCGAAGAAGGTTTGTATGTGATGACGTACACACAATGGAATCGGCACGTTCCTCGTCTGGCTGTAGCAACTTCACGCAACCTGAAAGATTGGACCAAGCACGGCCCCGCATTTGCCAAGGCATATGACGGTAAGTTCTTCGACTTAGGCTGTAAATCAGGTTCTATCTTAACAGAACTCGTCAATGGCAAACAAGTCATCAAGAAGATTAACGGGCTATATTTCATGTATTGGGGTGAGGAGCATGTCTTTGCTGCTACCTCAGATAATTTAATCAACTGGACTCCTGTTGTCAACATCGACGGATCGCTAAAGAAACTCTTTTCTCCCCGCGATGGCTATTTTGATAGTCAGCTTACCGAATGCGGACCTCCGGCAATCTATACGCCACAAGGCATTGTACTTTTATACAACGGTAAAAATCATTCAGGCAGAGGTGATAAGCGTTATACAGCTAATGTATATGCTGCCGGTCAGGCACTGTTCGATGCTGCTGACCCCACCCGCTTCATCACCCGCCTTGACGAGCCCTTCTTCCGCCCGATGGATAGCTTTGAGAAGAGCGGACAATATGTAGACGGAACTGTATTTATTGAAGGAATGGTTTATTTCAAAAATAAATGGTACCTGTATTACGGCTGTGCCGATTCAAAGGTCGGTGTCGCTATTTATGACCCCAAGCAACCGGCTAAAGCGGATCCGCTACCCTAGCAAACAAACTATTAGGGTTTGATTTTAAAAGAATCACAAGGAGGAACCTCGCTCTTTTGAATAAAGAGGAGCGATTCACGCTTTGTGGTTCTTTTTCATTTCTAGTTGTATCTTTTATTGCCGAAGACAGCTTCCAAAACGAGCTTTCGAGGTCAAGATCTTTACAATATTCCATATAAAGAGCTCAGATACTAAACCCCAAAAAAGAACAAATCAAACGATTGGGTACAATGAGCGTTAACAATAAGAATGGCCTCCAAATGCAAGACTAGCAAACATTTGAAGGCCATTTAACCTAACCAGGTATTCTAACTACCGATATTTATTTATTCAAAACAACCGGTCGATCGGCGAAAGCTTTGCCAAAGTTCTTATTGGGCTTCTTACCCATCACAAACGTCAAGGTACTGCCACTTATAATATCATCATAGGTGATGTAGCTCTTAGCATACGGTTTACCATTCAGATACACCTTCTGAATATAAATATTCTCTTTGCTATTATTCGGCGCTTCCACGGTAAAGACTTTGTTACCGCGAACCTTCACCACCACTTTGTTAAATGCCGGACTGCCGAAAGTAAATACACCATCAGATGGATTTACCTGATAGAAGCCCATGGCGGAAAGAAGATACCAGGCAGACATCTGACCACAGTCTTCGTTGCCGATAATCCCGTCGGGCTGATCTGTATAGAAGTCACGCATGATGAAACGGACTTTCTCCGCCGTCTTCCATTGTTCGCCGGCATAAGCGTAAAGATAGGCTATGTGATGACTCGGTTCATTGCCATGTGCATACTGCCCAATAAGTCCGGTAATATCACTGGAAGCTCCTTCGCCCATACTATCATTATTCGCAAAGAAAAGATCGAGCTTGTTCGTAAAAGGTTTGTCGCCACCAAATAAGTTAATCAAACCATACGGGTCCTGAGGAGCGAAGAACGTATACTGCCATCCGTTACCCTCACAGAAATCACCAACCCCATGAATGGAACGTGCCGGATCATAAGGGGTACGCCAAGAACCGTCTTCCAACTTCGGACGAATGAAATGGATGGAGGAATCAAAATAGTTTTTATAGTAATGCGCACGTTTCGAGAAGGTCTCATAATCCGCAGTCCTTCCCATCTTTTGTGCCATCGCAGCAATTCCCCAATCATCGACCGCATATTCCATCGCAATGGAAGTAGCCTCATGAACTCTATCGGCAGGGATATATCCCTTTTCCATCACAAAAGGAACGCCATTTTGTCTTTCGTAGGTAGCTGTGGCCTTCATGGCTTGCAAGGCCTCACTCGCATTGAAACCTGTAAATCCTTTCAGGTAAGCATCGGCAATCACCGGAACAGAGCTATAACCCGGCATACAGTTCGTCTCTCCACTCATCAATGGCCATATCGGAAGTTTATCTTGCTGCCGATAGATAGAGAGCATCGAATTGACCACATCATCTACCCGCTCAGATTGCGTGATAGTCATCAACGGATTCAGCGCACGGTAGGTATCCCACAAAGAAAGCGTTGTATAGTTTGCCTTCTTCGGATCTGTGTAAATCATATCGTTCATGCCTCGATACGCTCCGTCTACGTCACAATAGCGTGTAGGAGCAATCATGGTATGGTAGTGTGCCGTATAAAAGACCCGTTTAGCAGCCTCATCGTTTGATTCTACCACCATCTTCTCTAACTGCTTATTCCAACGCTCACTACTCATTTGCACCACCTTATCAAAGTCCCAGTGAGGAAGTTCGGTTTGCAGGTTCAATGCTGCATTGTCACAACTCACGGAAGAAATGGCAACCTTAAGCTTCACCTCTTTTACATTACCGAAAGTAAGTACGCTCTTGACAGATTCTACCTTCAGTTGATTCCAGGGCTTCGGAGTATTGTCATCATAGGCTGTAAATTTCTCTATTTTCTGATCGCTCTTCAGCACAAAGTAGACCTTTCTGGACGGGCTCCACCCTCTCACGTACCGATAGCCTTCCACCGTATAATCATCTATCTGACGAATATAGCTATCATAAGCATTCGATCCGTTACCTTCACGCAGGTCGATCAGAATAGAAGCCGGCTTCCCTGCCGGATACGTATACCGATGAAATCCCACCCGGTCGGTAGCGGTCAACTCCGCCTTGATGTTATATCGATCCAAAATCAACGAGTAATATTCCGGACGCGTAATCTCATTCTTATGCGAATAGGTAGAGGCATAACCGCCACTTATATCATCCTGATTCCCACGGGGAGTACGAATCTCATTCAACGGCATAATCAAGACATCGCCAGATCGGTACATCCCGTACCACTCAGATGCGTATGTGAGAAACCAATCAAAATACTATCGGAATAGTGATAACCCGAGCACCAGTCCCATCCTTTGTGAATATTGTTCGGTCCCAGTTGCACCATGCCATACGGCACACTCGTTCCGACAAAGACATGTCCGTGGAAACCGGAACCGATATACGGATCCACATACTGCAATAAGCCTTCACTTTTTGCATAATCGTGTTGAGCTATTCCGCTTGTTGCTATGCCTAGGAAGCAGCAAATAAGTGTGAAGAGTTTAAGCTCCTCCAATTGTCGTCTTTTTGTAATTTGTTTCATGGTATGATTTAGTTGATTAATAAAGATTTCGATCTTACAAAGATACTCTCAATCAAACACATACAAGTGAATAATCGGTTTTTTTTCAAAGTATCGGCACTCATTTTAATTCTTTTAGCAGCATGGCTTCTGACCTGATTTACAGGTTCATTCCTAAAAAGGGAGAGGAAAACCAGCAGCTTGTCCCCTCCCCTCTTATCCTGTAACCTCACAGCTACTACCTATCTAAAAAAACTAATGATCTATTTCATTTCAAATGATGGAGGCACGGCGTTATCCTCCGAGGCCCAGGCCTTATTCGGATGGCGTCCCATGACAAATTCGAGTGTACCTCCTCGCATCAATTCCTCATGACTGAACCAAGACTTGTTCCAAACCTTTCCGTTGAGCTTAGCCGACTGGATAAATTTATTCTCCGGAGCGTAGTTGCGGCAGACCACTTCAAACGTTTTGCCGTTGCTCAACTTAATTGTCTGCTTCTCAAACACGGGACTACCAATAACATACATCGGCAAACCGGGAGTAACCGGATAAAATCCCATCATCGAGAAGACAACAAATGAAGTCAATCCGCCTCCATCCTCGTCGCCGGGAATACCCATCAGATCATTGCGGAACCATTGCGTCAGCAAATTACGCACCCGTTTCTGCGTGCGCCAAGGTTGCCCGGCATAATTATATAAATAAGGAATATGCATGGCCGGTTCATTCCCCATTGAGAACTGCCCGACATTACCGGTATGATCACCAAACTGATGATGAAAATCCGGACGTCCTTTGCCCAGAGGCGTATTATACATCCGCTCCAGCTCCTCTACAAAGCTCATTTTTCCACCCATCATATTTACTAAATCACCTACATTGTGCGGAACATCCCACCGATATACCCAACCGTTGTTTTCATCATAGGCATCACGCGCACCTATTCCACTGGAATAGCGATAATCAAACGGTTGTATGAAGTTTCCGAAAGAATCCTTCGGATGAAAGAAGCGAGTTTCTGTATTGAAAATCGTATGATAGTTCAAACTTCGCTTCAAGAAATAGTCCGCATCCTTTTTATCTCCTAAAGTCTTAGCGATATTCCCCAGACACCATTCATCATAAACCGTACCTAAAGTTACCGCTGCGGGCTGACGTCTTTCCCAAGAATGAACCTCCGGCACAGTCTCTTTCTCTCCCACGGCCAGTGCCGGGAAATAGCCATGATCTTTATAGAACTGATCCAACACGCCCGCCGGCTTAGACGACCAAGGCGCCAATGTTTTTTCAGTAATGGCAGCTTTACAAACCTGATAAGCTCTTGCCAAATCAAATGAGCGCATACCTTTATTATATGCATCAAGTACCGTCGATACCCCGTGATTACAATTCATACGCCGGCTATCACCATTGACTTCCGGAAAGGTAGGCATCCAGTTAGGCTGCATCTGGTCGGCCATACGTAGAAATGAATTGATCATATCACTCTCCATTTCCGCTTCAATAATTAAGCGCAACGGATGCGTAGCCCGATACGTATCCCAAATCCAATCATCCACATAGAAAGCAGTCCCTTTATCCTCGTGTACTTTACCATCATAGGCGCTGAAATACTTGCCATCTTCAGAAATGCAGATCATACGCTCATAGGTGCGATAAAGTGAAGTATAAAACACCGTTTTCTCATTCTCCGTACCACCGGTTACCGCAATCTTCCCGAGTGTTTCATTCCACAAGTTGCGGCCCTTACCGGCAACCTTCTCTAAATCATAGGTATTGATTTCCCGTCGAAGATTCTTTTGAGCCTGTTCGGCAGATATAAATGATACGCCATAGCGTAAGGTTACCGAGGAAGTCCCTTCGGGAACTCCATGATGTAGTAAGCGTTGTTCCCCCGAGTCGTCTTATCGGTAGTTTGAATTGTCTGGCCTTTGTGAGTACCTATTTTCAAAGGAGGAGTATTTGTTTCCAGATAGATATAAACCTGAGTCTGATTACCCAACTTCTGATATCCGGTGATTGTTTTGCCATCCGTAACCAACTCCCCGTCACGGGTATTAAAAATAAGATAAGAAGCCTTGTTCGCTTGCGAGAAGGCTATTTGGTAAATACCCGATTGATGAGAAGGAACATACTTCACATAAATCCCTTCGTCATCCAGATCGACAGCATAATAATAAGGAGTAATGATTTCATTGTCATATCCATAATGTATGGTACTGCCTGCATTCAATAAGTCTCCTTGGAAAGGGCTCAAATTGAAGGCCGAACTTCCCCGGTGACTGGTTACGATAAGCGGTAGGCCGTTGATTGTATTTCCGGTAAAGTTCTCACGTTCGGGATATACACGCAGCATACTGTTAGGTAAATGAACGGTGGGATACGTGGGAACCAATAAATGGCTGATATTTCCGATATACGGGTTGACATAGTCGACAGGAGTTTTGCTTTGCGCCTGAGCCGAGGCTACCTGAAAAGACAAAAAGCACGCCAATAAGACGCTTAAAAATGATTTCATTATGTTCATGGTTAGATTTTGGTAATTACGTATTGCTGTCACAAATATAGGCGTAATCTGTTAACAAATACATTGTCGCCGGAGTTTACCGAATGAATGGCAGGTTAGTTTACTCTTTTGGCAAAAGAAAAGGATTTGTACTGACTAAAGCAGTTCAAATCCTTTCCATAAATTATCGTTGGGAACGGGAGCTTCCAACTCGATTAGTTCTTTAGATACCGGATGTGTGAATTTCAACCTTCGGGCATGAAGGCAAATACTGCCATCCGGATTGGAGCGAGGGAAGCCGTATTTCAGATCGCCTTTAATGGGAGATCCCATTTTAGCTAACTGGCAACGTATTTGGTGATGTCGTCCGGTTTTCAGATCAACTTCAAGCAGGAAGTAATTATCCGAATGCCCTATCAGATGGTAATTTAAGATAGCCTTTTTACTATTCGCCACCTCTTTGTCGTACGCATAGCTTTTATTCTGCTTCTCATTTCGCACCAAGAAGTGCACCAATTCACCTTCCGTTTCTTTAGGTTCATTCTTCACCACTGCCCAATACGTCTTCTTAACATCACTCGTCCGAAACATTTCATTGAGACGAGTAAGTGCTTTACTCGTTTTGGCAAAAATAACAAGGCCGCTTACGGGGCGGTCCAGCCGATGGGTCACACCGATGAAAACATTTCCGGGTTTCTGATACTTCTCTTTCAGATACTGTTTCACAATCTCCGAAAGAGGTGTATCGCCCGTCTTATCTCCCTGGACAATCTCGGAAGCGGTCTTGTTGACTACAATAATATGGTTGTCTTCGTATACAACAGTCATTTCGTACAATTACATATTCATACCACCATCTACCTGAATCACTTGTCCCGATACGTAAGATGACATATCTGAGGCCAAGAAAGTAGCGATGTTCGCCACATCTTCAGGAGTACCACCACGGCGCAAAGGAATTTGTTTTGCCCATTCAGCCTTAACCTCTTCGGATAAAGCGGCAGTCATATCTGTGATAATGAATCCCGGAGCGATAGCGTTCGCACGGATACCACGTGAACCCATTTCCTGAGCTACGGATTTCGCCAAGGCAATCATACCCGCTTTGGAAGCTGCATAGTTCGCCTGTCCGGCATTTCCATGAACACCCACTACAGATGCCATATTGATTATATTACCAGCTTTTTGACGCATCATGATAGGTGTACAAGCATGAACGAAGTTGAATGCCGACTTCAGGTTCACATTGATTACCATATCCCATTGTTGCTCGCTCATACGCATCATCAAGCCATCGCGTGTAATACCTGCATTATTCACCAGGATATCAATACGACCAAAATCTTTATGAATTTCTTCCACTACTTTGGCAGTATCTTCAAAGTTAGCGGCATTAGAAGCATATCCTTTCGCTTTCACACCCAAAGATTCGAGTTCTTTCGTTGTTTCTTCAGCGTTTTTGTCAATAACAAGATCGGTAAATGCGATATTCGCTCCTTCAGCAGCAAATTTCAGAGCGATAGCTTTGCCAATGCCACGAGCAGCACCGGTTACAATAGCTGTTTTTCCGTCTAATAATCCCATAATAATCGTTTATTAATTAAATTTCAGTTCTATGAAGTGCGCCAAATACAATGTTTGACACATATTTATTTCTTGTTTGATCATCCAGGTCGGCACCTATTTGTCCACGGATATAAGGGACTTCGATTCCCTTTACACAATAATGTATAATAGCCGCCGCCATATCTATATCATCAATATGAAACACCCCTTTACTCTGTCCTTCTTGCAGCACAGCTTTAAATAGTTGTATTTCTTTCGCATCAAATTTCTTACGAACTTTCTCCACCCTCCATATATCGCGGAAGAAGTTAGCCCGCAAAGTTCCGTTCCGATACACCACCTCTTTAATCGCATCCAAACGTGTATAGATGATTTCAAGCATCTTTTTATCCGGTGACATATCCTTTTCGGAAACTTTTTTCATCATATCCGACAAAATATCCAATTCCGATTCTACAACAGCCAGATAGATCTCATCCTTACTTTTAAAATAGGTATAAAGAGTTCTCCTACCTTTTTTAGAAGCAAGTGCGATATCGTTCATCGTTGTATTTTCCACCCCCATCTTAGCGAAAAGTTGGCGGGCAACATCTACTAACTTAGCTTTTGTTCTAGATACAGTCATAAATTATGAATTGCACATTGATGGATATTTTGAGCAAAAGTAATTCTTTTCTTTAGACCACACAAGATTTTGCCCAGAATATTAACATTTGAATATTAATTATTGGTAAGAAAAAACTTCATCTTATAGCCTTCTCATTCTCAGCAGTATAACGAACAAGCCCACATTTTTATAAAAAATAAATGAGAAATAGTTTGCAGCATTCAAAGAAAGCAGTACCTTTGCACTCAATAAATATCGCGGAGTGGAGCAGTTGGTAGCTCGTTGGGCTCATAACCCAAAGGTCATTCGTTCGAGTCGAATCTCCGCAACTCAGAAGAACCGTCCAAATGACGGTTCTTTTTTTATACCCCTTCGCTAAATTAGCCCGATTGATCCCACTTTCTCCTCTCCCCTACATGCAAGAAATATTTTTTTATCTCTCATGGTCTCATAAGAAAGGAATCAATCAACTGAAATACAACACAATAGTACAATGAGAGATAAATTAAAATAGGCTATCTCTCATCATTTTCTCGTGTTTTTAGGTGTTTTTTAGGCCATCTCTCATACATTTTGAGGTATCTCTCATTGTTTTTTCATGTATTTGGTATCATTTATAGCTGTATATTCACACATCAACTTGGTATTTATCAGCAACATCTCACGATGCGGGGCGATTAAACAAAATAGACTGTGCAAATAGCAAAGTGCAGGATTCAAGTATAAAACCTGAACCCTGCACTTTACTATTTATAGAATACATGAGATAATCCCTCATGCCTGCGGTTACTTATCGATTCGACCGTCTTTCTTTCATTTGTTTCTCACGTTCGGCTTGCTTCTTCACGTAAGAGTCATATTGGTCCTTGGAAAGAATCTTCTTTAGTTGAGCTTCATAATCTTCGCGGGATTTCTTCATCTCATCTATTTTCTTAGCCTGTTCTTCCTTACTCAGCTTAGCAGTTCCTTCGCCCTTCGAACCTCCGGGTAGATTGGCCGCCATCTTTTCCGCCCATGCCAGATTGACTTCCAGCAGTTGCTTGCTTTGTCCTTCATCCAGTGCGTATTCTTTTACCATACGCTCGGTCATATGCTGCGCACGAGTTTTCGGTCCATACGTTCTCCACCTCTGCGATTTCCTTGCTGTGCCATAGCTGTACCACTAACCAGTAGCAAAGCTACCATCCAAAATACGATTCTCTTCATGTCTTTTTTCTTTTAAAGTTAATTTGATACTAAACCAATTGCTGAATGCAATTTCATATTTGACCAAATTAAAGCCAAAAGGTTAATCCAAATTTTCAAGATTAACATTAAATAACCATAAGAACCAGACAGTTAGGTGCTAAATCTCAACGAATCATGCGCAATACCTTTTCAGCATAACGCTCTCCCAGCAGCAATTGGCCTTTAGTTCCGAAATGAGGATCGGTTTCATCTTTATAACAATCTAAGTCTTTGGTAGAAACCCAATCGGTATGTGGGATGAACGACGATACTTTGCGGATCATCTTATTAAAAGGAGCTGTCCCTTCCTTGCGCTTCGTCCAGTTCCATTGAGAAATCTGTCCGACAACTACAGGCAATTCCGGATTATTCAAGTCTTCCCGGAAACTCTTTACCAGTTGTTTCAATTTCTCTTTATACGCATCGGGATTGCCACAATCGGCTTCCCCCTGATGCCAAAGAATCGCTTTTAGCGTACCTCCCTGTTTCAAAGCTTTCCGAACCTGAACTAATGCTTGTTCGTAATAACCATCGTTACTTCCTTTCAGCCAGGAATTAATCGAAGAGCCTCCCCGTGCATTGACAACTAATCCAACGGGACGTTTTGTTTCCTGAACCATCTTTTTAGCAAAGGCATACGAGGGGCCTAAACGTTGCATGGATAATTCTTTCCGAACGGTTGAATACCGATTCAACGGATTCGCCGCAGGTTCAAAGCACCCTTTATCATTTAGTAGATAAACGTTTGGTAACGTATCCATCAATTCCGGAGTTAACTTGGCACGGCCTGCCATATTAGACTGGCCGATACATAGGTAGATATCCAGATTGGACGGGATATTCTCTTTAGTTCCCTGAGCAGAAATTGTCCAAGGGGTTAAGAATAGGATTAATAAAAAACAAAAGAATCTGTTCATTTTTATAATATTGTATTTCATACTTTATCTCATTAAGATTAAATAAATCGTAGAAAACTACTCCACATCATCCCATTTATCCGAACGGAAACTGGAGACAGGTAAGCCATTGGACCCAAATAATGTACCATTAACGTATCCCTTAAACGCATAACGTACAGCCACCGGATGCTCAACCTTATCGGAAACCACCTCAATCGTACGATTATATCTATTGATACTTGCTTCTGCCGGGTAGAACTTACGATCTTCTCCGGCAAGTTCAAAACCAGTCAGTGGTTGTCCAAAGGTTGAAAACCCAAGTCCTACTTTATCAAAAGAAGCTACCGCCTTACCACCTTCTTTGAATACGGCCTCTTTAAATATAGGACCTTCATACGCCAAATTTTGATAACCGTAATCACGAGCTAGAGCAATGTAAGCCAAACGTTCTCCCGCTACACACTTATTAGCCGGATGTACACAATCCAAATCACCGGCATCAGTCAATACAGCTATGCCCGTTCGTGGCTGTGTCTGTGCAATATACATCTGAGCTTCCCGCATGAACGCCTTAGCTGCCTTTTCGGGTTCTCTATGCGGTGCTATCTGACAAAAGTAAATCGGGAAATCACCACATTCCCAAACTTTGTTCCATTCGCGATGCATTGCCTTGAACAGTTCAGGATAACTCCTATACCGACTGGCATTTGTTTCGCCCTGATACCAGATGGCCCCTTTTATGGGGAAACCAACAAAAGGATGAAGCATACCGTTAAACAAGCCGATAGGAACTTCATGAGCGGGTTTCAGATCAGCTTGGCTAGCTGGTAACTTAATATGAGGGAATGCAGCAAAACACTCACGCGGCATCCACGCTTCAATCGAGGCTCCGCCCCAGCTAGCATGAATAATGCCCACCGGTATTTGTAACAGTTCTTGCAGCAAGCGAGCAAAATAATACCCGGTAGCGGTGAAGTCCGGTGTAGTATTCGGCGAAGCCAGTTCCCAGTTACCCACACAGTCTGTTTGAGGAATTATGCTACTATTTCTCTTTACTGTGAAACAACGAATAGAAGAATTGGTGGAATGTACGATATCATCCTGCCCACCTAATATTGGCTGCGAGGGAAATCCTTTCATGGGCATTTCCATATTAGACTGGCCACTGCATAACCACACCTCGCCCATCACAACATCTTTAAAGACTCTCCGTTCTTTACCCGAAGCAATTGTCAATTGAAAACTACTGTTTGATGCTGCCGGAGTATGTATGCGCACTCGCCACGTGCTATCCGAAGCAACCGTAGCAGTATATTGTTTATTGTCCCAACTACTCTTCACCGTCACACGCTCTCCCGGAACAGCCTTTCCCCAAACAGGAACTTCCGACTGTTGTTGTAGCACCATATTATCGCCAAAAATAGCTGGTAACTTTACCTGAGCAACAGCAGCTAGCGAAAAGCTAGCCAACATAAAAGTCAAAACGTGTTTTTTCATACGAATATATGATTATAACTAATCTCAATAGTTTCTATAAATGCGAATCGCATTCAACAGCGTCTCCCCCTCCTTCGGATGGAAGTCAACACGCAGTCCTTCGCCATTCTTGATCGTTACCATAAACTTCTTTATCACAGCACGGGCATAGCCATAATCACGAGCGATATTCAAATCATCCAGCACCGTTACGCCATTCATCGATAGGCCGAAGCTACGGTTTCCGGCAAGCACTTGTTCCGAATCAGCACCCAGGTTGTAGACTAAGGCTTCTTTCTTCTTATCCGAATCCAGTTCCGCCCAGTACAAATATACGGAATATTCTCCATCGGGCATATCTGCTTTAAAAGATTTGATACCCATACGTTGTGTTTGGAAGATGGGATTCTGGTTAGTTCCGTAAATGTCAATATCCGAACCGAGCATCGTTCCGAACCCTGTTTTCCGACGATAGGGAGTTCCACCCACAAATCCCCAACTACCCGGTTTATATTCCTGTTCGGGAATCCAAAGCATATTAGCTTCCCGATCTTCAAAATATCGGGGAGAGCCAAGCATTACATTTAACTCTGTAAACGGTTTCTGACTATCCTTCAAGAACGATTCGATCAGTTCGAAGCGAACGGTCAACAGATCGTGCACCCGGCAACCATCCACGAGCGCCACCGCCTCCAATTGATTGTCACCATCCACAAACGGAACGTCAAAAAACGCACAACCGGCTTCTAACCGCTTGTTTCCCAAACTTTGGCCATTCGTAAACAGTTCAACCTCCTCTGCATTAGAGAAAACAGGAATCGACTGCAAGCACGCGCGATTATCGGTATTCACAACACCGCCCCGCGCCTTCCATTCCCGGTTGCCGATTACAACCATCGGCTTCTGAGTTAGAAGCGCTTTATAAAACCAATACGAATCTTTGTGCTCCCGATCAAGCCCGACTATCCCCTTATTATTAACATGAGGAACGACATCGATACGTGACTCGGAATAGAAATCATTCAGATTCCACAGACTGGCACCGGCAATGAAAGGACGCTTCATCATTTCTTTCATATAATGCCGATGATACACAAGCCCATACTCCTGAGAGAAGTCAAAAAGCTCCGGTTGATAGGAATGAAGACGTTCATCGACACCCGGCCCATACTCCGTGACCATCAAGACTTTTCCTTTATACGTGTGATGCGCACGATCAAGCAACCGTTGAAACTCATTGATGTCCGGCTCGTACCACCCTTGATACAGGTTCCAACCCTGAATCATGGGAATATCCGTCAACCGGGCATCTTCATAATACTGGGGAGCATTGTGATAAGCCATCATTGTATAGCGGGAAGGGTCTTCTTGCCGAACGGTCGCCTCTAAAGCACGGGCTACCTTTTCGGTATACCGGTAATAATCTTCAAGTTGTTTGCCTTCGGTATAAGGACGTCGCAAAAGAATCTCATTCATATACCCCCAAATCATAACTGAGGGACGATTGAAGTCCTGACGTATCATTTCCTTGGCCATTTCCACGGAGTTGTTCAGGAACTCTTCGGTTTCGGTAACCGCATTGACTACGGGAATCTCCACCGAAGTCACAATGCCCAACTTATCGCACATCTCCATGATGACAGGATCTTGGGGATAATGCGAAACCCGCAAGAAGTTACCGCCCATTTCTTTCAATAACAGCACATCCCGTACATGCATCTCATCCCGAAGCGCGTTACCTTTCTCAAAATAGTCTTGGTGACGAGCCGTACCGATGAGTTTACGTGCTTTGCCATTCAGCGAGAAACCCCGTTCCGAATCGAATTCAAACCAACGCAAGCCCAAGGGGTTTACCACTTCGTCCAACAGAGCCCCACGCTTTTTATCCAATATACGAGTATAGACTCTATACCGATACGGATCGTCGATGTCCCACAAACGAGGAGAAGTGATTTTAATCTTCTTCGAAACATCGGTTTTCGTTTCGCCCGCTGCCAAGCGAACGGACGCATCGGTTTTCCGGACCTCTTTCCCGGTAGCATCACAAATCACATTCTCTACAAGCACGTCGACCGCCCGATCCGTTTGATTAGTCAGCAAGGTTGTGACCTCAACGGTCGCTTCGGATTTGTCGACCTGCGGCGTACGGATATAGACTCCGCAAGAAGCGTAATCATGCGTAGCCACATGCACCGGATTCATAAACTGCAAATAGACATCCCGATAGATACCTCCGTAGAAAGTGAAGTCGGCAGACAAAGGCGGGATATTCGGGTTATGCACATTATTCACACAAATGGCGAACAGGTTCTCCTGTCCATAACGAAGATGCGGAGTGATGTCGAAGCAGAAACGGGTATAACCGCCTTTATGCTCGCCGACAAA
Organism: Bacteroides reticulotermitis JCM 10512; assembly: GCF_000517545.1. Classification (GTDB taxonomy): domain Bacteria; phylum Bacteroidota; class Bacteroidia; order Bacteroidales; family Bacteroidaceae; genus Bacteroides; species Bacteroides reticulotermitis. The sequence continues at coordinate 78,456 of NZ_BAIV01000017.1, read as the reverse complement.
GGCTCCATTCAGATAGACTTGTACTTCCCGATTAGCTCCTTCGAAATAGATAACGGCCTGACGACCTTCCTGACTCTTATCAAGAAGCAGACTCTTCCGATACCAGGCCGGTCCGCGGTAAAGTCCCGGAGTTTCATCGTCTCCGTCTTTATCATTCCACGTATGAGGGATATTGATCACCTCCCAAGAAGAGTCATCACAGCTTGTCAACTGCGCTTCAAAGAGAGATCCTTTTTTGAACTTCCATCCGTCGTTTATGGTATACACCACACGCTGTTGTGCCTGTGCCCATCCTACAATAAACAACAGAATAAATATAGAGAGAAACTTCTTCATGACTTATGCATACTTATAATTTAAACTAATACCTAATTCTTTCAAACACTTCATCGACACCGTTATTTGACCGTATAGATGGTATAACCTACTGACAGATTGCGAATGATCACATTGCCTTTCAGGTAGAAAGTGGGCTTATTGAACCCGTAGACGATATTGTCTTTGTACAGTTCAACCTTGGCACTCTTCCATTCGCCCGTATCATCGGTACGAATGCGAGATACGATTCGAAACGGTTCGGCCGGTTCACGTGAGGTAGACGACCGGATAAAAAAGGTTTCTTTCCCTCTATCGAGGTATTCAAAATATAGGTAACCCACGTAATTGTTCATTTGCAATTGCGAGACCAGTTCTTTCGGGAAACCAATAGATAATGACTCCGACAGATTGTATCCTCCGGATTTTCGTTTTCCCTGAATATTCAATTCCGACTCACGCAAACGCTTCATCTCGACAGTTAAAGAAGCTTTGGCACCTTTAACGTCATTGTCTATTTGCGACAACAAGCCGATAGCAACCGGATAGCGTCTCTGGCTAATCAATAAAGCAACCTTATCCAACGCACGGATACAGCCGGATACATCCATTTTGGATTTCTCCAGAAAACGTGCTTCTTTGCGCAAACGGAAAAGCTCCAACGGAAGCGTCAGTCCCCGTTCATCCGCTTGTTCGTCTTTAAACTCGGCGGCATATTTAAGAGTCGTCCGCAACTCGCGGTCACCGTTTTCAATAGTCGGCTCAATCTCATGGCCTTCGGTATAGTCGCTCCAAGAAGCGATAAACATCATATCCAAATGTTCCTTTTCCTCCATGCAGAATTTCCACATATTGCTGTAAGTCTCTCCGTTGTTGCGCGGGATGTAGTAGAAGTGTCCACGCCCCCAACCTGCGCATCCCCGGTTATCCATTCCCGGCATGGCAAAACCTGACTTCACCGTATAGGCCGGATTAGTGCTGTGCCAGATAGAATCCCGAAAAGGTTTCATGAATTCGATCACATCATTCGGAGTCGCATAGTTATCCCATGCTGCGTGCGCCTCATCTCTTGGGCGAACGCGTGCCGGTAGCCAGGCAGTCGGCACTTCGCCCACTTGCTTCCAGGCATCCATATCGGCACTCTGCGTAACCGGTATATAGGTATTGTTCTCCAATTTGCCCCAATCGGCCCAGCGGCGTAAGGCAACAGGCTGCTTCATCCCCTGAGGAAGCTTCACCTCCGAGAGCACCTTGCGGTATTCGTCGATTGTGGCTCCGGGACCGAAATGGTAAAACACCGGCATCCCCTTCACAATCGGTGCCGTAGGTCCGGTAAAAACACTATCGACCAAATACTGATAGCACTGCGCCATATATTCAGTCTTTGCTTCGCGGGTATTGATTTCGGGATAGATCTTTGTGATCCAATTGTAATACAGCCAACCGTCACACCAGTTTACTCCGATTTCGAAGTCATACTTGGCCGCTACCTGCTGCATCGCACGCAATAACTCATCGTTCTCATGAGGTTTAAAACCCCATTCGATAAAGAAGCCGTCTATTTGAGCCGTTTTGGCAGATAATATCTGATATTCAATATAGTCCGGATCGAGGTTGGACTGCATACCGACCTGCGGATAATAGACAGCAGCGATCTGATTGCGTCCGTCAGCGTCAATCAAGTCGGCATTATAACACAACGACTTTCTGCCCGTAGCAGACTTCTCGGTGTTGGCATACAATTCCCAACGCCCCAGCTTCCCATCGTGCTGACGCGTATAACGCACGCCGTGAAAGTCAGCATATACTTTCTTTCCGTTCTGTGCCCAAGCAACCTGCAAAGCTGAAAGCATACATAGTATAAGAAGAAGTTTTCTCATGGTTACAAACTTAATTATTCAATTTACCTACTTTATTATTACTCACCCAGCAGCAACTCATGCTTCACCGGATAACTAAAGGTGTTGTCGATCATCCAACGGCCTTTATAAATCTTCGCTCCATCCATTTGGAAGAGCGCTTTGCCTTGCTCGTTCGTCAGTCCTTCCGCCCACCATTCTTCGGTCGGGCTGAGCATTAAGACTCCGTCCGGCCCGTTGCAAACGCTTTTTATATCGGGCAAGCTATATACTTTCTCGCATGTAGGCGTATCTGTAGATAGATCGACCTGATAGACAGCCGAAGCTGCCGTGAGCCACAGTTTATCTTCCGCTCCCACCACCGGGAACAGATCGTGTCCGCCCGATTCTTTCTCGAATGTATAGATACGTTGCTGATTGGTTAGCTTCGGATTGTTCCGGTCGCCGTTGTATTTGAAGCGGAACAAGGCGGTGACGCCTGCCTGCATGGTAGCCGTTGCATAAACACACGCTCTTTTCTGATCCCAAACTACATTATGCGCATTGCCTAACTTCACCGTATTGGCTTTCATACCCAATACTTTAAGCGTATCGACAACGAACGTATTGATTTCGCCCGACCGGGACTCAGCGGTAACAATATTCCCATCCGGCAACAGTTCGGCCGAGTGAGGATTCTGTCCGCAGTTGGCGTAGAACATCAGTTTGTGATCCGACAAACGGATGAGAGCAACCGCTCCACCCGAAGCCGTCATCAGGATATAGCGTTTATTAAATACCGGTTTCACTTCGCTCGGATTGATAAACCAATTCTGATGAGCCGAAGGCACACAAGCCGTATACGGGTCCCAACTCCATACATTTTGATTGGTTTCGGCATCCCGTATCACAATAGCCCGCCTGGATTGTTCGGCCAGTACATAGGCCTTTTCCGGGAGTTGGAACGGTTTATTCTGCGCCACTGCGATCGTGTCGTCATCCGAACAGGCAGCCAACGATATTGTAAGTCCTAAAAGGATTGCAAACAAACTCAACTTCTTCATGATCGTTTCTATTTTAATTTATTTCTTGCTGTTTATTAGTTAATTACCTTGTTCCAATCATTGCCGCGACTGCTTATCATAGTAATCAATCAGCGGATGAACGGACAGATTCAACTGCCGCATATAGGAAAGGAAAGATTCATAAGGTTCATACTCCAGCGAGACAATGCCTTTGTTCGAGGCGTTTCCATCCGCGGCATAGCCATCGTTGTATTCAAAGTGCACCCAACCGATGCAATTGCGGGCTTCGAGCAGACGCAGACCAAAGTTCTGATAAAACTCTCCCCGGTTCTTTTGCGTATGCACCAGCCATCCGCCTCCTTCAATATTGGTGTACTTCTTGCCTTTATAGGCAGCCTCATCGGCTTTGACGTAGAACTCTGAGACCAGAAAAGGTTTACCGATGCACCATGTTTGCAGACTCTTCAGGAAGTCCGGTTCCGGTTGCCAGCGGCCATAATAATTAATGGAAACTACCTCGCAGTAACGGGCGCAGGCTTCCAGCACTTGCTGATTGTATTTGCTCCAATCGTGCAGGCGGGTGCCCAGAATTAAATGCTCCGTGTCATAGCGTCTGACTGTTTCCGTCGTCAACCGATAATAGGTATCGGCAACGAGTGCGCGGAAGCTCTCCTGATCTTGCTGCGTGATCGCTCCGGGAGCGGAAATTCCCCGTTCCTTCATGAACTTCTCCGCATAGGTGCGCGCCGCTCTGTAGCGATCGGGCAAACTCAGGAAATGTTTCAGGTCGATTCCTCGCAACGGGTCGGCATTTTGATAACTTGCGAAGGGCAATTCATTGTCCAGATAGTAGCCGATGAAGTGCTTGTCGCCTGCAAACAAAGCGGATTTCTCACGTACAAGGTCGTCGATATAGGACGCGAAGGTCGGTTCAAAAAGAAGAACGAACCGGTTGTACGTACCATCTTCGAACGCATAACCGAGATTCTTACGCATGTCCCACATAAAAGTCCGAAGCAGACTTAGATTCTCCGCATAAGCTATTTTCTGCGTTTGGGGTGTAAGCAGGTTCGCACGCATCGCAACCGGAAAAGCTTCGATCCGATTCGATCCGTAGGAGATGTAGTTGATATGATTGTCGGCCAGGAGTTTACCCGTTTCTTCGCTCCAGCGGGCATCACTGCCGAACTTCCTGTTGAAAGCTTCCTGATGGGGTACGGATGTTCCCGGACGTACATGCTGGATTCCGTGCAAAACAACCGCTCCGTTATCAGGATCGAGCAGGTAATGGCGGCCTTGGCAAGTAGCTACCCGGAAAAAACCGTCTTTGCCGACTACGGAAGATGCCTGTAAACCTATCCGTCCGCCCCAAGCCGTCCGTTTGTAATCGGTTGATGGAGCGTACCAATTCATCCGATCGATCACACGAGTCTGGTGGGAATCGGTTGTCGCCCACGGTTGGAAAGCTCCGCTCTGCCATTTCCGGTACGCTGTATTCAAAAAGGTGTATTCATCTTCCGTAGGAGCAATAGGTGTTTCGGGCACTTCCGGTTCCGGAATATCCGCCACACGGGAAGAGGAACAGCTGGTGGTCAACTGCATCAGTCCGGCTACATACAAAAAGAGGAAATACGAATAGATCTGTTTGCTCATATCACGTTCATCTATTACATCTGGTTAGTTAATCTTCCTGCTTATCATTACAAGTCGTCGGGTGAACGCTTATTGGTCTTCACCCAAGCTAATACTAGTAAAGTTGTTCTTTACCAATAGATAACTTCATTGCTTCAACAGCAATCTTCCGTTTCTCTAACTGTAAACTTTAAACAAAGGCTTCAGTTATAAAACCAAAAGCTTTGTTTTTATAAACGCAACTTGCAATTATAAAAATGCAAGTTACGTTTATAGTTAAGATCGAACAGCAAGTAACTTTACTTCCACTGAGAAGGAAGTTTAGTACCTATAGAAAGAGAGTTATCTAGTAATACATTATACGGCAAGTAGTATTGCCCATGCGTCACTTCTTCTTAGGGAATTTGATCTCAAGAGTCATTACGCGTGCGGTGGCGTTACTAGGCAGTAGTTCTTTCGGTTCGGTCATGCTGACCACTTTCATGATTCCAACTCTCGCTCCGCCTGCTGTTGACGAACTTCCGGTACGGAAAGCGATCACATCGCCCACCGCGAAAGGAGTCAGCTTGGAGATCGAGATACTGCTCGAGAGTATTTCCGAAATGGAAGTAACCGTAGCATTGTCAAAGTCGAAATCGGTCAAGGTCGCGAAACGAGTCATATTCTTCGCTTTAATAGTCGACAGTTTACCCGTGGAACCATTAAATTCACTATCTTTCTCGGTATTATCCATCGAGTATAAGCGAGGAACACCGGCACCGCCAAAGCAGTAGAACTTCAAGTCCACATTCTTCGCGTTGGCTTCGCTGGATATCGCATAATCAATGGAGTATGTTTTCATATCATTGAAAGAGAGCATACCGAAAGCGTCCGGGAATTTATCGTGTGCGTTGTTAGCCAGTGGCTGACTACCGACATGTACAGTGGCAACATCCATGTTGACATACGTCTTCACGTAGCCAATCGCTTCTTTACCCGCCCGGCCATCGGAAACAACTACTTTGAGTTGAGAGGTGGATTCGGTCAAGTCTATCTTCGGTGCATAGTTCAGGGCGTGTTCTCCGTTTTTCTGTTCCCGGTAAGCTTCAACTTCCTGTCCGTTTTCAATGCGATAGATCACGACTTCGTGGACACCACGAACCGATTCTGCCTGTATGTTTACGCCGGTTTTAACATCGGTATCGGCAAAGATCACTTGATCGGCCAGCGTCAATTCCGGTCCGGGGATCGTTTTGTAGGTAACGGGCAGTGTAGCGATGGTGATATAGCCATAAGTGTCTTCGGCTTTTACCTTGAAACCTTTATCGCCTTCCTTATAATCGATCATTTCGTCGAAGTTGTATTCCGCTTCATTGTTCAGTTCGGCGGTTCCTTTCGATACTTGTCCGCTGACCGATACCAGATACATCTCTACTTTCTTCAAGCCGGCTTCCGAAGTAACCTTGAAGGTAGTACGGGGAATCGTAGGATTCTCTTCCATTTCATCGTACACAATCTCCGCCGGATCGAACGTGATGGCGGGGCGTTCTACTACATCGGTAACGACTATGGGCAACGTTTCGGTAACGACGTGATTGAGTTTGTCGGTGGCTTCGATCACAAATGCCTGAAAGTTGGCTTCGTACTCCACTCTTTCCGAGAGGCTGTAAGAGTTCGGGTTGAAGAAGTCCGTCACGGTTTTATAATCAACCGTGCCCTCGGCCGTTTGTATTTTCATGGTTACACTCCGCAAGCCGGCTTGCGACTTGACTACAGCTACAACGGGCAGGTTATCGACTTTATTCAGGTCAACGTCCAGTTGTTCCATCGGAAACTTGATAACAGGAGCGGCCGCATTCGGGTCGACGTTTTCATGATCGTCGCCGCAAGCCACAAGGTTCAAGCAAAGTCCGATTAATAAGATGGTATATAATTTACGAATCATAATAAACTCTTTTTAATTTAATACTGATTATTGCTGGTAATAACAATATTTCTCGAAGATGTGAATCACACCGTTCGTAGGCAGGATGTTACTTGTTTTGGCGTTACGCTGAGGCGACTTCCCGTTGCTACCGGTTTCATTGACCAAAATCTTACCTACCGCGGCTTGCCAAGGATTCTTCCAAACGGACATGGTCATTAGTCCCCTTTCTCCGGGAAGCAGGGTCAATACAAACATGGCTTCTACCTGCAACTCACCGTACGAGCTATATTCGCCATCGACAATGTGATACAGCAACATGTTCTTCACGGTCTCTCTGTCGCAGTTGGTAATCGAAGTCTCTCCCGGAAACACATTATCACGGTAGGACTGCATGGCGGTATTATTCAGTGCCAGAAAGGTGTATTTATTCTCAGTCTGGGTATAGTAATCTTTCAAGCCGGTATATTCGATGGCCTCGGTAAACTCGGAGAAAATATCGGGATGATCCTGAAAGTATTCCCAAGCCACCACGTTGACATGCGGATCGGCTACCGAGGATTCGTAATCGTAATTCTTCTGTAAGTCGAGTCCACAGCCTGTAAATAGCAGGGCGGCCAGACCGAAGAAGAGGGTTCTGTATAGTGTCTTTTTCATTGTTTCAATCGTTTTAGTTGTTACCATAATATGAGTTCTGAACTAATTTAGGATTCTCCAACACATGGGAATAATGGATCGGGAACACTTCGTTGCCATCTTGGCTCATTCCGTTGATTGGCTCCATTACTTCTTTCCACTTGCCGGTACGCACCAGATCGAACCAACGGCGGCCTTCGCCCACAAGTTCTACCTGACGTTCGCGCAGGATATAGTCGATAATCTCATTTTCCGAAGCAAAGTCGAGCGCGGTAGGAGTCACCAAGCCGGCACGGTCGCGTACTTTCTTCACTAAGTCCAACGCTTCTTCCCATTTCCCTAAGCGGGCACGAGCCTCAGCCTGCAATAGCAGCATATCGGTATATCGGTAAATGGGATAACCGACCTCGCACATTTTGTTTAGCGAGTTGCTCACGTCACCGGACATGTACTTGCGAAGTTCATTACCATTCTGATAGAGTTTCACCGTATAGTCTTTGCGCAAGTCGCCTCGCATATCGGCTTCGTTGAATATATTCATATACTGATCGGACAGAACGGCGGCACGGTTGCCGGAACCGGAGAACCATTGATACATATAGCTGTATCCGTTGGTACCTACTTCATCCATATTGAAATGAACGAGGAAGATAAATTCTTTCGTGGAATACTCGTCATTCTCCGGAGTATCATCCGACGGTTTGTTGTTTAGTTCTTCGGTGAACATGGTATGCCAAGCCTGAATCGATGGTTCGAAGTCGACGAAACGTCCTTTCGAGGAGCTTATATCCGCCATTTTATCAATGGTCTGATCGGCTAGGTTATACTGGCCGGTCCACATATATACATCGGCCATGATAGCCCAAACGCCACAGATAGAGATACGTTTGCGTTCGAAGTTCTTGTTACGGTTGATCAACGTCTCGGCCTTCTTCAGGTCCGGAATAATAACTTCTTCCAGAATCGTTTCGCAATTGGTACGCACTTTATAAATATCTTTCGAGTATTTCTCGGTAGGTTCTACAAAAAGAGGTACATCACCCCATACCCGAATGGCGTAGAAGTAGGCTAAAGCACGCATCGCATAGGCCTGACCGAGGTAGTCGTTGCGGTCGGCAACATCGGGCATGCTGATACCCGGTACATACTTAATGGCGAGGTTTGCCTGATTAATCAGCTGATACAGCGTAGTCCAGCGCGCGCTTCGCTCGTCGGTTGACATCAGGTTGTTGATAACCCGTGCCTGATCGGCCATAACGGGAGCACCGGGAGCTACATTATCCGAACGGAATTCTCCCCAATAGAAGTAGTTTTCGCGCAACGTGGAGCGTAGCAATCCGTAGATTTCATTGACTCCAGCTTTCGCATCACGGGCTGTCTTCCACATTTCGCCGGCAGGAATCTCACTTACCGGTTCTTCATTCAGAAAGTCTGAACAACTAGTTAATGACAGAGCCAGACAGCAGGCTCCAAGCATATATTTTATCTTTTTCATACGATAATCTTCAATTAAAAGTTAGCGGAAAAACCAATACCATACTCACGCTTTCTCGGATAACGATACGAGTCCTTACCAATCTGAAGCGGGTTATTTGTAGAGAACTCAGGATCGAAACCGGAGTAATTGGTCCACGTCAAGGCATTATTCACAAACGCGTATACATTGACGTTCTTCAACAGCAGCTTCTGCACCCAGTTGTTAGGCAAGTCATACGCCATACGTATATTCTGCAAACGGATGAAGGAAGCATCTTCCAGATAGAATGAGTTACCTACACGGGCATTGTTAAAGTCATCATTGTAGGGACGAGGATAAATTGCCCGATCACCCGGACGCAACCACATGTTGTGGATCACTTCGGGAGAAGGTGTTGTGCCCGAATACTTGAACATATTGCGGTTGTGCTCGGCGGCGTTATAGATCTTACCACCCAGTGAATAATAGAATCCCAGGTATAAAGAGAGCTTTTTCCAGGTCACGGTCGTATTCAGTCCACCGGTTACATTCGGCATCGCATTGCCGATAACCATACGGTCGTTGTCATCGATCACGCCATCGCGAGAACCTTCCGGCTCAGACCAGTTGTAGTCGCCGCCACGGAAAGGTTTGCCGTTGGGCAGTGTTTTGCGGTGTATATCACCGGTATACTCTTGTCCGTTCAACATATATTTATATTGAAAGACGCCACCTTCAAAAACAGGGGTCAGCTGTTCCCAACTATCCGTAAATGCGTTCGATTCATCGTACGCAAAGACTCCGGCACTCTTAAAGCCGTAGAAATCGCCTACTTGTCCGCCTTCCTGCATCCACCAGATATCGCCTTCCATATAGGCTTTACCTTCGGAGAGTTTCTCGATGCGGTTTATATTGCGGGAGATATTGAACGACGCGTTCCATTGCCAATCCTTCGAACGAACAAGGTCTCCTGTCACAGCTATCTCAAAACCACGATTGCTCATCTCGCCAACGTTGGTTTTCATGTATGAGAAGCCTGACTCCTTGGGCAACTGGTAGTTGGCCAGCAAACCATCGGTGTACTTATCATAGTAATCGGCGGTGATAATCAAGCGGCTATCCCAGAAGTTCAAGTCGAGTCCCAGGTTAAACTGCTTGGTCTCTTCCCACTTCAGGTTGTCTTTACCGATACGGGTGGGAACTACGCCGCCCACTCCATCATAAATAGAATTCGGCGAATAGGAATAGATATAGTCATAATTGCCAATCGCTTCATTACCTGTGATACCGTAGCTTACGCGAATCTTAGCATCTTCCAGAAAACCTTTCGAGAACTTCATGAAATTCTCGTCGGAGAAACGCCATCCCATCGATACGGACGGGAAATTACCCCATTTGTTTTCCTTGGAGAAACGAGAGGAACCGTCGCGACGGATATTAGCCGTGAACAGGTACTTGCCCAGATAGTCATAGGTGACGCGGGCAAAGACGGAAGCCATGGCGTGGTTGGACAACGTCGATCCGGTAGCGGATAAGTCGAGGTTGGCAGCAAAGGCATTCATCGTATAGATAAAATCGGTCGACGAATTCATTCCTACAAAGGTTTCGTTCTCATAACGCCATTGTTGCGCGCTGACTCCCGCCATCACACTGAAGTTATGGCCTTTGATCTTACGGGCATAGGTGATGAAGTCTTCGTTCATCCAGTTCCAGTTGAGGTAGTTATAAGAATATCCTCTATTCTGTCTCTGCCATTCATCGGTAATCAGGCTAGGCTCCAGCTTCTTACGTTTGTCTAAATAGAAGTTCGCGCCGACATTGGCCCGGAACTTCAGGTATTTATTGAACTTTATTTCAAAGAACTGAAAGAAGTTCGCCTTATAAGAGTCGGTGAAATCGGTTGTATAGTTGATTTGAGCAATGGGATTCTTCTGGCCATTGAACACGCCAACCAACGATCCGTCGGGATAATAGGTATTGAAATACGGACGACGGCTTAATACGGAACTCAACAATTGTCCTTCATTCAAACCTTTCTTCTTTGAATAGGTCAGCGACAGACGGCTACCCATATTCATCCAGTCTGTTGGCGAATAATCGGAGTTGATACGTGTATTCAATCGTTGGAAACCGGTATTCGAAATAATCCCTTTCTCGTTATAGTAACCGGTATTGATGAAGTATTTCAGCTTCTTCGTACCGCCTCCTACACTCACATCAATCTGATCTTTCTGAGCCGTACTGGTAATCATATCCAGGTAGTCGTTGTCGACATTGAAGAAGGAGTTGTAAGGATCGTCCAGTATGTCGATACTTTCGGCCGGATTGCCCCCGCCGTATGTTTCGAAATACTCTTTGCGATACTGGTCGTACTGCAAACGATCTAAGCGGTTGGCTTGCGCCACTTTATGGGAAAGGGTTCCCCAGGAGTGATTGTACTTAATATCGATGCGGGCTTTTCCTTCTTGGCCGCTTTTGGTCGTTATGATGATAACACCGTTGGCCGAACGCGATCCGTAGATAGCAGCGGAAGCAGCATCTTTCAGGATCTCCATCGAGGTAATGTCATTGGTGTTTATTCCATCAATACTTTCCAAAGGTACCCCGTCGACAATATAAAGAGGTGTAACTCCTTCTGCTGAGAACGTAGAGGTTCCGCGAATCTTAATAGACGAAGATTCTCCGGGTTGCCCCGAACCGGACACAACTTGTACACCAGCAGTTGTACCTTGCAAGGCTTCGAAAACACTCGTCGCCATTTTCTTCTCAATAGCTTCGCTGGTGATAGAGGTTATCGCGCCTGTTACATCACGCTTTTTCATTGTGCCGTAACCTACCACAACGACTTCATCCAGAAGTTTGGAGTTTTCTTCGAGAACAATGTTCACGGTTTGATCCTTCACGACTATATCTTTAGAAGTATATCCCATGAACGATATGGTCAGGGTGGTTCCTTTCTTGGTTACACCCAACGAGAAGTTTCCATCCAGATCGGTGATGGTTCCCGTAGTCGTTCCTTTCTCCATCACATTGGCTCCCGGCAACGGGAAACCTGTTTTATCTACAATCACTCCTTTTACCGTAAACCCGCCCTGCGCATAAATCGGACCGGTCAGTAAAAGGAGACTTAAGGATAGCAAAAGAAACGACTGAAGCAATCGTACTTTTGTCCCGCTTTGCAAATCTTTCATAACTAGAATAAATTTAAAATGGTTAATTACAAAGGTATAATTCGTTCTTTACTATAAAGAGGAGGTAATCTGGTATGTACATACACACCACTTGCTTAAAGGCATTACCAACGTCACAAAAGTAGGGCGTATTGGAGCATACAACCCTATCCGATCGTTCGTTTTATAAGGTCTAAAAGTTCGGATACCCTGTCTCAAGCACTAAATAGGGGCTTTTTAAGCGGGAGGCTGCTGAGATTTCCGATATTGCGTGGGAGCAACACCGAAAAGTTCTTTAAAGCATTTGTTGAAGTATTGAGGATTTCCAAATCCCAAGCGATAGGCAATATCTGATATATTCATCTCGGGAGCGTTCAATAAAAAGTAAGTGGCTTTTTTCAAACGCATATTCATGATGAAATTGTTAGGCGTACTTCCGGTAATTCCTTTGATCTTCTGAAATAAAACCGTGCGTCCCACGCCCATCTCTCTTGAAAACAGTTCGACACTAAACTCCGGATTCTCTAAATGAGCCTCTACCACCTGCGTGGCTTGCTCGATAAACTGCTGATCGAGCTTATTGGTCGCAATCTTTTCCGCTTTGCCATCCAACTGACGGGCATACTTCTGCTGCAAAATCCGACGGGTGTTAATCAGGTTGTTGCACTGCATCACCAATCTTCGCATATTGAAAGGCTTCACGACATAACAATCGGCCCCGATTCGGAGTCCTTCCAGTTCGCGTTCGGGCGCACTGAGCGCGGTCAACAGAACAACAGGAATGTGGCAGGTTTCTATATGATTCTTAATTTTAGCGCACAACTCGGTTCCGGGCATTCCCGGCATCATGATATCCGAAATAACTAAATCGGGTTGTAGCTTTCTTACTTTATCATAGCCTTCTTCACCATCGCTTGCGGTTTCAACCGTATATAAAGGAGAGAATATATCGACGAGAATATTTCGGATCTCTTCATTGTCGTCGACAACCAGCAACTTACAGTCGGTTGTTCCACTCTCGCTTTGTGCAGTCTGCCCCTCTTCGATCAGAGCCTGCTTCTCTTCCGAGAAGTAAATATACTCTTTATCATGTGCCGGGTCGACTCGGGTAACGGAAGAATCAAAATGAGCGTCCCCCTTTTTAAAAGTAACACTGAAACAAGCGCCTTGCCCAATCTGACTTTCGACCGCAATGTCACCCTGATGGCTTTTACGATACCTTGACTGAGGGCCAGACCGATACCCGTTCCGCCATATTGCCCGATATTCTCCACCTGATAGAACCGCTCGAATATCTTGGCGTAGTCTTCTTTCGAGATCCCCGCCCCATTGTCGGATACTGAGAACGAACAGTCATCGGCTCCTTCTGTCAGCTTTATCGCAATAGAACCGCCATCGGATGTATACTTAAATGCGTTCGACAACAGATTATTGATAACTTTTTGTATCTGTAAACGATCACCCCACATCAGGCATTGCTCGCTGTCGGCATCCAAGGTAAAGGCAATCCCTCTGTTGGCAGCCAACTCTTTGAACAGAACATAATGCTCTTTCAGCAGAGCATACAAATTGAAACGGGATACTTTTAAGTTTACGAGCCCTTGCTCCTGCTTCCGGAAATCGAGCAATTCGGTTATCAGCGACTTGAGGCTACCGGCATTCTTATATATATTCAACAACTTGGAATAAGCGTATGTCGACAGTTTGCCGGAGTTCAACAGCATATCTACTTGCCCCAAGATTAGGGTAATGGGGGTTCGGATCTCATGCGAGATATTGGTGAAGAAACGCAGCTTGGACTGATTCATTTCTTCGATATGCTGTTTCTCCCGAAGTTCAAACTCGAGTGATGTCCGCAGGAAGATACGAATCCGGTATTCGCGCACTACGAAAAAGAGGATCGTTAGCACAAGCCCCACGTAAATAAGATACGCCCACCAAGTTGCATAGAATGGCGGCGTTATGAGAATCTCCAAAGAGCTGATTACTTCCGGCGAATTCTTCAAGCGGATTTCGAAAACATACTTACCCGGCGATATATTGGTATAGGTAATGTCATTCCCTGCCCGGCTCTCACTCCACTCATCATTATACCCTTCAAGCCGGTATTGCACTTCACCTCCACTGATATGCAGGTAATTGTCGGTCGAGAAGCCGATGGAGAATACATTCTGTCGATAGCTCAACCGTATCTGATCGGTATAAGCGAAGGCTTTATCGAGAATACCGCTTTGGTCGCCCGTTCTCACTTCTTTATTGTTCACATAGAGATGCGCCAACTGCAAATCGTATGTTTTAGGAGGATACTGTAAACTGCTCTCTCGGATAACAACCAAGCCCGTTGCCCCACCCATATAAATATCGTTCTTACCGGATACGTACAATGACTTCCGGTTAACCAACGTTAGCGGGAATCCGGTCTTGGAATTAAAATTAGTAACTCTTCCATCTTGCCTGTCCAACATGGATAGGCCGTGTCCGGTTCCCATCAACAACTTTCCGGAGGGTGTCTCACTCAACACCCGTATATTCTCCCCCGAAAGCATCTCTTCACCGGTATGCAGGAAAAACGTTTGCTCTTTTTCGTTCAATAGGAACAATCCGCTACCATGTGTGCCCACCCAAACATCTCCGTTCCGGTCTTCATAAATGACGTTAACCAGTTCTTTTTGAGACTTCACACGCTTCTTTAGGCTTATTTTATAGGTTTTTGTCTGCTTGGTATCGATCGAATAGGCAATACATCCGGCATCGGACGCAAACCACAACCGCTTCTTCGAGTCGAGCAACAACGTATTATAGTTATGTGTAAACAGTTCTTTCTGATGAAACAGTACTTCCGTTTTGAGTGTTCGTTTATCCAAACTAACCACTGCGGACGTTGTACCTATATATAAGGTGTCCGGTGTATCGGCCAATGCGAAAAGAGCCTCGCCAACTTCCGCTTCTTTTCCGGTAGCTATCGCATATACCTCATTCCGATAGGTGTCCAGTCGGAAACAGTTAATCTGATTCGTATAATCGGCCGCAATCCACAAACAGTTATGAGCCTCATCGTAAACAATGTCTTTCAGGAAGTCGGAACTGAAATGATGTCCCGTATGCACGTTGAAATGCTTGAATTGATCTTTCCCCGGCTGATACAAATTCAATCCGCCACCTTCGGTGCAGATCCAAACTTGACCGAGTTTATCTTCGGCCATAGCCCCTACCACGGAGAAGGAAAGTCCGTCAGCAGATGCCTGGTAATGTCGTAGGTTCTGGTATTCGGGCGAGAAATAATTCACGCCACCCCAATACGTACCCACCCAAATAGTACCTTGATTATCGGTATACAAAGAAGTTATCGAACGGTTAGACAAAGCGCCCATGCGCGTAGGGTCTGCCTGATAATGGTAAACTCTCCCCGTAGCAACCTCTATCTTACTCAGTCCGCTTCGATACCCAACCCAAATATTTCCCTCGAGATCCTGAGATAACGCTCTCGCCATATCATCCCGAAGCTTATGGGTCTCTTTTCCTTCATATTCATAATGATGCAAAGGCTTCCCATCGGGTGAGAAACAAAAGACGCCATGGCCTTGGGAACCGATCCATATATTCTGATTACGGCTACTCATGAGCTTCATGACTTTGATGCCGGGTAGCTCCAGGCCTATCTGTCCGCTAGTATCTAGTCGCATAACCCCATTTTCTTTCAGCGCAATCCATAAAGTTCCCGCCGCATCCTCAATCATACTTGTGCCGCATTCCGGAAGTTGTATGCCCGTATGCATCTGTTTCAGGTGACGAGTGGTCTTTTCGTACAGAAAAAGTTTATTGTTCTTCACAATCCATACCCCATGTTTACCTTTTGCCAATATAGAAGGGGAAGATATGGGAAGCAGGTGGTAGTTCTCAGTTGCCAAATCAAACTGAAAGACTCCGGTAGAGGTCAATAAAAAAAGGCTCCCCTGCCCGTCATCTATCATCTGAGTGACGTAAAGGTTGCCATAACTAATTGAATCATTATGGAAATAGTTGAAAACCTTGATACGATTACCGTCGTAACAATTCAACCCATCTAAGGTAGCAATCCAAATCCGGGACTTCTCGTCCTGACAGATATCGCTCACCGTTATTTGAGACAGCCCATCCTCGACACTTAATGTTTCGAATCGGTACTCCTGCCCAGAAAGAGTTAAGATATTTCCTAAAAAGAAAAAAAAGAGAGGTATAAGTAGCCTTTGTGCACGCATACGATGATCCAAGGTTTAATAAGTCTATGTTTAGCATACAAACATAGGCATTTTTACGATAACCACCAAGTTGCTTTCTATTCTTCCCGCCCGAAAGAGCGATATTCCAAAGGTGTAAGTCCGGTCCGTTTCTTGAAGAAAGAGAAGAAGTATTCCGTTGATTGATAACCTAATGTAAAAGCAATCTCTTTAACCGACTGCGAAGTACCAACCAACAATTGTTTAGCTTTACGAAGTTTTAGCTCCTGAAAATATTTGGCAGGCGCATAACCGGTGTAGTCTTTGAATACACGGCGAAACCAGGAATAACTGATATTTAAGCGCATCGCCAACTCTTCCGGATCAATCGACCCAGCCACATTTTCATTCATTATGATTTTAGCCTGTTCGATTTTCTGATCAACATCACTTATCTCATAAACCTTATTTTTAGATACAGTCAGGATGAGTCCGATCATGTGCAAAAGGATGCCTGAGAGATATTGCTGAGCCGAGATTTTATCGGCTTCGGCCACTTCAATTGCCCGAAGAAATAAAGACGTAAGTTCTTCATTTATCCCGATTTCCAGTATTTGTTGCTCCAAAGATAAGAAAGAATCGCGTACGATAGCATCCATAATGGGGCCTTCAAATCCGATATAATATTCGGTCCATCCGGTCTGTCGAAGCGGAGTATATGTATGCCATTGTCCGGGAAACAGTACAATTAGCCGGCCTTTACAGACCTGCTTTTCCAGTGTAGAGTCCGAAGAAAACAGTCCCCGGCCTTTCGTAATATAAACCAATTGATATTCACGCAACACGCGGCCCTTGTCTGCATTAAAGAAGTAACCCGAAGGGTGGTTTTTCAACGGATAGGGAGAGTCGGGAGGTATAGACTGATAGCCAACCGCATTCACCCACAGACCGAACTTACGGTCCATATCGTTCACGATCAGGTATTTAAATTCTAATCCTACGTTGTTGTCTTCAGTCATATAAGCGTGCTTTCATGGCGTTGAAATGAACAAAAATAGATATTATTTTCATAATACACACGCTAAAACACAAAAAACATCCGCTACCCGCTTTGAGGTACGCCCGGATGTCACTATATAAACTTTATGCAATAGGATTTCAGAGAGCTTTCCGATACAATGCTTCAATATCTGCAACCGATGTCGGACGCGGATTACCGCCTGTACATACATCGTTGAATGCAGCCACTGACAATGCCGGAATATCTTCTTCTTTCACGTTGATCTCATGCAGTTTCTGCGGAATACCCACGCTCAGCGATAAAGCTTTAACAGCTTCAATAGCAGCCTGTACGCCTTCTGCTTCACTCATGCCATCCGTATTCACACCCATTGCTTTGGCAATCTGGATGTATTTAGGAGCAGCGGGAGATGCGGCATTGTATTCCATCACGTAAGGCAGCAACAAAGCGTTAGCCACACCGTGCGGAGTATCATAGAAAGCACCCAACGGATGAGCCATGGAATGGACAATTCCCAAACCTACATTCGAGAATCCCATACCGGCGATATATTGTGCTTGCGACATTGCTTCGCGCGCAGCTACATCTTTGCCGTTATCAACTGCCGCTTTCAGATTCTGGGCAATCATTTCAATCGCTTTCAGTTCGAACATATCGCTCATTACCCAAGCTCCCGGAGTGATATAACTCTCGATCGCATGAGTCAGCGCATCCATACCGGTAGCCGCAGTCAGTCCTTTCGGCATCGAGTACATCAATTCCGGATCGACAATCGCTACAGCAGGGATATCGTTCGGGTCTACACATACCATTTTCTTACGGGCTTCTTCATCAATAATCACGTAATTGATGGTTACCTCAGCCGCTGTTCCGGCAGTAGTAGCAGTGCAAAAGTAGGCACAGCCTTATGTTTGGTATCGGCTACACCTTCCAACGATTTCACATCAGCGAAATCGGGGTTGTTAACCACAATACCGATTCCCTTAGCCGTATCAATGGCAGAGCCTCCACCCAGCGCCACGATAAAGTCGGCACCGGAAGCCTTGTAAGCAGCTACTCCGCTTTGCACATTGGCAATGGTCGGATTGGCTTTTACATCACTAAATAGTTCGTAAGGGATTTGGTTATCATCAAATACTTTCACAATTTCGGCAGCCACACCAAATTTAATAAGATCTTTGTCGGTTACAAAAAAGCTTTTTTAAAGCCACGGCGGGAAGCTTCTACAGCAATTACGCTTCTGCATCCGGCACCAAAGTAAGAAGTTTCGTTCAGAATAATGCGGTTCATAAGGATAACATGAGTTTTAAAAACTGCCGTAACATTCTCTTTACACAAGTCTGTTACGGCAGTTGAATATAAATTGTTCTATTATTTAGGCAGGTTGAAGGCGACACTCATCTCCTTCATCTGTTCCTGAGACATTCCGTCGGGTTCGAAGCCATATTCTTAGCAGCAATATAAATCAAAGCCGATTTATTGAGCACATCGATCTGGTCAAAAGCTTGCATCGCATCGCAGTCTATGGCAAACACGCCGTGTTTTTCCCACATGACAACGTCATATTCTTCCAACTCTTTGATGGTTGCTTCAGCCAATTTCACCGAACTAGGCAGTTCGTAAGGGATAATTCCCAGGCCAAGCGGACAAAATGCTTTCGTTTCGGGAATCATGCTCCACAATAAATTGGAAGCTACATCTTTTCCCAAGAACGCTTTACAATGTGTCATGGCAATCAGTTCGATCGGATGCGTATGAACAGACGCTTTATAAGGAGAACCTTTAGCGATCAGATTATTGTGTACGCTCAAGTGTGAAGGGAGTTCGGAAGTAGGAGCAACCGGTTGGTCGGCGATGATCACATAGCTGGCGCAGTCGTCCAGAATACGAATTACCGAACCGTTTTCCATCGGCCAGCGAGCCAGGTCACGCATACGTTTGTTGGTTCCCTTGCAATAGAAATAACAGCCTTTCAGATGAGGAAGTGTGGTTCCGATAGATTTCACCTCACTGATCGGTGCCAGTTGGCGTATCTCTTCATCCACAAACTCAGTGATATTAACGGTTATGTTTCCACCATTGCGTTCCGCCCATCCTTTTTGCCACAAGTAGCCGGCAACTTCCGCTACTTTATTCACTTCTTTGGCTAGTCCCGGACGATTTTCTAAA
The DNA here is from genome assembly GCF_000517545.1 of Bacteroides reticulotermitis JCM 10512. Classification (GTDB taxonomy): domain Bacteria; phylum Bacteroidota; class Bacteroidia; order Bacteroidales; family Bacteroidaceae; genus Bacteroides; species Bacteroides reticulotermitis. The sequence goes on along the minus strand of NZ_BAIV01000017.1, from coordinate 59,095 downwards.
ATTGATTTCATATCTATTTATTTAATTACAGGTTTGGGAAAACCAGTGAGAAGATCAGGACTAGCAATCCGCTAAGCAATACAACGATTGTCTTGGTAGAAACGCCCTTCCACTCTTTCAGGATAATCCCCCATACATTGCTAAATGTTACATTCAGCGCCATCAGGATACACCAAGAGAAAGCCAAAAGTACCGGATTGCCGGTGAGGAAGCTCTTGCCCATCTCCAGTCCGAAGAATTGCATATACCACAAACCTCCAGCCAATGCGCAGAACAATAAATTATTTCCCCATACTTTTCCTTTCGCGTAGTCACCCATTGATTTGTTGGCTACATTCTGCTGCAAGCAGTAAACCGCATTGGTCAGGAATCCGCCCACCGTAACCAGGAAGATTACAGGAAGACCGGCATACAAACCTTCAACGCCACCTGCCAGAGCAGCTTCTTTAATCGGGGTTCCGGCGTCAAGTCCCAGTGCGAAGCAAGCACTCATCACACCGGCAAGCAGAGCTACGAGTAAACCTTTGGTCAACGCAAAATCTTTTACGGCAGCACGTTTCTCTTCTTCGCTCATGTTCTTCGCACGCAGACTACCGGCATAGCAATAATGGCGATACCTGCAAGGTGATACAAACACCGAGCAGCAAAGTCAAGCCGTCACCTTCGAACAGGTTAGTTCCGCCAAAGAGAGCCGGAAGAAGCGTTCCGAAACCGGCACAGGTTCCCAAAGAGATACTCTGTCCCAACGCAACGCCGAGGTAACGCATAGAGAGTCCGAAAGTCAATCCGCCTACTCCCCACAATATACCATAAAAGATGCTCATTCCAGCACCTCCCGATCCCCATAGTTCGAGCAAACTGCTCCCCTGGGGTACTCCCAGTAGTGATCCCAGGAACGGGAACACTAACCAGGCAAATACACCTTGTGTCAACCAGAAGCTTTCCCAGTTCCACTCCTTTACCTTATTAATAGGTACATACGAGCTGGACTGGCAAAAGCTACCGATAGCTATAATCAACAAGCCTATTAGAATGTCCATATCTTATCGTTTAGAAGTGACATCGGCTTCGTATTTCTCAATTTCCGCAATAAAATCTTCACCTACCGGAACATTGTTCTTCAAGCAATACATATCCCATACGGCATTCCAAGGAAGTGCTTTAGCTTCTTCAAGCAACGCCAGACGTTGGAAACCTTGTCCGTTTGCTTCGTATTCGCGCAGTTTAACGATCGGTTCAAGCAAAGCACGAGTCATGCTCTTCTGAGCAGCACGGCTACCGATTACATAAGCACCGATACGGTTGATAGAAGCATCGAAGTAGTCAAGGCCATAATGTACGCGATCTAAAGCATTGCAACGAACGATTTCGCTGAACAGTTCCAGTGTCGGATCATCCATGATTGTAACGTGGTCTGAGTCCCAACGAACCGGACGGCTTACGTGCAACATCAGTTCAGGAACATAAAGCAACAGTGAAGAAACTTTGTCGGCTACGCTTTCTGTCGGATGGAAGTGACCGGTATCCAGTGTAACCATCTTGTTGCGAGAAGCGCCATAACCGATGTAGAAGTCGTTCGAACCAACGGTATAGCTTTCCAAACCGATACCAAATACTTTCGATTCGATACAGTCTTTCATATTCTTATATTCGGTAGCGAAGATCTGATCCAAAGAATCTTTCAGCAACGCACGGTATTTCATACGATTTACAGTAAGGTCCTTGCTTCCGTCATGTACCCAAAGATTCATGATACAAGGATCACCTTGTGCCTTACCCATCTCTTCGGCTACAGCACGACAGCGTTTTGTATGCTCGATCCAGAATTGGCGGATGCCTTCGTCGGGGTTAGACAGTGATAAATCACCAGATTTCGGATGTGAGAAAGAAGTAGAGTTGAAATCAAGCTTCATGTTGTTCTCTTTACCCCATTCGATCCAGCTTTTGAAATGTTCGGGTTCTACTTGGTCGCGGTCTACTACCTTGCCTTGGAAATCACCATAGATTTCGTGCAGGTTCAAACGGTGAGTACCCGGAATGTAAGAAGCTGCTTTTAAAATGTCAGCACGCAGTTCCTCAATGTTACGAGCTTTGCCCGGATAGTTACCGGTAGCCTGTATTCCTCCGGTCAATGCACCGGCTTGTACCTCAAAACCTGTTACATCGTCAGCCTGCCAGCAATGAAGTGACAAGTGGAAGTCCTGCATAGTCTCCAACACTTTTTCAGTGTCAACACCTATGGCTGCATAACGCTCCACAGCAATCTCATACGCTTTCTGAATCATTTCTTCTTTCTTCATGATATTCTAATCTTTAAAATTAATATTATTTCGGTTATATATTTTATTATCGAATACAGTTTTTAAAGTGGATATAAGCTGTATCCCAAGCCTCGGTATCCTGCGGGTGATAAGTTTTCAGTGGGATCGAACGATTAATCAGCTGACGCATGCCGGCAACATCGGTCGCTTCGCCTGCCGCCATTGCCTGAATCATCACATTACCGATAGCAGTTGCTTCGGACGGTCCTGCAACAACCGGAATACCGATTGCATTGGCCGTAAACTGATTGAGCAAATCGTTGCGGCTACCTCCGCCAATCACGTGCAGCGTTTCAATAGGCCGGGGAGAAAGTGCCCGCAAGTTCTCCAACACCTGCCGATAGCGCAAAGCCAGACTTTCGAAGATACAGCGTACGATCTGTCCACGTTTCTCCGGGACCGATTGTCCGGTAGCCCGGCAATAGTCCATAATTGCTTTCTCCATATCCGCGGGATTGGCAAAACAAGTATCATCCGGATTAATCAGGCTACGGAACGGTTCGCAGGAATCGGCTTCACTGATCAATTCAGGATAGCTTGCCTCCGTCCATTTCAGACGGCAACGCTCCAACAGCCACATACCGCAAATGTTTTTCAGTAGACGGATGGTTCCTTCTACGCCGCCTTCATTCGTAAAGTTGAGAGCCTCCGTTTCCGCGTTGATCACAGGAGCGTCTGTTTCAACACCCATCAAGGACCAAGTACCGCTACTTAAATACGCAAAGTTGCGATCGAGCGCAGGCACAGCGGCAACAGCCGATCCGGTATCATGTCCGGCTACCGCAATCACAGGGATTGCACCCAGCCCGGTTATCTTTTGTACTTCTTCAGTCAGCACGCCAACCTTTTCTCCCGGAAAGACGAAGCGTCCGAAGTTCTCTTCCGACAGTCCTACCGCTTCCAGCAAGGATGGATCCAAACGCTGAGTCTGTGCATTCACCATTTGCGCAGTCGAAGCGATGGTATATTCAGTCACCATGTTTCCAGTGAGCATATAGCTCAACGCGTCCGGCATAAACAATATCTTATCGGCCGCTTCCAACGCACTGTCATTATTGCGGCGCAGGGTATCTAACTGAAATAGTGAATTAAAATTCATCACCTGTATACCCGTTTTTCCATAAACTTCGCTACGTGAGATCCGGGCAAAGAACGCTTCCGGTGCTCCCACGGTATGCGGGTCACGGTATGCGTAAGGTTGGCGAAGCAGATTGCCATCTTTTCCGACACAAACAAAATCGACTCCCCAGGTATCAATACCGATGGAAGCGATGGATTCACCACGGTGAGCTACCAGCTTCAACCCGTCAATGATGTGACTATATAATGCGTAAATATCCCAGTAGAAATGTCCGCCGACTTCGATCAGATGGTTTGGAAAGCGGTTGATCTCTTCCAGATTCAATCCTCCTTCAATGAAAGATCCTAAGATGGTACGGCCGCTCGTTGCGCCCAAGTCGACTGCGAAAAAGTTTTGTTTCATGGTATTCTGTCTATATGTTTAAGGTATACATTTACCTACATGGCAAAGATAGGCTATTCTATCCCCCTTTTCCTTATTCATTTTGATAGAAAGGGTGTGCATTTTGACACAAAGATACCATATCCTATGAAACACAAGGAGTTAAATAAATGAAATGTTCTAATTCCAGCCTACACCGAGCCTCCGGTATCGGGAAGCCCGGGCATCTGTTTTAACAGATAACGCCTTCCATCGCAGCGTTTATCTCTCTCCGATGCACTAATTATTCAGCGCCATTGCCTTTATTATTTCGTATAACTATAGTCTCCCTTTCGTATGACTATAGTGTCTCTTGCGTATGACTGTAGTTACTCTTTCGTATAACTATAGTCATACGAATAAATAGCAGCAAGCGAGCTAACAAACGAATGCAGCAGGAAGAAGAGAAAAAGGCATGCGGGAGCAATACCGTATATCATTCCCGAATCGCCAAACTCCATCACAGGCCATTCACAAAACAAAGCATCCTCATAAAATAAATAAGCGGAACTGCCCTCTCCGAATGTTTTTTTCGCTTTTATGCAAAGAAAGCTTGTTTTTATGCATGTTTCTCCAAAATTATGCATACTTTTGCAGCTCTTTCAGAATAATTATACAAAATGAAGAAAAAAGCAAACCGGTTAGACGCCATCAAAATGATTATCTCCAGCAAGGAAATAGGCTCTCAAGAAGAACTGTTGCAAGAGTTGAACCGCGAAGGCTTCGAACTAACGCAAGCTACTCTTTCGCGCGATCTGAAACAACTCAAAGTAGCTAAAGCTGCCAGCATGAGTGGGAAATACGTATATGTATTGCCAAACAACATCATGTACAAACGTCCGAACGACCAAAGTACCCGCGAGATGTTGGTCAATCACGGCTTTATCTCTCTCCAGTTTTCGGGCAATATCGCAGTAATCCGTACGCGTCCGGGATACGCCAGTAGCATGGCTTACGACATCGACAACCACGAATACAGTGATATATTAGGAACAATTGCCGGTGATGATACGATCATGCTGGTGCTACGTGAAGGAGTTTCGTCGACTGCGGTACGCAATTTTCTTTCATTTATCATTCCCAACATACAATAAACCTATTTAGATTAGTTAGTAAAAAAATGGATACTCAGCAAATAGATGTTATGGTAGCCGACGCCTCACATGAGGTTTATGTTGACACTATTTTGGACACAATCAGAAAAGCAGCGGCCGTACGTGGAACCGGGATCGCCGAACGCACGCATGAGTATGTGGCAACCAAAATGAGAGAAGGCAAAGCAATCATCGCCCTGAGTGGCGATACCTTCGCCGGCTTTACCTATATCGAGTCGTGGGGAAACAAGCAATATGTGGCAACCTCCGGTCTGATTGTGCATCCCGACTTCCGAGGAGCGGGATTGGCCAAACGCATCAAACAAGCTTCATTTCAATTAGCACGGCTTCGATGGCCGAGAGCTAAAATATTTAGCTTAACTTCGGGGGCTGCTGTGATGAAAATGAATACCGAACTAGGTTATGTACCTGTGACTTTCAACGAGCTTACAGATGATGAAGCTTTTTGGAAAGGATGCGAGGGATGCACCAACCACGACATATTGGTAGCCAAGAATCGTAAATTCTGCATCTGCACAGCCATGCTATATGATCCGGAAGATCCCCGAAATCGTAAAAAAGAACAAGAGAATAATAACATTTAATATATACAGCACTATGGACGGAAAAAAGAAAAAAGTAGTGGTAGCATTCAGTGGTGGATTGGATACATCGTTCACCGTCATGTACCTCGCCAAAGAAAAGGGCTATGAAGTATATGCAGCTTGCGCCAACACCGGCGGCTTCAGCGAAGAACAGCTGAAAACGAATGAAGAAAATGCCTATAAACTAGGAGCGGTAAAATATGTAACGCTCGACGTTACACAGGAATATTACGAGAAAAGTCTCAAATACATGGTCTACGGTAATGTACTCCGTAACGGTACCTACCCCGTTTCCGTGAGTTCGGAACGTATCTTTCAGGCATTATCCATTGCGCGCTACGCCAATGAAATCGGAGCTGACGCCATCGCTCATGGTTCCACAGGAGCCGGCAACGACCAGATCCGCTTCGACATGACCTTCCTTGTACTGGCACCAAACGTAGAGATCATAACACTGACTCGCGACATGGCGCTAACTCGCCAGGACGAAATAGATTACCTGAACAAACATGGTTTCAGCGCCGATTTCGCCAAGCTGAAATACTCCTATAACGTAGGCTTATGGGGTACCTCTATCTGCGGAGGTGAGATACTCGACTCGGCTCAGGGATTGCCCGAAACCGCCTACCTGAAGCATGTAGAAAAGGAAGGAACCGAACAGCTACGCCTGACTTTCGAAAAAGGCGAACTAAAGGCTGTCAACGATACCACATTTGACGATCCGATCGAAGCTATCCAAAAGGTAGAAGAGATTGGCGCCGCATACGGCATCGGACGTGATATGCACGTAGGTGACACGATTATCGGAATCAAAGGCCGGGTAGGCTTCGAAGCTGCCGCCCCGATGTTGATCATCGGCGCACACCGCTTCCTCGAAAAATACACATTAAGCAAATGGCAGCAATATTGGAAAGACCAGGTGGCCAATTGGTACGGTATGTTCCTTCATGAGAGCCAATACCTGGAACCGGTGATGCGCGACATCGAAGCCATGCTTCAAGAGAGTCAGCGTAACGTCAACGGAACCGTTATTCTGGAACTGCGCCCTCTTTCTTTCTCTACCATAGGGGTAGAATCGGAAGACGACCTCGTGAAAACCAAATTCGGTGAATATGGTGAGATGCAAAAGGGATGGACTGCCGAAGATGCCAAGGGCTTTATCAAGGTTACTTCCACACCGCTACGTGTTTACTACAATAACCATAAGGACGAAGAGATATGATTAAAGCAGGAATCATCGGTGGAGCCGGATACACAGCGGGCGAATTAATTCGCTTGCTGATCAACCATCCCGAAACTGAAATCGTATTTATCAACAGCAACAGCAACGCAGGCAATAAAATTACCGATGTACACGGAGGGTTATATGGAGAAACGGATTTGGTATTCACCGACGAACTCCCATTGGACAGCATCGACGTGCTTTTCTTCTGTACCGCTCATGGCGATACCAAGAAATTCATAGAGAGCCATAACTTACCGGAAAATCTCAGAATCATCGACCTATCGATGGACTATCGCCTGAAAAGCGACGATGAGCACGAATTTGTATATGGGTTACCCGAATTGAATCGCCGGGCCACTTGCACCGCCAAATACGTGGCCAACCCCGGCTGCTTCGCCACTTGCATTCAGTTGGGACTTCTTCCGCTGGCCAAACACCTGATGCTGAAAGACGACATCATGGTAAATGCAATCACCGGAAGTACCGGAGCCGGCGTTAAACCCGGAGCCACTACTCATTTCAGCTGGCGTAATAATAATATGAGTGTTTATAAAGCATTCGACCACCAGCATGTGCCGGAAATCAAACAATCGTTGAAGCAGTTGCAAAACAGTTTCAATGCGGAGATTGATTTCATCCCCTATCGCGGGGACTTTGCACGCGGCATATTCGCCACGCTGGTAGTAAAAACAAAAGTGGCGCTCGATGAGATCACGCGTATGTACGAAGAGTATTACGCAAAAGATTCGTTTGTACACATCGTGGACAAGAACATAGATCTCAAACAGGTGGTCAACACCAATAAGTGCCTCATCCATCTGGAAAAGCACGGCGACAAGCTTTTAATTATTTCCTGCATCGACAACTTGCTAAAGGGGGCCAGTGGACAAGCGGTTCACAACATGAACCTGATGTTCAACCTGGAGGAAACAATCGGCCTACGCTTGAAGCCGAGTGCATTTTAACGTAAAACGAACCAAAGTATTATGAATTTATTCGACGTATATCCATTATATAATGTAAACATAGTAAAGGGAGAAGGCTGCTACGTATGGGACGAAAACGGTACAAAGTACCTCGACCTTTACGGAGGACATGCTGTGATTTCCATCGGACATTCACATCCTCACTATGTGAAAGTGGTTAGTGACCAGATAGCCAAGCTTGGCTTCTACTCTAACTCGGTCATCAATAAGCTTCAACAGGAAGTTGCCGAACGATTGGGTAAATTGTCCGGCTACGAAGACTATTCGCTATTCCTCATCAATAGCGGTGCCGAAGCCAACGAGAATGCGCTCAAACTGGCATCTTTCCACAACGGACGCACCAAAGTGCTTTCATTCAACCAATCGTTCCACGGCCGTACTTCACTGGCAGTAGAGGTTACACAAAACCCTAAAATAATTGCCCCGATCAACGACAACGGGCACGTAACGTATCTTCCGCTGAACGATATCGAAGCCATGAGAACCGCATTGGCCGGAGGTGAGTTCTGCGCTGCCATCATTGAAGGCATTCAGGGCGTGGGAGGCATTCAGACTCCGACAACGGAATTCATGCAGGAGCTCCGCAAAGCTTGTACGGAAACGGGTACCATCCTGGTACTGGACGAGATACAGAGCGGATATGGACGGAGTGGCAAATTCTTCGCTCACCAATACGCTGACATCCGTCCGGACCTGATCACGGTTGCGAAAGGAATCGGCAACGGTTTCCCAATGGCAGGCGTACTGATCAGTCCCATTTTTACACCGGTATACGGACAGCTCGGCACGACGTTTGGTGGCAATCACCTCGCTTGTGCAGCCGCGCTTGCCGTGATGGACGTAATTGAACAAGAAGACCTGGTGCAAAACGCCCGCAAGATAGGAGATTATCTATTGAACGAGTTCAAGAAGTTTCCGGAGATTAAAGAGGTTCGCGGTTGCGGACTCATGATCGGCCTGGAGTTTGACAAACCGATCAAAGAGATGCGTAGCCGGTTAATTTACGATGAACATGTATTTACCGGAGCTAGCGGTACCAACGTACTTCGCTTGCTACCTCCCCTTTGCATTCGCAAAGAAGAGGCCGATGAGTTCCTGACTAAGTTCAGAAAAGTCCTCTAACCCTCTTTTTTGATTAATAAACAGCCAACCTCAAAAAGTAGCCTGCCCGAGAAGTCATTTCTTACAGGCTGCTTTTTGTTTTTTCACAATTTACCGTTACCTTTGTCTATAACAATTCACCAAAACAAGCGCATATGAAAATAGCTATTATCGCGCCGGAAACATGGGTGGTTCTATCGCCCGCGGACTAGCAAAAGGAAGCATGATTTCCGAATCAGACATCATCGTTTCGAACCCCAGCAGGGGCAAGTTAAAGGAATTGAAAGTTAACTTCCCCATGATCACAACCACGCAGAGCAACACAGATGCCGTTGCCGGAGCGGACATTGTGATACTCTCCGTCAAACCGTGGCTAATTGAATCAGTCGCACGCGAACTGAAGCTCAAGAGCAAGCAGATTCTGATTTCCGTAGCCGCCGGGATAAGCTTTGAACAGTTAGCTCACTACGTTGTGGACCCCGAAATGCCTATGTTCCGCCTCATCCCCAATACGGCTATCAGTGAGCAGGAAAGCATGACACTAATCGCCTCTCGCAACACCACAAACGAGCAGGAACTCTTCATCCTCAGCCTATTCAACGAGATGGGAATGGCAATGCTTATTCCTGAGGATAAGATGGAAGCGGCTACTGCCCTCGCCTCCTGCGGGATTGCTTTTGTGCTGAAATATATTCAGGCAGCTATGCAGGCGGGAATCGAAATGGGCATCCGTCCGAAAGACGCGATGCAAATGGTAGCCCAATCGGTAAAAGGCGCAGCAACTCTGATCTTAAATAATGATACGCACCCGAGCGTTGAAATCGATAAAGTAACAACTCCCGGAGGAATCACCATCAAAGGCCTCAACGAGCTGGAGCATACCGGATTCACTTCTGCTGTGATTAAAGCAATGAAAGAGAGCCGGTAAATAACTTGTGCGCGGTTCTTCATACAAGAAGCGCAACCACGAATTGATTTACGTATAAGATAGTATTTAGTATTAAACGATAAAAAAGCCTTCTTATCAATAAGAATGGGAACGTTAAATTATGGACGAACAAATTAAACAAATAGCAGAACGCCTGCACGGACTACGCGACGCTCTTGAGTTGAGTTCAGAAGATATAGCTCGCAGCTGTGACATCTCTGCAGAGGAGTATCGGCTTGCTGAATCTGGGAATCACGACATTTCCATAAGTATGCTGCAAAAGATAGCCCGTAAATATGATATAGCTTTAGACGCTTTAATGTTTGGCGAAGAACCGAAGATGAGTAGCTACTTCCTTACTCGCGCCGGCACAGGAACCAGCATCGAACGTACCAAAGCATATAAGTACCAGTCGCTTGCCGCCGGGTTTATAAACCGTTCGGCAGATCCGTTTATCGTAACCGTAGAGCCGAAGGCGGATAGCGAACCCCTGCATTTCAACAGCCATAGTGGACAAGAGTTCAACCTCGTTATCGAAGGACGTATGCTTGTTAGCATCGATGGTAAAAACCTGATACTTAATGAAGGTGATAGCCTTTTCTTCAATTCAAAACTTCCACATGGCATGAAAGCGCTCGACGGCAAAACCGTACGCTTTCTGGCAGTAATCATGTAATTATATTATGGTAGAGAAATTTTTAGCACAAACTGCTTTCGCCTCACAAGAGGATTTCGTCGAGAACTTTAAAGTGAATGTTCCGGAAGATTTCAACTTCGGATATGACGTTGTAGACGTCTGGGCTGAACAACAGCCCAATAAGAAAGCATTGCTGTGGACAAATGACAGAGGAGAAAGCCGTCAGTTCTCTTTTGCGGAAATGAAAGAGTATTCGGATAAGGCAGCCTCTTACTTTCAAAGCCTGGGCATCGGCCAAGGAGATATGGTTATGCTTATTCTCAAACGCCGGTATGAGTTCTGGTTCAGCATTATTGCCCTGCACAAACTCGGGGCTACGGCTATTCCGGCCACACACCTCCTGACCAAAAAGGATATTGTGTATCGTTGCAATGCGGCCGACATCAAAATGATTGTCGCGGCAGGCGAAGGTGTTATCACCAAACATATTGTCGATGCCATGCCCGAAAGCCCGAGCGTTAAACAATTAGTAAGTGTCGGCCCCGAAATATCGGAAGGGTTTGACGATTTCCATCAAGGAATAGAAAGTGCGGCTCCGTTCATACGTCCGTCGCACGTAAACACCAATGATGATATTTCGCTGATGTACTTTACATCAGGTACTACCGGCGAGCCGAAGATGGTTGCGCACGACTTTACGTATCCGTTGGGACATATCGTTACCGGTAGTCTCTGGCATCATCTGGACGAACAAAGCCTGCACCTCACCATTGCTGATACCGGATGGGGAAAAGCTGTCTGGGGAAAACTCTACGGACAGTGGATAGCCGGTGCTAACATCTTTGTATACGATCATGAAAAGTTTGCGCCCGGTGACATTCTGGAGAAAATACAAGACTATCGCGTCACGTCTCTCTGCGCTCCCCCGACTATCTTCCGTTTCCTAATCCACGAAGATCTGACTAAATACGATCTATCTTCGCTTCAATACTGTACGATTGCCGGAGAGGCTTTAAACCCGGCTGTATTTGAAACATTCAAGAACCTGACGGGCATTAAACTGATGGAGGGCTTCGGGCAGACCGAAACAACCTTAACCATCGCTACCATGCCGTGGATGGAGCCTAAGCCCGGAAGTATGGGATTGCCGAACCCACAGTATGACGTCGACCTGATTGACCAGGAAGGGCGTTCGGTGGAAGCCGGTGAACAGGGACAAATCGTAATCCGTACCGACAAAAGCAAACCGTTGGGGCTCTTCAAAGAGTACTACCGTGATCCGGAGCGCACACATGACGCTTGGCACGACGGTATCTATTATACGGGCGACGTAGCTGGAAAGACGAAGACGGTTATCTCTGGTTTGTAGGCCGCTCGGATGATGTTATCAAAAGTTCCGGTTACCGCATCGGCCCTTTCGAAGTAGAAAGTGCCTTGATGACTCACCCGGCTGTAATCGAATGCGCCATCACCGGAGTACCGGACGAAATACGCGGACAGGTAGTAAAAGCTACAATTGTTCTTTCCAAGGATTATAAAGCACGTGCCGGAGAAGCACTGATCAAGGAGTTGCAGAATCATGTAAAGAAGGTAACGGCTCCTTATAAATATCCTCGCGTAATCGAATTCATCGACGAACTGCCTAAAACAATCAGCGGTAAAATACGCCGGGTAGAGATTCGGAAAAATGATGAGAAATAAATAAGGGGGTAACTCTCTTATCCACCTTTACAGAAAGTCCTTCCGATTGGCTACAACCCCATTCGGAAGGACTTCTTATTTACATTCAACCGTAAAATGAATCATTCGCATACCTATCCTGACACAAATGAGCCATTCCGTTTCTACGACATCTCTTAAATTTGCAGTCGACCAAGTCAACAGGCAAGATGTGCCGGACGCGTGTCGCTAAGTATGCTTCATTGGTTTTAGGTTAATATATTTAGGTTTAAGCCGGTTGCGATGGGAGATCACGACCGGCTTCTTTATCAAACACGACCTTACTTGCCCTCGATTTATAAGCCAATTGCGCCGATCACCATTTACCCATCGATTGTATTCTTTGGTCACCCATCTCTTGCGTTTCCCATTTACCATCGACTTGATCGAATAGCACAGAATTTCCTTTCGCTTTACTGGAGTAGGACTGTCCCCCAATTTTCAAGTTCTGTTTCCCATAGCTGAAAACGGCTTTATTACTTGTATTATGTATAGATAAGCTTGCCGGTTTTTTAGCATTCAACTCTGCGTCAATCACCCACTCGCCACATTGGAACCGATTATTGCTCCGCACAATTTCAACGGTCCGATCTCCGGCAGCCTCTACCTGAATAATAGTCAGTATGCGATTCGCTTTGCTGGGCCCAAAGCTTGCCGTAAGTGCCCATGAAGGCGTAAAGTCTTCTCCACGCTGAGCAATCTTTTCATTAGGCGCTGCCGCATACGTATCGGTCTGTGTTATGTCACTTTTCTGTTCGCAGAACAATTGAGCAACGGACTTCACATTCATCGCTTCGTAGACCGTTGTCAAGAGGGATGATTGCTTATCGATCTCAAATTTCACCGGACTATGCAGTAGCCAATCCCAACGCACTTCCTCTCCCGCTTCCAACTCATCATAGATAACGATCTTATTGGGATGCAACAAAAAGATATGCCTGCGGTATTTCTTCAACGATGTCTCACCAAAACCATTTTCGGGCGACTGTTCCAGTTGATACTTCTCGAAACTGCGTTTCCACAAACGTACATTGCTGATTCCGCAATACGCCCTAGAAGCATCACCCAAAGCATACGAGATGTGATCGCCATTAAACATACGTACGATGTATCCATTAGCGTCGGTTGTAAAAGGTTGCCCAATGCCGTTTATCAACATTGTGTTATGAGCACGCGTATTGCGATAAGACAATAGGTTGTGAGGATCACTGAAATTCATATAATGACCGGCTGCATGATAAATAGCCTTCCCGGCATAGTGCAGATTAAAAGCGTTCTGATTGGAATGTGTATGATTACCTGAGCCAAAAGGACTGGAACGGAAACTTAAACTGAGGTTCTGCTCCAAATTATTTAAACTGCTATTCGCTATCATTTCTCCGCAATCTCTGAACCAGACAGCCTTCGGTGCATTTATCGGCAACTCATGGTTCATTGGGCGGTGCTTGCCGCTTGCCAAACGATACAAGCGCGTTTCTGGTTCGGTCTTATAGCGATCATTCAGCGAAGAGTACCAAGTTGCATACGGATCGCCTGTGTTACGAGCCAAGAAGTCAGCAAAAGCACTCCGAATGCGCAAAGGTTTACCATTCATTTTTTCGTGGCCATCACCGAAGCCTGCACTAAGCGAGCCCGGCTGCCATGTATACGCAGTACCCATACCGGCATTTTTATACCAAGGATGTTGCAGAAAATCCGTTCCGGTTATATAGCTGAACAATGTAGGCATATAAGATAAGCTCACAGCATTCGCGCTGAAATAGTTGGCTCCATTATGCCAAACCCCGTCCCGATTGAATCCGGTAGCGGGTCCGCGGGTATTCCAAAGCTCGTAGTAATATTCCAAGTATTCTTTTGCCAGAGGATATTTATCGTATACAACCAGTGAGGCTTGCACAAAGCGGCGGATGGTGAACTGCCAGATATGTTCATCAAAGAACATATTTTCCTCACGTCCCAAAATACGCCCTTCATAATAATAAGAAAGGATCTTCATAATCCGAGCTTCTATCTGTTCACGTTCTTCCGAAGAGAAATACGCATAGCAGTTTTCGTACGTACAAGCCAATAGATAAACCAGCTCTCCCGCACTGAAATCATTCTGTACAAACCGCTCATCAGGCTCTATGGGTAACAGACACCGCACATTGGCCACCATTTTATCGGCATAAACTTGCTGCTGTAGCATTTGATAAGCCGTATTCAGGTTATCGCAATACTCCGACATGGTAAAGACATGTTTATAGGGTTGAGTGTCCGTACTAAAATCCATCGCAAGTGCCTTGCGGGAGTCTGTAATCATCTCCTCGAATTCGGGGTGTGAACGCATATCCTTTCGGGCTTCTTCCAGGTGATCATTCAAGAAACAATAGATACGTGGATATTGCTGAGGGATATTTTCCAGGAATGTAGCAAATGGAGGTGTTGCAAACTTGGGCGTAGCTCTTCGATTATGAAGCTATACGTTTCGCCCCAAGGCAGTTCGTCTCCCGATTTACTAACCGATCGGAAACGCCAATACCAGGTTCCCGTTTTCAACACCTGATGCGGGTTGAACATACACCAAGGAACCGGCTTGGATAAAATCGTGTTCCGCCCGTTAAAATTCTTGTCTTGTGACAAACAGAATTGAAGGTAATCCGATTGCTTCATTGCCAGTGGCACCAACAGTGGAGCGGGATTCAAATAAACAATATTACGTTGTTGGGGGTAAGGCTCCTTACGCTGCGGATTATTGGCGTTCAAAGGAAGCATACCCAAGCACAATGCTAAAAGAATAATCATTTGTGTTCTCATTAGGCTACATTTTTAAGTCTGTGATTCAACAATAAGCTGAGTTTATATAAAAGTTATTTATGAGCGTCCGCAAGGGAGTGAACCCTTTCAAGACTTCCGGTTCATACCAGTCAGCACTGTTCGGTAGGAGTTCCAACCGATTGTCGTCCGGCAGAGTTTCTCGGTTTGTAAAATTAGTCATTGCTACTCACTTAGCTATGACAAAGACATTCTATAGAGTTGAGATTATAAAGAACATATATCGATTATGTCTTTTATTATGTGGTTTTTATCCAATCGCTTGGCTGAAGCGATAAGTTATCGTAATTTGGGTACGGAAAATTTGGTTTGGCAAAAGATATCAGGGTTGTTTCAGCCAATGGAATATTCAGAAATAAGAAATTACAGAATAAAAGTCAATGTCACAACTGCGGTTTGTACAATTGGCATATATATTTAGACGTTTCTATTAGTCTTTTCCTTTCGCATGATGCATCTTTGCAAGTATTAAATCAAAGAGCAATATAGAAGGATTCAAGAAAGATGAAAGCAAACACGCAAGCGGTGATCTACGCAGGAGCAGCTGTATTAAGCTGGTCTACGATAGCAACCGCTCTCAAAGTAGCATTAAAATATCAAACGCATTTTGAAATGTTATTGATAGCAAGCAGTACAGCTCTTTTATTCTTTTTAATGATAGTGACTGTTCAGAAAAAGTGGAGCAAAGTAAACCAACTATCCGGCAAACAATGGAGAACTTTTGCGGGAATAGGCCTACTCAATCCGGTAGCCTACTACCTGATATTATTCAAAGCCTATGATTTGCTTCCTGCACAAATAGCCCAACCACTTAACTATACCTGGCCTATTGTTCTTTTAATCCTGCTAGCCGCATTTGCACACCAACCGATACCACCCCGGAAGTACATCGGTATGTTCATATCATTAGGAGGTATCGTGTTGATTACAATGAGCAGTGGTCAAGGAGGAAAAAATGCTTCTGCCGTAGGAATTGCACTTGCACTTTCAAGTGCCATACTTTGGGCATCATACTGGCTGATCAACAACCGACAACGTAAAGTGGATACCAGCGTGGCATTGCTTATTACGTTCTTATTTGGAACCGTTTACCTAATACTTGCAGCATCCATCATTGGTACTCATAGCTATTCACTCTCCGGCCTACTCTCCAGTATGTACGTTGGATGTTTCGAAATAGCCATTCCTTTTATCTTTTTCGGTCTAGCCATGCGGAAAACGACCAACCCGGCACTGATAAATCAGATGTGTTATTTCTCCCCATTCCTTTCGCTTCTCTTTATTACTCTCGTGCTGGGTGAACAGATTGTTTTCACTACTTACCTAGGATTAATCTTGATTGTAGGTGGCATCATATTCAATCAGTATTGCGTGAAAGTAGTGTGCAGAAAAGAAATCATACCGAAATCCTGAGATCTTGAAGGATCATCTGCATGTTGTGTAAATGTTGTGCAACCAACATAAAACAAAAACGCCAACCACCTTTTACAAGGGGTTGGCGTTTCTTCAAGTACTCGAAGCGGGACTTGAACCCGCACAGCCGCAATGGCCAAGGGATTTTAAGTCCCTCGTGTCTACCGATTCCACCATTCGAGCATCCTTTCAAAGAAGAGCGGAAAACGAGACTCGAACTCGCGACCCTAACCTTGGCAAGGTTATGCTCTACCAACTGAGCTATTTCCGCGTTTTTTCAACGGGTGCAAAGATAAGCAGTTTACTTCTTACTGCCAAACTTTTTCAGAGGAAAGTTTTATCTCAACCCGCTAAAAGAATTAACTATCTGGCTAGCAAACGCTTTTCGGCTTCTTCCATCTCCTGAAAGCTAAACCCATCGACTACTTGCTGCATCAATGCAGAGATTTCATCGTTACAGAGATTTCCAATGCTACCTTCGTGGGTATGATGAACTTCTTTATTATGCGCAAATTTACCAGCCTCAATATCCAATCCCACTTTTTTATAAGCATCCCGGAAAGGCATTCCTTCGTGAGCCAGCCGGTTTACTTCCTCGACACTGAAGATCAAAAGGTATTTATCATCATCCAGAATATGATCGTTCACCTTGATCTCATTCATGATATAGGTGGTCATTCGCAAGCAATCTTTCAATTCTTGAAATGCCGGAAGAAAGATTTCCTTGATAATCTGCAAATCACGAAAATAGCCGGAAGGCAAATTGTTCGCTATCATCATAATCTGTTGAGGCAATGATTGCAGTTTATTGCACTTGGCACGTGTCAATTCGAATACATCCGGATTCTTTTTATGCGGCATAATACTAGATCCGGTGGTACAATCGTCAGGAAGCTTCACAAACCCAAAGTTCTGACTATTGAACATGCAAGCATCAAAAGCAAGTTTGGAGATGGTACCGGCAATAGTAGCCAATGCAAACGCTACATTACGCTCCATCTTTCCACGCCCCATCTGCGCATATACCACATTGTAGTTTAAAGAATCGAAGCCCAGCAACTGTGTAGTCATTGTACGATCCAACGGAAAGGACGAGCCATAGCCGGCAGCCGATCCCAACGGATTACGATTACACATTTTGAAGGCTGCTTGCAGAAAGAGCATATCATCAACCAAACTCTCAGCATAGGCACCAAACCATAAACCGAACGATGAGGGCATCGCAATCTGCAAATGGGTATATCCGGGCATCAAAACGTCTTTGTATCGCTCGCTTTGATGAATGAGCACATGAAAGAGCTCTTCGACAGCTTCTGCTATCTCTCTGATTTGCGTACGGGTGAAAAGCTTTAAGTCGAGTAATACCTGATCATTGCGGGAACGTCCGCTATGAATTTTCTTCCCAACATCTCCCAAAGAACGGGTTAGCAACAGTTCGACTTGCGAGTGCACATCCTCCACGCCTTCTTCAATCACAAACTGCCCATTCTCAGCAGAAACATAGATTCGCTTCAATTCGGCAAGCAATTGCGCCAATTCTTCTTTAGTTAGCAAACCGATACTTTCGAGCATCGTAATATGAGCCATCGAGCCTAACACATCATGCTTGGCCAAATAGAGGTCCATCTCACGGTCACGTCCAACCGTAAAGTTCTCGATATCTTTATTTACCTGCGTGGATTTCTCCCAAAGTTTCTGCGCCATTTTCTCTACTTCAAGAATTAATATTTAATCATTGCAAGCATATCAACCATTTTCCCTAAACCTTCTTGAATAGGTTTTTGTATCATCGCCTTCATAAATGGATTGATTTCCAGCCCAATGGTGATCTTGATTTTACATTCTTCTTCGGTTACCGGAACCAATTGAATCCAGAGATTGAAGGGGAGCGGCGAGTTGATACTCTCGAGCTTGATGCAACTGCACGGTTCGCGCTCAACAATCTTAAGCGTCATTTGTCCTAGCGGAGCAGCATTGAAGCTAAGCGTATCGGTATCAAAGCTCATATCTTTCACCTTATCCTGAGGCAAGTGATCTTTGATCTTTTCCACATTACTCAAATCGGATAACTTTTCGTACACGCGTTCTTGCCCATAAGATAGTGTCTTTACCTCACTCTCAAATTTATTCATAGTTTCTTGTATTATAAAAACAAAAAAGAACAATCCGAACAATTAGTGTCCGAATGGTCCTTTCTACTTTTGTACATATTTAAATTCAAAAACGAATCTTATTTCCCTGCGTCCCAATGAGCTGGGTCTTTACGCCATTCATTCAGGGTTGCAACGTCTTCTTCTTCAATATAACCTGTACGAAGAGCCACATCAAGCACAGCTTCATAATTCGTCAATGTCACCAAAGGAACCTTAGCTTCTTTAAATGCTTGCTCTGCAACCGGAAAGCCATAAGTATAAGCGGCCACCATACCAATTACTTCACAACCATCGCGACGAATAGCCTCAACTGCTTTCAAACTACTTCCACCGGTAGAGATGAGGTCTTCTACAACCACCACTTTCATACCCGGGCGTAACTCTCCCTCAATAAGGTTTTCCAATCCATGATCTTTCGGAGTGGCACGAACGTACACAAATGGAAGGTTTAATGCGTCTGCAACCAAGGCTCCTTGCGGAATAGCACCGGTAGCAACACCTGCAATAGCATCCACTTGTCCGAATCGTTCCAATATCAGACGTGTAATTTCAATCTTCACAAAATTACGAAGAGAAGGATAAGACAGTGTCTTACGGTTATCACAATAAAAAGGTGATTTCCATCCTGAAGCCCACGTAAACGGATTAGCCGGCTGAAGCTTAATGGCTTTTATTTTAAGAAGCTTCTCCGCAAACAGTCTCTCTAAGTTTTTCATAACTAAACCAACTATTAATTATTTTCCGCAAAAATACGGAAATAGAATGAGAATTGAAAGAAGAAAGTAGTTTATTTTTCACCCTTCATACACATCTTCATCCGAGACTTCAATACATCGACGAATATCCTTTATCTCAAATCCACGGCTCATAGCAAAACGAATCAGCTTTCCGGCCTCTTCCCTATCATCCTGAGCATGAATACTTTTACGCTTTGAAGCGAGCAAGGAGCGTAGAATTGAAAGATACTCTTCTTCATCCACTCCATTTAAATGTCGCCAAGCAACATCCGACGGAATTTTTTTCATATAAAGCCCTTGGGCTATTTTAACTTTACCCCACTTGGCAAACCGAAACTTATCGTTAACATAGGCACGACAATAGCGCTCTTCATCAATAAAATTTTCGGTTTCAAGCCAGGTTAATATACGAGCAACCGCTTCATACGCAATACCCCATCGCTGCAATTTATCACTAATCTCCGAACGACAGCGCTCCGCTGTGGAACAATAGGACGCTACTTTCTTTAATGCTTCTTCTTCAGTTACTTGTGCACTCATTTATTCGCTTTTACCATTCTAGGATTACCAAAAAAATCATTTATTACTTCAATCTCTTTATAATGCATTTCACGCAACATATCCCTAACTTCATTACCGTATGCTTGATTTATCTCAAAATAGATTTTACCATTCGGAAGCAACAACTCCCTGCCCAAGTCAGCGATTCGCCGATAGAACAACAACGGATCATTATCCGGTACGAACAAAGCCTGCTCCGGTTCCCATTCAAGCACATTCGCCTCCATAGCAAGTTTCTCACCCTCTAGTATATAAGGAGGATTACTCACAATCACATCGTATTGTACTTCACTGCTTATCCCCTCCAAAAGTACATCCTGTTTTTCAAACCGTACATTCACCTCCAACTTCTCGCTGTTATAACGGGCAATCGTCAAGGCTTCTTCCGAAATGTCCCACGCGGTAACCTTCGCTTTGGGCAAAGCTTTTGCTAATGAAATGGCAATGCATCCACTCCCCGTGCCAATATCCAACACCGCAGGAGCCATGGCAGTATGTTCTTTTACGATCATCTCGACCAACTCCACGGTTTCAGGACGCGGAATCAACACGCCGGGAGCTACCCGAAATGAATTACCATAAAACTCAGCAAATCCGCGGATATACTGAATTGGCTCGTGTTTTTGCAAACGCAATAGAATGTTTTCCAATTCGCAGTGCGTGCTTGCAGATAATATTATATCTTTGCCCGTATAAATATCAAGTGCATTTAAGCCAAGCATATCACAACAAATCATCATTGCCAACGCTTTGGCTTCCTCAGGGGAGTAAGTTTTTTGTAAAGTCTGGCGAATACGAGATGTGAGACTGTTCATTTCTACCTTTTATTTGAGAGCGCAAAAATAAGAATAAAATAGTTAAGTCTAAAAGAATGGAAGAAAGAAAATATATGCAACGCTGCATACAACTAGCCAGAAACGGTTTATGCAATACCCCACCCAACCCCATGGTAGGAGCTGTTATTGTACATAACGGACGTATTATTGGCGAAGGTTATCATGTACGTTGCGGTGAAGCTCATGCAGAAGTAAACGCCATCCGTTCTGTTTCGGAGCAAGATAAACCTCTATTAAAAGAGTCGACAATCTATGTCAGCTTAGAACCATGTTCACATCAGGGTAAGACACCTCCATGCGCCGACCTTATTATAAAGAAGCAGATACCCCGGATTGTCATCGGCTGTCGGGATCCTTTTTCGGAAGTAGCTGGCAGAGGAATACAAAAGCTTAAAGATGCCGGCCGGGAGGTTATCGTGGGGGTTATGGAGAACGAATGTCAGCAACTCATTCGCCACTTCATTACTTTTAATACGAAGCAAAGGCCGTACATAACTTTAAAGTGGGCAGAATCTGCCGACGGTTTTATCGATTTAATCCGCACCGCAGGTACGCCAGTCATCTTGTCGTCGCCTCTAACTGCTATGCTTGCACACAAAAGACGGGCCGAGTCTGCCGCAATCCTCGTAGGTACTCGCACAGCCCTCTTAGACAATCCTTCATTAACTGTACGTAACTGGTACGGAGAGAACCCTGTACGAATTGTACTCGACCGGAGCTTGACACTTCCTCCTTCGTTGCATTTATTCGACGAAAAGGTCTCTACGATTGTTTGCACTGCCCAACAACATCCACAAAAGCACTTCATATCTTATTCAATATTTGATTATAAGAAACCGCTACTTCCTCAACTAATGACATACTTATACCAACAAAAAAAACAAACACTACTTGTAGAGGGGGGGACTCAGCTACTTCAATCATTTCTCGATTCCGGTTTGTGGGATGAAATTTACATTGAAAAGAGTTCCATGCAACTAGGCTCAGGCGTAAAAGCCCCACAGATAAGCGGAGAAAGCACTTGTTTGATAGAAAAACATTTTGGAGTACACTTCTGTCATTACACTCCCCCAAAAAATGTAAAATAGCGAGGTTCAGAGGCTTTTATGTCGACAAAATCGTCGTTGTTATCTATAATTTTATATAAAACTTCCCCTTTATGTTCTAAATCGGAAAAATTGTTTCTATTTTTGCAACTTGTAAATAAACACTATCTTTCAACATGAAAATAAAGTTTTTATCAGTCATTGCGAGTTTCTTCATCGTATCATTAGTCATTACTTCATGCCTTGACAATGATGATAATATCGAATACAGCCCTGATGCTACTATACGTGCATTCGTACTCGACACTATAGGTTATGGGGTCACTTACCCATTCACAATCGACCAACTAAAAGGAGAAATCTATAACGAAGATTCACTACCCGTTCGGGCAGACACAATTATCAATCGCATCTTGATCAAAACCATAACTACTGCGGGAATTGTTACAGTAAAGGATCAAAACGGCAATGACTCTATTCTGAGTTTATCCGATTCAATAGACTTGAGTAAAACCATCAATAAAGGAGCTCCACTGGTATTGAAAGTGTGGGCACCCGATATGCAACAAACCAAAGAGTACAAACTCTGGGTAAATATACACAAACATGATCCGGACTCAGTATCTTGGAAATACATGAATACGAATCCCAGCATTCTAAACAATGAATCGTTGAAATCTGTAATACTTAAAGGTAAAATCATAACTTACTCCGGTAGCACTTCATTGAAAGTTCACACAGCTCCTTTGAATAATCCGACTGCATGGAGTACATCAGCCATGGGTTCTGATTGGCCAAGCGGACAACCTTTGACATCAGTGATCAACTTTAAAGAGACACTGTATGCTACGAGTGGAGACAATCACGCATTTAAGTCAAGTGATGGTATAAACTGGGTAGCAGCCTCTTTCCCCGCTGCTAATGGAGATGGTTCCGTAGTCGATTTATTTTTAGCGGCTTATGATAACAAAATCCTATACAGCAGAATAGCTGGCGAAGCACGCACTTTTTACTCAACGGGAAGTGATACGGAAACCGGAAACAAGATCAGCGTGGACAGCGATGATCTAGATAAGTTCCCTGTAAAGAACATTTCTTATACGCTTCACAAGACTTCGTCAGGAATGCGAGGGGTTATGTTAGTGGGTGAACCTAAAGAGCCTACTACGATAGAAGGATCCAACAGTACCAAGATCAATACCACAGAAACTTGGGCGTATATGGAAGGGGCATCAGGTTGGATAAACTTGCCGGCAGGCTCTATCAACTCATATTGTCCGGAACTTAAAAATCCGTCAATCCTCTATTACAACGATTTATTCTACTTATTTGGCGAAGGGTTTAATGGTTTTTATAGATCAAATTCCGGACGTGACTGGAAGTTGGCAACTAAATTCAACTTCCCTCAAGTAGATTGGTCAAAATCAGGTGCTAACCATACGATTGCGACTCCTGAATTCAGAGGAAGAAAGAACTATGCCATGGTCTCTGACACACTGACTCATAACTTAATCTTTATGTTCAGTGGCGGAGAAGCTAGTTTCACAGAAAAAGTGACAGTGGCTGAGAGCACAAAAGAAACGACTGACGTAACACGTACTTATAATTATAGTTCGGAAGTATGGAGTGGACGCTTGAACCAACTTTGGTTTGACCTTGCGAACTCCGGCAAATAACAGACATATAACGTTTGATACAAAGATGTCCTATATAGAACAAATAGATAAGGATCGGATACCCGAACATGTGGCCATCATTATGGATGGTAACGGACGGTGGGCTAAACAACGGGGAAAAGAGCGCACATTCGGGCATTATGCGGGAGCGGAAACGGTACATAAGATTATCGAGGAAGCTGCCCATTTGGGTATTAAGTATCTGACTTTATATACTTTCTCTACTGAAAACTGGAACCGCCCACTCGAAGAGGTCTCTGCCCTAATGGGCTTGCTCCTCGATTCGATAGAAGAAGACACTTTAATGAAAAACAACATTAGTTTCCGCGTTATAGGCGACTTCAAGAAACTTCCCCCCGATGTACAAAGTAGTCTTCAAAAATGTATTGATCATACCAGTAAGAATACCGGTATGTGCCTTGTGCTAGCTCTCAGTTATTCATCCCATTGGGAAATAACCGAAGCTGTCCGAAAAATAGCTGCACTTACCAAAACCGGAGAAATATCGCCGGAACAAATAACAGATAAATATATATCGTCTCACCTAAATACTAATTTCATGCCCAACCCCGATTTATTAATTCGTACAGGCGGTGAGATCCGATTAAGTAACTATCTGCTATGGCAATGTGCCTACTCAGAACTTTATTTCTGTGATACATTTTGGCCGGACTTCAGCAACGAAGAGCTATACAAAGCCATTTGTGAATATCAGAAAAGGGAACGCCGCTTCGGAAAGACCAGTGAACAAATCAGCTAATTACTCGAAACATCAAATTATAACATAAATGCATTATCGTATTACCTTTATATTCGTAACGTTTATCTGCCTGTTCAGCTTCGCTGCTACAGGCGTTGCGCAAAATGCCAATACTGACGAAGAGTCTAAACCGGTGATCTTGTATTCGGGAGTGCCCAAGAAATATGAGATTGCAGATATTAAGGTTGAAGGCGTGAAGAATTATGAAGACTATGTATCATCGGACTATCGGGATTATCTGTCGGACAGACTATCACCATTCCCGGCGATGAGATTACAGGGGCTATCAAACGTTATTGGCGACACGGTCTGTTCTCTAACGTACAAATCACTGCCGAGAAAATGGAAGGTAGTAAGGTTTGGTTGAAGATCAGCCTGACACAACGTCCACGTATTGCAGACGTACGATACCACGGCGTCAAGAAGTCGGAACGCACTGACCTCGAAGGCCGATTGGGTATGGTTAAAGGGATGCAAATCACCCCGAATAGCGTAGACCGTGCAAAGACGTTAATCAAACGTTATTTTGATGATAAAGGATTTAAAAATGCAGAAGTAATCATCGCGCAGAAAGATGACGCTTCGAACGAGAACCAAGTCATTGTAGACATCAACATTGACAAGAAAGAGAAAGTGAAAGTACACGAGATTCAGATCGTTGGTAACAAAGCCATTAAAACATCGAAGTTGAAACGTGTCATGAAAAAGACGAATGAGAAAGGTAAACTACGCAACTTATTCCGCACGAAGAAGTTTGTACCTGAAAACTATGACGCAGACAAACAGCTCATTATAGATAAATACAACGAATTAGGATACCGTGATGCAATGATTGTAGCAGATAGCACATCTCAGTATGATGCGAAGACTGTTAATGTATTCATGCAAATCGAAGAGGGACAGAAGTATTATCTTCGTAATGTCACCTGGGTAGGTAATACGCTTTATCCGTCTGAACAACTAAACTACCTGCTTCGCATGAAAAAGGGAGATGTTTACAACCAAAAGTTGATGGATGAACGTCTTTCGACCGATGATGACGCGATAGGTAACCTTTATTATAACAACGGTTATTTGTTCTATAATGTAGACCCGGTAGAGGTAAATATCGTAGGCGACTCGATTGACCTTGAAATGAGAATTTACGAAGGACGCCAGGCTACAATCAGTAAGATTAAAATTAGTGGTAATGACCGTCTATACGAGAACGTAGTTCGTCGTGAACTTCGTATCCGCCCGGGACAATTGTTCAGCAAAGAGGACTTGATGCGTTCTTTGCGCGAGATCCAGCAAATGGGACACTTTGACCCGGAAAAACTGCAACCGGACATTCAGCCGGATCCAGTAAACGGAACAGTAGATATAGGTTTGCCGCTGACTTCCAAAGCCAATGACCAGGTAGAGTTTTCGGCCGGTTGGGGACAAACGGGTGTGATTGGTAAACTGAGTTTGAAGTTTACAAACTTCTCGGTAGCTAACTTGCTACATCCGGGAGAGAACTATCGGGGTATCCTCCCGCAAGGTGATGGACAGACTTTGACCATCAGTGGACAGACCAATGCGAAGTACTATCAGTCTTACAGCATTTCGTTCTTTGATCCTTGGTTTGGTGGTAAACGTCCGAATTCACTTTCTGTATCTGCCTTCTTCTCTGTACAGACAGATATCAGTAGCCGGTACTATAACTCCAACTATTTCAATAACTACTACAACAGCTATTATGGTGGATACGGTGGATATGGTAGCTATAACTACGGTAACAACAACAGCTACGAGAACTATTATGACCCCGACAAGTCGATCAAGATGTGGGGACTCTCTGTAGGTTGGGGTAAACGTTTGAACTGGCCGGATGACTATTTTACACTTTCAGCCGAATTGGCTTACCAACGTTATACACTGAAAGATTGGCAATACTTCCCGGTTACTAACGGTAAATGTAATGACCTAAGCATCAACTTAACGTTGGCACGTAACTCAATCGACAACCCGATCTTCCCACGTGTAGGTTCGGATGTATCATTGTCGGTACAGTTTACACCTCCTTATTCGTTGATTGACGGTAAAGATTACAAGAGCTATTTCTCTAATCCGGAAGCCGGAACTATTACGCAGGACAATATGAATAAGCTCCATAAATGGGTAGAATACCATAAATGGAAATTCAAAGCTAAGACCTATACTCCGTTGATGGACTATGTAGCTCATCCGAAATGTCTGGTGTTAATGACTCGTACAGAATTCGGTTTGCTGGGACATTATAACCAATACAAGAAATCACCGTTCGGTACATTCGACGTGGGTGGTGACGGTATGACCGGCTACTCAAGCTATGCAACAGAAAGTATTGCTTTGCGTGGTTACGAAAATAGCTCATTGACTCCCTACGGAGAAGAAGGATATGCCTATGCACGTTTAGGACTGGAATTAAGATACCCGCTGATGCTGGAAACAAGTACCAACATTTATGTGTTAGGTTTCTTGGAAGCTGGTAACGCATGGCATGATATTAAGAAATTCAATCCATTTGAGCTGAAACGCTCGGCCGGTGTCGGTGTTCGTATCTTCTTACCGATGATCGGTATGATGGGTATCGACTGGGGTTACGGTTTCGACAAAATTAATGGCAGAAGCGATTACGGTGGAAGCCAATTCCACTTTATCTTAGGACAAGAATTCTAATGTTTCACTAAAAGATTAAGCGTTATGAGAAAGTCTATTTTATCCATTGTGCTATTGTTTGCCATCAGTATGGCAGCTAACGCACAAAAATTTGCACTGATTGATACGGAATATATACTGAAGAATATTCCTGCCTATGAGAACGCTAATGAGCAGCTGCAACAAGCAACTCAGAAGTATCAGGCTGAAGTAGAGGCTATAGCTAAGGAAGCACAGAACCTATTCAAAGACTATCAAGCTAAATCATCTACACTCTCTGCTGCTCAAAAGACTAAGAAAGAAGATGAGATCGTAGCCAAAGAACAATCGGCCGCAGAACTAAAGCGTACCTATTTCGGTCCTGAAGGTGAGCTTGTCAAGATGAGAGAGAAATTAATCTCTCCGATTCAAGATAGCATTTATGAAGCCGTAAAAGCTGTTTCTGAGCAACAAGGATATGCACTCGTAGTAGACAGAGCTTCGGCTTCCGGCATTATTTTTGCCAATCCACGCATCGACATTAGCGATGAAATACTGAGGAAATTAGGATATTCAAATTAATTTCATACATTTGCACAGGAAAAATAAACCTATGATAATCATTCAAATAAATAATAGAACTATGCTTAAAAAAATTGCACTCTTAATTATGCTTGTACTGCCTATGGGAGTATTTGCGCAAAACTTGAAATTTGGTCATATTAATGCTCAGGAGATCATTACTGTGATGCCTGAATTTACAAAAGCACAAAATGATCTTCAAACGTTAAATACTCAATTGACAAACGAAATCAAAAGAACGCAGGAAGAATTCAATAAAAAATATCAGGAGTTCCAACAAGCAATTTCTAAAGACTCTCTACCTCCTAACATTGCAGAAAGAAGACAAAAAGAATTGCAAGATAT
Organism: Bacteroides reticulotermitis JCM 10512; assembly: GCF_000517545.1. GTDB lineage: Bacteria > Bacteroidota > Bacteroidia > Bacteroidales > Bacteroidaceae > Bacteroides > Bacteroides reticulotermitis. The sequence goes on along the minus strand of NZ_BAIV01000017.1, from coordinate 31,415 downwards.
GATGCAAAGACAAGAGCAATTCCAACAAGATGCTTCTCAGCAAATGGAAAAAGCTCAAAATGATTTGCTAGCTCCTGTTTACAAAAAGATGGACGACGCTATCAAAGCTGTAGGTGTATCTGAAGGTGTTATCTACATCTTCGACCTGGCTAGAACTTCGATTCCTTATGTAAACGAATCACAAAGCATCAACCTTACAACTAAGGTTAAAGCTCATCTTGGAATTAAGTAAGCAATCTACAACAGAATAAGAAGTGTGGTGTATCGGTTCTCCGGTACACCACACTTTTTTTATCCCCTATCGCTCACCGCAACAAACCCGGTCGATAAGTATACACGGAACTCCCCTTTTCAAGCCCACTTTTTCTTTTGAAGTTTTATGGCGGTTTCTTAATTTTATCGTGTACATTTGTACTTCTAAACCATATTACGTCATGAAAAGACCCTTACCCCAGATTCCCGGTCCGATCGGAGTGTTCGACTCCGGATACGGTGGGCTTACCATCCTCAGTAAAATCAGAGAGGTTCTACCCCAGTACGATTATATCTACTTAGGCGATAATGCGCGGGCTCCTTATGGCACCCGATCATTTGAGGTTGTGTACGAATTCACGTTGCAGGCAGTCCAGAAGCTATTTGAGAAAGGATGCCACCTGGTGGTATTAGCATGCAACACAGCCTCTGCCAAAGCACTACGAAGCATTCAGATGAACGACTTACCAAAGATGGATGCCGACCGACGTGTACTGGGAGTAATCCGTCCTACAGTAGAAAGCATCGGAGATATGACCCAAAGCAGACACATCGGTGTGTTAGCCACCGGAGGAACCATCAAGTCGGAATCTTATCCGTTGGAAATCCACAAGCTTTTCCCCGACATTCAAGTAAGCGGCATGGCGTGTCCGATGTGGGTATCGCTCGTAGAGTATAACGAAGCCCAAGATGAAGGGGCCGATTACTTTATTCGCAAATACATCAATCAATTGCTTGAGAAAGATCCATTGATCGATGCGCTTATTCTGGGCTGTACGCACTACCCTATCCTACTACCGAAGATCAGACAATATACACCTGAAGGAATTCAAGTGATCGCACAGGGAGAGTATGTAGCGCACAGCCTTGAAGATTATCTTCGCCGTCACCCCGAGATGGATGCTAAATGCACCAAAGGAGGTAATTGTGAGTTCTATACCACAGAAGCCGAAGAGAAATTTATTGAATCAGCATCCACTTTTCTCAATCAGCAAATCGATGTAAAACGAGTGTCGCTCGAATAAAAAACCACGGAATAGAGAACGTTTTACCATTCTTTTGTGTTATATTTGAAGAACAACAATTAAAGCCTACAATTATGAAAGAAGAAGACTATAGCAAATCCGTTGAGGTATTCTCCGGTTCACCTTGGGAAGCAGAAATCATCAAAGGTTTATTGGAAAGCAATGACATCCGCTGCGTGATCAAAGATGGTATTATGGGTACCCTCGCTCCTTATATTGCTCCGGCAGTATCCGTCCTCGTTACCGACGATCAATACGAAACAGCTGTTGAGTTAATCAAAAGCCGCGAAGAGAAAGATACCGACTAAGCCGATCCAGCCCCTCTTTGATATTTTCCAAAGAGTTCGCATAGGAGAAGCGCACATAGCCTTCTCCTCCGGTTCCAAAATCAATGCCTGGAGTGATGCCAACATGCGCATTCTCCAGGACATCGAACGCAAAGCGATAAGAATCGGATGTAAACTTGCGGGCATTGGCAAAGATATAAAAGGCTCCTTGCGGTTCAACTTTAATGCCGAATCCCATTTCACGAAGCCGATCGATCATATACCTTCGGCGTTCATCATAAGTCTGCCTCATCCGTTCTACATCCGGCCCGGCCTGCCGCAAAGCAGCGATCCCCGCTTGTTGCGCAATGCTGGATGCACAGATAAATAAGTTCTGCTGTAACTTTTGCAAAGAGCGCATACAAGGTTTGGGAGCAATGAGATACCCTAGCCGAAGTCCGGTCATTGCAAACCGTTTGGAAAAGCCATTCAACACAAAAGCCTGATCAGTATATTCGAGGATGCTATGCGCACGTCCTTCGTACACCAAGCCGTGATAGATCTCATCGGAGATAATCGGCACACCAAGAGAAGCAATCTCCTTCAGAAAAGACTCATCCAACAACATCCCCGTTGGGTTCATCGGCGAATTGATAAAGATCGCCGCCGTACGTGGAGTTACACATTTACGTATAGCCTCCATATTATACTGCAAACCGGTAGCCTCATTCAACGGAACAAGTACCGGATTGGCCTGCGCCGCCAATACAAAATTACGGTAACAGGCATACCCCGGATTGGACAGAATCACTTCACTGTCCGGATTACACAGCAACATCAACACAAGCAAGATAGCCGGCGAAGAACCGGAAGTCACAACCATGCAATCGGGATCAACCACTACCCCATACTCACGTTGATGGAAAGCAGCTATTTCCTTCCGCAATTCCGGATCACCCAGCGAATGGGTATAATGAGTGTGATGATTATCATAAGCAGCTTTCGCGGCATCAACACACACGAGGGGAGATCAAAGTCGGGCTCGCCAACTTCCAAGTGAATGATATCGACTCCTTCTTTTTGTAATTCATTGGCACGTTCCAAAACATCCATTACAATAAAGGAAGTCATTTGGTCTACCTGACGATTGGTAAATTTCATTGTTGGCATTTTGTTTAAGCAAGTGCAAAGATAATTCTTTCCGAGCTGTTTTAGTAACATATCAGTAAAAAACTCTATATTTGTGCTTTCAAATCGTCAGAAAGCATGGAGCAGAAATTCAAACGGATTGCGGTAAAAATAGGTAGTAATGTATTGGCACGTCGGGATGGTACACTGGATATCACCCGTATGTCGGCACTTGTAGATCAGACAGCCGAACTCTATAAAGCAGGTATTGAAATCATTCTCATTTCTTCCGGAGCAGTAGCATCGGGGCGCAGTGAAATACAACCGCAGAAGAAACTAGACAGTGTAGATCAACGCCAATTGTTTTCCGCTGTCGGACAAGCCAAGCTAATCAACCGTTACTACGAACTTTTTCGCGAGCACAGCATTCCGGTTGGCCAGGTACTGACGACTAAAGAAAGCTTTGCCACCCGTCGGCATTACCTGAATCAGAAGAATTGCATGACCGTGATGCTGGAGAACGGTGTGATACCCATTGTCAATGAGAACGATACCATCTCAGTCAGCGAATTGATGTTTACCGATAACGATGAGTTGTCCGGACTTATCGCATCAATGATGGATGCCGACGCGCTCATCATCCTAAGCAACATCGACGGAATCTACAACGGAGCGCCCACAGATCCGGCTTCCTCCGTAATCCGCGAAATCGGACAAGGCAAAGATTTATCAGCTTATATACAAGCCTCCAAGTCGAGCTTCGGACGAGGCGGGATGCTGACTAAGACCAATATAGCCCGCAAAGTAGCCGACGAAGGCATAACCGTGATTATAGCCAACGGCAAACGCGATCATATCCTGGTTGACTTGCTTCAACATCCCGATGAAACAGTTTGTACCCGCTTCCTCCCCTCGAGTGAACCGGTATCCAGCGTCAAGAAGTGGATTGCGCATAGCGAAGGATTCGCCAAGGGAGAAATACACATCAATGCGTGTGCCACCGATGTTCTGAATTCCGAAAAGGCAGTCAGCATTCTACCGATAGGCATCACTCACATCGAAGGTGAATTCGAAAAGGACGATATTGTACGCATCATCGACTTCCAAGGAAAGCAAGTCGGAGTCGGAAAAGCCAATTGTGACTCTCGCCAAACCCTCGAAGCGATGGGAAAGCACGGGAAGAAAGCCGTGGTGCATTACGATTATCTATACATCGAATAATCGTTACCGAATAGTCATTCAGCTGTCGAAAGCTCCGTGATTGGGGCTTTATTTATGAGCGGTGGAATCTTTGTACAGAAACTTAAAAGCGTCGAACATGCCCGGCAATATCATAGAGCCGTGCCCTTCATCCTCGTAATACTTCCAGTCATAAACTAACCCGCTAGAACGAGTCTCAGGCAATACGGTCTTACAAAAGTCCCGGATAGTATAAGTCCGGTTTTTAGCATCTCCCTCTTTATCCTCTCGGGAAGAACCGATAAAAACCTTTTTGTTTCTCAGGTCTTTATGCTTTAGGAGTTCGCGAGCCTCCTTATACACCTTAAACTGATCCCACCACAAACTGGGATCGAGCGCTACATAGTTATCGAAAGCATCCGTGTGATGAATAAGCGTATTGACGACAAACAATGCGGTCAGCGAATGCCCAATAATCGTCGATTGCTTATTCGTCCGGTAAGTCGATTCGATCCAGGGTTTAAGCTCCTTTAGAAGAAAAGCGGTAAAGTTCTCACTCTTCCCACTTGTTTGAAAGATATCTCGCCCGTGATGTTTCTCGGCAGAAAAAGAAGGAGTCATATCCCGGGGACGATCGGTATTTGTAATACCCACAATAATAGACGGAGACGTTTCGTCGTGAAAGCCACGAACCAAGGTTTGCTGAACACCCAGCAGAATCTGAAAGTTCTTTTCCGCATCCAGCAGATAAATAACCGGATAGGTGCGGTCCTTACCGGCATCTTCATTATACTCCTTGGGAAGAGAGATCCAATATTCCCGATCCTCATTCAAGAGTTCGGAATGAATTCGACACTTTTCACCCGATATGATATATGTTTGCGCGAACAATTCCGGGATGCAAATGATTAGCGACAAGAGAAGAAATAGCCCTTTGATATTCATACATTAGTCTTTTATACAAGTTTCACACAGTAGCCATACTGCCTATTTATTATAACTCGAAACGGCTTGCAAAGGAATACATTCCAAACCAGAAGGACAATCACGATAGATTGGTAGTTTCAATGGAGCGTATACCTACTTTTAGGGAGTGTCTGGAGCAGATCGGATCAACTTTTATTTCAGTTTTCGGCGAGGTTTATTCGCATCATTCACTATATTTGCATAGTTTATCTTTCTATTTATCGCTAAAGTAAAGCTTATGATTACAAATACTAACCAGATATTCGCCGCCGTACAGTCCGCCAGCCGCCAGTTGGCTTTACTAGGTGATGAAACAATCAACCGGATTTTGAATGCTGTAGCGGATGCCGCCATTGAGCAAACCCCATTTATTCTTGCCGAGAATGCGAAAGATCTGGCCCGCATGGAGGAAAGTAATCCGAAATATGATCGATTGAAACTAACCGAAGAACGCCTGCGAAGCATCGCTGCCGATACGCGTAGTGTTGCCACGCTTCCCACCCCGTTGGGCAGGGTTCTGAAAGAGAGCGTTCGCCCCAACGGAATGAAACTGACTAAAATCAGCGTTCCTTTTGGAGTCATCGGAATCATTTATGAGGCTCGCCCCAACGTAAGCTTTGACGTATTCTCGCTCTGTCTCAAAAGCGGTAATGCCTGTGTGTTAAAAGGAGGAAGCGATGCGGACTCTTCCAACCGGGCCATTGTCAGCGTGATACACCAAGTTCTGAAACAATTCAATGTCGACACACATATAGTCGAACTTCTGCCGCCCGACCGGGAAGCAACTACGGCTCTGTTGAATGCGATCGGATGGGTCGATCTGATTATCCCCCGGGGAAGCAGTAGCCTGATCAACTTCGTACGGGCGAATGCCAAAATACCGGTTATCGAAACAGGAGCGGGCATTTGTCACACCTACTTTGACGAATATGGCGACGTTAACAAAGGGGCAGCTATTATCCACAATGCGAAAACACGCCGCGTGAGTGTCTGCAACTCACTCGATTGCACAATCATTCATGAGAAGCGATTGAATGATTTACCCACCCTCTGCCAAAAGCTATCGCAGAATGAAGTGGTTATTTATGCCGACCCGCAAGCGTATCAGCCTTAGAAGGGCATTACCCGGCCCATCTTCTGCTACATGCAACTCCGGAAAGCTTCGGAACCGAATTCTTGGATTATAAAATGGCGGTAAAGACCGTAAAAAGCTTTGAAGATGCCTTGGGACATATTCAGGAACATGGCTCCAAACACAGCGAGTGCATCGTGACGGAAGACACATCACACGCCCGTTTATTCACTCAAATAGTGGATGCGGCATGTGTTTATACCAATGTATCCACCGCTTTTACCGATGGCGCTCAGTTTGGCCTGGGAGCTGAGATAGGTATCAGCACACAGAAGTTGCATGCTCGCGGCCCCATGGGACTGGAAGAAATCACTTCGTATAAATGGATCATTGAAGGAGACGGACAGACCCGGCAATAACTAAGAGAATAAACCAACAGAAATTTAAGACATAAATAATAAGTATAATGAAGAAATTTACTTGTGTACAGGACATTGGCGATTTGAAAGCCGCCCTTGCCGAAGCATTTGAGATTAAGAATGACCGCTTTAAGTATGTGGAGTTGGGACGTAACAAAACGTTGATGATGATCTTCTTCAACGCTAGCCTACGTACTCGTCTGAGCACGCAAAAAGCAGCAACCAACCTGGGAATGAATGTGATCGTACTCGATATCAACCAAGGAGCCTGGAAGTTGGAGACCGAACGGGGTGTTATCATGGATGGAGACAAGCCCGAACATATTTTAGAAGCTATTCCGGTAATGGGTTGCTATTGCGACATCATTGGCGTACGTTCGTTTGCCCGCTTTGAGAACCGCGACTATGACTACCAAGAGGTAATTATCAATCAGTTTATCAAATACTCAGGAAGACCTGTATTCTCGATGGAAGCGGCTACCCGCCATCCGTTGCAAAGTTTTGCCGACCTGATTACCATTGAGGAATATAAGAAAACACCACGTCCTAAAGTTGTTATGACTTGGGCACCGCATCCGCGTCCATTGCCACAAGCCGTACCGAACTCGTTTGCTGAATGGATGAATGCAACGGACTATGACTTCGTTATTACGCATCCCGAAGTATGAACTCGATCCGGCTTTTGTAGGGAATGCTCGCGTTGAGTACGACCAGATGAAAGCTTTTGAAGGAGCCGACTTCGTATATGCCAAGAACTGGGCTGCCTATACCGGCGAGAACTATGGACAGATTTTGAGTAAAGATCGTGAATGGACAGTAGGAGATCGACAGATGGGGGTAACCAACAACGCGTTTTTCATGCACTGCTTACCCGTTCGTAGAAATATGATTGTGACGGATGATGTAATCGAAAGCGCACAGTCTATCGTTATACCGGAAGCAGCCAACCGTGAAATATCGGCTACTGTTGTATTGAAACGTATGCTGGAGGGCTTGAAGTAAATTCGGGCAACTCCTCTTCCATACAGCTCGATCGAGCGTATTCGATGAGTAGAATAGGCCGGAGGGCATAATAAATATACATGTAAAGGGTCATCTGCTAAGCAAGATGGCCCTTTATATGTATAAAGTGGATCACCTGCAAAAGGCTGGGGATTACGCCTGAATCTTCGTGAATCTATACAATAATAAGAGGATATTCATTATTCCCCTTAACTGAAATCTAGGAATATAGCCTGCATCTACAAACTAATTAACCGGTAAAACATGCAATTGAAGCGAGTACACAATGATACAAGACTCTTATGTCATAATCACTTTTTGATATAAACTACTGATTGACAGTTTGATATATTGCGTCTACTTTTCTCAGACTGATCTACTCAATAAATAATACCGGTTTCCAAAGACTGTGTACTTAGCAAAAATCTCCCGCTAGCTAGTAGTAAACAACTAGTAAAAGACATCTTTGCCCATAATATTTCCTGTTCCACAACTGTGGAACAGCTGACTCACATATTGTGAAGCACGTGTCCCACATAATGTGGAACAGCCGTCGCACATAGGTGCGACAGGAAATAGAAGGGAATAAACATAGAAAAGACTGTTTGAATTTACGAATAGTTGCGCACAATACGGTTCTAAAACAGGCTTGTTTGGTGAATTGAAGGCTCTGTTTTTTGAGAAAATAAGTAATAGCGGCCACTCATCGAAATGAAATGATCTAAAAAAAGAAGACGCAAAATAAGACACTGATATACTGAATGATACGCAAAAAAGTGATTATGACATAAGCGTGTTGTATCATTGTACAAAGTGCTTCTGTCAAGCCCCGATGATGAAATTAGGAACACAGAATGGCTACACGGTATTGCACAGTTTGCCAAAAGAGTCAAAACTTAAATAGTACTCAGGTAAAAAGAGAGATCCCATACTTTTGCAAGCGATCCGTAAGTTAGCTTACGGGGGTAGTAAGGTTCGGAAGTCCGGGGCGAACTATTGAAGAAGTTCGATCATTTATTAAAGAAGTTGGTAGACTGAAAGAGGGAATTACACCGAATTCCTAAGGAGTTTAATGGCTATTCTCTTAGCTTTGTCGCAAAGACATATAAATGAAGCTCCCTTCGCTTCACCTTTCCTGATGGTATGTTTGATTACCTCGACAGGCCCGATTTTGTGCTTTTATTATGACAATACCGCCTCAATCAACTTTATTGAATCCCATTCATCTTCTCTTGAATAAAAGCTTCTATATCAGAATTAGATTTATAAGCAGCTCCCTCAAGCTTCAAATATTTAGAATTTACGAAGAGGTTATAATCTTGTTTTTGATCTTTAAAAGAGACTTTATACTTTGTGACAAATTTTCGAGGTTCTTCGGTGGCAGTATTTATATAAGTATCAAATAGTTCTTCAATCCATTGTTTATCAACAACCTTCGTATCAATTCCTGTAGTTCTATCTGTAATAATAATTGAGTTGACAGATTCAGACTTAACATTGATAGGAAATTTGTTTTGAGTTCTACAGATGGTAAACATGAATAGTAAAGGATACAATAGAACTTTCATCTAATTACATTTATAGAGGGTCATGCCCCTCCATTATATACATTCCCCGGTTTAGCATAACCGGATTATGCGTATTGTGAATCTGCCGGAAAGTAACCGTGTAAGGCCTGGATTAACGCTCGATATCTTTTCCGGCCATTTGCCAGGCATTGAATCCTTCATCCAGCTCCAAGACTTTATAGCCTTTCTCGCTCAAGATCATAGCCGCTTTCTTACTGCGTTTGCCACTCCGGCAATACAGAGCTACCGGACGATTCTTTTCGAGTAATGTATCTGCCATAGCTCCGAAGGAGTCATCCAGCACATTGATATTGATAAACTTCTTAATGCGGCCTTCCGAGTACTCACCCGGCGTGCGGACATCCAGCCGTTGCACCTCTTCATTCTCTATGCGGGACGCAAACTCATCGACCGACAAGGACTCAAAATCTCCTTTCGGCCGACAGCCGTAGAGAGAAGACAAAAAGAGTAATATTCCCATAACCAATAGGTTCGCTTTCAACATTTCTTCTACTTATTCAATTGCCTGAAACCACATAATCAAATCCCGGTTCCATGTATTTATCTTCTTCAACCTTATTACCCGCCTTATCATACGTGTAATATTTAAATCGAACTGTTACCTTTTTCGTTTGGCCCTCTTTTACATATTTAGCCAGAGGAACGGAGATGTAAGCCCGGCGGTTGTACCATTCCAAATCACCACTCGCATTGTGATAGAGCAACAGAGTCACCTCCGTTTCGAAAGGAGTTTCCTCGATCACTTCTTCTTCTACCATACCGAAGACATGCTGCACATCACCTTTTACTTTCAGGTTCAAGATCATATTGAGGTATCCTCCTCCGAGCCAGATACTGGTCACGTCTACCGGATCGGTTACCACTCCATCTTTATAGGGATCCTCATTCCTCGACTTAGGTTCCGGAGCCACCAGAGACTGAACGGCATAAATCACAGCGGAGCTGACTCCACCCGAAGATACCTTCTCATAGTTGCTCAACACACGTCTGGAACTATTAGAGGCAATTGTAGAACCTGTACGATCTTTAGAAATCGGCAAGGCTTCACCCTTATCGGGAATAAGCCGTTGCAGAGTTCCGTCTGCTCCTGCTTCTACAGTTACAAACTCGAGTTGTACCGATGGATAATAATATTCATCATCACCACAGGCCGTCACGGTAAGTAACAGCGCCCAAAAACAAATGATATGCAATTTCAGTCCCCTCATTGGCAAGCAGCTATATAGTTAGTCAACGGATTGGCATACATTAATAACAATTTCTCACGCAAAAAGTCTTCATCTTTATTCGGAATTTGAATCTTCTTTAGCTGATTGTCGATATAAGTCTCAAAACGCTTCTCATCTTCCGCTGTATAATGAGATGCAAACTCATGCGTTCCAGCGAGGAGATCGTGAGCGACATAGTTGCCCGAATAGATTCGATAGTTACGATGAATCTGCTGATCGACAAGTGTGGATATCCGCGTAAAGAGCTCTACCTTAGGCCCTGTACGGTCCAATCCTTTCAGTTGCTCATTCAGACAAGGTGCAGCTTGAAAATGAACCTTTCCCTTATATCCGAACAGTCCCGTTTCCATATTGAGCAGATCATCTTGCGTAGTTTTCTTATATCCCTCGATGTCTCTCTTTAATTGAAACTCCTGAGCTTTCAGGAAGTCGCAAGGATCATATTCGTACGAAATAGCCAGAGGAGCGATGTTCATCTCGATCAAGCGATCGACTACATCGCCTTCACCTCCCATTGCTAACATCTTGAGCACACTGTCTTGCGTACGGTCGTTCGAGTCTTTGGCACGGCCTTCACGTTGTGCCAGCCAAATGGACTGATTCTTCTCGGCAATGGTATAGTGCATATAGCGCGACATCCGGGTCGATGCCTCCAACATCTGTCTCATCGTTAAGGCTCGCTGCACAATGAAGGATTTGTTTACCCGCACCAACTTCTTTATCCATGGGTAAACAAATAAATTGTCCCCAATGGCTATCTCTACCGTGTCCATCCCCTGATCGACCAGTAGAATGGATAAGAAGCCGGAGTCGAGAATAATATCCCGGTGATTGGATAGATAGGTATAAGCCTTGCTCTTATCGGGCAAAGCCGTATGGTCTAAAGTCAGGCCATCGGTATGATCTCCCGCTATTTTCCACAAGATACCATAGCAAAATGCTTTCTGAAAATCTAATTTAGTTTTACAGGTACGCATCTTCTGTGCCAGAAGTTCAAATGGAACGTTCGGTACTGCTTCGCAGGCTGCCTTTTGAAAAGCAGGATCGGCAATCAACTCCTCAAAAATCGGAGGAAGTTCCTCATCATGATAAGGACGAATCTCATCAAACTCTGTAATATCCACCATATAAAACGCTAATCTTAAAATTTATTTTCTATTATATCGGTCATGACCTCCTTAATATCCAGCCCGGCAGCTCGCACTTGCTGCGGTATAAAGCTAGTCGCTGTCATTCCCGGAGTCGTATTTACCTCCAATAAGTTGATCTTTTCACCGGCCGTCACAATATAGTCGATGCGGATAATACCGGAGCAGCCCAATATATCATAAATAGCTGAAGTAAGGGTCTGTATGCGCAAGGTCAATTCGTCGGAAATGCGTGCCGGGGTGATTTCGTCCACCTGACCGTTATACTTGGCATCATAATCGAAGAACTCATTATGCGTTACAACCTCGGTAGGCGGGAAGACGAGAGATTTATCGAGCGTCTTATAGCACCCGCAAGTCAGTTCCGTTCCATTCATAAAGGCTTCGACTACAACTTCCTGAGCCTCTTCGAAAGCCTTGGCAATGGCTGGTTGTATCTGTTCCTTATCTTTTACCTTGGTAACACCGAAGCTGGATCCCCCCAGACTAGGTTTGATGAAGCAAGGCAAACCAATTTTCTCAATAACGTCTTCATCGGACACGGCTTGTCCCTGACGCAAGAGTAGAGATTCGGCAACACGAACACCAAACGATTTTAAATACTGGTTGCACGCGAACTTATCGTATGTCAAAGCCGCCGCCAGTACGCCACAACAGGAGTAGGGTATCTGCAACAGGTCAAAATAGCCTTGCAGTCGTCCGTCTTCACCCGGAGTACCATGGATGGTGATGTAGACGAAGTCAAACTTCACCTTCTCTGCTCCGTTCTGAAAGCTGAAATCGTTCCGGTCTATCGGCGCTTTTGTACCGTCCGACAATTGTACTTCCCAACGAAGCCCTTGCATTTCAACTATATACAATGTGTATTTCTCCTTATCAATAAAGGAGTAGATGCCCTGTGCACTACGCAGAGACACGTAAAACTCGGAGGTATCCCCTCCCCCTACAATGGCAATTGTGCGCTTCATTCTAAATTTCGATTACTTATATAGCCCCTCCACTTCTCGATAAGCCGAGTCATGTCTTCCGGAAGTTCGGATGTGAAATTCATCTCCTCACCGGTTGCGGGATGTACAAATCCCAAAGTCATGGCATGCAAAGCTTGTCGGGGACAAGTGTCGAAGCAATTGTTTACAAATTGTTTGTACTTACTAAAATGAGTTCCTTTTAGAATATCATGTCCGCCGTAACGTGCGTCGTTAAACAACGTATGGCCGATGTACTTCATGTGAACGCGAATCTGGTGTGTACGCCCCGTTTCGAGTATACATTCCACCAATGTGACATAACCTAACCGTTCTAACACCCGATAATGAGTTACCGCATGTTTGCCTGTCTCCGGATCGGCCATAACTGCCATCTGCATCCGGTCTTTCGGATTACGGGCAAGGCTACCGACAATGGTACCTTCGTCTTGCTCTACCGTGCCCCACACAAGTGCCTGGTATTTACGGCTCGTGGTTTTATTATAGAACTGAATGCCTAAGTTTGTCTTGGCATCAGGCGTTTTGGCTATTACGAGTAAGCCGGAAGTGTCTTTATCGATACGGTGCACAAGACCGACATGCGGATCATTGGCATCATAACCGGGTGTATCCTTCATATGCCAAGCCAATGCGTTGACCAGCGTGCCGTTATAGTTACCGTGTCCGGGATGTACGACCAGCCCGGCAGGCTTGTTGACCACCATCACATAGTCATCTTCATAGACGATGTCCAGGGGTATATCTTCGGGAATAATATCATTTTCGTACCGGGGCCGATCCATCATGACGGTAATAACGTCGAGCGGCTTCACCTTGTAGTTGCTCTTCACCGGTTTGCCGTTGGCCATCACGAACCCGCCTTCAGCGGCTTTCTGGATGCGGTTGCGCGAAGCATTGACAATACGTTCAAACAAGTATTTGTCGACCCGTACCATTGCCTGCCCCTTGTCTACCACTACTCGAAAATGTTCGTACAATTGACTTTCGTCGCCGATGGGCTCTATATCGTCAATGTCATTTTCCAGTTCGTCCGGTAATTCGTCCTCGTTCATGTTAAGCAGTATCTGTTTTATCAAGTTAGAACCAACTGTTGTCCTCTGTTGCCGTTTCCGATGCAACGGGTTTCTCATCGGTAGCTGACGTATCGACTGAATCTTCTTCCAAGAATTCAGTTGTACCATTACCTATCATCAGCGTCAGCGAAGCTCCCAAGGGAACTTTATCACCCGCCATAAGTTGACGCCCCTGATATTTCACACCGTATACCCAGTCTTTCTCTCCACTCACGGTCTGCATCTCGCCTAACTTAAAGCCGGCTGCCAGGATCTTTGCCTGCGCTTGTCGCACAGAACTATTGTCCGCCACATCGGGGATGGGACGCAAGGGAATATTTAATGTATTAATAGTAAGATAGATCACCCGGCCTTCTTTTACTTTCTGACCGGCTGCGGGGCTCAACTCCAGAATGATGCCTGCCGACTTATTCTTGACGTAGTTAGAGTCCGAAACAACACAGTTGATCCCATGGTTGCGAAACATCCTTGTGGCTTCATCTACCGTCATACCCTTCACATCGGGCACAACGACTGCTTCGCCATGACGGGTATATACATCAAGTCCTTTCAATGTAACAAACAGTAGACCAATCACTACTATCACCATAGCAATGATATTGATCCAAAAAAACTTGTTCGTTTTAAAAGAAAAAAAATCTTTTATTGACATACTCTTTGCTGTTAATCTGCGCCAAAGATACGATAAAATAGTTGAATTGTGGAAATGACTGGCATGAAAAGTCTTCCGATGCAAAAAGAACCTTCTATAATAGATGCATCAAATTCGTTAGCTCTACTACCGGCAGCGCGTTCATCGGTACCAGGCTATTGTCAACGTCTATAAACAATAAAAGCAGGGCGTATCGCTCTGCTTTTATTGTTTTCGTTAACAAACGGAATGATTAGTTTTTCACTCCTCCGTTGTACTCGTCAGAAACGGTTAGTTTCTTTCTTCCTTTTGCACGACGGGCAGCCAATACTCTACGACCATTAGCTGTTGCCATTCTCTCACGGAAACCGTGTTTGTTTTTTCTCTTTCTGTTAGAGGGTTGAAATGTTCTTTTCATTACTGTATCTTGTTTTATGTTATTATTCTACGTAATCGGGCTGCAAAAATAGACACTTTTTTTAAAATCTCCAAGAGATAAGTCATTTTTGCTCAAAAGTTTTGCGTTTTTTACTGATTTAGATTACTTTTGCGGCTGCGAGAAGAATGATTATCACTAAATAACATTATAAATAAGAACATAGAAGTATGATTAACGCTCAAGACATCAAAAACGGAACTTGTATCCGTATGGACGGAAAGCTTTATTTTTGTATCGAATTTCTGCACGTAAAACCTGGTAAAGGTAACACTTTCATGCGCACCAAACTGAAAGACGTAGTAAGCGGATACGTAATCGAACGTCGCTTCAATATCGGTGAAAAATTGGAAGACGTACGCGTAGAACGTCGTCCATACCAATTCCTTTATAAAGAAGGAGGCGATTACATCTTCATGAATCAGGAGACATTCGATCAACATCCGATCGCTCACGACTTGATCAACGGCGTTGACTTCTTGTTGGAAGGCATGGTAGTGGAAGTAGTTTCTGACGCTTCTGCCGAAACTGTACTTTACGCGGATATGCCTATCAAAGTTCAAATGAAGATTACCTATACGGAACCGGGCCTGAAAGGCGATACGGCTACTAACACCCTGAAACCGGCTACGGTAGAATCGGGTGCGACAGTACGTGTACCTTTGTTTGTAGGCGAAGGTGAAACAATTGAAATCGATACACGCGATGGTTCTTATGTAGGACGCATCAAAGGATAAGTGTCATCTTATTGTAATAAAGAAACGGCGGACTTGCAACAGCACTTCCGCCGTTTTTTATTACCTTTGCCCCAACCAAAAACAACTTTTAAATAAATAATCCAATGAAGAGACTACTCTATGCTCTACTCTTTGTCATGGTGTCCGTCGTTGCAAATGGACAGGCAAAGTATGTGTTCTATTTCATCGGCGATGGAATGGGAGTAAACCAAGTGAACGGAACGGAAATGTATAATGCGGAAGTTCAAAACGGACGCATTGGAATCGAACCGCTAACCTTTGCTCAATTTCCTGTAGCTACTGTAGCGGCTACGTTCTCTGCTACCAATTCGGTTACCGATTCGGCCGCCGGAGGTACTGCTTTGGCAACCGGAAGCAAAACGTATAACGGTGCGATTTCTGTAGATCAAAGCAAAAACCCGATCGTAACAATTGCCGAAAAAGCAAAAAGATCCGGCAAGAAAGTCGGCGTTACTACTTCTGTCAGCGTAGACCACGCTACACCGGCTTCTTTCTACGCACATCAGCCGGATCGTAATATGTATTATGAAATCGCGCTCGATCTTCCAAAAGCAAACTTCGACTTCTATGCCGGTAGCGGTTTTCTGAAACCTACTACTACTTTCGACAAGAAAGAAGCTCCGAGCATTTACCCGGTATTCGACAAAGCCGGCTACACCGTAGCACGTGGTTATAATGATTATAAAGCCAAATCTTCCACCGCAGAAAAGATGATTCTGATTCAGGAAGAAGGTGCTGCCTCTGACTGCCTGCCTTACGCTATCGACCGGAAAGAAGGCGACCTGACTCTGGCGCAGATAACCGAAAGTGCCGTTGACTTTCTGACTAAAGGCAAGAATAAAGGTTTCTTCCTGATGGTAGAAGGCGGCAAAATCGACTGGGCTTGTCACGGCAATGATGCGGCAACTGTATTCAACGAAGTAAACGATATGGATCAAGCCGTTAAGGTAGCTTACGAGTTCTACAAAAAACATCCGAAAGAAACACTGATCGTAATAACCGCTGACCACGAGACCGGTGGCATTGTATTGGGTACCGGTAAATACGAATTGAATCTGAAAGCATTGCAATATCAGAAACACTCTGCCGACGGACTTTCTAATCGTATCAGCGAACTTAGAAAATCAAAAGGGAATAAGGTGACTTGGGAAGAAATGAAAACATTCTTAAGTGAAGAGATGGGTTTCTGGAGCAAGCTTCCGATCTCTTGGGAACAGGAAAGAAGACTGCATGATGAGTTCGACAAGTCCTTCGTGAAGAACAAGGTGGTATTCGCCGAAAGCATGTATTCTAAAAGCGAACCGATAGCAGCGTGTGCCAAAGAGGTAATCAATGAGATTGCATGGTTGGTTGGACTAGCGGCGGACACTCCGGAGGCTATGTCCCGGTATTTGCCATTGGCGCAGGTTCTCAACTCTTCGGCGAGAAGATTGACAATACGGAAATTGCCAAACGCATAGCTAAAGTTGCCGGATATAAATAAAGATTATACCGGGATCTAAAGAACTGCTGTTCCAAAACAAATAGTGTTTTGACCGAAAAGAAGCAGTCTTTTAGACTCAAACAAGCATACTTTTACATCACAAGAACCGGGCATCTTAAAAGGTGTCCGGTTCTTTTTTTATCAAATCATACCGGAATCAGCTTAAACTGAATGAGAGATAAGTCCAAAATTGATGAGAGATAAGCTAAAAAAGGGGCAAAAATACGGGAAAATGATGAGAGATACCGCTTTCAGAAAACATCTCTCATTGCATATCAGATTGATTACCTGAGCATTAATCAAGAAATGATGAGACCATGAGAGATGAAATTTTATTTCTTTCTTGTAGAGAGGAAGGATGTAGGCCTTGAGCAAACACGTTGGGTGAAAAGAACAGACGCGTTTCTGAATGGTTTCGCGGAGTTCCTCTTTCCAGCAGATCAGGCTCTTACAGACGGGTTCTCAACTATTAACACTTGAACGTTCAAGTATTAATAGCCTATTTCTTAAGTATTAACAAGCTAGAGATTAAGCATTAACAGCCTAGTGCTCGATTTACTCAATCCAAGTACGGGCTGAAGTAACTTGAGTACTAGGTTAGGGTAATCCGAGTCTTTAGTTGCAGTCAGTTGATCGCCTATAAAACAGATACAGGCGTGTCCGTAAGTTTAGAACTGCGTTTCGCCCTCTACAAAGTTTTCCAAAAACAGATTTTCACCGTCGAACACGGCATAAGAAAAGTAACTGATCCAATCCCCCAAGATAAGCACCCGAGCGGTGGCACTGAGCATAAGATCTAATTCGATATGACGGTGTCCGTAGATAAAGTAGTTGATATTGGGGTGTCCTTGCAGATATTCTTTGGTATAGAGAACCAGGAATTCTTTATCTTCCCCCATATACTCAGGTTCTTTTCCTTCCACCCTCTTCAAGCGGCTACGTTTAGCCCACGACAGTCCGAGTTCTATACTCCAACGGGGATGAAGGGTGGAAAAAAGAGTTCGCAACGTTTTGCTTCGAAAAGCATAACGCAGCAACTTAAACTTCTTATCAGGGTCGCCCAATCCGTCACCATGCGCCAGATAGAACTCCTTTCCATAGATTTCGGTTGTCAACGGGTTGCGATGAATGATCACCCCGCACTCTTCCGTAAGGTAATCATCGCACCAAAGATCATGGTTGCCGACAAAGAAGTGTACCTCTACCCCCATATCGGTCAACTCGGATAACTTACCAAGGAAACGAGTATACCCTTTGGGCACCACCAACTTGAATTCGTACCAGAAGTCAAATATATCTCCCAGTAGATAAACCGCAGCAGCCTTATGCTTGATGCTATCCAGAAAATTCACCAAACGGCGTTCTTGTGTACGCCCATGCGCTATCGCACGAGAACCAAGTGTGCATCGGAAAGGAAATAAACATTCTTCATAAGACGGATATTAAAGGATTAGGTACATAGAAAAGCATCCGGAGACGAGAACTCTTTTACAAAAAGCCCAGTTCCAGTTTTGCTTCTTCACTCATCATATCTTTATCCCACTCCGGTTCGAAGACCAGATTGATAACGGTTGACTTCACACCGGCTACCGATTCTACTTTCTGGCGTACATCTTCCATAATGAAATCAGCAGCCGGACAGTTGGGAGCAGTCAAAGTCATATCAACAACAACATCACCGGTTTCGGCAACGTCTATCTTATAAATCAACCCAAGATCGTAAATGTTCACTGGAATTTCAGGGTCATACACGGTCTTGATTATATTTACTATTTTCTCTTCTATTTCAAATGTGGTCATAACGTTCGTATTTTAATGGTTGCAAAGATAAGAAATAAAAAGAATTCAGATCAGTCCTTCATCGGCAAAACTGTAATACTTCTCCTCACAAACTATAACGTGGTCTATCAGATGAATGTTCATGGTCTCCGTTGCTTTGTGGATATGCTCCGTTAAGACGCGATCGGCTTGGCTGGGGGACGCATTCCCCGAGGGGTGATTATGAACGGCCGCTAGTTGCGTGGCTCGCTGCATAAGCGCTTCCCGCAGAATGGTACGCACATCGGCATAGGTTCCATCAATTCCTCCGGTACTGATACGTACTTTATCAATCACACGCCCTGCCTGATTCAACAGCAATATCCAGAACTCTTCCTGATCCAGATCGCACATCAAGGGTTGGAACAGTTGATAGATATCTTGCGAGCAAGCAATGCGTAATCGTTCTTTAGTTTCTTGTAGTTTACGACGTTTCCCCAGTTCCAACGCCGCCATGATGGTTATGCTTTTTGCCGGGCCCATGCCTTTAAACTGTGAATAATCGCGCACTTTCCACTTAGCCAATGTATTCAAGTTATTATCACAGGCGCAAAGTACCCGTCGCATTAACTCCACCGCACTCTCGTCGGTGTTTCCGGAACCAATGAGTATAGCCAACAATTCGGCATCACTCAAGCTTCGGTGCCTTTTTCCATCATCTTTTCACGTGGACGGTCTTCCAAGGCCCATTGATTGATGGAGAGTTTGTGTTTGTTTTCCATCCTGATATACGTTAATGAAACTATTTATAGAAATTGTGACGAAACGCTTCAAATTCGTCCTTACCCAATACACAGCGTTTCCACCATGCCCGCCAGAAGCCGGCTCCATAGCCGATTAGTTGAACAAAAGATGCCCCAACAGATAAAAGCCCTATTCGGAAGCTCCGGTTACGGATACCCGCATCGACACAAACCAGCAAAGAGTAGAATAGCAAAGGGAGTAGAGCGATTAACATGGTCCAGAGGGAACACATCAGCAGAATCGCTTCTCCGGTTACCGAACGATGAGCCGCTGTCTGCATCCATACAAGAGCACACACCCCACCCAACAATCCTACGCCAAACAAGATGGTGAGCAGAACGACTCCCAGCGTAAAGATTCCCGGTAGCAAATGGACCATCTTCAATGAATCCGGATATTTCTTATATAGGTTGATACGCGCAATGCCCGAGTTATGCACTTGCTTGAAGAACTTCCTCAAATCGGTACGGCGCTTGTGATAGACCCAAGCGCCAGGGAAAAGCCGACACGAATAGCCTCCTTTGAAAATACGAATGCTAAAGTCGATATCTTCACCAAAGCGCATCTTCGAGAACCCACCCAAGGTCTGATAAACTTCACGGCGAATGCCCATATTAAAACTGCGGGGATAGAACTTATCCATTTTCTTCTTCCCGCCGCGGATTCCTCCGGTGGTGAAGAAGGAGGTCATCGAATAGTTGATTGCTTTCTGAATAGCTGTAAAAGACTCATGAGCACGGTCAGGCCCTCCAAACGCATCGGACGGACTGGTTTGCAGTTCTTCCTCGATCGAAGCAAAATAGCCTTCGGGGAGAATCACATCCGAGTCTAATATAATAAGGTAGTCTCCTTGACTCCGTTCGGCACCGTAGTTACGTGTTTGCCCCGGCCCGGAATTCGGTTTGGAGTAATAACTGACATTTAAACGATCGGCATATCGGTCGCATACCTCCTTGCAAGGAATGGAGGAGCCGTCTTCAACAATAATGACTTCAAAGTCTTCAAAGGTCTGTGTAGTCAGGCTATACAGTAACTCGTCCACTTCATCGGGACGGTTGTAAACAGGTATAATAACGGAATAGCGCATTCTATTTTCGGCTTTAGGCTGCTAATAACTTGAATCGTGTATGCAAATAAAAGGAAAAAAAATGAGAAGCGGGATCTTTTCTACGGTTTTATTACAAAAGCCACACCAACAACAACTAAAAAAGGCTATATCCCACGTCTTCGTGAAATATAGCCTTTACTTATTCTATTCTTGGTACTTCTTACTTCCGACTCAGAATATCCATTGTATCTGAAGCAATCAGCAGTTCTTCGTCTGTTGGGATTACCAATACTTTGACTTTGGAAGCCGGAGTTGAAATAACCGTTTCCGTTCCACGGATTCTGTCATTCAATTCGTAGTCGATCTCAACGCCCATGTACTCGAGTCCTTTACAAACGTCACGGCGACATTCAAACTGATTTTCGCCTACACCGCCTGTAAACAAGATGATATCGACCCCTCCTAAAACAGCTGCGTAAGCACCGATATATTTCTTAATGCGGTAGTAATACATTTGCTCAGCCAAGATAGCTCTTTCATTACCAGCTTCACAAGCTGCCAGAAGTTCGCGCATATCACTAGATACACCTGAGATACCGAGTACACCACTCTTCTTATTCAGCAGATTGGATACTCCGGTCGTATTCAGTCCTTCCTTATCCATGATAAAAGTAACTGCACCGGCATCAATATCGCCACTACGTGTACCCATCATCAGGCCTTCCAGCGGAGTAAGTCCCATGGTGGTATCTATACATTTACCGTTTTTAATCGCAGCAATGGAACCTCCGTTACCAATATGGCAAGTGATAATTCTTTGTTCTTCCGGATTCACTCCCAAGAATTCGCATACCCGTTTGGATACATACCGATGAGATGTTCCGTGGAAACCGTAACGACGTATGCCGTACTTCTCATACAATTCAAACGGAATAGCATATAGATAAGCGTAATCCGGCA
Source organism: Bacteroides reticulotermitis JCM 10512 (assembly GCF_000517545.1). Taxonomy (GTDB): domain Bacteria; phylum Bacteroidota; class Bacteroidia; order Bacteroidales; family Bacteroidaceae; genus Bacteroides; species Bacteroides reticulotermitis. The sequence goes on along the minus strand of NZ_BAIV01000017.1, from coordinate 10,203 downwards.
TCGTTTGGTGGAAAGCAGTATCAAAGACACCTACTTGTGGCACCTTAGGCAGAATCGCAGAGATCGCATTCACACCTTTCAGGTTGGCCGGGTTGTGCAAAGGAGCCAAGTCGTTGCAAGCTGTAAACGCGTCCAATACTTCTTTGTTCAACAGAACAGATTCGCTAAAACGCTCTCCGCCGTGTACCATACGATGGCCAACTGCACCAATTTCTTCAAGCGAACGAATTGCTCCATATTCGGAATTGATCAATGTATTCAGAATAAATTCAACTCCTACGGTGTGTTCGGGAATATCTTTTTCCAATACTTTCTTCTCGCCACTAGGCAAAGTCAGTTTCAGGAAAGAACCTTTCAGTCCGATTTTCTCAATACCTCCCTGGGCTATGACCTCTTTACCGGTCATGTCAAACAACTTATATTTAATCGATGAACTACCACAGTTCAATACTAAAATCTTCATTTTTTCAACAATTATATGATTAATATTTATTGGGCAGACTTCGCTGCAATAGCTTGATTCGCAGTAATGGCTATCATACGGTATACATCTTCAATAGAGCAACCACGTGAAAGGTCATTCACCGGACGAGCGATTCCTTGCAAGATTGGTCCAACTGCATCCGCATGTCCCAGACGTTGCACCAACTTATAAGAGATGTTACCAACTTCAAGGCTCGGAACAACCAACACATTGGCATATCCTGCTACACTTGAACCCGGTGCTTTGCTTGTACCAACTTCCGGTACTAGAGCGGCATCCGCTTGCATTTCACCATCCAAGTTTAAGGAAGGATCCATTTCTTTCGCTATTTTAGTCGCTTCTACTACCTTGTCAACAACTTCATGTGAAGCCGAACCTTTCGTAGAGAAACTTAGCATCGCCACTTTGGGCACCTCAATACCTGCAACCGCCTTAGCTGTCTTTGCCGTACAAATTGCAATCTGAGCTAATTGATTCGCATCCGGAACCGGAGTAACTGCTACGTCACCCATTACCAAAACACCGTGATCTCCACATTCGGGAGCATGGGTTAACAACAGCATTGCACCTGATACACAGGTAATACCGGGAGCTGTTTTAATGATTTGCAACGCCGGTCGAAGCACGTTACCGGTCGTGTTGCGAGCACCTGCCAACTGACCGTCGGCATCACCGCTTTTAATCATCAAACAACCAAAAAACAAAGGATCATTAGTAAGCTTACGAGCTTCTTCGATAGTCATCCCCTTCTTCTTACGAAGTTCGCACAGCAATTGTGCATACGCTTCGTGTTTCGGAGAATCCTCCGGATCGATTATCGTAGCCTTACCAATATTACCCAATCCCCACTTCACAGCAAGTTCGTTTATTTCGTCCGGTTTACCCAGCAGAATTAAATCGGCAACTTCGTCTGTCAAAATCTGATTGGCAGCTTTTAATGTACGTTCCTCTGTTCCTTCAGGAAGAACAATGCGTTGGCGGTTAGCTTTTGCCCGCTCTACAATCTGGTTGATTAAATTAAGCATAGAAATATAATGTATGTATATAAACTCTGGTAGTATGCATCAATTGCAGTGCAAAAGTACTCAATTTTGCAACATACACATTACAATTTCGCCTTATTTTCGCTTCCTATTCTAAAATATTATAATATTTAACACGTTATTCCTATTTTTCATACCTTTGCACGGTTTTCAATATTCAACAGGTAATAGTTATGATACGTCAGTGCGCCATTTTATTTGGCTGTTTGGCTTTAGGTGAACTTCTTGTCTATCTCACGGGCGTAAAGCTCCCGTCCAGCATTATCGGAATGCTGTTTCTCACCTTGTTTCTAAAATTGGGATGGATTAAACTGCAATGGGTTCAGGGGATGTCCGACTTTCTAGTGGCTAATCTCAGTTTCTTCTTTGTTCCTCCCGGAGTGGCATTAATGCTTTATTTTGATATTATTGCCGCTCAATTTTGGCCGATTGTAATTGCCACTTTAGTAAGTACCATCTTAGTCCTTGCTGTCACCGGATGGGTTCACCAATTAACACGTAAAATCAGATGAGTTTCTTTGAAAATGAATTCTTCCTGCTGGCCATCACCTTCGGGATCTTCTTCCTCGCTAAGTTATTACAGAAAAAAACCGGGCTGGTTTTACTCAACCCCATACTACTCACCATAGCTATACTCATTGTTTTCTTAAAGACAACTAACATCTCGTATGAGACATACAATGAAGGAGGACACCTCATTGAGTTTTGGCTTAAACCGGCAGTAGTTGCGTTGGGAGTCCCCCTCTACTTACAACTGGAGACCATCAAGAAGCAACTGCTACCAATCTTACTGTCCCAGTTAGCTGGTTGTGTTGTGGGAGTTATCGCTGTTGTTCTAATAGCGAAACTGTTGGGAGCTTCGCAAGAAGTAATCCTTTCACTTGCGTCGAAATCGGTCACCACCCCGATAGCGATGGAAGTAACAAAGTCCATCGGGGGAATCCCCTCACTCACGGCTGCTGTAGTGGTTTGCGTAGGTTTACTAGGTGCTGTTTGTGGTTTTAAAACCATGAAAATAATGCGGGTGGGGAGTCCTATTGCGCAAGGCTTATCCATGGGTACGGCTGCTCACGCCGTAGGTACTTCTACCGCCATGGATATCAGCAGTAAGTATGGTGCTTATGCCAGTCTGGGGCTAACACTAAACGGGATACTCACCGCCTTGCTAACTCCCACTATTCTGCGACTATTAGGCATGCTATAGCAACAAAATAGCGGTCTACAGCGTTATATAGTTAATAGTTAAACGTAATAAACATTTCATGATTGATTTTAAAGACATCACTTTAGCAGATAAAGACTTAATAACCTCTTATACAATGAACAGTTCCCGCCGGAATTGTGATCTTTCTTTTTCAAACTTATGTAGTTGGCGATTTCTCTATAACACGAAGTTCGCGATTGTAGATAATTTCCTGGTTTTCAAGTTCTGGCTGAAGATAAATTAGCTATATGATGCCTGTGGGTACAGGTAATCCGAAAGATGTGTTACAAAAGCTCATCAACGATGCGACTGAGGAGAATCAGCCGTTTTGTATATTGGGAGTATGCACAGGAATGCGGAATGAACTGGAAGACACCATGCCGGAACAGTTTCAATTTACTGCCGACCGTGACTATGCCGATTATATATATCTGCGTAGTGACCTCGCTACGCTGAAAGGAAAGAAATTCCAAGCTAAACGGAATCATATTAATCGTTTTCGCAACTCTTACCCTAATTATGAGTACACGCCCATTACGCCCGACCGTATCAAAGAGTGTATGGAACTGGAGGCTGAGTGGTGTAAAGTAAACAACTGCGACCAACAAGAGGGTACCGGTAACGAACGTCGTGCATTGATTTATGCCTTGCACAATTTTGAAGCATTGGGATTGACCGGAGGCATTTTACATGTGGATGGCAAAATCGTAGCTTTCACCTTTGGAATGCCTATCAACAAGGACACTTTCGGTGTACATGTAGAGAAGGCTGATACTTCCATCGATGGTGCATACGCTATGATCAACTACGAATTTTCCAGCCGTATTCCGGAACAATATACGTATATCAATCGGGAAGAAGATCTTGGGATTGAAGGACTTCGTAAAGCCAAACTATCTTACCAACCCACAATTATTCTAGAGAAATATATGGCATGCTACAAACCTGTCCAATGGAAATGGTAAAATGGTAATCTGCAACGAACTATGAAAGAAGAAGTAAAAGCATTATGGAAGCTCTGTTTTAACGATAGCGAGGAATTCATCGACATGTATTTCCGCTTACGCTATAACAATGAGGTAAATATTGCTATACGGAGTGGTGAGGAAGTAGTTTCCGCCCTTCAGATGCTTCCATACCCTATGACCTTCTGTGGGCATACGGTACACACCTCTTACATTTCGGGGGCTTGTACGCATCCGGAATTCAGGGGAAACGGCATCATGCGCGAACTTCTTTCACAGGCTTTCACTCGCATGTTTCGGCACCGGATATATTTCAGTACGTTGATACCTGCCGAACCTTGGTTGTTCGACTATTATGCACGGATGGGATATGCTCCGGTTTTTCGCCATGCAATCAAAGAAAGCACAATTCCCGACTTCATTCCTTCCAAAGAGGTTTCGGTTGATACCATTACTGAATACGAAGAAGATGTTTATCAGTATCTAAACGCACAACTGGCCAAACGCCCTTATTGCATCCAGCATACGCAAGCGGATTTTCAAGTAATCATGGCCGATCTGCCAATTAGCGGTGGATATCTGTTTACGGCTAGGCAAGATGGCAGCGTGGACGGGGTAGCCATTGCATATAAGAGAGGGAAAAAGCTTATTATCAATGAGTTTATTGCAGACAATAAAGATATTGAGCATTGTTTGTTGCACCACATTAAAAAGCATACCGGGTGTAATCATATAACGCAGCTCCTTCCTCCCGATGATAACACACAAGAGTTACATCGGCTGGGTATGGCTCGTATCATTAATGCCAAAGAGGTACTGACGTTGTATGCTTCCGCTTTTCCCGAAGAGAAAATGCAGTTGGAACTCACGGATAAACAGTTGACTGGTAACAGTGGATATTATTATCTATATGGCGGACGATGCATGTTCAGCGACCAACGCCTTCCAGGTGCTCACGTACAAATGAACATAAGTGATTTAACCGCCAAAGTTTTTGAACGGCTAAATCCTTATATGAGTTTGATGTTGAATTAGTTATTCAGATAACGTACCCGCTCACAGGCTGCCAAGAGAAAAGCTCCCACACCGAAGTTAGATGTAGAATTCGCGTCGACAACTTGTCCGGGTATGGCTTTCTCACCGATAGGCTGTACATAGCCTACTTTACCGTCAGGCTGTAAAGCTACTTTAGATAAATACTTCCATGCTTTTTCCACAACCGGTTGGTAGCGTTTAGAATCCAGAAAACCATTGTTGATTCCCCACTGCAAACCATAGGTAAAGAATGCGGTTCCACTGGTTTCCGGCCCCGGAGCATGTGTAGGATCAAGCATACTGCGCGTCCAATATCCTTCCGGTTGCTGACAGGCGGCTACTGATTCGGCCAACCTACGAAAACGTTCGATGTAATGCTGACGGTACTTATCTTCTTTGGGAAGATCCTTCAAGACTTTGGCTAGCCCGGCCAGTACCCAGCCGTCACCACGCGCCCAGAAGTCCTTCTTTCCATTCGCACTTTTATGCTTAGGGTATACGTACTTCCCGTCCCGATAATAGAGTCCGGCCTCATCATCATACATAATGCTGTCAGCGTATTCCAGGTATTCGTGCAACTTCTCCAGATAAAGCGGATTCTTAGTAATGTTATACAGTTTAGTCATTACCGGCATCACCATATACAAGCCATCAGCCACCACCAATAATCACGTTCAGGGGTGCTCATCTGATATTCCATCACTTCACGGGCCCGGGCAATCTTATACGCATCCGGCTCCAGATTATATAAATCGGCATAGACCTGAAAACAAATCTGATAATCGCCAAAGAGTACATAATCGTCACTCTCTCCATAGCCGTATTTCCAATTCGCCTTATTATCCGACTTGGCACCTTTCCACTCGTTATGCACGGCCCAGTCTTTAGAGAATTGCAGGTATTCCGGCTTGCCTGTTAAGAAATAGGCCTCCATATTGCCCGTGTGATAAGCTGCGTTATCCCAGAAAGCACGTCCATGCTTAGGGTGAGTGGTTTGCCAATAGTTATTCACTTTGTGGATAATCTCAATCACTGCTTTCGAAGAACGGGCTTCGCTCTCCACACAACCCGCAAGAACGGTATGTCCCCAAAACAGGGCCAAAGAAAGAAATATATAAATCTTCTTCATCAGGTTCTACTATTATTTACTTAATACTTAAATCGACTTCGACCACATAAACCATTTGTGGTTCCACCTCCACCGTACGTTCACCGTCTCCTTGGGAAGTATGCTGCACAAAGAGATGCAATTTCCGTTGCTGCTTCCACAACTCCGTATCATGCGAAGGTTCCCAGGCATCTACCGAAAAGTTTGTCAAGTCCGCTACTGCCCATTTCCCTTTACCTACATTCCGGGTATATGCCATAGAAACACGACTGCCTAGTTCCGCATCTCTAAAGATATAGTACACTTTCTTCCCATCAACCACAATACGTGGGCGAGCAATCGGAATCATTTTTGTACCACCGCCTTTTAACGTAAAGGGTGTCTTTCGATCAGAGACCTGATATTGATGCCACTTTTTACCATCATGCCAAATCATGCGATATTGAGGTATCTCGCTATCCAGGTCCCGCCAATAAGTGGCGATATACGGATTTCCTTTTGCATCTGCACTCATACTGGTCTGGTTGATCAGCTCCGAGTTTTGCGGAATGCGGCAAGCGTATTCCGCATTCGACATCTTAATTGGGAGTTCATATTGATCGCCATTCGTCTTATACCAGGTCACACCATTATCATAAGAACGGGCATAACAAAGATCATGGTTAGTCTCTACCAACCAACTTTCCCGCCACACCCACGATAGGTGAATAGTCCCGCGTTCGTCGACATAAAGCTGCCAATATGCATTACGCTCATTCTCGCCGTCAATCAAAATATCTTGTACGCGTGTCCAAGTGTGCTCTTTAAGTGAGTAACGGTTCATCACCAGGTTTCCGCGGCCGGAGGATCCGGAGCGATAGACAAACAAAAGATCACCGCCTGCCAAAGAGTAGAATTCCGGATAAGTAACATTCCCTTCGTCATTCCCGGTCATCGGCATTTTATCTCCCAACTCCAAGGAGCCGGGGGCAACACTGCGACAATAGTTCAGTGGATGTCCATGATGATCGAAAGAGATATGCACATAGCCTTCTCCATCAACCATCATGCTAATTACATTATGCGCATCTTTTACGTTACCTTTATATTGTGAGCGACGCAACTGCCATTGTTCTTCTCCTAGCTGACGCTTGCCTAAAGTCAAATAACCATCGGAATCGTAATAGCTAATATACTGTTCATTGCCATGTGTGACCAATGAATTATTACGGAATATCGTAGTATTCACAGAGGTACGGCTATATCCCTTCCCTACTTCAACCAACTGTTGAGAGAAGCAGGTGAGGGTGAAAAACGCCAGCCCAAAGATTGATAGCAGCAGATGTCTCATCTTTTATTTTTTCTTTTTATCAAAAACACTCATATCCCATTTAGCATGCCATGGAATCGTGATCTCGCCTTTCTCTATGAATAGCGGAAGCCACACATACCGCGAATCTTCCATATCTTTCTTTTTCCAACGGTCAAATAGAGCAATGTATGCACCTTTCTTTCCCATCACAGGCTGCACATACGTACTCTGTGCATAGAATGTTTTATCTGCATCGGGGCCTGTACAAGGGTTACCGATGGTTTTCCAAGTACCCATAATAGAATCGGCAACAGCAATCTCAGCAATATTGGGATCCCATCCCGAGCAACCTGAACTCAACATATAGTATTTACCTTCATGCTTAAAAACAGCAGGAGCTTCCCGAGACTCTTTGATAAAGTTACGCGTAAAACGTCCGCTCGGTTTGAGGTAATCGTCTGTCAGCAGGCTGATATACATAGTCGCATTATTCTCGGAAGAATAAAACTGGTAAGCTCTGCCATCATCATCGACAAATACGGTCTGGTCCCGGCTCATAGCATCGTTCGGGCGAAAACTACCTAAATAGGTAAACTCTCCGTTCGGTGTATCCGAAACAGCGACTCCTGCACAAGCTTTGCTGTAATCGGCACTCTCTACATGTGCCCACATCACAAACTTCCCGGTCTTCTTATTATAAACAACTTTGGGACGCTCCAATACTTTAGACGTATGCAAATCATGCTCTGGATCATCCTTGACAGCCGGAAGCACGATGCCTTCAAACTTCCAGTTCAATAGATCTTTGGAAGAATAACAGCCAACACCGGTTACATCGGTACGATAGCATTCCCAGGTTGCCCAATCCGGTAAGATCGTCTGCCCTTTTTTATACTCTCCATACCAATAATAGGTTCCCTTGTGATAGAGCAATCCTCCACCGTGCGCATTGATGAGATTGCCATCCGTATCACGCCACACTTCTCCGGGAATAAAACTTTTATTCTTCTGAGCACTAAGCTGCTGTGCCGGGAAGAGTCCCACACAAACGACTGCTACCAACAGCAGTTTATTCACATACTTCATCATTTCCATCTATTATCTAATGTTATTCATAATACGCATGATCTTTGGGAAAGTCCTCGCCTTCCCAAGCCTTTTTCGAAGTCCAAGACTGTGCAGGGTCTGTCCAAAATGGATGATCTGCCGGGAGTCCCAAAGGTAGGAAAGCCAGTGAGGCCATATAAAGGCTTCCATTATTCGTGTACCAATCGGATATATTCGGTTGTTTGCCGTTAAATCCTAATGTAAGAAAACCCTTCTCATTGAAATTACGGTTATCGCCGAACATGCGCTTGATTACAGCAGTCATAGCTGCACGCACCTGTCCATTCGGTAATTCTTTGGGTAACCATTCGCGCCAAGCCAACATAGCTAAAGGCTGTAAGGTACCTGTTCGATACGTAATGGAACGTCCAAAGACAGGAAGTGTACCTTCGGGCGAGATAAAACGTTCCAAGATCATTCCAAAACGCTGCATCCGTTTCAAAGCACGGCCGTAATTACACTCCGACATATTCCAGACCTTATTCTTACCTCCTTGAGTCATGATCTCCAAAGGCTCCATATACATCGGGTGCAATACAAAGCTATTGTAATAATCGAAAGCAAATCCCGGTCCGTCTGAGTACCAGCCATCGCCGACATACCACTCTTCTACTTTTCGCAAAGCCGATGCGATGCGATAGGTATCACTAGGAGCTCCTGTCTTGCGTAGAAAAGATTCTACCATCGCCGAGAATAACAACCAATTGGTATAGGGAGGATCTACACGACGGAGTTGCGTGAACTCTTCAATATAGCGTTTCTTAGTCAGATCATCCAACGGCAACCAAAGTGCATCATATCCTCTCAAAAAGCTCTCTGCAATATAGGCCGCATCGACCAGTGTTTGCCCTTCTTTGCGCCACAATAAATAGTCCGGACTTTCCGGATCAACAGCCTGTGCATAACTTTTCAAGGCCCATTCACGTACTTGTTTCCGTTGTACACCTTCCGCAGTATCATCATCCGGTAGAGATATCCAGGGAGCCAGACCTGCCATCAACCGTCCGAAGCACTCCATATAAGTGACTTTTTTATTTCGTCCGTCCCAAGTCGGGCTAAGTTCTACCAACATATTTTGTTGAAGTTTGCCTTCACTCATATTACTAAGTACCGGTGCAGCCATCTGATACAGCACTCCCGTCCACAATTCACGTTCAGTCGGTTCTTTTACCGGTTTCTTCTTTGCCGACAAATCCATTGATGGCAGTAATAATACGGCAATCAATATACCAATATACAGTCTATTCAAATTCATGATTCTAATTTTATATTTCCTTTATTATATACGTTCAAGCTCAGTATTCCACCTATCTTTCCATTCAATAAAAGGTATATCATTCTCGTCAAATTGAATAGGTAACCACATATAACGAGAATCTTTCAAACTCTCCGGGCGCCACATATCCGCCATAAAGATATACAAACTATCCGTACCTTGTATCGGTAAAATGTATGTACTTTGTCCGCCAAAGGTTTTATCGGCATCTATTCCTACACACGGATTGGGCAGTTGTTTCCATTCCCCGAAGATAGACGTAGCTGTTAATAAGCGAGCTTTATTAGGCTCCCAGCCCGTACAGCCGGAAGTTATCATCCAATAGACTCCGTTCTTTTTAAAGATGGCCGGTGCTTCATTATGTCCTCCGGGAAAGATGCGTATGTATTTTCCGGAATGATTAAGATAATCATCGGTTAGTTCGGCAATCTGCAAGGTAAGGTTGTCCTCTGAAGAATAGATATGATATGCTTTTCCGTCATCATCCATAAACAACGTCATATCCCTTGACATCTGTCCTCCCTGCAAATCTCGTTTCACAAACAGGCCTTTCTCAATTGCCACATACCACTGAGCGTCCACCACTCCTTATATGCAGAGAAATTCCATTTCTGCTTTCGCTCTTGCTTACTCATGTTCTGTGGATAGATGCCCGGATTGACACGTCCGGAACGGATAAAACGAAAAGGA
>NZ_BAIV01000018.1 GCF_000517545.1 Bacteroides reticulotermitis JCM 10512 | reverse complement strand
GCCAATGTGCTTTCCGGTCCTACCATTATTATACCTATATTTAGGTATTTCTCACGTTTTTGCATGAAAAAAGCCAGAAGATAGTGTTCTTTTGCTGTTTTTTATCTTCATTTGCACTTTGAAAGCATGACTGATTGATTCCATGAGTAGGTTAACAGATAAGGAATTAGAGATAGAATTTACGACAGATAAAGAAAAAGCTTTTCGCGTTTTCTTCGACACATATTACGTCCGGTTATGTATGTACGCGGTGCAGATAACGGATGATTTCTCTGAGTCGGAAGATATTGTTCAAGGCTTCTTCGTCCAGTTTTGGGAGAAAGAACTCTACAAAACGGTAACTGTTAATTTGAAAAACTATGCCTATCTATGCGTGCGTAATGCAGCTTTGAAATACCTCGAGAAGCGCCAGCGCATCCCATTCGATGAGATCCTGATAAGCGATGAACACCTCTACGCTTATGAAGAAATGGACACAGCGAACGGGAAGCCAAAGAGAAAGAGTTGAAAAAAGCGTTAGACGAACTACCCGAACAAGAGCGGAAAGCACTCTATCGGGTTGTGATTGAAAATAAAAGATACAAAGAAGCAGCCGAAGAGCTGCATATTAGCGTCAATACCCTGAAAAGTTACTTATCAAGAGCCTTAAAAAGATTGCGGAAGAACGACAAACTTATGTTATTGTCACTTTTCTGTATCGATCGTACCATCGAATTACTTTAAAACCGACTAGGTTATAACATCATTTTACATCCATGTGGCGGGCTGACAACCAACAAGTCCCTCGCACTGTCCGGTAGGTTACTCGCAATCTGCCTGTCATTCTATTGGCCTGTTTGCTAGTCAGCTGGAAACTTATTTTAAAAATATCCTTTTTTTTTGCCACCCATTTTGGCATTTTCGGGATCATTAAGATAAAACGAATTAAAAGTGAATAAGAAGATAGACCCTAAAGCAAGCCTGATTACCCTTTTTAACTGGTATCGCATCACAAGAATCAATGAGTTTGAAGCCCAGTGCGATGCGGAAAATGCGTGGCAGCAGATCCAATCCGCTATCCATGCCCGTCGCAGAATGCGGCTGTATAGGAGATGCGCTTCGGTAGCCGCCGCACTCCTGGTGCTCGTCGGAACCGGACTCTGGTATCTGTATGGAGAAGGCGGTTGGGTCAACGCCGACAAAGGATTTACCCAGCAAGGCGCTCAGACAGCCATGTTGGTAGCCACCGACGGATCAGAATACCGACTCTCGTCGGCCGATGATAAAGTTGTCAACGACGGCGGTGTTGCCATAGCCCAGAATCGGGGTAAGGAACTCGTCTACAACGCCCAGTCCGATGCGTCCAAGATGGCAGGCAAGCACTCGCTCAACGTACCCCGAGGAGGAGAATACCGGCTGGTGCTGTCCGACAAGACCCATATCCACGTCAACGCCGAGAGCCATTTGACCTATCCGGTAACGTTCAATCAGGCCAAGCGTGAAGTCTATCTGCAAGGAGAAGCCTATTTCGATGTAGAGAAAGACGACCGCAAACCCTTCATCGTACATACCGAATTGGGCAACATCGAAGTCCTCGGAACCCGTTTCAACGTCACCGCCTATGGAGACGACTGCGTGCTGGTAACCCTCGAAGAAGGTTCCGTCAAGATTGTCAGAGGCGGCAAAGAATACATCCTTTCTCCCGGCGAACAAGCCATTATCGAACGCCGTGAGATAGCCGTGAAGCCGGTACAAGTCAAAAACCACACCTCGTGGGCCAGTGGCATTTACGAATACACCGACACCCCCTTGGAGACCATTGTGCAGCAATTGTCCCGCTGGTACGACGTCGACATCGTATTCGCCAAACCCTATTTGCGTAAACGTAGATTCGCCGGCGTGATCTTTCGGGATCAACCCCTGCAACAGGCTGTGAACATCTTGTCCAAAGTCTCCGATGTACGTTTCGTTTCAAAAGGAAAGATTATAGAAATAACAGATAAAGATGAGTGATAGCATAATTGGTATGAAAAGTTTTTTAAAGGTTTGGTTGGTCATGCTCGTCGGAATGGTGAGCTATACACCACAGGCAGCGGCACAAGGCAAGAAAATTGCGGTAACGGTAGAAAAAGTCTCCATACGTGTAGCGCTGGAAAAGATAAAAGAGCCGGCAATGTACATTTTGTCTATGAAGAAGCCAGTGTCGACAAAGCGTCCGCCATCACGCTCTCTTATCGCACAGAGACCCCGCTCGACGTGATCTTGGACGACCTGTGCAAACAAAGTAAGTTGAGATACGAGTTGCAGGGCGATATCGTACTCTTATACCCCATACGCAAGCAACGTACCTACGACGTTCGCGTTTCCCTGCTGGATGCCGACAATCGCCAACCGTTGATGATGGCCACCTGCGCCCTCAATCCGTTGGGAGCCTATGCGGCAACCGATGTCGACGGCAAGGCCACTCTGAAGAGTATTCCGGCCGGTTCCTATTCATTGGACATCTCCTATGTGGCTTTGAAACGATCCGTCGCCCCATCGAAGTCAAGGAAGACCTGAATCTGGTCATTCGCATGCAACCCACCTCCCTCGCGCTGAAAGAAGTTGTCGTAGTGGCTCGTCAGAATGCCGCCGGAGAGTCAACCAGTTCCATCATCGGACGCCAAGCCATCGACCATTTACAGGCGATGAGTCTGGACGATGTCATGCAATTGGTTCCCGGAGCGTTGATGAAGAACACCGACCTCACCTCAAAATCCAACGTACAGATTCGTTCGCTGGTCAACAACAACACCAACGCCTTCGGATCGAGTGTCGTTGTCGACGGCGTACCCATGTCCAATAACGGAACCTTGTCACAAGGAGGCTTTTCGAGTACCGCTTTCGTGGGAACCGACCTGCGTCAGATCAGTGCCGACGACATCGAATCGGTAGAAGTGATCCGCGGGATTCCCTCAGCCGAGTACGGTGATCTCACATCCGGCCTGGTAGTGGTACACTCCAAAGTAGGGCAGACCCCTTGGCAGGCGAGAGCGAAAGTCAATCCCGGCACCATGAACTACTCCCTTGGCAAAGGAATGCGGTTGAAGAATGCCGGTATCCTGAACTTCAACCTCGACTATGCGCAGGCATGGGGAGACCCTCGTCAGAAAACGAAATCATTCGACCGTTATACGCTCTCCGTAGGCTACGGGCACGACTTCTCGCTAAGTGGCACACCACAACCAAACTCCGTTACGCCCTTGGTAAAGACTGGAACGGGAAAGATCCCGACGCCATTGACGACGGTACATACCTCAAAGACCGCAATCAAATGTTCAGCCTGAGTCATAACGGGAAAATATCCGTCAACAAACTCTTCTCGCGTACCTTGAGCTATACCCTGGGTATGAGTTTCAACCAGACCGATATGGACAAGACAGCCATCGTGCCCAATCCCTCCGGGCTGCTACCGATACTCACAGCGATGGAAACCGGTTACTTCAACGTACCCTTTGAGCAAACCTCTTATCAGGGAAGCGGCAAGACCGTCAGCCGTCCGGGCAATGTGTACGCCAAAGTGGGCAACGCTTTCTTCTTCAAAGCCGGTAAAACCCATCAGAACTTTAAGGTAGGAGCCGACTATCGCTACGACTGGAACAACGCTCAGGGCTATTATAATGTAGACGACCGCTACCCCTTGCGGCCCAACAACGGGGGACGTCCGCGTCCGTATTCCGATATTCCGGGACTTCACCAGCTATCCGCCTACGTGGAAGATAATTTCCGTTGGAACATAAGCAAAGACCGCTTCCTGAAAGTACAGTTGGGTGCACGTTTCACCTCCATGCAACCCGGAGCGGAGGAGGCTACTTACGCGGTTTCTCCCCGTCTGAACGCCTCTTTCTCGGTCAACAAATGGTTGAATCTCCGGGGAGGTTATGGATTGAACTCCAAAACACCGGGACTTGACTACCTCTATCCCGATAAGAAGTACACCGACCGCATCGCTGCCAACTATATGCCGCAGGACGACAAAGCCGCGCAATTGCTGATGTACCACACCCAAGTGTACAACATTCAACGTACGCAGGGATTGAAGAATGCCACCAACCGGAAAATTGAATTAGGCTTTGATGTTAAGTTGCCGGGCGACCGGAAGATCAGTCTGGTGGGCTATCATGATAAAACAGCTACCGGATTTGGTTCCGATACCGAATACTACATCTACGAAGCCAATTTCTATTCACAGAACAAAGGCTTGATTATCACACCGGGAGCCGCCACGCAGGTCGACTGGGCTAATCCCGAACGGGTCGATGTGGTGTTCTCTACCACCGGAAAGATCGGCAACACCAACGTATCGATCAACAAAGGGTTGGAGATGGACTTCGACTTGGGTGAGATACGTTCCATTCACACCTCGTTCTACCTCACCGGCGCCTACATGGAGTCGAAAACCCATTCAACGGATCTAAATTCTTCGAATCCCACCGATTTGCCCAGTGAGTATTCCATCACCAATACCACACCTTTCAAAATCGTTTACCCGTCCGGTTTGCAGCAAAGCGTTTACCGACGCTTCTCGAACAACCTGCGGGTGGTGACCAACATTCCGGCCTTACGGATGGTTGCCTCCTTTTCGGGACAGGTGATGTGGTATAGTTACATGAATAGCATCAACCCGCCGATGGACCTATCGGATGGATCGATACCGATTTGTCCTATCACGAGATAACGGCTGATATGTTGGCCGACGAAGCGTATAAAATCAAAGGCGTGTTGTTGAAGAGTCAGCGAAAGAATCCCAAAGATAATGTGCCCTCCAAAGCACCGATCACCTGGTTGGTGTCGGGACGCCTGACCAAGGAGTTGGGAACAATCGGGGGACTTTCTTTCTATGCCAACAACCTGTTTTTCTACGAGCCTTACTTAAAGAGTTCTACTTCCAATACGTTGATGCAGCGTAATACCGGAAGTTTCAGTTTTGGAGTTGAATTATTTTTTAATTTATAAATACAAGAGAAATCATGAGAAGAAAATTATCCTTTATAGGTAAGATAGCCTGTATTGCTTTAATGACCCTATTGACGGCTTGTTCGTCCGATGACAACGGTACACAGGCCCTGACACTACAAGTCAAAGTGCTGCTTCCCGAAGGCTTTACCGGCCATGGAAATGCGGGACAGAAGGTAACCATAACCCGGAACGGACAAGCATACACAGTAACCACAGACGAACAGGGTGTTGCTACATTCCTGGGCGTAATTCCGGATCTTTATGACATTGCCACTTCGTGGGAAATCACACCGGAACAGTACACAGAGATGACCGGTAAGGAAGTGCAAAACGAAAACTATACGCTTTCGGGTGGATTGCTCAAGCAAACCATTGCCACCGATGGGGTGATTACGCTCCAAACCACAGCGGCCGTTAAGCAGTCGTTGGTTATCAGCAAGGTCTACTACGCGGGTAGCAAAGACCTGAACAATAAGAATTACCTGGCAGGCAAATACGTTGAGTTCTACAACAATTCGAATGATGTAGTCAACGTTTCCGGCTTGTATTTCGCGCTGATCGAGTCGGAGGCTTCTCCCGCTTATCTGCTCAATGACACACCGGACTACATCTACATCAAGCAGATCTTCCGTTTCCCCAGCACAGGCCGCACGGAAATCCAACCGGGCGAGAGCTTGGTAGTTGCCAACAGTGCCATCAATCATACACCGTTTGCCGAGAAGGAACAGGACCTGACGAATGCTGACTTTGAAGCCAAAGATACCAAGAATACCAACAATCCGGCAACTCCCGGAGTCGAACTGATTTATACGGCTTATTCCACAATTCCTTCGATGAATCTGGTACAGTCCGGTCCTTGCTCAATCGTCCTGTTCAGCACAACGGAAGATATCAGCACATGGGAACGGGTTTACAAAAAGGGATCTTCTACGGGTGTGCTTTATGTGAAGATGCCTATCAAATATGTGATGGATGGCGTGGAGTGTCTGAAGTATGCTGCCGAAAGCATCGATGTAACCAAAAAGAGACTCTATGACTATATCGATGCCGGTTACACCAACGTTCAGGCGGTGAGTGGCTATACAGGTGAGGTGCTGTATCGCAAAGTTGATAAAACCGAAAACGGACGTTCTGTATTGGCGGACACCAACAACAGCAGCAATGACTTTGCGATTTCGGACAATATCAAAGTTGGAGAGTATAAATAAATTATAGAAAAAGATATGACCCATCGAGGTAAATTTCTGTTTGGCCTGCTACTGTTGCCTGTATGTTTACAGGCGCAGAGTGAGTTGCAAACCAAACAGAAATACGAATATCAGGATGCCGTTCAGTTGTGGCGAAGCACATTGAATCCGGCCGGCTTGTCACTGGATACATTGGTCAACCGAGGGATTAGTTATCTCTCCCTGACTCGTCAGGAGGGAACGCATTCCCTTGTTCAGGACGGGGATGCCTCCAATGCACTGGTGTTCAAATCGGAACGATATCAACAAATAGGCAAGTATCTCTACGGATACGGGAGCTTTACGTTTGATATGGGCCGTCAATTTGAACGTTCATGGAGTGATGTGATGCGCAGCCATCACTCCAATCCCTATTTCTCAGGTAGTTCGATCAAGGGCAAGTACGATGTGCAGAACTTTGATCTCTCCGCATCGCTGGCCACGCGACCGATGCATAGCTTCACCTACGGTTTCCGGTTGGATTATAAAGTAGGTGATTTATCTCGCCTGAAAGATCCGCGTTCGCGTACCAATCTGGCCGACTATCGGGTCACCCCGGCTGTTACCTATAGCTGGCAGCAGCATACCGTCGGACTGAGTGGGCACTATCGGCGACGCAAGGAGAAGATACCGAACATCATAACGGTGCAGACCGATCCCAACATGCAATACTATACCTATACCGGTATGGAGAACGCCAAAGGAAGTATCGGCGGGTATTCCGCTTTCGAACGTCAGTTCACCAACCATGAACTGGGGGCGGAGCTGGCCTATAGCTACCAAACGGAACGGTTCCATTCGCTGACCACGCTCACCTATTCGAAAGGGAACGAGAGTGTGTACGGTGATACCAAGTATGAACCGGGTAAATACGCTACGTCCAACTATGGCTTGCTGTCTCAAAACCGTTATACGGTTGGCGATAAGCTTCATTCGCTCGACGTCAACGTGAGTTATGAGCAAGGAGATGCGGATGAATATCGGCAGGAGAAGGTGACGGAGAAAGATCCCGTTACAGGCATCGAATCCACCCGTTGGAATACCCTGATCACGTACAACAAACGCTATCAGGTAACGTTGCTCAACGCCGATGTGCACTACCGGTTGATGTGGACCAATCCGCAACTGCGAACATCCAAAGCCTATGTCGGCCTACGGGGAATCCTAAATAGTGCGGAGAACAAATACACATTGCCCGTGTCGTCGTTCAAGTCCGACTACGCACGTACGGAGGTTGAAGGCGGATATGCGTTTCTGTTTAAAGGTTCCCGTTCGTTGTGGGTGGAAGCCGCCGCAAGCTACCACGCTTCCTTATCGGCCGACCTGAATCTGACTGATCCGAGCACCGAGTATGCGCAAAGTGTCCTGCTTCCCGATATGAACTATTACGGAGCTTCTCATTTTGGGGGACGTTTGCAGTTGCAATACCAAATGCCGGTGACGATCAAGAAGACTACCGCCATCTGGTTTGCCAAAATAGGAGCAAGTTATTTGAAGACCAACAAGCACACGGATGCTACGATGTATTCGTTGGCTATCGGGTTGTATCATTAATTGTATTCGAATGAAAAGAATTGTGTTATTGGCCGGTTTGGCTTTGCTGGGTAGCATGAGCACGCTGCGCCTGAGACTCCGTTGTTTCATGTCAAGCAGTCTCCGAAGGGCTATTCAGTTGAAATACCCAAGCGTTTGCTGTCGAAGGACTTCCTACTGGCTGGCCGCGTACAAACGGTCAGCTCGATGAATAATAAAGCGAAGCTTTGTGCGGGACAACGGTTGTACGACCCCATTTGGGTGAAGCTGAAGTACGAGGACAAGCAGCTTTATATCTTAAAACCGGATGTGAAAAACGGTTGTGATGAAACAACTCATCCGTCCTTCCCGGCCTATGAGCGCAATGCGGTTATCCCGGTGATGGAAACGTTCCCGGTAGAACAGGAAACCGATTCGTCGATCGTGGTCAACTGGACCAAGTTCTTCACCGAACCGATCGAAGGAGTTGATCCTTTCAACAGCAAGACGCAACCGGGCCGAAACATCCCATCGCTCAACAAGATACTCGCTGTAAACGCGCATGGCAATCACCTGGAAGTGAGTGTGCAGTACGGTTATGAGGGGGCAACGGCTCCTTTTCTCACAACGATACGGAAGTCGCTCAGCCTACTTCCCGAACAACGCATGACACCCCGTTTGCACGACGCGAGGGTGGGATATGACTTCGTACAGAATCGCCGCTTTCAACTCGCCTCTCCGGGCATCGAGTCGCAAAACCTGATTACCCGTTTCCGGTTGACTCCGGCGCCGGAAGACCAGCAGAAGTACCTGCGGGGGAAGAAGGTGAAACCCATGCAACCCATTGTGTTCTATGTGGACGATGCTTTCCCCGAATCCTGGAAGAAAGCGATCAAAGAGGGCATCTGTGAATGGAACAAAGCCTTCGAAGCCATTGGCTTTCGGGATGTGATGGTGGCGAAAACGTATGCTGAAGCAGGCAAGGGGTTCGATCCGGATGCGATAGATGTCAACTGTTTCCGGTATGTGGTTAGCGATTTCCCGAATGCGATGGGGAAGCATTGGTGTGATCCGCGCACCGGAGAGATTCTGCAAGCCGATGTGTTGTTTTACAGCAACGTAATCTCTCTGTTGCAGAAATGGTACTTCTTGCAAACAGCGGCCTACAATCCGCTTGCTCGTGAAAAGACATTGCCGGAGTCTGTGATGAAACGTTTGATTCGCTATGCGGCTGCCCATGAGGTTGGGCATTGCCTGGGCTTGGAACATAACTTCCGGGCATCTTATGCGTATGCGACCGAGGACCTGCGACGTCCGGACTTTGCAGCGGAATATGGCACGACGGCTTCCATCATGGATTACGCTCGCTTCAACTACGTAGCTCAACCGGGTGATCGGGTGACAGAGGTGTTTCCCCCGTATCTGGGTGTGTATGATTACTATGCGATTCGGGTAGGTTATGCGTATCTTCCGAAAGAAAAAGCGAAAACGATCACGCAGTGGGTGGATGAGAAACAGCAAGATCCCATGTATCTCTATGGACGGATGAATCCGAGTGTGGTACCGGTCGACCCTTCCGTGCAAAACTCCGATATCGGGAATGATCCGGTTGCCTCGTCTACCTATGGCATTCGGAATCTGCAACGGATCATAACCGAACTTCCTCGTTGGAACAAAGGGGCGAACAACCCATTTGAGGGAATGCCGGCGGACTATAAAGATTTGCAAAGCTATTATTTCTCGTATATGGAACGGGTGATTCCCTTGATCGGAGGCCTTTATTCTTTCGAAGAACGTCGCAGAAATGAGGAGCGAAAGACGGTTCCCGTAGCAGGGAAAGAGTCCGAAAGGGCAGTCGATTTCTTGTTGGATGAATTGCTCGATGGGTATCGGTTTCTTACCTCTGAAGCCGTACAGCAATATGCGGGTAATCAAACGGAAACGTTGGTTAAACAGCAGAAACAGGTACTGGACAAGATATTGAGTTCCATCGTTTTGGAACATATCGCGCAGACACAGGCGCAAACCGGGTTTACGTATGCCCGTTTGCTGGATAAGGTCTCGAACCGCTTGTTTGCGGTGAAGGATGCGGATGTGCTAACCCGTAACCTACAACAAAACTATCTCATTCGGTTGAACGAGTTGCTCGACTCCAAGACCCCTACTTATTATGATGTGTTGCTACTACCGGTGGTCGTCGATCACCTTACTGAAATCAAAAAGGAGCTTGAACTGACTCCTGACTTATGGACTAATTATTTAAAACTGAAAATAAAATGACTATTTCTCGATTGAAGATACTTCTTTGCGGGCTTTTTGTTTTACTCTCTTCCACTGCATGGGCGGATGGTGACTTTTGGTTGCCTAACCAGATACAGGGAAAGTTGCATCGCTTGATGAAGAAGGATGGGCTACGACTCAATGAAAAAGATATTTACGATATCAATCAGGCATGTCTGACAGATGCTATTCTCTCATTGAGTAGCGAGGACGGAACATTTACGCCGTTTGCCAGTGCTTCGTTCATCTCGGGCGAAGGATTGGTGTTGACCAATTACCATTGTGTGATGCGTTACCTCGAACATATGTCGACTCCCGAACATGATTATGTGCAATATGGTTGTTGGGCAACCAAGCGGGCGGAGGAATCTCCGCTGTTCAACCTGCAAGTTAACCAATTGGTATCGGTGCAGGATGTTACTTCGGATGTAACCAAGGGAACGAATGGCTTGAAAGAACCGGAACTGTCCAAACAGGTCAACCGCAATGCGGCGGAGGTGATGAAGACCTTTCAGAAGGGCCGGGGTGTGGACGGGAAAGTCTACTCTTTGTTTGGCGGACAGCAATATGTGCTTGCAGTGCTCCGTAGCTTTAAGGACGTACGTATTGTGGCTGCACCTCCCATCAGTCTAGGGAAATTTGGTGGAGATACCGATAACTGGCAGTGGCCTCGTTATTCGGCGGACTTCGCGGTACTACGTGTCTATGCCAATGCCGACAACCAACCTTCTTCGTATAATAAGGAGAATCAGCCTTATCGTCCGGAAGCCTTTCTGACTCTTTCGGGAAAAGGGGTGAAGGAGAACGATTTTGTGATGGTGGCAGGTTATCCGTCGCAGACTCGTCGGTATGTTCCCTCGTTTGCCTTGGACAAAATCGTCTTTCAGGATACACAAGCCGATGCGGACATTGCTAAAATAAAGTTGGACTTCTATACGAAGCGCAAGGAGAACACGGATTCGCTTTACTCGTATTACAATGTGAGAGCCGGAGGGGCTGGCAATGTATATCTTCGTTCCATCGGTGAGATAAGTGGCGTGCGGGAAGCCGATCTGGTAGCTAAACGAGCCAAAGAGGAACAGGAACTAACTGCATGGATCTTGGCGGATGAAGCAAGGAAGCAACGTTATGGAGCTGATCTATGTGCGGATATGAAAGAGACTTATTCGCAGCTGACTAAGCTGAATTTCACCGAGCAAATGTTACAGGCAGTGGCTTTGAATGGGGCAGATGTCATTCCATTTGCCGGAAAGTTTGAGAAGTTGATCGGAATAGCCGGACAAAACCGGAAAAACAGAGAATCGGCCATGAAGGGGGAATTACGTAAGCTTCGACCGCTGACAGAGTCATTCTATCGTAACTTCAAGCTGGAGGACGATAAAGAGATGATGAAGCAACTCCTGGGCATCTATATCCAACGTAGATACGATCTACTATTCGGATGCTTTGAAGCGTCTGGCGAAGCATGCTCCGCATGGAATCGGTACGTATGTAGACAGTCTTTATGTGAATTCACTGCTGCATGACGAACCGCAGATGCTTGCCTTTATCGACAGCGTACCGGCGCAGGGAGTAGATGCTTTGCAGAACGATCCGCTTTATCAGTTGGCATTGGGCTTTTACTTCATGCACATCGACAAAGTAGCCCGTGAGAAGCAGAAGTTTCAGAGCCGGAACATGGAGCTGTACGCGTCTTATTTGCAGGCATACGCCGAGAAGCATCAGGGGGAAATGTTCTCATTCGATGCCAACCGTACGCTGCGTTACTCGGTGGGAAAGGTCAAATCGGCTTTACCGGGTGAAGGAATCGTGTACACGCCTTTCACAACTGTAGACGGACTGATGGCACGGAAACGGATGTTTACCGGCAACAATGACTTCCGCCTACCGGCACGTTTGGGAAGTCTGATCGATAAACAAGACTTCGGAACGTATTGGAAAGCGGGGGAGACGCCTGTTTGTTGTTTCCTCACGGATGCGAATACAGCAGCCGGAAGTTCAGGTAGTCCTGTCTTGAACGGTAAAGGGGAACTGGTTGGAATCAACTTCGACCGTATCTGGCAAGGCGTGTCTTCAACCTATGAATGGAATCCGGAGAAAAGCCGCAACATTGTGGTCGATATCCGTTACATCCTCTGGGTTATCGAGAAATATTCGGCTTCGGCCTATCTGTTGAATGAACTAAAAGTAAATCGTTGACCATGAAAAAGATCTCACCTAAAGTATTAAAATATACGCGTTTGACGCATCGGTATCTATCTTATATATGCACCGGTATCCTATTGGTGTACATCGTTTCGGGCTTCTTGCTCAATCATTATAAAGAGTTTGAGTTCATGCGACAAAAACAGGAGAAGATAGTTGACTATGTGTACGAAGTTCCCGAAAATAAGCTTGATTTCACAGCTGAACAGGCCCAGAAGATCATGCGTGATTTGGGCTATGATGCGGCAGACTACAAGCGTTTCACGCTTAAAGACGGAACACTGAGCATTGTCGGAGCCAATCAGTTGGTCATCAAGATACAGACGGGCAGCAAGCAGGCGTATATCAAAGAGATTCATCGGCCTAAGTTCCTGACCGCGCTCAATCAATTGCACCGCAACCCGAATACCACGTGGACAATCTTCTCCGATGCTTTCCTGTTGCTGACAGTGATTGTCATCATCACCGGACTACTCATCGTGCCGGGAAAGAAGGGAGTCTTTGGCTGGGGAGGTGCACTGGTACTTGCCGGTGTACTTATCCCGCTACTTATTTATTGGTTAGCCGTGTGAGTTAGCGCGGCACCAATGGCGGTGCAATACTCGGCATGTGAGGGGATGATAAAGCGTACGCGGTACATCTCCTCCATGCGGGAAAATATAGGCCGACACTGAGGCAATTGAGTCAGGTTGCCTATCAATACAAAATCTGTGATGGTACTGTTGAGGGAAGCCAGATAAGCCGCTTGCCCGATCGATTGCAATACCATGTGAATAATGCCGATGGCGATGTCTTCTACGGAAGCGTTTCCATCGGCTTTTCCGAAATTAGAGGCCGTAGCATCCAGCGGCAAGTCGGGCAGAGGCTTGTTGCATATATCTTGAATCTGCAAGTTGATGTTTGTAATGTCTCCCTTAGCTCCCATCTCCGCAATGCGGTGAATGTCCTGCGTCTTCAGCAACAGCCGTGACAGGCCTTGCAACGTGCCACCACCGACGCCAATACCACCGATATGCTGAATCTTATCGCCTTCTACCCGTACGAAAGAGGTACCGGTACCCATACTCACCACAAGCAGCTTCTCTAATCCGGTGCTATGACGGGCTCCCAATCCGTTAGCCAGGAATTCATTGGTCTTTCCGGTAGGTAGCCCATAGAGAGGTTGGTCTACGTAGCACTTCCTACGCCCGTCAGAATCACCTTTTCGATATCCGAAAGGGAAACACCGTTGTCGTAAATGTACTTGCCAAACGCGCCAAATAATGAGGTCACCGGATCAGCCGCTTTGATAAACATAGGCGACTTAATCTCCTGATGATCAAGCCCTACAATTTTAGTAGTGCTTCCTCCTACATCGATACCTATAATGATTCCCATATATTTACTTTAAAGATTTATTGCAAAAATAGTGTTTTTTGCAATATCTTCTGCATTTTAAGCCTACGATTGTACGTTGTGGTTTTAATAAATTTACTATTCACTGAGAAGTAAACAGACGCTCTGTTTGCCGAGTTCGTAAAAAGAAACTTAATAATAAGCGGTTGATTCGCTTATTCAAAATCGCCTTAATTACGCATGTCTTGCTTATTGACGGCAAATTGTTTGCAATTAAATAATACTAATTAATAGCTTGCTTGGGAACCATACCTATTTCATTCGATACGTGCGAATAGAAAAACATTTTCAGGGATTATATGCTACTATTGTTTTACATATTTAGGGGAAGGAAATATCGAATAGCTAGTAGTGTATCATGAAAAAAAGACACATAAATATGCTTGTTTTCATTTGAGAAATTTTGATTAAAAGAGAACGAAGCTTGAGGTGAAAACCATCGGACGGTATGTGATAAAAGCTGGAATATAACATTTGGGTTACTCAAACAAATCTGTGAAATCTTATTGAGAGAAGATGCGACTGAATTGCCTCCAATAAAACACGATTCACCGCGTTATTTGGCCGAGGTTTCAGGAGGTAATTCGGTAGCAAATAACTGTGCGTTTCATCCTTGGAAATCTGCGAGCCGGACAGAATTTCAAACAAGAACGATGTGCCCGAAATCGGTCGTTTCGGGAAAACGGATGCGACAGTTACTTACTGTAGGTAAATCGGGAAGAAAGGTGTTGGTAAGGAGAAAATATTTGTAAAACATAGAAAAGAAGGCTGCTCAGGCAAGATTTACGGAATAAAGTACATCTATAATGTTTTTTTTCTGTAGCTTTGTCTATCAATATTTGAATACTGATGATACAGACTGTACGATTGCAGGGGGAAGATAAAAAGTTATACGAACTTGTTGCCCCTTTAGTGATGGACCCGAAGGTCCTTCATGCGAATAATAATTATCCGTTTAAAACGGGTGAGAATTTTGTTTGGTTCATAGCTGTGGAGGAAAACAAAGTTGTAGGCTTCATTCCGGTGGAGCAGAGGGGGAATCAGGCTATAGTGAATAATTACTATATAGGTTCAAAACGAGGAGAAGTGCTGCCTACTCTATTGCAAGCAATCATTAGCTATTACGAGAATGCTGAAGAATGGATATTATCTTCTGTCACTTTGATAGAAGATAGAGACGAATTCATTCAGCAAGGATTTACAATCGATAGAGAATGGACTCGATATCTAAAAATGAGCCGATAAAACACAATGAAAACAAAAAAAACGACAACGAGCAAGAATGTGTATGAATTAACCCAGGAACGCCTGAAGGTTATCTTTGATGAATTTGACAATATTTACGTTTCTTTTTCAGGAGGTAAAGATAGTGGGATCTTATTAAATCTATGTATCGACTACATCCGAAAACATGATCTGAAAGTTCGCCTGAAGCTCTTTCACATGGATTATGAAGTACAATACAAAATGACGATCGACTATGTGGATCGGGTAATAGAAGCAAATAAAGATATACTCGACGTGTATCGCGTTTGTGTGCCCTTCCGTGTGGCCACGTGTACCTCTATGTATCAATCCTTCTGGCGTCCGTGGGAAGACAGTAAAAAAGATATCTGGGTGAGGCCTTTGCCCAAGAAAGCTATGACCAAAGAGGATTTTCCGTTTTATAACACATCCATGTGGGATTATGAATTCCAAATGCGTTTTGCCGGATGGATGCATCAAAAGGAAGATGCGGTACGTACCTGTTGCCTGATTGGGATTCGTACCCAAGAAAGCTTCAACCGTTGGCGGTGTATCCACATGAATCGCAAATACCAGATGTATCATAAGTACAAATGGACCTCGAAAATCGGAAATGATATTTATAATGCTTATCCCATATACGATTGGAAGACAACCGATGTGTGGACGGCTAATGGTAAATTCCAATGGGATTACAATACCCTTTACGACCTCTACTACAGAGCGGGCGTTAATCTGGAACGACAACGGGTAGCTAGTCCTTTTATCAATGAGGCACAAGAGAGCCTGGCTCTTTATCGGGTGCTCGATCCTAATACCTGGGGGAAAATGATAGGCCGTGTCAATGGCGTGAACTTTACCGGTATGTACGGCGGCACGCACGCAATGGGGTGGCAAACAGTCAAGCTTCCCGAAGGATATACCTGGCGTGAGTTTATGTATTTTCTATTGTCCACCTTACCCGAACGAACGCGTAAAGCTTATCTTCGGAAGCTATCTGTGAGCGTAGAGTTCTGGCGTTCCAAAGGCGGTTGCCTGAGTGACGCTACAATCCAAAAGCTCATCGATGCCAAAATCCCTATTATTGTGATGGACAACAGCAATTATAAAACGCTGAAAAAGCCCGTAAGAATGGAATATCAGGACGATGTGGACATTGCTGAGTTCAGAGAAATACCGACTTACAAGCGTATGTGCATTTGCATCCTTAAAAATGACCATGCGTGCAAATACATGGGATTCTCGCCTACCAAGGAAGAGATGAGTAAAAGATCGCAGATAATGGAACAATATAGAATCATAGTATCATGAGTATAGAAATAAGCCCGGTATACGGAGTAAAAGCCGTACCCGTAGAAAAAGTTTTTGCTAACGATTACAATCCCAATGTAGTAGCTCCACCTGAAATGAAATTGTTGGAGATCTCAATTTGGGAAGATGGCTTTACAATGCCTTGTGTGTGCTACTACAATAAGGATGAAGATCGTTATATATTGGTTGATGGTTATCACCGGTATACGGTTTTAAAAACCTCTAAACGAATCTTCAGACGTGAAAATGGCCTATTGCCGGTTGTAGTGATCGATAAAGACCTATCCAACCGAATGAGTTCTACCATTCGACACAATCGCGCCAGAGGAATGCATAACATTGAACTGATGTGCCACATTGTAGCGGAATTAGACAAGGCGGGAATGTCCGATCAATGGATCATGAAGAACATTGGAATGGACCGTGACGAACTCCTGAGATTGAAGCAAATATCAGGCTTGGCCGACTTATTTGCCAACCGTGAGTTTAGTATTCCCGAAGAAGTGGCACCTACGGGAGTAGAGCGGAAGAGTCTTTGACTTTTTTTCCTGTCAAACAGTGTGACTTTATACTCGCAAGCCTGCATCTACACAGGCTTCTCTGTTGATGCATAAACCTAGACTTGTCTTTCAATATTTAATAATTAATTTTTTAAATAGGGAATAAGAAACTGTGAAAATAACTCTCTGTATAATTTGCATATTATAGGAAAAACTGTTAATTTTGTCTATAATAAGAAATATGAGAGTGACTGTATCTTATGAAAACAGAAGGGGACATGAAAAGAGTATTAGTTAGTGGCGGAGCCGGGTTTATTGGTTCGCATCTTTGTATGAGGCTTATTAACGAAAATCATCGTGTTATTTGTCTGGATAATTTTTTTACAGGTAACAAAGAGAATGTAGCCCATCTGCTTGACAATAAGTTGTTTGAATTAGTTCAGCATGATATCACAAAGCCCTATCACGCCGATGTAGATGAAATCTACAACCTGGCTTGTCCGGCATCTCCCATTCATTATCAACACGACCCTATACAGACTGCAAAAACTTCGGTAATCGGAGCTATTAATATGTTGGAGCTGGCTGCGAAGGTCGATGCGAAAATGTTGCAAGCATCTACGAGTGAAGTCTATGGCGATCCGTTGGTGCATCCTCAAAGTGAAAGTTACTGGGGCAATGTCAACCCCATTGGCTATCGCTCTTGTTATGATGAAGGCAAACGATGTGCGGAAACCCTGTGTATGGACTACCACCGACAGGCTAAGGTTCGGGTAAAGATTATACGTATATTCAATACCTATGGTCCCCGAATGTTGGCCAATGATGGACGCGTGGTAACGAATTTCGTGGTGCAGGCTTTGAAACATGAAAATATACCATATACGGCAACGGGAAACAAACCCGTAGCTTTCAGTATATTGATGATTTAATAGAAGGTATGGTGAGGGTGATGGATACAGAGGACGAGTTTACAGGTCCTGTCAACATCGGAAATCCTCACGAGTTCACGATGCTTGAGTTGGCCGATAAAATAATCAGCCTGACAGGCTCCTCTTCTCAGATTGTGTTTAAGACATTGCCGTTTGACGACCCTAAACAAAGACGCCCGGACATTACACTGGCTCAACAAAAACTGGGATGGCAACCGACTGTCGAATTAGAAGAAGGTTTAATGCGTATGATCGAATATTTTAAGAATAATCTGAAATAACACGTAATAGCTAAAAAAATGAATATGGAAGTAACCCCTTCTGAATATAAAATCCTCATTGTGGATGATGTGC
Organism: Bacteroides reticulotermitis JCM 10512; assembly: GCF_000517545.1. Classification (GTDB taxonomy): domain Bacteria; phylum Bacteroidota; class Bacteroidia; order Bacteroidales; family Bacteroidaceae; genus Bacteroides; species Bacteroides reticulotermitis. The sequence goes on along the minus strand of NZ_BAIV01000018.1, from coordinate 94,255 downwards.
TTTCAAACGTTTTTGTTACTCAAAGTACTCTTGACGAACGAAAAGTTTAACATAGCAACAGCCAATAATGGTAGGCTAGCACTGGAGCAAGTAAAGGCCGAAAAGCCCGATTTGGTATTGCTAGATGTAATGATGCCGGATATGAGCGGATTTGAAGTAGCACAAAAAATGAGGGAAACACCCGAAATGGTGGACATTCCGATCATTTTCCTTACGGCTCTCAATAGCACGGAAGATATCGTGAAAGGATTCAAGGTAGGTGGTAATGACTTTATTTCCAAGCCATTCAATAAGGAAGAACTTATTATCCGCGTAAGGCATCAGATCTCACTAATTGCCGCTAAGCGTATAATCGTAGCCAAAACAGAAGAACTTCGCAAAACCATAACCGGACGTGATAAGCTTTATTCCGTTATCGCCCACGACTTACGTTCTCCCATGGGATCAATCAAGATGGTGTTGAATATGCTGATCCTTAATTTGCCTGTCGAGAAGATTGGTAATGAGATGTACGAGCTGCTTACGCTGGCGAATCAAACAACCGAAGATGTGTTTTCACTGCTCGACAACCTCTTGAAATGGACGAAGAGCCAGATTGGTAAACTGAATGTGGTTTATCAAAACTTCAATGTCATAGAGGTGATCGAAGGAGTGATCGAGATCTTCTCGATGGTTGCCGGATTGAAAGATATAAAGATTGTGTTGACAGCGACTGATAAAGAGTTAATGGTGCATGCTGATATCGATATGATTAAGACTGTAACCCGAAACCTGATCAGCAATGCCATCAAGTTTAGCAACAAAGATTCGGAAATTCATGTCACAGTAGCGAAAGAGGAGGGGATGGCTGTGATAGGTGTGAAAGATCAGGGTTGTGGTATTGATGAGGAAAATCAGAAGAAGCTGTTGCATACCGATACACATTTCAGCACATTTGGAACGAATAATGAGGAGGGTTCCGGTTTGGGCCTACTTCTCTGTCAGGACTTTGTAGTCAGAAATGGAGGTAAACTTTGGTTTGTATCTCAAAAGGACGAAGGTTCAACTTTTAGTTTTTCAATTCCTTTGCTGGAAGCATAAACAAGTATATTACTGAAATTTCAAGCGCTATTTACGAATCGTTTAATTCTCGTAAATAGGCGCTTGAAATTTAAAATAACTCTATGATACTTAGCCGGTCAATTTGTTTAAGTCTACGGGTGAAGTTGGATAAGTACACCGGTCAATTTGTTTAAGTCTACGGGTGAAGTTGTTCAGGTACACCGGTCAAGTTGGTCAACTACACGGGTTAACTTGCTCAAGTACACCGATCAAGTTGGTCAACTCCACGGGTTAAGTTGTTCAAGTACACCGGTCAAGTTGGTCAACTCCACGGGTTAAGTTGTTCAAGTACACCGGTCAAGTTGCTCAACTCCACGGGGCAACTTGCTAAATCCCTTTTTAATTTATTTGAAAAGCAGATTGAAAAAGAAGCACTTGTTTCAAGGTGAGACAATCCATCGTTTCTACTGTTTTAAAGTTGGTCTCACAACACTACTCCCCACAGTTGCAATAATGCCTATCCGTTGCCACACTGTAATATCGTTATGACAACGGACAGGCATAGCCTGATACACGACTTTCCTTCAAGAAAGGGTGCTGTACGAAACCAAAAAGTATTACCCAAAATGGCTTTTTAACTCCATGGCAGAAGAGCCACTAACTCCAATCGGCCGCTTGTTTTTACTTCCGATAGCTTCCTATCTCCGACAGATTGCCTTGAAATCACAATACGCACATTGCTTGGTGTGCTCGGTCTGGTAGAATCCTTCCTCCGGATTAAAAATTTCCTCCAGTAGATTTTGCAACCGTTCTCTGAAATCATCTTCGAAGAAAGCAAAGTTATTGACCGGGATTTTGGGTTGGCGTGGTTCCCCGAGTTCAACAACAGGCGAATAATCTTCAGATGATGCCCGGTGAATATAAAGTAGGGCAGGGGCCACCTTAAGCCGTTGTTGTCGGCACATAATGGTGGCATACAGAAACGTTTGAAAAATATAGTTCGGTCGCCCTTCGTCCGGAGTAAACAACTGCTCAATGTTGTTAGGCGTTTTAGGACTTCCTCCGGTCTTGTAGTCAACAATGCGCAACGTGTCTTCCTTGATGTCCATTCGGTCGATTGTGCCACCCAGAAGCAATGTGAGCGGTCCGTTTGCGGTTTGTATCTCAAAACGGTCGTTAACCGGATGTTCCATACCCGCCATTTCGAAAGGAGCATATTGCAGATCGTTACGCAGTAACTGTTTCAGGTAGGAAACGATTACTTTCGAATTGATGAGCTGCACACCGTTGTATTCCGGCTTCTCGTTCAGTTCGACTTTGAAGAACTCCTGTTTAAATGCCTGATCTACATAATCCTGTAGCTTGAAGTCATTGCGCAGCAGACGTTCCAAATCCTCTTTGCGAATCGTCTTCCCGTTAGCTGTTAGCTCGGTGTAAACCAATTGAGCCGCAAGGTGGAAGATCGTACCGAAAAGGGCGGAGTCGATTTCCGCACTGACCTCCTCAGGCGCTTTGAGTCCGGCTACATAGCGATAGTAAAATTTCAATCGGCAATCTAAGTAGGTGTTCAGAGCGGATGGAGAGAGGACTCTTGCTTTGGGACTGGTACTATCGTATGCGAGACGCAAGCGATCCAGTATTTCGGGTGTCTTCTCTATCTGAATGTCGGTCGTACTCTGAGGCGACTGTCCCGCCTCTAAATATTCGGAGGTGATTTCATGCGGTCCTTCTACCAGCAGTTGCAGCATGAAACGAGACTCTTCTCCCCGGTTCAGTCCGTCCGAGGAGGTGTTGTACATCAGGGTGATGTTCTCGGCACGTTGTATCAAACGATAGAAATAGTACGCGTAAACGGCATTCTTGTATTCGATCGTAGTCATTCCGAACGCTTTTCGCAGGTTGTACGGGATGAATGAAGAATCGCCCCCCGCTTTGGGTAGTTGCCCTTCGTTGAGTGACAACAGAATGAGATTTCGGAAGTCCAGGTTACGTGTTTCGAGCACCCCCATCACCTGCATACCAATGGCCGGTTCGCCATGGAAAGGAATGTTGGAAGAGGTCATCACTTTATTAATGAGCCGTTTGAGTGTATCCACGCGAACATTCAGTTCACCGGCCTCAATCAAACTATACATCCGGTTGATCAGTGTATAACTCTTAAAAATCGATTCGCGGTAGAGTTGATTGAACACGTCGTCGTATTCACTTTCGGTCCGATAGAGAACGGAAATATCTTTGATAAGCTCCGCAAGATAGTCGCATAGCGCTTTGATCCCGTTGCAGGGTGTGAAGAGTTTGGCCAGAAAATCATCAGCTTTCAGCTCTGAGGGAAGTGGATAAAAGCGATTCGCCTTGGTCAGCTCGCGCTCTAATGATTCCGCTTTGTCGGACAGCTGACGGGTGTAGGGATGCTTCAGTAAGACGGACACCGCTTTATAGATGAAGCGTCCGGTATCACTACGGTAACCGTTGGTTTGCAACTCGATGGCTGCATTGACAAAGCTGTAGATCGGTGTTTGCGCCAGAGGGAATCCCATGGTGATATTGACATTCTTCACCTCTTCGGGGATGGAGTGTAGCACGGGAAGTAACAAAGCTTCGTTGCACAGCACCACCGCATTCTCTTTCTCTTCGCAATCGGAGGAGAGCGTTGTGCGGATCCATTCGGGTAAGAAGCGGGCTTGCGCATTCTCGGTCGAAGCGGAGATATAGCGAATCTTCTTCGGCTTGCGGAACGAGTCGAAGTAGCTCTCCGGCAATTCGTTCGGAAACAGTTTCAGGTTGCGGTTGACAAATTCACCGGCTTCATGCTTCTCTATCTGTCGAGTATAAAAGAGGTCGTAATCCCAATAGAACATCGCTTTATCGGCATCTTTCAATAATTGGAAGAACCGGGTCTCCACCTTATTGAGCACGTTGAATCCTACAAAAACGTATTTGTCGTACGGCAGTTGGCCGGCCTCCAGCTTCTCGATAACATTGCGGTAGAGCATACCTTCGTACGCAATACCCAAGGCGGAGAGGTTTTCACGGTAGCGGCGGTAAATGGCTTCCAGCTTATCCCAGAGCGAGATGAATTTCTCTTTAAGCACCGTTCGCTTTTCAATGGAGAAATTGCGAAAGAACTGTTGTATAGCTTCCTCCTGTTCTTCATCGAGGAAGCTGTAATCGTCCATCAGTTTCTTTAAATCCTGTAGGTTGCTGAACAGTTTGTCGGCATCTACCAGATTCTTGTCTACATCGTCGAAGTCGCTAATAAGCAATTCTCCCCAGAAGTAAAAGTCGTCGAGGGTTTCCTGACTTTGTGTTTCCTCGATGAACACCTTATAGAGTTCGCAAACCAGCCGGATCGGATCTCCTTTTTTCTGTACGGATAGCTTCTGAAACAAGTCGCTGATGCTCATGGCAGCGGGCGACCAGATTGGCTGATCGGATTCACCGGCCAGATATTCGTTGAAAAATAGGTTGGCACGTTTGTTAGGGAAGACAAGAACGGTGCGAGACAGGTCGCTGCCAATCTTGTTGTATAAGTCATGAGCTACTAGGCTGAGAAATGATTGCATATTATAGGTATTGTTTTCTTATGATTTATTGATTCGCTTACTAGAGTTTAAATACGATTGGAATTGTAAATTTAGAGAGAACCGGTTGCCCATCGACTAAGCCTGGCTTCCATTTGGGCATAAGCTGCACTACTCGCAAAGCTTCTTTGTCTAACAGAGGGTGTATGCCACGTATGATTTTCGACTGGACTATATCTCCTTCTTTGTCGATAATCATTTCGATGATAACCCGCCCTTGCATAGATATTTCTCCTTGTGCCAACTCTTGCGGATAGATTATGTTGGCGGCAATGAAATTCATTAACTCACTCATGCCTCCCGGAAATTGCGCCCAAACCTCAGGAAGATCAACGATGTCTTGGATAACTGCTTCATCGGGTATTATTTCTTCTGTTGGCAGCAGACCTGATACTATCTCATCCGATTCCGTGTCTATCTCATCAGCTATTACAGGGGCAATGAATCCGATCGTAGTGGTTCTAACCTTAATCGAATCTTTTGGAGGAATTGAGTCGCCTAATAACGGAGTCGGTTCCTCAGTGACGGGAGTCGTTATTTCATTTGGTATCGCATTTATTTCGTTTCCTTTATTGGACGAGCTGCCACAGGCAGTTAGCGAGGCTGCTGCAATTACTCCGGCTGATATACCTAATACGGTGATTGCTTTTCCACGTACTTGTTTATGTTCCAGTTGTTGTTCCAGGTAACGCACTTCCGCTTCGCATTTAGGGCAAGTACCCAGACAGTCTCCCTGGTATTGACATTCGGAGGTAATGAAGTCAATATCATTCGCTACGGCTATTTGCCGACGAATCTCTTTTAAGATTCTACAAGTCTGTTTTCCTCGTCTCATGGCATCCTTTTATTAATGGGGGTATTCTTATCTTAACCGAAATGTGATTGGAATTGTATATTTTGCAATGACCGGTTGTCCATCGACTAAGCCCGGCTTCCATTTCGGCATAAGTTGCACTACTCGCAAAGCTTCTTTGTCAAACTGAGGGTGTATGCTACGTATGACTTTCGATTGGACTATATCTCCTTCTTTGTCGATAACTATTCGGATGATAACCCGCCCTTCCACACACATCTCTCCTTGTGCGAACTCTTGCGGATAGATCAGGTTGGCGGCAATGAAGTTCATTAACTCACTCATGCCTCCCGGGAACTCCGGCATAACCTCAGGGAAGTCTACAGTGTCTTGGACAGCTACTTCACCGGGTATTTCTTCTGTTGCTAACAGACCTTCTATCTCACCCGATTTCAAGTCCATTTCATCAGTTATTACAGGGGGAACAAATTTGACAGTAGCTTCCTTAGCCTTAATCGAATCTTTCGGAGGAATTGAGTCGCCTAATAACGGAGTCGGTTCCTCAGTAACGGGAGTCGTAATTTCATTTGGTGTCGCATTTACTTCGTTTCCTTTGTTGGACGAGTTGCCACATGCGGTAAGCGAGGCCGCTGCAATTACTCCGGCTGATATACCTAATACGGTGATTGCTTTTCCACGTATTTGTTTATGTTCCAGTTGTTGTTCCAGGTAACGCACTTCCGCTTCGCATTTAGGGCAAGTACCCAGACAGTCTCCCTGGTATTGACATTCGGAGGTAATGAAGTCAATATCATTCGCTTCGGCTATTTGCCGACGAATCTCTTTCAAAATTCTACAGGTCTGTTTTCCTCGTCTCATGGCATTCTTTTATTAATGGGGTTATTCTTGTTTCGCTCGAAATATGACTGGAATTGAATATTTTACATCGACCGGTTTCCCGTTTAGAGTCCCAGGCTTCCATTGCGGCATATTTGCTATAACTCTCAATGCTTCTTTGTCATAATCCGGATGTATACCACGTACTATTTTTGCATCGGTAATCTCTCCTTTTTTAGTAATCAAAATTTGTATAATAATACGGCCTGAAAGGCTCGGTGGGTTTTTGGGATATTCAAAATTATTTTTTATATAATCAAATAACGCCTTTTGTCCTCCGGGAAATGTGGGTGATGCTTCTACCATTCCAAACAAACCGTCCTCTTTTTGTAATATTAGCGTATCCGCACTTTTGACAGAAGTTAGGCTATCTGCCTCGCATGTGATTTCTTACCCGCAACTTCAATTTGAGAAGGTGATTTATCCAAACTGTCTTTGGCCGTTTCTTGTCCATATAGAGCAGAGGAACCCAATGCAGCGGATAAGCCTAGCGATACTCCCACCGTTTTGATACTTAGTCCGGCCCTTTGCCGGGAAAGAAGTTGTTTTTCCAGGTAACGCACTTCTGCTTCGCATTTAGGGCAAGTACCCAGACAGTCTCCCTGGTATTGACATTCAGAAGTGATGAAGTCAATATCATTCGCTTCGGCTATTTGCCGACGAATCTCTTTCAAAATTCTACAAGTTTGTTTTCCTCGTTTCATGGCATTAATCCTCCAAGGTTTTATAGGTAAATCGATCGAATTGGGTAATTCCCATTTCTTTGAGTCGTTCGATACTGTGGTCAACATCCTTCTCCGTATTATAAGCGGGTATGAGTGGTGTCCGAACGATGATTTGCTCGCTCTTACCCTGTTCGATTAGATAACGGAGGTTTTGGATAACCCTTTCGTTGCTCTGTCCGGTATATCGTTGATAGATATCCTGATTTATATCTTTGATGTCGACTATGTAACTATCTACAATGGGAATCAGTTCTTCTATGTTTTGCGGTGGAACATTGAGAGATGTTTCCACGGTTATCCTCCATTCCGGTCCGCAGAAATAGCGGAACCCCCGGATAAATTCGCTTTGCAATAGCGGCTCACCACCGCCAAAGGTGACCCCTCCGCAACTAGCCAGAAAGTATAGTTCGTCTTGACGTACCCTTTCATAGAGCTTGGCGCAATCGTAGTCTTTCCAAACACCATCGGGTTGTAGGGAAGCCGGATTGAGGCAATACTGACAACGCAACGGACAACCGTGAAAGGCTACCAGTGTGGTAACTCCTTCACCGTCGATGGATAATCGGTGGCGGGCAATGCCTATGAGGGGAACTGCTTTCATTTTTATACCTTTTCTATTTTTTCTTCATTCACATACCACAGGTAACCGGTTATGTTCTTATATCCCATGCGAGTGAGCAGTTGCATATAACCTTTCACCTGTTTGTTGTATTTCGCATTCTCTTTACCAAACTTAAAGTCGACTACCACGACCTGTCCGTCTTTCATCATTACACGGTCCGGACGGCGTGTTTGCAGCACTCCTTTCTCCTTATATATAATGGCACACTCATTGAACAGGTCCATGTGCCCGAATACCAGTCTTGTATTTCAGGCGAAGAGAAGGCTTTCTGAACGAGTTCGCGTATTTCCGCTTCCTTCTCACGGGTACTGATTACTCCCTCAAATAGCAGTCGTTCGATGGCCGAATCGATATCATCCGCCGTATCAATGGCTGAGAATAGGGTATGCAACATACGTCCACGATTGATGAAACGATCGTCTGAATCTTCTTCCTCAGTCCCCTGAATAAAGTCGGCAGAGCGATTGGACTGTCTGAACTCGATGTCGGGACGTATAGACTCCATTCGGATAGGCAACTTATCGGGTTTCCGCACCAGTTTATTGGTAGTCTCTTTTACTTTCTCTTCTTCCGAGGCACAAAGTTCACCTTGCTCATAAAGTTCCTCGTCCCATTCTACCGCTTCTTGCTGTGCTACTACGGGCAATGAGTTGGTGAGCAACTCCGACATCGTTCCTCTTTGTCCCTTCCGGCTCCAAATGATGAGGTTCTTTCCGGCACGTGTGAAGGCTACATATAGCAAATTAAGGTTATCGACCCAGAGTTGCAAACGCTCCTTCAGGTATTCGTCTCCGTAAATGGACTCGGCCATTTGGGTGGAATAGTTAATGGGCAGGATGTCGAGTGCATTGAAAGGAGCTTGCGGCGGCACGCACCACACCAGTTGGTTGTTGGTCTCATTTTCCATTTTCCAATCGCAGAAGGGGAGTAGCACGGTGTGAAACTCCAATCCCTTGGATTTATGTATGGAGAAGATGCGAATGCCTTCCACTTCACCACTCGGGATGGTTTTGCTGCATAAGATATCGTCCCAATAGCGAATGAAAGCGTCAAGCTCCGAAGAGTTACTTTGCAGATAGTCGGTCACGGCATCGAAGAAGGCAAAGAGGTAGGCATCCTGCTCCTGAATGCGATTCATTTCAAACAAGCTGAACAACTCCTCCAGCAACTCGTAAAGGGGCATGAGTCGCAATTCCTTCAAACGTTCGGTAAAAGTGGACGGAAGATAATTGACGGTGGGGAGAAGCAGAAGCTCATTCCATCCGATTTCTTTCTGTAAAATCTCATTTTGATAAGACGTCGCCAGCTGGGCACACGCTATCGGATTCTTTTCGTCCGATAAATAGCGCAGGGCGTCCATCATCATGCAAATGGCCAGCGAGGCATCAAGCCGGAAGGCTTCGTCCGATACCACTTTGCAATGCAGTTCTTTATCAAAGTAATCGGCAATGCGCGGAATACTTTTGTTCTTTCGAACCAATATGGTGATGTCATTCAGGCGGACACCTGTCTCTTGCAGATGCGTCACTTCTTCGCCTAATGCAATTAACGTTTGCTCGATATAATCGTGCTCTTCGTCCGGCTCGAGAAACGAAACCTTCACGTAGCCTTTTTCGGAACTCCGCGGCGACTCTTGTGCAACATCGGCATAAGCTTTTTGCAACTCCTCGCAATCATTGCCTAACTGCTGTTTGTATACCCCGTTGAGGTAGTTGGCGGCGGCAGTGAATAGCTGATTATTGAACCGGATGATATTTGTTTCACTCCGGCGGTTTGTCTTCAAGGTCTTTACCTCAATAGGAAAATGGTCGATACGTTCGTTCAGGCTATTGAGGATTCCCCAATCGCCGTTTCGCCACCGATAGATCGATTGCTTGACGTCGCCTACAATCAGGCTATTGGCCCCTTGCGACAAGCCTTCGAGTAGCAATAGTTTAAAGTTACCCCATTGCATACGGCTGGTATCTTGAAACTCGTCGATCATGACGTTGCGTATGTTCGTTCCTATTTTCTCGAACACAAACGAGGAATCGCCGTCTTTCACCAATTGGTGGAGTAGGGCGTTGGTGTCTGAAAGTAGGAAGCGGTTGTTGTCGTAATTCAACCGGCGCACCTCTTCGTCGATATTGGCAAGCAGTTGTACTTTATTAAGATGTTGCAACGAAAGGCGACAACTGTTTAGCAGCAAATTGTTTTTCGAACGCAACGCTTCGGCTTCTTCCAGTATTTGCATCAGACTCGATTCGGCAAGGGCGACGATATCCGCATGACGGGAAGATGTCTTGGTTGCCCAATGCTTGGCATCTTCCAGACATTTCTCGACGGTTGTGTTGCGAATGTCATTGCCTAGGTTTCCGTTATTCAGTTTACGGAAATAGCTACCGATCCCTCTCGAACCGTTTTTCAGGTCTTCGGCAACCAGTGCGTGTCCGTCCAGTTCTTCTTCAAAGTGGTCGTAGAAGCCTTTCATCTGCTCCAATACTTCAGCCTCTAACGCCTTCAGTTGCTTCCGGTATTCTTTGATGACGTCCGGGTTACGAAGTCGTTGGCGAAGGCTTTCTCCTTTCTCAATATATCCTTCGTCGAATATATTACGTCCGAAACTCTTTACTTCATCCGAAACGTTCCACCGTTTATCGTCGGCTATTCGTTCATCGATGTAATCCAACAACCACGCCAGGACGGGGGAGGTCGGGATTAGTTTCTCGATCATACTGTCTACGGCATCGCTGAGTACTTCGGTGTTGTTCAATTCGATATTGAGGTTGGGGCTTAGTTCGAGTTCACGTGCCAGGTTACGCATGACGGACTGAAAAAACGAATCGATTGTTTCAACCCGAAAACGACTGTAATCGTGCAACATAAACCCCAGAGCTACACCGGCGGCTTTTCGTATCTCCGGCTCGCTCTTACCCGTATCTTCCTTAATCCGGCCGAGGTAGGCTTCCGAGTCTTTATCTCCGGTCTGGATGCCGTAGAGCTGGCTGAGGATTCGCTCTTTCATCTCGGCTGTCGCTTTATTGGTGAAAGTCACGGCGAGTATTTGTCGGTATGCCCGTGGGTTGGCTATTAATAGTTTGATGTATTCCACGGCAAGCGTAAATGTTTTACCCGAGCCCGCAGATGCTTTATATACTAGAAGTTCACTCATATTATTGTTATGGAATATCTTTTATTATTGTTTCAAAAATGTCGGCCCAAAGCAGAACACGAACAAAGGTAAGTAATCTTTTAGAGCAATCCGCAATAATTTCAAAGCTTGTCCGATTCGGTAGTTAATCGTTTGCGGTGAAACGTTCAGTTTGCTGGCTATTTCTTTGTGAGTTAAGCGTTGTGTGCGGTTCATCTCATAAGCTTCTCTGAACTCTTTCGGAAGCTTGGCTAATGCTTCTTCATAAAGCTGAAGGAGTTCATTTTCCAGATAAAAGTTGGGGTTGCTGAATTCCCTTTCATACTTTTCCGAGATTATCTGGTATACTCTTCGTCGGACTTCAAAATGAGATATTCGGTTGAGTGCTTTATTTTTAACAATTGTAAAGAGGAGAGTCTTTAGCGTAAGTTCCTCAACCAGGCTACTTCGATTCTCCCAAAGCCATACCAAAGTGTCTTGTACAATCTCTTCTATCTCTTCTTGCTCGCTAACGTATTGCGAACAAAAACCGCATAAACTGCGAAAATAGTGTCGATAAACAGCTTCAAACACCTTTTCATCACTCGCCTTTAAGGCTGTGATGACAAAATGATTGTCGTTTATATCCATATGTTTAGAAGATTGTGGCATTTCATATTGTATTTATGCAGAACAAAAATAATGAAAGCGATGGAAGATACGAAATAAATGAGAAATAAAAGATTTTTTCTTTTTTATGTTTAGTATATTTGCGTTGTCAACTGTATTAATGGAAAGGTATAATGTTTTGTAGTGAAAGAATGATTGAACATGGATGAAGCAATTTTGATGAATTACTTGCGAGGAACGAGAGTAATGAAGAAACTAAGCAAGTAGAGGATTGGTATGATGAATCTCCGGAGAACAAGAAAATGTTGGAGCAGCTTTACTATACTCTTTTCGTTGGCGACCGGATAGAGGTCATGAATGCAGTAGACACGGAAGCTTCGTTGGCCAAAATTAAGTCGATTATAGAAGAAAAGAAACAAAGAGTAGAGCGGAAACATTTGTCGATGCGTTGGAGTCGCTATGCATCTTTAGCAGCCGCTTTCCTGGTTGGGCTTGTTTTCGCCGGAGGAGTCGGTTTAGGTGTGATTTCTCATAAAAAAACAGATTATACCATCTTGACTACTGGTGGACAAAGGGCACAGACCGTGCTACCGGATGGGAGTAAGGTTTGGCTGAATGGATCGACAAAGTTAGTCTATCATTCCTCTTTCTGGAATTCCAAGCGTCAGATTGACTTATCAGGAGAAGCCTATTTTGAAGTAACACCTGACAAATATGCGCCATTTATTGTAAATAGCAATCACATCAAAACATCTGTATTGGGTACTAAATTCAATATTCGCTCGCGAGAGGAAGACAATAAAGTGATAGCTACCCTGTTTGAGGGTTCGGTTCAGGTAGAGTCGCCACAAGCAACAAACAATAACTATCTGCTGACTCCGGGACAAACCCTCACAATTGATACAAAAACGTACCAGACTGAATTAGTTGAATATGCCGAACCGGCTGAAGTCCTTTTGTGGATCAATGGTAAGTTGATATTCAAGCAACACTCGATGTTGGAGATCACAAACATTATCGAAAAATTGTGTGATGTGAAATTCATCTACGAGGATGAAACTTTGAAAACCGAACGATTTACCGGAGAGTTCTCAACAGATAATCTTCCTGATGAAATTCTGAATGTATTAATGCATACCAAACATTTTAATTACAAGAGAGAAGGACGCATCATCCGACTAATAAAAAAAAGTATCTAATACGCCAAATCTTAAATGATAACGATAATAGCTCTTCGGAGCAGATGGATGTCGTTATAATTTCAATAACAGGGTAGAAGGCAAGCATTCTACTTTATATTTATCACATTTCAATTCCCTAACTTTTAGCGGAATACTAAAAGATGCACGGAGGTCAATTGATTCGCAGTGAATTGGTTGACTTACTCCTTAATTATATGTTTTTATCACAGAGCTACGAAGTCTCAGCATACTTTCATCTGCTGGATTCTATAATTAATTCCTTGTCTCTAAATCGCCGGCTTATGCTGATGTGGTGTATTTTATCGGTAATATTTCATAGACCTTATGTATGGCAATTAATTCGCACTTTAAATATACTAAAAAAAACATTTTCTTTTTAGTATACTTGATTTCTAAAATGTATTACTACTGAATAAGCGCTTATAAAGAATAATTTAGTTTGACCTTCTAACACTGTAATTTATGAAAAACAAAAAGATGTAAAATTCCTTTCTGCCGGAGTGGAGGAAAATTTCACCGCACGGTCTTGTTAACGATCTAAAAACTATTTCTAACTTAAAAAGAATCAAATGAAAGAATTTGTAAGACCCAAGTTTACATACTTGGTATTTTTCCTTTTATTGTTCTCTGCTATTATTTCTGCTAATGGGCAGGCGCGAACAATCTCCCTTAACCTATCTAAGGTTCCTTTAAATACTGCGCTGAAAACAATCGAGAAACAAACGTCAATGTCGATAGTATACAACACGAATGATGTCGATATAGCTCGTACTGTATCCATTGACGTATCCAATGTTTCTTTATCTACTGCAATGAATCGGCTATTTAAAGGTACGAATGTCATTTACTCAATTGTGGATAATCACATCGTTTTATCTACTAAAAGTAATTCTACAAATCAGCAACCGAAAAAAAACATTCCAGTAAACGGAACAGTAACAGACGATCAGGGAGAACCTCTGATTGGAGTCAGTGTCTTAATAAAAGGCACTACCAAAGGCTATATTACCGATATTGATGGAAAGTTCAATATGCAGGCTGCTGTAGGTGATGTACTGGAATTTTCGTATATCGGCTATACTTCTCAGACAGTGAAACTCACAAACGGACAACCTTTGCAAATTGTATTGAGCGAAGATGCTCAAACCTTGGCCGAAGTAGTAGTCACTGCTTTAGGTATCAAACGCGAACAAAAAGCACTGAGCTATAATGTACAGCAGGTAAAAGGAGACGCTATTACGGCTGTAAAGGATGCCAACTTCATGAACTCATTAGCGGGTAAAGTCGCAGGTGTGCAGATCAACAGTGGAGCTACCGGAGCCGGTGGTGCTACGCGTGTCGTTATGCGTGGTATGAAATCATTGACTAAAGATAATAATGCGTTGTATGTGATCGATGGTGTGCCGATTTTCAACACGGGCGCAAGCGGTGGAGAAGGTCAGTATGGCGTAAATGGGGGATCGGATGCAGTAGCGGACTTGAACCCGGATGACATTGAAAGTATCAGCATGATGACCGGGCCTTCAGCAGCTGCACTATACGGTTCGTCAGCCGCCAATGGAGTTGTTCTTATCAATACCAAGAAAGGAAAAAAAGAGAAAATATCGCTTACTGTATCTAATAGCACCACTTTTTCCAGCGCATATATAATGCCTGATATGCAAAACAGATACGGAACAAGTACAGGACTATTTAGTTGGGGAGCACCTACCGATAGGAGATATAACCCGAAAGATTTCTTCAATACCGGATCTAATATCATAAACTCGATTGCGCTATCTACCGGTAGTGATAAAAATCAGACCTATCTGTCAGCTTCTACTACAAACTCGGATGGGATATTGCCCAATAACAGTTACAATCGTTATAACTTTACCGCACGCAATACCACTAGCTTTTTGAATGATAAATTGACGCTGGATCTTGGTGCTCAATATATCGTTCAGAACAATACCAATATGATGTCGCAAGGACAATACTACAATCCTTTACCGTCGTTGTATTTATTTCCGCGTGGTGATGATTTCGATGAGATTAGGTTGTACGAACGCTATAGTACAAACTATGGATACATGACGCAGTATTGGCCTTATGGTGACGGAGGATTGTCTTTACAGAATCCTTATTGGGTACAAAATCGCCTTTTAAATACTTCGAATAAGAAAAGATACATGTTGAACGCTTCCTTAAAGTGGCAAGCTGCCGATTGGTTTAATATTACAGGACGTGTCAATCTTGATAATTCAGATTATCGTAATGAACTAAAAAAGTATGCTTCCACAAAAACTACTTTCTGCGGTGTCAGCGGTGGTTATGAAGATGAAATGCGCCAAGAGCGTTCACTATATGCAGACGTATTGGCTACTGTTGATAAAGCATTCGGTGATTTTAGGCTGAATGCCAACGTCGGAGCTTCTATCTATCATACGTCTATGCAGACGATGGGATTTGCCGGCGACTTGATTATCCCCAACT
The DNA here is from genome assembly GCF_000517545.1 of Bacteroides reticulotermitis JCM 10512. Classification (GTDB taxonomy): domain Bacteria; phylum Bacteroidota; class Bacteroidia; order Bacteroidales; family Bacteroidaceae; genus Bacteroides; species Bacteroides reticulotermitis. Next base: position 79,180 of record NZ_BAIV01000018.1, on the reverse strand, counting down.
TCTTTGCTTTGAACAACCTTAATTATTCGGCTAATTATAAACCTCTGCCGGAGGGTTATGAAGATGAAATTCAGAGCGTTTTTGCGAATGTGGAATTGGGATGGAGAAGTCAATTGTATCTGACGCTAACCGGGCGTTATGACTGGGATTCCAAATTAGCTTACTCCAAACAGCCGGGGTATTTTTACCCTTCGGTAGGTTTGTCGGCTGTTTTGACAGAAATGTTTGAGCTACCCAAGATCATTACTTATGCTAAGTTACGTGGCTCGTATACGAAGGTAGCTAGTTCTTTTGATCGTTACCTAACGAATCCGGGATATGAATATGATAGCCAGACCCATAACTGGGCTAACCCTACTGTTTTTCCAATGGATGATTTGAAGCCGGAAGAAACAAGTTCATGGGAAATCGGCTTAAATGTGAGATTCTGGGAAAATCGTTTTAATCTGGATGCAACATATTATCGTTCCAATACCAAAAATCAAACCTTTGAAGTAGACATCCCGTCTTCATCAGGTTATAAAAAAGCAATTGTTCAAACTGGTAATGTACAGAATCAAGGAATTGAATTGGCTTTAGGATTTACTGATAAATGGGCGGACTTTGGTTGGTCTTCAAATGCTACATTTACGTTAAACCGAAATGAAGTGAAACGTTTAGCAGGCGGTTCTACCAACTGTTACTGGCGAACTAATCGAAATGCCTAATATGCCTGTTGGGTGGTTAGGGCAAGAGAATGTAGCTCCACGAGTTATTTTAACAGAAGGTGGAACGATGACAGATATTTATGTATACAATGAGCTGACAAAAGATAATAATGGAAATATCAAAGTCGATCCTCAAACAGGTAACCTGAGTATACATACATCAGATACTCCGACTAAAGTGGGTAATCTTAATGCCGATTTTCATTTGGGATGGACTAATCATTTCTCCTATAAAGGTATTGATTTAGGCGTCGTTCTAACAGCTCGCGTTGGTGGATTAGCGTACTCTGCTACACAAGGTATTCTTGACTATTATGGAGTATCAGCAGTTTCGGAAAGTGCTCGCGATAATGGTGGCATACCCCTCAATAATGGTAAAGCCGATACTCAAAAATATTATCAGGCGATTGCTACCGGTGAAGGCGGTTATGGACGATATTATCTGTATAGTGCAACCAATGTGCGTTTGCAAGAGTTAAGTTTAAACTATACATTACCTAGGAAATGGCTTAACAATATTGCCGATGTTACTGTTGGCTTAGTAGGACGCAATCTGTGGCTGATTTATTGTAAAGCACCATTTGACCCCGAATTATCTGCTTCTACCGGCAGTAATTACTACATGAATGTTGACTATTTTATGCAGCCTAGTTTGCGTAATATCGGTTTTAATGTAAAAGTTCAATTTTAATTAAAGGAACGAATTATGAAAAAATATCTGAGAAATATAACAATCTTAGCCGCTTTGTTACTATTGGCAGGAGGTTGTACGAACAAATTTGAGGAATATAATACCAACCAATATCAAATTCATAATGCTGACCCTTCGACTCTGATGAAATCAATGATTGAGACGATTGTAAATATTCAGCAGAATGATTCACAAATGCAAGATCAAATGGTTGGTCAACTAGGAGGGTACTTGGTATGTGCCAACACATGGAGTGGCACTAACTTTGGGACATTCAATCAGAGTGATGATTGGAATGCAAGTCTGTGGAATACAAACTTTGAAAAGATATATGGAAACTTCTTTAGTATACAGGAGGCTACTCAGTCAAACGGGCATTATTATGCATTTGCACGACTCATTCGAGCCATAACCATGTTGCGAGTAGCTGATTGCTACGGTCCGATTCCATATAGTCAAGTTAAAAAAGGAAACTTTTATGTGGTATATGATACGGAAAAACAAGTATATGAGAATATATTAGCGGATTTGGCAGATGCGGCCGATGTATTATATAATTATCACAAAGATACCAATGGGAATGCTCCGTTGGGGATCAATGATCCGGTGTTTAATGGTAACTATTTGAGTTGGGCTAAATTAGCAAATTCAATGCGCTTACGAGTCGCTATACGTATCAGTTCTATTTATCCGGCTATAGCTCAGGAGAATGCGGAGAGAGCTATAAAGGATGAAGCTGGCCTTATTGAATCAAATAATGATAATGCCATGCTTGACTGTGGCTCACAAACTAATCCGTATCAACTCGCTGCCATCAGTTGGGGAGATTTGCGTGTTAATGCAAATATTGTTGACTATATGAAAGGCTATGCTGATCCACGTATGAGTAAATATTTCAACTATTCGACCTTTAGTGGGCATACGCAAAATTATGTAGGTATGCGTACAGGAGAGGCCGGTTTTGACAAAGCATCTGTCGGAGGATATTCTATTCCCGCTTTTGCGCCAACTTCCAAATTACTGGTTTTTTGTGCAGCAGAAACCGCATTCTTACGTGCCGAAGGCAAGCTGATGAGTTGGAATGTAGGTGAAAAAGATGCTAAAAGCTACTATGAAGATGGCATTAAGCTCTCGATGGAACAGTATAGCGTATCAATGCCTGAAGACTATCTAACAAGTACCGCTAAACCTACCGGACATGCTAATGATCCAAGAGGCGCTAGCTACAACTACAATTTAACTAATACTGTTACTGTTGGTTGGGGATCGAATACGGAAGAAAATCTACAACGTATCATTACACAGAAATGGATTGCAAATTATCCCTTAGGTCTAGAAGCGTGGGCCGAATATCGCCGCACCGGTTATCCGGAACTTTATCCGTGTATTGATAACTTGTCTACATCAGGTGTAGATAGCAAACGTGGAATGCGCCGGCTAAGATATCCGTATACCGAAGTACAGAACAATTCTGCCAATCATGTTCAGGGAGTAACTTATTTGGGTGGTCCGGATAATGAAGCAACAGAATTAGTTTGGGCTACAAAGAAATGATAATCTATTTTTATAAAACAAAACTTATATGAAAAAGAATTATTTACTATATATTCTATTGTTACTGTTTGCCGCTACCATATGGATCGGTTGCAGTGAGTGGACTGATGCAAAGGCGAAAGATTATTTTCAAGGTCCTTCGGATGAGTATTATGAATCTCTCCGTGCCTATAAAAAAGCAAACATCAAATAGCTTTTGGCTGGTTTGGGAACTGGTCGGGTGAAGGTGCGGCACTGACAAATAGTCTGGCCGGTATTCCGGATAGTGTAGATATGGTTTCTATTTGGGGTAATTGGTCCAATATGACACCGGCAAAGAAAGCTGATCTGGAATTTTGTCAAAAAGTAAAAGGCACTAAATTTTTACTTTGCTTAATTGTTACAACTATAGGAGATCAAATAACTCCTCAAACAGTTCGGGACGATTATGAAGCAAATGGTTTTCCTTCTGTAAGTGCTGCAGTAGAAGACTTTTGGGGTTGGGAAGATGCCGATGATGAAGCCATTGAAACAGCTATCCGCAAATATGCCAATGCGATTTGTGATACGGTAGCTAAGTATAACTATGATGGCTTTGATCTTGACTTTGAACCAAACTTTGGAGGTGGAGGGAAACTGGCTAGCTACAAGGATCGTATGTTGATTTTTGCTAACGAGCTGAGTAAGCGTCTTGGTCCTAAATCCCATACAGGTAAATTATTGGTTGTAGATGGTGAACCCCAAACGATGCCTGCTGAGTCAGGAGAATACTTCGATTATTTCATTGTTCAGGCTTACAAGCCCAAAGATGATAGTAATTTAGATGGCAGATTACGAACTACAGTTAATAACTATGATGGATATCTTACCGCTCAGGAGGTTACTAATAAGTATATTGTAACTGAAAATTTCGAGAGTGTCAGTGCTGCCATGGATGGAGGATATCCCTATGTTGACCGTCATGGAAACGATATGAAATCTCTGGAAGGTATGGCACGTTGGCAGCCTACTAATAGTTTTGAAAAAGGAGGAGTAGGAACTTATCACATGGAAGCGGAATACCATACAAACCCTGAATATAAGAATCTACGCAGGGCGATTCAAATTATGAATCCTTCCGCACATCCTTTGGTTAAATATTAAAACATACAGTATTATGAAACGACTAAATGTTATCCGGAATATATTCTTTATGCTACTTGTCATTGGAGCAGGAGCGTTAGCTAGTTGTAATGATGCCAACTATCAAAAGCTAGGTATCCACGCTTATATTGAAGAGGCGTTAGCTAGTACAGGGACCAAAATAACGGTATTGGCTGAAGGCGAAACTACCATGAACCTGAACATTCACTTAAGTGATCTTTCATCAGTGGATAATCATTATCAACTGGTGCCGGATCAAACGGTATTAGATGAGTATAACCAAGTAAACGGGACTGACTACACCATGTTGCCATCTGACTATTATACACTGCCAAAAGATATTATAATTGCGGCTGGTGAATACAATGCAAAGACCGTAAGTATACCAATAAAGGCATTCAGTAAAGAGATGAATGACTCCGGCGAATCTTATGCATTGCCTTTAAAATTGGTAGAACAAGATGGAAGTGCAGCTGCGATGGCTAGCACAGGAACCTTTGTGATAGCTGCCGGTAGTATTATGAAGTATCCGGTTCCAATGTTTACGCATGCTGTCAATATGCATGTTGACAGGTATACGGAAAGCCCCGAAACATATGGGCAATATACAATAGAGGTTCGTTTTCAGGTAAGTAATACTGCCGACCGAGATCGGGCTATTTTCAAGAACTTGGCTGATGATGCTAGCTTCGTTCTGCTTCGCTTTGAAGATCCACAGACTAATACAAATGACCATAAAGCTCATGCTTTGGTGCAGATTGTTGGTCGGAATCGTCTCTACATGAATCCTACTTATTCATTCGAGCCAAACAAATGGCAACACTTGGCTTTAACTTGTGATGGTTCGAATTACCGTCTCTATATCAATGGAGTGTATGCCGGAACCAAAGAGATACCTTCTGGACCAACTACTTTTTCCGATGTTAATTGGTTCTGTAAGGGAGATGACAATAGAGATCCATGGGCTAATTGTAAAATACTCATGAACGAAGCTCGTATTTGGTCGACTTGCCGTACCGAACTTCAAATTCAGAATAATATGACGATGATAAGTCCTAAATCACCGGGATTGGAAGCTTATTGGCATTTTACTGAAGGGAAAGGAAACGTATTTGAAGATAGTACCGGCAAAGGACACACCCTTACGACATCGTCTACTCCCGTATGGATAGAAGGAGTTTTATCAACTGATATTGCTACTCCTTGGCCATAAGTAAAAAAATGACTATTCTCTTACAGTAACCATTTGAAAATGATATTTATTATGAAAAAGATTTATCAAATCATGTTAATAGTGACTCTGAGTCTCGGACTTAGTTCTCTTATCTACTCGTGTGCAGATGATGATTCAAACAACGAGTGGGATATGAGTTATGTCACTTTATTACCTGCTGACTATCTCACTCCCATACCGACTTTCGCATTAACTCATGTTGAAGAAGAAGGTATTGAGGGAAGTCTTGAGTTCCAATTCGTAGCTGCCGTCAGTAAGGCTGCTAAGCAGGATGTTAAAGCGTATTTTGACTTTGAATGTGATGGATTCTCGGAGGATAATGTTGAGGCTACTTCGGAATTTGCAATTGTAAAAGCTGGTTCTAGAACGTCTGATACGATAACCATTAGTGTTAGAAATTGGGGGGATTTGGAGGATGTAAAGACGGCTACAAATTGCACATTAAAAATTAGACTCAAAGATATAGAGACAACAGCTGAAGATGTGGGTAGTTCGGTTTATTATAAGGAGATAGTGCTGAGGATTTCTAAAACAGCTGAGAAACCAAAAGAAAATAAATTGTTAACTAATGCAAAAGACTGGATATTCACTTTTATGGAAGGTGTGGAGAATTCTGAATCAAATAGTGTTGCTGGAACTGGTTCTAGCGATGTTGCTACTAATGGAGTTCCATTCTGGTTGACTGTTGATTTGAAGACGACAAAGACTGTAACCGGAGTTCAGACAAGACACTGGGGGGCTACTTATGCTCCGACAAAAGTGGAGATATTCACATCTAGTGACGGAGTGAAATGGATTACAGCCGGGGTGTATGTTACTAAAGGATCTACGCAAACTATTACATTTGGGGAGCGTGTTAAAACTCGATATTTGAAATACCAAATGATCGATGTCCCTAATCGTGTTGATATTACACGGTTTTATATCTATTCTTATGAATAAAGTATACTAGACTTTTCCGATAAACTAGAAAGACAAGGGTAGACTTACAGACAATGTATATGTTTGCCCTTGTCTTTCCATTTTAAGGTATCTCTATGAAAGATATGCTTGAATTCAGAATCATCTGCAAAAGTATGGAGATTATGCGTTATTTTCGTTAATCTATGCAGGAATAAGAGTCGGTTCATTACTTCCCTTAACTAAAATCAGCATAAAAATTAGAGTAACAGCATGTAGAATCATATCTAGTCACAGTCACTTTTTGCCATAAATGTCTGATTGATATCTTGATACAATGCGGGTGCTTTTCTCAGACTGATCGACTCAATACATAATGCCAAATTCCAAAGGCTGTGTACTTGGCTAAAATACCCCGGCATATAGTCGTAAACAACTAGTTAAAGACATTTTTGCCCATTATATTTCCTGTTCCACAGATGTGGAACAGCTGACTCACATATTGTGGAACAGGCGTCGCACATAATGTGAAACAGTCGTCGCACATAATGTGAAACAGGAAATAAAAGGGAATAAACCTGAAAAAGTACTGCTTAGATCCACTAATAATTGCGTACGATACGGTTCTTAAAAAGGCCTGTTGGGTAAATTGTACGCTCTGCTTCTTGAGAAAATAAGCAATAGCTATCGCTCATAAAATTAAAATGATCTAAAAAAAAGAAGACGCAAAATAAGACACTGATATACTGAATGATATGCAAAAAAGTGACTAAGTCATAAGAGTGTTGTATCATTGTGCTAAGTGTTTCTGTCAAGCCTCGAAGATGAAATTAGGAACACAGAATGGCCACACGGATATTGTACAGGTTGCAAAAAGAATAGAAACTTAAGCAGTACTCAAAAAGGTATGAGGTCACATCGGCCCCATACTTTTACAAGTCTTCCTGGATTCACGTTGAAAACCGAGTATAAGCATCGAATGAATTATTAATTGTTAAATCCTAGCCGTTCCCCTTAGGAGTTGGGGCGTTTGGATTGTATTATATCAAACGACTTAATATAATGAAAATGAAAACACCCATTTTAAGTTCATCTGTTTTATTGATCTTACTTAGCTTTTGTTTGACTACTCAGGCACAAGTATCGTTAATAAAAAACGGTAAAACCAATTCAAAGATTGTATTACTGGAAAAGAATGAGAACGAAAAGACATCCGCTAACCTATTGCAGTCATTTGTGCACAAGATTTCGGGATGTACATTGCCCATAGAGGAAAACACTCGAGTAAGAAAGGGAGATATTGTGATCGGTGGGAAAACGTCAGAAGGAGTAACCGAGGATGGGTTTCATCTTACTACCAAAGAGGGTTATCTGCGTATCTCCGGTCTTGATAAAGGCACAATATATGGAGTTGTCACGCTGTTGGAACAATATCTAGGTGTCGACTATTGGGGAGAAAATGAATACTCCCTTACACCTCAGGCTACAATTACACTTCCTTTAATCGATCGAATAGAAAATCCCGCTTTTCGCTATCGGCAAACGCAGTGTTACGCCTTGCAAACAGATAGTGTTTATAAATGGTGGAATCGTCTGGAAGAACCTCAAGAAGTCTTTGCTGCCGGATATTGGGTACACACTTTCGACAAGCTTCTTCCTTCCTCTGTGTATGGAGAAGAACATCCGGAATATTATTCGTACTTCAAAGGAAAACGTCACCCCGGTAAGGCAAGCCAATGGTGTCTCACCAATCCGTCAGTGTTCGAGATTGTAGCACAACGAATAGATTCCATATTTCGGGCGAACCCGGATAAACACATCATCTCTGTGAGCCAGAATGATGGCAACTATACAAACTGTACCTGCGACTCGTGTAAAGCGATTGATGACCGCGAAGGAGCATTGTCAGGCAGTATCATTACTTTCCTGAATAAACTGGCAGCTCGTTTTCCTGATAAGGAATTCTCTACACTGGCTTATTTATACACAATGAATCCTCCGAAGCATATAAAACCATTGCCGAATGTAAACATCATGCTTTGCGATATTGACTGTAACCGGGAAGTCAGTTTGACCGAAAACGCATCGGGTAGAGAGTTTGTGAAAGCAATGGAAGGATGGTCTGCCATAACCAATAATATCTTTGTTTGGGATTACGGTATTAACTTCGATAACTATCTTTCTCCTTTTCCCAACTTCCATATTCTGCAGGATAACATTCGTCTTTTCAAGAAGAATCATGCAACCATGCACTTTTCGCAGATTGCCGGAAGTAGAGGAGGGGACTTTGCCGAACTGCGTGCTTATTTGGTTTCCAAACTGATGTGGAACCCCGAAGCTAATGTAGATTCGTTGATGCAACACTTCTTGCATGGATATTATGGAGAAGCGGCCCCTTACATCTATCGGTATATTCAAGTGATGGAAGGCGCACTGATCGGTAGCGGGCAACGGTTATGGATTTATGATTCTCCGGTTTCTCATAAAAATGGTATGTTGAAGCCTGCTTTGATGCGTCGCTACAACCAGTTGTTCGATCAAGCGGAAAAAGCGGTTGCAACAGATGATGTATTGCTTCGACGGGTACAGCGCGCTCGTTTGCCCATTCAATATTCAGCTTTGGAAATAGCCCGTACGGAAACCGAAAAAGACTTGGCAGATATTAGCCGACAGCTCGCTCTTTTCGAAGAACGGGTAAAGTTATTCGATGTACCCACGCTCAACGAACGCTCCAATTCGCCAATAGAGTATTGCCATTTATATAAAGAACGTTATATGCCGCAAAAGGAGCAGAGTCTGGCATTGGGAGCTAAAGTGACCTATCTGATTCCTCCTACAGGCAAATATGCCGAACTTGGGAAAACAGCTTTAGTCGATGGCTTGTTTGGCGGAGCTACTTATGCGGATAGTTGGGTTGGCTGGGAAGGTACCGACGGTGCTTTTGTGATCGATCTGGGTGAATCTAAAGATATTCGTAGCATCGAGACTGATTTCTTACATCAAATAGGGGCTTGGATACTCTTCCCGTTGCAAGTCGTTTATTCCTATTCGGAAGATGGCGAGCACTATACACGTTGGCAAACTCATGATTTGCCTGAAGATCGGTCAGGTGTGGTGAAGTTCAATGGCATCAAGACCGAGTCGGCTCAATCGATAAAAATGCGCTATCTAAAAGTCGAAGTTAGCGGAACAAAAGTATGTCCGACCTGGCATTACGGTGTGGGACATCCCTCTTGGTTTTTCATCGACGAGGTTACTATAAAATAAAAAAAGTGTGAAGGAGGGTTAGTAGTTTGGCCTTCTTGGTTGTATTATATATAAAGGCATTAAAAAAAACATGAATCCTTCATCTATATGCTATTGAAATATGCAGCAGAATAAAACATCTTCCAAACAAAAAGCAGTAAATCCGGTGTGCTGGGTACCTACTGCGTACTTTGCAATGGGTCTTCCTTTCATTGCTATTAACTTGGTCTCGGTATTTATGTTTAAAGATATGGGAGTGTCTGATGCGCAGATTGCCTTTTGGACTTCGCTTGTCATGCTGCCATGGACCTTGAAGTTTCTTTGGAGTCCCTTCCTTGAAATATATCGTACAAAGAAGTTTTTCGTTCTACTGACTGAACTCTTGAGCGGAATCTTATTCGGAGTAGTAGCCTTTTCGTTAATGTTTCGACTACTTTTTCGCAATTAGTATTTCTACTATGGCGTTGATAGTTCAGTGGTGCAACACATGATATTGCCTGCGATGGTGTATATATGGCCGAACTGGACAAACAAAATCAGGCTAAGTATATCGGTGTGCAAGGGGCGTTTTATAACATCGCCAAATTGGTTGCCAACGGAGGTCTGGTTGCTATGGCAGGAAAATTGGCTGAACACTTCGGTGCAATTGAAGGAGCCACTACGGATGTTAATGCCGGCGCTTACTCTTCTGCCTGGATGATAATCTTTGGTGTAATTGCAGCGATGCTTATACTACTCAGTATTTATCACATTAAAATGTTACCCTCTACACAAGTTCCTTCCGACGGTAAGAAGAAGGCTTCGGAGGCTGGCCGGGAACTGATTGGCATTATCGGTAACTTTTTCACCAAAAGACACATTCTCTACTATATCTGTTTCATTATTCTCTATCGCTTGGCGGAAGGCTTTATCATGAAGATAGCTCCTTTGTTTTTGCGTGCGTCCAGAGAAGTGGGAGGACTCGGTCTTTCTTTGACGGAGATCGGAACCTTGAACGGTATCTTTGGGTCGGCAGCTTTTGTGCTTGGCTCTTTGCTTGCAGGAATTTATGTTTCGAGATTCGGATTGAAGAAAACACTGTTCTCTTTGTGTTGCGTATTTAACCTACCGTTTGTGGCTTATACCTTTTTGGCTGTGGCACAGCCGGAAAAATGTGTACTTGATCGGCGGATGTATTACAATGGAATATTTTGGTTACGGCTTCGGGTTTGTCGGCTTAACCCTGTTCATGATGCAACAGGTTGCTCCGGGTAAACACCAAATGTCGCATTATGCGTTTGCTTCGGGCATTATGAATCTCGGAGTCATGCTTCCTGGTATGTTGAGTGGTTATTTGAGTGATTGGTTGGGATATAAGGATTTCTTTATTTATGTATTGATTGCCACAATCCCAGCTTTCCTGATCACTTACTTCATCCCGTTTACATACGATGATTCGAAAAAAGAACAAGTAGCAGAGTTACCCTCTGAATAAGATAGAATAAAATATACGTTTACTAACAAATAAAGACAATGAGTATGAATACCAATCAGATGCCTTGGGAAGACCGCCCAGCCGGATGTAAGGATGTGGTGTGGCGTTGTTCAAAGAACCCGATCATCCCCCGTGATCTTCTTCCTACTTCCAACAGCATATTCAACAGTGCGGTAGTATCTTTTAAAGAAGGTTTTGCCGGAGTGTTTCGCTGTGACGACCGGAACAGGCGCATGGCTTTGCATGTGGGTTTCAGTGATGATGCCATTAACTGGAAGATCAATGAAGAGCCACTACGTTTCCAATGTGATAACCTGGAAATAGGAGAATGGGTTTATGGCTACGACCCCCGCGTATGCCTAATTGAAGGACGTTACTATGTGACTTGGTGTAATGGTTACCACGGACCGACTATCGGTGTAGCGTGGACTGATGACTTCGTGACATTCCACCAGGAAGAGAACGCGTTCTTACCTTACAACCGCAACGGAGTGATGTTCCCCGTGAAGATCAATGGTAACTTTGCCATGGTAAGTCGTCCAAGCGATACGGGCCATACCCCGTTTGGTGATATCTTCTACAGTGAATCACCCGATTTGGTTTATTGGGGAAAGCATCGGCACGTAATGGCTCCCGCTCCTTTCGAGCAGAGCGCCTGGCAGTGTATGAAGATCGGTGCCGGACCAACTCCGATTGAAACAGAAGAAGGATGGCTGATGATTTATCACGGCGTACTTCATTCCTGCAATGGATATGTATATAGCTTCGGCTCTGCTATCCTCGACAGAGATGAACCCTGGAAAGTGAAATACCGTTCGGGCCAATACCTGCTCTCTCCACAAAAAGCGTACGAATGTATGGGTGATGTACCCAATGTTTGTTTCCCCTGCGCTGCACTTCACGATTCCGAGACAGGACAAATTGCGATCTATTATGGATGTGCTGATACGGTGACCGGATTGGCTTTTGGTTATATACCCGAGATTATCGAATTCACCAAACGTACAAGCATCATTTAAGTAGATATGAGATTCATTTTATTAACTTACACACTGGCTTTCTCTCTTCTTCCCGTTTTTGCGGGAGGAGAGGGAAGCTCCCCCTCTAACACAGGGAAAAAGCTTTTGATCGATTATGTAGATCCTTTTATTGGGACAACAAACTTCGGAACGACTAATCCGGGAGCAGTTTGTCCGAATGGGATGATGTCTGTTGTGCCTTTCAATGTTATGGGCTCTTCGGAAAATACGTATGATAAAGACGCACGTTGGTGGTCGACTCCTTATGAATATACGAATTGTTTCTTTACCGGTTATGCTCATGTCAATCTGAGTGGAGTCGGTTGTCCGGAATTAGGTTCTTTATTGCTAATGCCTACTACCGGAGAACTGAACGTGGATTATAAAGAATACGGGAGTAAGTATAAGGACGAACAAGCATCGCCGGGCTATTACTCGAATTATCTGACTAAATATAATGTGAAAACCGAAGTCTCCGCTACACCACGTACGGGGATAACTCGTTTCACTTTCCCCAAAGGTAAGAGCCATATTTTGTTGAATCTCGGTGAAGGTTTAACCAACGAAAGCGGAGCGATGCTTCGCCGAGTGAGCGAACGCGAAGTGGAAGGCGTTAAACTGCTGGGTACTTTCTGTTATAATCCGCAAGCGGTGTTCCCCATCTATTTCGTAATGCGGGTAAATAAAGTGCCTGCTACAACCGGGTATTGGAAAAAACAACGTCCAATGAGCGGTGTGGAAGCCGAATGGGATCCCGACAACGGCAAATACAAATTATATACCCGCTATGGGAAAGAAATTGCCGGCGATGATGTCGGCGCTTATTTCACTTTCGACACGCAGGAAGGTGAACAGGTCGAGGTACAAATGGGAGTTTCCTTCGTCAGCATCGAAAATGCCCGCTTAAATTTAGAGAAAGAACAAAACGGCAAGCAGTTTGATCAAGTTCTGTCCGAAGCTCGCGCTTCTTGGGAAGACGATTTGTCACGCATCACCGTAGAAGGAGGAACTAAAGAACAGAATACCGTATTCTATACCGCACTTTATCATTTATTGATCCATCCGAATATTCTGCAAGATGTCAACGGACAATATCCGGCCATGGAGAGTGATAAGATATTAACTACACAAGGGAATCGATACACGGTCTTCTCGCTGTGGGATACTTATCGAAATGTACATCAGTTGCTGACCTTAGTCTATCCCGAACGTCAGATCGAAATGGTTCGCACCATGCTTGATATGTATCGGGAACATGGTTGGCTACCCAAATGGGAGCTGTACGGAAGAGAAACGCTGACGATGGAAGGTGATCCGAGCATTCCGGTGATTGTTGACACATGGATGAAAGGCTTGCGTGATTTTGATGTCGATCTGGCTTATGAAGCAATGTATAAATCGGCGACTTTACCCGGAGCTGAGAATCTGATGCGTCCGGACAACGATGATTATATGTCGAAAGGATATGTTCCACTTCGCGAACAGTACGACAATTCTGTATCTCATGCCTTGGAATATTATATAGCCGACTTCGCCCTTTCTCGCTTTGCCGATGCGTTAGGTAAGAAAAAAGATGCGGAACTGTTTTATAATCGTTCTTTAGGTTATAAACATTATTATAGCAAAGAGTTTGGTACGCTTCGCCCGATCTTACCGGATGGAAGTTTCTACACTCCGTTCGATCCCAAACAAGGAGAGAACTTTGAACCTAGTCCGGGCTTTCATGAAGGCAACTCGTGGAATTATACATTCTATGTTCCCCATGATGTATATGGATTGGCTAAGTTAATGGGAGGTAAAAAGCCTTTTATAGATAAGCTACAAATGATTTTCGATAAGGGTCTTTACGATCCGGCGAATGAACCCGACATTGCTTACGCGCATCTATTCTCTTATTTCAAAGGAGAGGAATGGCGGACGCAGAAAGAAGTACAACGTCTGTTAGACAAATACTTCACAACCAAACCGGATGGGATTCCCGGAAATGATGATACGGGAACGATGTCTGCTTGGGCGATTTTTAATATGATCGGCTTTTATCCCGATTGTCCGGGACTACCGGAATACACGTTGACAACACCTGTCTTTAATAAAATAACCATTCGCTTGGATCCGAAGTGGTATAAGGAAAAGGAACTGGTCATCGAAAGTAATCGTACTCACTCCGGAACGCAATATATTAATAAGGTAATGTTGAATGGCAAAGGATTTAATAAATATCGTATTAGTCACGAAGAACTTATTCACGGCAAACAATTGTTCTTTAACTTAAAGTAACGCATAGCGTTTCATTAGGTATCGTTTTTTTAAGGTGACGAGGCTGTCGGATCATTTTGATTGGTCCGGCAGCCTTTTTTATGTTCTCACATATTTCAGCGAAAGCAAGTTCGGAATACGCTGTGTCCTATGCTAACCCCCGAGAGGAAGAGTAGGAAGAGACAGTGAAGTAGGGCTGAAGCCTTGCAATAAAGTCGTATTGTGAATCAGTACACTGCAAACTAATATTTTGAGTAATGAAACAGTTCAAAAGAAGCCTTTGAATTGGCTTTATCTACTCTTATATCTATTTTCAATTGGCGAGTTTTTCTTAACCCTGACTTGGATTGACTCTAATTTTTCTTCTCCCCAGACAAGTAGAGTATTGCATTTTTAACTTCTCGGCAGTCTTTTTTTATCATAATGGAATGAGAAAAACGTCTCTTATTTTGTTATACAGAAGTCTTTTATTTTTTGAGAAAAGGCAAACAAGCGGTTGAACTAAGCAAAATGAGTATTCGACTTAGGGTAAACTAGCACTAAAGTTAGGCTTGGCAACAACTTGTCCGATAGGTGGTATTCATTTCGTAGCGGATGAAAAACGAAGGGGAATCGTTTGATTAAATAGATGCTTCTGTAAGGGGGCTCTAAAAAAACTTTAATTAAACCGATTACAAAATTGCGTTTCGTCCGTCTACTAGGTACAGTCATGTAATAACCAACAATGAAATATGAAATTCCTTAGGCTAATATATATATTAATATTCATTCTGTTTGCAGAGAGTTTGCCTTTGCAAGCAGTAACTCCTGTTCAACCAACTGAGCAGCGTTATAAAATTGCAGTGTGCGACTGGATGATTTTGAAACGACAGAAGATCGGTTCGTTTGAGTTAGTTCGTTCATTGAATGGTGATGGTGTTGAGTTAGATATGGGAAGTCTTGGTCAGCGAGAGAAGTTTGATAATAAACTTCGTGAGCCTCATTTCCAACAACTATTCCGGGAAACAGCACAAAAGTTTCAGTTAGAAGTCTCTTCGATTGCCATGTCCGGCTTTTACGGACAGTCTTTTCTGGAGCGTGCCAACTATAAAGAGTTAGTTCGGGAATGCTTGGATGCGATGAAGGTAATGGATACCAAAGTTGCTTTTCTCCCACTTGGCGGAGTTAAAAGCGGTTGGGAAAAAGATCAGGAACGCCGGAAAGAATTAGTTAAGCGTTTGAAAGAAGTAGGAGATATGGCTGCATCCGAAGGTTTGGTTATTGGAATTGAAACACAATTGGATGCCAAAGGAGAAATTAGACTCTTGAAAGAGATCAACTCTCCGGGCATTAAAATCTATTATAAGTTTCAGAATGCGTTGGAAAACGGACGTGACTTATATAAAGAACTCCGTGTCTTGGGTAAAAAACGAATTTGCCAAATACACTGCACGGACACAGATGGTGTCACTTTGCCTAACAATGAGCGTTTGGATATGAATAAAGTTAAAGAAACTTTAGATAAGATGAAGTGGAGCGGATGGCTTGTTGTCGAGCGTTCCCGTGATAAAAATGATGTTCATAACGTGAAGAAAAATTACGGAACGAACATTAACTATTTGAAGGAGGTTTTTCAAGAGCGATGACTAAAAATAACTTATAACCGTCTTTTTTTGGGAGGTGACTGATTACATATTTGATAGTTATTCGTCTTTCTTAATAAAAACTTATTTTTTGGAGTATGATATATTATATTTGTTTAATTAAAGTTTAATCTATGAAGAGTAAAATGAAGATTAAAATGAAGGCTGTCGGAGGCATATGCTGCTTGTCGATGGTTCTTTTTGTTGGCTCTTGTGCAGGAGATGGTTTTGATAAGGAGACCTTTTCTGGAGGAGTAACAAATACGCAGTTATCGTCGCCTAAAATCGATGAGAACAGCTTTTCAACATTGACTAATTCTGATGGGTCAGAGAATGTGAAGGTGACTTGGTCGGTAGTAATGGGTGCCGGAGGTTATCTATTTAATGTGAATATTGTAGATGATCCTTCTAATCCCATTGTTGTAGTAAAAGACAGTGTTATTGATGGTAGTTCTGCTGTATTTACCAAGTTAGAGGATACGAAATATGAAGTTTCTGTTAAAGCTTTAGGTAATGAGAAATTGCATAATACAGACGCTCCATCTGCTACTGAATTTGCATATTCCACTTTAATTTCTGCTGTGACTATCCCTGCAGGGCAAGACATAGCTGAATTTGTTAAAGCAAATCTTCAACCGAGCGATAAAGAACAGGGCTTTGAGTTGGAAGCAGGTAAAGCATATACGTTGAATGACTTGGTTGACTTCGGAATAAATCAGATAACATTCCGTGGAGATAAAGCGCATCGTCCAACTGTAGTGGTTGGAGCTACTGGTGGTATAGTTACTGAAGGAGGGCTGAAAGTGAAATTCATCAATTTTGATTGTTCTGCAATGAGTGCGGCTAATTCACAAGTCGGATTAGTAACTTTAGGAAACGCTGTAACAAGCGGGGCGCCTGCAACAGAAAAAGGTGGTGCTTACCTTATCAGTAATCCTATTATTTTTCAAGAGTGTAATTTCAAGGGAGTTAATAATAGTATAATTTATGCAGGTAAGGACAATGGTCCTTGGGCAGTACAAGATTTACGTCTTACAAATTGTATTGCTGAGCTAAATAATGGGGCTAGCAGTAAGCCTATTATTAACTTTGAAGACAATGGTGGTAGAGCTATTAAATCTTTAACCATCTCAAAGAATACATTCTACAATTTGCAAACTAATAGCAAAGCTTATTTTATTCGTTTGAATAACGCTAGTAATGCTAGGCCTGATAAGACTTGGAATGATACATCCGGGAGTGTTACGATTACAAATAACACATTCTTCCAAACGATGTCCAATAAAGACTTTGCGAATAATATGGCAAGCGTAAATACTGTTACCACTACAATTAAGAATAATATATTCTATAATACTTACCGAGTACAGAAGATTGTTGGTAATACAACAAAAGCCATCGGAGATAATTATTTGTTTTCTAGTGGTGCTACTAATGTTGGTGCTTTGGACAATACTGACAAAACTTACGGAACAGAAGAAGACCCAGCGTTTATCGGTCCCGTAGATCAAGATCCGGATCAAGTTAATTTTGTTCCTGCTAGCAGTACAAAGGCTTATTCAAATAAAGCAGGCGACCCTCGTTGGTATAAATAAATAACTATAATGCTATAAAAATGAAACATAATAGTATAATTAAATTGTGTCTTGGCATGTTCTTGGCTTTTGTATTAGCTTTTCCAGCTATAGCCCAAACCGGTCAGACATTTAAAGGAGTTGTTGTTGATGGTGCAGGAGAACCTATTATTGGTGCTTCTGTAAAAGTTGTAGGAACTACAACAGGAACAATTACAGACTTAGATGGTAAGTTCACGGTAACTGTGCCATCTGGAAGAAAAGTTGAAATATCCTACATTGGATATGTGTCGCAAGTATTGCCAGATCTCAAACAGACTAAAATCATCCTGAAAGAAGATGCGCAGCAATTGGATGAAGTAGTCGTGGTTGGTTATGGTACACAGAAAAAAGCGCATTTAACAGGTGCCATTGGTACTGTACCTATGAATGAAATTCAAGATATTTCAGCTGGTAATTTGGCTAATACATTAAGTGGTTTAGTAACTGGTGTTAGCGTTAGTGGTGGTAATACTCGTCCGGGAGAAACTGCTCGAGTTAGTATCCGTCAAAATGATGCATTAACAAGTATGAAGGCGACCAATGTAGAACCTCTCTATGTAATTGACGGATATATTTATCCTACTGAAGTTAAGATTGGTGCTACTACTGAAAACTTAGGTGCAACTGCATTCAACAATTTGGATCCGTCTGTTATTGAAAGTATCTCTGTCTTGAAAGATGCATCAGCGGCAGTTTATGGAGCTCGTGCTGCTAATGGTGTTATTTTGGTAACAACTAAAAGAGGAAAACTAGGCGCACCGAAAATCTCATATAGTGGAACATTTGGAGTCGCTGATGAGGTCTCTCGTGCTAAAATGTTGAATGCTAATCAATACGGTAAACTTTGGAATGCCGTACGTGCAGCAGATCCTACAGATACAGCTATGAATCCATTGACTGATTTGTTTCAAGCCGATGAATTGAATGCTATGAAGGGTTTGAATTATGATTTGTTGGATAAATATTGGAAGTCTGCATTTACACAACAGCATAGTGTTAATCTAAGTGGTGCTACTGATAGAGCTAGTTACTTCGCCGGTATTTCTTATTTTGAGCAAGACGGTAATCTAGGTAAATTGGATTATGATCGTTGGACTTATCGTGCCGGTGTTGATGTAAAAATCAGTGAATGGATAAAAGCTAATCTACAGGTGTCTGGAGATTATGGGAATCGGAATACGCCCAATGTGAAAGTCGGAGGTACCAATAGTGAGAAAGACTATAATCTGTTATTGATGCATCCACAGTATATACCGGAGACAATAGGAGATTATCCTCTTGCACCGTATGGCATAAGCAATAAAGAAATAAGTTCCAGCCAGAATTATGCATTTGATGTACTTCAGAATTCAGGAGATTATAACAAGACTATGACTTCGAATATGAATATCAATGCAGGTTTGGAATACGACTTTGGATGGAGCAAGTGGTTAAAAGGTTTGACTCTGAAATTTACATATTCAAAGAGTGTTAATACGACAAAGAATAATCAATACGGTTCTTCATATAAGTTATACTACATGTCTCAACGTGCCGGAAGTGGTAGCCATTTATATACTCCTATTGCCGGTGAAGAAAATGCATATAACGATTTAATTACTGATAATAATTTCTTGTTGGCCAATGGTGGAGCAATTATCACGAATGGTGATGCTGCGTATTTATCTCGCGATATGGATCGCACAGACAATTATCAGATGAACTTTATGGCCGCCTATAGTCGGGACTTCGGAGATCATCATGTCGGTGCTCTGTTCTCAATTGAGAAGTCGGAAGCTGAAAGCGAATATTTGAATGGTAGTGTTACCGATCCGTATGAATTTACTACTGGACAGTCTAACTCAGTTGGGCTGATAGTAAACCTGGTACGGTATTTACACGTAGTGAATCGGGCACATTGTCTTATATCGGACGTATCAATTATGCGTATGCTGATAAGTATCTATTCGAGTTTTTACTACGTTCGGATGCATCTACTAAATTTGCACCGAAAAACTATTGGGGTGTATTCCCTTCTGTTTCCGGAGGTTGGATTATATCACAGGAGAAATGGTTTAAAAACAATGTAAAATGGGTTGATTATCTGAAAGTGCGTGCATCGTTTGGTTTGACAGGACGTGATAATACGATTGCTTGGCAGTGGATGCAGAACTATGGAACAGATAAAGATAAGGGGCCTATATTTGGCACAGGTACAGAGATTAATGCAGGTAGTCACATTACGCTTAATAAAAACAATTCTGCAGTTAACTCTAATGCACATTGGGATAAATCGTATAAAGGTAACTTCGGTATTGATTTAAATGTACTAGATAACCGATTGACTTTCAATATCGATGGTTATTATGAATGGAACCGTGAAATGTTACTTCCATATTTAGAATCTATTCCCGGTACAGTAGGTACTCAGTCAGCTTATATTAACTATGGTAAATTTGACACTTATGGAGTAGAATTGTCTACAACATGGAGAGATAAGATTGGAAAAGACTTTAAGTATAAGATACAAGTTAATACGGGGTATTCGGATAATAAAGTGTTGGAAAAAGACTGGGATGCTATTACAACTTTCAAAAGTATTCGCAAGGGAGACCGTTCGGACATAGGAACATGGGGGATGCAGTGTCTCGGTATGTTCCGCAATTATCAGGACATCGATGAATATTTTACAAAATATAACATCAGCTCATATATGGGAATGACTAAGGATAATGTAAAGCCCGGTATGTTAATATATAAAGATGTTCGAGGAGCTTTGCAAACAGACGGCACATATGCCATGCCTGATGGTATTGTAGATAAAGATAATGATCAGGTGAGATTATCCAACAGAAGTAATCCTTACGGATTCACTACGAATCTAAGTGCGGATTGGAAGGGCTTCTCTTTATCAGCACAGCTCAGCGCAAGTTGGGGTGGATATAGTTTCCTTCCTTCTTCTGCACTTAAAATAGGTAATATGGTTGGTTCTGGATCAGGAAGCTATACCGACTTGGAATATACTAATATGCCTTCTTTCTGGAATACCGATAATATGTTTGTCTATAACGATGTTGTTGATGCAGCAGGAAATGTGGTTGTAAATGCTAATCGGGATGCAAAATATCCGAACTTAAGATGGGGATCTATTAATAGTGTGACATCTTCATTTTGGAGAGTTAGTGGAACGCGAGTTAGACTTAATCGGTTGACATTTGCTTACTCCATACCATCGAAGTATACCCAGATGATTGGGATTGAAAGCTGTCGCTTTAATGTAACAGGACAGAACTTATTGAGCTTCAACAATCCTTATCCTGATAACTTCATGGACCCGATGACTTCTTATGGTAGCTATCCAACTTTACGTAAGTTTACTATCGGTGTTAATGTTACATTCTAAAAGAAAATAACAATGAAAAAGAAAAATATAAGAATTCTTAGCATAGCTTTGATAACAGCCGGGGTTTTTAGCTCATGCAGTGATCAATTCTTGCAAGATAAAAAGAATTATGATAATGCTAATGCGGATTCGTACAATTATTATAGTGGCGCACTAGCTCGTGTAGCAGACATTTACATGTGGTGCCTGCCTGATGCAAATGCTGATCCCAGTTGGAAATACAACAGTACAGGATTGGCTGATACTCAGGCTAAATCAACAGAGGAGTATAGTGGCTTTGGAGTATTTGTAGATCCAGATGCCGAACTGACTTATCAACAAGGAAACAATCCGGTACCTGATTATTTTCATGGTTCAAGTGGAAATATTCAAACCATGGTCTGGGGGCGTATTCGCAATTGTAACGATGTAATTCGGGGCATAACAAACAGTACGCTTACTCAAGAAGAAAAAAGTAAGTTATTGGGACAGGTCTATTTTTTCCGTGCTTGGTGTTACTATAATCTGGTTAAATGGTATGGCGGTGTACCTATCATTAAAGAAGTGCAAGAAATTGTATCCGGATCAGTTGTTCCTCGTTCTACAACCAAAGAATGTGTTGACTTTATATGTGAAGACTTAGACTTATCTGCTGAACTACTTGCTCCGTTCACAACGAATGGGGGATGGACCTCTTCGGATTTTGGTCGTGTAACTTCAGGAACTGCACTAGCACTGAAAGGACGTCTTCTATTACTGTATGCAAGCCCGGTATTCAAT
Source organism: Bacteroides reticulotermitis JCM 10512 (assembly GCF_000517545.1). Taxonomy (GTDB): domain Bacteria; phylum Bacteroidota; class Bacteroidia; order Bacteroidales; family Bacteroidaceae; genus Bacteroides; species Bacteroides reticulotermitis. The sequence goes on along the minus strand of NZ_BAIV01000018.1, from coordinate 57,598 downwards.
CGGAAAAATGATGTAACGCGTTGGGAGAAAGCTTATGAAGTAATAGGAGAGTCAATAGCAACTCTAAATGCATGTGGATATGGCCTGTATAACGAGAATAATCCAGGAGCGAATGCATCAGGTTGGGCTAATATCTTTTCTACTGTTGAAGGAAATTCTGAAGCTGTATTTGTGACGCTTTATAATACACTCGCTTCAGCAAGTTCTGCAGACTTTAGCAAAAATAATGCATGGGAAAATGGAATTCGCCCTTCGAATACACTAGGTGGTGGAGGAAAAACACCTTCTGCAATGCTGGTAGATATGTTCCCAATGTCTGATGGTAAAAAGCCTGGCTCGACAACCACTTATACAAAATTGGCCTCTTCAGAAATTTCATATGATTCAGAAGCACCATTCTTAAATAGAGATCCACGTTTCTATCGTACATTCGCTTTCCCTGGAGTACGTTGGAAGTTTAGTGGTGACCCAAGAAATGAGAAAAACAATAATCCATATAATGGTTCTGAATATGAGTTATGGAACTATGTGTGGTATACCACCGAAACTGATAGAGATAATGTGGAAAGTGGAAGTACATATGGAGCAGATAATTTATTAGGTAATGCTAAGGGTTTCTATATCCGCAAACGTTCTGATGATGCCGATGTTAATAGCCCACGATATAGATATGAAGCTGCGAATGGATTTAAGTATTCTGCAAATCCTTATATTGAGCTTCGGTATGCTGAAGTTTTGCTGAACTATGCTGAAGCTGCTTGTGGAGCCGGTCATATGGATATAGCTGTTGAACAGCTAAAGAAAATACGTACACGCGTAGGATATACAGGTGATTGTGGTTTACAAAGTAATTTGTTGAGTGATCAGGCCGCATGTATGGCTGCTGTTTTATACGAACGCCAAGTGGAATTGGCTTATGAAGGAAAGCGTTTTGACGATTTGCGTCGTTGGATGTTGTTTGATGGAGGTGTGGAAAAGGTTGCAGGTGCGCCTGATTCATGGACATTGACCGGTTGGGGTGGAAATACTTGCACTTATTTGGGCTTTACACCTCTTAACGGACAGCGTCGTGACAATCTTGAGTTCCGTGTAAACAATAGCAATAAGAATGGTCTCGGAGGAAAAGAGTGGGCTATTGGTGGTACTAACCCGGATCCGTTATATGGAGTAGCAACTCGTCCTGCTGCTATAGATTTGACAAAGGACCTTTCTACTCAGCAAACTGGATTGAAGAATTTTTATGCTACTTATTTGACTCGTAAGAAGAAAAAGGGAGATGCCTATACTTCTGATAAGGGAGAAAAATATATGAAATTCTATCCAAAGTATTATCTTTTAGGTCTCTATCAAGGAGCGCAAAATGCTAATGCAACTTTAAAGCAAACTATTGGTTGGGGAGATTACGTGAATGGTGGTGCCAACGGAACGTATGACCCATTAGCAGAATAAGATTTCGGACTATATCCGATTAAATAAGAAGTGCGCCTTCAACAACCTGTAACCAGGAAGTTGGAGGCGCTTCTTTTATTATTGAGATATACATTGCAACTGGTGAAAAACCGGGTTGAATGAGCAAACTTGGTAATCTATCCTATAAAAAAGTAAATTATTAGATTTAGCTGATTACATTTCTTTTTCTATTTCGTCTTATTATTGTATTTTTGAAATTACAATCTGGCTAAACCCAATAAGAAAATGAAAAAGAAACATGTATTTCTGGCAGTTTGTGCTGTCGCAATGCTGACTCCGAAGTCCGTCTGGGCACAATACCCGCAGATTACCGACGAAGCAAAAGAGGATTATAAAAAGATGATGACGGAAGAACGTCGTCTTTCTGATGAAGCATGGGCAAAAGCGTTGCCTATTGTTGAAAAAGAAGCAAAAGAAGGCCGCCCGTACATTTCATGGGCTTCTCGTCCTTACGATTTGCCACAAGCTAGAATCCCTTCATTCCCGGGAGCTGAGGGAGGTGGTATGTACACTTTCGGCGGTCGTGGAGGTAAAGTAATTACAGTTACCAATTTGAATGATCGTGGTCCGGGCTCTTTCCGTGAAGCTTGTGAAACAGGCGGTGCTCGTACCATTGTATTCAATGTGGCAGGTGTTATTCGTTTGAACTCGCCGATTATTGTTCGCGCTCCTTATGTAACAATTGCCGGACAAACAGCTCCGGGTGATGGCGTTTGTATTGCAGGTGAATCTTTTTGGGTAGATACACATGATGTAATCGTACGTCATATGCGTTTCCGTCGTGGCGAAACAAAAGTTAGCATCGTGATGACTCCTTCGGTGGTAATCCGATTGGAAACATTATGATCGACCACTGTTCTTGTACATGGGGATTGGATGAAAACATTTCCTTCTATCGCCACATGTACGATCCAAGTGAAGGACAGTATGAAAGCAAAGACGAAAAGTTGGGTACTGTAAACGTAACCATTCAAAATACAATCTCAGCCAAAGCACTGGATACTTACAACCATGCATTCGGTAGCACATTGGGCGGTGAGAACTGTGCGTTTGTACGCAACCTTTGGGCTAGTAATTCAGGACGTAACCCTTCAGTAGGATGGAATGGCGTGTTTAACTTCGTCAATAACGTTGTATTCAACTGGGTACACCGTTCGGTAGATGGTGGTGATTACACTGCTATGTTCAACATGATCAACAACTACTACAAACCGGGACCGGCTACTCCTAAAAATGACAACGTAGGTGCTCGTATCTTGAAACCGGAAGCAGGACGTAGCAAATTGAACTATAAAGTTTATGGCCGTGTATATGCGGATGGTAATGTAATGGAAGGTAACGCTAAAGTCACTGCTGATAACTGGAATGGTGGTATCCAAATTGAGACTCAGACAAATACAGACGGATACACTGAAAAGATGAGAAGCAATGTTCCGTTTGCTATGCCTTATATCGATATCACATCTGCTAATGATGCTTACGATTATGTAACAAAGCATGTAGGTGCTAATATTCCTACTCGTGATATTGTAGACGAACGTATTATTGATGAAGTAAAAACCGGTGTTCCTTATTATGACAAGAAGGTTGCCAAGAATGCAAATGGCGATATAACAGGTTTGTCTCCGAAATCAATTGGTGATGATGGCCAGTTCAGATACCGTCGTATGCCTAAGGATTCATATAAGCAAGGTATCATTACTGATATTCGTCAGATGGGTGGTTATCCTGAATACAAAGGCACTCCGTATGTAGATACAGACGGTGATGGTATGCCGGATGCTTGGGAGAAAGCTAACGGCTTGAATCCGAATGATCCGAGTGATGCCAACAAAGACTGTACAGGTGACGGATACACCAACCTTGAGAAATACATCAATGGTATCAGCACTAAGAACAGAATTGATTGGTCTGACTTGAAGAACAACTACGACACATTAGCTGAAAAAGGAAAGTTAATGTAATTGCCGGCAAGGTGCCGGAGCCGGATTTCCCTTCGGCGCCTTACCTAAAAAAATAAGATTGATGAAAAAAGTAATAATAAGTTGTTTACTCTTCTGTTTCGGCTGGATGTCAGCCGGAGCAGTCGATCTGAACAAAGAAAATCGCGATCCGAAGTACGTAGAGTCTATCGTGAACCGTTCGCAAAAGATTGTAGACCAATTGGGGATTACTGATAAAAAGGTAGCTCAAGAGGTGTGCTATACGATAGCTAACCGTTATTTCGAGCTGAATGATATTTACGAAGTACGGGATGCGAAAGTGCAGAAGGTAAAAGATTCCGGGCTGACCGGCAATACAAAGACCGAAACACTGAAAGCTGCCGAAGATGAAAAGGATGGCGCTCTATACCGTTCGCATTTTGCTTTTCCTGCCAATCTATCGCTCTTCTTAAACGAGAAGCAGATAGAAGCCGTGAAAGATGGAATGACTTATGGCGTTGTTAAGGTGACTTATGAGGCCACGCTCGATATGATTCCGACTTTGAAGGAAGACGAGAAGGCACAGATTTATGCTTGGTTGGTCGAAGCTCGCGAGTTTGCACTGGATGCGGAAAACTCAAATAAGAAACATGCTGCGTTCGGTAAGTACAAAGGTAGAATCAATAACTACTTGGCTAAACGCGGATATGACTTGACCAAAGAGCGTGAAGCATGGTACAAACGAGTTAAAGCACGTGGCGGATCCTTGTAAAAGATCTGCAAAGAAAGAACACTTTCCCATTATATATAATGGTTAGTTTGTTTGATGGCGAAGGGGACTGTTCTTGATGAACAGTCCCCTTCTTGCAACTGATCATAGGGTAGCTATCGCAAAATAGACGAGGATATTTGAGTACAAATGCATTTGTACTCCGTCTCATCATAAACAAAGAAAGTATATAAGAGAAGAAATCGCGTAAATGAAAAAGATAAGAAATATTGTTGCGGCTTTAGGTTTATTATGCTTGGCATCGTGTCAGGCTCCGAAGGAATATTATATGTTCACTTCTTTTCATGAACCGGCAGATGAGGGACTGCGTTATTTATATAGTGAAGATGGATTGCGTTGGGATACGATTGCCGGCACATGGCTTAAACCGGAGTTAGGGAAACATCAATTGATGCGCGACCCTTCCATGGTCAGAACGCCTGATGGAACCTTTCATTTGGTTTGGACAACAAGCTGGAAAGGAGACCTGGGCTTCGGGTATGCCCATTCCAAAGACCTCGTACATTGGTCGGAGCAACAGACAATTCCGGTAATGGCCGATGAGCCGACAACGGTAAATGTATGGGCGCCTGAAATCTTTTATGATGACGAAACGCAAGAGTTTATGGTTGTGTGGGCATCATGTATTCCCGGACGGTTTGAACGCGGTATCGAAGATGAGGACAATAATCATCGACTTTATTACATCAAGACCAAGGATTTCAAAACCGTCTCTAAGGCTAAGGTTTTGTATGATCCCGGCTTCAGTTCCATCGATGCGGTTATTGTCAAGCGAGCACCCAAAGATTATGTAATGGTACTTAAAGACAATACACGTCCCGAACGTAACTTGAAAGTGGCGTTTGCCGAATCAGCCGAAGGACCTTATAGCCCGGCGTCTGAACCTTTCACGGAGTCTTTTGTTGAAGGACCATCCGTAGAGAAGATAGGAGATGACTATTTGATCTATTTTGATGTATATAAGAGAAAGATATATGGTGCAGTACGTACAAAGGATTTCAAACAGTTTACCGATGCAACCCAGCAGGTGAGCGTTCCGGTAGGACATAAACACGGCACCATTTTTAAAGCTTCCGAATCAGTAGTGAAGAACCTGATCAAGGAAAGCGAGAAGAAATAATTAAAAACCTATAATATATCATGAATAATTCTGCAAAGGTTCTTTGTTTGCTGGCAGCCGGTTGGTTATCAGTTACCATGTCAGCACAAGATCTAATACATTACACTGGCAAAGAATTATCGAACCCTACTTACCATGACGGACAACTGTCACCGGTGGTAGGTGTACACAATATCCAGTTGGTACGCGCCAATCGCGAACATCCGGATGCTTCCAACGGTAGCGGATGGACCTACAATCACCAACCGATGTTGGCCTATTGGAACGGACAGTTCTTTTATCAATATCTGGCTGATCCGGTAGACGAGCATGTACCACCTTCTCAAACATTCCTGATGACTTCAAAAGATGGGTATCAATGGACAAATCCGGAAGTCGTATTTCCTCCTTACAAAGTACCGGACGGGTATACGAAAGATACCTATCCGGGCGTTAAAGCCAAAGACTTGATCGCAATCATGCATCAACGTGTTGGCTTTTATGTGTCTAAGTCAGGACGGCTCATTACTATGGGAAATTATGGAGTGGCGTTAGACAAGAAAGACGATCCCAATGATGGCAATGGAATTGGACGTGTAGTCCGCGAGATCAAAAAGGATGGTTCTTACGGTCCGATCTACTTTATCTATTACAACCACGGCTTTAGTGAAAAGAACACGGACTATCCCAATTTCAAGAAAAGCAAAGATCGTGAATTCGTTAAGTCGTGTCAGGAAATACTCGATAACCCCTTGTATATGATGCAATGGGTGGAAGAGGCTGACCGTGAAGATCCGCTAATTCCACTGAAGAAAGGCTATAAAGCTTTTAATTGCTATACGCTGCCCGATGGAAAAATAGCCAGTCTGTGGAAGCACGCGTTGACATCAATCAGTGCAGATGGCGGACACACATGGGCCGAACATGTATTACGAGCTAAGGGCTTTGTAAATAGCAATGCTAAGATATGGGGACAACGCCTAAGTGACGGTACCTATGCTACTGTATATAACCCGTCAGAATTCCGTTGGCCGCTCGCTATCTCCCTGAGTAAAGACGGTTTGGAATATACAACACTGAACCTTGTAAATGGAGAAATACCTCCCATGCGTTATGGGGGCAACTATAAATCGTACGGACCGCAATATGTTCGCGGTATTCAGGAAGGCAACGGAGTGCCGGCTGATAAAGATCTCTGGGTGGCTTACAGTGTGAACAAAGAAGATATGTGGATCTCCCGCATCCCGGTTCCGGTTGAGTTGAACGCATCAGCACATGCCAATGACAACTTCGCCGACTGCAAGAAGCTATCCGATCTAACCAATTGGAATATCTATTCTCCGGTATGGGCTCCGGTTTCTTTATCCGGTCAGTGGCTGACTTTGCAGGATAAAGATCCGTTTGATTATGCCAAAGTAGAACGTAAGATACCGGCTTCTAAAGAGTTGAAAGTCTCTTTCGACCTGCAAGCCGGACAAAACGATAAGGGAACTCTTCAGATAGACTTCCTGGATGAGAATGGAATTGCTTGTTCTCGCTTGGAAATGACTGATGACGGAACATTCCGTGCAAAAGGAGGTTCACGTTTCGGTAATATGATGAAATATGAAGCCGGAAAGACTTACCATGTAGAAGCAGTCCTTTCGGTTGCGGATCGGAATATCCAAGTATCTGTTGATGGAAAGCGCGTTGGATTGCGTATGTTCTATGCTCCCGTAGCTTCCATTGAACGAATTTCTTTCCGTACCGGCATACCACGTACATTCCCTACCGTAGACACACCGGCCGATCAGGATTATGATGTAGCTGATGCTGGTTCACAAGCCCCTTTGGTAGAATATCGCATTGCCAATGTGAAAACATCCTCAGTCGATAAAGATGCGACTTCGGCAGTCTTGAAATATGAAAACTTTGCCCGCTATACCGATTACTTCAATGGTATGGAAGATGAGAATATCGCTCAGGCTATTCCCAATGCTCAGGCGTCCGAATGGATGGAAGAGAACATTCCGCTATTTGAATGTCCTCAGCACAACTTTGAAGAGATGTATTACTACCGTTGGTGGAGCTTGCGCAAGCACATCAAAGAGACTCCGGTAGGCTACGGCATGACCGAATTCCTTGTACAACGCTCTTATTCGGATAAGTACAACTTGATTGCTTGTGCCATCGGTCACCATATCTATGAAAGCCGTTGGTTGCGTGATCCCAAATACTTGGATCAGATCATCCATACCTGGTATCGTGGCAACGAGGGCGGACCGATGAAGAAGATGGATAAGTTCAGCTCTTGGAATGCCGATGCCGTACTAGCTCGCTACATGGTAGATGGAAAACGGGAATTCATGCTTGACATGAAGAAAGATTTGGATACGGAATACAAACGTTGGGAGCGTACCAACCGCCTATCAAATGGCCTGTACTGGCAAGGTGATGTGCAGGATGGTATGGAAGAGTCGATCAGTGGAGGACGTAAGAAGAAATATGCTCGTCCGACAATCAACAGCTATATGTATGGTAATGCCAAAGCGCTTTCATTGATGGGAGTTCTTTCCGGAGATGAAGGAATGGCTATGACCTACGGCTTGAAAGCAGATACGCTGAAGCAACTGGTACAAGACAAACTGTGGAACACCCGTCACAACTTCTTCGAAACGATGCGTACGGATTCTTCAGCCAATGTGCGTGAAGCCATCGGTTACATGCCCTGGTATTTCAATCTACCGGACGCAGATAAGTACGACTCTGCTTGGAAAGAAGTAATGGACGAAAACGGTTTTGCAGCTCCTTATGGATTGACTACAGCCGAACGTCGTCATCCCGAGTTCCGTACCCGTGGAGTAGGTAAGTGCGAATGGGATGGAGCGATCTGGCCGTTTGCTTCGGCACAGACCTTGACGGCATTGGGCAACTACCTGAACCATTATCAGCCAAGTGCCAAGAACGACGAACTGTTCCGTGCTTTGACAGATAGCGTTTACTTTCGTCAGATGGAATTGTATGTAGAGTCCCAATATCATCGCGGCCGTCCGTATATTGGCGAATACCTGGATGAAGTGACCGGTTATTGGTTGAAAGGCGATCAGGAACGTAGCCGTTACTATAACCACTCCACATTCAATGATCTGATGATTACCGGACTGATCGGTTTACGTCCTCGCTTGGACAACACGATTGAAGTGAATCCGTTGATTCCGGAAGGCAAGTGGGATTGGTTCTGTCTGGATAATGTGCTTTATCATGGACACAACCTGACTATTCTTTGGGATAAAAATGGAGATCGCTACCATTATGGCAAAGGATTCCGTATTTTTGTTGATGGCAAAGAGGTCGGACATGCAGATAAGCTAACCCGAATCGTCTGTCCGGATGTGTTGAAATAGTGAATGATTGAAATAATGAATATAAGAAAACAAATACTTTTATTGCTTCTTTGCCTGCCATTCTGCGTGCAGGCAAAGAACATAACGATAAGTCGTCTTACATGTGAAATGCAAGAAGGACTGGTAGTGGTCGAAACTCATCCCCGCTTGATGGGTGATGGAATCACCGCAGAATGGTACACGACAAACAGCCTACGAGCTTGATATACGTGAGGCTTGTACAAACCGCTCCGTTTGGAATAGTGGAAAAGTAATCTCTTCACAAAGTCAGCTAGTATCTACCAATGTGGCTAAACTCAGCCGTAACGGTTCCTATAATTATATATGGAAGGTACGTGTTTGGGATGAAACAGACACACCTTCGGCATGGAGTGGGGAAGCGAAGTTTCGCTTAGCTCCCGAAAACCTTTCCTCCGGTAAATGGATCGGAGCGATAACCCGTGCAGATGCTCATCTGCCCGAAGGCCGAAGATTTCATGGAAGTGAATTGAAGAAGCCCGAAGTGAAAGCCGCTTGGGATGCTGTAGACACCTTGGCAAAGAAAAGCATTAGTCTGCGTCGAGCATTCCAAGCCAATAAAAAGATTGCCGAAGCTACGGCTTATGTCTGCGGACTTGGCTTCTACGAATTTTCATTGAATGGGAAAAAGGTAGGAGAGAGCGAGTTCGCCCCGCTTTGGAGTGATTATGATAAAAGTGTTTATTATAATACCTACGACGTAACAACACTCTTGAAGCGTGGAGAGAATGTTGCCGGGATTCTGTTAGGCAACGGTTTTTATAATGTGCAGGGCGGACGCTACCGCAAACTGCAAATCAGCTTCGGGCCTCCCACACTCTTGTTTACGTTGGAGATCAATTACGAAGATGGAAGTAAGGAAACGATCTATTCGGACGACCAGTGGAAATATGATCTAAGTCCGATAACCTTCAACTGTATCTATGGAGGTGAGGATTACGATGCTCGTCGGGAGCAAAAAGGATGGAACCAAGCCGGTTTTAATGATAACCGCTGGCATTCGGTTGTTCTCCAAGAAGCTCCTAAGGGAGTACTTCGCCCGCAAAAGGCCGCTCCTGTGAAGATAATGGAGCGTTATGGCATTCAGAAAGTAACGAAATTGACACCGGAAGAAGTAACCGCCGCATGCAAATCAACCAAACGAACGGTCGATCCTTCGGCACTGGTTTTGGATATGGGGCAGAACTTAGCCGGTTTCCCGGAGATAACCGTACGTGGTAAGAAAGGACAGAAAATTACTTTGCTGGTTGCCGAAGCACTGACGAGTGAAGGAGCATGCGACCAACGTCAAACCGGTCGCCAACACTATTACGAATATACGCTCAAAGGCGAAGGAGATGAAACCTGGCATCCACGTTTCTCGTATTACGGCTTCCGTTACATACAAGTGGAAGGTGCCGTGTTGAAAGGCCAGAAGAATCCGCAGAAGCTTCCCGTAGTAAAGCAAATACAGTCTTGTTTCATTTATAACTCAGCGAAGAAAGTATCGACTTTCGATAGTTCGAATCCGATCTTCAATGCGGCTCACCGCTTGATCGAAAAGGCTGTGCGGAGTAATATGCAGTCGGTGTTCACAGACTGTCCGCACCGTGAGAAGCTCGGCTGGTTGGAACAAGTACATCTCAACGGTCCCGGACTGTTGTACAATTATGACTTGGCAGCTTTCGGTCCGCAAATCATGCAGAACATGGCGGACGCACAGCACGCTAATGGAGCCATGCCGACAACCGCACCCGAATACGTTGTGTTTGAAGGTCCGGGCATGGATGCATTCGCCGAATCGCCCGAATGGGGTGGCGCGTTGGTCATCTTTCCGTTCATGTATTACGAGACGTATGGTGATGACACGCTAATCAGAACGTATTATCAGAACATGCGTCGCTATGCGGACTACCTGACGACTCGTGCGGACAAGGGTATTCTTTCTTTCGGACTGGGCGACTGGTACGATTATGGAGACTTCCGTGCAGGTTTCTCACGCAATACACCCGTGCCGCTGGTTGCCACCGCTCATTACTACATGACGATACAATATCTGGTAAAAGCCGCTGCATTGGTAGGCAATACATACGATGTGAATCATTACAGCGCTTTGGCGAATGATATAAAGAAGGCTTTCAATCAAACATTCTTCGATGACCACACGGCACAGTATGGTACAGGAAGCCAGTGCAGCAACGCACTGCCGTTGTTCCTACATATGATTAAGAATACAGATGGGCAGGGAATCTCCGGTGAGAATCAAGCCTTGAACAACCAAGTGTTTATGAATCTGGTGAAAGATGTGGAAGCTCACGGGAACCGGTTGACTACCGGAGATGTCGGCAATCGGTATCTGATTCAAACCTTGGCACGTCACGGTGAGAATGAATTAATCTATAAGATGTTCAATCACGAAGAAGCGCCGGGCTACGGTTTCCAATTGAAATTCGGTGCGACCACACTGACCGAACAATGGGATCCCCGTCAAGGTTCCTCTTGGAATCACTTCATGATGGGACAGATTGACGAATGGTTCTTTAACTCGTTGGTTGGTATTCGTCCCGCAACTTCTACCGTTCTCACGACTGAGGATCAGAAAGAAGTGTGCGAAGGTTATCAGACTTTCCGGATCGCTCCCCAGCCGGTAGGTGATCTGGCTTATGTGAAATCTACTTACGAGACGCTTTACGGAACGGTTTCTGTCGATTGGACGCATCAGAATGGCGTGTTTACGCTGCATGTTGCGGTACCTGTCAATACGACGGCTGTTGTGTCTGTGCCCGGTGAGAAAGAACCTCGCAAGGTAGAAAGCGGTACGCATAAGTTTACTGTCAGCTTGCCCGGAAACTGATTCGGCAAGCGTGCGCTTGTACTATAATTTGTAAAATACAATATAATGAGAATACGAACACTCTTTTTATCCCTTCTTTGTCTGTGCACCGCTGTTGCTTTGCGTGCGGAGCGCGTCGATATGCTGAAAGCAGGAGCTAAGGCAAATGGGAAAACCTTGAATACCAAACTGATCAATTCGACCATTAACCGTTTGAACGCAAACGGTGGAGGTACACTTTATTTCCCTGCCGGAACTTACCTGACCGGGAGCATTCACCTGAAAAGTAACATTACGCTCGACTTGGGAGCCGGAGCTACTTTGCTCTTCTCGGACGACTTTGACAACTATTTGCCTTTTGTTGAAGTGCGCCACGAGGGGGTGATGATGAAGAGTTTCCAACCGCTGATCTATGCCGTAGATGCCGAGAACATCACGATCAAAGGTGAAGGAACCTTAGACGGACAGGGAAAGAAATGGTGGATGGAGTTCTTCCGCGTGATGATCGACCTGAAAGATAACGGTATGCGTGATATCAACAAATACCAACCCATGTGGGATAAGGAAAATGATACGAAAGCTATTTACGCCGAAACAAACGAAGATTATATCAATACCTTGCAACGCCGTTTCTTCCGTCCTCCGTTTATTCAGCCGGTGCGCTGCAAGAATGTGAAGATCGAAGGCATTAAGATTATCAATTCTCCGTTCTGGACGGTCAACCCTGAGTTCTGCGAGAATGTAAAGGTGAAAGGAATTACCATTCACAACGTACCTTCGCCCAATACCGACGGTATCAATCCGGAATCTTGCCGGAATGTTCACATCAGCGATTGTCACATCTCCGTTGGCGACGATTGCATTACCCTTAAATCGGGCAGAGACGCACAAGCACGTCGCATCGGTGTTCCTTGTGAGAATATCACCATTACTAATTGTACGATGCTTTCCGGTCACGGGGGAGTCGTTATCGGCAGTGAGATGAGTGGAAGCGTTCGCAAAGTAACTATTTCCAACTGCGTGTTCGACGGTACTGATCGTGGAATCCGTCTCAAATCTTCCCGTGGACGCGGTGGGATCGTTGAAGATATCCGCGTAAGTAACATTGTAATGAGTAACATCAAGCAAGAAGCCGTAGTGTTGGATTTGAAGTACAGTAAGATGCCGGATGAACCGAAGTCCGAACGTACACCCATCTTTCGCAATGTGCATATCAGTGGTATGACGGTAACGGGCGTGAAGACGCCGATTAAAATCGTTGGACTTGAAGAAGCGCCCATCTCGGATATTGTGCTTCGCGACATACACATCCAAGGCGGAAAGCAAGCTTGTGTCTTTGAGAACTGCGAACGCATCACGCTGAATGATGTCGTCGTTAACGGTGAAGAAATTAAACTGAAATAATAGATAAGCATCTCCGGTCGCTTCGCAGGTTTATTTTGAATGCCGGATGCGAACGGAGAATGCGTTAATTATCAACTTAGAGAAATGAAACGAATACTATTTTCCATGCTTCTTGCCACATCTCTATCGGCAGGAGCGCAGGCACAAACTTATGAAACTGAGTTTGCCCGTCCTTTGAACGAAGTGTTGAACGATATTCAAAATCGTTTCGGCATTCGGTTGAAATACGACATTGACACGGTAGGCAAAGTATTGCCTTACGCCGATTTCCGTATTCGTCCCTATTCCGCAGAAGAGTCACTGACGAATGTACTTGCACCTTTCGACTATAAGTTTGTCAAGCAGAAAGGCAATATGTACAAGCTCAAAGCGTATGAATACCCTCGTCGGACCGATGAAGACGGCGAGAAAATGCTTACCTACCTCAATACGCTATATGCCAATAAAGAGGCTTTCGAACTGCGTGCCGATTCGCTCAGAAAAGAGGTGCGCCAGCGTCTCCAGATCGATGGGCTGCTTGCCCAATGTGTAAAGGCGAAACCAATTCTTTCTAAGATACGCAAGTTCGATGGCTATACGGTGCAGAACTTCGCACTCGAAACATTGCCCGGACTCTATGTTTGTGGTTCCATCTATACCCCGCAGGCAAAGGGACAACATGCGCTTATCATTTGCCCGAACGGCCATTTCGGTGGCGGACGTTACCGGAAAGATCAACAGCAACGTATGGGTACGCTGGCACGTATGGGAGCTATCTGTGTTGACTTCGACCTTTTTGGTTGGGGCGAGTCTGCTTTGCAAGTCGGAGGAGCCGCACATCGTAGCAGTGCCGCACACGTCATTCAGGCAATGAACGGCTTACTGATTCTGGACTATATGCTTGCTTCTCGTAAAGATATTGATCATACCCGCATCGGAGCAAACGGTGGTTCCGGAGGTGGTACGCAGACTGTTTTGCTGACTGCATTGGACAATCGTTTCACGGCTTCGGCTCCTGTTGTCAGCCTTGCCTCTCATTTCGACGGAGGATGTCCGTGTGAAAGCGGTATGCCTATCCAATTGGCTGCCGGAGGGACATGTAATGCCGAATTGGCTGCCGCGTTCGCTCCGCGTCCGCAATTGGTTGTTTCCGATGGGGGCGACTGGACAGCTAGCGTTCCCACACTGGAATTCCCATATTTACAGCGTATTTATGGATTCTATCAGGCAACGGATAAGGTACAAAACGTACATCTTGCCCAAGAGAGTCACGACTTTGGCCCGAACAAGCGGAATGCGGTATATGCGTTTTTCGCTGACGTATTCCAACTCAATAAGAAGATGTGGGATGAAAACAAGGTAACTATCGAACCCGAATCGGCTATGTATAGCTTCGGAACGAAAGGCGAGCTTCTTCCGGCTAACGCAATTCGTTCGTTCGAGAAGGTATCGGCTTATTTCGACAAGAAGGCTTTTGCCAAACTGAATTCAGATGCTTCGCTCGAAAAGAAAGCGATGGATTGGGTTGCTTCCCTGAATCTGAAAGACGATCAAAAAGCTAGTTTTGCCGTAACAGCCATCTACAACCACTTACGTAAAGTGCGCGATTGGCACAACGATCATCCGTATACTACCATTCCCGCCGGTATGAATCCGCTGACTGGTAAACCGTTGAGTCAGCTCGACCGCGAAATGATTGCGGACTCTGCCATGCCGAAAGAGGTGCACGAACGTTTGATGAAGGAGCTTCGTAGAGTATTGACCGAGGAACAGATTGAACTCATTCTGGATAAGTACACCGTAGGCAAAGTTGCCTTTACGTTGAAAGGTTATCAGGCTATTGTCCCCAACATGACCGAAGCGGAGACTACTTATGTACTTGAGCAACTGAAGTTGGCTCGCGAACAAGCGATCGACTACAAGAATATGAAACAGATTTCGGCCGTATTTGAGATCTATAAGAACAACTGCGAACAGTACTTCAACGACCACGGACGCAATTGGAGACAGATGTTCAAGGATTACGTCAATAAGCGTAAGGCCGAGAAAGAACAAGAAAAACAGAAGAAGTAACGCTTCTGTAAACCGACGCTATTTTATTTTACAACAAATGATATACGACTTAACGGTTTGAGAAAATAGTTAAGCTGTGACCTTATGAGGAGCTGTTTCTGTCTGAATGAAAAGGACGGAAATAGCTCCTCATTCTTTGCTGCCGAGTATCCATTCCAATTGCCCTGGGCAAAGTCATAGAATGCCCTGGGCAATTGACTGGTTATCCCTGGGCATTTTCAAATTTGCCCAGGGCTATTGAAATGCAACCACAAAGGGCTGGCTTTACCAGCTCTCTGCTTATACGTTCTTTATGATCGTGCGTTTTTCATTGTCATTAGTATATTCTTCGTATTAACCTGCTTTACATATTTGGGGGCTTGGGTGCTGACTTTATCCGATTTCAGCGATTCTTCTTTTATTAAGTCGATAAGGAGGTTTGGGTATTACGCCTTGCTTTCGTATGCTATCTCCGCTTGAATGTCCGCAAAGAAGTAGTGAATTAGGCTGTGCCAAGGCGTTGGCACTGTCGTTACAGTAGGATAAACTAAATAATCAGCGCGGAGATACTTTACCAATCGACCGCTTGTTTTCGGACACTCACTCACTCAACGAATTTCAATCAACTACTCGTATTCATTCGAATGAATACAGGGCTTGGCCAAGTCCCCGCTTCATTTGCCCCAAAAGAATACTTGTTTACATGCAAAAGAAAGATTGTTTTGAGGTAAAAGAATATTTCTGTTGAAATGCCCTGCATGATGCCGATGGATGACAGAGTGGTTGTTTAGATAGGTGGCAGCCAATAGAACGAAAGACAAACAGCGGAGAAATGAAAAGAACCAACCTTTACAAGAAGCAGAATTCTAGGGGCGTTTCTAGTGATTTACAAAATATATTGTATTTTTGTAGCAAAACAGAGTTATGAATACGGATTTACTTTTTTTCTGTACCATGTGCCGTGAAAAGACTCCGGAACAAATTGCAGGGGTTCAGTGCAGCATCGAACATACGATACGGAAATACAAGAAAGGCGAGTACATCGCTTCTCAAGGAGATCGTGTGTCCTATTTGTTTATGCTGACCAAGGGGAGGGTGAAGACTGAAATAATAGCTAACTCCGGATTGACGCTTTCCGTGGAAGAGATCATAGCGCCCTATCCATTGGCAGCAGCTTTTATGTTTGCGGAGAACAACCGCTTCCCGGTTGATGTCATCGCTTTAGAAGAGTGCGAAGTTATTCTGATAAGTAAAGTAGCCATCGAAAGACAGATGCTCAAATGCCCCGGATTCCTGAAAGGAGTTATATCCTTCATAGCCAATCAAACCCAAGTGCTTGCCGATCGCTTAAAGATATTCTCTCAGAAGGGGATTAAGGCGAAGATCGCGTATTATATTCTGCAACGTGAAAAGGGCGGGCATTTCGAACTGGATAGAACGATCGCTTGTCTGGCCGAATACTTCGGTGTAGAGCGTCCTTCCTTATCCCGGGCGATATCGGAGATCGTTCGCGACGGCATCATTGAGTTTGAAGCAGGGAAAGGCAAGATATTAGATTACCATCGGATCAATCAATTAGTAGGATAATGAGTGAAATACCATATAACAATGCGGAGGTTCGCAGACAAGACCGCCTGTTGGACGAAGAGAATGCAATCAAACTGTTGGAGCGTGGAGAATACGGCATCTTATCAATGGTTGAAGAAGTGAATGGGGGAGTAGGAGGCTATGGGATTCCGATCAGCTATGTCTGGGATCATGCTGCGTCTATCTACCTTCACTGCGCACCTGAGGGACATAAGTTGAACAATCTGCAAGGAAATCCGAACGTATCGTTCTGTGTGGTCGGATCTACGAATGTAATCTCACACAAATTTACGACCGCTTACGAAAGTATCGTCGTTCGTGGCCGCATAAGCATGAACCTGTCAACAGACGAACGGATGAAGGCTTTAGCGTTGATCTTGGATAAGTACTCGCCGGAGGATAAAGAAGTCGGACTGAAATATGCCGAGAAGTCATTTCACCGCACCGATATTCTGCGTCTCGACATTCGGGAGATCTCCGGAAAGACTAAAAACGTACAACCCTAAAGCCCGAATATCGCGGTCACAACTAATACACGTGAATGCTTCCCTGGGCAGCGGGCAGGTAATTAACCCCGACCCAAGTAATCATCAGTAGCAGGAAAGCCACAGGAAGTGCCCAAAGCGCAACCTTGATGTGCTTACTCTCATGCAACCGGAGGTGTATGTAGGCAAGGTATGCCATCGAGGTAATAAACGCCCAAGTCTCTTTCGGGTCCCACGACCAATAGTGTCCCCACGCTTCTTTTGCCCATACGGCTCCCATGAGCATACCCAGTATGAGGAAACCGAAACCGATGTAGACAATGTTATCTATAAAGTCGAGCAACTTACGATCAGTCGCTCGTTGGCGGTGAATATTCCGTAACTGAACAAATGAGCCTATCGTGGCCGCTCCCAACATGGCGTAGGAGAGGATATAGGAGGTAACATGGGGAACAAACCAGACACTCTGCAAGGCAGGCATCAGATTCTTGGAATGAATCTCAGGCTTGAACAGATTGACACATACAAAGACGATAGCTACTAAGGCCGAGAAAGAGAGTAACCAGGGATATTTCCACCGACGATAGGCAACATAGCCCACAGCCGATAAAAAGAATGAATACCACAAACGAGTTTCTCCCATGGTTCGCATAGGCGGACGTTCCAGGTTGATCCAGAACCCTACAATAAAGACGGCAAATACACCGATGCCACAGAGCATCAGGCAGTTTGCCAGCTTCTTCTGAGACTTGTACACGGTAATCCCGGCAGCACCCCAAAGTAGCATAGCCGGCAAAGCAAACCAGATAAAATTATTCCAATTCATAACTATTCTTTCTCAGGACTATCGTTATCATTTCGCTCGTCATTCTCTTTCCTCCGTTTCACTAGCCGACCGTTCCAAATCATCGCAACAGAGCCTAAAGCTATCAATGCGAATCCGATATAAACGGGGATAATCCACGGGTCGTAAACCAGTTCCATACTGCTGTATGACGACAGACGCCCGGCTTTATTGTCGTACCCATATTGATAGATAGTCCAACTTTCGATGCGTAGGGGCTTGTTTACTTCCAGCACACCCTTTTTGGTCACTCCGTCGGGCATATATACCTCAACATCGGATGTGAAGCTTTTGGGTTCGGGAGCAGTCATGACCACACATAGCTGCTCGTTAAGCGGCAGAGTCATGTAGAGTTGTGCTTGATTTCCTCCGCACACCCATCCGCTCGCCTTACTTCCGTCCGCTTTCCGAACTGCTTGTATCCTGGCTGCTGGACTTGCTCCGGGCATAGGAACTTCCCGATAGGTGCTGTCACTGTTGCGGACTGCGTGATGAATGTATTCTTCCAATTGAATATCCCACCCATCCAAATGGCCTTTGGGCGACTTGGTATCTATCTGGTAATAATCGGGCTTTACAACAGGTTGCGGAGCGCCACTTTGCCGATCGATAACCGTCAACTGTGGGGGATATTCTTCCATATCGAAATCATTGAGTTGGATGGCAATGGGAAGTTCCTTCACAACTCCCTCACTATCGTACACTCGCCATTCAACTTCGCCTTCGCGCACGTGCATTACGTATCTCTCCATATCCGCGTAGCCTATTCCGGCTGCGAAAAGAACGAGCCAAAGACCGATGTGGTTCATGTAGAACGCATAGTTTCTCCAATGAAAACGGAGCAACTTACGGGCTATCAAGCAGCCGAGGGAGAGGAGGGTGAAGAAGTAGATCAATACGAATGCCCACGAACTGGTCATGCCGGTGAATCCCAACCGGGTAAACCAATCAGCCGTTTCGCCGGTAGCGGGAGTCCCTTGTGGGGTAAGTCCCATGATTAAGCTGAGGACTAATAAAGAGACAGTCAGGCATACCGAAACCGGAACACCTGTGAACCATCGGAAAAATGAAGTTTTGCGTAAGAGTAAGGAGAGTAGCATAAGCCGATTAACACTCCCCCCAGTATCATATTTACCGGAGCTGCCAAGAGGTAAAAGTTGAAGCTGCCGATCGTTATCTGCAACATAAAACCTACAATAACGATTCCGATAACCGTAACAATCCCCTCAGGATATCCCCAAGGGGTTTGCCACATTTGCCGTCTATTGGTTTCTTTCATCAATGAATGTAGAAGAAAGAGCCTAGTTTATAGCAACTTGTTCCTTCGCTTTCTTAACCCAAGTAGGAAGCGTAGTCTTAATCCACTGGTCTTTTTCACTGCGAAGCTTTTTCATATCCAGACCGATAAAGCCTGCGCCAGAGCTTTCGTGGAGATATCCGGCATCTTGACATCGGTTACGCCCAATGAGAAGAGTACTTTCTGCAATTCCAATTGTGCTTGCATGGTACGGTCCAAGCTGTGTGCCAGAATACGTTGTGTTTCTACCGGAGCATGGAAAGAAGCCCCATGAGAAGCCACTGCAAAGTCCCAACGCCATTGTGCCTGACGGATCAACTTCAACGCTTCCTTCATCTTCGCTTCGTCTACTCCATGATCCCAGGCAGTCTTCGCCATAACGTGAGCTTTGGAAAGTTCAACTTCGATTCTATCTCTGATCTCCAACGCCTTGTCCTGATACTGATAAACATAGTTTCTCAAGTTCTCTTCGGTATCCCGGTGACAGGTCTGGCAAGTGGAAGATATATTCTTAAGCGGACTCATAATCTGGTGATTGGAGTATTTTATACCTCCTTCGGCCATATAGGGCATATGGCAATCGGCACACGCCAATCCGCGTTGTGCGTGAGGGCCTAACAGGAATATTTCATAGTCGGGATGCTGAGCTTTTAGCATCGGAGCCTTACTCAACCCGTGAACCCAGTCGGTGTACTCGGCATTGTCGTAATACGCTTCCATCGTTTCAACCGTCATACCGCCATCCCAAGGGAAGGTCAGATACTTGCCGTCTCCTTTGAAGAAGTATTCCACATGGCATTGCGCACATACCAACGTACGCATCTCTTGCGGAGTGGACTGTGTGATATCTTTGCCTTGTCGCTGGAAAGCTTCAATTAACGCTGGGCGAGTGATGATCAGATTCATTGTCTGCGGGTCGTGACAGTCGGCACAGCCTAGGGGGTTGACGATCTCTTTACCAAACTCACTCCAGGAAGCTTTGTAGAAGTTCTCTATGCCGACTTCATGCATCATTCTAGGCACGTCGGGACTCTTACAAGTCCAGCACGTAGCAGGTTGCATATCTTTATGGTCATGATCCGGAGTACCGGTACGAAGTGTATGCGTCATGTCGTCAATCGTATGCATATGGCCACGCGGAGCGGTATATTCCCTTGAAAAAGCATATCCGGCCCAGAGTAGAACCATTTCAGGACGATTTTCCAGGATGTCTTCAGGCATATTGCCTAGATGTTTGCTTCGGAAATCCATCTCTTTGGTCTTCTTCCAAGTGTCATACTCACGGGGATAATTCAGGCCCCATTCTTCATTGTTGGGGTTGATTCCTGAGATCTCTACTTTTTTATTATTATAAAGCGTGGCGATCTCTGCCCTGCGTTCGGTTATGGAAGCAGCCAATAGCCCTAAAATAAACACTGCAACCATTACGACTGCAAATATTGCCCATCCAATGATGGGTCTTTGTCTGATTGATTCCGCTAATTTCTTAAACATAACTATATGCTATTTTTTATTTTTCATACTCTTCTTCAGCCATTCCGGTACGGGAGATTTCGGTAGAGGCACAAGGGCATTGGGTGAGGACGAGAGGTTGCTCACTTGCGTGTGAGGTACTTCCCGGTGACAATCCCAGCAGGCTTTTCCTTGGCCATGCTCTACTTCCGTATAACTAATCATGCCGGTTTTCACAAATTCCGTATTCAGTTGCGTGTGACAACGAATGCAGTTATTCATGATAACCTGCTTGCTTGCATCGCGCGGACGGATTACTTGCGGCTCGGCTTTAACTGTAAAAACGGCCGCATGATAAAGTCCGTCCATTGCTTTGAACGCATATTTACTTAATACATTATCTTGAGGAACGTGGCAATCGTTGCAGTTCGCCCAGGCTTGGTGCGAGCTATGTTGCCAGGACTGATAGTAGGGTGCCATGATGTGGCAATTGGTACAGGATGACGGATCGTCGGATAAGTAAGAATGAGCACGA
Organism: Bacteroides reticulotermitis JCM 10512; assembly: GCF_000517545.1. GTDB lineage: Bacteria > Bacteroidota > Bacteroidia > Bacteroidales > Bacteroidaceae > Bacteroides > Bacteroides reticulotermitis. The sequence continues at coordinate 36,469 of NZ_BAIV01000018.1, read as the reverse complement.
GACATATAAACGGTATAACCGCCTAGCCCGGCTGCTATTCCGGCAATAACAAATAGCGGAACAACAAAATAGTGTGGTATTATATATAGAAGCTTCCTCATTCTTAGTACAAGATCCAGTTAATTGCACAAAAGTACAACGATTTTGTCAGAACGGGCGTAACAAATGTTACAAGGTGTCTTTTTATCACATTGAATAATAAAAGATTATTCAATACATTCTAGGTAATAAATATCCTTTTTACGCAAGAATTTATTTTCTTTGTAGAAAACCAAAGAGAAAATAGGATGAATAAGCGAAAGGTAGCCCTGGTTCTTTCCATGGGCGGAGCGCGTGGAATTGCGCATATCGGAGTCATCGAAGAATTATTACGACATGACTTCGAGATAACTTCCATTGCCGGAAGTTCCATGGGAGCCATGGTAGGAGCGATGTACGCTTCGGGTAAATTGGAAGAATGTAAAGAGTGGTTGTTTAGTTGGGATAAGCGGAAGATGTGGCAACTGGTCGATCTTACGCTGAGCCGGGACGGACTGGTGAAGGGCGACCGCTTTATCAAAGAATTAAAGGAAATCATTCCGGACATGAATATCGAAGACTTGCCGATACCCTATGTCGCGATGGCAACCGATATTGTAAGCGAACAAGAGGTGCGGTTCGATAGCGGTAGTCTGCATGATGCCATTCGGGCTTCCATTTCCATCCCCATGCTTTTCCGTCCCATGCGCAAAGAGGGAATGATACTCATTGATGGAGGGATCTTGAATCCGCTTCCTTTGAAACATGTGCAGCGTACGGAAGACGACCTGTTGATTGCCGTAGATGTAAATGCACCGGCCGAGGGTGGGAGGAAAGGCCGGTTAAGTCCGTATATGGTGCTGACCGAGTCGTCACGAATGATGATGCAGCAGATAACCTGTTACCAGATTGAGCAATATCAGCCGGACATACTTATTCAGATGCCCGGCACTGCCTTTGATATGCTTGAGTTTCACCGGGCAAGCCCCATTGTAAAGACAGGTATAGAGGTTACCCGGAAGGTATTGACCGATTACGCAAGCTCTTCCGATTATTCGATATAGATCATTTTCTTAGTCATTCCTCCGTCGATGGTAATGTTTTCGCCGGTCATGAAATCATTCTCGTCCTGACAAAGGAATAAACACATACGGGCTATATCTTCGGGCTTGCCTACCGACGTGCCGGATGCTGTGCGTGGTCTTCGGGACGCAACTGATCGTACTGATGGTTCTGTATCCATCCCGGTGCAATGGAGTTGACTGTAATATGCCATTCTCCCAAAGATACGGCCAGGGCATGGGTAAGCGAATAAATACCTCCTTTGGAAGCGGCATATCCTTCACTTCCCGCCTCACTCATCAGATAGCGGGTGGAACAGATATTCACAACCCTTCCGTATGGGTTCGGTTTAGTTTGTGCTTTCCGATGAATGGCAAGCAGTCTTGCGGTGATAAACACTGGGCGCAGGTTGACGGACAATATCTGGTCGAACTCTTCCACGCTCGTTTCCGTGATCGGAGAGAACTGACTGATGCCGACATTGTTGATTATCACATCCAGATCGCCCCACCGGGTAAACAACGCCTGCACGCATTGTTCAAGAGCGGCTTGGTCACTTACATCGACCGGGAAGAAGATTGCTCCCGTCTCTTCAGCGGTTTGCTTACCCAAGGTTTCATTTTGATCACAAAAGGCAACCAGGCAATCGGCTTGTCGGAAAGCTTGTACAATCGCTTTGCCGATGCCATCTGCTCCTCCGGTTACGAAGACTCTTCGTTGCTGCTTTTGAGTTTGCGCCGTCTCTTTAGTAGCGGCGGGAGATACTACGGAGGTTTTCTTTATTCCGTGTTTCTTTTGACTTTGTAGCCAAGCTGCTTTCCGAGCTTCGTACTGCTCGTGTTGCTTTTCAATATAGTTGTCTGCCATAATCTATTCTAATTTAAATTCATGCTTGTAACTGCCAAAGGTAGAGTCAATAAACTCCAGGACCGCTGCTTTATTATCAGAACTATCTAATAACTGTTTAATCGACTCTAGCCTTTTCTGTCCCGAGATTAATCGATCGCCTTTCATCTTATTCACTTTACTAAACGACTCGTCGTCGATAAAAGTTTTGTGTATCCATCTGCGGCCAACCACTTCTCCTAGAACGATTCCTCCATTGACCAAGTGGAAGAACTGCTTCGATTCCGGTGGATAAGACATGTAATTCTTTGGTTCGCGTTTGATGAACTCTACAAGCAGGTCTTCACTCTTGAGTATGTGCAGATTTAACCGCTCATTCATTCGCCTTAGCATGTGCGGAGCCAATACGCTGATTGTTTCGTCGGCTTCTCGCGTGAAGTAATCAGCTCCTATCGAGTACCAATAAATCCCTTCGGGGGAATCTAATTTACATAACAACATAAATTGCGAGTTGTCCGCATCTTTACGTGAGTGTGCCACCGGAATAACTAACCAGGTGTTTTTACTTTTGGATTTTACTTCAAACGGTTTAAAGTACAGGGGGAATAATCGCTGCCGAAGCACCACTTTGCGATACGCTTGACCTTTGTGTTTAATTAAGTTCCATCCCAATTCATCGATCTCAGTCTTCAAAGCTCGAAAAAGCTCCTCATCACTCATGCTCTTTGTTATCATATTTATAAAGTTTTAGGTAGTGTTGTGTTTAGAGAGCAATAAAACAGTGCAAAGATATTGCTTTTACGAATATAAATGACAATACCGCCCTGAAATGTATCCAGGACGGTATTGTTTTAACACTAGGAAGGGCTGATTCTACTATCGAATGCCCGAAAGATCTATTTCCGCATATTTGATACGTTGGCGACGCCACGTATAGATAGCGTGTAGTTTGCCATCCTTTCCCTGAATGATACTCGGGTAAGAATATTGGCTGATCGGACTATCTTCCAACGTAAGAACCGGTTTCCAGTTCACTCCATCTTCCGATACGGCTACACAAAGCGGCGTGCGAGGTCCTTTAGGTGTACCCGGTAAGGTAGAGAAGTTGTTATAAATCAAGGCATGACGTCCGTCGTTTAGAGTCACCGCATCGGTTCCCGAATTATTGTTGGGCACGTTAACTAATGTAACTTTGCTCCAGGTATCTCCGTTATCACTGCTCCAGGCAGTAGCCAATAGCGCATTACGTGTACGGCAGAGTACTTGCAATCTTCCATCTTTATGACGCAGAATGCTTGGCTGAATGGCGTAGATCGGTTTCGCTCCTTCACCTTTGACTGCTTCTCCAGCTTCCTGATCGTCTACACTCACACCGCCTTTCAAGCGGTTCTGAGTAAGCACAGAGAGTTCGGCATCCAAAGGGCCGACCATCTTCCAGGTCTTACCTTTATCATCGGAGATCTCGAAATGAATACGCCAGCCATTGCTTCCTTCCGTGCTCGAGGGACAGATAATCCGGCCGTTGATATATTCCGGTTTGTTTTTAATCGGACCAAGGAAACCTTGTGGCAGTGCTTCACGTTTGCTCCACGTCTTTCCTCCGTCACGCGAACGGACAAGCCAGCCCGTCCAGTCACTAACTTTCAAACCGATCTTATAGAATAAAATCAAATCACCACCGGGGATTTGAAAAAGTACCGGATTCCAGCAAGCTTTTCTCCGGGCAATGAGTTTTCCTTTCGCATCTTTTACTTCCGTACATTCCCCATCAATTCCGGCGATAGAAGCCAACGGATCATTCAAGGCAAAGACACCATCGGCAGCCAGTGCCGGAGATGTCCACTCTTTAGCACCTTTGGGCTTGCGACAAACCCAGATGCAACAGTCGGGATTCCGTTCTTTAGTTCCTCCGAAGAAAGAAGCTACCAGATCGCCATTCTTTAACTCAACAATTGTTGCTCCGTGGCATTCGGGGAAAGAAGCCTTTTCGTATAGGAACTCATCTCTCAGAATCGCGGCATTCCGGGTAGGAATGTCTACGCTGAAGTGATATTTACCTGAACCAATCAGCTCTTTTTTGCCATTTGGCAAATGTACTTCTCCCGTTGTATTGGCAGGGAGTTCGATATCCCATTCCAAGTGCATCGGAGTTTTGGTCCAACGACTGATTATCTTTCCGTAAACACTCATATAAGAAGCATCTACCTTACTCAGATCTTGAACTTCAAAGTTCGGTTGGAAAACGATATGTTTGTAACCGGGCTTCCAACGGTCGGCACGAATACCTGCCAGATTATTGAAACACCACGGAAGTAAGTCTCCCAACAGCATGACGTGATTGGCACTGTTCATCTCCGGATTGGCATGATCTCCATTCCATAATTCCCAGATTGTAGTAGCACCCTGAGCAGCCATATAGCCCCATGAAGGATACGTATTATTCGTTGCCAACAAGTAAGCTACATCTGCGTGGCCACGGCGGCTTAACTCGCGTAGCAGCCATTGAACCCCGATCACACCGGTACTGATATGCCCATTGTTGGTCGTGATAATCGTAGTAACTACATTCTTGGCTACCTCTTTCACATATTCTTTCGGAACCAGTCCAAAAGCTAGCGGCAGAATATTAGCCGTTGCCGTATTGTTACCGTAGAAGATACTATCCGGGAAAAGGGTGTGACCCGGTACAAGCGATGTTCCTTCTTTTACATGGAGGAAGCGAGCGTTAAACGCATCTTTCATCTTATGCTCGAAATCTTCCCATTCCTCAGCATCTGCCTTTAGGCCCTGCAAAGTAGCGAAGCGGTGCATCAATTGTAGAACCTTCAGGTAATAAGCGGTAGCGATCAGTGCGCCATCCGTCTTACGAGCCGGATCTTTGCTATGGATTAACTCCAGCGATTCCGGTGGAACACACCAGTCGCCGTATTTATCTTTCGTGATAATGTAATCCGGTGTCATGTAATAGTCACGGATATGATTGAGCCAATGTTTGATGGCCGGATAATTCTCCACCATCGGTTGCGTATCTCCATAGTTAGTGAAGAGCATATCGCAAGCCATTGGCAGTGCGCTAGGCCAAGTCACATTATCCGAGTAATAGTTCCAATAGGCAGGAGCTACATCCGGAATACAACCGTCTTCACGTTGTGCATCCCGAATATCGCGTGTCCATTTGGCATACATGGCTCTGTTGTCGAATAGCATACTTTCTCCCCAACATCCCATGGTACGGTCGCCCAACCACGGCTGACGCTCATTGCGTTGCGGGCAGTCTACCGGCATTCCCTTGTAGTTGCTGCGGATTCCCCAGAAAGCGTTGCGTACTACCTGATTCAAAGTCTCATCCGAGCAGGTAAAAGAACCGGTATGTTCCATTTCATCCTCCACCACTTCGGCCGTAAAGTCTTTCAGTTGTGCGTCAGGATAGCCGCTAATTTCTACATAACGGAAGCCGTGATATACAAAACGAGGTGCCCAGGTAGCAGTAGCTGCTTCGCGTCCACTTACGATATAAGTATCCGTGGAACGGGCATCACGCAGGTTTACGGTAAACAGTTCACCATCCGGTTGCAAAGTTTCAGCGAAACGAAGGCGAATGCTATCACCTGATTGGCCTTTGATACGAAAGCGTACCCATCCTGCCAGGTTTTGTCCGATGTCGAGAATGTATTTATTTCCCAGTTTCTTGATGGAAACAGGAGTCACCACTTCGGTCACTTTCATGCCCGGCATGATCTGTGCACGTAATGTACCACTGGGAATGCTGACACGTTCTACGGCTTTCCAACTCTGGTCGTTATAGCCCGGAAGTGTCCAGTTGCCCAACTCTTTACGAGCATCATAGTCTTCGCCGTCATATTCGTTGTTACTCCGTATCGGTCCTTCGGTAGTCAGTTTCCAAGTCGTATTCGAAACGATTGTTTCTTTGCTACCGTCTGCGTACTCGACAATCAGATTGAAACGAAGTTTGGGATAACCGAAATTCGGTATCTTATAAGGCTTATAGTCTTGGCGCATGGTGTAGAAACGGCCATTACCAAGCGTAACTCCGATCGCATTCTCTTTTTGCAATTGTGTGGTGACGTCGTACGTGTTGTATAAAATACTTTTCCGATAATCGGTAGGAGCAGGGGCCAGCACTTGATCACCTACACGCTTCCCATTGATGAAAAGCTCATAAAGGCCCATGCCGGAAATATGTACCGTGGCTCGTTTAACTTCTTTCTTCAGAGAGAACTCTTTGCGAAGATAACGGGCGGCTAACCGGCTCCATTGAGTTTCACTGTCACCGGGGGCAGCCCGATCCAGTCCGATCCATTGTCCTTGCCAGTCGGCTTCATTGAAAAGTCCCATGGTCCATGAAGCCGGAGTACTCCAGGCTGTTTCACCTTTGTTGGTGTAAACCTTCACTTTCCAATAGTAGGCGGCGTTGCGCTTCAAGGGTGCGCCTTGATAGCTAATCCATTGAGAAGCATCACTCTCTTTCTTTCCCGAATCCCAGCAATCTCCTTTTCCTTGTGCCAACAAGTCCGGAGATGAAGCTACCAGAATATGATAAGCGGTTTGCATCACATTCTGTTCGTCCGACACAATTCGCCAGCCCAAACGGGGCTGACGAATATCGAGTCCTAACGGATTCTTTAATTGTTCGGTACGCAGATCGGTTGTTCCTGTAGCCGCATAAAGCGAACCGGTGAGGAACAGCAGAGAGATGAGCGTATAAATATGTTTCATAATCGTTGATTTTTATTTATTAATCAGCTTTAGATAACGTCCGATGAGAATCAAATGGAGTTATTTGTTCCATTTTTGTTGTGCATCGGGCAGCTCTGTCCAATCCTTGCTCAGGTAGTCTTTGCTGCTGTCAATAACAATCAAGATGTGATCATTTCCACTGGAGTAGCCGCTATCGTGTTGGAGTTTCTGTACGCCGTTACCAAACTCGCCGATATATTCCAGCTTGCCGTCTTTCGTTGTATACCACCAAGCGTTCTTTTTATCTCCGCTAATCTTGCTGAAATCAATTTGCATCGGACGTCCGGTATAGTTGTACACCATCAGGTAATCTTTTCCGCGTGTAGCAACAGCCCGGTCATAGCGTTCGCCATTCGTTCCGGCTATGATTGATTGATCAGGTACACGATCAAAATAGGGGAGAGTCAGCATCAGGTTTTTGAGATATCTCATCTGGCTAAAGCCGGGATCATTCAACGCTTCATACCAAGGTTTCTTAGCACCATATGCACCACCTACACCCGGTTTGATAAACTGCATGATTGAGTTATGACCGTAAGTATGTCCGAAAGAACCGGCAAAGACAGACCAGTAAGCGTAACGACGTACATCGTAGTCTTTCCAAAGCAATTCATTCTCATCATGCAATCCGTGAGGGATCTCTTCGTAAATAGGTTCGCCGTCAATCACCGGTTTCATCGGTTGTGTAGCCAAGCTGCGTTCTACAAAACGCCAGTTGTCTTCCTCGGTGTTTTCTTCGATCGGATAATCGCCATCACCAAAGCGTTGTCCGTAGCGGCGATGACCACTTTGAAACATGTTAAAGTCCAACCAAGGTGCATTGTTAAACCAAGTAGCGGAAGTTGTTCTGCCACGTGGATGGAAAGTCATCAAGTGGTTTTTGTCCACCGCTTTGATGGAGGTAGCCAGAGCTTCCCACTCAGCTGTTTTCACATCACCGCGAATATCTCCACCGATAAACCAGATGATGTTCGGCTCATTCTTATATCGCTCAGCCAGGAACTTTCCATAAGCTTTCGCTTGTTCTACATTCATATCTCCATGACCCACCGGACTTCCCCAGATACAAACCATACCGATATAAAGCCCTTTCTTGGCAGCCGTACGTATAATGTAGTCCATGTGGTCCCAATATCCGTAAACTCCCTTTTGATTAATGTTTTTGAAGTTAAAGCCGTCAATCATGGAGTATTGCCCGTAGATATTCATCGAAGGCACGTTGTTCAAGGTTTGTACCTGAATAACGTTATAACCCCGGCGTTTACATTGTTCCAGGTAGTATTCGGCTTCGTCACGATTCAAACGTTCAGGCAGCAACCAACCGGTTTCACCCAACCAAAAGAAGGGGGCACCGTTTTCATGTTTCAGATAGCGTCCTTCTTCAGAGACAAGCAGTCGGCCGTTGCTCCATGGGATGTACGTTTTCGGAGCCTTCTTCTGCGCCGCGACAGAGGTTGTCAATGTCAGTAGTAATAGTAAGAGAGGAATTAATTTGAAAGTTCTCATTTGTTCTTCAATTTTGAATCTATTTATTTTTGAGTCATTTTTTCATATTCGATAGCAGCCAGGATAAAGGAACCCACTGACTTGGGGTCATTGTCGATAACCGGCTCGCTGATGTAATACTCGAATGAGCCGTCGCGGTATCTCTTAGAATCACCACCCAGACCGGCTACGGCACAGCAGTTGGTAATCGTATACGAACCGTCTTCTTCTACACGCAGGAAGTTTTTGGTCATGCCGTCGAAAGCTTTGCGGATAGCTCGATATATTCTTTGCCGATATATCCTTTATTGACTGCTTTGGCAAGTGTATATACAAACAAAGCGCTGGCAGATGATTCAAGGTAGTTACCCTCACGTGCTCCCTGATCGGTAACCTGATACCAAGTGCCCGATTGCGGGTCCTGATATTTTACGATTGATTTAGCCAATCCCTGCAAGATAGCAACCACACTGTCACGTCCGGCAGTTTCTTGCGGTAAGTAATCCAATACGTCGACGATGGCAGCTCCGTACCAACCGATACTCCGACTCCAGAAGTTAGGCGAACAACCCGTTTCAGGATTTGCCCATTTTTGCTCGCGACTCTCGTCCCAGCCATGGTAATAAAGTCCGGTGGCAGGGTCATAGGTCTTTTCGGCCATGAGTAAGATTTGTTTGACTGCTTCGTCGAACAAGGCCGGCTCCTGGAAAGTAGCCCCGTATTGCGCCAGAAACGGAGAAGCCATAAAGATACCATCCAACCACATTTGGTGTGTATACTTCAACTTATGCCAGAAGCCCCCTTCTTTCGTGCGAGGTTGCTCGGTCATTTGCTTGCGCAAAGTGTCCATTGCTATCTTGTAGCGTTGGTCGCCCGTCTTTGCATAGAAGTCGAACAAGATTTTCCCGGCATTGATGTTATCAATGTTGAACGACAAATACTTCATCGTTTTGATGTGTCCGTTTGCGTCGATCAAGCTATCGGCGTAAATCTTGGCATAGTCATAGTACGAGCTATCTCCGGTGTGTTTCCACTCTTCTAGCATTGATTTTACTACCAAGCCATGGGTGTAGCCCCAACGCGGTTTTGTAGCCTTCTCAATCATCCAAGGTTCGGGAAACCGTTTAATCTCGGATTTGGCCAGGCGCACACTCCATTCTTCTTTTTCTACTTTCTTAGAAGCTGTGCAGGCCATTAAACAAACAGCTCCGCAAGCAACAAATAATTTTAATAATTCTCGTTTCATATAGGTTACTAGTTATTTACCAATCAATAGATATTCTTTTCCGGCTTTTGTCGGCAGGTCATATAAATAAGTCTTTGTGATCTCTACCTTATTCAGTTGGGCCTTTTCATTAATCAATGGTTTAGCCACCTCGGGTACAGCAAATAGTGCATTCGGATTCTCACCCTTAGCTTGTTTCAACCCTTTGCCGGTTAATGGGTGGGCAGAGCGCAGGCGGCAGTTTCCTCCTTTGTGCGATTTTACAACGATTCGTTCTACTTGCCCGTTCTTCCAACTCAAGTCCAGCTCGAACCCTCCGCGTGCAATGATTCCTTTTACAGAACCCTCTTGCCACAAACTAGGTAGAGCCGGCAACAGATTGATAAAGCCATCGTAACTTTGCATAAGCATTTCTACGATTCCGGCAGCGCAACCAAAGTTACCATCAATCTGGAAAGGCGGATGAGCGTCAAACAGATTCGGATAAGTTCCACCTTTTTTCTTCTCATTACGTACAAGCGTTAGTTGGTCTGTAATCAGTTTATAAGCGTGATCTCCATCCAACAGGCGTGCCCAAAGGCATACTTTCCATCCCATGCTCCATCCGGTGGAAGGATCGCCACGATGTATCAGCGAAGTACGTGCTGCATCAAACAGTTCAGGGGTGCGATAAGGTGAGATCTGGTTGCTAGGGAACAGACCGTACAAATGAGATACATGACGGTGCACATCGTTCGGATCATCCCAGTCGAACATCCATTCCTGTAATTGTCCCCAGTGCCCGATTTGCATCGGAGCCATTTCTTGAAGGCGTTGTTGCAAGTGGGTGGCGAACTCCTGGTCCGTACCTAAGATTTGCGAAGCCGATATGATCGTTGTCCAAAGATCGAAGATAAGCTGATTGTCCATTGTACATCCGGCGGCTGTGGTCGATTCACCTTTGCTACCCGAATGAACATTCTCAGGGGAATTGCTTGGGCAAACGACTAACCAATTGTGTACAGGTTCCTGAACCATTGTTTCATCAAAGAAGCGTCCGGATTCTTTCAGGATGGGATATACCGAGCGTAAGAACTCAACATCACCGGTATATAAATAATGTTCCCAAAGGTGGCGACAGAGCCAGGCACCTCCGCTTGGCCACATTCCCGAAGGAGCTTTGTCAAGTGCCCCTGTGATGCGCCAGATATCGGTATTGTGATGCAATACCCATCCGTCAGCTCCGTACATGATCTTAGCGGTTTCTTTGCCGGTCTCGCTGACTTCCTTAATTAAGCGGAACAAGGGATCGTTCAATTCGGTTAGGTTGGTGACTTCCGACGGCCAGTAGTTCATCTCCAAATTGATGTTACAGGTATATTTACTATCCCATGACGGAAACAGTTTGTCATTCCAGATGCCTTGAAGATTGGCAGGCTGCCCGCCGGGCTGTGAAGAACAAATCAGCAGGTAGCGTCCGAATTGAAAATAGGTCGCTACCAGATGCGCGTCGTTCGTTGTTTTAAAGTTCTCCACCCGTTTATCGGTCGTTACATCCTCAAACTTGTTTGCTCCCAAATCCAATGATACACGTGTCAGGTAGTTGCGATAGAAATCCGTATGTTTCTGCTTGGCTTCCGCAAACGAGTGTTTCATGGCCTGAGACAAATAGTTCTGAGCCCGTTCCACCTGATTGCCTGTGATGTCCTGATAATTATTAAAGTTGGTGGCGATCGATACATAGACTACCGCCTCATTCGCATTTTCGACCGAAAGTATTCCGTCAGCGCATGCTATTTTACCACCTTTATGGATAGCGCTCAATCGGCCTTGGAACTCAACTTTCCCTTTCAATCCCTCGTGCCAGGAAGACACCCCGGATAGGCTCACTTGATTTCCAGCTTCGGAAGCGATCATCACATCCTGATGCGGGGAAGTCAGTTGCGCGTTGAACGTGATTTTACCGGGTTGGCTAGCGGTAAGGCGTACCATAACAACCTGATCGGTAAATGATGTGATCGTTTCGCGCTTATACCGAACGCCATCTACTTCATACCGAACGATGGTACGCGCGGAGTCCAGGCTTAGTTCGCGGTAATAGTTTGTGTAGCGTGTATGTCCCGGAAAAGAGATACGTAAATCGCCAAAGCTCTGGTAAGGCATTCCGGAATTGGTTTTTGCCATCACCTTCTCGGTAGCCAGTGTTTGTGCTTCCAGGTATTTTCCGGCAAAGACTAGTTCACGCACTTTCGGAATATATTCCAGTGCATTCGGATTGGCATTGTTGTTGGGACGTCCCGCCCAGATTGTTTCTTCGTTTAGTTGGATTTGTTCCGTTCCCGGTGTGCCGTATACCATAGCTCCCAAACGCCCGTTTCCCAGAGGCAAAGCCTCGGTCCATACCTGCGCCGGACAGTCATACCAGAGTTTGTATTCCTGTGTCGAAGTTTGGGCCTTCTGAGCATGGATATTACTTGCGGACATCAAGATAAGCAGACATCCAAACCATTTTTTTTTTACTCATATCTCTTCTATCGCTTTTATTCTTTAATAAAAAGACGGTCAATAACTCTTTTTGTACCCATTGAATACTTTTTAAAAAATGACTCTAAAAGTACTGAATATATTTTTTATTCCATACTTTTGTACATTACAATATTTAAAAACCAAGAACTTATGAAAAGATTAGCGATTACATTGCTTGCTTTTATGGCTTTATTCCTTTTTGTCGGAGGAGTAGAAGCGCAAACTGTCACTCCGAGTAAGAAATACATTACGCGGGAGTTGAAGAATATGAGCGACTTCAGTGCGATAAAAGTACTGGGAAGCCCGGATGTAGAATATACCCAAAGTACTGGCAAACAAGTTAAAGTTACTTTGTACGGTTCCGATAATCTACTCGATTTATTGGAGGTAACTACTCAGAACGGTGTATTGCAAGTGAATATAAAAAAAGGCGTGAATATTAGGGGCGGAGAGCGTCGGCTAAAAGTTATTGCCTCTTCTCCTGCTTTGAAACAGGTCGATATCCTAGGCTCATCAGATGTTACGCTTAAAGGAAGTGTAAAAGGTAACGATTTAAACTTAGCGATTGCCGGCTCGGGAGATATAAAAGCAGATAAATTGGACTACACTAACATTACAGCTATCGTAAATGGTAGTGGCGATATTGATTTGAAGAATATCACAGCAACTAATGTTAATGTGAATGTGGCGGGTTCCGGTGATATAAATGTTATTGGCTCTGCGCAGAAAGCCGTACTTAAGGTTGCGGGTTCAGGTGATATCGAAGCTCAGAAACTAGTAGCCGCTCATGTGATTGCCGATGTTGCCGGTTCGGGAGACATAGACTGCTATGCATCTAAACAACTCGACGCCAAATTAGCCGGTAGTGGAGAGATTACGTACAAAGGCAAACCTGCTGTGGTGAATAAAGAAGGTAAGAAAAAGCAAATCGTAAACAAATAAAATAGACAGTTAGCAAGTCATTCCCGATAATTCCTTTTAAGTAAGGATTATCCGGGATTTTTATTTGAATTCATTGGCAAGTGCAACAACAGAGAAAGAATTTGTAACAGAAATATGCGGTATGCAGGCGAGAAAAGCTGTAATTTTACGTCGTAATCATAAAACTTTAGTATCATAATTATGAAACGCATCTTTTTCTTATTTCTATGTACATGTATGTGTACACTCGCGGGACAGGCACAGAAAGCCATCCCGCATTCCCGTCCCGGATTTGATATCGAACAAGCCGGAATAGCCAAAGGGAAAATCGATACAGTCCGCTATCAGTCCAATACGGTTGGTGTTCAACGCAAGGCCTTGGTGTATACGCCTCCCGGATTCTCTAAAGGAAAGAAATACCCCGTACTTTATTTATTACATGGCATTGGAGGGGATGAATTAGAGTGGCTGAAGAATGGAAGGCCACAAGTCATTCTTGACAATCTGTATGCTGAAAATAAACTGGAACCTATGATCGTGGTACTTCCCAATGGCCGGGCAATGAAAGATGACCGGGCTACAGGCAATATCATGGCGGCCGATAAAGTAGAAGCATTCTCTACTTTCGAGCAAGACCTTATTCAGGACCTAATCCCCTATATCGAGAAGCAATATCCGGTATTAAAAGATCGGGAACACCGGGCACTCGCCGGCTTGTCGATGGGAGGAGGGCAATCGTTGAACTTCGGACTAGGCAATCTGGATACATTTGCTTGGGTAGGAGGCTTTTCATCAGCACCTAACACCAAGGCTCCGGAAGTTCTGGTTCCCGAACCGGAAGCCGCTAAGAAACTATTGAAACTTCTGTGGATCTCTTGTGGAGACCGCGATAACCTGATGTCTTTCAGCAAACGTACGCATGAATACCTGCAAGCAAAGGGTGTGCCTCACATCTTTTATGTAGAACCCGGAGGACATGACTTCGATGTATGGAAGAACGATTTATATCTTTTTTCGCAGTTGTTGTTTAAGCCGGTTCGCGCTTCCGAATTCAGCACTTATAATTTAGCCGAAGAATAATTCCAAAGGTTGGCAAGCAGTGAGAAACATAAAACTTGTTTCCGCTGCTTGCTTTTTTGATCAAATTCTCCTATTTGCATCTGTATCTTCCCCAGAATTTATAAAAGGTAAGCGACATATATGTGATCGCTGCATTGATCCGTCTATTCTTTATTAAGACATACTGTATCGGGTAGAGTATGGCTACCAGCGCAAGCAGTATAAGCGTAAACAAGGCAAGCTTGCCAGCGAATGTCCGGTAATAATCAGCCAGTATAGGCTGCAACAGTCCCATGATCAGAAAAGTCAGCCCGAAAAGTAACACCCAGAGCCCGTGTGTTGTCTGAATGGCTTCCTGCGGACAACTATTCATACACTTCATACAGCTTTCACATCTAAAGGTCCAGTAAGGACGTTTGCGGCTCTTCTTTATGGCGTGGAGCGGGCAGTTCTTTTCGCATAAACCGCACGACGTACACGCATTGGATGCATAAAAAGATTTAGCCAAAAAGAAACGTCCCGCCAGGTAATAACCAATTGCGACGGGCGAGATCAACAGATCCTGTATCAAATCCCGAAGTGCCGGAAACACCGATTGACCATCAAACAGTTTGTCAGCATATCGTTGCACTTTCTGCTGCATGGAATGGAAGATATAATTGGCTGATTCAGCACTCAAAGCCGGATGAATGGAAAGCCAGTTGGACGGCATATCGAATGATATCAACCCGCCGAGTTTGTAGCCTTTACTTAGCAGGAGGATTGCCGACAACATAAACGTAATCCCACTTAGTCCGGGCGTAATGAAACGTCCTATTTTTAATCCGGCCCGCGTATTGGCCAGTACGACCAGATTCTTACCTCTCGGAAGTCTGCGGATAAAACGAATCGTGACCGGAGGATAATTGAAACCATGCGTAGGCGAGACAATCAGCATGAGCGAATCACTGTTAATTTCAAGCGAGTTGGGATTTGTAACAGTTGTGATGTCTACTACGCGAGCGGCTATTCCCTTTTTTAGAGTAGCTTCGGCCCACCACAGGGCTACTTGTTTCGAGTTGCCTGTTCCGGAAAAGTAATAGATAATCAAATCGCGGGCTGTGTTCATACGCTGTCTTCATGGCTTGAAAGGCAAAAATAAAGATAATTTTGATTGCAGCGGCTATTCGTACTTTAAAAGATTGTAGTTTTTATTTCAA
The DNA here is from genome assembly GCF_000517545.1 of Bacteroides reticulotermitis JCM 10512. Lineage (GTDB taxonomy): Bacteria > Bacteroidota > Bacteroidia > Bacteroidales > Bacteroidaceae > Bacteroides > Bacteroides reticulotermitis. The sequence goes on along the minus strand of NZ_BAIV01000018.1, from coordinate 21,391 downwards.
CGTCCAGTTTTTTTGGAAAAGAATGATTATTCGTATATTCGCAGGCAATAAATTCTTCAATCAATTACACGATTATCTGTTGGTGATTCAGAAAGTAGCATATATAGCATAAATGAGTGGAAAAGCATCGATATGGAATCCTTGGCATGGCTGTCACAAATGGAGTGCAGGCTGTCGGCATTGTTATGTTTACCGGTCGGACGGTAAATATGGGAAAGATAGCTCAGTCGTAACGAAAACGGCTAAGTTTGACCTGCCTTTGCAGCAAAAGAAGAATAAGGAATATAAAATACCATCGGGCAATTTAGTCTATACCTGCTTTACCTCCGATTTTCTGGTAGAAGATGCCGACGAATGGAGAAGCGAGGCGTGGGAGATGATGCGTATACGGCAAGATCTCCGTTTCCTCTTCATCACCAAACGTATTGATCGCTTGGCGGAATGTCTGCCGGCTGATTGGGAGATGGGTACGACAACGTAACGATTTGTTGCACGATGGAGAATCAAGACCGGGTCAACCATCGCCTGCCTATCTACAAAGCCGCTCCCATCAAGCATAAAATTATCATTTGCGAACCACTGTTAGACCCCATTGACTTTGGAGGAGAACTCAGCGGGGGTTGGGTAGAGCAGGTCGTGGCTGGCGGAGAGTCGGGCAGGGAAGTTCGCGTGTGCAATTACGATTGGGTGTTGGATATTCGTCGCCAATGTCTGGAAGCCGATGTCAGCTTCTGGTTCAAGCAAACCGGAACCTATTTCCTGAAAGACGGGCAGCAATACAAGATTGCCCGGCAGTATCAACATGCACAAGCTCGGAAAGCAGCCATAAATCATACCTCTTCTCATCAGTCGGAACTCGAACCGTGAATCTCGTTCGTTTGCCTGCAACCTCTTTGGAGTATCCTTGTTGATAAACCTTTGCTTACTGTTTTTTGAGTACAAAATATAGTTAATTCCGTCTCTTTCTTATAGAGAAAGTATTATTTTAAGAATTACCAATATTCATGAAACAGATTAAACTGTTATTTCTTTTAGCTTCCGCCTCTGTCACGGGAGCATTTGCGCAAAGCAATGGATTGACGGATATGAGTCAGAGTCGTTATGCCAAAATGACGAACACCGGAATAGATGCCGTACATTGGAACAATGGGTTCTGGGGCGATCGTTTCAATGTTTTCAGTCATACATCCCTGCAAAGTATGTGGAAAACCTGGGATACCCCTGAACTCTCCCATGGCTTTCGGAACTTTGAAATAGCTTCCGGTGCATGCCAGGGCGAACATTGGGGACCTCCGTTCCACGATGGCGATATGTATAAATGGATGGAAGGAGTTGCCTCGGTTTATGCAGTCAACAAAGATCCTGAATTGGATAAGTTGATGGATCGCTTTATAGCCTGTGTGGTAAAAGCTCAACGCGCCGACGGGTATATACATACCCCTGTTATTATCGATGAGATGAACAGAGGAGTGGATAGTCATGCCGCAGCCGACCCGCACAAACAAACCGTCATCGGTACAAAAGTCGGCTCGGAAGAGGAAAAAGGAGCTTTTGCCAACCGCCTGAATTTTGAAACATACAACCTGGGCCACCTCATGATGGCAGGCATCGTCCACCAACGTGCAACCGGAAAGAATACACTTTTCAACGCAGCAGTTAAGGCTACGGATTTTCTTTGTCACTTTTATGAAACCGCTTCGGCTGAGTTGGCTCGTAACGCAATCTGCCCCTCTCACTATATGGGAGTAGTCGAAATGTATCGGGCCACCGGAAACCCTCGTTATCTGGAATTATCGAAGAACCTGATCGACATTCGGGGAATGGTAGAAAGCGGTACGGATGATAATCAGGACCGGGTTCCTTTCCGTGAACAATACCAGGCCATGGGACACGCTGTACGTGCCAATTATCTGTATGCCGGCGTAGCGGATGTATATGCTGAGACCGGAGAACAACAGTTGATGAAGAATCTTACAAGCATCTGGAATGATATTGTTACCCGTAAAATGTATGTTACAGGGGCTTGCGGAGCACTTTATGACGGAACTTCGCCCGACGGTACATGCTACGAACCGGACAGCATACAAAAAGTGCATCAAAGTTACGGTCGTCCGTATCAGTTGCCCAATAGCACCGCCCATAACGAGACCTGCGCCAACATCGGCAATATGCTCTTCAACTGGCGTATGCTCGAAGTGACCGGTGATGCCAAATATGCCGAATTGGTAGAAACATGCCTTTACAACAGCGTGTTGAGTGGAATCAGCCTGGACGGGAAGAAGTATTTCTACACCAACCCGCTTCGTATCAGCGAAGACCTGCCATACACCTTGCGCTGGCCTAAAGAACGCACAGAGTACATCAGCTGCTTCTGCTGTCCGCCCAACACTTTGCGTGCCCTTTGTCAGGCACAAAACTATGCCTATACATTGAGCTCGGAAGGAATCTATTGCAACTTATACGGCGCCAATACACTGACTACAAACTGGCAGAACAAGGGAGAAGTCGTGCTGACACAGACTACCGATTATCCTTGGGACGGAGCAGTACGTGTTTCATTGGATAAGCTTCCGCGCAAAGCCGGTGCTTTCTCAATCTTCTTCCGCATACCCGAATGGTGCGAAAAAGCTACGCTGACGGTAAACGGACAGCCGGTACAGGTTGATGCCAAAGCCAATGCGTATGCCAAAGTCAACCGTACGTGGAAGAAAGGAGATATTATCGAACTAACGATGGATATGCCTGTACGCCTGCTTGAAGCGCATCCGTTGGCAGAAGAAATACGCAATCAGGTTGTTGTGAAGCGTGGTCCGCTCATTTACTGTTTGGAAAGTATGGACATCGCGAAGAATGTGAAGATTGATGATGTGCTGATTCCTGCCGACATACAACTAACTCCGAAAAAGATAACCATTGAAGGTAGCCCGATCGTAGCCTTGGAGGGAACAGCTAAGCTGGTTAACTCGAACTCTTGGGATGGTACGCTGTATCGTCCGGTAGTACAGGCAGAGAAAACGGTACAAGTGCGCTTGATACCCTACTATGCGTGGGGAAACCGGGGTAAAGGAGAAATGACTGTTTGGATGCCTTTGAGCCGCTAAGGCTCCGGGCTATTTATAGACAATGATAGTATAAGATATGTGGAATAAGAAAATAGTAATGGCTGCCGGGTTGCTTCTTGCCGGAATACTCGGCAGTGGAGCAACCGCTTATGCAGGCGAAATCTGGGTCTCGACTCAAGGAAGCGACCTGAACAACGGTACGCGTCAAGCTCCCAAGGCAACGCTGACTTCCGCTTTGCGTCAGGCACGCGAATGGCGTCGGGTGGGAGATGAACGCGTTCAGGGAGGAATTACGATTTGTTTGGAGGGTGGAACGTACGCTCTTCACGAATCGGTTTTCATCCGTCCCGAAGATAGTGGAACGGAGGCGTCTCCTACCATAATCCGCTCAGCTGAAAAGAATCAGGCGGTATTGAGTGGTGGGGTACGTATTGGCGGTTGGAAGAAGCAAGGCAAGCTTTGGGTAGCCGATGTGCCGGGTTTTAACGGTCGCCCGTTGGACTTCCGACAATTGTGGGTGAATGGTGTAAAAGCCGACCGGGCCCGTGATGTGGCGGACTTTGAAAAGATGTCCCGTATTCGCAGTGTGGATGAGAAGAATGAAATTCTCTATGTTCCGGCAAATGCCGTTCGCAAGCTGCTTGACGGAAAAGGGAATTTAAAAGCGGCTTATGCCGAAATGGTGCTTCATCAAATGTGGTGTGTAGCCAATCTGCGTATACGCTCCATCGAAGTGCGGGGAGACAGTGCAGCCGTGCGCTTTCATCAACCCGAGAGCCGGATTCAGTTTGAACATCCCTGGCCCCGGCCTATGGTAACTACCGACGGACACAATTCGGCTTTTTATCTGACGAGTGCCCGCGAACTGCTCGATGTTCCGGGAGAGTGGTATCACGATATTGAATCCCGCAAGCTTTATTACTACCCGCGTGAAGGGGAAAATATGCAGGCGACCGAGACAAAAGCTATTGTGCCGGCTGTCGAAACCTTGGTACGGATCGAAGGCACCTTAGACCGTCCGGTAGCCCATGTACGTTTTGAAAATATCACATTCGCTTATACCACTTGGTTGCGTCCATCGGAAAAAGGACATGTGCCGCTTCAGGCCGGTATGTATCTGACTGATGGTTATCGGATCGATCCGATGATGCAGCGGGATTACCTTAACCATCCGTTGGACAATCAGGGATGGCTCGGACGCCCGGCAGCAGCTGTACGCATAGCCGCAGCCAACCGGATCGACTTTGAACGTTGTCGTTTCGAGCGTTTGGGCTCTACCGGTTTGGATTACGAAGAAGCGACACACGGTGGTGTGGTACGTGGATGTCTTTTCCGTGATATAGCCGGAAATGGTTTGCTGGTAGGAAGTTTCTCTCCCGCTGCTTACGAGACGCATTTACCCTACGATCCGACCGACCGACGGGTGGTCTGTGCACATCAGCAAATCAACAATTGCTACTTTACCGATGTAGCCAACGAAGATTGGGGTTGTCTTGCCATCGCGGCAGGCTATGTGAGCGATATAAATATCGAGCATAATGAAATATCCGAAGTCCCTTATACCGGTATCAGCCTGGGTTGGGGATGGACACAGACGGTAAACTGTATGCGTAACAACCGGGTACATGGCAATTTAATTCATCACTATGCCAAGCATATGTATGATGTGGCGGGTATCTATACGCTAGGTTCGCAACCGAAGAGTTATGTAACCGAAAACTGTGTGCATAGCATATATAAACCGGGTTATGTACACGATCCGAAGCATTGGTTCTATCTTTATACCGACGAAGGCTCTTCGTTCATCACCGTGCGCGACAATTGGACGGAGGGAGAGCAGTATTTACAAAACGCCAACGGTCCCGGTAATGTATGGGAGAATAACGGTCCGAAAGTGGATCCGGCTATTCGTGAGCGTGCCGGACTGGAAGCTAACTATAAAGATATACGCCATTAATCCTTGGTAAATCAGCATTGGTGTAGTAGTGCGGATGCGATACCCGATTCGTTCCACCTGGGTCGAACGAAACAAACACCTTGGTGTAACGAAAGGATAACCCGGGTGGAACGAACCGGAAACCTAGGTCGAACGAATTATTTTCTATAACGAAACTCTTATTGACTGAAAGAAAAATGAGAAATAGATGGATGATATTACTAGGCGCCTTGTCGATGGCAAGTAGCGCTTTTGCACAAACCTGGATATGGTATCCGGGTGATTATGAAATCTGGTTAGGTAACCAGATGAACAACCGCCGTACGGAGCGCGGAGCCTTTTTCCCTCCTTTTTGGAAAACCGATAGCCACTATGTAGTGGTTGAGTTCAGCAAGAAAATCAATCTCGCTGAACCGGAAGAGATACAGATTGCTGCCGAAGGGAAATACAACGTAAAGCTTGATGGGAAATTGCAGTTCGGTATGCCGGAAAAGTTTCAACTTCCCGCCGGCAAACATAGCCTGAACATCAAAGTTTGGAATCAGGCGACTCCTCCTGCCGTATACGTGAAAGGTAAAACAGTCAAGTCCGACGCGAGTTGGCAGGTAACTTACGAAGATAAGGAATGGATCGACGAGAGTGGTAAAGCCAGCGATACGTCCGCCACGATTTATATGGATGCCGGCAGTTGGAACTTCAACGAAGCGGCTCAACGTCCCTCGGCATTCCAGTTAGAACGCGAACCTCAGCAACCTGTTGCGCAGACCGCACAACCCGAGGGAGGCGTTTTGTATGACTTCGGCAAAGAGACATTCGGCTTTATCACCTTGAAGAATCTCTCGGGCAAAGGAACGATTGCTCTTTATTACGGGGAAAGTCCGGAAGAAGCCAAAGATAAAGCTTACTGCGAAACCTTGGATAAGTTACAATTAGAGTCGGGCCGGGTAACGGACTTGGCAATCAACCGTACGTCTTCTTTGGATAACGGCGCGAGCAATGAATACACGCTGGAAAACAGCAAAGCATTTCGCTATGTTTATGTAACACACGATCCGGGCGTACAAATCGGCGCGGTATCGATGCAGTACGAATATCTTCCGGAGACCTACAGAGGTAGTTTCCGTTCGAGTGACGAAGAGTTGAACCGTATTTGGGAAGTGGGGGCTTACACGATGCATCTCACCACCCGGGAGTTTTTTATCGACGGCATCAAGCGTGACCGTTGGGTGTGGAGTGGCGATGCCATTCAGAGTTATCTGATGAATTACTATCTATTTTTTGATAGTGAGTCGGTGAAGCGTACTATCTGGTTGTTGCGCGGAAAAGATCCGGTAACGAGCCACAGCAACACAATCATGGACTATACCTTCTACTGGTTCCTCAGTGTTTATGACTATTATATGTATAGCGGTGATCTTCATTTTGTCAACCAGCTATATCCCCGTATGCAATCGATGATGGATTATGTGCTGGGGCGTACCAACAAGAACGGCATGGTTGAAGGACTTTCCGGCGACTGGGTGTTTGTGGATTGGGCCGACGGCTATCTCGATAAGAAAGGGGAACTCTCTTTCGAGCAAATCTTATTCTGTCGCAGCTTGGAGACAATGGCTCTTTGCGCGAATCTGACGGGCGACAAAGCCGGTCAACAGAAATATGAGAAGTTGGCCGGTGCCTTGAAAGCGAAACTGGAACCCTCATTCTGGAGTGATCAGAAACAAGCGTTTGTACACAACCGGGTAGAGGGCAAGCAGAGTGATGCCGTGACTCGTTATGCCAATATGTTCGCTGTGTTCTTCAATTACATGAGTGCGGACAAACAACAAGCCACCAAACACTCCGTTCTACTGAACGATAGCATTCTGAAAATAACCACGCCTTATATGCGCTTCTATGAGTTGGAAGCACTTTGTGCGCTTGGTGAGCAGGAAGCAGTGATGAAAGAGATGAAGGCCTATTGGGGAGGAATGCTTAACGAAGGAGCTACTTCTTTCTGGGAGAAATACAATCCGGAGGAAAAGGGTACAGAGCATCTGGCTATGTATGGCCGTCCTTACGGAAAAAGCCTTTGTCATGCGTGGGGTGCAAGTCCCATCTATCTGCTAGGTAAATATTACCTGGGAGTTACACCGGTGAAGGAAGGTTATAAAGAGTTTGCCGTTACTCCGGTACTGGGAGGCTTGAAATGGATGGAAGGAACTGTACCTACTCCGAACGGTGATATTCATGTCTATATGGACACTAAAACGATCAAAGTGAAGGCTACGGAAGGAAAGGGATACCTGACTATCCAAAGTCGTCGCCAACCCAAAGCTAATCTGGGTAAGGTCGAAAAGGTGTCGGAAGGTGTATGGCGTCTTTGGATTGATTCATCTCAAGAAAGAGTCGTGAACTACCGTTAGCAGTTGTATCTAAACAAAACAATCATCCTGATTCATGCTTCTTTGTCGAAAAGGAAGAACATGAATCAGGGATTTTCTATAAATATGAAGCCGAAAAAGAGAAACGTGCCGAATAAATAAAAAAGAAAAGAATTCGGTCTGCCATTTGACTTACAGCTATATAAAGACTACTATAAGTCTTTTAATTAGGCTTTATAATCAGCATGTAAGTAGACAGAACTGAGTACAAACAATACAGAATCCCGTCTTTTCTTATAGTAAACTAAATGCTATATTTAAAGATAATGAAGAATTCCAAATTATTCATGTTTGCCGCCTGCGCTGTCATTTTTGCTGCGTGTGGTAAGCAAACCGTAAGAATCATGACTCCGCCGGAAGCCTCAAACCGTGTGCTGTTTGGTGCGGAACAGTTGCAAAACTCCTTGGATAAAGCAGGTTACAAAGTAACCGTGCAACATGGAGATACCACCTTCTCCGATCCGGACGTCAAGACCATTCTACTTACCGAAGTAAATGACACTACACTGAAGAAAGAGGGTTTTCACATCACAACATCCGGGAATCTGACCAAAGTGTCCGGACGTGACGGAAGCGGAGTAATATATGGTTGTCGGGAACTGATCGACCGTGTGTCTGATTCCGATAACAAGCTAGACTTCCCGCAAGACCTCAAAGACGGTCCCGAAATGGTACTGCGTGGTGCTTGTGTAGGTTTGCAGAAAATGACTTACCTACCGGGACATGGAGTTTACGAATATCCTTATACGCCCGAAAGTTTCCCTTGGTTCTACGATAAAGAACAGTGGATCAAATACCTCGATATGCTGGTTGCCAACCGCATGAACTCGCTTTATCTCTGGAACGGACATCCGTTCGCTTCCCTTGTCAAGCTCAAAGATTATCCGTTCGCACTCGAAGTGGACGAAGAAACTTTCAAGAAAAACGAGGAAATGTTCTCGTTCCTGACCGAAGAAGCCGACAAAAGAGGAATATTCGTTATACAGATGTTCTACAATATCATTCTGTCTAAACCTTTTGCCGAACACTACGGACTGAAAACTCAGGATCGTAACCGCCCCATTACTCCGCTGATTGCCGACTATACCCGCAAGAGCATAGCCGCATTTATCGAGAAGTACCCGAATGTTGGTCTGCTTGTTTGTCTGGGTGAAGCCATGGCAACAGTAGAAGATGACGTGGAATGGTTTACCAAAACAATTATTCCGGGCGTAAAAGATGGTTTGCAGGCATTGGGCCGTACGGACGAACCTCCGATTATGGTTCGTGCGCACGATACCGATTGCAAACTGGTTATGGATGCCGCACTACCTATCTATAAGAATCTTTATACCATGCACAAGTACAACGGAGAGTCGTTGACTACCTACGAACACGTGGTCCTTGGACAAAGATTCATACGGACTTGAGCTCATTGGGTTCTATTCACATCAGCAATGTGCATATCCTCGCTAACCTCGAACCTTTCCGTTGGGGATCTCCTGACTTCGTTCAGAAAGTAGTGAAAGCTATGCATGATATTCACGGAGCGAATGCTTTGCACCTCTATCCGCAAGCCTCTTACTGGGATTGGCCATATACGGCAGATAAATTGCCCGATGGTAAACGTGAATTTCAACTCGACCGTGACTGGATCTGGTATCAGACTTGGGGAGCTACGCATGGAACAGTCGTCGCGATCGTACGGAAGAGATGGGCTACTGGAACCATCAGTTGGCTAAGTTCTACGGAACTTCCGACGAGAATGCCGGAAATATCCGCGAAGCCTATGAAGAGAGTGGTGAGATAGCTCCTAAGCTGCTACGCCGTTTCGGTATTACCGAAGGAAACCGTCAGACACTCCTACTGGGTATGTTCATGAGCCAGTTCGTTAATCCATATAAGTACACCATCTATCCGGGATTCTACGAAAGCTGTGGTCCGGAAGGAGAGAAGTTGATTGAGTACGTTGAGAAAGAATGGAAGAAACAACCTCATGTAGGCGAACTTCCCTTGGATATTATTGCTCAGGCTATCGCTCATGGCGACAAGGCTGTAGCTGCCATCGATAAAGCAGCCAATTCCGTATCGGCCAATAAAGATGAGTTTGCTCGTTTGCAAAACGATATGCACTGCTACCGCGAGTTTGCGTATGCTTTCAATCTCAAAGTGAAAGCTGCCAAATTGGTACTCGACTATCAGTGGGGAAAAGATATTAAGAATCTCGAAGAAGCTATTCCTTTGATGGAGCAAGGTTTGGTGCATTACCGCAAATTGGTGGAATTGACGGATGATCATTATTTGTATGCCAACAGTATGCAGACTGCGCAACGTCGTATTCCGATCGGTGGCGATGATGGTAAGAACAAAACCTGGAAAGAGATGTTAGTACATTATGAAAAGGAGTTGGAGAACTTCAAAGCGAATCTGGCTTTGCTGAAAGATCGTCAAAGCGGAAAGGTGGCTACTACTGCGGCTTCGTTTACAGCTTGGGCTCCTGCAACTGTGAAGTTAGTAGCGTCTACTTATCCGACTGTGAAACTGGGTGAAGGAACATCTCTGTTCACGAACGTTCCCGGAAAAGTAGAAGCGATTGCACCCGAATTGAAGGGCCTTACGGCTTTCCGTTTCGATGGTGACAAGCAACGCGAAGATGGAACAAACTTCACCTTTGAAAACGATGCTCCGGTGAAACTGTTGGTTGCTTACTTCAAAGATGATCAAAAGAGATACGCCAAAGCTCCTAAATTGGAGATTGACGCTTCTGCCAACGACTACGGTCAGGCTGAACCGGTGCTTACAAATGCTGTACGCATCAACGGAATGCCTCTGGCTAACGTGCACGCTTATAGTTTCCCGGCAGGCAAGCACACGCTGATGCTGCCTAAAGGCTACTTGCAAGTACTTGGCTTTACAAGTGCAACCGATATGAAGACTCGCAATGCCGGTCTGGCTGGCGACGAGGAAACCATGGACTGGTTGTTCTATTAATATACTTATTCTTTTGTCTTGATGCTCCGAAAAGGTATCAAGACAAAAGAAATAAGATTACTGACTTTCATTATACAAGATTAGATTTTAAATGATGAAGAAGTATTTATTGGCTGCTGTTTATCTGGCTTCTACACTTGCTGCTTTTGCGCAGCGTGAAGTATCGCAGGAACGGATGGAGCAGATTTATGAGGAAGCAAAGACTCCGTATAAATACGGGATGGTGGTTGCTCCGGAAGATAATAATCATAAGATAGACTGTCCCACCGTTTTCCGTCAGGGAGATAAGTGTTGATGACTTATGTTGTTTATAACGGTAAAGGAGGCACAGACGGACGCGGCTATGAAACATGGCTGGCAGAAAGTGACAACCTGCTCGAGTGGCGCACACTAGGGCGGGTTTTATCATTTCGTGACGGTACGTGGGATGCTAACCAACGAGGCGGTTTCCCTGCACTGCCGGACATGGAGTGGGGAGGAAGCTATGAACTCCAAAGCTATAAGGGACGCCACTGGATGACCTATATCGGTGGAGAAGGTACCGGTTACGAAGCCGTGAAAGCCCCGCTTTATGTCGGACTCGCGTGGACAAAAGATAATATTGCCACTGCGCACGAATGGGAGTCGCTCGACAAACCGATATTGAGCATTCACGATAAAGACGCGCAATGGTGGGAGAAACTCACACAGTATAAAAGCACCATCTATTGGGATAAAGACAAGACCCTCGGTGCACCGTTTGTGATGTATTACAATGCAGGCGGCCGTCATCCGGAAACCGATTTGAAAGGCGAACGTGTGGGAATTGCGCTATCCAAGGATATGAAGAAGTGGAAACGCTATGCCGGTAATCCGGTCTTTGCGCATGAAGTGGACGGTACCATTACCGGTGACGCTCATATTCAGAAGATGGGAGATGTGTATGTCATGTTCTACTTCTCCGCTTTTGAACCATCACGCAAATACAAAGCGTACAATACTTTTGCCGCAAGCTATGATCTGGTACATTGGACGGACTGGACAGGTGCTGATCTGATTATTCCCTCCAAGAACTACGATGAACTGTTTGCCCACAAGAGCTACGTGATCAAACACGATGGAGTGATTTATCACTTCTATTGTGCGGTCAACAATGCCGAGCAACGGGGTATCGCCGTAGCTACCAGCAAACCGATGGGACGTTCGGCTGTTCGCTTCCCGAAACCGGAAGTCAAGAACAGACGTATCCTTACGGAGTTGAATAAAGACTGGAAGACTTGGATTACCGAAGCCACACACTTGAAAGGCAACTTTATGATGCCTGCTCAAACGGTTGACATCCCGCACAACTGGGATGACTATTATGGCTATCGCCAATTGACTCACGGCAACATGCACGGAACTGCCATGTATGTGAAGGATTTCAATATAGAGGTAGAAGCCGGAAAAGAATATTTCCTTCACTTTGAAGGAGTAGGTACCTATGCCACTGTCAAACTGAACGGACAAGACTTCGGACGCCACCCGGCCGGACGAACCACCTTGACGTTGGATGTAACGAAGGCTTTGAAACAAGGAGCTAACCGATTGGAAGTGAAAGCGGAGCACCCCGAAATGATTGCTGATATGCCTTGGGTATGTGGCGGTTGTTCTTCGGAATGGGGATTCAGCGAGGGTTCGCAACCGCTGGGCATCTTCCGTCCGGTTGTTCTGGAAGCTACGGATCTCATTCGTATCGAACCGTTCGGTGTTCACATCTGGAATGATGAGAAAGCCGCTAATGTGTACGTAGAAACCGAAGTGAAGAATTACGGAAAGACCACCGAAAGCATCGAAGTGGTAAACAAACTGAGTAATGCCGATGGTAAACAAGTATTCCGTTTGGTAGAGCAAGTAACTCTTGCTCCGGGAGAGACTAAAACAATCCGTCAACAAGCACCTGTCGAATCACCGATCTTATGGAGCAACGATAATCCGTATTTGCATAAATTGGCTAGTATGATTAAACGGGGCACGGCAACAACCGACGAGGTATCTACGCCGTTTGGTATACGTACCATTAGTTGGCCGGTGAAACGGAACGATGGTGACGGACGCTTCTACCTGAACAATAAACCGGTCTTCCTGAATGGCGTTTGCGAATACGAACACCAGTTCGGACAAAGCCATGCTTTCAGTACCGAGCAGGTAGCTTCTCGTGTGAAGCAGATGCGTGCAGCAGGATTCAATGCTTTCCGTGACGCGCATCAACCGCATCACCTCGATTACCAGAATTACTGGGATAAAGAAGGTGTCTTGTTTTGGACTCAGTTCTCCGCGCATGTATGGTATGATACGCCAGAGTTCCGCGAGAACTTCAAAAAACTGCTTCGCCAATGGGTGAAGGAACGTCGTAATTCTCCGTCAGTCGTTATCTGGGGCTTACAGAACGAAAGCACACTCCCTCGTGAGTTTGCACAGGAGTGTAGCGATATAATCCGGGAAATGGATCCTACAGCACGTAACATGCGAATCATAACAACCTGTAACGGGGGAGAAGGAACCGACTGGAATGTAATTCAGAACTGGAGTGGTACATACGGAGGCAATGTATTCAAATATGCCAATGAACTTGCTCAACCCAATCAGTTGTTGAACGGGGAGTATGGCGCTTGGAGAAGCATCGACCTGCATACCGAACCGGGAGCCTTTGAAGCCGATGGCGTATGGAGTGAAGAGCGTATGTGTCAGCTGATGGAAACTAAAATCCGCTTGGCAGAGCAGGTGAGAGACAGTGTTTGCGGACAATTCCAATGGATATACAGCAGCCACGATAATCCCGGACGTCGCCAACCCGATGAAGCTTATCGAAGATAGACAAGGTAGGGCCTTTCAATTACAAAGGTTGGTAACTCCGTGGGAAGAGCCGTTGGACGTTTATTATATGTATCGTGCCAACTACGTGCCTGCTGCCAAAGACCCGATGGTCTATCTGGTATCGCACACCTGGACCGATCGTTTTGAAAAGGGACGTCGCCGGGCTACCATCGAAGCGTATAGCAATTGCGACTCCGTACTGCTTTACAACGATGCGACTAACGAGCGGGTAACTTTCCTCGGACGTAAGAAAAATAATGGAATCGGTACTCACTTCATGTGGGAGAACCGCGACATCCGTTACAACGTATTGCGTGCCGTAGGTTATTTTAAAGGTAAAGCCGTAGCGGAAGATGTACTGGTATTGAAAGGATTGGAACAAGCGCCTCATTTCGAAGCTCTTTACCAAGACGTAACACCGGTATTGAAAGGAGCGGATGGTTACAATTATCTCTATCGCATCAATTGCGGAGGAGATGATTATACCGATAGCTTCGGACAGCTGTGGTTGCAAGATAATGCCAATTACTCGCATTCATGGGCGGAGCGCTTCAAGGAATTGAGTCCTTATCAGGCAAGCCAGCGTACAACGAGCGATCCGATACGTGGTACGCGCGACTGGAGTCTGTTCCAACATTTCCGTTTCGGACGCCACCAATTGGAGTACCGTTTTCCGGTAGCCGATGGTACGTATCGTGTCGAACTTTACTTTACCGAGCCTTGGCATGGAACAGGCGGAAGTGCGGCAACCGATTGCGAAGGACTTCGCATCTTCGATGTGGCTATCAATGATTCGGTTGTATTGGACGATTTGGATGTATGGGCCGAAAGCGGTCACGACGGTGCTTGCAAGAAGGTAGTTTATGCTACTGTGACGGGCGGGCTCTTGAAAGTTCATTTCCCCGAAGTGAAAGCCGGACAAGCTATTATAAGTGGTATTGCGATTGCTTCTACCAACTCCGAACTGAAACCGGCGCAGTTCCCCGCATCCGATTGGAGTTGGGAAAAGGCTGACAAGGATGTTATGGAGAAGACACCGAAAGAATTGCTTCCCGAAGATAAGAATGCTCGTGTAAGCATTGCATACGAAGCTGAAGCTGCCTTGTTGAAAGGTACTTTTACAAAGAAAGAACACCGCAAACAAACCGGAGTTTTCTTTGGTAAAGGTAAGAAGAACAGCATTGAGTGGAATGTATCTACCGGATTGGCTCAGGTATACGCCTTGCGTTTCAAATACCTGAACGCTACCGGCAAGCCTATGCCTGTGCGGATGCAGTTCATCGATTCCAAAGGAGTTGTTCTGAAAGATGATGTGCTCACTTTCCCCGATACTCCCGATAAATGGAAGATGGTAAGTACTACCACCGGAACCTTTATCAATGCCGGTTATTATAAAGTGTTGCTTACCGCTGATGATATGAACGGATTGGCGTTCGATGCACTCGATATTCAGTAAGTGCTTTTCGCCTGATAAAATAGTGTTTTTGTATAAGAGCTCGGTGTCATACCGGGCTCTTATCTTTTAACAACACAGGCCAATCAACCTTTTTCTCTTCCTAAGTCTTTCGGTGTCCTTCGCAAAGACCAATTCCTTGGTCATTACCGTAGTCATATTCAAACGATAATACCTCTTTCAGCGAACAATTCCTCGGTTGCTCCGTTGTCTTTTGGGAATATATCTTTTTAAGAAAGGGGTACAAAACGGTAGTTCATCCGTCTACCTGATAGGTAGAAAAACGAAAGACAAATGAAGATATTTACTTTTTTGCTTGGAGCGATGTGCATTGGAGCAGTGCAGGCACAAACGTACATGACTGGGAGAACCATCATGTGCTCCAAATAAACCGTGAACCCGCAAGGGCTGCATTCATTCCTTTTGCCCAAAAACAAGGTGACAGTTCCCTGTCATTGGATGGAACCTGGAAGTTTCGCTGGACACCCGTTCCCGACGAAAGAGTACTTGATTTTTACCAAACAACTTTTGATGATAAAGCCTGGACTAACTTTCCCGTACCTGCCAACTGGGAAAACAACGGCTACGGAACTCCGATCTATGTGTCGGCAGGTTATCCGTTTAAGATCGATCCGCCCCGCGTAATGGGAGAGCCTAAGGCCGATTATACCACTTTCAAGGAGCGTAATCCCGTGGGACAGTATCGCCGCACTTTCATGTTACCAGCCGGATGGCAAGCCGAGGGACAGACGTTCTTACGCTTTGAAGGAGTGATGAGTGCCTTCTACGTCTGGATCAATGGAGAACGGGTAGGCTACAGTCAGGGAAGTATGGAACCGAGTGAGTTTAATGTAACTTCCTATCTACAACCGGGACGCAATCAGATTGCCTTGGAAGTCTACCGATATAGCGATGGTTCTTACCTCGAAGATCAGGACTTCTGGCGTTTCGGCGGAATCCACCGGAGCATTCACCTGATTCATACGCCCGATGTGCGCATCCGTGACTTTGCGATACGCACCTTGCCGGACACCAATTACCGGAACTTCACCTTGCAGATCGATCCGCAGTTCAGCGTATACCGCAACCTGACGGGACAAGGCTATTCCATTCACGGCGTGTTGAAAGATGCCGCCGGAAAAGAGGTTGCCACCTTGAAAGGAGATGTAGAAGATATTCTCGACTTGGAACATAAAGCAAGCCGGATGAACGAATGGTATCCGCAACGGGGACCTCGTAAAATGGGACGCTTATCCGTCGTAATCGAAAAGCCCGAACTCTGGACTGCCGAGACTCCTTACCTGTATCAATTGGAACTGACTTTGCAGAATGCCGATGCGCAAGTGATCGAAAGAGTCAAGCAGGCAGTAGGTTTCCGCAGCATCGAAATAAAGAAAGGACAATTACTGATAAACAATAAACCCATTCGCTTTCGTGGTGTGAACCGTCATGAGCATGATCCGCGTACGGCTCGTGTGGTGAGTGAAGAGCGTATGTTGCAAGATATTCTCTTGATGAAACAAGCTAATATCAATGCGACACGAACCAGCCATTACCCCAACGTAAGCCGTTGGTACGAGCTTTGTGACAGTTTGGGGCTCTATGTCATGGACGAAGCCGATATTGAAGAACATGGCCTGCGTGGTACGTTGGCAAGTACACCCGACTGGCATGCAGCCTTTATGGATCGTGCCGTCCGCATGGCGGAACGTGATAAGAATCACCCGTCCATCGTGATGTGGAGCATGGGGAATGAAAGCGGTTACGGACCTAACTTTGCCGCGATCTCTGCCTGGTTGCACGACTTCGACCCGACACGTCCCGTACATTACGAAGGTGCGCAGGGAGTGAACGGTGAACCCGACCCTGCCACGGTAGACGTAATCAGCCGTTTCTATACCCGTGTGAAGCAAGAATACCTGAACCCCGGCATCGTTGAGGGAGATGATAAAGAACGGGCGGAAAACGCGCGTTGGGAACGTCTGCTGGAGATAGCTGAACGTACCAATGACGACCGTCCGGTGCTGACAAGCGAATATGCGCACTCAATGGGAAATGCGTTGGGTAACTTCAAAGAATACTGGGACGAGATTTACAGCAACCCGCGTATGCTGGGAGGTTTTATCTGGGACTGGGTAGATCAGGGAATCTATAAGACATTGCCGGACGGCAGAACAATGGTAGCCTATGGCGGTGACTTCGGAGACAAACCGAACTTGAAAGCGTTCTGCTTTAACGGCTTACTGATGAGCGACCGCGAAACGACACCGAAATACTGGGAAGTGAAAAAGGTATACGCACCCGTTCACATGACGATGGACAACGGGCAGCTGACAATTATAAACCACAACCACCACACCGGCCTGTCTCAATACCGTTGCCTTTGGACGCTTTCGGTGGATGGCAAACAGAAAGAACAAGGAGAATTGACGTTACCGGAGGTTGCACCGGGCGAGAGCAAGACTATTGCTTTGCCCGCTTTCCGTTCATTAACGGGCAAGCAGCTGGCAGCTACTTCGGACTATCAACTGAAAGTGAGTATCCAACTGAAAGCCGACGCACTTTGGGCGAAAGCCGGACACGAAGTCGTTTGGGAGCAGTTCTGCTTACACGAAGGAGAATTGGCCGCTTCGGAGGTTGCCAACAAAGGACGCCTGAACGTGCAGGAAGATGCACAATCGCTGAGCATCAAGGGACAGGGATTCTCTGCCGTATGGGATAAGAAACAGGGAGGCATCTCTTCACTGGTTTACCAGGGTAAAGAGATGTTGGCTCATCCGAGCGATTTCCCTTCACAGCCTGTTACCCAAGTGTTCCGTGCCCCGACCGATAACGACAAGAGCTTTGGCAATTGGCTGGCGAAAGACTGGGCACAGCACGGTATGGATGCTCCGAAGGTTAGTCTGCTATCTTTTGCACACGAGATGCGTGCAGACGGTGCGGCCGTGATTCGGGTTCGTACCGCCAATCAATACCTTTCAGGTTCTGTACAGACCGATTATACGTATACAGTGCTTTCCGACGGAACGATTGATTTGGAAGCCACTTTCCTGCCGCAGGGTGAATTGCCCGAACTTCCTCGTTTGGGGATTGCTTTCTGTCTGCCTGCCGCTTACCAGACGTTTACTTGGTATGGCAGAGGGCCACAGGATAACTACCCCGACCGTAAAACATCGGCAGGTGTAGGGCTTTGGAGCGGTTCGGTAGCCGATCAGTATGTGCATTATCCCCGTCCGCAAGATAGCGGCAACAAGGAAGAGGTGCGCTACCTGAAACTGACCGATCGGCAGGGTAGAGGGTTATGCGTTGAAGCGGTGGATAAACTCTTCTCAGCATCGGCCTTGAACTTCACTGCGCAGTATCTGTATAAAGAGACGCATGACTGTGACCTGAAACCTCGCCCGGAAGTGATCCTTAGTCTGGATGCTGCCGTACTCGGACTGGGCAACAGCAGTTGCGGTCCCGGTGTGTTGAAGAAATATGCCATCGAAAAGAAGGCGCATACCTTGCATGTACGTATAACCAAACAATGATTGAAACCTTACAATTATAAACAGTTTTATTAATGAAGAAAGTAACGACTCTATTATCAGCCTTAGCGCTGGCTGCTACCATGCACGCTCAGCAGACCGCCCAAACGGAAAGACAATATCTTTCCGGACACGGATGCGACGACATGGTAGAATGGGACTTTTTCTGTACCGGCGGCCGCAACTCCGGCAAATGGACCAAGATTGGTGTCCCTTCCTGCTGGGAGCTTCAAGGCTTCGGAACCTATCAGTATGGAATCTCTTTTTATGGTAAACCTTTTCCGGAAGGTGTTGCCGACGAAAAGGGAATGTATAAATACGAATTTGAAGTACCCGAGACCTTTCGTGGGAAACAGGTGAACCTGATTTTTGAAGCTTCCATGACGGATACCGAAGTGAAAGTGAATGGTCGGAAAGTAGGTTCTAAGCATCAGGGAGCATTCTATCGTTTTACATACAACGTGACCGACTTCCTTAAATATGGCAAGAAGAACTTGCTGGAAGTAACCGTAGCCAAAGAGAGTGAGAACGCAAGTGTGAACCTGGCGGAAAGACGTGCCGACTACTGGAACTTCGGTGGAATTATTCGTCCGGTATTTCTGGAAGCCAAACCGGCATTGAACCTTCGGCACATTGCCATCGATGCACAGGCGGATGGAACATTCCGTGCCAACTGTCACCTGAATCTGTCCAACGACGGAATGAGTGTGCGTACGCAGATACTGAATGCTTCCGGAAAGAAAATCGCCGAAACAACACAGCCTGTGAAAGCGGGAGGTGACTGGACTACGCTGAACCTGAAGGTTGCCAACCCCGAACTATGGACTGCCGAAACACCTAATCTTTATAAAGCTCAATTCACGCTGTTGGATAAGAGCGGTAAAGCGGTGCACAACGAAACAGAAACCTTCGGTTTCCGTACCATCGAAGTGCGCGAGAGCGACGGACTTTATGTCAATGGGGTGCGCATCAATGTACGCGGAGTCAATCGCCACAGCTTCCGTCCCGAAAGTGGACGTACGCTGAGTAAAGCGAAGAACATCGAAGACGTACTTCTGATGAAGGACATGAATATGAACTCTGTACGCCTGAGCCATTATCCGGCTGATCCTGAATTCCTGCAAGCATGTGACTCGCTGGGACTTTACGTAATGGATGAGTTGGGTGGCTGGCATGGCAAATATGACACGCCGACAGGTGTACGACTGATTGAAGGAATGGTAGAACGTGACGTGAATCATCCTTCGGTAATCTGGTGGAGCAATGGAAACGAGAAGGGATGGAATACCGAACTCGACGGAGAGTTTCATAAGTACGATCCGCAAAAGCGTCCGGTTATTCATCCGCAAGGCAATTTCTCCGGTTTTGAAACGATGCACTACCGTTCGTATGGTGAGAGCCAGAACTACATGCGTCTGCCTGAAATCTTCATGCCGACGGAGTTCCTCCACGGCTTGTATGACGGCGGTCACGGAGCCGGCTTGTATGATTACTGGGAAATGATGCGCAAGCATCCACGTTGCATCGGCGGCTTCCTTTGGGTACTGGCCGACGAAGGTGTGAAACGTGTGGATATGAACGGTTTCATTGACAATCAGGGCAACTTCGGTGCCGACGGTATCGTAGGCCCGCATCACGAAAAAGAGGGTAGCTTCTATACCATTAAGCAGCTGTGGAGCCCGGTTCAGATCATGAACACAAAGATCGACAGCAAGTTTGACGGTAAATTCTCGGTCGAAAACCGATACGACTACCTGAATCTGAACACCTGTCGCTTCGTATGGGAACAGGTTAAATTCCCGACAGCCATCGATCCTTCCAACAAAGCCATGCAGGTTTTGAAAAGAGGTGAACTTCGGGGTAGTGATATTGCAGCTCATGGTGCGGGTGTATTGGATATTAAAACGTCTGTACTCGCTGATGCCGATGCGCTTTTCTTGACGGCTATCGACAAATTCGGTCACGAGTTGTGGAGATGGACATTCCCGGTGAGGGAGTTGAACCAACGTGCTGAAGTCATTTCGATTCTGGCTGCTCATCCCAGCTTTACGGAAACAGCCGATCAAATCACTGTAGTAGCAAGCAACCGTACGTTGACTTTCTCTAAGAAAGACGGACAGTTGAAAGAAGTGACCGTAAACAAGAAGAAAATCAGCTTCTCCAACGGTCCCCGATTCATCGGAGCACGCCGTGCAGACCGTTCGCTGGATCAGTTCTACAACCATGACGACGAAAAGGCCAAGGACAAAGACCGTACGTATAGCGAATTCCCCGATGCTGGCGTGTTGACTAAACTGGAAGCGAAGGAAGACGGCAACGGCAATCTGGTTGTTACAGCTAACTATAAACTGGGTAACCTCGACAAAGCGCAATGGACAATCGATTCCAGCGGTACGGCTATGCTCGACTATACCTATAACTTTTCCGGCGTGGTAGATCTCATGGGAATTCGTTTCGATTATCCCGAAGATCAGGTACTCAGCAAACGTTGGTTGGGCGCAGGTCCTTTCCGCGTATGGCAGAACCGTATTCACGGTACGCAATACGATGTTTGGGAAAACGACTACAACGATCCGATACCGGGTGAAACTTTCACCTATCCTGAGTTTAAGGGGTATTTCGACAATGTATTGTGGATGAATATCCGTACGAAAGAGGGCACGATCAGCCTGACAAACGAGACTCCGGATTCGTATATAGGGGTATACCAACCACGTGACGGTCGCGATCGTTTGCTATACACACTGCCCGAAAGTGGCATTTCCGTGTTGAACGTGATTCCGGCTGTACGCAATAAGGTGAACTCTACGGATCTATGCGGACCTTCTTCACAACCCAAATGGGTGGACGGACCGCAAACCGGACGAATAGTATTCCGTTTCTTGGAATAAGATAAGTAATCTGACATATTTATGTAGGTTTTATTAGGAGGAAGCGATTGCTGATATTTCAGCGTCGCTTCTTTTTTTTGCTCTCAAGCGAAGGGGGCGACCTCTTTCCACTTGGCTTTTTGAGACTGTGCAAATATAGTATTTCAGTTTATGGGGTAGGTACGTACTGTGACGTATCGGTACGTACTGATACCTACTGTGCCTTACTTTTTCTTTTTTTAACTTATACGTACACATTATATATGCGCGCACGCGTACGGGCACATGCGCGTTACAAATTTAATTATTAAGAAG
>NZ_BAIV01000019.1 GCF_000517545.1 Bacteroides reticulotermitis JCM 10512 | reverse complement strand
TGCGTTTTATACCCCACAAACGAGATAAGCAGGGTAGATCCCGGTTTCACATTCAATAAGTATTTCCCGTCAAAATCGCTAATCGTGCCATTGGTCGTCCCTTTTTCTATGACACTGGCACCAATTATCGGTTCTTTATTGGCATCTTCGATCACACCTTTTACAGTGAGTTGTTGTTGCTGTGTTGTCTCAATAGCATTCACAGATACAACATGACCAGATTCCGCATGACTGTTCCCCGCTATAAATAGGATGTCAGCATTACAGCAATACATAACTTGCTGTTTACAGCTTTCCGCTTGTTGTGATTTTCATTCATAAAGGATTATGATTAGTTGGTTTTTACTTTGTTATTTTCTCTGAAAGGTCAAACGAAATAAAATAGATTGGACTACTTATTATGAGTCCGAAGAGGCACTTAATCAATCATAGGCTTTTCATTTATTATCATTTTAGATTTAAGAATCATTATTTAAGGTTATTGACATTTGTATTTTAAAAAAATACGCTGGTTCAAGCGTCAATCAAATATTCTCTCTATTTAAATTATATTCGAATAAGAATAATTAGAAGTCACAGAGAGTCAGAACAGTCTTCAATAGTATACAATGACAAAGATATATATTTATTTATTACCACCTACTAAGACATCTTATTTTTTCATATTATATTCTTATATTCACATATATAAATACTTAAATCACTCCAAAAGCATTAAAATTGAACCTATCTGACTATTACACACCCTATTAAATCCTTTGAGCATACAGTAAAGCGCATCTAGTAAATCCTAAATATATAACCTTAATCATTAATTTTAGTAAATTAAAGCTGCGAGATAGAAATCTTTGGTATATTTGCATATCAGATCAGGAATAAGTCCGGTTACTCTTACATAAAAACCGGATATGCATCTTTAAGAGATGGTATTTCAAGCGAACAAGATTCTATTCACTAATATACGCCAAATACTATGAATAAGAAAGTTATATTATTGATTATATTTCAATTACTCTCATTCACGACCTATAAGGCAACTGCAAAGGGTTTCAAATTTGCAATCATCACTGATACACACTTATCATCGGGGAACCCAAAGCCGGCAGAGGATCTACAGCTCTCTGTGAACCAAATCAATGCAACACCGAATATCGACTTCGTATTAGTAACCGGAGACATTACAGAGAATGGAGACCGCGCCAGTTTGTTACACGCTAAATCAATATTAGACCGTTTGCATATAAAGTACTATATCATTCCCGGAAACCATGAAACAAAGTGGAGTGAATCGGGCATGACCGACTTCGCCCAGATTTTCGGTAGCGAACGCTTCGATTTTGAACATCAGGATTTCAGATTCCTCGGTTTCAATACCGGTCCGTTAATGCGCATGGCTTACGGCCATGTAGCCCCTCAAGACATAACATGGCTTAAACAAGAACTTGAAAAAGCAGGAAAAGACAGACCGATTGTTTTAGCCACCCACTACCCTATTCAGGAGGGAGATGTAGACAATTGGTATGAACTGACAGACGCTGTACGCCCCTACAACATCCGCATGTTCATCGGTGGACATTACCACTCAAACCGACAGTTGTCATACGATGGAATACCCGGCATCCTCATTCGCTCCAACCTAAGAGATAAAGATGGCATCGGAGGATACGGCATAGCTGAAGTGACAAGTGATTCGATTCTGATATACAATGAGCGTATCGGCGAACCCAAACAGAAATGGGCTGCATTGTCTCTACACCATACTTATTACCCGCGTGCAGGCAAAGCAACTAAATACCCGGACTTTTCCGTGAACCAGAAGTTTCCACAGGTTAAGTACGATTGGTTACTTCACACCGGAATCGGAATATACAGTTCTCCTTATATATATAAGGATAGAGTGTATATAGGGGATGACATGGGATATCTTTCATGTTATACACTCAAAGAGGGACATAAATGCTGGAGCTTCCAATCAAAGCAACGCATCGTAGGAACACCGGCAGCAGCGGACGGCGTAGTCGTGTTTGGCTCAGCCGATAATCATATCTATGGGCTGGATTCACAAACAGGAGTGCAGAAGTGGAAAATACAAACCAATGCGCCTGTGCTGGGAGCCGTTAGCATCGAAAACGGAGTAGCTTACATCGGAGCAAGTGACCATACATTCAGAGCCATCCATATGCAAACCGGTAAGGTTGTATGGGAGTATACACAGGTAAAGGGGTATATCGAAACCAAACCATTGCTTACCAAAGACGAGGTAGTATTCGGTGCTTGGGACAATACACTTTACGCACTTCAAAAGAAGAACGGAACCGAACGTTGGAAGTGGACAGGAGGATTGACACGCATCCACTTCTCCCCCGCCGCTGTATGGCCTGTGTATGCAAATAATAAAGTCTTCATCGCAGATCACAACGTGCCTTAACAGCAATTGATCTGCAAACAGGTGAAACGGTCTGGAGAACTTTTCAATCTCAAGTAAGAGAAACCATCGGTATATCAACTGACAAGAAACGCCTATACGCCAAAACAATGAATGACAGCATAGTGTGTTACTCGACTGAGCCTAACACAGCTGTAAAGTTGTGGAGTACAAATGTAGGTTTTGGCTATGAACACGCACCATCGATGCTGATAGAAAAAAATAACATATTGTTTGGTAGTACCAAAGAAGGAGTTATTTTTGCAGTAAAAGCAAAGAGTGGCGAAGTTGTGTGGATATATAAAGTAGGTAATTCTCTGGTTAACACAGTACTTCCCATTGGAAGCCAAAAATTACTTTTTACAACAACCAATGGAGAAGTCGGATTATTAAATTGGAGAAACTAACGAAAATAACAAATTAATACGAGCCATGAAACTAACCGTAAACTGCTTTATTCCCTATATGGGGAAAGCGCAAGCTGAAAAAACCATCCAAGGATTACAATCGCTACAGGTAGTCGATAAGATATTCCTGCTAACCAATGCCCCAGACGCAGAACCTATTTCGGGATGCGAATTGCTTCCGATCGGTCATTTATATGCCACCGATTCCATCCGGGCGATAGCCGAACACACCCATGCAGACTTCACCTTACTCTATACCAAATATACGACACTCGAATTGGGGCTGTTCGCTTTAGAGAGAATGATGCATATCGCCACAGACACGAAGGCAGGAATGGTTTACGCGGATCATTATCAACGAATCGATGCTGACATACAAAAGGCACCGGTTATAGATTATCAGGAAGGAAGTTTGCGGGATGATTTCAACTTCGGTTCAGTCTTACTCTTCCGTTCCACCGCATTCAGAGAAGCCGCATCCCGAATAAAGACAGACTATCAGTATGCCGGTTGGTACGATATGCGCCTAAAGCTTTCACAAACGGCCCCGCTCATTCATATCAATGAATATCTATATACAGAAATAGAAGAAGATGTACGTAGAAGCGGAGAGAAGATATTCGATTATGTAGACCCTAGAAACAGAGGAGTACAAATTGAAATGGAACAAGCCTGTACCGAACATTTGCAAGAAGTAGGAGGATACCTCCAACCCGACTTCCGCACCGTTGACTTTACCAGCACTTCTTTTGCGTACGAAGCTTCTGTCATCATCCCCGTACGCAACCGTATTCGTACAATCCGAGACGCTATTCATTCCGTACTCAACCAAAAGACCGATTTCAAATTCAATCTAATAGTGATCGACAACCACTCCACAGATGGAACAACAGAAGCTATTCAAGAATTTGCTTCCGACAAACGCCTGACACATCTTATTCCAGAGCGAAAAGACCTGGGAATAGGCGGATGTTGGAATTTCGGCGTACACCATCCACATTGTGGAAAGTTTGCCGTCCAGCTCGACAGTGACGATGTTTATAGTGACGAGAAATCATTGCGTACGTTGGTGAAGCTTTTTATGAACAAAACTGCGCCATGGTAGTAGGTACGTATATGATGACAGATTTCAAAATGGACATGATCCCTCCCGGCATTATCGACCATAAAGAATGGACACCCGAGAACGGGCGAAACAACGCTTTACGCATCAATGGACTGGGGGCTCCGCGCGCCTTCTACACCCCCCTACTCCGCGACATTCAAGTACCGAACACCAGTTATGGAGAAGATTACGCACTCGGACTAAGGTTCTCAAGGAATTATCAGATCGGACGTGTGTATGACGTAGTTTATCTATGCCGTCGCTGGGAAGATAACTCTGACGCCTCACTGGATATTGCAAAGATGAATGAACATAACTTATACAAAGACCGCATCCGCACTTGGGAGCTCCAGGCGCGAATCAACCTGAACAAAAAAGAATAATGAGTATGCATCGAACCATAAAGGAAAACATACAGACCTTACTAGCCGGCCAACTCTCTACATGGGAGTTGGCAAAGCTTAACTATAAAGCGTTGGAAGCTGTCCGAACAAAGGAGTTTCAGATAAACAACGCGAACGAACGCGTACAATTCAACCCGGCACGTATTCTTTCGTCTGCCGCCAAGGTAGATGCAACTTCTATTCGCGAGAGGAAGTGTTTTCTGTGTACCGCCAATCGTCCTGCCATTCAACAAAGTATTTTATTCGGAGAGAAATATCAGATATTGGTAAACCCATATCCCATTTTCCCACAACATCTGACCATCCCTGATGTCGTCCATCTCGACCAACGTATAAAGGGCCGTTTCAATGATATGCTCGATTTAGCAGAAGCGATCGACAATTTTGTGATATTCTATAACGGACCTCAGTGTGGAGCCTCCGCACCGGACCACGCCCACTTCCAAGCGGGTAACAAAGGGTTCCTACCCATAGAAAGCGAATGGAAAGCTTACCGGAAAGAGGAAATCAAAACCACCGTTCATGCTTCGATTCAAGTGTTGGACAGCTATCCGAGAACAGCTTTGATTATAGAAGCGACCCACAAACAAGAGGCGAATCGTTTATTTGAGTGTATCTATAAAGAAGCATCTCGTATCAGCTCGATGGCTAATGCCACGCATCCGATAGAACCGATGATGAATATTCTCACTTGGAAAGAGGCCGAAAAATGGATAACGGTTGTTTTCTTACGCAGCAAGCACCGTCCTTCCTGCTTTACTGAGCAAGGGGAAAACAATCTTTTGATCAGCCCGGCTTCTGTCGACTTGGGAGGCGTATGGATCACTCCCCAGGAGAAAGACTTTGAAAAGCTTACAGCCGAAACAATACATAGAATCATTGAAGAAGTCAGTTTGCCAACCGATGACTTCCTCCAATTAATAGAAAGAATAAAAGGAACTAAATAACCTCATTAAATAATGAAAGAAAAAAAGACCTCACCGTGGGCGTGGATCCCTACCCTTTACTTCGCGCAAGGACTTCCTTATGTAGCCGTCATGACTATTTCCGTAATCATGTACAAGAACCTGGGTATATCCAATACCGATATCGCCCTTTACACCTCATGGCTCTACCTACCTTGGGTTATCAAACCCTTCTGGAGTCCTTTCATCGATCTTTTAAAGACGAAACGTTGGTGGGTCGTCAGCATGCAGCTATTGGTTGGCGCAGGGCTAGCGGGCATTGCCTTTACAATCCCCATGTCGAACTTCTTTCAGACAACACTTGCCATATTCTGGCTAGTAGCATTCAGTTCCGCTACGCACGACATAGCCGCCGACGGATTCTACATGCTTGCACTCGATGTGAAAGATCAAGCCCTCTATGTGGGCATTCGAAGTACCTTCTACCGTATCGCAACCATTGCCGGCCAAGGACTGCTAGTCATGCTTGCAGGAGGCCTGGAGATTTGGACAGGGAGCATTAAATATGGTTGGAGCATCACATTCTTTGTGTTAAGCGGCCTATTCATCGGTTTCTGTCTATATCATCATTTCATTCTGCCTAAGCCTGTCTCGGATAAAGCAGTAGCCAATGAAGGAAACGCTCGAGCCATCTTCAACGGTTTTCTAGAGACATTCGCCTCTTTTTTCCGAAAGAAACAAGCGGGAGTAGCTATTCTGTTCATGCTATTCTACCGATTCCCCGAAGCTCAATTGGTGAAACTGATTAATCCTTTTCTACTAGACCCGCTCGAAAAAGGAGGGTTGGGATTGACAACAGCCGAAGTCGGTCTGGTGTACGGCACAATCGGCATCATCGGATTAACGATTGGTGGCATCATCGGCGGAATCTGCGCGGCCAGAGGCGGCCTGCAAAAGTGGCTGTGGCCAATGGCCTGGAGCCTCTCGCTGACCTGCCTGACTTTTGTTTACCTCGGTTATTTCCAGCCTCAGAACTTCTTCATCATCAGCCTGTGTGTCTTCATCGAACAGTTTGGGTACGGCTTCGGCTTCACTGCTATATGCTCTACCTCATCTATTATTCCGACGGTGAGCACAAGACCGCCCATTACGCAATCTGTACAGCCTTCATGGCACTAGGCATGATGCTACCGGGCATGGCAGCCGGATGGTTGCAAGAGCAAATCGGATACGAGAAGTTCTTCTTGTGGATCATGCTATGCTGTGCAGCTACTATTGCGGTATGCGCCTTTATCAAAATCGATCCGACATACGGGAAGAAAGACCCGGTCAATAAGCAGTCATAACCTTATAAGAAGATAAACATGAAAAAAACAACTCTTTTAATCCTTTGGATAATGTGCCTACACATATACAACGTACAGGCGCAAAAAATAAAGATTAAAACCGGAATCGAAGTTCTCAAGGAGCAAAACTTCAAGTGCATAGACGGCAAACGTGTCGGTCTCATCACGAATCCAACGGGAGTAGATAACCAAATGCGCTCTACTGTAGATATTCTGCACGAAGCACCCAATGTTAAACTGGTAGCCTTGTACGGACCGGAGCATGGAGTTCGGGGAGATAGTCATGCCGGAGACGCGGTTGGTAGTTCCGTTGATTCAATCACCGGACTTCCCTTATTGTCCTTATACGGCAAAACCCGCAAGCCCACACCTGAAATGCTGAAAGGAGTAGATGTACTAGTATACGACATACAAGACATCGGGTGCAGATCTTTTACCTACATCAGCACCATGGGGTTGGCTATGGAAGCGGCTGCGGAGAACGGAATAGAAGTTATTGTGCTGGACCGTCCCAATCCGTTGGGAGGGAATAAAGTAGAAGGTAACTTAACAGAAGACGATTGCATCTCCTTCGTCAGCCAGTTTAAAATCCCGTATCTCTATGGACTGACATGTGGCGAGTTGGCACAAATGCTCAACGAAGAGCAACCGGCTGCCAAACGTTGCAAGCTTCAGGTTGTGAAAATGAAAGGTTGGAAGCGCAAGATGAATTATATGCAAACTGGTTTGCAGTGGATTCCCTCTTCTCCCCACATTCCCCAACCGGTATCCGCGTTTTTCTATCCGGTATCCGGCATCCTTGGCGAATTGGGCTATATCTCCATCGGAGTAGGCTATACAATTCCTTTCCAGCTATTCGCAGCCTCTTGGATTGAAGCCGACCGGTTGGCCGACCGACTAAACGCACTCCGGTTACCGGGCATTCAGTTCCGCCCCATTCACCTGAAGCCTTTCTATGCTTTTGGAAAAGGAGAAGATCTGCAAGGCGTACAAGTACATCTTATGAATTACGAAGCAGCGGCACTGAGCGAGATTCAGTTCCTCGTCATGCAAGAAATAGCAGTTCTCTACCCGGACCGAGCCGTATTTTCTCATGCAGACCCGAAGCGATTCAGGATGTTCGACCAAGTCTCCGGTTCCAAACAGATTCGGGAGCTATTCAGCAAACGCAATCGGTGGGAAGACATCAGAGACTATTGGTATAAAGACGTAGATAGCTTCCGCAAATATTCAAAACGATTCCATTTATACAAATAAGAACGTATGAAAGAGAGAGAGATACTTTTCCTGAAAGAAATAAGTAAATTCATCCCACGTGACCGAATTTACACGGATGAACTGCGCCGCTTAGCCTGGGGAACAGACGCAGGCTTCTATCGCCTTGTTCCGAAAATCGTCATTCGTTCGAAAGGCGAACAGGAAGTATCCGAATTGCTGCAAACAGCCGACCGCCACCAGTTGCCTGTTACCTTCCGGGCAGCCGGTACCAGTCTGTCCGGACAGGCGATCAGCGATTCCATTCTCATCATTGCCGGAAAGCATTGGGAAAACTATTCAATCTCTGCGGATCATCAATCCATATCCTTACAACCCGGCATCATCGGGCAACGCATCAATGAAGTGTTAGCTCCATTCGGACGCAAATTCGCTCCCGACCCGGCTTCTATCAAGAGTGCGATGCTGGGAGGTATTGTCATGAACAACGCCTCGGGTATGAATTGCGGCACCCACGCCAACAGCGATAAGGTGTTATTATCCGCTCGAATCATATTAGCAGACGGTACAATACTGGACACAGGCAATCCGGATTCTCGCAATGCTTTCGAACAAAGCCATCCGGAGTTCATCCGACAGATAGTCCGGTTGAGAGATCGTGTAAAGCATGACGAGCAATTGTCAAGCCGTATACGCTACAAATATTCCATTAAGAATGTGACAGGGCTCAACCTACTTCCTTTGCTGACCTTCGACGATCCTTTCGACATCATCACACACCTAATGGTTGGTTCCGAAGGTACGCTCGCTTTTCTGGCTGAAGCCACTATGCAGACGGAATACGATTATCCGCACAAAGCAAGTGCCATGCTCTATTTCGAAGATATAAAAGAAGCTTGTAGGGCCGTAGTCGCTCTGAAAGGAATAACCTCTCCGACTGGCGAACGGATTGTAAAAGGAGCCGAATTATTGGATTGGAAATCGCTCGCATCGGTGAACGACCCCACAGGTGAAGGGCTTACGGCTGTACTTACCGAGACAAAAGCATGTACTTCAGAGGAGTTAAACGAGCGTATTGCCGCTATCAAAGAAGCCCTGGCACCCTTCCGAACGTTCACGCCCATCTATTTTACAGACAATCCGGAGGAGTATTCCAAGTATTGGGCAATCCGCTCCGGCATCTTTCCTTCCGTAGGCGGTACACGTCCCTTGGGGACAACCAGCCTGATTGAAGATGTTGCGTTCCATATTGAAGACCTTCCCGAAGCCACCGCAGAGTTGCAGCAACTCCTTGCCAAGCACGGTTACGAAGACGCCTGCATTTACGGACACGCCCTTGAAGGTAATTACCACTTCATCATTAACCAGTCGTTTCACACGGAAAAAGAAGTGAATCGCTATGAAGATTTGATGAATGATGTTATCACCCTCGTTGTAGACAAGTATGACGGATCGCTCAAAGCAGAACATGGTACGGGACGCAACATGGCCCCGTTTGTACGCTACGAATGGGGAAATGACGCTTACGACCTGATGAAAAGCGTCAAACAGTTATTCGATCCGAAAGGGTTATTGAACCCCGGCGTTATTTTCAACGACGATCCGAAATGCCACATTAAGAACTTCAAACCGCTTCCTCTGACTAACCCCCACGTGGATAAATGCATCGAATGCGGATTCTGCGAAGTCAACTGCCTGACCTGTGGCTTCACGCTTTCGTCCCGGCAACGGATCGTTTTGCAAAGAGAAATTACGCGCCTTACGCAGAGTCAAGAAGATCCGGTCAGATTAAAAACATTGCAACGCCAATACCTGTATCCCGGAAATTCGACTTGTGCCGGCGACGGACTCTGCTCCATGTCATGCCCGATGAGTATTAATGTGGGCGACCTCACCCATGATCTCCGACAAGCCGCAATTCCTGTGGGAAGCCTGAGCTATTCGGTTGGCAACTGGACCGCCTCACACTTCCGGGGTGTGAAAAAAGGCATGCGTTCGGTATTGACTCTGGCCGATGCGGCACATACTGTCTTGGGAACTACCGTGATGAGTTCATTAACTCAACGTATGCATCAACTGGTAAAGGTACCTCTATGGACACCGTCAATGCCTAAGGCGTACCAGATTAAAGAGAACGTCAAGCGAGATGCGGCAAATCATACCGAAGCCTGCAAAGTCGTTTACTTCCCCAGTTGCATCAATCAATCGATGGGAGTGAGCGCGCAATCGCCCGTTAAGCAACCGCTTGTTGAGAAGAGCATACAGCTATTGCAAAAAGCCGGATATGAGGTTATCTTCCCCAAAGAGATGGATAAGCTATGCTGCGGTACAATTTGGGAAAGCAAAGGTATGCCCGATATTGCAGACCGTAAAGCTTCGGAATTAGAAGAAGCCTTATGGGAAGCGAGCCAACAGGGACTTTACCCGGTGTTGTGCGATCAAAGTCCTTGTTTGTACCGCATGCGGAATACCATACATAAGATGCATTTATTCGAACCGGTAGAGTTTATCTACACCTTCTTGCGTGATCAATTGGAGTTTATCCCAACCGAGCAACCCATCGCCATACACATCACTTGTTCCATGCGCAAAATGGGATTGGACAAAACCTTCATCTCCTTAGCCCGGCTATGCGCCAATCAGGTTCTTGTACCGGAAGAAGTAGGCTGTTGCGGATTTGCCGGTGACAAAGGATTCACGCAACCCGAGGTAAACGCTTATGCATTGAGGAAGCTTAAACCTCAACTAGAACAACATGATATACGCGTGGGCTATTCCAACAGCCGGACCTGCGAAATCGGATTAACCACACATTCGGGCATATCCTACATTTCGCTAGTCTATCTGGTAGACCAATGTACACGCCCTAAAAAGAACTTAACACACTAATACTATCAAACGATGATTCGAACAGTCAACCAACGTCTATTATCTCTAGACATCCTTCGAGGCATTACGATTGCCGGAATGATTCTGGTCAACAACCCCGGAAGTTGGAGCCATGTCTATGCTCCTTTGAGGCATGCCGAGTGGATCGGACTCACCCCAACCGATCTGGTGTTTCCTTTCTTCATGTTCATCATGGGAATATCAACCTACATCTCTTTACGGAAGTATGAGTTCCGATTCAGTCGGACAGCGGCTATGAAAATACTCCGCCGGTCGGTTGTTATTTTTGCGATCGGGCTAGGCATTACCTGGTTCTCGATGCTTTGCCAGACCTGGAACTCCTTGTCCGAGCAGTCGCTTCCGTTCTTCGCTCGGCTGGGACAGTCGATGTGGACCTTCGACCACATTCGGATTCCGGGAGTTATGCAACGATTGGGAATCTGCTATGGTGCTACCGCCCTCATCGCCCTCACGATGAAGCATAAGCATATTCCTTACCTCATAGCCACCTTGCTGGTGGGTTACTTTCTACTGCTTGTCAACGGCAACGGTTTTGAATACAACTCATCTAACCTGTTGTCTGTTGTCGATCGTGCCGTATTGGGAGAAGTGCATATGTACAAAGATAACGGCATCGACCCGGAAGGGATTCTCAGCACCATCCCTTCCATCGCCCATGTACTTATTGGTTTCTGTGTCGGCAGACTGATGATGCGTACTAAGGATATCCATGCAAAGATCGAACGGTTATTTCTGGTAGGAACCGTGCTCACGTTCAGCGGCTTCTTACTCAGTTACGGCTGCCCGATCAGCAAGAAGATATGGTCGCCCACCTTCGTGCTGACTACTTGCGGACTCGGCTCTACCCTGCTTGCCCTACTCATTTGGCTGATTGATGTGAAAGGTTACCAAAAGCCCACTCGCTTTTTCGAATCTTTCGGTGTCAATCCACTATTCATGTATGTGGCGGGAGGCGTACTTTCAATCTTGCTCAACAACCTACTATTCACCTATCAGAGAGAAACAATCAGCATGCATGGATTCGCTTATGAAACCATACTAAGGCCTTTCTTTGGCGACTATTTCGGATCGTTTCTATTCGCGATCCTATTCGTTGGTCTCATTTGGTGCATCGGATATATATTATACAAAAAAAAGATATACATAAAGATATGATTCTAATAGCAGATAGCGGCTCCACCAAAACAGCCTGGTGCCTGGTAGAGGATGGCCGTATTAAACAACAGATAAAGACGAAAGGCATCAATCCTTTTTTCCAGTCGGAAGAAGAGATTCAGGAAGAGATAGGCAAAGGACTTATCCCATACTTGCCCACGCACAGGATGGGGGAAGTTCATTTCTATGGCGCAGGTTGCGCCTTTCCCGATAAGCTGGCCATTATCCACCGGGTGATTACCAGTCATTTTGAAGTAACCCGGGAAGTTGAAGTCAACACCGATATGCTGGCAGCAGCACGCAGCCTGTGCGGACATCTGCCGGGGATAGCCTGCATTTTGGGAACAGGCTCCAACTCATGCCATTACGATGGCAGAGACATCGTAGAGAATGTTTCTCCGTTGGGTTTTATCTTGGGAGACGAAGGTAGCGGAGCAGTCTTGGGAAGAGTGCTGGTTGGCAATATCCTCAAAAACCAACTGCCTACTGAGATGAAGAATGAGTTTCTAAACCAATACGGTTTATCAGCTTCGGAGATTATCGACAAGGTCTACCGTCACCCCTTCCCGAATCGCTTTCTGGCAAGCCTTTCTCCCTTTCTGGCCCAACATATCGATGTTCCTGAAATACGTCGGTTGGTTTTGGAAAGCTTCAAAGACTTTCTGAAGCGCAACGTCATGCAGTATGATTACAACCAGTATCCTGTACATTTCACCGGCTCCGTCGCATTTTATTATCAAGACATCTTGAGACAAGCGACTCAGGAAACGGAGATCGAGCTGGGAAACATATCCCAAAGCCCGATGGAAGGGTTAGTCAAGTACCACCAAACAGTAAGAAACAATTAGTTATGGATTTTATAAAAATAACAGAGCAGCCTTCGCTCTACAATGATCTTGAGAGTAAGTCGGTAGAAGAGATTCTAAAAGAGATCAACGCCGAAGATCATAAGATTGCGGATGCCGTACACAAAACCATTCCGCAGATAGAGAAATTGGTTGAACAGATTCTTCCCCGTGTAAAGGAAGGAGGACGCATCTTCTATATGGGCGCAGGCACCAGTGGACGTTTGGGGGTGCTCGACGCATCGGAGATTCCGCCGACATTCGGTATGCCTTCCAATGTTGTTATCGGCTTGATTGCAGGCGGTGAGACCGCTCTACGCAATCCGGTAGAAAACGCGGAAGACAATACAGAACAAGGCTGGCAGGATCTGTTGGCATACAGCATTAACCCGAAAGACACCGTGATTGGAATTGCGGCTTCGGGCACAACTCCGTATGTCATTGGGGCTATGCATACAGCTCGTGAGCATGGCATCTTGACCGGATGTATCACCAGCAATCCCAACTCGCCCATGGCTGCCGAAGCGGATGTAGCAATCGAAATGATTGTCGGCCCGGAATATGTGACAGGTAGCTCGCGCATGAAATCGGGCACCGGACAAAAGATGATTCTGAACATGATCAGCACCACGGTCATGATCGGACTCGGAAGAGTGAAAGGAAACAAGATGGTCAATATGCAACTCAGCAACCACAAACTGGTTGACCGCGGTACGCGTATGATTATCGAGGAGCTGCCATTGAGTTACGAAGAAGCCGAAGCCTTATTGTTACAATACGGTTCGGTCAAGGAAGCAGTAGAAGCTTACCGAAACCAACAAACGACTACCCCTCTAACATAAAATCGAAATGAATAAAATACGGCTTCTCACAATTCTGTTACTGCTTCCTCTCAATTTCATTCCGGCTCAGGAGCCTGTACGATCGGCGCACTATGACAGCCGTTTACAGGTGTTTGAGCAGGAAACTCCCATCTGCCACCAGGAGATTGTTATGCTTGGCAACAGTTTGACGCAAAACGGAGGTGACTGGAATACCCGCCTTGGGAAAAAGCTGATTCGGAACCGGGGAATTATCGGTGATGACGCACAGGGAATATACGACCGTTTAGATGAAATAACTTCCGGGCACCCTCGTAAGATCTTTCTGCTGGCAGGAGTTAATGACTTATCGCACGACCTGACTGTAGATAGCATTGTGGCACAGCTAACCAAAGTGATTGATAAAATCCGAAAAGACAGTCCCCAAACCCGTTTGTATGTACAAAGTTTGCTACCGATTAACGAAAGCTTCAACCGTTATCAGCGGCTCAACGGTAAGAGCGACTCGATACCTGCCATAAACCGTAAACTAAAAAAGGTGGCCAAAAGCAGAAAGGCACGTTTCATCAATCTATTTCCTCGATTTACAGCTCATGATGCACGCTCACTTCGCCCCGAGCTGACTACTGATGGTCTACATTTGAATGAATCCGGTTATGTAATTTGGTGCAAAGCACTCAAAAAGCGTTTCTAATTAAAAGAAGCTTTTGCCTTTCCTCTTTTGATAAAAGACCCGCCATTCGGAATCAGAGACCAGCATAAACAGAAGCCATAAATGTATACTTATTTCAAAATACGATATCAACATATTAACATTCATAGTGGCAGTACTTACTGCCACAAAAAGCAAAGCCCCACAAAGTAAAAAAAGATATTAAACACTATATATCAACAACTTATCTCTTTTTGAGAGCCAAATTTATTGCTGCCACTGCCAAC
This sequence comes from Bacteroides reticulotermitis JCM 10512, assembly GCF_000517545.1. Taxonomy (GTDB): domain Bacteria; phylum Bacteroidota; class Bacteroidia; order Bacteroidales; family Bacteroidaceae; genus Bacteroides; species Bacteroides reticulotermitis. The sequence goes on along the minus strand of NZ_BAIV01000019.1, from coordinate 97,090 downwards.
TGCCACCTTAATGCCTATATCCACAGAGATTTTAGTCTAACAAGCCAACCAATTGTAAATTTATAATGAAGTAAAGCAACGCTATTTACTAACCATTTTTACTAATTTCCACACTTGGTTGAACGTGTGTATATCAAACATTCACAGCTATCTCTATCAACAGAGTAATGCATTTGGAAGTTGGGCTCACCCTTTTACCTTTTTTTGATGCATTTCTCATGCTTATTCAAGGCATTTCTCATTGCATATTGCTCATTTTCCAAGAGTGAGAATGCAATACCCCACTAAGCTGAAGGTAGGAAACTAGAAAAGCTAGTACTAAGTAGGTAAAAGCTAGTACTAAGTTAGGGTAAAGCTAGTACTAGGTTAGGGTGAACCTAGTACTAACATTGGTCGGACCTAGTACTAGGTTTGGGTCAATGTAGTACTAGCTTTTGGAAATTGTAGCACTTGACTCTCCTTTCTTAATAAATACGTTGGTAACTCTCAGAAGAAAAGAAACAATACTGTTTGCAACTTCAATGAAAGATCCGACTAGTAGAAGGTCACATTCGTAGTTATTGTATATCTGCATCAAAAGATCCTTTAAGTAACCCGGTAATTGGGGGTATACATATCAAGAGGGATGGTGAAGAAACAACGACTCAAAACCATCATTATATAGTTACATATCATTCTTGCTTTTTATTAAAATCGCTGCTGAGATAGGCATTAAGGTGGCAGTTGGCAATGGCGGCAGCATTTTTGCTAATAAAAACCGAGTAACTCACTGAACAACAACGAATAACATATCAACAACCCTACTGCCACTTATTTATTTCTTATTGAAGATACTGCCACAAAAAATGGCTATTCGCATAGAACCAAATTCAATAATAATATACAAACAGATAATTATCTTGATAGTAAGTGACGGTTCAGAATAACATATTCCCCACCCCTTTCACACCTTTACGAGTACGTGCAACTCACCCTTTTCGTATTCTAGCTAAAGCTACCAAACAAGAAACCACTCCTGCTAAAGTTGCTTTAAGCAGGAGTGGTTTCACATAAAACAGTTCTTTGAAATAATCTTTTCGAGTCTTACCGAGCGGTAATGAAAAAGCTCCGTTCGACAGCTTCAGCCGTTTGAACTTTGGGTTCGATGCTACGCCCATATTGCCAGGCAACAACCGTGATCTTTACCGGATATTTGGCGCGGGGAGGAATCGATGTCAATACAAGTCGATTGCCTTTCATTTCGGCAGGTCCCTCCTTGACATAGTAATAAACCGGAAGCCCGGAGTCGGATGTAGCTGAAAGCGCTATCGTTTGAATGCTTTTATCTACCGAGGGCAGTTCCGGAAAAGTAATCCGCTGAGGCTTGCCTTCTTTATGGCGATAAGGCATACGTATTTCTACCTGCTGAACGGTACTCTTGTACTTTTTGTCCTGTGAGACAGCAGCCATCAGACAAATACTGGCAGTTCGTCTCGGATTGTGCAGGCCCATTCGGTAAAAGCGAACGGTGAATGTGGTATCGTTCACCACTTCTACCGGGCCACAAAGGCGAGAAACTGTTATCGACCGCTTGCCATGATCTGCCGAATAAGCAGCTCGCAACGTGTCTGTATATACAGCTTTCAAGTGGAAAGTCACGCCATCTTTCTCGGGTAGAAACGCAGGAGACATCCGCACATGAGACTTGGGATCAAACAGAACAAGTCGGTTAGCTTGTTCGAAACCGATGTATTGCTCCTTTTTCCCTCGTTCGTTGGCATAGTACCTTTCAGTGGCTTGGGCCATTTCCTTATCGAAATACCAGAAAGCTTGTGTTTTATCACCTTTATATTCGGCATAAGGAGCAGCCTCTGCTACGGGCAGTTCGTCTTTTCTCCAACGATCGGCCAACCAGCCTTTATGCGCCTCAACGGGAATCAATTGAACCGGAGCATCCAAAGGAGCTGTCCGAGGCAATCGGTATTGGGTGGCTTTGGTTAAGAACAGGTTCAGATAATCAATCAGTTCATCCGATATATCGAAATGCCCATGTCCGGCATCGGCCAGGAAAGAGAGTGGTGCATTGGGATGCTCCCGCCGGTAATCGAAAGAGGTAAATAACCGATCTTCCCACCACTCGTATTCCCCCATCACCATCAAAGAAGGAATACCTTCAATGCTGCGTGTGCCCCAATCCAGATTCGCCCTTCCATAACCGGTAAGATGAGTCCGCGGAGAATCACCGTGAATGGAAAGCACGGCAAGTGTCCGTTCCGGATTCCATGCGGCATAGTTCCACGGATAGGTTGCCATAGCCGAATGGCCAACCGGAATAACGGGAGCAAACTCCAATTCCGTATAGCCACTCACTGCCGAGAAATCTTTCAGCATCTTTTCGAAGATACGTTGCACGCCCGTTGCGATATCCCATCGTTGATCAACTCCGGGGGTGATCCATATTTCCGCGATTCCGAGTTTACTGAGGGTCTTGCGGAATTCAGGGTGTTCAAATATTGTTTCCTCGGTCATGTTATGCTGACCGATAATGACCGCGCGAACCTGCTTGCAGTTCTCCGGTATCCACAAGAATGCACGGGGATGGCTCTTTGTCTCATCGGAAACAAAGTCTTCGAGTTCAACCGACCATTGCCAAGGGGCTGCCATTGCCCTGCCAACACATAGAGACAGGGCTAACAATACGAGTACAAGATGTTTTTTCATACGATTGCTTATTTAGCCGGAGTAAAATGCAATGCCGCACCTCCACTGGCTTTCAGTTTCAAAACCAGTTTGTCACCCGCTTTAATATTCTTGCGAGTGATACGCACTTTCGTACGTGTATTCAACCGATCGTCGTCTTCGTACAGAGCCAAGCTGTATTTTGTTCCCGGAGTCAGAAAATCAGTAGGTACAGTTACCGTACGCGCGTCGGTGTTGGTCATTGCCCCAACAAACCACTCGTTGCCGGAACGACGTGCCTGCACGATATACTCACCTATTTCTCCGTCAAGGGCACGACTATCGTCCCAAACGGTAGGAATCGCTTTCCAAAACTCCAATTCTTCTTCGCCTCTATAAAGTGACGGCTGATCGTACCAGAACATGAACTGCAAAGGACTGTAGTAAACAGCCGCCATTGCCAACTGATGTGCCTTGGTGTTTTTCACACGGTTATTAAAGTAACAGAGCGTATAGTCGGCAGCTCCGGCCAGGAAACGGGTATAAGGCAACAGTACGTTGTGTGTAGCATCGGGCATTTCTTCGTTCCCCCGAATACCTTCCTGTGTCATTAGGTTCGGATACGTACGGCTGAAACCTGTGGGGCGATATTCATCGTGAATATCGACAAGCATCTCATACGCGGCACATTTGCGGATCGCATCGTGCAACCAAGTACTCCAATGTTGGTTGCCGATTTGTACGAAACCAAACTTGATGCCTTTCACCCCCCATTGCTTATAGAGTGGCAACAGCACATCGAGTTGCTGCACCAGCGCACGCTGATTGACGTAAACAAAGACTCCCACTCCTTTGGACTCGGCGTATTTACATAATGCGGGGATATCGAGGTCTTTCGCTTCGTCCACGGACGTTGCATCAGAGCTCATCTTCATCTCCGGACCGTACCAGCCGGCATCCATATGTACGTATTGCAGACCCCGCTCAGCCGCAAAGTCGATTCCTGCTCTAACCTCAGCCTGTTTCAATCCGCAACGGAATACCTTACCGGGTTTAATCCAAGAGGTATCGGCGATCCGACACGCCGGGTTCAGGTTGAGTATGAGATCGTTGTTGTTTATCAATTCGATGGGTCGCGTAGCCGCCATAATAACTCGCCAAGGGGTATTGTAAGGTGAAATCACATCCACACTGCTGTATAGACTTGTAACCAGCGTAGACGGTTTTTCGGCGGATAAGCGGAACTTACCACGGGCGTAGTCCACCATTTCGGCTTCGGTGAGTGCCACGAATAATCCGTTCGGCAGTTTCAGAGTCAGCGGGCGTTCGCTCTCTTCTTCGCCCCATCCTTTCAACGGGCGGAGTTCGCAAGGGCCTTGTGCCCAACGCTCATAATAGGCCAATGTTCCTTCGGGCATCGTGAAGCTCGTTTGTTCGCCGGTGATATGCAAGAACAATCCGTTGGTCGTTTCCGGAAAGTGATAGCGGAATGCCACTCCTTCATTGTAAGCACGGACAACGATATTCATGCGGTAGTTCTTACGCTTATCATATCCGCCTTCCCTATCACCCTCTCCTTCTCCCTTTTGGAGTTTCAGGGTCATTTCATGATAACGATCCAGAACTTCCGAACGCTCGCCATATACAGGCTTCCACGAATGGTCTACCGACTGACGCTCTACATCGGTCATGCGCAGGTTTTCACACCAGAAGTGGCAGGTGTCATTCGGGACGCCTAGTGCGGACTCGAACAATTGGTTCTTGATCTGTACGCCCAACTCGCTTTCTTCTACAACCACCTGATCTTTGTACATCAGCGTGTAATACATCCGGGCATTATCTACCCCGAACGAGCGTTGATAAAACGTAAACCGATAGTTTCCGTCAGGAGAAGCTAACTCCTGACGAGTCTCTGTCATCACATCTTGTGCGTTCGCCAACATGGGCACACACAGTAGCAGAAGCCAAATTCTTTTCTTCATTCTATTTAAATTCATGTTTATTCATTTTCCTTTATATACGAACGGAACCTTGCTTCCACTCAACCGGAAGGTATAGAAAAGCTTATTCCATCTGTTCGCGGTAAAGAGTAGGCGTCATCCCAATCAGTCTTTTGAAAACACGATAGAAATGGGCGGGTGTATCGAAACCACACGTGACACATATCTGAGACACATTCATCCGACTACCCGTCAAGAGTTTGCACGCGTAACTGATGCGCATTTCCAGTATATATTCTTTCAGTGTTTTGCCGGTATTCTCTTTGAAATAGCGACAGAACGCCGCCGGATTCATCGCGATATAAGACGCTATTTCGTTCAACCCGATTGGTTCGGTATAGTGTTTGTTCAGGTACGCGATAACCTTTTCCATTCTTTCATTCTTCAAGATGGAGGTGGTTGGTGTGTAATGGGGTGTTGTCAGGCACTTCCGCTCTTCTCCCGTAGCGATAGTTTGAAGGAGTGAAAGCAGTAGGATGATTTGTTCGGCTCCTTTCGCCAGGGGCAGCTGTTTGAGCAACCGGACAACCTTTCCGGCACGAGGAAGGGATAATTTGATTCCCCGGGAGGACTCTTCAAGCAGATTCCGGATCGAAATAAACTGGGAGTATTGCGATATGGAATAATGCATAAAGTCTTTCTCGAACTGTATATTCACTCCTCTCACACACTGTTCCGGCATCCCCTCGCAACGGGACGGACTTTGCATACTGTGTGGAAGCCCGGAACCGAAAAAGAATAAATCACCTTTTGAATAAGGAACAATGCTGTCGCCAACCAGACACTCTCCCTCTCCTTCTTCGACATAGATAATTTCATATTCGTCATGATAGTGCCACGGATAAGTAAAACACGGATAGTCATAAAGACGGGCTCGAATGGGATGGGTGGTCGAGATGGCCAGCTTCTCGTTCATTATTTTCTTCATAGTACTCTTCTGCTTTATAGATTTCCGCAAATATAAGCAAACTTCTTGCAAATATACGCATGAAAAGATGTAGAAAAACCACCTATTTTTGCATCAATTCAAATAAACACTAATAGAATGAAGAACGAGTTATTTAGCATTGCCGGTAAGGTAGCTGTCATTACCGGAGCAGGTGGAGTCTTGGGTGGTAGTATTGCCCAGCACTTTATACAGCAGGGAGCCAAAGTTGTAGCGATCGATATCCGTCAGGAGCAGTTGGATAGCCGGGTGGCGGAACTTAAGAAATACGGGACGGACGTGATCGGAATTATCGGTAATGTACTGGACATCTCAAGTTTGGAAAAAGTTGCCGAAGAGATAGTCAACCAATGGGGACGGATTGATATTCTGCTCAACATTGCGGGAGGAAATATGCCGGGAGCTACACTCGAACCGGAACAACACTTCTACGATATGGATATTGCGTGCTGGGAAAAGGTGACGAATCTGAATATGAACGGAACTGTTTACCCTTCGATGGTATTCGGTAAGGTGATGGCTAAGCAAGGCAAAGGATGCATTATTAACGTATCTTCCATGGCTGCTTATAGTGCCATAACTCGCGTACCGGGTTATTCGGCAGCCAAGACCGCCGTAGCTAACTTCACTCAATGGCTTGCCACCGAAATGGCCTTGAAGTATGGCGATGGCATCCGTGTGAATGCTATTGCTCCGGGGTTCTTCATTGGCGATCAGAACCGTCGTGTACTTATTAACCCGGACGGATCACTGACAGAAAGAAGCGTAAAGGTGCTGGCTAAGACCCCGATGAAGCGTTTCGGAGACATCAATGAGTTGAACGGCTCTGTGCACTTTTTGTGCAGTGAAGCCGCCAGCTTTATAACAGGGGCTATGTTGCCTATCGATGGTGGTTTCAGTGCCTTTAGTGGCGTTTAATAAGCTGCTCCTAAATATAAAGATAAGAAGCTATGATGGAAAAAACATGGAGATGGTTCGGCAAAAAAGATAAGATCACGTTGCCGATGCTCCGTCAGATAGGTGTCGAAGGAATCGTCACCGCTTTACACGATGTACCGAACGGTGAAGTCTGGACGGTAGAGGCAATCAGTGAACTGAAGTCGTACATTGAGTCGCACGGCTTGCGTTGGTCGGTGGTGGAAAGCCTTCCGGTTAGCGAAGCGATTAAATATGCCGGTCCGGAACGCGAACGATTGATCGCGAACTACCAAACGAGCCTGGCGAATCTGGGCAAATGCGGGGTGAAAACCATCTGTTACAACTTCATGCCCGTGATCGACTGGATACGTACCGACCTGCAACACCCCTGGGCCGATGGCACCAGCTCGTTATATTACGACCGCATCCGCTTTGCCTATTTCGATATCCGGATCTTGGAACGTGAAGGGGCAGCCAATGACTATACTGCGGAGGAACTTCGCAAGGTCGACGAGTTGGATAAAGTGATTACGGAAGCGGAAAAGGAGGAACTGATCGATACCATTATCGTCAAGACGCAGGGCTTTGTGAATGGGAACATCAAGGAAGGAGACAAGAATCCGGTTGCTATCTTCAAGCGATTATTGGCTTTATACAAAGATATTGACCGGGATGCTTTACGCGAAAATATGCGTTACTTCCTAGCTGCTATAATGCCTATATGCGATGAATACGACATCAATATGTGTGTGCATCCGGACGATCCTCCCTTTCAGGTACTCGGACTACCCCGTATCGTGACTAACGAAACAGATATTGCTTGGTACTTGCAAGCGGTAGACAATCCTCACAACGGTTTGACATTCTGTGCCGGTTCACTGAGTGCGGGTGAACACAACGACACCCGCGTACTGGCGAAGAAGTTCGCCAAACGTACGCACTTTGTTCATCTGCGCAGTACGGCTGCCATGGCCGATGGCAACTTTATCGAAAGCTCTCACCTCGAAGGCAGAGGACACCTCATCGAGCTGATTCGTATCTTTGAACGGGAGAATCCGGGACTACCCATGCGTGTGGATCATGGAAGGATGATGCTGGGTGATGAGGATAAGGGTTACAATCCGGGCTATTCGTTTCACGGACGTATGTTGGCTCTGGCACAGGTCGAGGGAATGATGGCGGTGATTGATGACGAGAAAAAAAACAAGTCCTAACAGATAGCTGGGGAAGCGCTGTGGTGATCACAGAACATCCGCCACAACGTAAACGAAAAGCAAATGCAACACCCTACTTTCTCAGCGGGAAGAAGGGTTGACAAAAGGAGGGAACAATCTGTTTCCTCCTTTTATTTGGGAGAATGCCCCTTTTGTTTCAGCTGTTTCCTACTGATGAAACAAAATTCTCACCGTGGTGAGAATTTATTCTCCTACCGATGAGAAAAAAGTTTCATCCTGATGAGCAAACGATTTGCAAGGCTTTCCCTATTCCTTCGGTCTTAAGCATTCCCGGCACGTAGCGGATCGTTTATGCAATTATCTCCGGACGATAAATAAATAGCTACCGGATGCTAGTTTCAACACGACTTTCCCATCTTCTACACCCACTGTCTCTATTCCTTTACACTTATTCAATGGCTTCCCCCCTTCGGTTATATGCTCCACTGAAGCAGCAGGCAGGTATAATCGGGCAGTCGTATTCGCAGGAACTGTAAACTGATAAATATCTAATTAACACCAACAACGTAGGTGAATAATTCCGGATTCTTTCGCATGAATGCCGCAGAAGATTAGTCCTTTTGATGATTTAGCCAATAGTTTGTCAGCTTATCGGCCTCTTCCGCAGTGAGATGAATTACCGCACCGTGCTTCGGGGATGTGAAATTAGTCGTTTTCATCACGCCTTCATTGAAGCGGCCCAGATCTTTGAAGTGTACAAAGTCGGCGGTTTCTATAAAGCCGAAGTTATGAGGCCGAATACTATATACGTCGTACATCAACACCCACTTCTCTTCTCCGATGCGTTTCCATACATTGGGAGCCTCACAGGCTTTGGCTTCCAAATCGTACCAACGAGGATCATACACGTAATCTCCATTGATCCGACTCGAGACCGCTTGCTTGATCCCCGCTTCACCGTCATGAGACACATAGAACAGGCGATACGTATCTCCTACCTTGGTTATATCTCCATCGATAGCCGAAACTTTCTCGTCGGGGTATTCAAACAGTATTTGCGGAGTCGTCTCGATGGTATCAAAATCATCGTTCACATAGACATAGTAGAGCTTGTTAGCCTCTTTCTTGTAGCGCATGGTAAAGTAAATCATCAACTTCCCTTTCTGATCATCATAAGCAACTTCGGGTGCCCACACACAGCCGACTTCGCTCAATCCGGCCGAAAGCTTATCAAAAGAAACATTGGCACGCTTCCAACGGATCAAATCCCACGACTTCATCAGCACCAAGCCGCGATTATTGCCCCAGCCGTACTCGTCGCCATCACGTTCCCACTCCGTCGACCGGAATCCTGCCTTCTGGGCGTATATATGTAAGTCGGTCATAGCTAAATAGAAAGCACCATCCGGACCCCGGAAGATGTGCGGATCCCGAATGCCTTGCTGAATCGCAATCGTATCTCCGGCAATCACAGGCTTGGCGTCATTCAAAGCGGTAAACGTATAACCATCCCGACTGAGAGCCATATAGAGTCCATGAGTTTCATCTTGGTGGAAGACCATCAGGTAAGCACTCATATCCTTCTCCTGCGGAATAGCATCTTTGTAACGGAAGTGACTAAAGCCGGCAGTTCCTTTTCCGGCAGAGAACAACCCGATGCGCAAGGCAAAGAAACCTCGATAGTTGTTATGATGGAATTGAGAAACATCCATGTGCTCGATCAGCGTGATCCATGTCTTCTGATCCTTGCTAACCATTATGCGGACACTGTTTCCCTGATTCTGAATCTTGGCGGTAAACTGCTTGCCAATCGTATTGGGCAGTTCGGTTTTCTTCTCCGCACCTTGGTAAATAACGAACTTCTTTCCATCCGAGACAATTCCGGCATAAGCGCTCTCATTGTAGAAAAGGACGAGTCCGGCTGTATTTCCTTTGCCTACCTGTACATCGACTTGGGTTTCATAGTTCTTATCTTCGGCAGTAGTCAGCAACATACGCCCGTCAGCCGGAGTAGTTCCTTTGGCCTCAACCCATAAAGTCCGCTGTTTGAAAGCAAGCGATTGAGGAGCGTATTCTTTCCAGAAGGTCCATTGGATTCCCAATTCCGGACCCTTAAAATTATCAGATAGTTCCAGGCCATGCTTAATGGACTGATTCGGTTGGATCGGAGTAGCTGTGGACTTGGTACGATACCAGCCATCGGTTGTCCATTCAATCGGTTCAAGCAACGTCTGACGTCCCAAAGTATGGTAGCCTTTGGCATACGCATGATATACGATCCACCAATTGCCATTCACATCATCGACCAGTGTTCCATGCCCTTTCGACCACCAATTATCCGTCACGCTATACGTGTGTACCACCGGATTATAAGGAGAGTTCTCCCACGGGCCGAGCGGACTCTTGGAACGGGCGGAAACAACCATGTGACTGGTAGCAGGCCCTGCTGTTCCTCCTTCGGCCGAAGTCATATAATAGTAACCATCTTTATAGCTTAATTTAGGGGATTCCAGACACATACACTCGGTGTCCCATCCCTTCGGATATTCCCATCCATTGTAGACGTCCTTCGCATCGCCTATCGTAGACAAGCCATCATCCGACAGCCCTATCACCTGACCTTTCGAGAGGTAAAGGTAGCGTTTGCCATCTTCGCCGACAACATGACCGGGATCGATGCCACCCACTTTCAAATCAATCGGTTTGCTCCACGGGCCCCGAATGTCTTCCGCATAGATCACCCAATTCGTTCCGGCAGAAGGATAATAGATATAATACTTATTTTGATACTTTATCAGGTCAGGCGCCATAGCCGAACCTGTCCATTCGGTTAAGGCACGGGCAACCGGCTCCCAATTGATCAGATCCTGCGAATGCCAGATAAGAAAGCCGGGAGCATAATAGAAGGGAGAATGTGTGAGGTAGTAATCATTGCCATCTCTCAAGATCGTAGGATCGGCATAATCGCCTGAAATGATTACTCTCGGATATTCTTGTGCGTGAAAGATTCCTGTTGCCAAGGCAAATAGGAAGAGAATAATAGATCTTTTCATTCGTTTCAATATAAAGTTAACACTAAGCGGTGGTGTACTAGTAAATACGGTAAGAAGAACAGATCCACCTATTCATATCACACACAAAACTAAACATTTATTTGTACCCGAGACAGCAAATCTTGCTAAAACTGTCAAATAAGGTGATGATTTAGCCCGATCAGCAAACAAAACCATCGATATCAAGCTAAAAGGTGACAAGAGAATACCATTCAATTGCCACCTTATTTATTACGACTTATACGCAGTATCGTACCATCACTTTAATTGTATTTTACCTACAAAGTCTTTCTTATCCACATTCAGTTCGTCTAAAGAAGTAACCCGTTTCCCATTCAACACGATATTCTCGAATACGATATTCTCGACCCTTCGATTCGCATCGTACCCTTCCACCACAGAAGCATTGATATACTTTCCGGTGCAGGATATGTTGCGGAAAACAATGTCCTTAATGCCTCGTCCGGGACCGGTGTTGTATTTCGGATTGTACATGACCCGCAGATGGAACAATTGCCCCTCCTGAATATTCTCTACCCGAATATCTTCGAACGTAATGTTCCGGGCCAGATTATGGTCACCCACATTGATTGTCATGCAACCCTGATAATCGCGATCGTCTTCATCGTGCTCCAGAATGTCGATGTTCTTAAACAAGATATGCTCCAGGACCTCATCACCGGTCTTGGTATTCCCGTGCGTACCGATATTGATAGGATGCGCGATATCCGCCCAGAGCGTGGAGTTAAGTACCTGTACGTTGCGGCAATCGCCATAGAAATCCCAACGATGGGTATAGAGTGCGATGCAATCGTCTGAGTTACGCAGAAAGACATCGTCTATCAGCACATCCGAACACGACATGAAATCGAGTCCATCGCTCCATCCCTGATAACTGAATGATTTCAGGTTCTTAATTGTGATGCCTTCCGATTGCCCGCCTGAAACGGTGTAATAGCGCGGGTTAACGATTGTAGGCCCGTCTATCTCGATGTTCTTTGAATACGAAATAGCGATGCCTTGCTCCGGTTCCAACAACATTCCGTGTCCCAATATCTTAATGTTCTCCACATGATCACAAAGTAAACGACCTTTCAGCACCGCTCCTCCCTCCAGATAGACCGTTGTATTGGAAGGAATCCGAAAGCCTTTGGATGCCGCGTCCGTGGGTTCATGAATACCCGACTCAAAATACATCACGTTGGGATCGTTCTTATCAGGCACATGATGAATGATGGGATTGGCAAACAGATGCAGGTTGTTCAAACGATCGCCATTAAACTCAATCGACAGTTTCTGCGGTTTATCCAGCGTAAACAACAGATGCTCACCATCGATTTCCGACTGGATTCCCTTGGACAAAGGACGCACCACTGCCGACCGGATCTCTCCGTTATTCTTCCGTATCAACACTTCTACCTTACCCGTAAAATCAAACTGTACCATCGTCGCGTCAGACTTGGTATCCATGTCTACCTTTACATTATACTCATAAAGGTCTACCCACTCTTTTTCTCCTATTTGTCGCACTTTTACTGTGTAATCATCGTTGTGACGGGCATAGTAGATTCCCATCGGAACGGGATAGGTAACTATTTCCGCCAAGGCACTACTCCACCCTACGATCAATACTAAAAATACAGTAACCAGCCTTGCTAATATCTTCATACCTATAATTTCACTAAACAATTCATATAAAAAGGTTCTATCATCTTCTTCCGTCCAATGGTCGAAAAAAGATGATAGCCCCTGCTCTTTATCTCGCAAACATCAATGTACCAAGTCCCAATACATCGTAACCACCGGAATTAGCATCATAATAACCTCCACCACCTTCAATACCAACATATTCAGTAGCAATCTTCGTGTATTTAAGTAGATTGGATGAGATGTCTTTCACTTCTTTATAGTGGTAGTAAGGCAGTGCCCATATGGCGCGTTTAATCCATTTACCATCACCAAGAGCGGTCTGTTCTTCCGGAATCGGGTAGCCCCACGCACTTTGTTTCTGCCAGATATACGTAGTGTACGGAACAGTCTCTTCAGTATAGTTACTACACGCTGCATATTCACAAGCTCTCATGAAGAGATTATTATCATAGGCGAAGAAATCGTCTCCCTGTGTCCATGCCAGCTGGCAAATCACTCCCATCAAACCGACACACATCAATGTATGGCCTTGGTCACGTCCACTCTCTTGCCACTGGGCCAGATTGTACTCCGGCGAATAATCATGATAGATGGCACGACGGAGGCGTCCGTTTGTATCTCCTGTTTGCAAATGCTCGATACCTTCGTTATAGATGTCGCGACGATCAGCTACGATACCGATAGCCATCTTGGCAGCAATGTTACATAAACACCAGTTTGCCCAGTAATGCAAGGGATTGGTATCATGATGGCGTTGCAGGAAGTCTTTGTTAGCTGGATAAAAGACTTTAACCAACCAATCCTGAAAAGCACGGAAGTCTTCAGGCGCCCATCCGTCATAGTCTCTTAGTAACTCACCTGCAATGGCAAATTCATATCCGTAGAGTCCCGCTGCTAACGATAAATTGGTATTTCCGGTTACACCTACGCAAGTCTTCACCCATTTATTCAAGTTGGCAACTGCCTTGGCTGCATACTCGTCGTCTTTTTCTATTCGCCAGCGTATGGCTTGCTGATAAGCGATGGTCGCTCCCCTTGCTGCGTTCATATAGTTTTCATCTCCTGATACGCCGCGTTTGATCCACTCTACCGGCCAGGTTTCCGTATCTTTCTGTGCAAAGCTACTCTCTTCCAGTAGTTTGTAAGCACTAACCCAGGGCTCTTCTTCAGCATTCAACTTCTCGGTAATACGTTCATAGTCTGCTGCCGAATGGAAGCCACCGTGCAGCATGGGAGTATCTGCCGATTTAAGTTCCACCTGTACCAGATTGATTTCATTATCAGGAAGAGGTATCTTGTTCAAGTCTGTTTCTACATTGACTCCCGGAAGATCGACACCGTCACCGCATCCTGTCAATGACAGGAAGGCGAGTGTCGCGGTTATATAATATATCTTTTTCATGATGTCCTTTTAATTTAAGTCAGTAACTATATGCATTTTATTCAGTAACCAAGTGAACTGTCACTGAGGTGAAAGTTGCCCAAACGGTATTATCAGCCCATACAACAAAGCCAACAATCAAATGGTCCAAATTCTCTGTCAAGTTCAAGTTTAGAGTCTCGGACGCCTGATGGCCAATCGTCATTGCGATTTCTCCTTTCACACCCGTTTGTCCGGCAATCCAATTCCCATTATCATATCCGGGTATATCACTTGCTTCTGTGCCTTTGCATACTACGAATGCTGCATTGGAATAACCACTCGACTTGCCTAACGATATACCGTCTAGGCCTATCCTGTATTTTCCCTTCGGCAAGCTCGTTTTCTGCCACATCTTCCCATTCTTATTATTACGTTTCCCCCACTGATGCAGTGCAATGCAGCCATTCGAATCACGACCTCCCGTTATACTGGGATATTGCAAACCACCATTGTTTTGAATGTCGGTCTTTTCCCAGTCGTGCAAGCCGTCACGGTCCCACTCGGCTCCGGCAAATCCGGCACCTTGGAAAGGCTGTACGCTATTCTTCAATACATACTTCGTAATATCTCCGTTTGCCGGAAGCAAAGCCAATTCTTTATCACTTATCACAGGCTCGTCTATATCTGTAAATACAGCAGTTACTTTTCCTGCGTTAAATCCATTCGGAACTTTCACCGTGATTTTTGTTGAAGTAATATTAGTAATCTCCGCCGGTGCTGTCACCCCATCAAATGTTACCGAAACATTATTCTTATTCGTATCGAAGTCATGTCCTATCAAAGTGATCTCTTCGCCGACTTCGACCAGTGTACCATACGGATAAACATAAGACGACTGTACGGAACTTATCTCCGGTGTTTGCAACACATTGAATGTGCCATATTTACCCATTGGGATTTCGGTATCCATAATAACCAGCCGGATAACCACGTTCTCACTCGGAGTAACTCCTTTCGGTACATTCACTACAATATTGCCCGACTTATTCAATTTTACACTACTGCACTCCATCTCATCAAAGAAGACTTTAATGTGATCCGCATTTGTTCCAAAGTTCGTACCGGAGATTGCTACTTCTGCATTGATGTATCCTTTCTGCACCGAGATACCTGTCACTCCCGGTGTAGGCAATACGGTATAAGTTAGCGTTTTTTCGATGGTTTCGAATGAAGTGCTGACAGTAACGGCGTATTCACCCGCTACCAAATCAGCCGGAACTTTAACCTTAATCTCTGTATTGGTAGGATCACCTACCACCTCAGCAGCCACCGGCTCGTCTTTCTTTCCTTTCTTAAAGAACACGCGAATCCCTTCTAGCTCAAGCCCTTCACTTGCCAGAATCTCCGGATTAAGATTCGTTCCGGTAATGGTAACTTGACTACCGGCAAAGCCAGTTTCAAGAGATAGTTTATCTAATGTAGCATGTTGTAACACCGTGAATGGCACCGGAAGATTCACCGGCTTATCGGTAATCGTTAGGGTTATCTCTCCGCTTTCTGCGCCATTAGGTACTTTCACTACAAAACTATCGACGGTTGGTTCGCTGGAAAATAGTGCAGCCTCTGCCTTTCCGGCAAATAGTAGGTTATAGAAAGTAGAAGATACTCCCAGATCATGTCCTTTAAAGGTTATTTCATCACCAACAAAGCCATAAACCGGTTCAATCTTCACAACTCCCGGATTGCCGAGTACATCATACATTAGTTGCGTATCTACTTTTTGTCCGTAAACAACCACTGAAATACGCCCTGCAGTAGCTCCTTGCGGCACTCTTACGGTTATCGCTTCGTCTTCACAAGAAACGATCTCCAATTCCGAGCTTCCTACATATACTTTGACGTCACTTGCTATTATACCGAAGTTTGTACCTTTCACGGTAAATTCGTTATCTTCATAACCTTTGTTCGGTGAGACTTCAGTAACAGTCACCACGGGATCCTGGTTGATTATGTTGACCACCTCCTCGTTGTCTCCATCACATGAAACTGCGAAAACCAAGAGTAGAACCGGTAACACATAATTATATAACTTCTTCATAATCATTTTCGTTTTATTAATTTATTCTATTCAAGAATCAGCTTCACATCTGCAGCCTTGAAATAAGTGTTACTAGATTTAATGGTAGTAAGGAAGCCTATTACCACATCCGATGCATCGTCCAGCGTGAAAGAAGGAGTCTTCATAATGCCCTCTACACCATCCTTATCCCAATCATTGAACGCCACATAAGTCCCGTTCTGAGCAGTTATGGTAGATAGATCTGTCGGAATACTCGTCTCAGCAGCTCCTTTCACGATTAATGCCACCACACGGTTTCCATCTTTATTGGGTACATAGGTTCCGGTGTATGATATTTCCATTCGATAAGTTCCTTTGCGAAGTTGAGTGGTCTGCCAAACTTTAGCGTCTATAAGGTCTGTTTTACCCCAGCCCTTTTGGAACACAAGCCAAGAAACCCCGTTCTTTTCCTGTCGGCATCCGGTAGGATTCTTCATACTTTGATTCCAATCATTCGGATCCGTCCATTCACCTGTACCGGTGGTTGCGAAAGGTTGCTTGTAGTTCTGTAGATAGACCATTGTCACGTCGCCTTTCATTGTAGGATTGAACAGAGCCGATCCTTTCATTTCATATCCACGGATCGTAACAGTCACATTGCCTGACGCATAACCCACAGGGGTAGTTGCTTCGATTGTCTTTTCATCAATCAAGGCGATGTCGGTAGCCGGAGTACCGTTGAAGTCTACTGAAATCAGATTGGCATCTGTTCCGAAGTTTTCGCCCAATATGGTAACTTTGTCACCCGGTTCGGCAACACCTGCTCCCGATTCGTTATCCGACACTACAGCCTGAATATGAGGTGTGGGAAGCACCGTGTATTGTCCTATCACACCTACCTCGTTAGTCCAGACTTGCAGAGTCACATCGCCACTTACCGCATTTTCGGGTACTTCTACCGCTATGCGATTGTTCTTACACATCAGGACTTTCGTCGCTTGCACTCCTCCAAAGAGTACTTTTACCGACTCTGTACGATCACCGAAGTTCGTCCCCGTAATAACGACTTGGGAAGTAACATACCCGATGGAAGGAGTCATCCCCGACACCTCTGGCATCGGATACACATATTTCTTTATTTGCGGGTCTTGCTCACAACCGACTATCAGCATGGAGGTCACCATCGCCAATAGGTGCAAAGCAAATGTATTTTTCAATAAATGTTTCATATACCTTTATTTACTATTTTAGTATCGACTATTTGTTTGTTAATATCCCGGGTTCTGCTTCAGATTTGGATTCAAATCTATCTGACGCTGTGGGAGCGGATAGAGATAGTGCGCTTTACGAAGCGTACAGTTTGATGCTGGGATCAGCACGACACAAGATAACTCGCCATTTCCTGTTGCCACCGACGCTTCACCATAACGGTAAGAATCGGGACTGTATGTAGCAGTTATCACAGAACCGGATGCGTCTTTAAACGGAGTGGCATACCCTTGCTGGCCTACCACCATTCCCAAACGGGACTGATTCAAAGTTTTCTCCAGTATGCCCCAACGCTTGAGGTCGTCGTAGCGGAAACCTTCCAGGAAAAGCTCTACAGTTCGTTCACGGCGAATCTCTGTCAGCATATCCAATCCGTTATTGTCTGCTAACTCATTCGTTAAATGAGCTACACCGGCACGATCACGTAACTTGTTGATGGAAGCGTTTAATTGATCATTCGTAATCTTACCATTGCGTTCTACCAATGCTTCTGCATAAATAAGATACACCTCTGCCAATCGGAGTATAGGATAGTTAGCCGACTCTTCTTTGTCTTTTGCGGTTGGACAACGGAACTTCTGGTCACCATAACCGGTAAACCCGATTGTACCTGCCAGATTGATGGTTGATCCCGTAGGGTCTCCAACATAGGAATTCAAGCGATAATCGCGATTCTTGAACTCATCTCCCACTTTATGATAGCCCTGAAACTGAGCATTGCCCGTAATCGGAAGGCCGTTGGTGCAAAGGAACATATCTATGAACTTCCGCGTAGGATAGATATACGACAGGATGTTTTTATTCAATTCTTGTGCACCCGGATTTGCTACGCGGTCGAATACCGAATAAAGGATAAACTCCTGATTCGTATCCCGTCCATAGGCACCCGGATTACTTTCCGCATTCTCAATACAGAATAAATAACGGTTGCTCAGATTCTTTATATCAGGATTGGTATTATAGTTCCAAAGTCTGAAGGCCGAATCATCCATTACTTCTTTCGCCAGTGTGATAGCTTCATCCAGGAACTCATTCACCTGATCGCGAGCCGGCCCTGCAGAACCTACATAATCGGTAGATGTACCATTGTACTTTCTCCAAGTCGCTTCGTAAAGCAAGACACGTGCTTTGAAAGCCTTCGCAGCCTGACGACTGATATGTCCTTTATCCGCAGATGCAATATTTTGTTCAATCGGTAGTGACTCAATAGCTTTATCAAGATCGGACAGTATAAAGTCTATCACCTCATAACGACTGTTTCGTGGGTTTTTCAATCCGGATGAACTGGTCGTATATACTTCAGTAACAATAGGAACACCTCCAAAATATTTCAGCAAATAGAAGTAATTATAAGCACGAAAGAAGTGAGCCGCACTCAAATAGGGCTGAATTTCCCTGCGATCTCCCTGATAAGAATCGCCTCTTTGCAGTAAAATGTTAGCTGTACGAATGCTATTGAAAAGGTCCCAACGTCCATCATCAGAAATGATAGAGATTGATCCACATCCCATATCCGTTTGTTCACCGTTACGGCTTGTTATTAAATCGGACTGAAGATCCATATGTCCGGTAATGCCTGAACGCCATCCCAACAACTGTGAGTAAAAGCCATTTGCATACTCCTGAAAATGTGTTGGGTTCTTGAAGTAGGCTTGGTCTGTTTTCATATCAAGCGGGTCCAGATCAAGGAACGTATCCGCACATGAAGAGAATGCTATCATGCAAGCGCAAGCCAATATATAAGTTATCTTTTTCATATGATTGTCAATGTATTAATTATAAAGTAACATTAAGTCCGAATGACCATGTGCGGGCAAACGGGTATCCACTTGTATTGGAAGCTGAGCCCATTTCCGGGTCAAAGCCATCACGAATACTGGTAGTTTCCCACAAGTCGTTGCCGGAGAAATAAACACGTACTTTTTCCAGTTTCAGTTTGCGTGTCCATACCTGTGGTAATGTATAACCGACAATTAACGTTTTCAAACGAATGTAGCGGCTATTCTGGAGCATAAAATCATTCATCTGGTAATTCCAGGCCGAACGATTCGTATTATTAGTCAAACGCGGATACTTAGCGTTCGGACTATCTTCCGTCCAAGTCTGACCGAGGAATGTAGGATTCTGGTTGGTATAGATTGTACGGAACGGATAAGCCATCCAGTCGTTACGCATGATATATTGCTTACCAACTCCTTGGAACATGGCATTGAAATCAATTCCTTTCCATGAGCCGCCTACAGTTAGCCCATAAACAAAATGCGGATTGGCATCGCCCATAAACTGCAGGTCACTGTTTTCCGAGCCAATATCTGTGATTTTATAATCACCATTCAAATCAAGGCGTTTGGTATCGCCGGGACGCAGTTCCGCTTCAGTACCCTTTCCAGCATTAGTCAAGGCACCTCCCTGGCTACCATACAACGCATAGTAACGATCGACTTCTGCCTGATCCTTGAAGTATCCGTCGGTGCGGTAAAGGAAGAAAGCATTCAACGGATATTCGTTCACTTTTCCATTCAGTCCACCGCCATAGCTGTCTGCTCCTTCCAACTTTTTCAACATACTCTTTGTATCACCGATATTAAAGTTGGCATAGTAAGAGAAGTCTTTTATCTGATCACGCCATCCGATGGTAAACTCCCAACCTTTCACATTCAGATGTCCGCTATTGGTTTTAGGAGCCGCGCCACCCAATACACCGGGATAAGTAACCTGCGACAACATTTCGGTGTTATCCTTCATAAAGTAGTCGAAAGAGGTTGTCAGGCGACTGTCAAGGAAATGTAAGTCAACACCTAGGTTCTTTTGCGTCACCCGTTCCCATACATTATCCATTGTCACCAATCCGTTACGTCCCAAACTTGTACTGACGAACTTTCCAGGGGCGAGTCCAAAAGCCGTAGAACCTTGAGAAATAGATGTAACATACTCAAAATCACCCAAGCCTGCATCATTTCCGGAGCCACCATAGCTGAAACGAAGTTTACCGAAATTCACAACAGGAGTAATCGCTTTCAAGAAGTCTTCTGCCGTAAATACCCAGCCAACAGATCCGGATATGAAATTCTTATACTTATTTCCTTTCGCGAATTTGGAGTTTCCATCACGGCGTCCAATCAATTCTACGAGATACTTTTCCGCATAATTGTAGTTTAACCGCATTATGTAAGAATAATATCCGTTCTGAGTCTTTCCGCCGGCATTACCTTGAGCTCCGGAAGCGAGATTCAAATCATATACGCCTGCATCTTCCATCTTCTCCCGGGCAGCAGTCATATTCTTATTCGTCCATTTCTCAGCATTGATACCAAACATACCTTCTACGTTATGAATATCGGCAAACGTACGTTTATATCTCAACAATCCTGAATAATACTGATACTGACGATTATTAGCTTGCATTAAGTACGCAGGGTTGTGAATATCTTTCAGGTTCAGCACATCTTCGGGATAGATCAATGACTGCTCTGTGTTTTTTACTATTTTATCTGCCGGATTACCAAACCAGTCATATGTCTGCACTGGGATGACATAACGGTCACGGCGATATTCTTCGTTCTGCAAAGAAGCCATTCCCTCAAAGCTGAATCCTCTCCAAATATCAACGATTGCTTTCACATCCACACGGGTAGTTAAATTCGACCGTTCATCACGTCCGCCATCCGACGTAGCAGCTACCGGTTGGCGGTCGCCTACCTTTCCATAGTTAGCGTACCACTGCCCATAAGGGTTCTTAGCCGGAAAGAACGGAGGTTCGTTTCCATACATCGAAGTATCGATACCCGAAGAAGGCATATCGGTATTTGTTTTGATTACACTGGCAGAGGTTTCCAATTTGAACCAGTCAGTCAGTCTGATCCCATAGTTCAAACGTAAATTCAACTGTTTCTGTCCGTCGTATGCGGTCGCTAAGTTTGCCTGATTATCTGCATACGCCAAAGATATGCGATAATCGGTTTTCTCTGTAGCACCGGCTATACTCAGGTTGTGTTGATAAGAGTAACGACGAGCGAACATCTCTTCCAGACGGTTAGCGTTTCCAATGAATAGATCATAGCCCCAGTCTTTTGCATTGGTATGGTAGATCCCTTCAATGCCTTGTTGCATCTTCAACAGGTTTTCTTCCGTGCTCCAGTTCCACCAGTTCTTTATTTTCTGCTCTTTGTTGGCTTCCAACCACATACTTGCATACTCCTGCATGCTTGGAGAAAAGGCCATGATACCATTGGTAGTGAAACGCATATTGAAGTTATAATCAACCGTCACTTTACCTCTACCTTTTTTAGTTGTCACCAGAATCACACCGTTAGCAGCACGTGCACCGTAGATAGATGCAGAACCGTCCTTCAGCACACTGAGACTCTCGATATCATCAGGGTTCAAATTCTGAAAAGCCACATCATTCAATGCCGGTACTCCATCAATTACGATCAACGGACTTCCACCATTGACAGATGTCAGACCGCGAATCTGGAATTTCAATCCTTCATTACCCGGACGTGAAGAAGAACGGGTTACCACTAAACCAGGCGTTGCTCCTTGCAAAGCAGCACCCACATTGGTGATAGCACGACTCTCCAAAACTTGACTACCGACCTGTTCGATCGCTCCGGTCAAGGTGGCTTTCTTTTGCGTACCATAACCTACTACAACCACTTCTTCCAAGGCGTTATTGTCTTCTTTGAGGGTGATTTTGAAGTCGGCACGGTCTTGAATGTTAACGATTTGGTCGACATAACCGATGTAGCTGATCTTTATTTGTTTGGCCTCAGCCGGAACATGGAGCGTAAACTGACCGTTTATATCCGTAATCACACCCGCATTATCTCCGACAACGACTACATTGCAACCGATTAACGGTTCACCATTCGCATCCGTAACAAGTCCTTTGATTGTGCGACTTGCCTGGGCGACAACCCAATTATCTTCCACAGAGCCATTTGCATAGAGAGCCGCACCGGGTGAGCCGCCCAACAGCATGGCAAAAGCCAATGCAACTCCTCTACTACATAAGAATTTGGATTTAATTTCCATAATACTATTGTTATTAAAGTTAAATATGTTTTTCCGAGCCGGTTGTTTAGCCGACCTTGGAGTATTCGTTCTGCAAATACGTGCGTACGGTTTTACGTGCCAACAACAACTGACATTCTACGGTACGAGGGGACAAAGAAAGTTTCCCGGCAATGGCGGGACATGATAGTTCCTGATTGAAACTTAATTCATAAATCTGCCGACGCTTGGGTGGGAGTTTTTCCACAACTGAACGATGCATCTCTTTCAGTTCACCATATTGCACCGTCTCTTCGGTGGTGCTCCGGCTTTCCTCTTTTACATTATTATATAGATAGGCAACAAAGTCTTCCTGTTTGTAGTAACGTCGTATTTTATCGGTCACGATGTTACGGGCGATGGTGAAAAGCAGGGACCAAACAGTCTCTTTATTCACAAAAGCCCTGTACTCCCATAAACGCACGAAAACATCTTGCGCCAAATCTTCCGCCTCATAGGAGTTACAAATGCGGATAGCGATATAGTTTTTGATATATCTCTGATGTTTGAGGTAACATGCAGAGAAGAAGTCGTCAAATGTAGCTGGCTGTTTATTCATGGTATTAAATTTATCCGTTTAACGATGTCACAAAGGTACAATGCAGCATCCTGAGCGGATAACAGAAAAGTAACAGATAAGAGCATTATGGTAACAGATGCGTGTTTTCTCACTAAAATTGCGTTCGGAAGTGGTTTGTGCTTGCTGTCTCTCAAAAAAAGAACAGGAGTTTTGTTCGTTGCAACATGCTCCTGTTCTTAAATTCGTATGGATGATACCTGGTTATTATTTCGTCCGATGCTCCTCTGCATATTGCTTGGGCAGCATACCGAACATCTCTCTGAAACACTTCGAAAAATAACTGGGTGAGCTAAAGCCTACCTGATTGGCTATTTCGACAATGGGCAGTCGGCTGCCTTGCAACAGTTGAGCGGCGCGCTTCAAACGAATGCTCCGAATAAAGTCGGTCGGCGTATTGCCGGTTATCGATTGCAGTTTGCGGTACAAGCTCATACGCACCATGCCTAAGTCACGGCTCAGTTCTTCTACGCCATATTCCGGGTTATCCATATTCTTTTCAATATATTCCAGACTTTTCTGTATCAGTTGCTCATCGACTGAGGTTATCGTAATCGCACTCGGATTGACTTCGATATTCTTCCGGAACTCCTGTTTCCTCTTTTCCTGTTGTTCGATCAGTTTCTCGATACGCACCATCAACATATCGAAGTTGAAAGGCTTCGCCATATACGAATCCGCACCAACCTCGTAGCTGTTGATCTTGATATCATCCGCCGTACGGGCAGTCAACAAGATGACGGGAATATGGGATGTGTGCACATTGGTCTTTATCCGGCGGCAAAGCTCGATACCATCTACCTTGGGCATCATGATATCACTGATTATCAAATCGGGATTCTCCTCAATCGCACACTTTGCTCCTTCTTCTCCATCACCGGCTTCTATAATCTGATAGTAATCTTCCAACTGCTCTTTCAGGAAAGTACGGAACTCTTTATTATCCTCTACCAGCAGCAACTTCTTGCGTCCATCTTCTTTTTTACCGACCGGGGACGCAAGTACCACCTCATCCGGATTCAGCCCGGAATCTATTTCGGAAGAAACATCCTCCATCCCGTCGGGTTTCAGATCCATCGGAAGCCATACGACAAACACGGTTCCGCAATCCATCCGGCTCTCCACAGTAACTCTGCCGCCGTGGATGTTGACGTACTCTCTAACCAGATGAAGTCCGATACCGCTCCCCATCTTATCGTCTCCCGAAGTACCAACCTGATAGAAACGGTCGAAGATATAGGCAGATCGGATTCGGATATGCCGATTCCGGTATCTGAGACCTCAATCCGAACGTAGTCTCTTTGTTCGATCTGTTCAATGGAAAGTTGCAAGTTAACGGTACCTCCCTCGGGAGTAAATTTAAAAGCGTTAGAAAGCAGGTTGTTGACGATCTTGTGTACCTTGTCGCGATCGAAGAACATATAAAGTGCCTTGTGAGGTGTCTGATTGACAAAGTTGAGATGCTTTTCCACAGCCATCGGTGTAAAGTTGTTGTAGGCCGAAGTGACAAACTCCTCCATATCTCCGTTCATCAAGTGTAACTTCTCTCCCTTCATCTCCAGTTTGCGGAAATCGAGTAACTGATTAACGAGTCCCAAAAGACTTTGGGCATTCTTATAAATGGTAGTCAGTTGTTTCTTTGTCTTTTCATCCGTCATGCGGCGAACCATCATATCCAACGGGGTGATGATAAGCGTCAGGGGGGTACGTAGTTCGTGACTGATATTCGTAAAGAAGCGGAACTTCATCTGATCTAACTCCTCTTTCTGCTTCAGCGCTTCTTCTCGTTGCATACGAAGCATCTTCCGTTTATTCCGGCGGTTCAACCTGTAAATCACCCCGAAAATCAAGAAGCAACTCAACAGGGCATAGAATATACGAGCTGCCAATGTATCCCAAAACGGAGGATGAATGAGGATTGTAAACTCGGCTTCCGGTCCCCATACTCCATCGTTACCTGCCGCCAAAACACGGAATACATACTCGCCGGGAGGAAGATTGTTGTAAGTCACACGTCCATGTCCGTTTTCGAACAGGCTCTCCGTCCACTCTTTATCGAACCCTTTCAGAATATAGCGAAACGAGGTTTGCGAAGGATTCGGGAAGTTTAGTCCCGAGAATTCAAGCGTAATGAAGTTCTCGTCATAGTCGAGTTCCACTTTATCCGAATAGCCGAGAGCCTTGTCGAACAATACACGTCCGTTGTACGCTTCGCCCGAAGCAATCGGGGTGTTGAACAGTCTGAAAGACGTAAATAAGGGACGGGTAAGGCACTGATTATCGATCAACGTTTCGGGTGAGAAGGTGATAAAGCCACTCATCAGGCCGAAGTACATTTGATTGTCATGCGTAATCAACGAAGGAAAGCTGAACAGATCGTCCTGCCGTATTTCCGCCTCGGACAGGTAGCTGATCACATGGAACTCATAGCCCTCCGTCTTCCTTTCCACCTTTATTTTATAAATACAAGTAACCGTAGACACCCAAATGTTATGTTCTTTATCCTCCACTACATTCAGAATCGCACTGGTAAACCCATCTTCCTTCCCCAGAATGTAACTCTGATTATTGCGCGTCAATATATTCAGTCCGTATTGGGTAGCGAACCACAGGGTGCCTTCATGATCTTTCAGGATCTGATTGTATTTGTAACTGCCCCGACTAAAGATCGAGTTAGCCTGACCGGGCTGTTCCTGTGTCCACACCGTATTCTTCTCCGGATCGAAAATGTACAATCCGTTATCACTCCCTACAAGCAACCGGGATTGATTATCGATTGCCAGCGTATTGGCCACCTTATACTTCTTAAGTTCCGGAAACTGTTCGGACAATAAGGTAATCTTGCCACTCTCCGGATCGAGCAACCCGACTCCTCCGTATATACTAATCCAGAGCCGTCCTGCCGGGTCTTCGATCATGACTCGTATGTTGCTGTAATCCTGTTCGTTCTGATAGTCGGTATCCGGATAGGCATAAGCCCGTACTTTCCCGTTATCAATGCAATAGAGTCCGTCGTGATAGGTTCCTACCCATATACGCTTCTTGCTGTCTTCATAAAGTGTACGGCAATTCTTCTGGGTAAACTCCTGATGATACATATCCATGCGCTGGGTCACGGGATCATAGCGATAGAGCCCCTGCACAGCTCCCATCAGGATCTCGCCTTTCGAGGTTTCCAACATGCAACGTATTTCGTCTCCATGCCAAGTTCCTCCCGTCGCCTTCTTATTATGCAACTTGAATTTATTCATGCTGGGATGATAGTAACAGATTCCCTGATTAAACAACCCCATCCAGACAGCGTCGCTTTCAGGATCGCAATAAATGCTCTGTATGCCATTCCGAATGAATTTGCCGGATAACAACGGAATATCCAAAGACTGATGCACGGAAAAGTTGTGCATATCAATCACATAAAAACCGTCGTTCACGGTACCAACCCACGCATTGCCTCCTTTATCTACATCCATCGATGTAAACCACGAATAATGACCTAGCCGGATGCTGGAAATCGGATTCCACTTTTTGTTGAACACATCGTAATAGCCTATCCCCCGGTCCCACATCAACCAGAAATCGCCATTGCCAAGTATCTTCAGTATGATCCGATCGTCCGGCTTTAGTTGTCCCTCCAGAAAGTCGACTTGCTTCACAAAGCGTTTCTTCTCCTGATCGTAGCAACGAATAATGCCTTTCTGGTGAACCATCCAGCTATATTTCCCATTACTTTCAACCCCCAACAGTCCACCGTAATACTCCATGAACTCATCATTCCTACCAACCAGTTCCAAGGTCCCCGGCTCGCTGTCATACATATAGATGGAGGAGCATGCTGTCAGGAACCAACATCTCTCTTCGGCATCAACAAACATATCCGCCACCTTTTCTTTCAATCCAAATTGCTGAAACAGGGAGTCTATGTTGTAGATGTATTGCTCGGTCGTTAAGTCGAATACCCGCAATCCGCGGCGTTCCTTCATCCACAAACGTTTGTCCGCGTCCATGTATTGTTCGGGAATGATGTGATTATAGGAAATGGGATACTCTCCCCGAAGATTAAAAAGATAATCCGAGCAGTTTGTTCCGTCGTATAAGCTCAACAGTACGGTGCTGCGAATGCCAATGCGTCCGTCCGGAAGCGGAAAAACGCTCTTCACATAATTGTCAGGCAGCCCTTCGTTTACACCGATATGGCGGAATATATAAGGTGATTCCTGCGAACGAATATGTTCCGGGAATAGAAGCCCTATTAACAAAAGCACCGGCAAGTATAGTTGTGTTCTCATAGTTTTCATTCTTTATTTATCACGACTACCTTAGTATACGAACCAAAAGTCAAACTCCCGTATTCCGTATCTGTTTTTTTAGCTGTGATGATGAGCAAAGATAAGGTTTAGCAAGCAAAGTAAAGTCTAAAAGAGGGAATTAAGTGCCCAAGCATCTCGCATCTCACTCTCTTATAGTAGCTTAACTTTTTTACGGGCAATTATATTGTGCGCAATCTAATTGCCCGCTATCTTTGCGGAATAAAATAGAATTCAATGCCACAACAATTAAAATTAGCCAATCAGGTTTGCTTCCCGGTATATATGCTGGCCAAGGAGATTGTGAGTCGCTATCGACCTTTTCTCGATAAATTAGACATTACATATCCTCAGTACCTGGTCCTACTGGTACTTTGGGAGGAGGATGGGCAAACAGTTTCGCAGATAGGTGAAAAACTGAATCTCGACAGCGGGACGCTTACTCCATTGCTAAAGCGCATGGAGCAAAAGCAGCTGATTGTCCGGACACGAAACATCGAAGACGAACGCAGTGTGAACATTACGCTGACACAACCAGGCAAAGAGCTGCGGGAAAAAGCTTTAGCAGTTCCCCAAAAGCTTGTGGAAGCAATGAAAGTATCCACAGAAGAATTGATGCAATTAAAGAAAATAATCGATCATATATTATCAAAAGTAGAAACTAAAGAAAGGTGAAAACGTTGTATATTATCGGTGTCACACCCACCGGAGCGTAGAACGAAGATGCAAGAAACAATTTAAAATAAGTAGGAGTATGCATATCATCGCAATTATTCTGACTGCATTCGTAGCAGTCGAGCATCTATACATTCTTTGGATGGAGATGTTTGCTTGGGAATCTGTCGGCAAAAAAACATTCGGAGGTTCTTTACCACCCGATTTATTTAAGCCTACTACGAACTTAGCAGCCAATCAAGGGCTTTACAACGGTTTTCTGGTGGCAGGCCTCACTTGGTCTTTTCTCATTGACGACTCGTTATGGAGCACCAATGTGCGGTTGTTTTTCCTAGGTTGTGTCGTCGTAGCCGGTATTTTCGGCGCGCTGACCGCAAGCCGGAAGATATTCTTTCTACAGGCATTGCCTGCACTTTTAGCAATTATATTTATAATCATTTCAAAATAAACAGATATGTCATTAATAGAAGATTTAAAATGGAGACATGCCGTAAAGGCATATAACCCCGCAAAGAAAGTAAGCAAGGAAACAATAGACAAAATCGTGGAAGCTGCCCGTTTGGCACCAACTTCTTCAGGATTACAACCGTTCAAGGTTATTGTAGTCGAGAATCAGGAAATCAAAGAGAAGCTGGTTGCCGGAGCCTTGAACCCCGAATGTATGAGGGATTGTTCGCATGTCATCATCTTTGCCGCATGGGACAAGTACTCAATGGAACGCATCGATAAGATGTACGACTTCACAACCGATGAGAGAGGGCTGCCCCGAGGAAGATTCAGCTCGTACACCGATAAGCTGAAAGCAATTTACCTGAACCAGCCGGCAGAAGTAAACTTTGCTCATACGGCCCGACAGACTTATATTGCGCTGGCAATGGCCTTGGCGCAAGCAGCAGAACTACGAGTAGATACTACTCCCGCCGAAGGATTCGACAATCAGGTGGTAGACGACGTACTCGAATTGAGCAAGTACGGTTTGAAGAGTGTTTCGCTGATGTATGTTGGCTATGCTGACCCTGCAAACGACTGGATCGCTCCGATGAAGAAAGTGAGAGTTTCAGCAGATGAGTTCGTCATACGGTTCTAGACGAATTTCTAACTCATAGATAAAGATAAAGGGAGTCTTGTTTTGATCTAAAACAAGACTCCCTTTATCATTCTTTTGGATCAGATGAAGCGGATGTGAAGCTTCCCCCGAGCATTTGGAAAAATCGACCGCTTCTCCTAAGTAAATTGAGTACTCATTCTGAGTAAATCGACCGGTGTAGTTGAGCAAGTCGACCCCTTCTCTTAAGCAACTTGAGTACTTGTCTCAAGCAACCGAAGCCTTTGATTAAAGTTACTTGAATTCCAGCATATTAATACTTAGCAGATAGACTATTAACACATCAGAACCAAGCTATTAACGTTCCAAGGCCTGACTAAAGCAAACGGGCACAAGCCCGAAGACTAGCGCACCTTAACTCCTTTGATAAACTCGTTCTGAATAAAGGAATCGATGCTTTTCATTTTGGTTCCGTTAAGCATCACGTTCTCGAATGTGACATTCCGGATACCACGTTCTGCATCCAACCCCTTGATTAAAGAAGGATTCTCGCCTACCCCGTTGTAGGTAATGTTACGAAAAGTCACATCCTCAATGCCACGTCCGGGTTGTTTATCGTATTTGGGATTGAAACGAACACGAATGTGGAATAATCGCCCCTCCTGAATACTTTCCACACGGATGTCTTCAAACAAAACGTTCCGCACCAGATTCTTATCACCGCAGTCGATCGCCATGCAGCCCTGATAAAGCGGATCATCTTCATCCTGCTCCAGAATATCGACGTTGCGAATCGTTATATTTTCAATCACTTCTCCGATCTTGTCCGCCGGATTACCGTGGCCGCCAATGTTGATCGGGTGAGCGATATCCGCCCATAAAACAGCATTTTGCAAAGTCACGTCCCTGCTACCTCCGTAGTAATTCCAACGATGGGCGTAGATGGCGATGCAGTCGTCGCTATTACGCATAAAGACATGGTCGATAAGCACTTCATTGCAACACATCAAGTCGATTCCGTCGCTCCATCCTTTGCAACTGAAAGACTTCAGGTTTTTGATAGTCAGTCCGGTGCTTTCTCCTCCGAACACCGTATAATGATCGGGATTCACAACCGTAATTCCATCGATCAATACGTTTTTTGAGTGCGTAACTTCAATGCCGCGAATGGGATGATCGAGAATTCCCCGACCGATTACCCGTACATTCTCAGCTTTATCGATCAAGAGTTTTGCCTTCACAATGGCTCCCGGAGCCAAGTAGACCGTAGTGTTGGAAGGTATTTGTATTTGCGTATTCGGCAAATCTTCCGGTCGGTGAATGCCGGGACCAAAATAGATCACCTTATCACTGCTTTCCGTATAGGTTTCGGTTTCCAACGGATTGGCAAACAGGTGGAGGTTGTGCAGACGGTCGCCGTTAAACTCGACCGACAGGTACTGTGGCTTTTCCAACGTAAAGAGAATAGTATTGCGGTTTACCGTATGCTGCACTCCTTTGACCAACGGGCGAATCTGAACATCCTGAATCAGTCCGTTATTCTTTTTCACCATCACTTCCACGGGACTGCCCATATCGAACTGTACCATGGAGGCGGACTGCACATTGTCCATATCAACCTGCACATTGTATTCAAATAGATCACTCCATTCTCCTCCGGGAACACGGACCTTCACTGTATAATCGTCGTTATGCGGCATGCCCACATTAACCCTTCGGATAAGTCACCAATTGAGCACTTGCCCAAGTCGTCAAGACAAGAGAGGCTGCCAAGAACCATTTTCTTTTACCTGATAGAATTGCTGTTATATTCATTTCGATTACTATTTTCATTTAGTTTGCCATACTTCTTCCCTATTAATTACGAACAAAGGCAAAGAATTACCTACCAGACACCACTTTTTTATGGATATGAGGGATTATCGGCGGGATAACAGCCTATCTGTTACCGGCTAAACGAGTAAATAGTAGAAATTAGAAACGATACATCGTACCCAACAAAACATTGGCACTCAAAGAGGTTGTTTCTCCCTGTCGCCCATCCGTTTTCGCATTATACATATTGAGCAGAGGTTCCACGAACAGATCGAAGTGCTTCGACAGAGTCAATTTGGCTTGCGCGCCGACATTGCCACCGAACGAGACTTTGGCGGTTGGCGCTGAAGAGGTATTCAAGCCGACTCCGACAATTCCACTAAGGGTAAAACGCCGATCGGGTACATATCCGTTCAGCAACGTGGTCATATCCAACAAGTAGTCGGCATGAACCTGGGTGTGATTGACACGATCGACAGTACCCGCCATTCGCAGATCGGCATGGGTTACGCCCAAGCGGATACCCGAAAGAGGGGTGAAATAACGTCCAATGGTGAGATCGGTGCGGAAAGAAAAATCGTTTCTGCTCGCACTGTTATTGTGAAGTCCCGTGCCTGCGCCTAAAGAAACAAAAGTACGGGGTTTGAAGTCCTGCGTCAAAGAGCGCATTACGCGCCCGGCTCCACGAGGTTTATAGGTAACACCACCAAGCAACGCCACGACCCGATCGGGCCGTCCGTTATCTATTCCATTGAATCTATCGGCACGTATGCCCACTTTGGGCTCGACAAACAAATCGAGCGAACGGGATACATTAAACTTCAGTTGCGCACCGGCATCTATACCGGGAATAACCGCGAAGTCGGAATGACGATACGAAGTACCGATCGTAGCACCGACAAAAGGTACTACGTCGATCACGTGGGTGGTGCTATATCCTTTGGCCAGGGTAGCCAGACTCATCATATAGTCTACTCCCACCCCTGCATAATGCATTCTTTGCGACCGAGTAATATCCATACGGGCAACCGTTCCGTTCACCCGCCATGCCGATAAAGGGGTAAACCATTTGCCGACACTGACCTGCATCCCCGTCCCCATTCGCTTGAAAAGATCCTTATTGGCAACAAACATACCACTCGCTCCACCTGCTACCGAGACAAACATACGTCGGTCATTCTCGATGAAGCGACTGCGATAAGCAGCCTTGGAATAAGGCGTAAAGCGATAATGAAGTCCGGCACTCAGACTAAACAAGACATCTTTCTGCATAAAGCCCAGATTGCCTTTCACCATTTTGTCGCCATACACACGCACCTGAGGTTCGAGATATAAACCCAAAAAGTCGTTCAGATGCCATATACCCTGCAACCCGCCATCAAGTCCCGGCGTCCATTGCCGGTTGGACTTAGACGTATAAGCGAAGTTCACCCCCGCCGAGCCGATCAGTTCGAAAACACGTTCGGGATTGTATCCGCTCATTGTAGAAGTGATGTTCCACAAATAATCGATTCCGGCACTTATATGAGCGTGTCGTTCCCGACTGGGAGAAGCGCTATAATTGCCAAAGTATCCGGCTGTCCCCACCAGCCTGAGTCCGGAAGAGGGAGAAAGCCACTTACCGAGTGTAGCTGTGGCGATGGGTCCCCAAGCTCCTCCTTTCTTTAGATTGGTTTTATTCACAAACAGTTGCGCTCCCAATCCGGTAGTCATAAACAAGTTGTCGGTGAATTTTCGGCCTGTAAATTTCGTTCCGGTAGATAATTCCCTCCGATCTGTCGCATGATAGGTCAAACCGATGTTCAACTCGCCCAACTGATCGGAATTAAAATATCCCCGACCACCGGCATACCGTTTACCATATACGTTCAGTCGGGGTTCGACAAATAAGTCGACCGACCGATTCAGTCGAAAGCTTCCCTGCATCCCCACGCCTGCACCAAGCAAATAGTTAGCCGTTTTATCGGTTCCTTTCACACCTGTTACATTCACACCTGCCACACCCGAAAGCGTAAAGAAACGATCTTCATCATATCCCCACAAAACGTTAGTCACATTTAGCAGGTAGTCGGCACGCGCGTCGACATGTTTCAGGTAATTACTTTCACTTCCGGCGGGCGTGTCTCCATATCCCACCACTCCCGACAAACGAAGTCCCGAAGACGGACTGAACCATTTACCGATAGCAGCTGTAAAATGTGGTCCCGCTCCTTTGAGTGAATTTTTAATTCCCGGTACTTTCAGCACATTGACTCCACTCGAAAAGGAGACGAATGTATGATTCCAGAACGAGCTCCGGTCGAACTCATCCGTATGGTTCCGGGTAGCAATAGGAATAGTGGGCATATACGTCAGACCCGCCAATACCGTACCCGTCATTCGATAGTTTCGCCAACTGTCGGCATGCGTAAGCGCGTCATTAGCCCAGCCAATGCGAGGCTCCACAAAAAGATCAACGGACGGAGACAAGCGCACGCTCCCCTGTAAGCCCAGATGTCCGCCTCCAAACAGCTTACCACGTCCTTCCACCCTCGAATAACCCGCATCCAAACCTGCCACGCCAATCAGTTCGAACACCCTCTTCTCGTTGTATCCGTAAGCCAGCGCAGACATATTCATCAAATAGTCCAGGCTACCACCCAACTGTTTGATTTTAGAATTGTAGTAGTTGGTAGCATATAGGCCATATTCACACCCAGCCGAAGCCCGTGTACGGGCG
Organism: Bacteroides reticulotermitis JCM 10512; assembly: GCF_000517545.1. Classification (GTDB taxonomy): domain Bacteria; phylum Bacteroidota; class Bacteroidia; order Bacteroidales; family Bacteroidaceae; genus Bacteroides; species Bacteroides reticulotermitis. Next base: position 63,809 of record NZ_BAIV01000019.1, on the reverse strand, counting down.
TGAACCACTTGCCCACGAACAGATAAGCGTTCATTCCAACGGAAGCACGTTCTTCCGCATTCGACAGCAGATGGTAAGGCCCGATTCCGGCTGAGAGGAAGAGGTGTTCATTCCATCGGTTAGTAGTAAATTTCTCGTTCGCAGGTCTCTTCTGCAACATATATTGCAAAGCACCGTAGTCTTGTGCACGCAGAGTAACCGCAGCAAACAACGTCCAGACAAGTATAGTAATTCGCGACATTCCGATCATTTTTCCAAGGTGTTTTTAATTTTCTGTTCTTCCGGAAGGAGGTCGATTATATCACCGTCTATCCGGGCAATCTCTAACAGCGAAGGGTCTAGGGAGAGCGCAGCTTCGATATTCAGTATCGCTTCGCCGATCTTATCCAACCGATTGGCAGCAATAGCTCTCACGTAATATTCTTTAGCCGAACCGGCATTCAACTTAACAGCTTTCTCCCAAGCCTCCTCGTTCTTCTTCATGGCCAGCAACATCACTACTTCGTTTAAAGGGCTGGTCGAAGCGACTCGTTCAAACGCTTCTTCATGGCTACCCGACATAGCGAGTACAATCGCTTCCAAATCGGCGGGAACGGTTCCGGCAGGTGCCAGAGTTAATACCGAATCGGCTTTCATATATTTACCCTCGTGTAACAAGGCAATGGCTTGGTTGGACAGCAGTTCCACCGGAGCCGATCGACCGACAAACGGGGCAAGAATGGAAGCATCGGGCGTATCCCTGGCAATATTCAGCACCGCAAGTTCATTAGCTGCATAGGTAAATCCTTCGTAGGCTTCGATCGCTTCCTTGCCATATTTCTCTTTTTCCGCTTGCGTTTCCGCCGTAACCAGAAGTCGGTAATATTCAAAGCGGGTCAAGTCATGCGGTTTCTGCCGATAAAGCGCTTTGATCTCTTCGTCGGTCAGCGAACGGAAGATGGAGTAGCCATAAGTGTATTGCACCTTACGTAATTTAGGCAGGTAAACAGACAGTATTTTATCGTAATAAGAGGTCGACTTAACAGCCTTGTTCAACCGGTAGGTGCGTTCGCCATATTGTTTGATCAGGCCTTCTATCTCTGCCGCTTCTTTCACAAGCCCGTCTTTCCGAAGCAATCCGACAACGTCTTTCCACGGAGCAACCTGAGCGGCGGACTTTAGTTCCAATGCCTTGCGTGTAGACGCGTCCAGTTGGGAAAGGATTCGTTCCAACGCTTTGTCGGTTCGTAGCCCTGCCAACTTCTGGTTATTCTCATAACCCCCATCGGGGGAGGCAATTCCGACAATGTGAAAACTCCGAAGCGAAGCGTCGGGGTTATTTTCGATCGCCCGCAACTCGCTGTTTAAACGGTTCAATTCGATTTGATTCCGGGGATTCCGATCGTCCAGACTGGCCTTACCTACCAGAAAAGTAAGATTCACTTCTCCTTTCGTATCACGCAGTTGCATGATCGGTTTCGGGATATAACGCTCGTCGGTAAGGCTAAATGCCGAAAACTTATATTCGAGGAAACGCAACGGGTTGACCGTTCCCCGAGCTATCGAGAAAGAGTCCCGATAGACAATATTCCGATAGTTCTCCATAGCTATGTGAACGTCGGCACGGTAATCGTGTTTCAGGTTTTCGATATACAAGGAATCGTGATAAGCAATCACATCACCCTGCCGGGTGGAGGTTTCTTTTACCCGTACATAGGCATTCAGCGGATCACGATCGGGTTCGTAATCATACATACGTTTTTGGCTGACGTGATAGTCTTCACCATCGAAAACCACGGGTTGCATCAACAAACGTTTCTTTTCGGTAACGTCGTAGATAGAGGGCTGAAGGATAAGTCGCCGATGTGAGTTGAACATCTCTTTCGGGACAGGTACCCGGGTTTTCAGGTGGAAGTAGTTGCCCTTTATTTCAATATCGGTCGGTTCGGGAACCACCTTGTTCTTCACTTTGGAAATCACCGTAACTTCATCCAGAGCAAAAACCGCCTCTTTCAGTACCACGTCAATGATTTGCTTATTTCCGATCTTCACGGTATAGTCTTCGTATCCGATACAGGTAAATTTCAGCGACGCGTTTTTATCGGCCAGCACACTGTACCGCCCATCTTCGTCGGACATATCAATACGTTCTTTCTTCTCCGAACTAAAAACATTGGCATTCGGAACACCTTTGCCGTTGCGATCGGTTATCTGCCCTTGCACACGTATGCGCTGAGCCGATAGATTGACGCAACATGCCAACATTAATAAAAGAAAAACTCCTGCTGACCAATGACGTGTTATTTTGTTTTCCATCTCTTCCTTGTCTACAATGATTCGTTTGGTTTATCGAAGAATGTACGCGAAAGACACCCCTAGTTTGATCGGTGCGAGCATCGTTCGCCGATCGTTCGTTGAAGCGGGTTTTGCCGTACCCACATCGTATTTGAACTGCCGATAATGCAGAACGCCCACCCCCAGAGTTGCTTCGATGTTCCAATGAGAACTCAAAATCCAGGCGTAACCGTATGTAAATCCGGCAGCGAACGCATCGCCTTGGTGATTGACATCGTCAAAACGCATATTAAAGTTGTTGGCAAAAGCGGTAAGCCCCACGAAATGACTCACCATCGGACGGTTGATCCAGTATCGTACTTCGGGCTGGAAATGGGTAAACGTAGTTTTAAGCTTCTCGGTACGAAGCGGATTCGCCGCGACACTCATGCCTAACGTGAAATGCTGCTCAGCACAAACTCCCCTTCGATATTGGGACTTGCTGTCAGCCAACCTAATGTATTTGTTTTTATCGCTACACGCTGGGAATACCCTGACGAGATACTTCCTAAAATAAAAAAGAGAATGGCGATAACCCTTCTTCCTGTTTTCATAATGTCTATTGATTTCGCACTAAACAAAAAAGCTTCTAACCGGACCAGACACCGATTAGAAGCTGTAAAAATAGCAAATTTATACTATTTCATCACATCTATATGCACCTTTTTTGCCACCTTCGAACGAGGTGGCAACGCTTATTGAATAAATAATAATGTCGAATGAACCGTCGTTCCGACATGGACTTTCTTCTTACCGATAACGACTGTGCAGGGGGCGGAAGCGGTCACATACCATTCTCCGTTTTTCTTTTCAAGCAGCACATTGGTGGCTTTATCAGCGAATATATTCACCCCTGAAGCTTTTAAAAGCGTACCGTTTCCTAAAAACAGGGTACGGTTTTCTGCATATTCATTACTTACAAGAGCATAGTCCGCACGAACCTGCATATCCTGATAAGTCACCGTTTTTGAACAATCGGATAAAGAAAATATATGATCGATTCGCCCCGATTTATTTTCTACACAAATCCCCGCAAAATCAGTTAGCGTTTGTTCGGCCGCGTCGAAATAGCTCACTTTCCGGATAGAGGAAGGCTCTTTCACCGAGCTAGGTTCGTAGATAGCCACAAACGGACGGTTCCAGGCTTCGCCATGTTGACGTGCTACAAAAGTGAGCGTGGGTTGCTCTTTGATATTATAGGGCATACCGGGCGTACGGCTCAAGCCTTCCGTCATAGGGGCTAAAGCGGTAAACACCTCACGCTCCGGCTCTCCTTTCATCCAAAGATTCATGGATATGTCATCTCCCTCTTTCATGGTCATGCGGAAGGTAGCTTTGACATCCTTGCCTGTTGCCACCATTTTCTTATCATATAGGTAGGAATAAGCATAGAGGTGAGCTCCGGCAAAAGCAAGTTCTTCGGTCGGTTGCAGATTCAAATCGCTTCCGTCGGCGGCTGTCAGCGTCAGGGTTTGTCCCAGGTTGTGATAAAAGTAATCGTGCATCTTATCTCCTCCCCGCTCTTTCCGGCTACGGAATACATCTACATAGTAGCCTGCATCGGCTGCCGTCGTGACAATACTCATCATACGAGTTTGATCGGCACGGCTCTCCGGTTCCCGAAAAGCGACATTGCTGTACGTTACCGAAGCAAACTCTTTTCCCGGTTCGGCAGAAGCCGGAAAGCAGGATTGCAGATCAAAAGCGTGATTGCTCTTCATCACCGGGTAACTGGATATTCCATCTACGCAGACTGTGTTATGACTGGGAAACTGAGAATAGTATTCGGCATAATCCAATCCGCTGTACAGCGACAGCCCGATACCGGCATCAGGCCCAACACATATCCTTTGCCATAAAGTTCCATCGATATGCCGTTGGCGTGCATATGGTTCCCCTCACTCCCATTCAGCGAGATCATCAGGCTGTGGCGGGGATTCATCCCGTTACGCTGCACCAACCACGACACATTCGGAGCATAGAACAAGGGAGAGACATAAGCTTCCAGGTTACCGGCTTGCACAGAGGGGTCGAGAACCAAAGGTTTCTCGTCAAAGAAGGAGTTAACCGATACACGAACGCTTTGGGGCTCATCCATACTTTGCCCGGCTTTCGGATCTAAGCATTTCAGTAAAGCGGTGAAGTATTTCTCCTGTTCCTTTTTGCCATTCATTTGCGCATTCTGCACCATTCGGATAAAGAAGTTCGACTTTAGATACGTAGGATGCGTATCGCCAAAGCCACAAATCATCCGGTTCGGAAACAGGTATTGAGGCGTGGTTGCTACGGCTTTAGCAAGTATGGGCATCGCCTTCACCAAGTCATATTGTAGGTTGCGGTCGAATATATTCACAAAATTGGCGTAATCGTTAATCACAACACTGCTATAGCCGGGACATTCCGCCCAGATTCCCGTTTGGGAGTCGAAACCGTAGTTAGCTAGTTTGGAAAGGCTCCATTGGCGAATGCTTGATTGGTTCAACACATAGTCGATGTAGTATTCACGTCCTTTCCCGTCGGCATACTGTTTATTGTCCTCCAACACCAATCCGACATTCATGATATAGTGAGCCTGCAACAAATCCCAATTATTATGAGGCACTCCGTTGGCAATGATATTGTCCGCCCACTTTTTGAAAGCGTCGGCATATATATTCATTTGGGCGGAGTAGTTGACTTTCAGGTAATCGTAGAGAAAGTCGTAGAGTGGAACAATGATATGCAAGGCATCTTCGTGTATGACTTCGAACGAGGTCATTCCGACTAAGGTCTGCTGGTGTCCGTGATTCAGGTCGACGGGGATATTCCGATAATAAATCCCCGTCATATACGTATCAAACACATTGGCGGCAAGTGTGGCGTATTGTTTCTCTCCCGTCATCCAATAAAGGAAAGCGGCATCACGCGCAATACCGAGTATTTCGCAATTCAGGCTCTCAATATTTCGGCCAGTCTTAGCCGGATGAACGATTTCCAGCGGACGGCCGGGCAAAGCATTGTTGCAGAAAGTCACATTGCCATCCGAATCGTCGTACGGAACGACATCTTCCAGTTTAGGGCGCCCATGGGTTGCCGTTGTGCCGCGCGTACCGGTATAACGCACCGTGGGAGCCGGAGCCTTCGCTCCTCCCGCATGATCGAAGTTTTCTCCTTTTATATATACATCGGTGGCATGCGACTTCCAATACATGGCCAATCGGGAGAGTAGCCAGTCCGGTTCCTTTTCCGTGCGCTGCGTATATGTGTCGATACGCTGCTTCAAACCGTCGAATACTTCTTTAGCCCAGGTTTCTTTTTGAATCAAGGCCCAGGTCTCTTTTTTGCCATCGGGCGTTGTCAATACCCGCGGATGGTTTTGAGGCATGGATGTGGGTAAAGGTATGTGCTGCGCATAAAGGCTCAGGGAAGTTAAAAAGCAAACTAATAATCCGATTCGTTTCATGTATCATTCTTTTTTAGAGTTCCAATTGATGTAATATACGAAGAGATGGTACCTTTTACCTAATTAACGAATAAAGTAAATAATACTCGCAGCCTACTCATCACAATCAATGCTCTACATAGATAATCAACAAAGATTCTTCTTTTTCGGCATATATGCAAGTACTCAGTAAACAAATTGGTGGCAGAGAACAATTCGTTCCAGCCCACTCGCCCGCTGGTTCCTTCGGCAGTTGGACAATAGTTCACGAACATATAATCACCGGTCAACTAAATGTCTTTTTGGAGTTTATGCGAATAAGCGGTATCTTTGCCTTTATGAAAAAATTAGTAATTGTAGGATGTGGACAGTTGGCCGGAATTGTTTCGGATGCAATTGTCAGCGGCATATTGCCGGATTATGACTTAGTAGGTGTGTACTCGCGTACAACCGCCAAAGCCGAGCGTCTTGCCGGCAAAATGGACCAACATGGAAAAGTATGCAAAGTATGTACATCCATGGAAGAACTGCTGGCTTTGAAGCCGGACTACCTGGTAGAAGCTGCTTCGCCCGCTGCTATGAAAGAATTTGCTTTACCTGCTTTGAAGAACGGAACTTCGGTTGTGACCTTGTCTATCGGCGCCTTGGCTGATGAGAAGTTCCGCGAAGAAGTGATCAGTACTGCTAAAGCGAACAATACGCGTGTACATATCGTATCTGGTGCTACCGGAGGTTTCGACGTACTCCGCACAGCTTTCTTAATGGGGAATGCTACGGCTACTTTCTTCAATGAGAAAAGCCCTTATGCGCTAAGAGGAACTCCGGTATATGAGAACTCTTTGTTGACGGAGAAGAAAGTGGTATTTACCGGTAATGCTAAAGAGGCTATCGACCTTTTCCCAACTCGTGTGAATGTAGCTGTTGCTGCTTCATTGGCTTCTGTCGGACCGGAAAAGATGCAGTTCGCTATGCAGTCGACTCCCGGTTTTGTAGGAGATACACAAAGAGTGGAAATTAAAAATGATCAGGTACACGCAGTGGTAGATGTGTACAGTGCAACACCTGCAATAGCAGGATGGTCAGTAGTGAACACCCTGCTTAATATTACCTCACCCCTTGTATTCTGATAAGTTGGCCAGGACTTTTGCACTCAGGCGGTCAAACGCCTGACGTGTACGTCCGGTCGAAACTTGCATACAACGTACATGGGGATGATTAAGGAAACGAGCATCACCCAATGCTATCAGCGTATCGCAATAGCAAAGGTTATCTCCCTCTAACCATTTCTCAAACGCCGGCTCATCCCAAGCAGGTGACAATCCGGTGTTGAACAATATTTTCTTATTACCCAACTTTTCAAATTCGGCTTCGTGCAACAGGATAGTATGCTTATTTAAGCAACAGCACACTACTTCACTTTCGGCAAGCAGTTCGCCTAAGGGTAGAAAACGATATCCTTTAGCAGTCGCTTCGGCCTTCTCGCTCCGAGCGAAATAGGAAATCTCCGCACCAAAGTGTTTCATAGCATCTGCAATCATCCCTCCGGATTTACCCAATCCAACGATACCGACTTTCAAACCGGTTATTTCACGCGCCATTCCGTCCCACGGTTCTTGTCCGAAGCCATGCAGGCAACGCACCAGTTCGCTCGTGATATATTCCACTACGCCTTCATCACCATAATCACGTATGCCGGTCACGGTAATACCACGCTCATTCGCATAGAGAATATCGACATTCGCACTCTCGGGAGAGTAGAGTGAACAACACATACCGATGTATTTCACATTCGGACATTGCTCCAATACACTCCGGTTGATTTGAGAAGTATAACTGAGGAGAACGGCATCTGCATCTCCGATTCGGGCTACTATTTCATCATCTCCTGCCGGTATGTTGGGGTACATGATAACTTCGGAAGCAAAAGATTTCAACGCTTCTTCTGCTGACGGGATTAGGCTCAAAGGCTCTATAGCTACAAGTTTCTGAAACATAATTTTGTATAGTTTAAAAAGGCGAAGATAACAAAAAGGAAGCTGAATAGCAAAACTGAAGTTAGGAAGACGGTATATGATTCAAGTTTATTATCAATAATTCCATTAAGTAATAGCAGAGAAGTGCAAATATAAAACTATATTTGCAAGAACTAATCTTTCAAAAAACGTAAAAGCAAAGTAGGTATGGAAGCACAAATGCTATTAAGAGATCCGGAGGTTTTTCCATCGGAGGAGATTTTGAGCAAGGAACTTGATGTGCGGGTTTACAGCACATTAGCTTCTTTCACCAGCACAATCACTAGCCCGGAATATGGACTGGAAACTGAGTGGAGGTACTACAATGATGGTAAAGCATGGCTTTGCAAAGTAACTCATAAGAAAAAAACGATTCTATGGCTGTCCATCTGGGAAGGCTTCTTCAAGGTAAGTTTCTACTTTACCGAAAAACATCTCGAAGCCATTGATACGTTGGAGATTTCGGAAACAATCAAACAGGCATTTATGCAAACTAAACCTATCGGACGTCTGATTCCTATGATTTTTGACATCACTGACAATGAGCAGCTCCAAGATCTACTAACCGTCGTCCGCTTTAAAAAGAACTTAAAATGAAAAGTTATAAAACAGACATTCCTACTGATAGCCTAACACAAGAGTATCTACCCGCCAATTATACGGACGCTTTTGCTTGCGAAGTGACCGGAGCGCAAAAGCTGTCGGCGGATGATATGATGATTAGCTTCTGGACAGTCGTGCCCGACTGGGTGGACGCATTATTCAAAGTACGTAACCTGCTTGTTCGCCCCTTCGGATTGGAGACCGGCGAAACTGATAATTATATCGAAAAGTTTGAAGAGATAATTCGGGCAGGCAAAGGGAGCAACGGCATCATGTCGGTAGTCGCCAAATCGGATAACGAAACGGTAGTGCTACTCAGCGATAAACATCTCGATGCTTATATGTCTGTTTATACGACAAGTCGTGATGATTCGCAGACGGTCGTGGTGCTGACTCTTGTGCATTACAAGAATATATTCGGGAAGGTTTATTTCTTCTTTATTCGCCCTTTCCACACCGTGATTGTGAAATCCATTCTTCAGAACACCCTTAAAAGATTGCTGTCATGTCCCACATAGTTGATAATATCCGTCAAGCGTTGATCGAAAGCAGCGATCGGAAAACATTAGCCTCATCGGACCGCTTCTTTAAAGAAGGCGAAGCTGCCAAAGTGCATGGCGTAAAGATGGGAGAAGTAAGCAAGATTGCTAAATATGGCTTTCAGCAAATAAAAGGTTTGCCCAAACAGGAGATCTTCGACTTATGCGAAGAGCTTTGGCAAGCGGGCTATCTGGAAGAGTCGGTTGTAGCTTGCAACTGGGCGGAATCTCTCCATAAACAATATGCGCCTGCCGACTTTAAAGTCTTTGAGCATTGGGTACATGACTACCTGACCAACTGGGCGGATTGCGACACGTTGTGCAATCATACCATCGGTATGTTTGTGATGCAGTATCCCGAATATATTGAAGAGCTGAAAAGGTGGGCAAAGTCTTCCAAACGGTTTGTCAAACGCGCTTCTGCCGTAACGCTGATTATTCCGGCCCGCAAAGGTTTCTTCCTGGACGAGATCTTCGAAATAGCGGATACTCTTTTATTGGATACTGACGATCTGGTGCAGAAGGGATATGTTGGATGCTTAAAGCAGCCAGTGAAGCGCACCGGGAGGAAGTGTTCGAGTATGTGGTTTCTAAAAAGGCAGTCATGCCTCGCACGGCGCTGCGTTACGCCATCGAAAAGATGCCTGCTGATATGAAAGCGGAAGCCATGAAAAAATAGATTAGTATGAATATCGAGGAATTACGTGAATGTTGTTTATCCGTTAAAGGAAGTAGTGAGTCTCTGCCTTTTCTAGGACATAATGTATTGGTGTTTAAAGTGATGGAAAAGATGTTCGCTTACGTTGCCTTGGAACCTAAAGACGGTGTATTCAGGGTTAATTTGAAATGTGATGCAGCCAGATCGATTGAGTTGCGCGAAAAATATAATGGCGTAGTTCCAACTGACTTCAAAACATTGCAGTGGAACTTGGTCATACTCGATAGCGATGTTCCTGATGAATTAATAAGGGAACTTATCCATCATTCGGTAGATGAAGTCATCAAGAAACTCCCGAAGAAGAAACAGCTAGAATATTTGAGTTTATAATCGTCATGCTGAAAAAGAAGAAAGCGCGGATAGCAGTTCAAGCATTGCCTTTTGTATTTGCCTTGCACAACATCGAGGAAGCCTTGTTTATGGGTAAACCTGAACTAGGTCCGCAAATGCCGATGATTGTTAGCTCGCAACAATTCATCATAGCAGTTTCGCTTTTCACGGTTCTGGGCTTCATGCTGGTATTTGGACGGAGGTTTTATCCATCACCTCAGAGCTACCGATATGCAGTCACCGCTTTTTCGGGCATGTTGTTCCTCAACTCTTTTCTCCCTCACATCCTTTCGGCCCTTTTTCTCAACGCATATACACCCGGCCTGCTTACTGCATCGCTATTGGTACTACCGCTTACCACCTATATTCTATGGGAAATTAAGCAATCGCATTGGTTCTCCGGTAAACAGATGACCGCCGCAATTCTTTTAGGAGGGGTTTGCGGTTTTGTTCTGGTATTCTTATTTCTTGGGATAGGCTCCTTATTTACGTGTAGCACATAAAAGAATTATAACTTAAAAAACAAACAAATGAAATTCAACGACTTATCTTTCACCTTTCATACAGATAAAATAACTGAGTGTGTCGACTTTTACAGCAAATACTTTCAGGCTACCATGACTTTCGACGCGGGCTGGTATATCGTTATCTGCCTGCCAAGCGGAAAGACGCCTTTACTGCTTTCGTTCCAAGGAAATACGGAAGATATGGAAAGTGAACTCTTCGCAGGAGGGGTGACGCTGAATCTGTTAGTTGATGACGTAGATGGTCTCTACGAACGCCTTAAGCAAGACGGACTTTCTTTCGCTGAGGAAATAGCCGATCATGAATGGGGTGACAGGGCATTCAGCCTGTACGATCCAATCGGTAACCTGATCTATATCTATTCCGCACGGGAGTTGCACGAGAAATACAAGGACGCCGTGAAAGAGAACGAGTACCTAGCCGTATACAAAGAGATCTTGCAAAAAGGTATTGTTCAGAAAGCGTACCGTGACTTACAAAAGAGCGTCACAGGCCTGAAAGCTTTCCTCGAAAAGGGGGCGTTGAGTGAATATTCTTTGGGGAATGTATCACCGGGTTATATGGATTTTACCTATTTCCCCTTTTCCAATGACTTCCTCAGGGAACGGAAATTGCGCTTCGGCATCGTACTGAATCATGAGAAGTTACGATTCGAACTCTGGTTGATGGGACAAAACGCTGCAATTCAAAAAGAGTATTGGGAAGTTCTGAAGCATTCGGAATGGAATAAGCAGCAACCTGCCATGCCTCAGTATTCGGTTCTGGAAGTGGTATTGACCGAGGAACCGAACTTTGCGAATCCAGATGAGTTGAATCGGGATATTGAAAAGAAGTTATTGCTACTGGTCCAAGAGATTGTTGATTACATTCAAGCCGGTAAATAAAGAAAAACCGATTATCTTTGCCTAAACTTTAATTGCAGACATGAACGTATTGCTCATTGACAACTATGACTCATTTGTGTACAACCTCTATCACTTGATAAAAGAGGCTGTTCCGGCAACGTCCATAGCGATCAGATACAATAATGAGATTAGCGTGAAAGAGGCGTCGCGCTATGATCGGATCATAATTTCTCCCGGACCGGGAGTCCCATCGGAGGCGGGAAATATTTTGGATATTATAAAGGAACTGGCCTCATCTGTCCCCATCTTAGGAATATGTCTGGGGCATCAGGCAATCGCGCAAGCTTTCGGAGCGGAGATATATCGCATGGATCAACCTCTTCACGGCATCAAGGATAGGGCTCGCCTGCTCGATCATACTACTTTATTCAGAGATATGCCCGATTTTATTTCCATCGGACACTACCATTCGTGGTTGGTCGCCAAAGATTCTCTTCCCGGCTCACTCGAAGTGACCGCTATCGATGAGGCGGGCGACATTATGGCTCTTTCGCACAAGGAATGGAATGTGCATGGAGTGCAGTTTCATCCGGAATCGATCATGACACCTGCCGGGAAAAACATAGTAACCAACTTCTTATGAAAAAGATAACGATAGACGAACTAAAGGAGCGAATGAACCAAAGTGGAGCGAATGGAACTCCTTTTTTATTCATTGTCGATTTTGAACTAAGCGGAGGTTTCTTCCTTGAAAATCCTACCCGCCAGCAAGAGGTGCTGTTCCAGTGTACAAAGGAAGGCAATGCATCTTCGGACGGTAGTTGTTCCCACCGGACAGAGGAGGTTGGACTTATCATCAATCCCATTTCTTTCGAGGCATACAAACAGAAGTTCGATGTTGTGATGGAAGGCCTGCAACAAGGGAATTCGTTTCTGGCCAACCTGACAATTCAAACGCCGATAGAGGTTTCGCTTACGCTACCAGAAATATTCTTTCGGAGCAAATCGCCTTACCGACTTTACGTACCGGGACAGTTTGTATGCTTCTCCCCGGAACGGTTTGTCAAGATAGCCAACGGCAGAATATCGACCAATCCGATGAAAGGTACGATTAGCGCGGAGGTCGAAAATGCGGAAGAAACCATTCTGGCAGATACCAAAGAGACTGCCGAGCACTATACGATTGTCGACCTATTACGCAATGATTTGGGTATGGTAGCTAGTGATATTTGTGTAGAGCGTTTCCGCTATATCGATCGTATCCGGACCAGTCGGCAAGACATCTTGCAAGTAAGTTCGGAAGTAGCCGGTAACTTGGCTAGTGACTATCCGGCTCATTTGGGTGATATTATCTTTCGCATGCTTCCGGCCGGTTCAATCTCCGGTGCTCCGAAAAGATCGACGACTGACATACTCCGCCATGCCGAATCGAAACCGAGAGGTTTCTACACAGGCGTTTTTGGTTATTTCGACGGTAAGGAGTTGGATAGTGCTGTGCTGATTCGCTACATCGAAGAGGTGGAAGGACAAAAGTACTTCCGCAGTGGAGGAGGAATCACAATCAACAGTGATCCGAATAAAGAGTATGAAGAAGTTCTTGAAAAAATATACCTACCTTTCGTATGAATACATTATTCTCTGAAGCGATCAAGTTAAAAGATGGGGTTCTGTATAACTTGGACTACCATCAAATGAGGGTCAATCGTACCTTGCAACAGTTCTTCGGAACAAGTATCGACCTTTCCGTGTTAGCGCAACTAATCCCGGAAGATAAAAAGAGCGGGCTTTATAAATGTCGGGTGCTCTACAACACACGCATAGTCAGTGTGGAGTGTACTCCTTATCAGTTCCGTTCGATACAATCTGTTGGTGTGGTCAACGCTAATCACATAAGCTACGATTATAAATACGCCGACCGCAGCGACTTGAACAGGTTGCTTGAGAAGTCGGGATGCGATGATATGATTCTGATTAAAGACAGGCTGGTTACGGATGCTTCTTTTGCCAATCTTGTTTTCCAATCCCCAAACGGACTCTATACACCGACAAGCTACCTCTTGCGGGGAACGAAGCGAGAGTACTTACTCGACAAAGGTCTCATTCAGGAAAGAGAAATCAGGCAAGAAGACCTGACTCAGTACGAACGTGTATTCTTTATAAATGCGTTAATTGACTTAGAAGACAATATCAGCATGGACATTCAGTCTTTGCGTTATTTGACGTGACAGCATCCAAGTGCTTTGTGCTTGGCTTACTTTCGACAGACTATGTACCAGAACTTCAACGAAAGCTTATGATCAGTGGAGTTTGCAGCCTCATCTATACGCACAAAATCAACCAGTCCATACTTTCCAAAATCTCTTCTGATGGTGTCAGGATCATAAAAGTAAAGATTAACACCGGGCATCGTTTCAAAACGGTCTTTACTCAACTGGCGACCTCTGCCATAAGTCGGGTAATCTTTGGAGACAGTTACAAAAACCATATACCCACCTTGTCGAAGTTGGCTAAAACAGTCTCTAATCAGTTTAACCCGCTCTCTCGAATTGAGCAGATGAATCAACGCATAACAGAAAACGCTGTCGTATAGCACCTGATCGAACGGCATATCGACAACCGAACCATGGTATACCTTTAGATTCTCTCCAGAATGTTTCTTCGCCAAGGCAATTGCCGTCTCTGAGATTTCGATTCCGGTCACATCAAAACCATCGTCAATAAACAACCGGGCGTTGCGTCCATAGCCGAATCCGGGTATAAGTATCTTCTGCAAGCTGTTCTCACGAAACAACGCTAAGGCGGCAGCGGCAGAGTGAGTCGATTCGAATCCCCACATCTCTTGCTTCTCTCTAAAACTCGTTTCCCAAAATTCCTCCATAAACGTACGACTGATTGTAAGTATCAAGTAAATCGAACTAATTTGGCGTAAATATATACCATCTTCTCTTTTTGGGAAAGCAATCGGGCACTTTTCTATGTATCAAGTCGATCGGCATGGCCTGCATATACTAAATAAGCTTCATTAGTTTAGCAATCCGACAGGCTTCAATCGAGTTTTTAACCCTCAATTTCTCCAAGATATTCTGCCGATGCCTGTCAACCGTGTTTTTGCTGATGGATAATAGTTCAGATATATCTTTGCTTATTTTCCCCCTGTCGATCAGTTGCAAGATCTCTTTCTCTCTGGAAGACAGGAGATCCACGCATTTCTCCTTGTCAGACCGGACTATATCTCCCGTAGCGGAATTGATAATTATACCACTGGAGATTTCAAGTGTCTCGCTCTCGTACGGGAAATTATAGAGACAGACAGCTAACCATAAATTACCCGACGGACAACTGCACACATAAAACATTCGATGCAGTATGGTGATATACTCTCCCGCCCCACCCTTCATCCTCATCTTACTGACAATGTGGTAATCCGAACGTTCGACTATTGGGAGGGTTTTCAATAAATGAAAGAACTGAAGTTCGAGCAGATGCTTCTGAGCAAGATCGTCGGGATGAATCCGATTGAAGATATCTTCTTCCCAGATAGAGTTGATCTGTCTGACAGCTCCCTTTTCTGTTAAACCCATCTTTTCGGCAAACCCACCACTGTATATGTAACTTCTATTGGACTTCAGATCACTTAATACTGCAAGCGAATTCTCTACTTTAGCATATCCGTACGCTATTCGTTGTCCCTGTTCTAACAGGGCAGCTTCGTTGCCGTCATCACCAAACGGCTGTGCAAGCAGTTCTTTGTTTAAGGTCGATACTATACTCATATCGTATCAAAAATGGTTATTAATCAGTATTGTCTATTCGTTCACAAGCTTTTATCTTTGCAAAGATAATACTTCCTGATGGTTATTTCTTCAATCACAAAGTTGTTAGTAACCGTTGCCGTATTATTCGCTCATAGACAAAGGTGATAAAGCAATATAAATTTAATAAATGATGTAACAATGAAAAAAAGTATTTTAGCCATATTGGTGCTATTATGTGCCAGATGGGTCATTCTCAAACTTTGGAGAAGATGCAATGGTTTAACGAACCGGAGAGATGGGAGATTAAAAACAATACCCTTTCCATGTTCGTAACCCCGCAGAGTGATTATTGGCGTATCTCGCATTACGGGTTTACGGTGGATGATGCACCTTTTCTATACACGACCTATGGCGGGGAGTTTGAAGTGAAAGTCAAAATATCTGGTGACTATAAAGTCCGCTTCGACCAATCCGGGCTAATGCTGCGTATCGATCATGAGAACTACATCAAGACGGGTATCGAGTTTGTAGATGGCAAATATAATCTAAGTGCTGTAGTTACACATAAAACCAGTGACTGGAGTGTGATAACTCTAGACAAACCGGTTCCATTCGTTTGGATCAAGGCTGTCAGACGATTGGATGCCGTAGAAATATACTATTCATTCGACGACAAAGATTACGTAATGATGCGTAATGCGTGGTTGCAAGACAATTGTCCGGTAATGATTGGTTTAATGGGTGCATGTCCCGATGGGAAAGGATTCAATGCTAAGTTCGAACACTTCTCAGTAAAGCATCTACCGGATATGCGCAGGTTGAAGTGGCTAAAAGAGAATGCGGAATAAGCGATATCTAAATCGCCCAATGATAAGTAAACTATTGTCCACTTTGTATTGGCATCTTGGGCAATAGTTTGGCTTAATGATTGGAGTATTGTGCACTATTTATAATTTCACATTATAGATTTGAAGTATTAGAAAGGCAATAGAGATGATAATCAACATGATTATTAATGCCATGACCAGACTTAACAAAACCTTCAATAGAGTTTTGATCCACGATGTTGTTTTAAAGAACTGAGTGAGTCCCCAGATAAGGTATATTTCGGAAACAATTTGAGCTATCTTATAAACATGTGGCGACTTGGTCAGATATATTATAGCATAAAAGCATAGCAATAAAGCGATTTTAGCTCCCGTTAAATACGAGAACAAGACAAGGTGCTCTGCATAATTATATTCTTTTTTATGGAATAGCCAAAAAGTAGATAGCGAATAAAAAGGAATAATAAGTAACACAACCAGCGAATAGTGTTCTAAATACCATTTGTAAATGGGGATATATTCGAATACCGGAGAATCCTGCCTATTCATTTCCTGCATTGGGAAATAATGAAAAAAGTGAAATACCAGACTGTAAACCACTCCCACAATTATTAAGAAGACAAATGGCTTGGTGTATTTTACCCTTTTGCCCAATATATAATCTTTCACGGTTTTTCCCGGCCGGAAGATTAACTCTTTCGTAGTATAAAGTATACCCTTGTTTATATGCAAGAAGCCATATTGCAATTCCTCTACAAGATGTTTGATATTGATGCGTGAAGTATGGACCGACTGACCGCATTTGCTACAATAATTACCTTTCACTACATTATGGCAATTAAGGCAATGTGTATTCTTTGTATTCATGAGTGCTGAAGCTTTTTCCATATAAACGTCCGCAAGCAAAATAAGTTTATAAAAGCCCAGTAGAAAGAGTTTTTGAAAAGCTAGTTAATAACAAATATAGGTTCTCTTTTTGCACGACATACCACATCCGTGTAGCCAATATGCATCTATATTTTCATCTTCATGGCTTGACAGAAGCACTTTGCACAATGATGCAACACTCTTATGAGTTAATCACTTTTTCGCATATCATTCAGTATATCAAACAATTACAATGCGCCATCTTTTTCTTGATCATTTTATTCCGATGAGTGATAGCTATTGCTTACTTCCCCCAAGAACAGAGCCTTCAATTCACCAAACAAATCATTTCTTTAGCTGTATCGTATCCACTGGTTAGTGGATTTAAGCAGCCTTTTTCTATATTTTTCCCCTTCTATTTCCTGTTGCACAATATGTGCGACGCCTGTTCCACATTATGTGGGACACGTGCTTCACATTATGTGAGTCAGCTGTTCCACATTTGTGGAACAGGAAATATAATAGGCAAAAATGCCTTTTTACTTAGTTGTTTACGACTATTTGGCAGGGGATTTTGCCAAGTATACAGCCTTTGAAAATCGGTTATCTATTGAGTAGATCAGTCTCAGAAAAGTAGACGCAATATATCAAATTGGCAATCAGTCATTTACGGCAAAAAGTGATTATGACGAGATGTTGTTTACATATGTATAGAATAACGAAGTTTTATCCATAGCTCACATGATTTTACCAATGAGCCAGTATCAGTACATTGTTCGACCACAAGTCTAGTCATGTCTACCCCCATTTCTCTTTGTCTATAAGCCTATTTCAATAAAAATGCAAGAAGTATACGCTCATGTTATTTAAAATGCGTACCTTTGCACAGTTTTAAAAATATCCAGACTATTCATTAAAAATTAAAAATCATGGACGAAGGCCCTTATCCGAGTTACAGTAAACAGAAGTATTAACCACTCCGTAAGGGACTTTCGCAGTTGCCTTGCAGAGTTAATTTGTAAGGAGATTGCATCATGAACGAAATCATAATCCGTTTCCAAGAACTGATTGAAAATAAAAATTGGAAAACCGTAAAGAATGAACTGAGTAACCTTGAACCAGTTCAAATAGCAGAAGTTATAAGCTGCCTACAGAAATCAGATCAAATAATTTTATTCCGCCTTTTGTCACGAGATCAGGCAAAAGAATCCTTTCAACATCTTTCACACGATGAACAGGAAGATACAATTGAAGCACTAGCAGCCAATATTAATAAACTGACAGGACTACTCAATGACCTTGACCCTGACGACCGTACAGCCTTTTTTGAAGAATTACCAGGCACGGTGAGTCAGCGTTTGATGCAATTACTGTCAGAAGAAGAACGCGAAATCACCACGCAACTATTAGGTTATCCCAAAGACAGTATCGGACGTCTGATGACTACTGAATTTGTAGCGGTAAAGCCGAATTTCACAGTTTTACAAGCATTGGAACATATCCGCAAATTCGGTCGCGATTCCGAAACGCTGAACGTTGTTTACATTGTAGATTCCGATTGGAAGCTCATTGACGACGTGCGTATCAAGGAGATCATTTTGGCATCGCCCGAACAGTCCGTTTCTGAAATAAGTGACAATCGCTTTATTTCTCTCAATGCATACGATGATCAGGAAGTAGCAATTAAAGTATTTGCCGACCACGACCGCGTAGCATTACCTGTGACCGGCACGGACGGAACTTTGCTGGGTATTGTCACCGTTGACGACGTAATGGATATACAGGAAAAGGAAAGCACCGAAGACTTTCAAAAGTTTGGAGGTACGGAGGGATTGGATATGTCTTATACCAAAACATCGCTATCCGATATGATACGGAAGCGCGCCGGATGGCTCGTTATCCTGTTCTTAGGTGAAATGCTTACCGCCTCGGCTATGGCACATTTTGACGGAGAAATCGCACGTGCTGTGGTTCTGGCTCTTTTCGTCCCACTGATTATTTCAAGCGGTGGTAATTCCGGCTCACAAGCAGCCAGCCTTATTATCCGTTCGCTCGCATTAGGCGAATTAAAACTGAGAGATTGGTGGTATGTCATGCGAAAAGAAATATTTTTAGGATTGATGTTAGGTATCATCCTCGGCTCCATCGGTTTTATCCGCATATTGATTTGGCAACAAACAGGAATTTACGACTATGGAGAGTATTGGAGCTTAGTCGGAGCAAGCGTTGCCGTTTCGTTGGTTCTAATCGTATTGTGGGGTACACTTTCCGGTTCAATGATTCCGATTATTCTGAAAAAGATAGGACTAGACCCGGCTACCGCCTCAGCACCTTTTGTCGCAACTCTTGTGGATGTCACCGGACTGATTATCTACTTCACGGTAGCTGCATTGTTTTTAAGCGGCAAGTTGCTTTAATCATTTGCTGATACCCTCCACTTACAGGCATCCATATAAAGGAGTTTTCTGCAAGTCTAAATAAAAACAATTACCCACCAACACTTCCATCGATAATATCATTGGGACGGTGACTTGAATCACCGCCCCAATATCGCGAACATTGGCCGTCATCGAAAGACCAGATTGACATGCCGCAAATAAAGTTAATGAATAAAATTTTATTTTCTCTAAAATATATCTTCCTCTTGTCCGTCTTCATACATAGAGTGCGCACTCGAAAACAAATAAAAGTAGAAACATATAAAATTGTAGTGTTATGATGACAAGAGATTTTGGAATGGGATTCTTTGGAAGAATTCCATTCGGTACAGATGCAAGAAAAGAGATGTTTGAAAAATGGTCTAAAATGACTGATGAGGCAAAACTTGAATGCATGAATAAACGCATGGATGACATGCACAATGGCAAACATGAAGGTTTTTGCGGCAAACGGGAATTCACAGTAGAGGCTATCGATAAGCGTTGCGAAGAGTGGATGAAAAAGACGCCCGAAGAAAAAGAAGCATCGATCAAAGAGAAGAAAGAAATGATGGAGAAGTTTCACGAACATTTCCACAGTCATGCTCATTTCTTCGCACATGGAAGAGGCTTTGGATTCGGTGGCGACGATCGCTGCTATGCAGAAACTAAAACTGACGAGAAACAATAAGATATAAGCACCGTACTATTGAGCTGTTTTTATCTTCGTCAAAGTACCTAGAAAAAGTCCCACAAATTGTTTGTTTGTGGGACTTTACCATCAACTAATTAACCAGTAAAACACGCAAATTAAGCGAGTGTAAGAATGCAAACAACATTTAATCATTATCACACCTTCTCGTAAACACATGATTGTCGAATAGATAAAATCCATATACTTTCCTGAGGCTGGTCTATTCAATAGATAATACCAATTTCCAAAAGCTATGTACTTTGCCTTTGACAGAAAGTGAATCATCCGCAAAAGCAGCCGGAAACCACAAGCCAAAAGTTGTTTCATATACCAATCTCATGCTGTTTTCTTGCACCCACATACGTTGCCTCGTAATATGATTTGTCGCCTGTCAAAAGGGGGATAAGAAAAAGGCAAGTCAATTGGAAACAGACAGAAATTTATATAAAGTCAACGCATTGGGATCTTTCACACAACTGCCAGTCCGGAATAGACAGTTTCGCCGCTTAGAATATTTGTTTCCTGTAGAGAAGTAAACTGTTTCATAGGCACGAGCATGTTGTTTTACGGGGAACTCCTGAAAAATAGGAGAGATTGTGGCAACGACTAGGCTCCGTTTACACGTTTATATCTATTCTTTCTGATTCACGATACTACTTTATTGAAAGACTTCTGATTTACTCCACAAACATTTCCTATCCTTCCGGCTGGGTTTACATAAGAGATCGACTGCATCGAATAGACTAATCAGCCTGGGAAATAAGCAATTCAAGCGCGTGAATAAATGCTATCTAAAAGAAGACGCAAAATAAGCAATTGATATACTGGTAGATATACAAAAAAGTGATTAACTCATAAGAGTGTTGTCTTTTTGTACAAAGTACTTATATCGAGCCTCTCTGAAGAAATCAGGAACACAGATCGGAATATACGGATGTAGTATCGTTTGCAAAAAGAGTCGAAACTTACGTAGTACTCAGGAGAAATGAGCGCTTACAGATACATACTTTGGCAACTGATCCGAAAAAGTCGTATTCTTATTCTTTCTCAACTACACCTAACTATAGACACTGCTCCTTTTCTATGCCGTTCTAGAACGATCTCCATTTTACGAGATCAAAATTTGCACATAATTAGCACGAAAGTTACGGTAAATATAGGTTATTACAGGTATCTAAAAGGTCTTGTCTTATACATGGTTAATATATAAACGCAAAATGAGGCAGCTACAAATTAGTGCAACGACCTCATTCTCTGCGGAGAGAGAGGATTTTGTGCTTTACTATAACCGCCTTATAATCAGCTCAACAAAATCTCGTAAATCGTAGTGTCACCGATTTTGTCCTTACGGTCTTGCGGTAATTTGCACCGCATTTGATTAAAGATACATAATTTTAATATATATATCCTTTTTATCTGACAAACACTTCTCTTATGGAAAGAATGAATAAGGTAAGGCTTTTATCAAAAATACTCTTTCGAGGAACGAGAAAGGAAGATTCCCGATAAAATTCACTTTAGCCTTGACGTTTTATTTTTGGGATATATATTTGTGTTCAGAAAATAAAAGATTAAGTCCTCTATCAGTTCGACTGACGCCAAACTATTTTTTAGAGGCAGTTGATTTGCTCATTCAAATTATCATCTTTCTCTTGTTATTCCTCCTTTTTGTTTGAGGTCAAAATCAGAACTTTCATTTGAAGGGTCGCTCCACTTGAAGGTATAATCATATTGATCATTTATTTCTTTCAATGGTACATTCGATTGTAAAAGATTTCCGTTTAAGTCGAAATACTTCCACACATCTCGTTGTAAGCCAACTATTTTGGGTTTCTGCTTTTCCTCTCCAAAGTTAAACCAAGAGATATCTAGAACAATCTCATCGTATATACAAGATAATATTGTTTTATTTTTCCAAGACATAACGCCGTATTTTCCGTCTTTTCTAACTCGAATAACTCCACTTTGAGGAAGTCCGACATAATCATACTCTATTGGTATAACAACTTCTCCTTTGTGTGATATTATTCCGTATTTGCCGTTCTTTTTTACAAAATGGGCTTCAGGTCCATATTCCACCCAACCTGATAATCCATCATAAACAATCGGAATTATCACATTATTTTTGTTGTCTATAGTACCAATTTTTCCATCTTTTTCAACGATAAATATATCCATATCACTTGGAAACTCTTTTGTAAGGTGATTATTATACGAAGTGCTATAAATTGCATCATACTCAAAAGGTATCATTATTTTTCCATTTTCATCAAAAATCCCAACTTTATTATTTTTGCCAACATATACCGCATATCCTCCTTTCAACACATAAATGTAATTGTATTTAAATGGCTGAATAATTTCATTTTTACGAGAAACAAAACCATAAAAACCATCTTTTTTCGCTATAAATCCGGAAATTCTCGGAACAGAATGTTCGTTGTACAATGTGTCATAGAGAAATGGAATTGTTTGTTTTCCTTTGTAATCAATAAGTCCGATTTTATTCTCTTTATTCGTAACAAAAATATTGCCATCCCAATCCCGATACGACGCAATGTCTTTTATCGGGATTACTTTCAATTTTTCATCAAATATTGTAACTGCGTTTTGTTTCGTTGCTAAAAATATACTTGCATAATTAGAATAAATAGAAGGCTGTTCAATAAAATCATACTCCAATGGCAAAACTAATTTGCCATATTCGTCTATTATTCCGTATTTTCCTTTGTTCGCAACAATCGCTTTTCGTCCCAAACCGAAAACATCGGCAAAATCATACTCGCCAAAAGGAACAATAAAATTATTGTTCTTGTCGAAATATGCATATTTTACTCCTGCTTGTGTTAACATAAAATTTTTCTGTTTCTTGTTCCCATTCAAATAATCAGTTGTATTTTCGAGTGTTGCCAAAGTTCTTTCATCTTCTTTAGTTGTTAAAAGAATTGGCAAATTCTTGCTATCTTTTGGCAAATAACCCAATGGCGATTTCTCCACAAATTTATAATCTCCTTGACAAAACGCAAAAGTTTGATAGCAAAAAGAAAAAACACTATCAATAGATTTCGCTTTTCTACTTGTTTCAAATTGTTTCTATTGCTCATAAATTTCAAATTCTAATTTTCTGTCGGTACGCTTAAAATTATCTACAACGGACCTCTTTTACTCGCTTCCAAATCGCACTTCGCTGTCCGCCGATTACCACTAACTCTTAAATAGGCACAATAGTTATTCAAAATACGCAATGCGTATAAAGAATAAAAATGCCGATGCAATTTATTAGCAAATACAAATATAGTAACTATCTGTAAAACAGGCACTATTTACCGTTAAAATCCTTTAACATTGCCGATTCCGGGCTTTATATGGGGGTCTATAGCTGGCTTTATCTCTTGATACTAGTCTAAGATAGTTTGCCCGTTGATAGATAATTGATAGATAAACGGTACTTGTCGGGGCGTTCGGTTTTCCCTGCTCCTTTAAAATTTCCAGCTTGGCATCCTGTACGTCAAAATTCCGCTCGTATTCGGGCGAATGTAGTTTGCCCATAAACACGATTTGCTCCCCACGAAACAGCTTCTTAAAATAGCCTCAACTGTTCATCCTAAACCCTTGCACAATTTCACCACACGCAGGTTCCCGCCTAATATTAGTAGAAATCCAGACAGCACACTTTTTGTCTTTTTTTGTCTTTCAGACCAGACTGAATTGCAAGAAAAAACCCTACAAGTCATTGAACTTGTAGGGTTTGTCTTTGTTTTGGCTTCTTTTATCTTAGCCTTTCAGCGGAGAGAGGGGGATTCGAACCCCCGGTACACTTTTGGCGTACACACGCTTTCCAGGCGTGCCTCTTCAACCACTCGAGCACCTCTCCTTTTGTATTTAGGTTATAATAGTTCTGAAAAGAAACAGCAGCTTTACGGGCTGCTGCGTTTGCGGAGAGGGAGGGATTCGAACCCCCGGAAGTATGACCTTCAACGGTTTTCAAGACCGCCGCAATCGACCACTCTGCCACCTCTCCATAACTCCTTTCCAGAAGTACTTTCCTCTAAAAGCGCTGCAAAGGTACAAAGATATTTTAAACATGCAAATGTTTCCTTTAAAAAAATAAGTAGACCGATTGATAACTGCGGAAAAGAATCTAAACAAAACTCTTTAGCAGGCAAAATATCGCCAACTTCACCTTCATACCCATAAATAGGTATTTCATGTTTTTCAAGATAAAATAGAGCATATTTATACTAGTTATATGAGAATTCGTCGTAACTTTGTGCGCTCTAAAGAGAAGGATAACAAAAACTCTAATTTTATCATGTTATGGAATTAAATAAGATCTTTAAAAATGGTCTTTGGAGCAAAGAAATCAATGTGAGAGATTTCGTAAGCAACAATGTAACTCCGTATACCGGAGATTCCTCTTTTCTGGAAGGACCTACCCAAAGAACCCAAACTGTTTGGAATCATTGCTTGAAAGCGTTAGCTGAAGAAATAAACAACAATGGTGTCCGTTCATTGGACAATAAAACAGTTTCGACCATTACTTCCCACAAAGCCGGATATATCGACAAGGAAAATGAGCTCATCGTTGGTTTGCAAACCGATGAACTCCTAAGACGTGCTATCAAGCCTTTTGGAGGTATCAATGTAGTAAGTAAAGCTTGCCACGAGAATGGAGTGGAAGTGGATGAACGCGTAAAAGACATCTTCACGAATTATCGTAAAACGCATAATGACGGGGTGTTTGACGTATATACCGAAGAGATTCGCTCGTTCCGTTCTTTAGGTTTCCTCACCGGACTCCCTGACAATTATGCTCGCGGACGTATTATCGGTGACTATCGCCGTATGGCTCTGTATGGAATTGATCGATTGATTGAAGCCAAACAAGCAGACCTACAAGGATTGACCGGTCCGATGACCGATGCCCGAATCCGCTTACGCGAAGAAGTAGCCGAACAGATCAAAGCTCTAAAAGAGATGAAGGTCATGGGTGAATATTACGGTATCGATCTAAGTCGTCCGGCCTATACTGCCCAAGAAGCCGTACAATGGTTTATATGGCTTATCTGGCCGCAGTTAAAGAACAGGATGGTGCTGCCATGTCATTGGGTAATGTATCTTCTTTCCTCGACATCTATTTGGAATATGAATTGAGTAAAGGGATCATTACAGAATCTTTTGCTCAGGAGTTGATCGACCAATTCGTGATCAAATTGCGTATGGTACGTCACCTGCGGATGCAATCTTACAATGATATATTCGCCGGAGACCCGACTTGGGTTACCGAATCATTAGGCGGACGTTTCAATGACGGACGCACAAAGGTAACTAAGACCTCTTTCCGCTTCTTACAAACGCTGTATAACCTGGGTCCTTCGCCGGAACCGAACCTGACTGTACTTTGGAGTCCCGAATTGCCGGAAGGCTTTAAAGAGTTCTGTGCACAAGTTTCTATTGACACCTCTTCTATCCAGTACGAAAATGACGATCTGATGCGTGAAGTACGCCAATCAGACGATTATGGTATTGCTTGCTGTGTGTCGTATCAGGAGATCGGTAAGCAAATTCAGTTCTTCGGTGCCCGTTGCAACTTGGCAAAAGCCCTGTTATTAGCTATCAACGGAGGACGTTGCGAGAATAGCGGAACGCTGATGGTGAAAGATATCCCTGTACTGACCGGTGATACACTAAGAATTGAAGAGGTTATGAGTAACTATAAGAAAGTGCTGATCGAAATTGCCCGTATTTACAACGAGTCAATGAACATCATCCACTATATGCACGATAAGTATTATTACGAAAAGGCTCAAATGGCTCTCGTCGATACAGATCCGCGTATCAATCTGGCTTATGGTGTAGCAGGACTTTCCATTGCGCTCGACTCGTTGTCAGCTATCAAGTATGCGAAGGTTACTGCTCGTCGCAACGACATCGGCCTGACGGAAGGATTCGATATTGAAGGTGAATTCCCTTGCTTCGGTAATGACAATGATAAAGTTGACCACTTAGGTGTTGACCTCGTCTATTTCTTTAGCGAAGAGTTGAAGAAACTACCAGTTTACAAGAATGCCCGCCCTACCCTCTCGTTGCTAACCATTACTTCGAATGTGATGTATGGTAAGAAAACAGGAGCTACGCCTGATGGCCGCGCCAAAGGTATAGCATTTGCTCCGGGAGCTAATCCGATGCATGGACGCGATAAGAACGGAGCTATTGCTTCATTGAGTTCAGTAGCCAAACTACGTTATCGTGATGCGCAGGACGGTGTCAGCAATACTTTCTCTATTGTACCGAAATCATTAGGAGCTACTGCGGAAGATCGCATAGAGAATCTGGTTACCATGATGGATGGTTATTTCATCAAGGGAGCTCATCACCTAAATGTGAATGTGCTAAACCGGGATATGCTGTATGATGCAATGGAACACCCTGAGAAATATCCTCAGCTGACTATTCGTGTATCAGGATACGCCGTTAATTTTGTAAAATTAAGTCGTGAACACCAGTTGGAAGTGATTAGCCGCTCTTTCCACGAACGTATGTAAATCGAATTTATATATGATGATAAAAGTTCACTCGTACGAAAGTATGGGAACATTCGACGGGCCGGGCTTACGGCTCGTCGTTTTTCTTCAAGGATGCAATTTCCGTTGTTTGTATTGTGCCAATCCTGACACAATAGCAAGCAAAGGAGGAACCCTGACCCCACCCGAAGAGATTATCCGTATGGCTATGAGTCAGCGTCCTTTCTTTGGGAAGCGCGGAGGAATTACTTTCTCCGGAGGGGAACCTACGTTTCAGGCGAAAGCATTAGTACCGTTAGTTCGCGAGTTGAAAGAAAAAGGTATACACACTTGCCTGGATAGCAATGGAGGAATCTGGAACCAGGATGTGAAAGAACTTCTGGGACTTATTGATTTGGTGTTATTGGATGTCAAAGAGTTTAATACCGTCCGTCATCAAGCCCTGACAGGAAAAGGAAATGAGCAAACGCTTCGCACAGCCGCTTGGTTGGAGGAGCATGAAAAGCCTTTCTGGTTACGTTATGTGCTTGTACCCGGCTACAGTGATTTTGAAGAAGACCTCCGTCAACTGGGAGAAAGCTTGGGGAATTACAAGATGATTCAGCGCGTAGAGCTTCTTCCTTATCACACGTTGGGCGTTCACAAGTATGAGGCTATGGAAAAGCAGTACATCCTGAAAGAAGTGAAAGAAAATACACCTGAACAACTTGAAAAAGCCGCCGGAATTCTCCGGGAATACTTCCGGCAGGTACAAATCAATTGAGATACTTATATAAAAGAAACGTCGTTGCTCGAACTAGTAAGTTTAAGCAACGACGTTTCTTTTTATATTGTATCTATATTAATAGGTAAAGCGAATACCTGCTTGTATATTGAAGTTGAACGGGTTTTCTTTACGTATTGTTTCCACGTCCGAACCATCCTTAAAGTAATAAGCTACTCCGGGTTCAACATAAACTCCGAGACGTTTAGTCGCATTTAACTGAGCACCCACACCTCCCGATACGGAGAACTGCAAGGGTTTTACCGTTTCTTTTTCGCTTCCTAACTTGCCGTATATACATTTCTCTACCATACCTCCACCGGTTACATATAGAGTTACGAGTTTCTTATCCAGAAAGTTCCAGTTAGCTCGCAAAGGAATACCGAGGTAATGCAACTTCTGTTCAATGTTCTGTTTATCATCGGCCAACTCCACATCCGAAGAAAGCAACGTATAAGTCAATCCGGTTTCGATGGAGAATCCCTTTTTCAGGTTTTTACGAACGGAGAACCCGACCGAGATTGGCTGATGGTGTTCGATATTCATCACTTCTTTAGCGTATCGCAAATAAGGTATCCCATCATCAAAGACCAGAGTCTGATCGTTTGGAATA
This sequence comes from Bacteroides reticulotermitis JCM 10512, assembly GCF_000517545.1. Lineage (GTDB taxonomy): Bacteria > Bacteroidota > Bacteroidia > Bacteroidales > Bacteroidaceae > Bacteroides > Bacteroides reticulotermitis. Next base: position 36,043 of record NZ_BAIV01000019.1, on the reverse strand, counting down.
GTTATTCCGTTAGTCACCGCAGTCATGCTCAAGCGCGACATATAGGGAGGGACTCCACTTCCGAGTTCCGTATTAGTTGCACCGGAGTTTCCGACTGAAAGCCCCATTGCCCATTTTCCTTTCTTTGTTGGTTTCTTTTCTATCGGAATATGCAATTTGTCTTTTCCGGATGGACGACGTGGTTGCTTTTGAGGTTTCACATCTACTTCTGATTCATTTTGTTTTTCCTCAACCAATAGCTGCTTTTCCGTTGATTCCTGTTTCTCAACCACCTTGGGTGTCTCCTTCGTTTCTTCTCCCCTCTCCAACTCCTGCAGGGGTGTAGGAATCGAAATTATATTTTCAGCCTTTGCCAGTCGTTGATGTTTTATTGGCACAACCGGACGGGTAAGTGGTTCCACATCTATTCCTTCTGCATCGGGTTGTCTCACTCCCGGCATTTCATTCGGCGTAGAGGCCACTGCAGGGGATGAGAAATGACGTATTTCATCTGCAGCGGGTGTTCCTAAGAAATAGAGACTGACTGACGAGACTAAAGCCAGTACAATCACAGCCGCAGCAGCTACAATCCATTTGCGATAAGGATATATCTTTTTTTCTACCGGAGGACTAAGTTCCTGTTCCAGTCGTTCCCAACCGGAAGCGGGGATCGGTTCGGAATGATTCTCGAACTTCTCCTTTAGCTTATCCATCCATAATTCTCTATCTTTCATATCTCTGCTATCCATTATTCATTATCCACTCTTTTACTTTGTTTGCTAATACCTTCTTCGCCCTAAATAGCTGTGAAGCGGACGATTTTTCATTAATACCTAAAAGGTCTGCTATCTCCTTATGAGATTTCTCTTCAAATACATAAAGGTTAAACACAGTGCGGTAGCCCGGAGGCAGTTCATCGATGAACTGCATAAGCACTTTTTGGGGAATCGTCTCGACTTCCATAGCATCGGGTTCTTCGTATGTATCGGGTACTTCTTCTAAAGGATTCGATAGATTCATTACATCATTCTTACGCAGATATTGCAAAGCCGTATTGATCATAACGCGCTCCATCCATGCCCGTAAGGACCCCTCACCACGCCATGTAAACTTGTCGAATGAATCAAAGATTTTGAGAAATCCATCGTGAAGCCAATCTTCGGCTGTATCTCGGTTGCCCGCATAGCGAAGACATACCCCAAGCATACGCCCCGCATATTGTTCATACAGTTCTTTGCGGGCTTGATTATTCCCCAGCCTGCATTGTTCCGACAACTCAAATTCTTCCATTCTTTTCCTGTACACGTGTTTACCTAAATAAATGCAGCAAAGATAGAAATACTGCATAGACAGAACAACTCTTCGATAGCTTTTGTTTCTTTAACAGTCACGAACGCAATAATTTAATTCTTTTCGTATTTCTCAAGTACGAAACAAAGCTTTAATATCAAAACCAATAACATATGAAGTTTCTTAGATTTAGTGTATACATACTTGTAATATTCACACTCACATTAACCGTCCAATCGTGTTTGGATGACGATAAGGATTCTACCGAAACATTGGTCATAAGTACCATTAAGATGCCCGATCCGAAAGGAACGGAGTTTTATTTCGGACTGGATGACGGAAAGAAAATGTATCCGGGAGATATTAAAAGTATCGGAGACTACAAGCCGATAGATGGGCAACGTGCTTTTGTGATATTCAATTCCTTTGAAGAAAAGGTTGCGGGTTACGACTATAATATCCAAGTCAGGAAAATCGTAGATATATTAACTAAGGAAATTGTTACGCTAGGAGAAGGAGAAAATACAGAGGAGAATCTGGGGAATGACAAGATCAATATTACCTATATGTGGGTTACCAATGACTTGAAGTACCTAACTATAGAGTTTCAGTATTATGGCACACAAAACTCAGAGAAGAAACACTTCCTGAATTTAGCTATTAAGAACTTGGAACCAGCTCCTACGTCAAACGAAGACAGCGAATACATCACGTTGGAGTTCCGCCATAACAAGAAAGGCGACACTCCCGATCGACTAGGAGAAGGTTACGTCTCTTTCAAACTTAATCAGATAGAGTCGCAGATGGAAGGTAAAAAAGGACTAAAGATACGTGTCAACACGCTTTATGAAGGAGAGAAGTACCTTACTGTAAACTTCCCCTCTTAGCATCGTACTTCTTATAAAGGATTACACTTTTTTTCTTAGATCTTAATATATAATTACACTGAAGAAGAAAGGGCTGATCGGCAAACGGTCAACCCTTTCTCTTTTTTCAGAGCAGATACTGAACAGGCTGTAAAGACATCATCTCTTTGGGTACGGAAGCTTGTACCCGTTCTTTCAATACCTGTAACAGCGTATGCCGCACAAAATCTTTATTGGTTATAAGCACAACCTGGCGGGTTGGACGCGGTATGGCAAACGGGCGAACCAGTTCGCGTTGTACTTCCGTCAGTTGGGAAACGGCAAGTTCGGGTATAAAGGTAACTCCTTTCCCACTCTCCACCATACGCATAAACGTCTCCATGCTTCCTAAATGATAAGCCATTTGACTAACCTTCACTGCTTCCATCTGGCAAAAGCGTACCAACTGATCACGAAAACAATGCCCTTCATCCAACAACCACAACCGTTCACCGGTAACATCCGAGCTACGGATCACTTCGTGCTTAAACAGCGGATCCTTCCGGGAAACGTATCCATAGAATTGTTCATAGAAAAGCGTGTCTTCGCTCAACATACGATCGTCTAACAAGCTGGCAATGATACCCGCGTCAATATCGCCGGAATGCAACGCTTGCTGAATCTCGTGTGTTTTCATCTCCGTAATGCGGATATCCAGTTCGGGGTACTCTTCCATTAACTGCGGAAAGAAACGAGGAAGCAGATAAGGAGCGATCGTGGGCAGAACCGCTAACCTAAAAGTGCCGGTCATCGACTGCTTCTCTTCACATATGATTTCCTTTACCAGTGCAGTCTCTCCCAGAATGATGCGGGCTTGGGCTATTACCTTTTCACCGATCGCAGTCGGACAAACCGGCTGCACCGTTCGATCGAACAGCTTTACGTCCAATTCTTCTTCTAACTTTTGAACCATCGCACTCAAGGTGGGTTGGGTAACCCGACAGTACTCTGCCGCACGGGCAAAGTGCCGAAACTGGTCAATAGCCAGTATGTATTCCAATTGTTGTATCGTCATCTATTAAAAAAGCATTAGTTATAGACTGTATCTATGCAAAGATAGAAATTTTCAGTTTGACACAAAGCTTTTTCCTGCTTAACTTTGTCGTACGAAAAAGAAAACAGATATAAATTTTTAAAACGAAAAGAATATGAAAACTCTATCTTTAATCCATTTGAATGAATCGGGAGCTAACAATGTAGTCGTTTCTTTGCAACAGTTACTGGCAGACTTCCAAGTATATTACACAAATCTACGTGGGTTCCACTGGAACATTAAAGGATCTGATTTCTTTGTACTCCACAGTCAGTTTGAAACCATGTATGATGATGTTGCGGAAAAGATCGACGAAATAGCCGAACGAATTCTGATGCTGGGAGGAACTCCTTCCAATAAGTTTAGTGACTATCTGAAAGTGAGCCACATCAACGAAGTCGATCAGGTAACTAATGGTGGAAAGGCTTTGGAGAATGTACTGCAAACATTGAGTACATTGATTGGAGAGGAACGCAAGATTTTAGCCATTGCCTCTCAGGCCGAAGATGAAGGTACTGTTGCATTGATGAGCGATTACCTGAAAGAACAGGAGAAATCGGTTTGGATGCTGACAGCTTACAGCAGTAAGTAATTAGCCTTTCAAAGGCTATAATAACGAAAGAGGGAGCTACTTTTTTATAAGTAGCTCCCTCTTTCGTTATTAGTAAGTATGCATTGACGGATGACAAGTACTTTAACCAGTCATAAAGAGTATAGAATGACTAAAATGAGATAAAAAATCGTCTTTGGTCTTGTTGTCGAAAGATAGGAATGACTGGCTTCGAAGTTGTGGCAAATGTGTGTCGGGGTTGCGTCTATCCAATATTGGTTTGTTGATTCACTACACAACTGAAGACAAACGCCACATTCGGAAAACAAACAACGTTTCTTTTATCAAGATTCCCCCGCTCTGTTTATTCGTGCCAACGTAGAGTCACGGCAGTGCCAGCACGTTGTCACAGTAGTGCCACCAGTATGTCACAGTTGTGCCAAGGCGTTGGCACAGTCGTGACAGTGGCTTGGCACAGAAGAAGAGCCCCTTAGTTTGCGGATTAATGCTGTAACATACTATCGGGTAAGCTGCTACCCGGCCACTCATTAGAAACTATATTTTTGAAGCTCCCTAGCGCAGTTTCATTTATTTGCTTCTTTGCCAAATAGGCCGATTATGGATAGAGTATTTGGGTAGTCAGCTTGATATCATCGGAGGAGGCTCCCACCATAACCTGAAAACTTCCCGGCTCAACAACCCGTTTAAAGTTCCGGTCGATGATCATAAAGTCTTCCTTAGTAAGCGTAAAACGGACAGACTTGGTTTCTCCACGTTTCAGGAATAAGCGCTTAAACTGTTTCAATTGCTTGAGAGGTTGCACAACAGACGCAAATTCATCTCGGAGATAGAGCTGCGCCACCTCCTCACCATCGTATTTCCCTGTATTGGTGATATTAAAGGATACTTCTTTTGTGTCATTTTCTTTCGAAACAATACGTAAGTCCGCATACTCAAACGTGGTATAGCTAAGTCCGTAACCAAAGGAATAGAGAGGTGTGGCAGGCATTTCTACATAATTGTGTACCAGAGGAGCTTTCTTATTGTAATGCACCGGAAGCTGTCCCACAGATCTCGGCGTAGAAATAGGCAATCGCCCTGCCGGATTGTAGTCTCCAAATAAAACATCAGCAATGGCAAGCCCACCTTCCTGCCCAGGGTAATAGGCTGTAAGTAGTGCATTAGCATGCTCGGCTGCCCAATTTTTGTTCAACGGACGCCCTTCAATATAAATAACGATCAAAGGCTTGCCGGTCTTTTGCAAAGCTTCCAGTAATTCTTGCTGCCGACCCAGCAGAGATAAACTAGCCCGATCGAATCCTTCGCCACATTCCATGTCACTAAGCTGTTCCTTATCCGTTACCGCTGCTCCTGTTTCCTTGTAAGTGGTCTTAAAGTCACGTGCACTGGAACCACCAACCACCGCAATGACAACGTCTGAGCGGAGGGCGGCGGCAACAGCTTCGTTTATTTCGTTCATTGTGGTATCCCGAATAGCACAGCCTCGAACATATTCGACCTTCGAAGAAGTGAGCTTGGAAACAACCCCATCCAATACGGTTTTTACATTCTTGTCCTCCTGCGGAGCCGTGTAATCTCCCAACATATTGTACCGATTATCAGCGTTAGGACCAACCACGGCCACTTTACGTATATTCTTATCTAAAGGCAAGATGGAAGCTTTATTCTTCAATAAGGTAACAGAAGCCTGTGCCATCTGACGAGCGCAGTCTATATGTGCCGCGTTACGAACGCTCTCTACAGCTTTTTGAGAGTCGACATAGGGGTTTTCAAACAATCCCATAGCAAACTTCAACTGCAAGACTCGGCGAACAGCCGTATCAATAGCAACCTCAGCGATCCGATGATCTTCTACAGACTGACAGAGTTTTATGTACGCGTCGCCTCCCAAATCAATATCGACTCCTGCAGTCAGGGCTTGGACAGCCGCCTCATCCACGGAAGAAGCGACATAGTGATTCTCATGAATTCCTTCAATGCTATACAAGTCGGAAACCACAAATCCCTTAAACTGCCATTCGTTGCGCAAGAGCTCGGTCAGCAGATACGAGTTGGCTGTACAAGGAATGCCGTCAATCGAATTATAGGAAGTCATAACCGAGAGTGCGCCGGCATCAATCGCGCGTTGAAAAGGAGGAAGAAAACTCTCATGCAGCTCCCGCATGCCTACTACAGCCTGATTTCCATTTTGTCCACTCTCCGGAACGGCATAAGCCAGAAAGTGCTTCAAAGTGGCTACTGTACTATGGGGAAGAGAAAGATCTCCGCCATTAGTCAGCCCCTGCACCATCGAAGCTCCTAATATTCCGCTTAATACGGGGTCTTCACCAAAGGTTTCTTCGACTCGCGACCAACGAGGATCACGCGTCAGGTCGAGCACAGGACCATAACTTATGTGGGCCCCCTGAGATCGTATCTCCTCTCCTATTATTCTGCCTGCCTTTTGTAATAAATCGGGTGACCAGGTAGCCGCCATACCGATTCCGGTCGGAAAAACGGTTGTCCCAATTGCCATATGCCCATGCGGAGCTTCTTCCGCCAAGAACAAAGGAATACCCAACCGCGTATTCTCAATTACATATTTCTGTAAGGCATTTCCCGCTTTGGCTGCTAAAGCCGGAGTCAGGCCATTGGCCAAGGTCTTTTTGGTCCAGGGATCGGCGCGGTAGGTAGCCCAAAGCATCCCCGCATTGCGATCTTTGATTAGTTGTTTAAACTTATCCGAAGGTTGAACACGGTTGCCCTGTATGACATACATCTCCCACCCTAAAGGACAAAGTAGCTGACCGACCTTCTCCTTCAACGTCATTCGGGAGAGCAAGTCCTGCACTCTAGCCTCAACGGGCAGAGCCGCATCTTTGTAAGGTAGAGTCTTTTTCTGGGCAGAAACAAAAACGGTTGTTATTGCTACAACAAGAAGAAGAAAAAGTCTTGGGTTATTAGTACTCTTTATAGTAAGCATCATCGTAAACTTCGATTAATAATAAACTATCATTGAACTCCGACTTCCGCCAAACCGATGCTATCTTCTCCATCGATAGTACGAATAGCTTTCACTTTGACGTATCGGGCATTAACGGGAGTGAAATAGATCTTTTGCAGTATCGGATTATTGCGGATATTAGAGAACTCCCCTGTGGTAATCGTTTTGAAGTTCGAATCGGATCCTGCTACAGAAAGCTCATAGGATGCAATCAATCCCTTATTATATTCCCCCTGATCGGGCAGATAATAGAATGTTTGTATCTCTTTCTCTTCTCCCAGATCAAGGACAAATTCCTTCCCCTGAATGAAACAGGTTGTTTGTTCCTGCTTATCCCTACATTTAGCCAGTTCCTCTTCATGAACTCCCAAGAGTGTGAAAGGCAAGCTTTTGAGTTCGGCCACGGCAGGCTGGTAGTTTTCCTGCGAACCAGCTACATAGTATGCACCAAGCTCATTGATACACAAACAAGCACGCGCATCGACAAAGCGAATACGTACCTGATCCGTCTCGACTGTTTCAAAACGAAGCAGACGTTTATAACCGATTGTCGTGGTCTCTTCGTTACACTTCACAGGCAACCACTGATGCCCCTGTTTGTATTCCACAACGAATGCTTTCACCCGCTGACCTAAAGGTATATATTCTTGAATCATAAGCCGATTGATCAGAGTAGGGTGCTCAAAAGAACAAGTCAGATCGGCAGAAGTCACTCCATCATTCGTAGCCCAATACGTATCATATACACCATCCGTCAAGGCCAAAGTAGAAAACTGCTTTCCGCGTTCGCCGGAAGCATTTATCTTAGCTGTTGCGAGTAAGTTGTTAGCCAGTTCAGCCTGAACACGTTGATGAAACTGAACGGCATTTAATGAATCCGCCGGATGGATCAATCCGTTGCGACCGACCGGAAAGTTCAACAACAAAGTCGCATTGTGTCCTACACTCCGGTAATATAAATCGGTCAATTCATCGACCGTCTTGACTTTATCATTTTCCTCCGGATGATAAAACCATCCCGGACGGATAGACACATCACATTCAGCAGCGACCCACTGATTGCCGTCCGCATACCCATACTGCAATTCTCGGTATTTGGGATAACCCGGATATACTTCCCCCGCACGTAAGAAAGACCAATTGGTAGCTCCCGCAAATCCACTCTCATTGCCAACCCAGCGACAGCCGGGACCGCCATCGGAGAAGATAACCGCCTGCGGTTGCAATTCATCAATCATCCGATAAGCTCGCGGATAATCATAGTATGTTTTACGATCAATTGTACGTACTTCTTTACTTCCTCCGTACCATCCGTCGCCACCATTAGCACCATCAAACCACACTTCGAAGACTTCGCCGTAATTGGATAGTAATTCGTGCAACTGTTTGTAGAAGTAATCGACATATTCCGGAGTTCCGTAGTTAGCCTGATGCCTATCCCAAGGAGATAGATACACGGCAAACTTGATACCGTATTTCTTACAGGCATCTGAAAGTTCACGCACAATATCCCCCTTACCATCTTTATAAGGCGTATTCCGAATGCAATATTCCGTCAATTGTGTAGGCCACAGACAAAAACCGTCATGATGCTTAGCGGTAAGAATAACACCTTTCATGCCGGCTTTTACAAATGTCTGCACCCATTGTTCGCAGTCCAATCGAGTCGGGTTGAAAGTTTGGAGATCAGAATCGCCGTATCCCCACTCCCGATCGTTAAAAGTATTCAGCCCGAAGTGTACAAAAGCGTAAGTCTCCATCTTCTGCCAGTTGACTTGTTTCTCCTGCGGAACAGGCAGAACGGGCTCAGGCGCCTTAACTGTTTGACAACCGGAAAGTAGCAGAAAGGGTAATGCTACAACAATGGATCTCAGAGATAAATGTGTTTTCATAATCATATATCTTTTTTATTATTTACCAATGGCGATAACCTTCAATGGCTGATTCAGGGCTTTGTCGTCTACTACCGGATATACCGAGGTTTCCTGCATACCGACTAGCGGTTTTGTGCAATAATAGGTAACGTTCATTTCGCCTCTTTCCTTCGCCTTTACCAATTTGGGGGCGGAATAGTGGATATCCGCATTCCCTCCGACAGTTACAAAGGTAAGATTTATATCCCGATCCGAATCGTTGGCATACTTTAATTTTATCGTTTTGCGCTCGTTTACCTGCACGGTTCCAAAAGCCAACACCTTGAGATTCATCCATAAACCATTTCCGTAGTTATACGAATAGTTTTCTTCCACCGGATGTTCGTAAGGATTCACCGTTCCTTTTACCCAAATACGGGTATAAGCGGCGTTGTTATTACTTAGTACAACAATTTCTTTACTGAAGAAGCCAGGGCGATAAGCCGGATTATAGGATACTTTGACCCACCCCGTACCATTCGCTCTGACCGGTTCTTTAGAAAATTCAAATTGCACACAGCTACATCCGCTGTTCACCGCGTTTATGAAAACGGGTTCCTTACTTGTGTTCTTAAACTTAAATATGTGAGAGGCAACGCCATCTACTTCATTGATTTTACCAAAATCAAAGATCTTCTCTTCAAACCGAATAGCTTCACTAAACACAGGTGTTTGAGCTTTCAGAAAAGAAGAAAACAATAAAAACAAAACTGTTATGGACAAGACTATTGGTTTCACAATCCTTTTCAATTATTTACCGTTAAACATCTACTTCTATACAACCAGTCGCAGGCGGCAGTATATAATGAGGGGAACAAAGCCAGCCTTAGCAAACTCAGCTTTGTTCCTCTCCATTCCTATTTCCGGTTGTTATTTACAGATATTGCTTTCGCTCTTATCCCAACCGATATAATTCTGTCTGTCAGTCAAGTGGGTGCCCGGATCAGCTTCGGATTCCGTAACACAACGCCAAGTGTCCGACCAGTCGATCGTATATCCATTGCCTGTGGCATCATGGAATATATAACCACTTCCCTCGTTCAGTTTCCAATAAGCTACCAGCCCCTGAGATTTAGGATCCACACGGCAAATTCCATCCACTAATTCGTATTCGTTCAACACCCGGTCCCATACTCTGGCCTCGCTGATGCTACCTTTGAAAACCTGGCTGGACGGATATCCAGCCCAAGACATACCAATTTCAACTCCTTTGAATACAGTCGAATAACTTGTAACAGTCTGTTCGCTGTCTTTCACTCCATCCACGTACATCGTAAGTTTACTTCCATTGTAAGTAAGTGAAAGCATATACCATCTACCCGGTTCAAAAGTTGTTGTAGCAAAGTGATTCTTTCCTGCGCCAGTGCAGTACTGCAAACGGTTAGCAACGCCACCTTCTCCAAAACGGAACATAACCGTATTCGACCCATTGAAAGAGAAGAAACGAGAGATACCACTCAGTTCTTTGGCATTAATCTTAATTTCATACGTGAAGTTTGTCAAAACTTTCTGTTTAGCCTCAGCAAAGTAGTAGTTACTGTAAGACTGAGAATTGCTAATGTCTAAAGCGGCAAACTTGCCGGAAGGATCATCCGGCGTATAATCACCCGGATCAGTAGGAACTGTTACTTTCGGATAGTCGACAATCAAGTAAACCGTATTGTAATTCGCTTTAGCTTGCAGACCGATGGAAACTTCTTTCATCGTAATCGGCAACATATACGTAGTACCTTCAGTCAGATTGGCCAATGAATTCAACGTGACTTTCACTTCCGACGACTTCTGTTCGCCTACCGGTATAGTCGTATTTAAACCTTCAACCGTAACATCGGCATTTGTCGGAAGAGCCACATAGCTTCCTCCTCTATTCGTGTTGTAGTATGCAACCAGTGAGCGATCTACCTCGAACGTTACCGTCTCGTCCTGTTGAACGCGACTTGCAGCAGAAGCTGTGAACGAGTAAGAAGAAGGAAGGTTTGCAATACTGACTTTAGATGTTCCCATATAAGTTCCACCTGTAATAGATACGTCAGACTTCACATCTCCCGGATATTTAACTTTCACCGTTGCCCAAGCCGTATTATTCTGCACAGACACTTTACCGCTTCCATCAACACTGGTCAGGCGAACCGGTAATAAGTATTCGCGCTTATTCAGCGTGATAAAGTTTTCCGCAGGAACTCTTACTTCGATCGAATCGACCGATTGATTCTTACCGGTCTCTAATGTAGCGATCGATTTAACGATCTTATAGGCATCTGCCGGAAAAGCTTCATAAGAAGTTCCGTTGGTTGTATTGTAAAGAGCGACTAACGAGTTGTCGACTTCTGCATGCACCTTGATCGTTTTTTCTGCCGAGCGGGTAGACTTCACCGGTAGTTTAACAACCACCTCATCTCCCAACGCACCGATCGAAGTCCAATCCACATTGAAACTTAACGAATTAGCAGGCGTTGTTATTTTCGAAGAGGTAAAGTAAATCAAGTTGTTAGGGTTACCCTCAACATCGTAACTTTCACTATCACATGATTGGAGGTTCAGAACTCCAATTAGGGTCAATAATCCTAGGATATACTTATTAATTTTCATAATCATTGTATATTCTTTATTGGTTACACTTATTCTTATCATCACTATCCCAAGCTATAGCCGAGCTATAATTCAGGTTATAAGATAGGCCGGCACCCTCATTGATTTCACGTGCGGTTTTTGTCCAGTCCATGTCATATCCATGTCCGGTTGCATCTTTAAAGATACTTCCCTGGCCTTCGTTCATCTTCCAGTAAGCAAGCAATCCTTCCGATTGAGCGTCGACACCACAAAGTCCCATCTGGAGTTCAGCCGGACTCAAAGCCCGATTCCATACACGAACTTCGGCAATACGACCACGGAAATACTGAGAACCCCGATAGCTAGTCCAGGACATCCCCAATTCGAAGCGTTGGAAATCTACAGGTTTACCATCACCAGCGCCTTCGGTATCTTTCACACCATCCACATACATGGTCAGCTTGTTGCCATCATAGGTCAGAGAAACCATATACCAACGATCCGTGCTAAAACGGGTATTCGAAACAATACTTCCACTCGGACTAACCCACTGCATGGCATTTACATCCATACCGGCCTCACCGAAACGAAGCATACTCGAGCGTTTCTCATCGGCAGAAGTAAAGCTGCACAAACGGGCAATGCTATGCCACTGTTGCGAATGAAACTTAATCTCATACGTAAAGTTTGAAAGCTCCTTTTTCTTATCTTCCGAGAAGATAAAGTTGCTATAGAGATTTGTATTGCTAACATTCAACGAAGTAAACTGAATAACCCGCGAAATCTGCAAGAATATAGTCTTCGACGGTTGGAGTACTTCCAAACCGTCTACTTGTGTCATTGTTACAGGAACAACATAAACGCGGCCTTCTGCAAAGTTTTCGGTAGAAACGACCTTTACGGTTGCCGGTGTTGAGAAAGCCTTGCCTGACGGAATAACCACATCGTTACCTTCCAGCGTTACCGCTCCATCGGGAATTACATAGTAGCTTGTTTTATGCTCCTTATTATAGGCTTCAACCAACGAATTGTCGATCGCAAACTTTACTTTTACTTCCTTATCAACTTTACTGGTAGCAGATGCTGTTACGGCATAAGCAGATGGAGTATCCTCTACTACAAACTTCGTAACGGGTGTAGTTTCTGTTCCGGTGATGTAAACGACCGTCTTTCCATAGTCAAACTTATCGCCCTCTGTGCAGCCCATCAAAGCTAACGCTCCGAAAGACATGGCCAACAAAGAATTTCTTAAATTATATGTTTTCATATTCAAAATGTCTTTTTATATATTCATCCAACAAACCAAATTACTCCTTGATAGAAGGGTTACAAAGCTGAATACCACGACGGACATTGTAGTAGGGTACACCAGTCTTTGAATAATAGTCACGGTCAAAGTAGAAAGCGCCAAAACCGCCTTTTCTACCCTGAGTCGGATTCCAACGTGCCATACCTTCCATCGAATACATTCGCGTTCCCTTACCTACCGGATCGCTCCATACAGGAGAAGTGATCGTGTTACCGTCTGCTTCGGTAAAGGCAACTCCACCGTTTTCATAGTAATCACCAAATGTCTCGCAACAGATGTATTTGGAAGGTTCAATCCAGTTAACAGCGGCGTATGCACTCTGCAAACGGGATGCGGAACCGAATCCGTAACACTGCTGTACATAGTAATTCACTAATTCGCCCGAACTACGTGGAGGCCTTTCGCTATAATAGTCGATTATAAACAACTTATCCGAATGTATTCCTTTCGGACCAATCAGTTCGCCCAGATATTTGCAAAGAATCTCAAAGCGAACTCCGCCATCTCCCCAATATCCACGAGGTTCGTAGTCAATGTCCGTACCATCAATATCGTACTTCAAGATATCGGCAACAATACTTTCGGCATACGCTTTCAGTCCCTCTTCACCATCCACATTCAAATCCCATTTTTTCCCGTTATACGTAAACTCGGTATGCCAGGAAGCATCGGTATGAGATACAAAACGCGTACCTTTCACCTGCTGACAGTGGCGCATATCTTGATAAGCGATAGGCATATAATTAACTTCCGACGGATCGTTACTTGGAATTCCCATCCATAAGTTAACGATATCCAGACTGTCCGGCAAACCGATGAAACGCTCGCCCCATGAAGCGGGATCTTTATACCCTTCTACCCCCTCGATAGGAGCGTAAGCTGCATAATAGCCAAAAAAGACAGCATGATCGCTCTTTTTATATTCGCGAAGGTTTTTATAATACTGCTCATCATAAGTTTTGAGTTTTTGTATTGCTTCGGACTCAATATCAGTATCACAACTATAAAAAGCCAGTGCACCGACAAGCAAAGCAAGTAACTCGTTATTTTTGTCTTCATTGTAATCAGTTTTTTATTAAACAAAGTTATAGTCCCAAGTCTCAGCGAGCTCTCTGATCCCACCAAAGTTTTGTTCCACCATTATCTTGTCCTCCCAAAGCGGCAATACCACTGGCAACACCGTCAGCGTTATTAATCTTTTCATCACGTGTATAAGGCAACCGACGAACCTGCAAGGTTGTGTTGATCGTACCGTTACTACTGTTTCTTACCACAGGAATCACTTCCGGATAGCCCGTACGACGGTATTCACTCCATCCCTCCGGTCCGTCAGGATATATGGCGATCCATTTCTGGGTAATTATACGTTCCAGCTTACTTTCAAAACCGGCACTCTCGTTCCATGCCGGAGTAACCTTACTGGTAAATGTGTAGTTATCACTTCCCACATTATCGGTGAAAGCTCCCGGAGTAGAAGTGGCATCAGCCAAATAATCGTCTATACCTGCAGCATTATTCTCTTCAAAAGAGATGCGTACGCCCTGTTCGTAGAAATGTTTGGCAGTTCCACCCATCGTCCAACCACGTAAAGCACCTTCAGCACGCAGGAAGGAAGATTCAGCAGCCGTCATCCATACAACCGGAGTCGATGCACGGGCAATGTTTAAGTTGGAAATCTTGTCACCTTGATAATTGCTCATGTTGCTTGTAGTGATACCAATGCGTACCCCGTGATACTTACCGTCTGCTGCAGCAGTAAAGTAAGAACTCACGCGAGGGTCTTTCAATCCGCTCATATACGAAACAATGGTAGCACCCGGCCGACAGTCGCCCGAGTTGAAGTTATAAGCAATCTCGTGCAACGGATGATGGTACTCCAACATATTGTGCAACAATTCGGCGCGATCGGCTTTCGTTTCGATCAATCCGAAAGGAGATTGAACTGATTTCAGAGCTTCCTTTTCCGCCAATTCAGCATCGGCATAAGCGACACGTATAGCCAGACGCAAACGTAGCGTATTAGCGAACTTCACCCATTTGGCTACATTACCGGCATATACACAATCATAATCACTCATCAGTTTGGCATTACTATTACCATTGACATAGTTGCCCAATACTTCAATCGCGTTATCCAATTCTTCAAAGAACTGGGCATAAACCTTGTCCATAGAATTATATAAGCTGGAAGAGCCGTAGGTTACATACGGAATCGGACCGAATGAGTCGGCAATCCGGTGCATACCTTCTACCTTTACGATAGTAGCCAATGCATCTACTTCAGCCAGACCTTGTTCCGTAGCTATTTTATGTATATTCTGCCAAGGAGCCATGATACCGGTGTATGCATAGTCAAATGTAGCATTCACCCATTGCTCCTGAAAGTTATACTGACCGTTATGGTTCGTAGAACCTAAAGTGGCAGCTATATAACCCGAATAAAGGTCATGTGATAGATTTTGAGCGATCTGATAGTCAGAGTCGAGTTTGTCTCCATCATTAACGATAACAACCCGTCGGATCATCTGAGAAAAGAAAGCCCCTGTTTTCAGGTTATCGACCTCCATCATCTCCTCTGTCACCTCATTCGGATTCACATTATCAATATAATCAATGCATGAAGTAGTATTTAATAGAATCAAAGACATTCCCATGACAGGAAGCTTACTCCATGATAATATTTTATTTAATATCATATCTTCTACAATTTATAATTTTGATTAGAAATTAACTTTCACAGAGAATCCCAAATTGCGCAAACTTGGCGACATGAACATGTCAATGCCTTGGAAATAAGTTCCTGTACTTGCAGTTAATTCAGGATCAAACGGAGCCTTTTTGTATAGGAAGAAAAGGTTTTTACCTATAAAAGATACATTCATGCTCTTGATCCAATCTACATACTTGTTAATCGGTACGTTATAGCCTAACGACAACTCACTCAAACGGATATTGCTAGCGCTGTACGTATACATCGAGCCAATTCCTCCCTGAGCACCGGAGCCACCTATCTTCGTATAATAATCTTCTGCACCGATCGGACGGCCATTCACGAGAGCACCTCCATTGTCACGAGCATCAGCTGTGGCCTTCGATGAACCGTATGCGTCCATAGTAGCCTGAGTCTGTGAAACTACGATACCACCTACACGTGCCGTAAACAAGAATCCCAATGAAACGCCTTTATACGTCAGCGTATTTCCCCAACCTAAGTTGTATTTAGGAGCACTATTACCAGCCTTCACGAAAACGTCAGGTTGCGTCACAACCACTTGATCCGAAGGATGTACATAGATAGCGCCATGTTCGTCGGTACGAAGAGTATTCACATAAATATCGCCAATAGAACCGCCTTCGGTCAAGATCATCTTATACATACTTGTACCACCCATATCGATTTTATTCAACGTAGTCAGTTCATGTGTATAAGGGTCTTCGTAATTGCGCAACAATTCCACTACTTTATTCTTGTTCAACGAATAAGTCAGGTACGAACTCCAACCGAAGTCTCCCCACTTATCTTCATAGCGCAACGACAGCTCAACACCTTTATTATCTACACGACCACCATTCACAACCTCCGATTTGTAACCGGTAGTAGACGAAAGCGTACGTTCAAAGAACTGATTATAGGTACGTGAGTTATAAATCGACGCATCAAGTCTTAACTTATTCTGGAAGAATACAAAGTTGAAACCGGCCTCCCAAGACTTTGTACGTTCAGGCTTCAAGTTCGGATTGGGGCGGCGAGATTGAGTTACGGGCACACCATCTACCAACGCATAAGTAGGAATAGCCAAGAATACGGCCGGAGAGTTACCTACTTCCGAGTACGACACGCGAACCTTCATATAAGGCATGATGTCTGTACTGCAATGGAAGATATCCGTGATAATACCTGAAAGACCGACAGAAGGATAGAAGAATGATCCGGTGTCAGTTCCTTTAAAGGTAGACGACCAGTCGTTACGAGCAGTCACATCCAAATAAGCCATTGACTTATAACCAATCTGTGTACTGGCAAAGACTGCACGCTTCTTCATATGGTAACCATATTGATTAGCCAGATTCTTTTCCGTAGTATTTACGTTACCAAAAGTGAAAAGGTTGGCAACAGACTTCAGCTTACCACCAAAATAGTCTGCTTGGTAATCATTATTCTCGAAGTTCGCACCAACGTTGGCTGTTAGATTCACCGTGTTAGCGGCAAAATACTTATTGATATTCAGCAACAACTCACCATATACTTGTTGATTTTCGATGTTACTCTTTGAGTAAAAACCGTATTTAGAAGCAAAAAGTGTATTCGTACCTGCATCGTATTTGCGTTCGCGACGCTCATTGTTACGATCCATCTTTACACGAGCAGTCAAATTAACCCAGTCAGCAAAATCATACTTCGCCGATGCAGTAGCCATATAGCGGTTTTTGTGGTTAGGCATTTTTATGTGCTCCGTGGTCCAATATGGATTTTGCAAAGCCAAGCTCGTACTGTACGGCCAGTATTGTGTCATCAGGTTGCGTTCCGCATCATAACGTTGATAAGCCTGCACTTTAGAGAAATCATCACCGGCGGGAAACAAATAGAGAGAAACCAGCGGGTTGAAATAAAGTCCCTGAGAAGTCATATTTTGCTCTTTCACCGAACTGAGCATAAAGCTCATATCCAGCGTCAGCTTATCTTTTAGCATCTTAGCCACATTACGAAAAGTCAAGTTGTAACGTTCGTAATCGTTATTATGAATAATTCCTCGGGCATTCGTTGTACCAAGTGACAAATAAGTCTGATTCTTATCTGTACCTGTAGACAAGCTAGCACCGTTAGTCACATTGAGTCCGGTTTGGAAAAAGTCTTTCGGATCATAGCTGCTCGGAGTATTCAACTTAGTTCCCCAGCTATAATAACTTCCGGTTTCAGACTGTCCATACGTATTCTGGAACTCCGGCAAAGCAAGCGGAGAAGAAAAAGTCGTATTGTTAGAAATAGTCACCGATGTGCGTCCTTCTTTACCCTTTTTAGTTGTAACCATTACAACACCATTGGCAGCAGCACTACCATACAAGGCAGCAGCCGAAGGACCACTCAATACAGATATACTTTCGATATCATCCGGGTTAATTCCGGAAATAGGATCACCCGTCTGCCCTGCCCCTTCGTAAGAATCGGTAGGTTGAGTAGAAGAAGCCGTCATATCAATCATCGGAATACCATCTACTACATAGAGCGCATTGTTATTACCGTTGATAGACTTGGTACCACGCATTACCACACGTGAAGAACCTCCGACTCCAGACGCTGACGCATTAATTGTAACACCGGCAATTTTACCGTTCAAGTTGTTCACAAAGTTCGCATCAGCTACACGCGTAATCTCGTCATTGTTAATCTGCTGTACATTATAAGAAAGAGATTTCGCTTCTTTCTTGATACCCAATGCCGTCACAACGACCTCGTTCAGAACTCGGTTATCCTCCTGAAGTACAATCGATAGAGGTTGAGTTCCGCTGATTTTCAAGACCTGCGTGGTATATCCTACGTAAGAGACTTCAATTTGATCTCCTTTCTTAGCTTGCAAAGCAAACCGACCATCAATATCGGTAATGGTACCGGATGATGTGTTTTTTACTTTCACATTTACACCGATCAAAGGGTCGCCTTGTGTATCTTTAACGATACCTTTAATTTGAACGCCCACTTCTTGAGTTACTGCATCCACCTTCTTTGTAGCCAAAATTATCTGTTTGTCTACAACTGTATAAGAGATGTTAGTACCTTGAAAGATGTCATCGAGAATATCCAGAATCTTTCCGGATTTATTACTTACTGTAACAACCCGATTCGTTTGAATCGTTTTGTCATTATAGAGGAATACATAATCAGAATTATCCTCTATTTTGTTTAACACTTGTTCAATCGAAACATTCGACATAGAGATAGATATCCGGGTTCGTTGGGCATATCCATTCTCTGCTGAAAGTTGTAATACTACTGTAAAAAGTAGTGCCAGACTAATCCTCATAACTAAAGGAAGTTTTAGATTTAAAGCATATTTTGGACATATTGCAATAAATGGATGATTTTTTTTCATACATTTGCGGTTAACTAGAGTTTATTACTATAATGAACTTTGGGTTGATTCCGGATAGTGTTTGCAAGACCTTTCACCGTGAATCTTAGAGCGATCGAGGGGAAGATGGCTGTTGGTAGCAGCTGTCTTCCTTGTTTTGTTTTTCTGTGTTATATCATAGGCTACTTCCGTTTTAAAAGTTATTAATATAAATCAACTATTATTTTTTTCTTTGTAAATGTTTCATCAGCTTGTTGAACGCCTTCTTCTGTTCGCCACTTCAGTGAGGCCGACTTGGCAGATAGTCCAGTATCTGAGGTAAAGTCTCGTCCCGGAACGTCGCCCGGTACTTATATTCTTTCCCGGTTTTGTTGTTAAACTGAATGTCTACATTGAAATGCCGTGCCAGACGTTTAAAGATCTCATCCAATGCGGCATTGCGGAATATCAGTTTACCATCTTTCCAAGCTACCTTCTCATAGACATCAACCACCCCTTTCGACATGGTATGTGCTAACTTATCATAGAGTAGTCGTTCTCCCGGCAACAAATGTATTTCATGTTCACCGTCCGGAGATATAACATTCACTTTTCCTGTTTCCAATACCGTTTCTACGCTATTATCATCCTCATAAGCATTGACGTTAAATTTCGTGCCATACACATAAACGCTCAATCCACCAGGCGTATTTACATAAAAAGGTCTCTTCTTATCGGCTTCAACTTCAAAATAAGCTTCTCCTTTCAGTTCCACTTTCCGATTGTCCCGTCTGAACACCGTTGGGTAGCGTAACGTACTTCCGGAGTTCAACCAAACAACCGAATGATCCGGCAATTCATAGCGTATGACCGATCCTGTAGCCGCTGTCACTTCCGCATATTGCTCATTCACCTTGGCACCGTAGAAATACAGATAGCTAAAATGAAAGAAGACAGTAGCAAAGGTATTGTCAGAAAGGCTGCATAGCGCATCACGTGCTGGTAGAAGTTCTTCTTCTGACGCTTTTCTATCTTATCCTGCGCTCGCTTATAAGCCTTTATCGTGTCGATAGACTCCATTTCGCGGATATCATATCCCAATGCTTGAGCCTTGCGAAGCAGTGATTCCGGATTCATATTTTCTAAATTCTCTTTCAATGTTGTATCGTTTTAGTTGCTTTTACACTTATAATACAACTGAGGGCAACATAAAGGGACAGCAAAAACATTCTTTTTTTTATTTCAGCTCAAAACTCGCACAAATTTCATCCATCTATCGGGCCGTTTACTTCCTGCCCTGTTGCTGCATAGAGCCATTTACCACACAAAACTACTGCCCATGCCATGCCGGAAAACCGCATAGACATACAAAAAAACATCCAAAAGGGGGACTTCCTAATTATCTTTCATATATTTGCAAAAATTCTCGGAATACAGAATCTAATTAGAATGAAGTTATCTTTTTCGAAACAGACTAAAGAACGAGCCTTCAAACAGCTCTATGAAGAATATTACGCACCTTTCTGCCTGTATGCAAAAAGATTTATAGATGACAGAGAGGCTCGTGAAGACATCGTGTCGGATGTATTCACCTTGTTATGGGATAAGATTGACTCATTAGACTTCCAGTCGTCCACCGCATTGGCCTATATCAAAATGTGCGTGCGCAACAGCTGCCTGAACTACCTCAAACACCAGGAATATGAATGGAATTATGCGGAAACTCTCCAGAAGAAAGATCCGATTTACGCAACAGAGGCCGACAGTATTTTCACGTTGAACGAACTCTACAGCATGCTATATGCAACGCTCAATAAGCTACCCGACAACTACCGAACCGTCTTTATGAAAAGCTTCTTTGAAGGAAAAACACATTCCGAAATAGCCGAAGAGATGAACCTCAGCGTGAAGTCCATCAACCGGTATAAGCAAAAGACGATGGAGCTTCTGCGAAGTGAATTAAAAGATTTTCTACCGCTCGCACTGCTATTACTTTTCCCGATCCAGCAGTAAACGTTCCGCCAGCACGCGACATTGCATCCGATCAACCTTACCATTTCCTACCTGTGGAATAGCATCCACCACGCAAATATGCTTCGGACACTCATAAGGAGATAATATCCGGGAGAGTTCTTGCTCAAGCATCACAAGATCCACCTGCTTGCCAAGCAACAACGTGACAGCCTGCCCCAAACGTTCATCCGCAATCGAGGTGACTACCAAAGGAGCGTCAATAATCGAATGAATCCGTTTTTCCAACTCTTCGGCCTGCACTTTAATCCTCCGGTATTAATCACATTGTCTGCCCGTCCCAGAATCGTGAAACTACCATCGGGTAGATACGAGCCACATCATTGGTTTGCAGAACTTCTTCACAAACGAGCGGTGCTTCGATAATCAAGGTGCTTTCCGGCGAAAGAGATAAGTTGACAGATGAGAAAGGATGATAGTGATCGGAAGCCGACTCTCCGTTCAGCCGGCGAAGAGCGATATGCGAGAGGGTTTCCGTCATGCCGTAAGTGGAATAAACAGCTCCGGGCAGAGCGTTAAGTGCACTGACCAACGCCTCATCGACAGCACCTCCCCCGATAATCAAATTACCTACACGCATCAACCGTTCTTTCTCTTCCGGCACCTGTAATGTGTTGTATACCTGCAACGGAACCATTGCCACAAACTGCAACTGCTCTTCCACATCGACCAACGGATGACCGGATGCGGGGCGAACAATAAGATTCAATCCGGCAACCAACGAGCGGACTATAACCATCATTGCACCAATATATCGAAGGTTCATGCAGAGCAAAGCGGTTTCACCCTTTTGCAAGTCGAGATATTCGCAAGTCAGGCGGGCACTCTGCATCATCCGATCTTTACAGACTGAGAGTTCTTTCGGCTCGCCCGTGGAACCGGAAGTATGTACGATTATAGAAGGTGAATCGTCAAACCACTTGGCTAAAAACAGAAACAGATCGGTCTGAGCGGAGGAAAGATCCCCTCTGCCCTCACCAACAAGCTGATATATCTCTTCCGGAGTGTAAATTTTACCCTCCAAACACAAACGCTGCTTATGCCGATCGAACTCCATCATTTGCCGAACCACATACAATCGCTTCGTATTTCAAGCGGCATCTCTACATTATCAGTAAAAAGCATTCCCGTGCCCAAGCCTTGTGGCAACGGGTTATTATACGTTGCACACCACTGGGCTATCGCATTCAAACCGATATTCGACTCCAACGCCGAAGTGATCCACCAACCGATATTTCGTTTTTCAGCTAGTGCAATCCATTCCTCTCCTCCACAAATGCCACCATGCAACGACGGCTTCAGAATTATATATTGAGGACGAATGACGGAAAGAAGTTTCTCTTTACCATGCAAAGCATTGCAGCCGATCAACTCTTCGTCCAGCGCAATCGGTAAAGGAGATTCGGAAGTCAGGCGAGCCATTTCAGCCCACTGTCCGGCACAAATCGGCTGTTCGATGGAATGTAAATCCAGTTCGGCAAGCCGTTTGAGTTTATCCAGCGCATCGCTTGGCGAGAAAGCCCCGTTGGCATCCACCGAAGTTCGATCTCAGCCCGGGAGAAGTGCGCACGGATATACTTCAACAAAGCCAGTTCTTCATCAAAATGGATGGCACCGATCTTTAGCTTGATGCAACGGAATCCTGCCTGCATCTTCGTTTCGATCTGAGTCAGCATCCGGTCGTAGTCGCCCATCCAGATCAGCCCGTTAATCGGAATACCCGCTTCACTGCGTGAGAAAGGAGTATCCCAAAGTGCCCAACTACCCGCAGCATGATGACGAATCGCTGTTTCCAAACCAAAAAGGATGGACGGATAATCTTGCAACGCTTCATAATCCAGTACACCTCCTTGCTCTTCAACTTGCCGACAAGCACGGTTCAACACCTGCTCATAATCGGCATCGGGCAAGGCATCCCAACTCAAGTCGGGCAAAGGAGCACACTCTCCGATCCCCACCCGACCGGGATTGTCGGAAGAAGTGAAATGTATATACCACACTTTCCGAGTGGTATATACACCTCGTGAAGTCCCCGCCGGTTGTTTAAAGTGCAACACGTGCGGGACTATGTTGATTTTGCAATCCATCATTAAGGAAACTTGGGGTACTGTTTGAAGTTCGGTTTGCGTTTTTCAAGGAAAGCAGTCTTTCCTTCCTGCGCTTCATCAGTCATATAATAGAGCATCGTAGCATCACCCGCCAATTCCTGAATACCTGCCTGTCCGTCCAGTTCGGCATTCAATCCGGCTTTAATCATGCGCAACGCCAACGGACTGAGCAACATCATCTCTTCCGCCCACTGCACATATTCGTCTTCGAGCTGCTCCAACGGAACGATCTTATTGATCAGACCCATGTCGAGTGCTTCCTGCGCATTGTATTGCCGACAAAGGAACCATATTTCGCGTGCTTTCTTCTGACCTACCACCCGAGCAAGGTAAGAGGAACCAAATCCGGCATCGAAACTTCCCACACGAGGTCCTGTTTGCCCAAAGATCGCGTTTTCGGAAGCGATGGAAAGATCGCAAACCACGTGCAGTACATGGCCTCCACCGATAGCAAAGCCATTGACAGCCGCAATGACCGGTTTGGGAATGCTGCGGATCTGCTTTTGCACATCGAGCACACTCAGTCGAGGTATACCGTCTTTACCAATATATCCGCCACGTCCTTTCACATTCTGATCGCCTCCCGAACAGAAAGCCTTATCGCCCGCACCGGTTATCACAACCACACTAATGTCCGCTTCCTCCCGGCAGATGCGCAACGCGTCACTCATTTCACCGGTAGTAGTAGGTGTAAACGCATTGCGATACCGTTCGCGATTGATCGTGATGCGTGCTATTCCATTATAATAATCAAACAGAATATCTTCGTATTCTCTGATAGTCGTCCATTCTCTCTGTACTGACATAATCTATACTTGTTTTAATTGATGATAATAATCTTTCAAGATGCGAGTGTCCGCATCCTTATCGGTAAACACTTCCACCAGCACGGGCTGATCGATGTGTTCCGGTTGTGCTAAAAAGGATATTGCCTCCGCTAACTCGCTTTCATGAGCGACCGCCCGGTAGCGGAATCCGCGTTCTTCCGCCCATCCTTTGGCAGTAGTCTGATGTGTGGCAGTTATAAACCGATGCGACACGCCCGATGCTTCCAGTCCGGGTAAGGTTTGGAATATCTCCCCGCCCCCGTTGTTGAGCAACAGAATACGTAAGTTAGTCCGCAGGTGATTGTTCCACAAAGCATTCATATCGTAAAAGAAACTAAGATCTCCGATAACAACAAAGTTCAGTTTATCGGAAGCAGCCGCATAACCGACTGTGGTAGAAAGTGAACCTTCGATACCACTCGTCCCCCGGTTGCCATAAACTTCGATGGTTGGATGCAAGGTATACAGCTGTGCGTACCGGATGGAGGAACTGTTTGCCAAATGCAAAACGCTATTCTCCGGCAGGGAATTGAGCAACGCTCCGATGGCGGACATTTCCGAATAGGCTAAGTCCGGCAAAGGAATTGCAGTACATAGATTCTTCCACATACGGGGGTAATCCGGTTTGTGGACAACAAGAACGGTAGCCACCTCTTGCAGAAACTCGAAAGGCTCCATCTCAAAAACGGTCGTCAACGCACCAAACAAGTCGGCTATTTCTCCGTCCGGGGAAATATGCCAATGTTCTTTGGGCGGATTCTCCCGAATCAGTTTCTTCAATCGTTTCGACACGATGTGTCCGCCGTAAGTTATGAGTAAGTCCGGTGCCACCTCCGCCTTCATCTCTTCGGACATGGCATAAAGTGCTGTATCGAAGTTTCTGACAGCTCCGGCTGGTACGGCCCGGTTGCCGATATGTTCCGCCAGCCAAGTGAACCGACCGGATAAAGCCGCTTCCAACTCTTTCGGAAAACAAACATTCCCCCGATGCTGGCCGGCAATCACCATTCGCTTTCCATATCCGTTCAGTCGCGCGGACAGGTCTTTATCTTGATTCTTGTATGCTCGCCAACTCAGATAACGGCTGACGACACGCACTTCGGGAAGTGTTTCTGTCGAGAACCGGAACAGCGGTTCGGAAAGCGGTATATTAATATGTACGGGGCCTTTGCCATGATGATCGACTTCAAGCAACGCTTCATTCACCAAACGGTTGCAGAACCATTCATCTTCTTCGGTATGTATCTCAGGCAGATTGACCGACTTCCTGACCAAGGTTCTAAACACCTCCGGTTGAGGAAGCGTTTGCCCGTCCATCTGTCCGATCCAGGCGGCAGGACGGTCGGCGGAAATAACGACCAACGGTACTTGTTGATAGTACGCTTCGGCAACTGCGGGATGCAAATTGAGCAACGCCGTACCGGATGTACAGCAAACGGCAGCGGGTTTGTCTGCATTCAACGCAAGTCCCAACGCAAAGAATCCCGCACTCCGCTCGTCCGTCACCGAATAGCACGTAAAGTCGGGATGCGTAGACAGCGTGTGAATAAGGGGTGCGTTCCGACTACCGGGGCAGAGTACTACCTGCGTAACTCCATGTGCCCGTAGTAGAGCCACCAACTGCAATATATTTTTCTTATCCGAATACATAAAAGCCTTTCACTAGTCCCATCTCCCAATGGAAAGACGGGTTATTATCTATTTATTTATATTCATTTAATCGATCTCCGAGCACGCCCTTTATCCTAAGAAAGGGTTGGCGTGGAAAGGATAAGCCGCTTCATGGTCTGCAATTTCTTCTCTGTTTCCACCCACTCGTCATTCACCTCCGAAGAAGCCAAAAGTCCGCCGCCCGCATAGAGTACAAGCCGGTCGGCTTCCACATTCATACAACGCAGATTGACATACAAGTCTGTTTGCCCGTCCGGATCGAGCCATCCGATGAAGCCCGAATAGTACTTACGGTCGTACCCTTCGTGATCCAGAATAAAACGGTACGCTTCTTCCTTCGGCAATCCGCAAACGGCAGGCGTGGGATGGAGCACTTCGAGTAGATCACCCAAGTTGTCGGGATCGCTCAACGAAAAGCGAAAATCGGTTTTAAGATGCGACAACGCTCCCGCATAAGCCGGGTAAGGACTTTTCGTGCGCTTCGATACCCAACGAATGGAGTTGACGACGGATATAGCAGTTACATACGCCTGCTCTTCCCGGTTCTTTTCATCCCATACTTGAGGCAACTCTCCATTCTGTAACGATTGAGTTCCCGCCAAAGCAACCGTATTCCATTCGCCTTGTCTGCCCGACAGAATTATTTCGGGAGTGCTTCCAAGCCAGACTCCTGTCTGGGGCGTATAGCACAGATAGACATACGAATGAACATACCGGCTACAAGCGGCACGAAAAGCGGCGGCAGGAGAAAAACCTTCCATCCGTTCTTCGGTGATACTACGTGAGAGCACCAACTTCTCGAACGTCTTGTTTTGCAGCGCTTCTAAAAAAGTCCGGAAACAGACACCATATCCCTCCGTGCTGAGAGTTTCCATCTGCTCGTCCGAAAGAGATTGTGTACCCGCTTCCAACGGTTCGTCCGCATCAAACGTACAAAAGTCAATATCTTCATCGGGCTGCAACAGCACAATCGGATGTTGTTCACTCACCCGAAACGGTGCAATGACAAAGCCTCGTTCTCCGTTCAACTCTTTCAAATCCTTGAGTTGCCGAATGCTTCCGTGTTCCTGGCGCAAGAGTCGAAATTTCTCGCTACCCGGAGTCCGGTAAACGGCAAAAGGTTGTTGCTGCAAGATGAGCTCGTCAATCGTTGTCAATTTACATCTCTTATCTTCGCCTATCATCTCTTTTTCATCACACTGTTGACTACCCGTATAGAAGACACCAGTTTGTTGGTTGAAGTAAAGACGTCCACATTCCAAACATGCGACGAACGTCCTTTATGTACAATGGTTGCCACAGCACGTACCGTATCGCCCTCGTGTGCCGAAGAGATATGACTTCCGCTTACTTGCATACCGACAACAAATTCGTCCGGCTGGCATAACACCATCGATCCCAGCCCGGCAACGGTTTCGGCTAGCGCAAGCGTCGCTCCTCCGTGCAAAATGCCGAAAGGCTGGCGGGTGCGGTAATCAACCGGCATGGTTGCTTCTACCCGATCTTCGGAAACATAAGTATATAGGATACCTAAATTACCCATCAGGCGTGTTGCGCCTGCGAATTGAGGTGGTCTAACGAAATATTCTCCGGACGAAAATCGGTCAGAATCGTTTTCTCCACGGCAATTGCTACTCCGTCTTCTTCGTTGGAAGCGGTTACCATTTCGGCACATCGCTTCACCGACTCCTGCGCATTGCCCATGGCAACTCCTATTCCGGCCATTTGGATCATCGTGACATCGCACACACCGTCGCCAATCGCTATGACCTCTTCGGACTTAACGCCCAGCATTTCCATCAATGCGCCTAAGGTATTGGCTTTATCAATGCCGCAGGGCACAACTTCCAGAAAATGAGATTCCGACCGGAACGCATCCAGCGTACCCGCCAAACGTCTCTTCCAATGCTCCTCCAAGCCTACCAACGTCTCTTCGTCATCGCTTACCAACATACATTTGCAGGGTGCAAAGTCTACGGCTATCGAGAAGTTGTCTTCCCGAACGATTTCAAGGTTATTTAGTTGGGCTTCATATTGTATATGCGCATTATCCGGATCATTGGTAACAAGAATATTTTCATTGTAGGTAAACATTGAAAAACCATTCTTACGTGCTTTCTTCTCCAGATAGGGTAACATTTCGGGATTGATACGTCGTTCAAAGAGCAACGTTCCGTCTTTGGCGTTTATCACCTGACAGCCGTTATAAGAAAGAATATATCCTCCATAGTTACCCAACTCCAGTGTCTTAGCCAATGGCATAAGTCCATAAGTTGGTCTGCCGGATGCCAGCACGACACGCACGCCCATTTGCTGCACTTTGACTAAAGCAGCTAATGTGCGCTTACTTATTTCCTTCGAATTATCGAGAAGAGTCCCGTCTACATCGAGAACTAATAATTTGTACTTCATGACTTCTCAGTTTTGAATTGAGCTACAAAGGTAAAAAATAGCGCGAACCATAAAAAGCGGAAACAGATAAATGTTACTTTATGATCACTCTTTCAGATGTATTTCCAAATAATCCCGCAGAATACGGGCATGATTGTGCACCGGTTCCTTCGAAGCATAAAGCAAAGTGACTACAGGATAGGGTTTGATGAGGTCGAGAAAGTCGGCTACATGGGAAGAAT
The DNA here is from genome assembly GCF_000517545.1 of Bacteroides reticulotermitis JCM 10512. Taxonomy (GTDB): domain Bacteria; phylum Bacteroidota; class Bacteroidia; order Bacteroidales; family Bacteroidaceae; genus Bacteroides; species Bacteroides reticulotermitis. Next base: position 8,193 of record NZ_BAIV01000019.1, on the reverse strand, counting down.
CGGCCAACTCTTCTTGATACCGGATGGTGAACTCGTTCCAATGTCCCGGTATATCTTCATGACACCACCGTCGCAAGGCCGTGGAAGGGGTTATATCTTTTGCCCAATAATCATACTTCAACGCCTCTTTCTTCATTCCCCGAGGCCAGAGTTTATCTACCAGCACCCGGTAACCATCGGCTTCGGCATAATCTTCATACACACGTTTTATCTTAAATTGAACCATTTTGTTTATACTTTGATCTTTAAAGTAAACCAATAGAACCTTGAAAATGTTCTGCGCAGCTGTCTCATTTGAAGTCATACTTCCCCCCTCCCCTACATACAAGATAAAATATTTTATCTCTCATGCTCTCATCATTTTTCACTTAACAATCAATAATTCAACGTATTACACAATGAGAGATACTTTTCAAAAGCGGTATCTCTCATCATTTTCCCGCATTTTCCCCTCTTTTTGAGCCTATCTCTCATCATTTTTGAGCCTATCTCTCATTCTTTTTGGCTGTATTTCGTATGAGACAGGGCTTTATTCTCTCGGAAAGTTTGCGATAGCATTTTAGCTTTTACAAATTTGTGACCCTGCCACGCGGTATAGCTTAGTACTTGACTTACTACTATCCAACTCCTAAGACAAGTGAAAGCAAATTTATAAAAACAAGGTTCTTCTTCAATTTTAGTGCAAGGTAACTTGAAAAGGTGTCAGTAGCTTGAAGGCATAGCAACACCTTGTCACCCGAATGTATCTTAGTGTGACTATGGCTGACTATCTGAAATCAAGCTCTTCCGCCAAATAAGCCTTTCAGATAGTCAGCCATATCTTTTAGTTTAATATGATGTCTGGACTCAACCCTCTTTGTACTTATAAGTAAGCATACAACAAAGCAGTTAATATAGAGATCCTTCAAGTCGAAAATAATTTTGCCAAACGGCCTAAGCTGTAGAAAGTCGAGTACCCCCTCTTCCCAAACCAAGATTCCTAAATAGGCGCATAGAACCCCTGCCGTCAGCAAGCTGAAAGAGACGTCAAGCGTCTTATTCGTGGGAGCAACTCGCTTATAAAATCGATAAAACACAAATACGACAAGCCATATTAGCGCAAATAGGACAATATGAAATATCAACCCTGCATCCATGCCTGTTCCTTTGTGGATTGAATGATTCACAAAACTATACTTGCTATTGAAAAAGGGTTTAAAGTCAAGTACCCGAGGTATAATTTCAAAGTTGACATCCATAAAATATTGATAAATAAGCAGTTTAACCGCCTGATCAAGTCCAACCAATAGCGCAATCAAAAGAATAATGCTTCGTACTTTCATATTTCTAACAGTATTTTGAGCCAACCGCCTATAAAAGGTCTCGCTTTTGCCGGAAAGATAGTAAAGTTTCGACAGACACTCTTTTCTATTACATTATTTAATATCTTTGTCTACTCAATGACAAACTAAACAATCTATTCCATGGAAACAATAAGAATCACAAAAGCAGAACAATTCACCCCTGAACTCACACCGATTATACAGGGATTCCTCAAACAACTGAGTGATCAGCCTTTCCCTTTTGACGACCAAGCCCTTCAGGAACTACTGGCCGATTCCAACAGCCATTTATTCCTACTGCAAAGCAACGAGAAAACGATCGGAATGCTTACCGTAGGCATATACTACAGCCCCACAGGTGGCAAAGCATGGATCGAAGACGTAGTGGTGGACGAAGATTACCGGGGAAAAGGATATAGCAAACTGCTCGTTGCTCATGCCATCGAGTATGTAAAGCAATGCAAAGTACCTTTGCTAATGCTGACTTCTTCGCCTCAACGAATAGCGGCTAACCAACTCTATCAGCGCGTGGGATTCGAACAGAAACCGACCAACGTGTATCGGATGGCTCCTTGCGCAACCGATTCTGAACCGAAATAGCAAGAACGATTCTATATAACCCCCTAAAACATCAAGTTATGAAATACATATATATCATATTTATTCTAAGTTTATTTTATTCTTGCAGCCAAGAAGAGCATACCTCTATATCTGTAAATGACACATATATAGATATGTACGTTACAGACAAAGATGGGAATGATTTGCTTAATCCTGAAAGCAAAAATGACAAGAATGTAGATCTAAATAAATTGACCTTAACTTATTTGATAAATAATAAAGAAATAGTTTATTATAAAAAAGATTCAGATGCTCCGAATGGGTTTATGCTGTTACCTCCTAATGCAGATTATAACAAATATATACTAAGAATCTTTCCTAATGCAACTTATGACAAGTCTATATCCTACCTCAAGTGGGACATATCGAATGTAGACACCATATCTATAGAAACAAACAAAACAAATTCATCTACAATTTGTGTTGGAGTAGAATTAAATGGGAAAAAAGTATGGGGAGTTGGTCATCAGAATGAAGATAAAGACAGAAGGCTAATTACAATTATAAAATAAGAAATAGTAATAGATTTATAAAAGGGGATGTGTAAAAACAGACATATCCCCGTTATACTCCTGATCCATTCCAAATCGAGAACCTTCACTACAATGCCGATGAGGATTAGTATGTTTGTCCCATAGAACAAGCACATGAACCGCATAGGGACCAGACAAGGATAAAAAAAGAGGATGAATCAGTTTTGACACATCCTCTTTTAGGTTCAAGAACCATTATTTCAGTTCAATTCGGATTTCAGTTCTTGAAGAACAGGTACTTTCGTTGTCCGAAGTTCTTTCTGTGGTTTGAGGTTCAATTGCTCGAAAACAACAATCTTGTTCTCTCCTTTTCGCAACCATACCCCGGGGATATACAACGTTTGCTGCGGTCCTACCTGCCAATAGCGTCCGATGTTGATGCCATTAACAAAGATAATTCCTTTACCCCAGTCGGCCATGTCGATGAACGTATCACCCACCTTGTCGAGTGTAAATTTACCGCTATAGACAATCGGCATATTCTTCAACTTGGTAGTCGCGGAAGCAGAGTTTGCCACACCCAGCTTATCAGCATCAGGAGCTTCGGCCATCGGCAAAGAATACATTTTCCAATTGCCTTGTATCTCTTTACCGGCAATCTTAACCGGACTGATAATCCCTTTATTGTTGTGCACAATCTCACTACCGTAATTGATTCGTCCCATATTCTCTACCAGAATCTGCACAGTAGAATTGAAAGGTACGTCTATCTCAAGTGAATAGGTCTTCGTATTCCGGTTCAGTACGCCTACTTTCTCTCCGTCCACGTAAACCACCGCATAATCTCTCAAACCGGGAATCTCGAGCGTGCCGGAGATCGGTTGATTGAAATGACGGGTATACAGCACATAGCCATATCCCTGGTTCAGCTGTTCAAAAGTCAAAGGTTCTTCCGCCAATACCGGTTTTTGCTTTTCGGCATAAGCCAACAGATCCATTACCTTATCCAACTGAATGGAGGGTATTTCGATCGTAGCTATGGGAGCCGGAATAGCAGGAACAGGATATTTCACATATTTCTTAATCACGTTGCGAAGCGAATCGTATTTGGGAGTTTCCCAACCGGCTTCGCTGATAGGCGCATCGTAATCATAACTAGTCAAGTCGGGTTGAATATCCCGCTTCTTGTCATAATTCGCTCCACTCGAAAAGCCGAAGTTCGTTCCTCCGTGTACCATATATACATTAAAAGAGACATCGTTCTGCAAATACTTCTCTGTTTGACGAGCAATGCTCGAAGCGCTGATCTGCGGAAAGTCTTCCGCCCAATGCGATAACCAGCCGGGATAGAACTCGGCAACCATGTAAGGCCCTTTGCCGTCATGATACTGATTGACTACCTTTTTAAGATTTTCTATATCATTTTCACCGTTAGCAGTCGGCAAAGCTCCCGGAGTAGCGCCGCCTTCAAACAGCCAACTGCCATCCGAAGTAAACATCGGTACATTAAATCCGGCATCGATCAATTGCTGTTTGATCTTGGCATTATACGCCTGATGCTCTTCCAGTGGAATATCCTTTCGTTGAGCCACATAAGAACCAAACTCGTTCTCGCATTGCACCATGATGATAGGTCCTCCTTTGGTACATTGCAAACTGCCCACCTCTTTGTACAAACGTTCGAGGTAGCTTTTGGTACGCGCCAGAAATTCCGGATTATCTCTTCGAATCTCCATACCTTTTATATTCTGCAACCACCAGGGATAGCCACCGAACTCCCATTCGGCACACACATAAGGGCCAGGGCGCAGGATAACCATCATGTTCTCCTCTCCGGCTATCCGGATGTACTCCGCCAGATTCTTATCGCCGGTAAAATCCCACTTGTCCGGTTCCGGCTCATGGAAGTTCCAGAATACGTAAGTAGCCACTGTGTTAAGCCCCATAGCTTCATCATTTGCAGCCGATGCCGCCAATACTGATGAGGGATGCGCATGTAATGCATTTCGCCGGAAAGAACCGGAGTTTCTTTACCGTTTCGATAGAAATGTCCATTTTTAATTTCGAATGTTTTGGGGGATTGGGGGTAAGCAAACATTGGAAAAATGGCAGCGAGTAAAAGCCAATAAATTGATTTTCTTAGCATAGTAAATGAAATTGGGTTATAAATTCATGTTCATAATTGAAATAATATATTGATAGCTGCTTATGCTAAAGTAGCTTCTATCAGACCACAAAGATTCGTTCTCTGATGCAAATATAGAGTTTTCCCGTGTATTTGCGAACGAACAATCTGAGAATAATCGGGCAAAAGCCGAATTTCTCCCCGATTGCTGCACATGGTAAACTTTCGCTCATTGGTTCGCGTCCATGCGTCAGGGGTTCTTCTCACCAAAGATGGGTCGAATCACAGCTTTTTTGCCTACCTTTGCAGTTTTTATTTTAATAGTTGGAGTTATGACATTAGAAATTGAGCCGAAAGAGGTTATCGATGCTTACAGCACGCCGATCATACAACAGACTTCTTTCTGGTCAAACGTGAAACAACATCACGGCATACCGTCTGCCGCTTTTGATTTTAAGATCAAAAACAGCGACCTTTACCTGAATGTGGGAGGATATTCTTATACACAAGCTGACTTTATTGTCTTTTTCGAGTACCTCAACAGCACAGATTATGTAGCATATTTACCTTATGGCCCGGAGATAGAGCCTTCGGAAGAGAATCAAGGTAGTTTTCTGGAAGAACTATCCGAATCGTTGCGTTCGCACCTGCCCAACAACTGTTTGGCTCTGCGCTATGATCTGAATTGGGAGTCGCATTGGTGCAAAGAAGATGATTTCGATGAGAACGGGATTTGGAAAGCTCACCCGCCAAAACTTTTCAGGAGTTACGTTTAAACTATGGGACCTGCAATTGGAACCTAAAGAAGAGTAATAGCAACATTCTGCCGGCTCATACCATTCTGCTCGACTTGCGGAATGAGGAAGAGCAAATCTTGGCACAGATGAAATCCAAAACCCGGTATAACATCAATCTGTCGAAACGCAAAGGGATTGAGGTACGTAATGTAGGTATCGAAGGATTGGACATCTGGTATCAGTTGTATTGTGAAACAGCCATTCGCAACGGACTCAATACCAACAGTCTGGAATATTTCCGAATGGTATTCACCACGAAGATGGAGCAGGAAAGTAAAGATGTGCAAGTCAAACTACTCGTTGCTTATACCGGAGACCAGCCGCTAGCCGCTATGTTCTTAGTTTTATCGAGCCATCGGGCGACGTATTTATATGGAGCTTCTTCGTCTGAGCACAGAAACCTCATGCCTACTTACGCTCTGCAATGGGAAGCCATCCGGTTAGCTAAGGCGAACGCCTGCACGGAATATGATATGTTCGGCATCGCACCACGTCCCGAGCCCTCGCACCCCATGTACGGACTCTATAAGTTCAAGCAAGGTTTCGGCGGACAAATCTATCACCAGTTAGGTTGTTGGGACTATCCGCTCGATCCGGATAAGTATGCCGTTTTCCAAGCTTATGAAATGAATCGTCAGGGATATTATCAACAATAATATCCCTTTTTCCGGCATAGACCTATAAGAAAACCGCGCGAATTATCTCAATCCACGCGGTCAAAAACAAAATTTATAAAACTAAACACCAGTGTCTCACGACACCTGATTTACCAAAGCCATAAAGGCTAGATCGGAAGAAGTCCGTATCTGCATCGCATAATAACTAAGACTTCATTTCATCATATTAACTTCCGAAAAAGGATAGGGATTATTATATTTTGTTTCATGTATAAAATCGGTTGGAAATAGGTTCTGCCTTTTCCGCTAATTAGGCATACTTTACAACTGAGAAATATAGGCTGTGCTATTTCTTTCTTAACTCCTAATAAGCGGTATGTACCTTCGGTGCATTTAAATGCACCGAAGGGATAAATCAAAAGAATCGAATAGGCTAGTTCGCTCTTATTTTATGTCTACAACGCAACGGACACTACATGCATTACGACGTGAAAAATTAGTGTAAGCATATTCTGTATTAATCTTGTCTTCACCGCTATTCCTACGGAAACTCAGGTAGTATGTGTAAATGTTATTCTGAGGCGATGATGCCCAATAAGACCCTTCTATCCCCATAGCAGTCAATTTTCCAGCATTTGATTGGCGGCTTCCGGCAGCAGGGAAATATGTTTTCTCTCTTATATAAGCTCTTTCTATAATGCGACTGCCGTCAACCTCTTCTTTAGGATCCATTACAGTGCCTTCGTAACCACCAATCCATTTGTAATCCTCCGCCTTCTCAAATTCGTTGGAGGTAGCATCCGCCATTTTTTACCATAAAGTAGACCACCTGCGGCTTTCTCCGTAAGATATTTACAAATATCTCCAATGCCTTTTGAACCATCCGTTATTTCATAGAGATAGGCACGGTCTCTTTCGGTTTTTCCGACCGGAGGATTAGATGGAATAGCAACCTGTGCAACTTGCGGCCACTTAAGCCAGACCAAAATGTATTCCCAACCACTCGGTCCATAAACTCCATCGCTACTGCTCCAAGCCGTACTTCCAACATTGTAAGTATTAGCAGGAGGAATACCGTAAAGACTAGCCCAGTTGAAGAAGACGCCCTGGTATTTCTTATGAGGTGCACTCTCTCCCAAACTATCATCAAAGGTTAACTTCGTACCGTCCCAATAGATGTTGGAACCTGCCCAACCTCCATGTGTCTTTGGATAATATTCACCCATTATTTCAAGAGTGATTTTCTTTTCAGCAAATTTTGGAGGCATATCTGCACTCTCAAATACAACATCTACAGTCCCTTTAACTCCGGAGAACTCATCATTGACAACAGTAAACTGAACAGCGGTACCCGTCGAAAGATTGGCATTGCCCCTGAATCCCTCTACCAGATTGTCTCCTGATTGAATATTCAATAGTTTATCACTGCTCGGCTCTATTGACTTTATCCTCCAATCGACATTACTTTTTATCTTGAAAGTATACGTACTTCCATTAGGCGAATAAGAGGAAGCAATCTCTTCGGCAGACATATTATAATTGACATGGCGTAGGAATACCGATGCCGAAGCATGGTTGATTCCATCGGTAGTGGTAAAGTCCAGTTTGGAAATCCTTTCAAAAGGCTTCTCTTTATCCTCAGGAATAAAAGCAATCGGAGTTATTGCATAAGAAATGATTCCCGTACCACCGGATACTGTTGTTGTACCCGGCATGTCTCCCTCAAAAGGAAAAGAGCCAGGAGCAGAATTGACAATAGCTAGATCACCGTCGCTAGGAGACCATTTTATATCGAGCTTCTGTGATATAGTTTCGTCCATAGAGGTAAATAGTAATTCACTCACAACCTGGCCATTCGATGTAACCTCTATACTCACCTCGTCATCCGTCGATTGATTTACAGTCAGGTATATCTTAGTATTGGCATATTGGATGTAGATATAACCTACACGTTCATTACCAGTATTGTTAGCATCCACCGTAAGGGTCATCGGTACTTTCGAACCATCCTTGCCTTGCGCCTCATTTTTCGGTTTGTCCACCTTCAGCCAACCGCTTGTTTGATCGATCAAGGTTGTTTTATCTTCTTCGGTTACTCCAACCACTTTCCATCCACCCGGATAGTCGGTCTTTATATTAACTATTTGAGGATCGCCGTTGCGGTAGAACTCGAAGATGCTTCCCGGACTGAGTGCCAGGCGATAACCACCCGACTCATTAATCTCGCCCACTTCACCG
>NZ_BAIV01000020.1 GCF_000517545.1 Bacteroides reticulotermitis JCM 10512 | reverse complement strand
CCAAGAGGAAGAGCGAAAATAAGAAATCTTGATTGACAAAATTCTTCCTTAGCTCAGTCGGTTAGAGCATCTGACTGTTAATCAGAGGGTCCTTGGTTCAAGTCCAAGAGGAAGAGCAGAAAGTAAGCCAGCATTCGTGCTGGCTTTTTCTTTTACATCCCTCATTAAGAGGATGCTATAGCTAATGTAAGTACACTGATTCGTACATCCTCCACTGCTGATAAGCAAGAAGCCACTGAAACAATAGTAGCTCCGGTAGTCAGCACATCATCCACAATAAGCAGATGCTTACCAGCTAATTCGTCAGCATGTTTCGTAAGACTGAAAAAGCCTGAGACGTTTTCCCAACGCTCAAATTTAGATTTATGCGTTTGTGTCTCTGTGAATTTATCCCGGACAACCGATTCAGCATCCAAAAGGAGTCCTGTTACGGAAACGATGCCTCGCGCAATCCATTCACTTTGATTATAACCACGCGCTCGTTGCCGCTTGCGATGCAAGGGTACAGGAATTATAAGATCTATATCCTTAAAGAAACCACACGGCAGAAGTTCGTTAGCAACATATCGCCCCATGATCTCACCAATCTCCTTCTCCCCACCATACTTGAGCCGATGAAGAATGTACTTGTAAGCACTTCCTTTCCGATAGAAAAAGAAAGAAGTAGCGCGAACCAAAGGTGTCTTTCCCCAGAAGATCTGTTCGACGGGATTGTCCGGCAAAAGATGGTAATTCGTACGGGGAAGACCCATATTGCATAATACGCACATACACTCTTCTCCTAGCTAGCGGGTGTCCGCAAACGATACAGCACCGCGGGAAGAAGAGAGTAAAGAAGGCAGTAACCCATTCCTTTATAGTAGATATACATTTCATTGCATGGCGTTACATACCTGTCGGAAGCGCTTCTCCTAGCAATTTCTGCAACAAGGGGTGACAATAGCCATTGGTTGCAATGATGTGATGCCCTTCTATAAAATGGTCGTCTCCGTAGAAGTTGGTCACCCGCCCTCCGGCTTCTTGTACAATCAAGCCGCGGCCGAATAATCCCATTTACCAATAAATGCTTCTACCCAACCGTCAATACGCCCACTGGCAACGTAACAAATTGCGGCAGCGGCAGAACCATTCATGCGAATGCCCCCAACCTTCCCATACAGTTGGTCGATAAGGTGAAGAGCAGTCAGCTTGTATTGCTCAGAGTTATAAGGCAGTTCAACAATCAGAAAAGCGTCTTTGATGTCTTTCACATCCGAAGCCTGAATCTCGGTTCCATTTAGAAACGCTTTTCCGCCCTTCCAAGCATAGAAACATTCGTCACGACTAACTTCATAGACAACGCCCAGAAGCAACTCATCCCGGCTCCGCAAAGCAATGCATACGCAATAGGGTGCATAGTCATGGATATAGTTTGTTGTACCGTCGAGCGGATCTATCACCCAGCAATAGGGCTCATCCTTATAAGTGGCCGATCCTTCTTCCGCAATAAATCCAGCTTCGGGCAATAAGGCTGAAAGCGCTTTGACTAATCGGATCTCAGATTCCTTATCTACATACGACACATAATCATGTGCATGTTTTTCCACAACAGACTCGCGGCGAAATCCTTTCCGCTCTTCTCTCAAAAAACATCCAGCCTCCGTTGCAATACGGCATACGTCAGCTGTAAGTTGTTTCAAATCCAGCATTTCGATCTTTTATAATTTAGACAAATTAAAAACTTATGCCAAAATTATCCTTTTTTTGATAGAAGATCGCGTTTCCTCCGAAAAAGAAAGAAAATTTCAACGTATCATTCTTTTATTCACTTTTCCACGGAGATCCTGTACGCCAGCAGAGTTGCAGCATAACACAAACCTCATAAAGAAGCTGCTCCAGTGAATCATCTTGAAATAGGTTACCTTCTTTATGAACGGAAGCAGTAGAAAAGAACGGTTTTCGCCGCAGATTATAATATCTTTGAGTGCACAAACTAATACATCGGACTATAGTGTTTCTTTCGTAGGACTATAGTTCTTCGAAAGAAACACTATAGTCTATTTTGCGTAGGCGTATAGTCCCCCGAATTAATTTGTGCAAAGCAAACTATTATTCATTGAACAACTAGAAATAAACTATTATATGAGTATCCATTACGATCTTTACACGAGTGGTAATCCACTCAAGAGCGAAGAGCAACAGCCGCTTCACGCCCGCGTCATTCCATCAGGGACAATTGACGCCAAGAAATTTATTGAACTGACATCCAAGGCAAATGGCTTCAGTCCGGCCACCATCGAAGGCTGCCTGCAAGCAGTCACAGCCGAGCTTCGACATTGGCTGGCACAAGGCTGGATAGTAGAGGTCGGAGAATTAGGGCATTTCTACCTATCCTTGAAATGTGACCGCCCTGTGATGGAAAAGAAAGAAATCCGTTCACCATCGATTCATCTCAATCGGGTAAACCTACGTATTAATAAGAGATTCCGCGAAGCCTTAGAATCCTTGCAACTGGAACGCATGGAATCGCCTTACCGCACAACCAGCAACCACAGTGACGATGAATGCCGCACGCTCTTAATGAAGTATGTGAATGAACAGGGTTGCATCACCCGTGCTGACTTTATGAGAATAACCGGAATAAGCCGGGACAAAGCTCTCGAGCTATTGAAACGTTTTTTGGAGGAAAGAATCATCCGAAAATATGGAGGCGGACGAACTATTGTGTATTTAAAGAATGTATTATGAGAAGCGCAAATCGACTATTTCTCCCATGCCGATTATTAACGAATTTATGAACGCACTTCTTTAAAATCGCTTGCTCAGTAATTTCGTCTACTCTATATTTGTGTCGTGATCACAAACTAAAATATTACTATTAATTTAAACTATTAAGAATTATGGCACTGAAATATGTAGTCAAGAAAACAACCTTTGGCTTTGATAAGGATAAAGCCGAAAAATATGTAGCACGCCCGTTCAATGCGGTTAATGTGGATTTTAAAACACTATGCGATCAGGTAACCAGAGTTGGATTCGTCCCGCGCGGTACGGTAAAATCAGTTCTCGACGGATTGATCGATTCCCTAAAAACGTATATGGAAATCGGAGCATCTGTCAGCCTTGGAGAGTTTGGAACCTTCCGCCCCTCTTTCGGATGTAAAAGTCAGGATGAAGCGAAAGGTGTAACCACGGAGACGCTAAAGAATCGTAAAATCATCTTCACTCCGGGAAGTCTGTTGAAAGGTATGATCAAAACAGTCAGTATTCAGAAACTGGAACTACCGGAGACAGAAGGTAATGCTTCCGGCGGTGGAGGTAATGAAGGAGGAGGGGAAGCACCGGACCCGACCGAATAAACATCCTCTTATTAAGTTCCAAGTGATGGGGCTATCCAAGAGTTCGGATCGTCCCACCCTATTTCCGCAAAACAAGAAACAGGATTGAAAAACAAAAAGCCACAGCGGACTCAGGCATCCGTCTGTGGCTTTTATTCTCAAAATAGCCTTTCTAAAAATGGGGGTATAAACATGGCTATATCATTCAAGGTCGATTTATAATCTCATACTAGTTCCCGGACACATGCTCCGTTTGTTTTTTCCACTTCTCAGTAACAACCCACATCTGCGGATCTACACTACTGAAATGCCAAAAACCAATTTGAGGGATCTCCAATTCGTCGGCAAGTTTAAGCAAAGCCTCCGTACTCCGGGCATCGCTTGCGTAAAACAGATGCCGGTTTCCATCCGAGCCGTCGTACAAGTACATATTTACTTTTTCATAGCACAGCCACGTAGGAGCAGGCAAAACACCGCTTACGCTGTCCGGCACCGCCTGATAAATCTGTCTGCCCCGGATGTTGCCGCTCACGGCATAGTCATTCGAATACGCCGGCAGAGCCATCACCAGTTTCTGTTTAGGAATACGTTTGATCCAAAAGGCCATGGTCTCTTTGGTCCAGGCAAAGTTCGCAGTCGGGCCAACACCCATACAATCATCCCGATCCTTAAGCTCCGGTTTATCTACTCCAGGTGCAAAATACATATCATAGCACATCACCCGAACTAGATCGCAGGTTCTTGCCAACACGTCCGGATCGTGAAACATAGGCGTGGTTTCATCTTCGTATAAGGCTGGATAAAATCCGACACAATGACTCAACTTCTTTCCGGCAGCATGGAGTTCCTGGGAAGCAAGTTCCAGAAAACCCGTATAGGTGCTCTGCACATCCGCACTTAAATGTTCGAAATCCATGTCTATGCCGTCATATCCGTTTTCGCTGCAATCCTTTACATAGCCATCTACTAAGGTTTTTATCTTATCCGGGGTATCGATATTCTCTTCACTTCCACCCACAGCATGATACACCTCAATGTTATTCCGGTGGCATTCATCTATAAAAGACTTCGGCGGATTTCCGAAAACACTAATCGAATGAACAAGCTCTTTCACAGGTTCTATGTCCTGAAACGAACTGCCTTCCTTATATATATACCAGGGGAATACTTTTTTCTCGGCTTTGGTAAGTGTTTCCTGCTTACAGGAAACACTTACCATTACCAACATCACACAATATGCAACTGTGCTGATTAGTTTTGAATGCGTCATTTATTTAATGTTTACCGAATTATTCATACTCCTTATACTCGAAATAGTCATATTTGGCTGTATACACGCCTTGCGTTTCTTTATCTCCTTGCCATCCGCCACCATTGGCAAAGGTTGTGAAGGAGAAGCCGAATTGGAATAGCGCAGGGGTATACCATGTATCGAATATTTTCACGATATCACCGTCTATGATCCATGCAGCACTATACATACCATCTTTCAGTCTCAAATCAATGGTCAACGTGTGTTTGCCCGGATCTACAGGTACACTGTAAACTCCCAAAGACTCGGTATAGCAACGTACCAACATCTGCCCCGGAGAGGGAGGAATCTGACAGGCTGCGCGATCATTCTGAGTACCCGGGAAGACGAACATAGAGAACGATCTTTCTTCCGCGTTCGTAGCAGAGATATTACCACCTCCCAACCATTTTTCGCCTATTCCGATACTTGGAACATCAATTTCCCACGTGTATTTACCGGCTCCTACCGCCTTTTTGTAGCCCAGATTGGTGCTGTTTGGCAAATGCAAGAATCCGCCCGATATACTTCCTCCGGCATTATTCCATTCCGTAGGTATAACTCCATCTTCGTTGAAGTCCCAACGCGTGGTTACTCCTTCCGGCTCAGGAGGAAGCTGACCTTCGGGAATCGGTTTCATCGAATAATCGTACGGCGCATATTCCAGATAATCAAACAAGGCGTAGTTCTCGCGAGTAGCCGGATGATCGCCCATACCGGGAAGATTCTCAACGCTACATAGCGCACGGAAATAAGCCTCTTTTTCACCGAAGTTCAAGAGTTGTTTCTTCACACTCTTGTCATTGATCAGCCATTCGGCGAGGTACTTGCCATTTTCCAATTTCAAATCCAATACTAGTGTATACCAAGCATTGCTCTTGATCGCGAATTTATCCGTGAAGAAAGGATTCGCCTGACTGGAAACCAGACATAAAACTTCGTCCGATTTCACATTATAGGTACCACGATCAACAGCCGTACCGGAACAGATTTCAAAGTCCAGTTCATGTCCGTCATCGAAATACACAAACGCTCCGATACTCGCCCGGTCGTTCATTCCCATTTCAGGAACGAATACCCGCCATTCGTAACGTCCCGAACCAAACTGGGTGGTGGTCTGTACTTTGAAGCGGTCCGCGGTAGGCCATGAGTACTCCTCACCTGCCGTGTGAATATCCTCAACGCCTTTCCATCCTCACAGTCGGGGCTGTCTACAATTGCAAACGGCTCTATCCCTGCCTGCATCCCGGTTTTTTCCCATCCTTGAAGATCGGCGAAGTTATACATCGTACCTCTATACCCATCCTGGATTACCGTAATCGTTTGAACTTCTGCACCCTTAGCGGCTATTGTAAGTGTTGCCCCACGTTTGGGACCCGTATTCTTGGTTGCGGAAATGTTGAGGGTAGCATTGCCTGACCCCTCCAAAGGAGAAACCGTAAGCCAATTACCACTTCCCTGATCTACCGATACTTTCCAGTCAGCATCTGTGGTGATGTCTACATGCTTCATATCGACCGGAGTGACCTCAAATGTCAAGGCATCTTCAGAAGCTCCGCATGAAATAATCTCTACTTTCTCTTTGTAGCTATCGCCACATGAGATCAGAGCGGTGCTACATAATGCACCTATTGCCAAATACAAATATCTTAGTTTCATAATGCATATCTTTTATAGCTGTTTCACTCAGTTCTTTAAATTCGGATTAATAGATGAATCCACGAAAGGACGGGGAAGATGCACCTTGCTATCATTCCACGTACCCGATACGGATACGGCTTCTTTTCTGAATACCCCAGGCGCTACTTCAATAGCCGGATTCAATTTTCGGTATTCAAAATGATCTTTGATGCGATCCATGCGGAGCATATCTCGGGCTCTGGTAGCAATGTTCCCCCAGTAATAACCGGCTATTTCCCACCCATGCTCATTGTAAGCAGCTTCCGCCAATTCATCATACGACATAGTCGTTTTATAGATGTCTCTATCCGCAACAGCCGTTCCGTTGGCTCGATTGCGCACCTCATTCAAAAGATTAACCGCTTCGGTGATACTACCGGTTTTGGAACGGCCTACCGCTTCGGCATACCAGCAATACACTTCCGAAAGGCGAATGATCTGATGAGTCTTTTCTCCATTCTGATTCATCAAAACCTTGGGATTCGTATAGTCAAACTCATCACCGGTGGTAGTCTCCACTTTCTTCATGAAACAGGGAGCGATAACAACACGGGGAGCTGTCGGGTCCGGATCTTCCCACCAATCCCGCAATTGGGTTTCGTTCTTTAAAATGATCTTAGGAAAATAAGACGCGTCTTTGCGAGAGCCCTTAGGGAAATCGTACCAGAATTTAATTTCTCCGTTCGTATCGCCCCAGCCACCGCCGCCATAAGCGTAGTCAGCCAGGAAGTCGGCCAAAGGAGCGTTGGTAATGGCTTTTATCCCAAGATTGTAATAAACTCCAAGCAATACCTCCGGATTCTTTTTATTCCATTCCATGGAGTATACCTGCTTGTAATCGGGCAGTAATTTATAGTAGTAGGTACCTTTCTTTGAGGCATCGATCACTTCTTTTGCCTTGCCGGCAGCCAATTGGTAATATTCCGTACCCTTGTTCAACGGGTATCCCGCCATCGACATATATACATAGGCTAATGTTGCCTTCACAGCTCCTTTGTTAACAGCAATGTTTACCCCATTTCTGGCAAAAGGTTCTTTCGTATAATTGTCGGGAACCATTTGTTCCGCATTTTTCAGATCGGATACGATCAGGTCGTAAATGTCAGCGATAGATGCCAGAGGCATGTTATAATTGATTTCATCTTTCACCACCATCGGCACTTCACCCCAAGCCATTACTAAATAGAAGTACGAGTAGCGCGCCAGTAATAAGCTTGTCCGATACCTGCATCTTTCTCTTCCTGAGTTAGATCGGGCGTCCGTCCGGCATTGTCGATGATGAAGTTAGCCGCTTTTACCAACCTCCAGCGGGCACCCCACAATTCGGTCACCCACGAGTTGTTATCTGATATATTATACGTATCCACTTCACGGAGCCCCTGTTTATTGGCCGCCGGATGCGTAGAAATATCGTCACCCATCACAGCCTCGAAGCCTGCCCAGATATTGGCATACATATCTTGGGCTACTTTGGAGTACATTCCATTCAGTGCCAGGTCTAAATCGCCTTTTGAATTGAAGAAATTTTTCACGGCCAACTGTCCTTTAGGGTCCTCTGTCAGTAAATCCTGGCAGGATACCATCCAAAGTGCCAACAATACCAGTGCGGTCGTTTTGAATATTCTATATATTGTTTTCATATCCATGTATAGTTAAAAGATTAAAAGTTAAGTTTCATACCAAAAGTGAACGTTCTTGGCACAGGATAAGATCCCATGTCTACACCATTATAACCATAAACACCTTCGCTGTACACTTCAGGGTCCATACCGGTATATTTGGTTAGTGTGAGCAAGTTCTGCGCACTGACCGACAATTGAATATCGGCTATTCTCGCTACCTTTTTAGGGATGCTATATGAAAGACTTATATTTTTCAGCTTCACAAATGAAGCATCTTCGAGCCAGAAGTCAGAGTCCGGATAGTTGCGGTTGTCTGAGTTTTTATGACTTGCATACACGGCTCCCGCTTTATTGGCTACCTGATCCCAGCTTTTGTAATAAGCGTCGGACAAAGAGATGAAACGATATACACCTGTCATGGAAGCCATCGAGTAGCGGCTTACGTTCAATCGATCCTGCCCCAATGCAGCATTAATAAAGAGATTGAGGGTCCAATTTTTCCACGTAAATGTATTGTTCCAACCGAAAGTCCACTTAGGTTCTGATTGCCCCATGGTAGTCAAATCATCCGCACCCGGATTGGTTGTCAAACTTCCATCAGACTGACGTTTGTAGAGATTGGCCCCTTCGTTATTAAAGTTCTGCCATTCATACAGATAGAAAGACCCGATGGGATAACCCACCTTCTTAATTTCAATAGGTCCGCCTCCGATACTTGTGTTATTCTCGCCAACGATAAAATCACTACCCGCCAGATCGACGATCTTGTTTTTCAGGAACGATGCGTTCAGCGATGTTTCCCAGCCAAAAATATCTTTATCCGTTAGAGGAGTAGCCGTAATCGAGAATTCAACACCCGAATTTCTCACCTCACCCTGGTTGACCCAGAAAGAGCCACCACCGTTATATTGCGGCGCCGGTTTACGAAGCAATAAATCTTTGGTATCTTTCCGGAACCATTCGGCCGTAAAGTTCAAGCGGCCATCCAGCACGCTGGCGTCCAAACCGATGTTATACTGATACGTGCTTTCCCAAGTCACATTTGGTGTAGCCAGATTACCGGTCCAATAGCCTGTATGAATCGCATCACTGCCATAGCCGTCGTAATTCGTCGCAGCCAACATACCCAGTGTACTGTAAGCACCGATACTCTGATTACCTACGATACCAAAGCTACCTCTTAGCTTTAATTGCCGGAAAATATCCTGTTTGCTCATGAAGTTTTCTTTGGCAATGTCCCAAGCAACTGCTGCTGAGGGGAAATACCCCCACTTATGGCCCTTTTGGAACTTGGAGGAGCCATCGGCACGGAAGGTACCGGTCACCATATACTTTCCTTTGTAGTTGTACATAACTCGGCCGAGTCCCGACACAATAGCTTCCTTGGAATAGCCGTTGCTTCCATCGCGCGTCTTTGCATTCTGCGCATTCCAGTAGCCGACAAACTCATTCGCCAACTCGCTACCGGTCAGCTTCAGATTTCTTCCTTCAGCACCGCTGGCTTCAAATACAGCTGTTGCCGTCAGGTTATGATCGCCGAAATTTGTGTTGTAAGTTACATTGTTCGTATTCTGCCAAAAGAGATTCATCCGGCTTGAGTTCTCCATTTCGCTAAGTTGCCCGGGTTTGGCCAACTCTGAGGTGAAAGAGTAACTTGGAATATGGGAGTAGTTGGCAGCACCTTGTACGGAAAAGGTCAGCCCTTTCATGATTTTGAAGGTCAAATCCATATTTGTATTTAAAGCATACACATATAAATCACCGTAATTCGCTACGCGAGCTCCGTAGGGATTCCCGTTAACCGAGTTGTAGGGGTCCATGTTATAAACGCCCGTTACCGGATCTTTCATCTCCATCGTAGGAGAATAGTTCAGAAAGTTCATAATGTCAATACCGCCATTATGGCTGTGAGCACGGGAAGCATTTATTCTGGTAGAGAGCGTCAACCAATTCGTGAGCTCATTATCTAAATTCACCCGCAACTGTGCACGCTGATACTTGGTTGTAATGGTCATGGCTGTCATGTCGAGCAAATTGGCCGAAATAAGATACTTATTCTTAGCCGTTCCACCCGAAACGCCCAATTTATAATCTTGACTAATACCTGTTTGCAACATCAGATTCTGCCAATCGATGCCTTTGGAACCATTTTTATAGGCTGCCATCTCGTCATCTGCAAAGGAAATACCATTGTACTCCTTCAGTGCGCTTGCATACTCATAGGCATTCAATAAATCATATTTTTTGAGGATGTTCGATACGCCTATAGCCACATCCGCATAAATCTGTACTTTGCCTTCTACCCCTTTCTTGGTAGTAACCAGTACGACGCCATTCGCGCCTCGGGAGCCGTAAATTGCTGTTGCCGAAGCGTCTTTCAACACTTCAATCGACTGGATGTCGGCAGGATTCACATCCAGCCCACCGGACATGACACCGTCGATGACATACAACGGATCATTACTTGTATTAATGGAGGTAGTACCGCGAACGCGAACTTTAATTTCACCTCCGGGCAGACCGTTTACACTTGTGACCGCCACACCCGCTGTGCGGCCCTGCAAAATATCTTCCACCCGTTTCACCGGCTGGTCTTTGAATTGTTTGGAGGAGATGGAAGCCACAGCACCGGTAATATCCGATTTTCGGGCTACCCCATAACCAATAACAACGACTTCAGTCAGTTGATTCTGGTCTTCCTGCATCGTAATCTTTAAGTTGGTACTCGCTCCCAACTTAACCTCTTTCGTAACGTATCCGATATAAGAAAATAAAAGTGTAGAACCACAGGGGCACTAATTGAGAACTTTCCGGAGAGATCTGTAACTGTACCCGTCCGCGTATCCTTTAGGGCAACGTTAACACCAATGATGGGATCGCTGCTATCCACATCAACAACAGTACCCGAATACATCTTTGCATCTTGTGCATAAGTAGATGTAGCTACTGCAAAAAGAAATAATAACAAGCAGCTAAGCGTTTTTCTTAAATTATTCATATGCTTTTCATTAATTAAAGTATAACGATTATTAGATTATTTAGCGTTTTTTCTTTACTGACTTTACTGTGCGAATGTACTAGCTGAAATATTCCCTACCTTGCCACCCCATCTTCATAGATCCGTAAACTGAGAAGTCCGAGCCATTCCGGATATCGCATGACAAAGATAAAGCGATGTGCAAAACAAGATGTCAACTAGCATACAAATAAAGTCCTCTTTTATTCAAAAAACGCCTTCTAGCACCTTTCTGGAATATTAAGTAAGGCTAGAAAAATAAAAGAAGGTATTTTTTTATTGTATAGTTACATAACTTCCCCTATATTTGCTCTATCAAATAGTGATACTATGCTAGAAAGACGCACGCCAAAAATCTATTTGTCTATAACTTGGATACTATTCTTTACACTCTTTACAAGGGCCGAAGAACAGCATTACTATTTCAAGCAGTTCTCTTTGGAACAAGGCCTGTCACAATCAAGAGTACAATGTATTCACAGAGATCATCAGGGAGTGATGTGGATAGGAACCAAATGGGGGCTCAATAGTTATGACCAGTCGGAGCTAAAAAGCTATCTTCACGATCGTAACCAACCTAACTCATTGCCTGACAACTTTATCCGCTTCATCACAGAAGACCATTCCGGCAATTTATATGTATCTACTAATAAAGGAGTTGCTACTTACAATAAAACAGAGAACCAGTTCCATCCATTGGTATATGATGGAAAGCCATTTCAAGCCTGGTCGTATTTTCCAACAAACGATGGCTTTCTATTCGGAGGAGAAGAAACTCTCTACACGTATAATCCGACAGACCAGCATATACATGCTATTTTCCCACATATAGAGGGAGATAGCCGGAAACAGATCAACCGTATCTTTCAGTGGCAGCCCAACTTACTGATTGCCAGCAGCCGGAAAGACGGTTTATGGATGTACGACCTTGTCAAGTAGAAAATGTATCGCTGCCCATTCGTCAAAGAGCGCGAAATAAACACGATCTTTGTCGATTCCCGCAACCGGCTTTGGGTCTCTTTCTATGGTAAAGGCATCGTATGCTATTCGAAGGAAGAGAAAAAGCTATTCAACCTATCCAGTAAAAACTCAGGCCTCAACAATGACATCGTCTTTGATTTCTCAGAAAAAGACAACCAACTTTGGATAGCTACCGATGGAGGAGGTATCAATATTCTGGACCTCCCAACCATGAAGTTCTCGTACCTTAAACATGTTTCTGATGACGAACAATCCTTACCGAGCAATTCCATCTATTGCCTCTACAAAGATCAAATGGACAACATATGGGGCGGTAGTATTCGCGGAGGCTTATTTGGCATCAAAAAGGTATTTATCAAAACCTACAAAGATGTACCGCTGGGTAATGCGCATGGAATCAGCGAGCGAACCGTAGCCAGCATATATGAGGATAGTGACACTTTGCTCTGGGTCGGAACCGATGGAGGAGGTATCAACTCGTTAGATCAGAAAACCAATACTTTTCATCATTATCCCTCGACATACGGAGAGAAAGTTACCTCGATAGCGAGTTTCTCGGAGCATGAATTACTAGTGTCATGTTTCAACAAAGGAGTCTTTACCTTTAACAAGAAGACTACGCAGATGAAACCCTTCCCGATTGTCAATGATTCTATTACCAAACGCGAATTTTCTTCGGGCGATTTAGTGAATCTATACGCCACCAAAGATCATATCTATATTTTAGGAGCTAAGGTATATATCTATAATAAACATACCCGGCGCACGTCCATTCTCAATGCTCCGCAAATAGACGTTCAGCGCAAAATAGCTATGCAGGCCATTTATTCAGACGACAACGATCTGTATCTTATGGGAACCAATAACCTGTTTAAGCTAAATATGAAGAGCAACGAACTCTTGTCATTAGTCAGTACGGAAGAGCGTGACGATTTCACCTCTGCGTGTAGAGACGATAAAGGAAATTTCTGGATAGGAAGTAACTCTGGCTCCTATTCTATAACAAAGAAACAGGAACCGCCGAGAAGGTACATACCAACTTATTCAACAGCGTATCGAGTCTTGCCTACGATAAAAAAGGAAGGATTTGGATAGGAGCTCAGAATATGCTTTTCGCTTATGTCATCAAGGAAAAACGTTTTGTAATCCTCGACGAATCGGATGGAATGCCTTTCAATGAATTAATCTTCACCCCTATCCCCGTTTTACATACCAAGAACTTATACATGGGAGGTACTATGGGACTGGTTCGTATAAACACTGATCTTGTTTTTGAGAATAACTCGTCCCCGATACTCAAGCTGCTTGATGCCAAGTTGAATGGCAAGTCTACTTTAGAACAGATTAAAGATAAACGGATCTCGATTCCCTGGAATCATTCATCGTTCAATGTGAAAGTGATTGCCGACGAAAAGAGTTCTTTCCGAAAACATCTTTTCCGATACACCATTGAAGGAAAGAATGCGATGGAACTCGATAGTTATCTCCACACATTGGAACTCGGCCGATTGGCACCGGGAGAATACACCATCAGTGTTTCTTGTGATACGCCTAATGGCGAATGGACTCAACCGGCAGAGCTATTGACCATTGTTGTATCTCCCCCTTGGTGGAAATCCACCTGGTTTATCTTATCATGTGTTTTCTTGGTTCTATGTGCGGGAGGAGCTGTTTTCTATACACTGATTAAAAAGAAAGAAAACCGCCTGAAACAAAAGATGCGCGAACATGAGAAAAAGACATACGAAGAGAAGATACGTTTTCTAATCAACATCAGCCATGAATTGCGCACTCCTTTAACGCTCATTTATGCTTCTTTGAAGAGACTCCTGAATGGAGAAGTCAAACAAACCGAGATACCGGAATACCTGCACAGTGCATACAAGCAAGCCGATCAGATGAAAGATATCATTAATATCGTGCTTGACGCCCGAAGAATGGAAGTAGGACAAGAAGTGCTGCGCATATCTTCACACCCGCTGCATGAGTGGGTAAAGGAAGTAGCCGATACGTTCCAAACGGCATCTAAGGCAAAAAACATTGAAATTTCCTATAGCTTTGACGAGCAGATACAAAGTGTCGCATATGACGATACAAAGTGTAAGGTTGTACTCTCAAACCTGCTTATGAATGCTTTGAAATACAGCCCGAACAACTCACGGATTCTGATAAAAACACTCCGCACGGATGAAAGTATTCAAGTACTCGTGCAAGACCAAGGTATCGGACTGGAGCATGTAGATATAACCAAACTCTTCACCCGCTTTTACCAAGGTAAACATAGCCAGGAGGAAGTGGTATCGGTTTATCATATGCCAAGATGTTGATCGATCTACACGGGGGTAGAATAGGTGCTTTCAATAATGAGGACAGAGGAGCTACCTTTTTTTATGAATTGCCTGCCAACCTGCAAGAGCAAGAGGTGTCATGCCCTCAGCATTCTTATCTCAACGAACTATTGAGTGCTCCCGAAGAAGACCAAGTTGAATCGGTTCCCTTTACACTGCAAGGATACTCCTTGCTGATTGTAGAAGACAAGCAGGATTTAAGAGAGTTCTTGAAAGATGCGCTTAAAGATAAATTCAAGAAAGTTTATCAGGCAGAAGACGGGTTGGAAGCACTTGGATCATCAAACAGCAGCATCCGGACATCGTAGTAAGTGACATCATGATGCCGCAAATGAATGGCTATCAACTATGCAAAGAGATTAAAGAGAATCTGGACATCAGCCACATCCCTGTTATACTACTCACTGCACGAGCCGACTCCGAAAGTCAGATGCTCGGATATAAGTTAGGGGCTGACGCCTATCTATCGAAACCTTTTGAAATGGAGATGCTCCTCAGCGTTATCCAAAACCAGATTAAAAACCGTGAATACATTAAATCCAAATACAGAGGTAATCAGGCAATCCTATCGCCGCAAGAAGTGACATTCAGTAATGCCGACGAACAGTTTATGATCAAATTGAACGAGGTAATCGATCAACATTTACCCGAACCTAATCTGGACGTGAAGTTCCTGACTGATCAAATGGCCATGAGCCGGACTTCTCTATACAATAAGGTCAAGGAGTTGACTGATATGGGGGCAAACGATTATATCAATTACCGGAGAATCGATCGGGCAACCGTTTTATTAGTTCAGTCCGAACTAAATATAACGGAAATATCGGAGCAGGTAGCTTCACCTATCAACGATATTTCAGTACCTTATTCAAAGAGATGAAAGGGGTAACTCCTTCTCAATTCAGAGCACAACACAGTACCAAGCAGCAAGCGCAGACCAAGTAGTTCAACACCCTTCATGGATCGGCTGCACAGAGAGCAAGCCACGCAAAACATACAAACGAAAACTTTTCATGCAGATTTGAACATTCCCTGACTTGAAAAGACTAAAACCTGATGAGCAAAGGGAGACATACGACTACTTTTGCAACAGAAGTAATTTAGAAAAACAAATACACACTAATTCGATCTGTATGAGAAGCTATTATTTAACGCTGACACTGACATGTATTTGCAGTGTCTGCTTTGCACAGCAACCGGCAAATAAAGTCGCTACCGAAAAGTCGCTAAACAAAGAGTGGAACTTCCAAAGCTTGGATGGGTGGGAATACGGACATCAAGATAACAATCCGGATAATCAATGCGTTTTAGAGAACGGCTACTTACGGATCTTTACGCGAGCTAATTCTGTAGATCGAAAAAAGGTCCGTACAGTAGACCGAATTTACACTACCGGAAGATATACCTGGCGCACCCATATCCCCCAAACCGGAAAAGGAGATCGGTGCAGCATAGGTTCGTGGATATATCACGACGACCAACACGAACTGGATTTTGAAGTTGGGTATGGAGTCGACTCGGTTCGCCGGGCACTGAACGCCGCTCCCAATGAGATGATCGCTTACATGACATCACAAGCATATCCGTTCTCTTGCGTTCCCGTAAAGATTCAGACCGGATGGCATCTATTCGAGATCGATCTAACTTTAAAAGATGGCAACTATCACATCACCTGGCTAATAGACAAAGAACCGAGACATCAACTTCAATTGCAATTTGGTAAAGAAATCGCATTCCATATTTTCTGCAGCGTCGAGAATCTGAATTTTATCGGAGACCGACCGGCACAACAAGAAAATTCCGGTTTATTCGACTTTGTCAGATATGAGTATCATGACTAAAGATCAAATCACGCCACGTACCCGGTCATCGAAAGCAGAAAGGGCCGCTTTGGCTCCTTCACCCATGGAGATGACAATCTGTTTATAAGGAACAGTAGACACATCGCCGGCTGCATAGATACCGGGGACGTTGGTTCGACAATGCTCATCGATCACAATTTCTCCAGCCCGGTTGGTATCCACAGCATCCCGGAATACAGCACTATTAGCCGATAGTCCGATCTGTACAAATACTCCGTCAAGTTCGACCAAGCGTTCTTCTTCCGTCTTGCGATCTTTCATGCGCAGTTCCGTCAACTTATCACCGTTACCAATCACTTCAAGGGTTTGTGAGTTAACAAAAACCTCGATATTCGGAAGTGTTTGAAGCTTCTCCTGAAGTACTTTATCAGCCTTCAGTTCATCCATGAATTCGAATACCGTAACCTTCGAACAGATACCGGCCAAGTCGATAGCCGCTTCGATTCCTGAATTGCCTCCACCGACAACCGCCACATGCTTACCTTTATAAAAAGGACCATCGCAATGAGGACAGAAAGCGACTCCACGCCCGATATAATCCGATTCGCCCGGAACATTGAGTTTACGCCAGTTTGCGCCGGTAGCAATTATGATTGCCGGTGCGGTTAGCTTTTCACCCACAGAGGTGGTTAGTACTTTCCGATCGACTTCCATTTCCAGATGTTCAATGCGGCGTTGTTCCAACAGATCGACCGGATAGTGAAGCAAATGCGTCTTCAAATTATTCGCCAATTCATTTCCTGTCGTTTCGGTTATGGATATCAGGTTTTCAATGCCGACTGTTTCTTTCACCTGTCCGCCGACCCGCTCAGCTACAACCGCAACCTTCAATCCCTTACGGGCAGAGTAGATTGCAGCAGATACTCCCGCAGGCCCGCCACCGACTACTATCACATCGTATGCTTTTTCTTCACTAGAAAGCAGTGATTCGTCTACACCGTATTGTTCTTCCAACTTGGCAAGCAGTTCACTAAATTCTCCACGTCCTACATGCAGCAACTTCCCATCCGCAAAGACAGAAGGCACTCCCTGTATCTTCAATGCATCGACTTCATCCTGATAGAGCGCACCGTCTACCATCTCGTGAGTTATAGAAGGATTCAGCACCGCCATAGCATTGAGTGCCTGTACAATATCGGGGCAGTTGGTACAAGTCAGCGAAACATAGGTAATCAGCCGAATCGGTCCCTTCAAGGCTTTAACCCGGTTGCAGATCGCTTCATCCGGAAAGTTCTTTCCTTTGCCATCGAGGTTCAGGATAGCCAGCAATAAAGAGGTAAATTCATGTCCGTTGGGGATTCCTCGGAACGTAATACCGGTTTGCACACCATTTTTCAACAAAGTAAACAGCAGGCTATCTCCTTCATTCACCTGGCAAGTAATATGATCGGAACAGTCTGCTACATCGCCCAACAGTTCCAATAGTTCAGTACGGCTTTCGTGATTGGCCGATACGGATATATTAAAAGTGAATTCAGCCTCTAAGCTGGCAAAGACACCTTTCAATTGTTCTTTTAATGCAGAATCTAACATTTCTTTTCTCCTTTTCTTTTAATGAAAGAAAGGCCGGTAGCGTCTACCGTTACCAGCCTTTCGTGCATAACCCAATCTATTAAATCTTACCGACTAAATCAATACTTGGTTTAAGTGTGGATTCTCCTTTTTTCCACTTGGCAGGACAAACTTCACCGGTGTGAGTAGCTACAAATTGTGCAGCTTCCACTTTGCGAAGTAGTTCGCTGGCATCACGGCCAATGTTGTTATCATTCAATTCCACTACTTTAATCTTTCCTTCCGGATTGATAACGAATGTACCCCGATAAGCCATTCCTTCCTCTTCAATATACACTCCGAGTGCACGGCTCAACGCTCCGGTAGGATCGGCCAACATCGGGTACTGAATTTTACGAATGCTTTCTGAAGCATCATGCCAACCTTTATGTGCAAAATGCGAGTCTGTACTTACAGAATAAACCTCTACTCCCATCGATTTGAACTGATTATACTTTTCAGCCATATCAACCAACTCGGTCGGACATACAAATGTGAAGTCAGCAGGGTAGAAGAAAAGAATAGCCCATTTGCCTTTCAAATCATTGTTCGTTACAGTCTTGAAAGCTCCGTTGTGAAAAGCCTGAACACTAAATTCAGGAAGTTGAGAATTTAAAATTGGTTCCATAATCTTTTTGTTTTATATGTTATAACTTATTGTTCCTTTTTGTTTCTGATACAAAGATAAAGAGCAACGTACGTCTTCCCAAAAAAAGTCCAATCGAATAAATCTATGCAGAGATAGATGGAACCAATCGGATTCGTATTTTCACGGTTCAGGTCGCTTTGATTTCCCGTTCAGCATCCTTCTCTTATCACTGTTTGAGGAAGCCGAAATTATCGATTACCCTGCAACAGCTCCTTTTAAGCGTTTTTTTTCAAAGAATACACTTGTTTTTTTGTATATTTGTCAACTTAAAGACTAACTTAATTGACATATCTTTATAATTATGGAACATCCTCTTGCCCAATTTTTATACTGTCCTAAATGCGGTTCCTCTCACTTCGAGAGTCATAACGAAAAATCAAAGAAATGTGAAGCCTGTGGTTTCGTTTATTACTTTAATCCCTCAGCAGCAACCGTAGCACTCATTTTCGATGAAGAGAAAGGATTATTGGTCTGCCGACGAGGAAAAAACCCAGCCAAAGGAACCCTTGATCTCCCCGGCGGTTTTATCGACATAGCCGAAACAGGGGAAGAAGGTGTTGCCCGAGAAGTTCTGGAAGAAACAGGCTGAAAGTAAAAGAAGCCGTTTATAAGTTTTCGCTTCCTAATATTTATGTCTACTCCGGCTTTACCGTACACACGCTCGATCTGTTTTATCTTTGCACAGTAGAAGACCTCAGCCATTTTTCAGCAATGGACGATATCTCCGACTCGTTTTTTCTCCCGCTGAAAGATATCCATATCGAAGACTTCGGCTTGGATTCTATCCGAAAAGGATTGTCGAAGTTTCTGAAAGATATTTAATTATCCCACATCAAAACGTGGCTTTACACATATAATCGTATTTTTGCCAAAACACTCAATTATGAAAAAAAGAATTTATCGAGCCGTCTGTGCTTTGATCTGCTGCGCTCCGCTACTAACGACTGCGCAGACTACTGATAAGATAGCCTCGCCGGATAAACTTTATAAGGAAGGGAAAGAACTCTTTCAAGAAAAGAATTATGCTGCAGCAGTCCCACCCCTGAAAGCTTTCATGAAACAGAAGCCTGCCCGCACCTTGCAACAAGAAGCGGAATACATGTTGGTGTGCGCTAACTACGAATTGAAAGATAAAAACCGTATTGAGTTGCTGCGCCAATACCTAGATCGCTATCCGGACACTCCCTATGCCAACCGTATCTACGCCCTGTTGGCATCCGCCTATTTCTACGAAAACAAGTATGACGAGTCGCTCGCTCTTTTCAACTCAGCGCGTCTCGACTTGCTCGGCGATGAGGAGAGGGATGATATGACCTATCAATTAGCTTCCTGTTACCTAAAAGTCGGGAAGATGAAAGAAGCCGCCATCTGGTTTGAGACATTAAAAGCAAGCAGTTACCGATACAGCAAAGACTGTTCCTACTACCTTTCTTACATCCGCTACACGCAGCAACGCTATGATGAGGCTCTTCAAGGATTCCTCCCGTTGCAGGATGACGCGAAGTACAAAGCACTCGTACCTTATTATATAGCTGACATTTACGCCACCCAAGGAAATTATAGCAAAGCACAGGTTGTAGCGCAAAACTACCTGTCCGCTTACCCGAATAACGAGAATACAGCAGAAATGTACCGCATTCTGGGCAGTGCCTCTTATCATTTTCAGCAGTATCAGCAAGCCGTACCTGCTTTCGAATATTACCTGAAAGCGACTGCTCCGCAGGCTTACCGCCGGGATGCCATGTATATGCTCGGACTTGCCTATTACCAAGTTCAAGTCTACCCGCAAGCAGCCGAAACACTTGGTCGCGCAACTACCGTGGCCGATGCCCTAACACAGAATGCTTACCTGCATATGGGGTTGTCATACCTGCAAATGGGTGAGAAGAATAAGGCCCGCATGGCATTTGAGCAAGCGGCAGCTTCCGATGCAGACATTCGGATCAAAGAGCAAGCCGCCTACAATTATGCGCTCTGCCTACACGAAACATCCTTTTCTGCTTTTGGAGAATCGGTAACGGCCTTCGAGAAGTTCTTAAACGAGTTTCCGGCTTCTACCTATGCAGAGAAAGTAAGCAGCTATCTGGTGGAGGTTTATATGAACACACGCAGCTACGATGCGGCACTGAAATCAATCGATCGCATCGCTCGTCCAAGCAGTCAGATACTGGAGGCTAAACAAAATATCCTATTCCAATTAGGTACGCAAGAGTTCGCCAATGCGAAGTTTGAACAGGCTCTTACCTATTTTAATCAGTCCATCGCTCTGGGACAATATAACCGTCAGACAAAGGCGGACGCTTACTACTGGTGTGGAGAATCTTACTATCGCCTGAACCGCCCCACGGAAGCAGCACGCGACTTTAATGCTTACTTGCAACTGACTCAACAACCCAATAAGGAGATGTATGCCCTCGCGCATTACAACCTGGGATATATCTCTTTCCACCGAAAAGATTATGGGCAAGCGCGAACCTGGTTCCTGAAATACATCCAGTTGGAAAAAGGCGAGAACATCGCAGCGCTAGCCGATGCTTACAACCGGGCTGGCGACTGTTACCTGCATAGTCGTAATTTTGAAGAAGCGAAGCACTATTATGCACAAGCGGAAGCCAAGGATACGCCCTCCGGCGACTATTCTTTCTATCAGCTGGCACTGGTATCGGGATTGCAGAAAGACTATTCCGGCAAGATTACGTTACTGAACCGTCTGGCAGGTAAATACCCGTCTTCACCCTATGCGGTTAGTGCTCTTTACGAAAAGGGCCGTTCCTATGTACTGATGGACAACAGCAAACAAGCGATTACTTCTTTCAAGGAGTTATTGAATAAATACCCCGAAAGCCCTGTCAGCCGGAAAGCAGCTACAGAAGTGGGTCTGCTCTATTATCAGAATGGAGATTACAATCAGGCTATTGAAGCGTATAAACAAGTTATCCAGAAATATCCGGGTAGCGAGGAGGCGCGTCTGTCTATGCGGGATTTAAAATCCATCTATATCGATATGAACCGTATCGATGAGTTTGCTGCGTTGGCGGCTTCCATGCCCGGCGAAATCCGTTTTGACGTGAACGAACAAGATTCACTGACCTATATCGCCGCTGAGAAAATATACATGCGTGGACGGATTGAAGAAGCTAAGACCAGTTTCAACAAATACCTTCAAGCATTTCCACAAGGTGCATTTAGCTTGAATACGCATTATTATCTCTGCCTCATCGGTAAGGAGCAGAAGAATTACAACGCCATTCTCGAACATTCCGGAAAACTGTTGGAATACCCCAATAGCCCTTTCACCGAGGAAGCGCTTATTATGCGTGCGGAAGTCGAGTTCAACCAACAGCAGTTTGCCAAAGCACTTGTCAGCTATAAGATGCTGATGGAGAAAGCAACTACCACCGATAATCGCGTATTGGCTTCCACCGGTACCCTTCGCTCGGCTTACCTTTCTCAGAATGATATTGAAACGATCCATGCCGCTACGGCCTTATTGGCAGAAGCTAAACTAAGCCCTGAACTAAAGAACGAAGCGTTATACTTCCGCTCCAAGGCTTACACAAATCAGAAGGCTGATAAGAAAGCGATGGACGACTTACGCGAACTGGCTAAAGACACCCGCAACTCTTACGGAGCAGAAGCCAAATATCAGATCGCACAAGCTTTGTATAATAATAAAGAGTATCCGGCTGCTGAGAAGTTATTGTTGGAATACATCGATCAGAGCACACCACATGCTTACTGGCTTGCTCGCAGCTTTATCCTGCTGTCCGATGTCTACGTTGCCACAGGCAAAGAGTTGGATGCTCGCCAATACCTGTTAAGCTTACAACAAAACTATCATGCCAACGATAACATCGAAGGTATGATTGCAACCCGACTGAAAAAACTTAATAAGTAAACGAATTATGAAACCGAACTATTATATTTCACTAGGAATTGCTGCTTGTACGATGCTGTTCTCGCAGCTGCAAGCGCAAACTCAGCATAAAGACACCACGTTGAACCGTACGGTAACGGTAGAGCAAGAGTACGCGCCCGAAATTTTGGACGCATCGAAAGTCAATGTCCTTCCTAAAGTAGAAGAGCCCACAGTCAGCAAAAAGAAAGTGGAATATGCCACAACACTTCTTCCCGCCGTTTCAATTCCAGGCAGCCCGATGCAGCCGTATATGGGGAAAGAAGTCGAGAAAACGGCTACACCCGGCTATGTACGTGCCGGATACGGTAGCTATGGCAACCTCGATCTATTAACCAATTATCTATTCCGCCTTTCGGATACAGATAAGCTGAATGTACGTTTCCAAATGGATGGAATGAACGGGAAGTTAGATAACATCCCTTATCCGAACAGCGAAGCCACCAAATGGAACGCTTTTTATTATCGTACACGTGCCAATGTAGATTATACGCATCAGTTCGATCGAATGGATCTCAATGTCGGTGGTAACTTCGGACTGAGTAATTTCAACTACAAGCCGGAAAGTATCAACAACAAACAGAAGTTCACATCCGGAGATGTATACGCTGGAATTATGTCCAAAGACGAAACAGCTCCCTTGCAGTTTAACGCGGAAGCTAATCTCCTGTTCTATGAGCGTCAACACAACCTATTCAGTGAGCAACAGAGTAATTCCCTCAAAGAAACCATCCTGCGGTTGCAAGGAGATGTCAGCGGAGCAATCAGTGACGAACAGCGAATCACGCTTGCACTGCTCTTGAATAATTACGGATATGGAGGTAAAACAACGAATGCCGAAACCGGTGACAAATATCTCAAAAGCTACACGGCAATCGGGCTAAACCCTTATTACGAGCTTAACAGTGATGACTGGAAAATACATTTGGGAGCACATACTGACTTTTCTTTCGGATTCGATAAATCAATCCGTGTCTCTCCCGACATTACGGCACAATACCTATTCTCCGACAGTTACATTCTGTATGCACAGGCTACCGGAGGGAAGCTATTCAATGACTTCAGAAGAGCGGAAGAGATCTCTCCGTATAGCGAACTTCCCGGAGTTGCAGACCCACTAAGCTCCGTTACTCCATATGAGTATGTGCAACGTCCCTACGACACCTATGAGCAAATTAACGGAAGCATCGGTTTCAAGACCAGCCCCTATCCGGGCCTTTGGTTCAATATACAGGGAGGTTATCAGAATCTTAAAAACGATCTATCTTATGGTCTCATGGAAGTGTCGCTCCCTACAACCGTAACTCACTATCTCAACTTCGCGCAAGGTAACACAAATAATGTGTATGCCGGAGGAAACATAAGTTACGACTACAAAGAATATTTATCACTAGCTGCTAAATACATGTACCGGAGTTGGGATGCCAAAGAAGAATACCGCTCACTGCTAATCAGCAAACCGGAAAGTGAGTTTACATTCGATGTATATGTACGCCCCATGCCGACTTTGAGCCTCAACCTAGGCTACAACTACACCAGCCGCAAGAGTGAGACAGACTTCGTGAAGATGGCAGCGATCAGCAATCTATATGCCGGAGCTACTTATAAGTTTTACAAGGGCGTCTCAATCTATGCCAAAATCAACAACCTACTGAATAAGGATTATCAGTATTACTTGTATTATCCGACAGAAGGCCTGAACTTTTTAGGAGGCTTGAGCTTTAACTTCTAAAATAGTTGATGTCGCAAAATGCGAAGTGCTTATTTTACACGGTATAGAATAAGTACTTCGCATTTGTCTTTTCATGTCGTCAGTCCCCTCGCCAAAGGAGCGTCCTGCTTAAACAACCTGCCATACAATTTCAAAGAAAGTTTAACTTCGACATCTGTAAAAATCAAAATTAACATTGGCAAATCTTAAGTTTTTATTAAAAAACATCAGAATCTCCTTATAATATAAGGTAAGGAGAATCTTTTTTTTTACTTTTGCCCCGGAATATCATGGTACAAGCCATTATAAAGAAAGAATTATGCAAAAAAACCTTGTCATTGTCGAGTCCCCGGCAAAAGCTAAAACGATTGAGAAGTTTCTTGGGAAAGACTTTAAAGTCCTTTCAAGTTACGGACATATACGCGATCTGAAGAAAAAAGAATTCAGTATCGATGTAGAAAACGATTTTAAGCCCGATTACGAAATACCGGCGGACAAACGAGCTTTGGTCAACACGCTAAAGGCAGAAGCAAAAAATGCTGAAACTGTATGGCTCGCATCCGATGAGGACCGCGAAGGAGAAGCTATTGCCTGGCACTTGTACGAAGTACTAAAACTTAAACCGGAAAACACGAAACGAATTGTATTCCATGAAATCACCAAATCGGCTATCTTAAAAGCAATCGAACAGCCACGCAGTATCGATCTCAATTTGGTGAACGCTCAACAGGCACGACGAATACTCGACCGAATCGTAGGGTTCGAACTATCTCCCATACTCTGGAGAAAAGTAAAACCGGCTTTATCTGCCGGACGTGTGCAATCTGTCGCAGTACGCCTCATAGTAGAGCGCGAGCGCGAAGTAAACGCATTTAAGACAGAAGCATCTTATCGAATCACAGCCATATTCTTGGTTCCGGAAGCTGATGGAAGATCGGTGGAAATGAAAGCTGAACTAACACGCCGAATCAAGACCAAAGAAGAGGCTAACGCTTTGCTGGCCTCCTGCCAACAGGCATTCTTCACAATCGAAGATATAACAACCCGCCCGGTAAAGAAAACACCTCCGGCTCCTTTTACCACTTCTACCTTACAACAGGAAGCAGCACGTAAATTAGGCTATACGGTGGCGCAAACTATGATTATCGCGCAAAGACTCTATGAGTCGGGATATATCACATACATGCGTACAGACTCCGTCAACTTATCTGAGTTTGCCACTCAAGGTAGTAGAGCAGCAATCGCTCAAATGATGGGAGAACGTTATATACATTCTCGTCGCTTTGAAACAAAGACTAAGGGAGCACAAGAGGCGCATGAGGCTATACGCCCGACCTATATGGAGCACCAGGCTGTTGAAGGAACTGCACAAGAAAAGAAATTATACGATCTGATTTGGAAACGTACCATTGCTTCGCAAATGGCGGATGCCGAACTTGAAAAGACCACGGCTACCATTTCGATCAGCAATAGCGGCGATGTGTTTACAGCTGTTGGCGAAGTTATTAAGTTCGACGGATTCCTACGTGTATATCGCGAATCTTTCGACGACGAATCGGATCAGGAAGACGAAAGCCGCCTACTTCCTCCGCTGAAGAAAGGACAACAGTTAGAACATGGTCCCATTGTGGCAACCGAACGTTTTACCCAACGTCCTGCACGTTATACGGAAGCAAGCTTGGTACGCAAACTGGAAGAGTTAGGTATCGGTAGACCGTCTACTTATGCCCCCACCATATCCACAATCCAGCAACGCGAATATGTGGAAAAGGGAAATAAAGATGGTGAAGAACGAATTTACAACGTGCTTACACTCGTGAATCAGCAAACCAAAGATGAGGATCACAAAGAAGTGGTTGGCGCGGAGAAATCAAAATTATTCCCGACTGATATAGGTACTGTAGTAAACGACTTCCTGACCGAGTACTTCCCGGATATCTTAGATTATAACTTCACAGCCAGTGTTGAGAAGGAATTTGATGAGGTTGCCGAAGGAGAAACTCAATGGAGCAGCATCTTGAAAAACTTCTATGATCAATTCCACCCGGCAGTAGAAAAGACGCTGTCGACTAAAATGGAGCATAGGGTTGGGGAGCGTATCTTGGGCACAGAACCAGAAACAAACAAAACTGTTTCGGTCAAGATCGGTCGTTTCGGACCGGTAGTTCAAATAGGAACAGCCGAAGATGAAGAGAAACCGCGTTTTGCACCTATGAAGAAAGGACAGTCTATAGAGACAATCAGCTTGGAAGAAGCATTAGAACTGTTCAAATTGCCACGTACGCTTGGTGAATATGAAGGCAAAGTCGTAAATGTAGGGATCGGCCGTTTCGGGCCTTACATCCAACACAGCGGCGTATATGTTTCATTGCCGAAGACGCTCGATCCAATGGAAGTTACGTTGGATGAAGCGGAACAATTAATTCTCGAAAAGCGGGCAAAAGATGCACAACGCCATATTAAGAAGTTTGAGGAAGAACCGGATTTGGAAATCATGAATGGTCGTTATGGTCCATACATTGCTTACAAAGGTACCAACTATAAAATCCCAAAGGATATTGTACCAACGGATCTAAATCTGAAAAGCTGTATGGAACTCATCAAGATACAAGATGAAAAAGGAGCTACCTCTCCAGCCAAAGGCAGAAAGAGAACAGCAAAAAAGAAATAAAGTAATGAAAAGGGTATTCCATTGAGGATACCCTTTTTTCTTCCGCCCTTACCTCCTACCTCCTCAAACTCTCTTACTTTTATCTGACCTATTCGCTAGTCTATACCCGACAGAAAGAGCGAATACAGGAGCGCATGCATAAACATACTCCACGTTTATAATAAACGTGATAGCTGTTTATTATAAACTCACTCTTAATTTATTATAAACGATAAGTAGTGGATAAAGATTCGCTTTATGCAGCAAAAAAAGAAGCGATCTATTGACTAGTCAATAGATTTAGTTATATTTGCAAGAAAAGATCGTATGGATGATTTCTACTCATTGGGGCTTCTTGTAAGCAGAGCATCTATTGCTCTATCCAAATCGTTGAATGCCGCTATTGTCAATGAGGACATAGACTTACCGCATTCGCAGTTCATTGTACTGCGATGCGTATATTATAAAGATGGATTAAGTCAGCTGGAAATAGCTAATATCCTATCGAAAGATGCAGCAACCATCAAACGTACCGTAGACAATTTAGAGCAAAAAGGACTTGTGACTCGAACACAGGTGAGAACACTCAAGAACTCGGTATGCATAACCGATAAAGGCCGGGAACTAATGCCGGTAGTTTTGCGAATAGCAGAAAAGACCATAGAGAAAGCGTTTACGGGCATTAAGAAAGAGCAACAGGATTTATTGCGAATAATGCTAGATGAAATCTATACGAACCTTGAAAATAAAAACAATGAAGAAGCTAAATAGCAAAGGAATCAAAGTCTTAAAAACAATCCATTTATTACTGGTAATGATGTGGGTCACGGGAGTATTAGCAATGGCAACCCTCTACCTCCTGAAACCGAAATCCGGAGATGAACTGTATATGGTGCTGAATATTATACTTTTCATCGACTGGGTCTTTGTGATACCCGGCGCTATTCTCACAGTTGTAGTCGGAGTTATCTATGGGTTTTTCACCAATTGGGGATTCTTCAAGTATCGCTGGATTACCGTAAAGTGGATTGTGGCAATCCTGATCATACTCGCCGGGACTTTCTATTATAGCCCGCTTCTGGAACAAAGTCTGGAGATTGCCGATCAGACCCGCGACGCTGCATTAGACAATCCGGTAATAGCAACTAATACCATTCAAACGCTCATTAGTTCATCCATTCAAGGCCTTGCGCTAATCATTCTGGTTGTGATATCGGTTTTCAAACCATGGAAAAAGAAGAAGAAGTAACTTTTATACAGATAGCATATGGAAGTAAATGTATTCATCAACAACTACAGGGAAGCATTCGGTGAAAGAGCCGAACTCCCTCTTGTTTTCTGGTACTCGGATAAGCCGGTAGCAGATACTGAAAAGATTAACGGCTGCTTTTTTAAAGGCTTGAAAATCGTAAGAGAAGGGAACCCGATCAGTCTGAACGCGGAAACAATTGGCTGTGGAGGTGGTAAGTTCTACACAGGATTTACAGAAATGCCCGAACGAATTCCGAACTTCGTCTCGCTCAAAGAGAAGTATAAAGAGACACCGGAAATGGTTCTGGAGTTTATAGAGAAACTGGAAGTACCGTTAGCCGATCGGGCATATCTCAATTTCGCCCGGATAGACTGCATCGAAAGTTTCGACGGCATAGAGGGCCTTCTGTTTTTAGTAACGCCCGATATCATATCCGGCCTGGCAACCTGGGCCTATTTCGATAACAATTCGGAGGATGCAGTTACCTCCATGTTTGGCTCCGGCTGCTCGGCAGTGGTGACCAATGCGATAAACGAAAACAAAAGAAACGGCAGAAGAACGTTCATCGGTTTCTTCGACCCTTCCGTGCGTCCTTACGTGGAAGCCAATATACTAAGTTTTGTAATACCCATATCGCGATTTAAAGAAATGTATCATACCATGAGACAAAGCAGCCTGTTTGACACGCACGCCTGGAGCAAGATACGAACTCGAATCAACGAGGCTGAGACTCCATAACTTTAATTGCTCGATCATCTCCCTGTGGCAGAATAGACTTTATTCGGTAACACAGGGAGGAAATCTAGGCTATAATCGATTCAAGTCGTCGGAGGCAGCCCCCTTCCCTCGATAAGATTTCTTTGTGCTATTGAACGAATACTGGACAGTAAATGTCATATATTGAGTCTCTCTTTTTCTATTATTCCGAAAATTGTAGTTATCTACAAACGATTCAAACTTTTCTTTTTTCCAGTTAAAGACATCATTGACATATAGATTCATACTTAGCGTTTTGCTGAAAAGCCGCTTTTGGAATCTTATATCAAATTGTGAATACCCACCAATCTCAGATATATAGTCTTGAAAGTCACTCCGATAAGTATAGTAAGTCGAGATGGAAAAGTCTTTCGAAAGAGAGAAGTCATTGTTAAAAGTCAAAACATAGGAGAGCTTATCACGATTCATTAGCAATCATGCTATATACAAGATTCTGATATTTAATAAAATAGAATAAGGGGCTTGAATCCGACAACGTCCTACAAAATCAAAGGCTCACGATTACTCGCAAGCCTTTGATTGGTTTTATTTATCTAAAAGATATATTCTGCTAACAGCTCTACATTCTGGAAGGTACTTCAATACCAAGTAATCCCATACCTAGGCAAACAACTTTTGCCACGTTCACCGACAAGGCAATACGGAATATTTTTACGGCTTCATTCTCTTCACGTAAGATGCTGTAATCATGGTAGAACTGATTGTATTCTTTTACCAATTCGTAGGTGTAATTGGCAATTACAGATGGACTGTAATCCTCACCGGCCTGCTTCACTACAGCGGTAAACTCGGCAACCATCTGAATTAATCCTTCTTCTTTTTCATTCAACTCAATACCGGTCGGTATCTCTTCCGGTATCACAATACCTGCTTCAGCCGCCTTGCGAAGTACCGATTGGATACGTGCATAGGTATATTGAATAAACGGCCCGGTGTTGCCATTAAAGTCAATTGATTCTTTCGGGTTGAATGTCATATTCTTACGAGCATCAACTTTCAGGATGAAGTATTTCAGCGCTCCCAAACCTACAACTCGCGCTATATTCTCAGCTTCTTCCGGTGTTAGTCCATCCAGTTTGCCAAGCTCTTGCGATGTTTCTTTGGCGGTGGCAATCATCTCCTCCACCAAGTCGTCGGCATCGACACTGTACCTTCACGGGATTTCATCTTACCCTCAGGCAGTTCAACCATACCGTAAGAGAAGTGAACCAATCCTTTTCCCCATTCAAAGCCTAACTTATCTAACAAGATAGAAAGTACCTGAAAATGATAGTTCTGTTCGTTTCCAACCACATAAATCATCTTATCAATGGGGTAATCGGCAAAACGCAATTTGGCAGTACCAATGTCCTGAGTCATGTACACAGAGGTACCATCAGCCGAAGCAGGAGTTTATGATCGAGTCCTTCGGCAGTTAAGTCAGCCCAAACAGAGCCATCTTCTTTGCGATAGAGGAAGCCTTTCTCCAAGCCCTCCATAACTTTCTCTTTACCTTCGAGGTAAGTTTCCGATTCATAATATATTTTATCGAAGTCGACTCCCATCTTCCGATAGGTCTCATCGAATCCGGCATATACCCAGTTATTCATCATGGTCCACAAAGCACGAACTTCCGGATCACCGGCTTCCCATTGCACAAGCATTTCACGTGCTTCTTGCATCAGAGGTGAAGCGGCTTCCGCCTCTTCTTTGCTCATACCCTTTTCCATCAAAGCGGCTATCTCCGCTTTATAGTGTTTATCGAAAGCTACATAGTAGTCGCCCACCAAATGGTCGCCTTTCTTACCCGTGCTTTCAGGTGTTTCGCCATTTCCATACTTTTTCCACGCTAACATGGACTTGCAAATATGAATTCCCCGGTCGTTTACAATATTCGTCTTTACCACCTTGTTGCCATTAGCTGCCATAATATTAGCCAATGCTTTTCCAAGAAGGTTATTACGCACATGTCCCAGGTGAAGCGGTTTATTTGTATTGGGTGAAGAATATTCGATCATTACCAATGGAGAGTTCTCGGTTGCTTCGGTTAAGCCATATTGTTTATCAGCTTGAATTTCATTCAGCAACTCGATCCATGTATCGGAAGCAATGGTCAGATTCAGGAATCCTTTAATTACATTGAAAGCTGCCACGGCAGATTCGTTTGCACTCAGATACTCACCAATTTCCTGCGCTGTCTGCTCAGGTCCTTTTTTAGACATCTTCAGAAAAGGAAACACGACAAGAGTCAAATGTCCTTCAAATTCTTTCTTAGTCTTTTGCACCTGCACCATCTTCTCCGGCACATCTTGACCGTAAAGCGCTTTGAGTCCGCTGATAACGGACGACACGATTTTATCTTCTATCTTCATAATCTACAATTGTTTCAGTGTGCAAAGATACAGGAATAATTTATTAAGGTTACTCTTCTGAAGAAGAATTCTTCTTCACACCCCGCTGATAAACGGAAGGCGCCATCCCAAACTGATTCTTAAAGCATTTGCTGAAATAGAACGGATCGTGTACGCCTACCTGAAAAGCAACCTCCGCCACGGTCAGATTTTCTTCCGAAAGTAACAGTTCCGCAGCTTTCTTCATCCGGACGATACGCAAGTATTCATTGGGCGAATAACCAGTTATTCCTCGTAGTTTCTTATAAAACACGGTACGCCCCAGATTCATTAGTTGCGCAAATTCATCGACCGACAAATCTGCCTGGATAGATTCCCTTCCAGCACAACGGTCAGGCGTTCGATAAACTCTTTATCGCGTTCTGAAGAGCACACAGCCGCACGCATGAGCCCCGGTTCGCTGGAGAATTTCTCTCGCAATGTTTCCCGTTGCTCGATCAAACGATAGGCCTGCGCTACCAATAATTTCAAGCTAAACGGCTTGGTTATATACGCATCGGCTCCCGCTTCGATACCTTCCAGTTGTCTTTCCGAAGAACCTAATGCTGTCAATAAGATAATGGGAATATGGCTGGTGGCAAAATCCGATTTCAACTTCTTTGTCACCTCAAATCCGGTCATCCCCGG
The DNA here is from genome assembly GCF_000517545.1 of Bacteroides reticulotermitis JCM 10512. Taxonomy (GTDB): domain Bacteria; phylum Bacteroidota; class Bacteroidia; order Bacteroidales; family Bacteroidaceae; genus Bacteroides; species Bacteroides reticulotermitis. Next base: position 77,810 of record NZ_BAIV01000020.1, on the reverse strand, counting down.
CATCAAGACATCGCAAATAATCAAATCGGCATCATACGTACATGCTTTCTCAAAACCTGAAACACCATCAGCCGCTACTTCTACTTCGAAATACACACCGATCTCTTCTTTCAAAAGTTCGCGGATATCATTGTCATCTTCAATAATTAGCACCTTCTGCTTGCCCAAAGGAGCTACCGTCTTCTTACTTTCCACCGTCTCTTCTGAAGACTCTGATAAATGATGCACTCGCTTAGCTTCCTCCTTTAACAGCACATTGTCGGCCACCAAGAAATCGTTCTCTGCATAAATGGATTTATCAATCGGCAGATAAACAGTAAAGACCGAACCTCCTCCCTCATTGGCACTATAATCAATTGTTCCTTTATGAACCTGAACCAGCTCATAGCTCAAGTGTAAGCCTACTCCGATACTATCGTCCGAAAAACTACTTTGCATAAAACGATTGAACAACTCATGCTGTTTCTCTTTGGGAATACCTACTCCGGTATCGGAAACCTGAATCTGGAGTTTTTTATTCTCTTCATCCACACAAACAGTCAACAGAATCGTTCCACCCGAAGGCGTATATTTGAAGGCGTTAGACAATATATTATAGGCCACTTTATCTACATTTCCCTTATCAATAAACATCTTATAAGACGGTAAAGAAGGCAGAAAGCGGAAAGTCATGTTTTTCTGTTCGGCAACGTCTCCGAAGCTTAAGAATATCTCGTAAAGAAAAGCAATCACATCAGTCTCTTGAAGAGATAGAGCCAATTTATTATTCTGCATTTTCCTAAACTCCAGCAATTGATTGATAAGACGCAACATACGTTGAGTGCTCTTCTGCATCGTTTGCAACGGATACGATAATTCGCGTGGAATATCGTTAACGCGCTGTATCTTTTCCAAAGCTCCCTGAATTAAGGTTAGCGGCGTACGGAACTCATGCGATATATTCGTGAAGAAAATCAGTTTGTATTCGGTCAACTGCTTTTCCACATTGATGCGGTTGCGTAAAGAGTTAAAATTGCGAATAATGCGGAAAGCAAAATAAAAACCAATCGCTAATAAGAGTAGATACCCAATAGTGCCCAACCGGTTTTCCAGAATGGAGGTACAATTACAATCTTCAGAACTGTCTCGCTCTCATTCCATATTCCGGCACCGTTACATGACTTCACGTGCAGAATGTATGTACCCGGATTAAGGTATTTGAATGAGGCGAAATTCAATGAAGAAGGTGAACTCCACCCTGTGTCGTAGTTCTCGAGCCAATACATATATTTCGTCCGCCCACTATCGGAATAATCAAAAGTAGAGAAGTTAATAAGGAAAGAATTCTGAAAATACTTGAGCGTGATCTTATCCGAATATGCAAGTGATTGCTCCAATGGTGAATCTTCCAACTCCGGATTCATCTGAATACCATTAACAAATAAATCGGTGAAAACGACCGGCGAGAAGGTTTCACTTTCATGCAGTTTACTAGGGTCTATTACAATTAAGCCGTAGTTCGTACCAAAAAGTAATTTCCCGTCTTTTCCCATACAGGCACTATTCTCGCTATATACATTACCCAATGTATAAGAGGAGAAGAAGTAATTCTCAAAAGAATGGCTGTTGGGATTAAATTTAGATATCCCATATTCGGTTGCTATCCATAAATAACCGGCATTGTCTTCTAAAATAGACTGAACCACATCATTAACCAACCCTTCGGAAGTGCCATAATGCTCATATTTCAATACGTTGTAATTATCTTCGGGCACGCAAAGATTTAAACCTGCTCCCGATGTACCAACCCACATGCGGCCTTTATGATCGCAATAAATACATTTAATTTCATTGCTACAGAACTTATCGTTTGTATAGCTAAATAAATGATAATCTTCCGGGTTGGCTATCAATGAGTCCGGATGGAAGATACAAATACCCTCACTAGTCCCCATCCAGATCATTCCGTTTTTATCCTCTGTGATAGATCTCACTAAGCGCAATCCGTATTTCTCTCGAAAGAAATGTTGAAACTTATACTTACCGTCCGCTGTCGGTATAGCCAGATCCAAGCCTCCTCCGAAAGTACCGACCCATATCCGGTTCTTTCGGTCGCGATACATTGAAAAGATATTGTTGTTGGCTAGCGAGGAAAGATCGGCAGAATCGTGATGATACCAGTTATCTCCAATCTTTAGTCCATCACCACGTGTTCCAAGCCATAGATTGCCATTCTCACTCTCTAAGACAGAGTAAATATTGAAAAGGAAATATTGTTTGTGCTCTTTCGGAACTAAAGCACTATCGTATATATATAAGCCTCCTTTGCGTGTACCGACCCAAATATCATTATCCGATGTTTGCATCAGCATCCGGATTGAATTCGACCGGTCGGAAAGTTCTTGTGCTTCCGGGTAGATACGCGAAACTCCTTTGTTCAGGACAGAAAGATGTGACAAACCCGCATATTCGGAGCTAACCCAGATTCCACCGGATCGATCCGCCAGGATAGACAACAAGAAATCGGAACCGATAGTTCCCGAATCGTTCACATCGCCAACGAAGTGCTCCAACCTATCAGCATCTTCATCATAAGCAAAAAGTCCATTGCCATAAGTGGATATCCAAATTATGCCCCGATGATCACGAACGATATTATAACGTTCGTAATCGATGTAATTCATTTTATCCGGAGAGATTAGCTGCAACTCTTTCACCCGGTTGGTCTTGGAAGATAAATAGTATATTTTACCTGTGCGATTGAATACCCAGTATTCTCCTTGATTATCTCGGGTCACTTTACCACGCATAATATTCAATTTCGAATTAACCGCCACTTGATGAGTCCGGAAATTATAATTGTAGACTCCGGTATTAGTCAAAATGACCATCTTCCCATCAAATGGAAAGACTCCGCTAGGAGCTGTTTCCCCGGCGATTGTAGATAAGGCAGCCACACACACCACCTTCTTCTCAGTATGGGAATAGGAATACACATCCCCCGTATCGGTTACAAAGTAGATGCCTTGTTCGTTGCGAAAAACAAATGCGAAGTTCGCACCCCGATTCTCGACTTTAAACTGTCCATTACGTACAGCCACAAGACCACGTTGCGTACCGATCCAGATAGTTCCCAAAGTATCCTCGCTGACAAACTGCACTCTATTGTCCACCAAGTTTCCATATTCCGCTTTAAATGCAACCGATTGCATCGTCCGATCCTTCTGATGAATCACTTGACGACATCCATTGGCACGGTGCCAACACCAGACATCTCCGTTTGAAGCAACAAACAGGTTCGAGTAGTTCTGTTGATTTTCGCCGCTTCCCGTAAAGTCGATAAAGCGCGACTGAAGTAAGTCGTAACAGCTATATATTTCCGGCGAAGTACCAATCCAAAGGAAACCGTCTTTGTCCTCTACTAATTTATTGATACGGTTGTCCGCCAATGATATTTGATCCTTTCCCATTTGAGGCTGGTACGTCAGGAAGGCATTCCCATCGTAACGGCTCAATCCATTCAATGTACCCAGCCACAAAAAGCCCTTACTATCCTGATACATACAACGTACGGAATTACTAGGTAAGCCTTCATTGGCTCGTATCTGCCGGGAGCGAACTTCAATGTTACCCCAAACATCAATCATGGATATAATTAGAAATACGAAAAGAAAGAAGCACTTTGGTCTCATACAATATAGATTAGCAGATTAGCAATAACTCCGACAAAAGTAGTGACTTTTTCATTCACACACTGCAAATCATTTGTTTTTTTGCCCGATGTCAAACGGTTTCACCATTCAGAACACGTTCTATAGCAGTTACTCAATAGATACCGTACGTTGATATAACCGTATTATCAAACTTGTATTTCTTCTTTCCAAATGTAAAGCGATAACTGGTGGAAAGACTTATCCGATTTGCGTCTATATTTTCATCTTCGGGGCTTGACAAAAGCACATTGTACAATGATACAACACTCTCATGACTAAATCACTTTTTCGCATATTGTTCAGTATATCAACCAATTGCAATGCGCCTTCTTTTTTGGAATCACTTTATTCTGATGAGCGATAGCTATTGCTTATTTTCTTTAAAAACAGAGTTTTCAATTCACCAAACAAGTCCTTTCTTGAACCGTATTGTGCGGAACTATTCGTGGATTTAAGCAGTCTTTTTTCAGGTTTATTCCCTTCTATTTCCTGTTTCACATTATGTGCGACGCCTGTTCCACATTATGTGCAACAGCTGTTCCACAATAGTGAGTCGGCCGTTCCACATATGTGGAACAGGAAATGTAATGGGCAAAAAGGTCTTTAACTAGTTGTTTATTACCATCTAAAAGGAGGTTTTTGCTAAGTACTCAGTCTTTGGAAATCGGTATTATCTATTGAATAGATCAGTCTGAAAAAAGTAGACGCAATATATTATATTATCAATCAGCCATTTACGACAAAAAGTGATTATGACGAGATGTCGTTTGCATTTTGTTACTCGCTTCAATTTCATGTTTTACGAGTAGATTAGTTTATAAATGCAGGCTATCATGTATAACCCCAATACTTTTGCAAGTGATCTAGTCCTTCTTCTCGGCAGAAGATAGTTTAAGTTTGTCCCCTTACTATTAGCTAACATCCCTTTCACAAAAAGGATATCGTCCACATAGCAGCGGACTGTAGCCGCAACTAAATCATTTTTTTCTTCGTCAATGAGATGACCTTGAATTCGCAGTTCCTACGAAAAAGGAGCTAATTAAAAGTATATTAGACAAAACAAGAAGATCGTATGTTTCATAAGATTATTTCAATCTCATGAAACATACGATTGCTTTTCTTAATATATGACATTGACTTTCAAATTCGATGAATCAATACCATATCTGCTTAGCATCTTCATATAAGAAAATCCGTTCATCCGTTCCTCTCGTAAGATCTTTTAATAAAAGCAAAGCTTTCTGCGGCACATGGTGAAAAGTTAAGCTAAAATCTTCTGCCGTTTGTCTACCCAAGGATATCCATTCCATATCCCAATAAAAAAGTTCATAAGTACTTCCAACACGAACATTATTGTCATCATTACGTGTCATATAGCCTATTTTCCCAAGAGATGCCGGTTTGCCCAGATCCAATCCTACCCAACCATCATTTAAAGTTTCAGAAGCAAAGAATGTTTGCGGGTCTAAGTCAAAGGCAGCAGAGCGGCTATAATGAGGATTTTTGCTTCGTTCTTCAGAACCTATAATTGTTCCTGTCAGTTTTTTATTGTCCTTATCAAAGAACATTAATTCTGCAATATTACAGCGGTAAGGGTTAGGGCAGATATAGCGCCAATAACGATACTTTATCGTATCGCTTACATCCACACTACCCGATACACTGTACTCTTTGAGCGTATACACAGTGACGGCATCACTGAAATCTTCCTTATGCGCAGCTTGAAACATGCTGTGCTTTAGACGAAGTGCTGCGTTGAAAGCTTTGTTCATCAAAGGGTATTTCCGTTTTAAACTAATACTTCTTTTGTATACACTATCAGGCTTCAAGAACTCTAATTGACCTTTGTCATTCAATAGGGCAGGATAGTTGAACGGGCGAACTCTTCCATTTATATAGTACACTGGCAAATAGACTGCTCCCTTCTCTACGTTATCAAAGGCGACTTGCTTGTTCTCTTTTATTTTAGAAAAGCAGATAGGCACCCATCCCGCATTATCGAACACGGCCAGATATGCGTATTTTTCTTTGCGTTCTCTTTTTTCGGAAAGGACAGAAAAAACAGGGTCAACAGTTGTTGCATACTCATCCGTAACATCTTTCATAAACACATTACGCAGTGTCTGTGGAACACTGTTGGTTTCTTCATTCAGTCGGATTAAGTCTGGATTGGGAGAATACGTTCTTCGGTATACTTTCCCTTTGCATTCACCCGGTCGTAGAGCAGTCAAGAAAGGTTCATGACCGCCTTCGCAAACCATTCTGCGGTTATGATCGATCAAAATGCTCAGCCACGAATGTGCATTTGCTTTTGTAGGCCACTGCAAAATGAAATCATACGAAACGGCAAAGCCTTTACTACGCATAATAGCTAAAGCTGTGTTTGTCCTAGTTTCGCAAGAATTAGAAGGTATATTGCACCAAAACGGAACCTTATACAACGCATGCCACTTCAGAGGTCTTTTCAAATCTACAATGACAGTATCACGCAGTTTAATATTAATAGCCTCTGCCGCATGATAGGGCGTTTTGTTCCAAATGTCGTTATAAGAAAAATCAGTTAATGTATCATTAGCTATCGGCTGCAACACATTGCGCCAATTGTCAAAAGCCTGAAATTCCACACACTTATAAGGAAGCATGTATTCGCAGAATTCTTCGAACGTAATACCTCTTGCCCAACTACCTTGTTGCCAATCGTCAAAAGCCGCGTCTATATTTTGTATCAGATAGTCGGCTTTTATGATAGAGTAATCCTCCTCAAATTCAAAGTCGTCTGATGGAAACTCTAGCAACAGATTATTTAACTCATCCACCTTTTCATCAATCTTCCTGTTAGAGAAGATTATCTTTTCAGCTTCGGCATAATACTCTTCAATATCTTTTCCGGTGTACGATTGGTGCCTAGGCATATTCATTATTAAGAATTTAGCAGCTTGCAGTTTCAAAGTATCGGCTTCGTTTTTTTTATAATGATCCAATACCCTTTCGAGTTCCAGACGATTGTTGCCTGACAGGGTCAGAACTTTTTCCAACTGCTTTTCTTCAGGATTTTCGCAACCTAAAAGCAAAATAGAAAGGAATAATAACAAGATGTTTCTCATAAATATGTTTTTTATTGTCAATGAATAGACTTTTTATTCAAATGAGCTTTAGCTTCTTCTCTTATTATAGAAACAGTGTAAGAAGGCACCTTTACTGTTTTATTAAGAATCTCTAAAGCTACTCGTTCGGCAAGTATCCGGTTATTGGATTTTGCATATAATCTCAAAAGTCCTTGTAATGGGAGGAAACGGTTAGGGCACATACATTGTGCCTGTATATATCGATTTTCAGCTTCTTCCCAACACCCCATCTGATAGTAATTATCAGCCAATTGCATTTGCAGATCATACGTATTGTTATACGATTCACAATGCAGAAATACATCAACGCTTTGTTGGTATAATTCTACATTCTTCAATTCTGACGCATAGTTGTACAGGAAATAGGGATTTCCATTCCACTCATCGTTTAATTTAGTGAATATAGATAATTCATTATCCAGTAAACCAGTGCCCTTTTCTGTAATCAACGAGATTCGTTTCCATGTCCGCTCGAAGATGATATTCTTCACCAAAAAGAAACACTGTATAATAAGAATAATCAATAAGAATGGTCTATTGAAACATATTGTCCGTAGCCCTCCCCGTTGATCAAGTAAAGAGAGGCAGTAGATAGTCACGAACCAAACAAAAGCATATTTGAATGGATAGGAAAAACAAGAGAATATAACAATAGCAACAAGTGCCAATAAGGCTGGACTGTTCAATGGAACATTACTCCGAAAAATAGCAATCAACAACAATAATAGTAAAGCAACTCCGACCAATCCCTGTTCAATAAGTAGTAACAAATACTCATTAAATGGATGATTCGTATTCCCAGCCAACATCCTATCATTTTCATTAGCACGGGAGGAAGACAGGTATTTGGCCTGTTCTAGCATATAATCCGCCTTAAAAGAGCCAAGGCCATTTCCTAGAATCATATGTTCTTTATGCAATTCGGCAGACACTTTCCAGATCAAAACACGGCCGGAAGCGGAGTCTGGTTTCAGATAAATCAAGCCAATGAACAAACCTATTAGAATTAAAGCTCCTCCGCTGATGAAAAAGATGCGTCTTTTATTAATAAACCTCTGGTAGTAGACGGTGAAAAAAAGAATCGTTATTACGCATAAAGCAAGTATACCAGCTCTCGACCCGGATAGGACAACGGCTACAATGAGGAGAAGACAAGCCATAAATTTGAGCATTTTTCTTTTTCCGATAGAAGTCTGATGCAAAAGAAAAGGATAACAGAGAACGATGCTTACGGCAAAGCCTGCCGGATTATCAAAAGAGCCGATAACAGGAAAATAAAATTGAGTTTTTATATACCCAATGTATTGTAGCACCCCATAAAAAGCCAACAGCACTCCTGCAATCGCTAAAATGTTACTAAATATTTCTGTCGGATTTTCTCTGTTACGCATTAGCAGAAAAAGAATCCATGAAGATCCGATGTATACACTTTGTATATACTGCGGCGTGAAGAGACTGCGAACAAAGATGTACCCCACAAAAACAGTAAATGATACAGATAAAAAATCAATTGTAATTTCTATTCTTCGCTTCCAATTTCCAATACAAATACCTGTCCATAATACGATGCCGACAACGAGGCTCATGCTTTTAGGCATAAAACACCTATCCATGAACCAGTCTGTCGACAAGAATAGAGTAGTGATGGCTAAAAAGGCGAAAGGCATGATGCCATCACTGAATAGTTGCCTTGATTTGCAAAATATAGAAGAGAGAGTCCGTATTCGCATTGATTATGATTAATTCTTCATTGGGTCCTGCTCCCTTTCCTTTCGGGCTGAAAGAGAAACGTAGCGGACATGACTCGTTGGGATTTAACTCATATTTATCTACTGAAGCTTGAGTACATCCACATCCAGTTTCAATGGTTCCAATTTCCAACTTGGCATTACCAACATTGGTAATTATAATGCTATCATGGTAAATACGATCCGCACCAATTGTTCCGAAATCATGCGAATAAGAAGACAGAGATAACTCTGCCTTCCTATTTTGTTTGCAGGAAACGCATATTATCAAAATGATAATAAAGCCAATTATTTTACTCATTTTTCATTGTTGTTGATAGCGAACTACTTGAAACCGTCTCGATAAAACGAGGGGCATTATTACGAATACTATCCAATAATGGTTTGACCTTTTCATCATATTCTCTCTTTTTAATAGTATAGTCCAGCCAGCCCAAAAGGATATCTCGATCTTCTTCGGGCATTCGGTTGATAATCTGTAGATATTTGGGGAAATCAGGATCCTTTGACACTTCTCGCCTATTCAAATAGAAAGATAACAGGAATCGTACAACATCTGGATATTGAGCATATTTCTCTAAGAAAAGTAATTCTTTTCCCATCTCTCTTTTGGGGTCACTCATATAGGTATAGTAATCCTCATTAATAGGAGTTCCTGACAAAATCCCCTTGTCTGCCCAATTGGCAATGCGAATATGAATATTACCCGACTCGACTATAAAAGATGTAGTTAAATTCAACAACCCGCTATTCTTAACACTCCTAAGGTATGCAAAAAAAGGTTTTTGTGAAAGGACGCCTTCATAATAGAATTTCCCGTCAACTACTAATATACTATCAATAAATGAATGCTTAATGCGTTCGCTCTCTTGACTAAGAGCTGAACTATTAATTAAGCACAAATAGCTATTATCTAACGAATGATCGGGTAATTCACCCTGAATAGTGTATTTTGCTTGCCCGTAGAATAGTTGAGCTAAAAACACGAAAATAAAGAAGCATAGATGTTTTTTCATAAATACAACAATTATGTTTTTAATTTCCTACAATTAACGAAATCATCTATTTTTTCTCATCGGGATAACTTTCATCACAGGCACGCTTACAAGCATTCACTCTATCTTCTTGAGCGTTTAGACACACTTCCCGCACCCATTCACAATGGGCGTAACCGGGAGTACCAGGGTATTGATTAGAAGGCAAATCCCTAACACAATCAAGGAAATTTTCAGTGCACCAGATTATAGATTCTTTAGATTCTTTGTCACATTCCGCCTTGCATTGTATGCGTAATTCCTCATTGGTTTCAGTTCGTGTAATCGCAATTTTATGCATTCGACTTTTTTGTCGGGCCCGCATCAATTCTAATTTAGTAAAATTCACATCTTTAAAAACCTCCCCGACCAAGGAAGAGATACGATCACGATTAGTTTGATAATCATATCCTGTTAAGACCTTTAATTGAGCGATTGCATCAGCATAGGTCTCGAAGTTAAGCATCTCTTTCTGGAGTAAGCGATACCGTTCCAACTCTTCTTTGGACAATTTGGAAATAGCACTTCGTTCTCTTCTCATATCTTTCCCGACTTCTTTTTCTAGTTTATGATAGGCTTCCGAAGCAATAAAGAGATCAGCAGCAGTCAGATCTACTGCCTCTTGAGGGAAATCATCAGCATCATTCGTCTGACAACTAAGAACAGAAATGCTGATTAAAATTGTTAATGCAGCCATAGAACAGAAAATCTTCCATTTTTTCATAAGAATTACTTTTAAAGATTAATAATATTGAATGTTTTTCAACGGAATGTCACATATTAATAAATAATCGTTTACCCATTTTTAGCTCTACCTATACTCCAAAAGACAATGGACTACATTTTCCATAATATTAGTACAAATAAAAGTTTATCTCTCTTGCCTCAGCAAAGAAAAACATTTATAAATTAGAATGAAAAGATCAACCGTATACAAATGCGTATACATCGGCTAGTGTACGCATTTTGTATATGGTTTTTAAAGAAAAATCATTCTAAATGCAATGATTTAATAAAATCGGTGATAGATTCACAGGTAACATTCATTTTCTTTTTTAATCTACAACGGCGTATCCTGAAAGAACTCCCTAAGATGTGGAACAACTCTGTTATTTGAGCATTATTAAAATCAATACGTAACAAAAGGATGATACGTATGTCATCTTCTGAAAGCATAGGATAATAACGTCTTAACTTATAAACGAAGGCATCCTGATGAAGATTTATCCACTGTTCTAATTTATTCCAATCATTATTGCTTATTACAGATAAAGATGTGATATAAACCTGCGCATCATAGGTTGTTCTCCAATTCTTTTGTATATTTAAAACAAAACATTGGGATTCTTCTAAATTTTCTTTTTCATTCATATCCAGGGACCCTGATTTAGTATAACAATCTTCTATTCCACCAGTTTTCCGTTGATATACAAGTTCTTAAAAGTAACATCTTTAGCTCCCTTGATATCGTTTCTATCTTTGGACACATTATTAAAGTGAGAATCTTCTACACTAATATTATAAACATGTTTGTCGTCATCCAGTCCAATAACCATCACTCCAAACTGGCTCTTTTCACAGGTTACGTTTTTCAAATGCACATTACGTACTACCGGATCAAAGCCACGCTTGCACTTCTCCCGATTCTCGTATTGTAGATTGATATGAAGCACGGCTTCCCGACATTGTCCGACTGTGATATTGCGTACAAACACATTCTCAATAAGTCCTCCCCGACAAGTACTAGTCTTGATACGGATAACACGATCCAAATCAGGACTATCCATCTGGCAGTTTTCCACAAAGAGGTTGCGGTAGCCACCAGAGATCTCACTACCAATCACCACGCCACCGTGTCCATTCTTCATCGTACAGCCACGAACAATTATGTTTTCACTGGGAACTCCCCACTTACGTCCGTCTTCATTGCGACCCGACTTAATGGCAATACAGTCGTCACCCGTATCAAACAGGCAGTTTTCAATCAAAACGTTCTTGCATGATTCCGGATCACATCCGTCACCGTTAGGTCCCCGATTAAACACGGTTACACCACGCACGATCAAGCTTTCGCAGAAAAGAGGATGAATTACCCAGAATGGTGAATTGAGCAACGTCACATCTTCAATCAATATGGTGTGACAAGCGTAGAGATTCAATAGCTGGGGACGCATACCGTCTTCCGGTGTCATCAAACGTTTATAGATCGGTGTAGAGGTTTCAGCATACATCAACAATCGTTCACGACCGCCGTTGCGCTGAGCTACCATTCCTTCTTTCCAACCATACTTTGCTGCACCACACATAGGCCACCAAGTATCCATGGCACCTTGTCCGTCAATAATCCCTTTGCCGGTAATCGCAATATTACTCTCACCATAAGCATAAATCATCGGACGCGCATTGTAGCAATCAACCCCTTCCCAACGTGTCAGGACAGCCGGAAAATATAAACTCTGATCTGTAGAGAATTTTAAGACTGCTCCTTCTTCCATATGGAAGTTGACATTGCTCTTCAGCGTGATCGGTCCCGTATAGAATGTTCCCTTCGGTACAATCACAGTTCCTCCACCTGCCAGGCTGCATTGAAGAATTGCTTGATTGATGGCCTCGTGGCAAGGTTCTGCTTCATGATCCGGCTTCGCACCAAAATCAGTAATAGAGAATGTACGTTTTGGGAATGAAGTGCGCTTAATTTGTTTTTCGATCTTCGCACTTTCCTTAAAGGCTTTATCAAAATCAATTGAATTAGCACGGGCTAGCGTTACTACCAGTAACAATAACCAAACATGTAAAAGTCTTTTTGTCATTCGTTTGAATTTTATATTAAATACTACAATTTCTTTCTTATTGAAGGGTAATCCCCATCAAGCCAATCACAACATCGTTCGCTACTGTTTCCAGTGTCAATCGATTCAACTTCTTCGATGGATTTAGTGGCATATCGAGTAATACGCCTGCTCCACCTTCAATAGCTCGGCCGTAAACACCGTCAATTTTCAATGCTTTGCCCAAGTCATTGCTTACCAATCCTGATTTCAAATGAAAGCGGTAAGGACGTGGGGCTGTGGTATGGAAAGCTTGTCCGTCGATGAAGAAGTCTTGTTCTATCGGACACCAATTATCCGGATTAACCAATTCCAACGTATCCGAAGTACCATCTTCGTAATACACACGGATTACTCCGTTGGCAATGCGACACTGCATATGATTGGTACTTCCTGCCAACATCAGATAGGCATGAGAAGCTGTTCCACTTAAGGGTACGGCCAGACTGTCCGGATAGTTGTCCCATAAAGATGTAAACGCAATATTAGCCCCTTCGGAAGGTGTGCGGAATTGTACTCCCAAACCGGTATCGAATAGTCCGTTGCGATAGGGTGCTCGTAGCCCCGAATCGTCAATTTCGGCTATTAGTTTCGGATGACACCATTCACCGATACCTTGCTTGGGCAACTGCAAAGTAGTGTAGGGCGAACGGGGAGTGAGATACTCATTGCGGAAAATATCCGTAACCTTCGCATTGAAAGCTACATCCATCACTACCGGCCGACATTGTGAAGCATCTACCTGCGCATAAGGTAAAGCACCCGGTACTTCTCTCTGGTTTTTCTCTATAATAACATTCACCGGTTGCCACCATTGCATCTCGCCCTGTTGCAAACGCAGGAAAAGTGTACGATGTCCCGGCTTTCCTAGCACCTGACCTGATAAATGATTTGCTATAAGTATAGGTTGCACCAATACGCCTTGTGGATCAAATATTTCTTTGAAAGTGATTCCATCGGAAGCGGGAAGAGAGAAAGCTGCTCCAGAACGATAACTTATTTCCGTACGGGGAACTCCTAACGAAGCACCTTCCCAACAAATCTCTACGACAGCTTTCGCTACAGCAGGAGCAGTTACGGCAATAACCGGATAGCCCGCAGCAGCAGAAACGAAATTCCAGGCAACTTCTTTTCCATTTACCTTCACTGTTTTAATCTTTTCTCGCGTTGCATTGACCTGAAGTGTCAAAGCCAACGACGTCGGGCGATGCTGTTCGATACAGTAGGTGTCAGTATCGTCCACGCGACGGAAGTTATATGCGATCTCGGGCAGTGCCACTGATGCATGATCCCATGCTGTGGGAAATCCCGGACGAATCAATAGTTTGCCATTCAGAGCATCGGGTATAATACCAAATAAGCCTTGTACCAATAAACGCGAAGCTACACCAACCGGATCACCGAAGTCTCGGTAGCACTCTCCACGTGCGGCGTCGTATGTACTAATCTGCCCAAAGTTTCCGGGGCTATCGCCCAGATACATACCATCGAGCACAGAACTTTTCATCAATCGATATCCTTCTTCTGGACGACCGGCCAGAAAGTAAGCTAACGCTGTGTGCATCACTTCCGCAAAAGCAACATTATTCACACTCCATGAATAGGGTAGCCAATTCGTAGTAGCAATCGTTGCGTATGTTCCATCCAGGCCATCGGCTTCAACCGGAATGTGAGGAATCTCTGTATCGACGTAACGGGTTGCCTGATACGCTTGGAACGGGTCGGCTGTCTCACCATCAATAGCATGATAGATGGTCCATACTCCGGGACTCTCATGCAAGCGGCGATGCCCCATGAAGTCCTCATACTCTGCCCAACAACCGGCGGATGGCATCCAAAGACGTTTATTCACAGCTGCCAATATTTTCTCCGCTTCTGCTCGGTAGGGAGCGGGATCTTCACCAATTAGTTCTGCCAAAAGAGCCGCAGTTTTGTTAGAGCGATAGTTATAAGCTGTAGAATGCGTAACAGCACCACTGTTGTAATAGAGCGCATCACTCGCCCAGATACACGCATAAGCGTCATACAATCCATCGTTGTTCGGATCATAGTTTAGCTTTTCCCAAGCGAGGTGACGGGTAAGTACCGGCCACATCTTACGGACATACTCTTTGTCTCCCGTCCAGTTGAAATGCCACAACAGTTCATCGATGTAGCAAAGATTCATGTCGTAATGATGCATCTGATTATTCTTATTCGGATTCCGACAGATATATCCATTACTATACTGAGGTGTCCCCCATTCCTTTTCCGACCGTGCCAGATTCATTTCAGGATCTTGTGCAGGATGAGGTATCGTGTTGGGGACTTCCGTCACCTGACTATTGGCATAAGCATTGAAGTGTGTGCGTGCGCGGTCGTGCCATCCCAAAGCGTCTCCCGTATAAGCTGCTCTCCAACCACTCAGCGGCATTCGCCAACCAATAGCTCCGTGCAGCCACACCTCACCGTCCCAAATTCCGTCAGCGGCCGCCATCAAAGCACCTCCCAACGTATTCATATAGGCATCAGGGGTCTCTATCCGAAAGCGGGAAGTCAGTTCTGTACGAGCCTTCTCTGCTTTAGCAAATAGTGCCGCAGAAGCTCGCAACCCTTCTACTTTCCCCCGTATCAAATAGACCTCTTTATTGATAGCCAATTTTCCTATAATCAAATCATTCGCATCGGGTTTCAACTCGAAACAATCTTTCGGGTCGACGCCCATATCTCCATTGCGGCTAAATCGTTTGCCGGTGATGCCACCGTGCTGCCACTTAATGATAGATCCTTTGGGCAGGGCTGTAGAGCTAATCTTCCAAATAGCCCCATCTGCATCAGACAATGCAAGAACTTCCATCCGTACTTCTCCCTTTCCCCAAGCAGTCCGTGAGCAAATAGGATCGCTTGCCACCCTGATAGCGAGCTTCGCAATGAGCCACTTGATCAAAAGGTAATATTGTACCGTCAGCAAGTTGTAGGCTAAAGCTAATATTTCCCTGCATGCCATTGTCATAGATGGCAAAAACAGGCACATCACTCGTTTCGAGTCTGAACGGTGTGTGCCCACCATACAATGCACGGGTAAAACGATTCTTCCCGTTCACACTGACAAATGCATCTCCTTCAGGGCGATACTGCAAGGTACGTTGTTTCTTCTGTGAGGGGTCGTGTTGTGAAACAGATTCTATTACGTCACCCTGTTGTTTAAACTGAGCGGTAAGGGGAATCGGCATTAAACAGCCGATTCCGCAGAAATAAATAGCATATTTTTGAATAGTAGTATGTAAAATCTTCATGGTATGTTCTTTAGATAACAACTTATGGCAACGGTTTTAAACCTTCCCAACGCACGTTCCATGTTCCGTCTTTAGGGAATCCCGGATTGGTAACCGTACATCCATCCCAGCCGGCACACATCAAAGCAACCGCCGTAAGCAAACCACCGTTACCCGGTAGGTACACACGTAAGCGGCCGTCTTGATAGTTGTGTCCATTTACCAGATAGGTATTCGTCCGCTTATCCATTAACAAAGCACCGACAGCTTTCTCCGGTTCTCCCATGCGGGTAGCGTTCATCGCAGTCATTGGATAATCCCATCCCCACGTCTTGCCCCAGTTCCAGTTGTCCCAGATCCAATGCAAGGTATTCTTCATGTAGTCTTCGCGTATCAATTTGTTCATAGGAAGGATACCCGCTGCTCCAAGCACTGCCATGTGGTCGGATGTAAAACGGATGTCTTTATATGTATCTGTCGCAGTTTCGGCAGCTAAGTAGAGCCCATCTTCATTGTATGCCAACGGAGAAAGTTTATCAATCATCTCATCCCACTCCAGATTACGCTTCTCTCCCATACGCTCACGCCATTTCTGAGCGGTTTCTAAAGCGAAATGCCAGTAAGAGAGTTCGAATGGAGGATTCACTGTTTCGGCAGCACGCAATGTTTCTTGCGCAGGAATTGCCCCTTTCAACACGAAGCGCCCTTCCAGTTCCTCATAGGTAGCAAAAGAATACATAAACGCAGCTGTTTCCTGCACCAGACGATTGTACTTTTCCAATATTTCTTTCGATGGATTGGCACGGTACAAGAGTTCGGTCATATAGATAAGATGTGGCTGTTGCCAAATGAGAAAACTACCTACCTTGGAGGGGGCTTCTTTGCCGGAAGGATCCGTCATTTTCATCCATCGTACGCCATCAAAGCCTTGCCGACGGGCAATCTCACGTGCTACCGGTTCTACTTTCTCATACCAGCCCAATGTGCGATCGAGCAGTTCTGAACGATTCCACAACGCAAATTGTGCCTGATGCCACCAAATCATTTCCAGGTGAAACTTCCCAAACCAAGAGTTATATGTCAGTCCTGTTTCCTGCGGAGGAGTAGTTCCGGCACATTGAATAGCAAGTAGGTATTGGCTAAGTACGACCCTGCGTTCCAGTTCTTTGGCACGCACGTCCGTACATTCTGAGAAATCGACTGCTCCACCAGACTTCCAGAAGTCTGTCCAATGGGCTGCTGCTGCTTCCTGCGTCTGAGTAGCCGTATCGGCCAAGGTAGAAGGAGCTTCTGAAGTAAAGGCACAGGTAAATGAAAAGTCATCGACAGCAGGAGTCAGTACGAAGTAATTCTTACCTTTCTCAACCCACTCAGCTTTCCCTTCCCAGCGCACCGTGACGTAGTAAACCGTAGCGTCCAATTCTCTCTTCAGCACAGCGGAATGTTCGTCTGTACTAACAATCGTCGTATTGTGTAAATCATTAGCTTCCCAATTACAAGCATCATCGCAGTGCCCACCAGTAGGATAAGGAAAACGGAAACAGATGCCCGTGTGTGCCTTACTGCTGATACGTGCTGCCATGAGGTCAGCCGAGGGATGACATACCGTCTCAACCCGATAGTTGTTGCCACCTAATTGGAAATTACTGTTAATGCACCCTTTCCAGAGATCGAGTGTCTGACGAATATCTTTAATCTGTGAAATATCTGTTCCTTGCGGTAACTCAAAACCGATGATCCCTAAATGGAGACGATGCGGATTGACACGAAACCAGTTAGCCGCGTCTTGCGCTCTACCCTTTTCATTGAACTGAGTAGCATAAGGTTCCATCTTGCCACGCCCAAAATCATACTCTTTCAATGTTTCTTCGGCGCGTAATTGTTCCGGATTAGCAAAGCTATGCCATCCCCATTGACTTTGTGTGCCCAATGGCACCCCTTTTTTATAAGAATCGGGGAAGGTTTGAAGACCGGTTACATCGACCGTATAAGCAAACTCACCATTACCTACGGAAAGAGAAGCTAGCGAGTCAAATGAAGTGACAACAGGACTATTTCGCGTAACAAGCGCTTCGCGATCAATAGGTGATTGCTTTCCTGCTCCACAAGCTGTTACCACAAGGCCCATCAAAGGGTAAAGAAAGTTCTTCATGATTGAATTGTTATAGAATTTATGACAAAGATAGTATTTTATTAAAGCATAAGGAGTTGACAAAAAAGGTTTCGTCCCTTGTGACAAATTCTTTAGTTCTCCCGGAATAGAAAATCTCTTCCAGATAGGAACCACTTGTCGCAAGGGACGAAAGATTAACTAACTCTTACTTTAGGTTCCAGTGCAGAAAGTAACCACCTGCAAGAATCTTAGCACGAATATCTTCGGGATTGGTATACTTCGGACAAACGCGATCTGCTATAATATTATAATCGTTATAGCGTTTAGCCATGCGAATCATTGCCGGATAGATCTTGCCTTCACAAGGGAATTCCAACATCATCTCGTCCAATATTTGCATATCGTTAGCCTGCTGATCGTCCGTAAATTTACGATTCGCCAAACCAAATATTCCACGTACTCCCTTGTCTGCATAGGTACGGTTCTTTTCACCAACACGCCATGCTGTTGTCCATGCATCGGTAAAGCCTGCCCAGCTAACTCCTCCATTCGGGAATGAGCCATTGATACCTGCATTAATCAATGCAGAAGCCTCAGCAGTTCTACCCAAGTTGTTAAGAGCCTCAGCTAACATACAGTACAATTCACCTGCACGGTAAATATAGATGTGTACATCGTCCTGATACGCATTTGCACGCGCGGGTTTACTAATCGGGCGGAACTTCTGAATTACATAATTACCGGCAGCATCTTTTGCAAAGGTTACCCCCTCACGTCTATCAGCAGCAGCACCTCCGAGTGGGTTAAAGCTCGTGTCTGAAAAACGAGTTCTTCCGACTGTCGACGGAGCCAACAAATATTCATTGGGGTATTCCGATCCGAAATGTTTCAGCAAACTATTCGTTTGATTCTGCGTATAGTCATATAAAATAGCGGATACCGTTTCTTGTGGTGCCGGATTCAGCAGATTCCAAATAGTACCGTACACGCCACCAATCTTATCGTTACGCATCCAAGGGGTCGCATCATTTACCGTAGCTGCAAATCTTGCATTCATAGCGGATAGAATTAGGTCGACTGTCTTCTGATACTCGCCGCTCCATAAACAAAGCTCTGCATACAATGCGAAGTATTCAGGTGTCATACTATCCCAATATCGATAGATACTTTCACTCGTTTCTGTTTCAGGGTCCAGCCATTCCTTCCAAGAGATGGACAGACGGCCATTAACGCCATCGAATCCATTAACCAATAATTCCTTGCAAGACGTTACAATCTCATCCAAATTCTTCAAAGGAAATTGAGATAAGTCTTTCTTCTCACGCATCGGATCATCAAACCATACAGCCTCTCCGTATACCTTACCCAAAGTCAAATACACCCACGCCTTCACACGCAACGTACAACTAACCAATGCTTGGTAATGATCGATATTGACAGAAGTCTTGTTCTTTTCTTTATATTCATAAATACGCAGCAAATAATCGTTACAAGCGATGATTACATCATAATAGGCTGCCGGATCGGCATATGAATTACCGGTCAAATCCGTCTCATAATTGTATAGACTATACAATTCGCTCTTTGCATTTTTAGTTGGCTCTAACAATTCACCTCGCGTATCAGTTAGGTAGATTGCCTTATCACCGATAGCTTGCACTTTTGTCATGATACCGATATAGCCGGCATACATTTCGCTCTCCTGGGAGATGTAGTCGTCATGATCCAATACGTTGTCTGTTTCTACATTGAAGAAACTTTCACATGCTCCCAATGTTATTACCATCGAAAGCAATAAACATTTCCAAATATACTTTTTCATTGTCATTAGAATTTCAAGTTTACACCGAATTTAACCGATTTGGGTTGCATCAGTTTCGCATAGTCAAACCCTTGTATCATATCGTCATAGGAATAAGAGAACTCCGGATCCATACCCAAATACTTAGTAGCAGTAATCAGGTTCTCACCAGTCACATACAAAGTACCGGAACGGAAGAAGTTCAGGAACTTTTTATCGAAACTGTAGCTGAATGTGATGTTTTTCATACGTACGTAAGAAGCGTCCTCAATCCAACGAGAAGAAAAATCACTGTTACCCACAGGATCACCCCATTGTGCACGCGGCATAGAAGTTTGTTGTCCTTCCAGACTCCAACGATTTATCACCGCTTCACTTTGATTTCCTAATGTAGAGAGTGATTCCAAGTCACGTCTTACAGCATTATAAGCCTTATTTCCTTTTGAATAAGAGAATTCAGCAGAAAGGGCAAATGATTTGTAAGCAATGCGAGTAAAAAAACCTCCAAAATATTTCGGAGCCGAACTTCCCAAAGCCACACGATCTTTATCGTCAATACGATGATCGCCATTCTGGTCTATAAAGTGTACATCACCAGCTTCAAAAGAACGTCCTGTACTACTTACGAGATTAGCCTCTGCTGCTTCAGCCTTTGTTGCAAACACACCGGCAGCCTGATAGCCGTAGAATTGATATGGATCAGATCCTACCTGCGTAACAATCTGAGCACCATCACTATACGTATTTACTAGTTGATCTACACCACCTAGTGATTTAACTTTCCCTTTATTACGAGCGATGTTACCACCAACAATCCATTCAAAGTCACGTGTACGAACTAGAGAAGCTTGCAAAGACAATTCGACACCTTGATTTTCAATCTTTCCACAGTTATCATAGTACTTATTACTTCCGTAAACAGAAGATTGTGGAATTGCAAAGATTACATCTGTAGTCTGGTTGTTATAGTAATCTACTGACAAGTCAATACGATTATTCCAAAGTGTCAAATCTAAGCCGAGATTCAGCTGCTTATTCTTCTCGGGCTTTAAGTATGTATTAGAAACATTGCCGCGTACTATACCCGAGATTTCCTGATAAGGCAAACTTGTATAATAATACTTTCCGAGCGTGGAAGAATAACGGCTATTACCGGTCATTCCATATTCGGCACGCACATTCAAACGGTTCACAAATGTAGAATTGGAAAGCGGAAGCCAGCCTTTACCCAACCATGCCAATGCTACAGATGGATACATATAGAAACGATTGCCGTAAGTTCCCGATGAAGAAGAACCATCTACTGCCATATTCACAGAAGCGGATAGCATCTCATTATATGTATAATCAGCGTGTGCATAAAAATTCATCCAGTTCCATTTATCAACATAACCGTGAAAATAACGGCCAACAGATTGTGTACTTCCCAAAGTCTGGTAGAAGTCATTCGCCGTATTACGTCCACTTCCGGCATCATATTCATTCTTCGTGGTCAGTACTTGCGCACCTGCCAACACATTCAGTTTATGTATATGATTGAAAGTCTTCTGATAGCGTCCGTTCAAATTATAAAAGAAATTATAGGTTTCTCCCACACCCTCTTCTACCGTATTGTTTGCACTTCCGTATTGGTCAAAGAATGGACGAATACTCTGATCTGTGATCCCTGGTACAAATAGATGTTCGTTGTTATAGTTG
Organism: Bacteroides reticulotermitis JCM 10512; assembly: GCF_000517545.1. Classification (GTDB taxonomy): domain Bacteria; phylum Bacteroidota; class Bacteroidia; order Bacteroidales; family Bacteroidaceae; genus Bacteroides; species Bacteroides reticulotermitis. The sequence goes on along the minus strand of NZ_BAIV01000020.1, from coordinate 56,517 downwards.
TAATATACGCCAACCATTCCCGTAAGTTCTAGTCCCGTAAGTGGCTTATAAGTGACACCAGCTCTTACGTTTACTTCATACTGGCGATTGCGAGCATCCAGCGTATTAACAATGGCCAATGGATTACTAGTTAAGAAATCTGTATTCTGATTGTTCCCGTAATAATAAGAAGAGTACGTAGCCAGTGTATTACCACTATCGTCTTTCTTATATGGACTCAACAATGGAGATTGTGCGTAAGCTGCCAAGATGGGATTCGTTTGCGAAATCATACCTTGCTCTTGATAGTTACCACTCATATAGCTAAACCAGCCGTTACAAACATCTCTATTTTCTTGCTAATAAGCACATTGGTATTCAACTGTGTATGGTAACGCTGTGACTTGGTTTTCTCCAATATACCATTTTCCATAGCATACCCGAGAGAGAGGTCATATTTAGCGATGGCATCACCACCCTCAACACGAAACAGATTATCTGTTACAAAACCATTCTTGTAGATCTTATCCTGCCAATCAGTTTTATTATTATACAAATAGTTATACTTATTATTCGGATCACTCATGAAAGGGAATGCCGTAAAGAAGTCTCCCATGTTATCATAATACGTCAGGCCCACATCTGAAAGGTATGATTTATAATCTGTTCCTTTCAGTAAAGGCATCCGCTTATCGTTCCAACTCACACCATATTGACCGTAGAAACTAATTTTCGTTTCCAAGTCATTAGAGCTGCTCCGTCGGTTTCAATCAAAATAACGCCGTTAGATCCCATTGAACCATACATAGAAGCTTCCGCCCCTTTCAGCACAGTAATATTCTGAATATCTTGAATATTATAAGCTTGAAAGATATCTCTCGAAAATCCGTTAATCAACTGCGATTCATGCGTATCGGGTAGATGAGGAACACCATTGATAACTACCAACGGTGCATTGGCTCCTACTAGCGAACGAATACCGCGTAGATTCATATAACTACCTTCGCCTGGCATTCCACCGGTACGAGTGGTCTGCAATCCTGCTACTTGTCCAGTCAAAGCCTGGTCGATCTTTCTAACTCCTGTTGTAAAGTCCTTCTTTGTGATATTTGTAGCTGTAGTTTGCTCAGATCTCGTAGATTCCTGACGGAAAGGAAGTACAGTCGACTCATTATATTTGTAGCGATCTTCAGGAACCATCATAATGACAACTTCCTCACGCCCATTCACTAACTGAGTAACCGGATAATAACCAACTGCCCAGACAGAGACCTGCTTTATATCCTTTTTCGACTCTATATGGAAAGTTCCCTCTCCCGTAGTGATTGCTTCTTTACCCCCCGGAATGTTCACAATAGCCCCCTCAATAGGCTGATGAAACGATGACAGGATCTTTCCGCTAATCTTGTGCACTTTTTGTCCGCATACTTCAGCCGCAGACAAAAAGAGCAGAAGGCTCATCAATGTAATTTTTATATTTTTCATATCCATTTACTTATCAACATTAATAACAGTTCTTCGTCGGTTTCAAACACCAATGGTGAAATAGGGTGCTCGTTTTGGTGTCCATATTAGGGCAACTCAAAGTGATCGTCACCGGAACAGCCTCAGTACCAGTAATTGTTACCACTCCGACTTTACCTCCATCACGGTCGTAGTTCGTTTTCTTACTATCCGTTGCTTTCGAAGTATCATACCCCTCGGGATATCCTTGTCCACCACGATCATAGTGATAGGTAGTCGAGGTCAGTTCTGACGCGGTAATCGTATTTATATACTCACCGTTGAAAGCTACTGCCACATCATGTCCAAGCTTTTGTTTGAATCCGAGACAGAGATCATATTCACCCGGGGGAATTAAATACGGGGTTGTTTCATGAGAACCGGCGGTTAGGTCTTTATAATGGAATGGCACAAAATTCAGCGTAAATTCCTTAAGAGTGTTATCCGTTAGGTTGAAGTAAACCACCCGGTTTTCAATATAAGGGAATCCTGCTGCCGGCCAGCCTGACCAAGCTGTAACCTCTGTTGCCGTTTTACTATATGTCAAGTTAGTTGCATCAAAGTAGCTTGCTTTTTCCGTTTCGTTCAAGAGCTCATAGTACTTCATATAATCTTTCAAGCGATAAATCAACACGTTCGTTGGAATCTTCATCGAGTTTATATAGTAAGCTACACCATTACTCATCGACACCGGTTCGTCCAGATCGACTTTTTGAATCGTTGTTCTCCATTGTTTGCTGAAAATAGAAGTAAGATCTTCATTATCTGCAAAATCCTGTTTCACATACTTCTTATTAAAGAATGCCGATTGGAAAATCCAGTTTTCCATAATAGAATCGACACGAGTCAACCCCCATTCATTCAAACTCGCACGGGCATCGGATAGGGCCTGTTCGATTACAGCATTTGATGGTATCAGCATGGTAGCTGTCAACGATTCAGACATAAGATCGAACCCTTGCGCTTTGAAATAAGGATTGGTAATGACAAAGATAGAGTCGTATACGGTACTACCCGTGTTGTCCACTCCGATAGGGAGACTGGCTGCCTTGTCGAAAGTACGTTCATTACGCGAAACAATCATATTACGGAAGATAGAGTAGTCATCTCCTAAACTCTCAATTAACTCATACATTGAGCGTGGAGAATCGACATACTGATCTATTGTGTAAATATACCCATTGTTTACTTTCGTAATTTTCGTAACCTTGCTGTTTTGGAAATAAATCGTTTCCACACCTGCTTCTATCTCCTTCTTTACGTTTATATATTTGCCATTCCACATCAACACACGCTGCCCATCAGTAAGATTAGATGGTGACAGTGATGCATCAGAGATGTGTGATTTTGCCAGATATACCGTTCTTCATCAGCTTCTGCTCGGGTAGCAGCCGAGTTTTCGACAACCAGGATCGTAAAAAGCTGCTCTTTACCATTCATTTGATCAATCAATCCCGTTTCCTGAAATAGGGTGTACATATTGCTCAAGTCCGTTTCCGATTTCAGATAATCAACCGCAGAACTATTTACCACGGAGACCTGATCGTTATTCACCACCTCGCTATCAGCACCGTAATGGGTGTCCCACTCATTCGTACAGCTCCAAAAGCTGCCCGAAAGAAGTACCGCTGTTACTAAATATTTAATTGTCTTCATTTGATTCGTCAATAATTGGGGTAAATAATAAATAATCCAATTGCATACGGAAGTTGCTATTTGTGCTAGCCGTCGGATCGTTAATTACAATCTTAAAGGTGTGAGCACCGGTTTTAGCAAACTCCAATTCCTCGTATACTACAGCCGAATAAACGCCTAACGTATTCGCACTCACCTCCGTAAAAGGTTTGGTATAGATTTTCGTAGCATCTTCGTTATCGAAAGAGAATATCATTTCACCACCGTTACTACCACTTCCCATCGTACGAATAAAATTCATAGAAGTAGAATAACCCATATACAGAGTAACTTTATACTTACCTGCGATGAGAGCCGGAGTCTTCATGGAAATTGTACCTAAGTAGCCTAAGTTTAACACCAACATATCGTTGTATTTACAATTTTTGAAAGCATTACCAGTTTTTACGGTAAAGTAATCCACTTCATTCCAACTGCTAGTACTAGCAGGCCCCGACGGACCTAACATCACATTATAGCAAGAAAGACTCATCACATTTGTACGATATTCATTGCTTGTCGTTGCCGTCTGATAGGCTTGTCCCGCTGTCCCTTTGCCCGCAGCAATATATGAGCTAATCACCGGATAGTTACAAAAGTCGAACAGCACTTCTACAGGTGTAGTTGATTCCCACATGGCATATAGCTAGTCACTTCATGCAACATTCCATTCTTTGCCTGCACATCAGAAGTCGCTTCTACAAACTGTGACTTCAGAGTTTTACTATCATAGTTGATGTAATACTCACCATCCGACTCTTTCGAGATTTCCATTACGCCCGACTTTGTATCCCACATCTTCTTTGTCGCATTTTTTTCAAATTCTTGAAGTTCAAAGAGCGAATAGTTTCCTTCGATTACGTGATACGCCGCATAGCGGAATAAGTCATTCTCTACATTGGTATAATCGCTTCCTGCTTTCAGTTTGGCAACCAGATCGGCTACAGAAGTGATACCATCTTGCTGATAGGCACCATCAGACACAGCAAAAGTTGTATAATTTCGTTTTGTCTTAGTCACCACTCCGCCAGGCGTCTTGCTTTCATCATAGACCGTATTGAGGCTATCTTTCCAGCCGGTCAAGTCAAGCACTTCTTTAAAGATACCATATTTATTGTTTTCGTTAACGCGCTCATACACCGTTTCTACCAACGGGCTAAGCATAGCGTCCAAAACATAGATGTATCCATTGGAAACTTCCGTAGCAAATTCAGTCACCCGTGCTTCTTTATTCATAAACACGGAGTTGAAGCCGCCTCCCTCACCTCCATCTTCATTAAACGAAACAGTCAGATAATCGTCTGATAGTGTTCTGCTTTCCAACTTTCCACCTCCGATAAATACATCTCGATTGATGGAGTCATTGATTATATGGTATTTTGCCAAATCACGAGCATAGTCCTTACCCAATTCTTCGATCGTACTCACATGTTTCTTTTCGTAGAAAGCCTTGACTGCCGCATTGTTCGGCACAAAAAGTGTAAATGACTCGGTGGCCTGATTCACTGCATTAAATAAATCGGCATATTTCAAGACCTTCACCCATTCAGAAAAGTCGTCAGGACGACTCTCCAAATAAGCCGAGGCCGGATTCATATTGTAAACTTGATACGTTGTGTTTTCGTAGGGATCGTTACATGCATACAGCAGGGCAACCAATGCCACTACACACCCTCTAAGTATATTTTTCATAAATCGCATTTTTTAATTGGTTACTCCATAATACGGGTTCTGCACCAACGCAGCATTAACCTCTATCTCATTGTTGTGAATAGGCAGATACCAAGCATACGGATTCTTCAATACAGAGCGGATCCAACTATCATTTGCCGAAGAATTTTCTTCCGCAATCTTCGTGATAAATTGTTCTTTATACTTATATGATTTACTTTTCCCGAAGCGTACCAGATCATACCAGCGTTTCAGTTCTGCAGCAAATTCTATATCGCGCTCGTTCAATAAGAGTTCAAGCATTTCGAGCTCGTCCGTTTCCGACAGATTCACATCCAGTTCCTTTAAATTGGCACGTACACGCACCTTATTGATAATAGCTAATGCATCCGCCAATGTCCACTACCTTGCCAAATAAGAGCTTCCGCTTTCATCAGCAACACGTCAGTCATTCGGTAGATGATCAGATTAGCGTCACTAGTAGTACGCACGGCTGTAATATCAGCTACCTCTGTACCATTATATTTCCAAATAACGCCTTGACGTCCTTCCGACGATTCTAAGCCATACAATGCATAGGCACCATAAGCGCTTCTTATTGGATTCTTTATTTGCATTTCTACTTCATTTTTTTCTTCAATCAGGCGTGTCAACATCGTCGGTGAGAATTGGTAATCCGCAACCACACTTACTTTAAAATAGTTACTGGGCGATTTGGAAGTCTGTCCCAACGTCTTATCCCAATTCAACTCAAAAATAGACTCATTACTGTTTCCCGGATTAAATATAGAGAACCACTGTTCCGGAACAGACATAAAAGCGGGACGTCTGGCAGCTGTTGCATTAATTAAGTAATCAGCGTATTTCACACAGCCTTCATAATCTTCCGACCACAAGCATACATCAGCCATCAAGCATATAGCGCCCACTTCGTAGCACGCCCTTTGCTAGCTCCAGCCCACTTGTCGTCATCATAGAATTCTTTAGCAGCGCCCGATTCTAATGCCATATTGATATCTGCTTTAATCTGAGCAATGAGAGTCTCCTCACTGGCCTTGGCAATGCTATACGGTGCCGAATCATCAACATAAGGCTGCAACACCAAAGGCACTTCTTTGAAATTACGCACCAAATAAAAATAAGTAAGCGCACGCATAAAGTAGGCTTCTGTCTGATGCGAAAGCATCGCAGCATTGCTGTATGTCTCATCTTTCTCCTCCACATCGGGGGCATACGTGATTACAGAGTTCGCCATATTGATAATCTTGTAAAAAGTCTCCCACTTACATAAGTTTGAAGAAGATATCAATTGAAAGTCCATCAGTTTATACTGTTCTTCATACCCGATGTACATGTAGACAGAACCTGCCCGCAATTCACCCCAATCAATAAGTAAAGGAGTTGCCTCACGCATATAATAATATCCCGAAGCAAGCACGGCTTCGACATCTTCTTTCGCTTTCCAATAGTTAGCTGTTACTTGCTCGTTTTTGGGTAATACATCCAGCCAGTCGCTACAACCGCTAAAGAGCATACTACCTGCAAGCATACATATATAAAGTACTTTTTTCATATTCATAGTATATTAGAAACTCAAATTCAAACCGCAAGAGAACTGTATCGTACAAGGAGTATTCGCATTATCCTGTGCTAATTTGGTAGCCGAACTCGGTATAGAAACCTCCGGATCCTGACCTGTATATTTTGTCCAGGTAAATAGGTTGTAACCAGTAACAAATACACTCATACTATTCAGGCCCCAATGCTGGCATACCTTTTTGGGCAATGCATAAGCCAACGATAACGTTTTTAGACGTACGTATGAAGCATCTTCTACGAAGCGATCGGAACCCAAGTAGTTATATCCTTCCCTATAAAGTGCCCGTGGGATATCGGTTATGTCACCTTCTTTCTGCCAACGACGCAATGTGGCACGACTTTGGTTACTCTGACTGTACATCGCTTCATTATTCATACGAGTGGCATTGATAATTTTCTGGCCGAAACGCCCGTGAAAGAAAGTAGTCAGCGTCAACTGTTTCCATCTAACGGTAAAGCCTGCTCCTCCGGTGATTAACGGCATATAGTTGCCTAGATAAACAATATCATATTCATTAATTACACCGTCATGATTAATATCTTCGTAAACAGCATCACCGGGGCACACAGTCTGATTGCCATTCTTCATTACGATCGGATTGCCCGAGACATCGTTCATCACTACATTTTGTGCATCACGAGCATACGTAGCATCCTGATTCTGATACACCCCTTTGTAGCGGTATCCGTAGAAAGAGCCCAATGGACGGCCTTCTTCCACAAGGATACCATATACACCATTACCGAATGAATAGTTTTCCTGGGTCATATTGTTAGGCAGCTCGGTCACCTTATTAACGTTGCGGCTCAAGTTTACATAAGCACTTACACGCCAGTCTTTTTTATCCAAGAGAGTAGCATCCGTACGGAATTCCCATCCCTTATTTGTCAGTTTACCGGAGTTATAGAATTTTATATTAGCATACCCAGTGGTAGCAGGAACCTCCACGTCCTTATTCAATAGGTCTTTCACATACTTTTGATAATAGTCGAAGGTAAACTTCAAGCGCCCTTTGAAAAAGCCCAAGTCCAAGCCGTAGTTATATTCGGTTGAAGTTTCCCATTTCAGTTTATCCAACTGCATACGCACCGGATAGATAGCAGGCATGTCCATATATTCACCCAACGAGCTAAATGCTCCTAAGTAGATTGAAGCGCCACTCGGTGCTCTACCGCTTTGTCCGGCACTGACACGTATTTTGGCCTCATCCAACCAATCTTTCGTTTTCTCCATAAACGCCTCTTCCTGTATATTCCAGGAAATACCTGCCACAGGGAAGTAACCGGTACGGTTTGAGCGTCCCATAGCTGAATTCCCCTCCATGGTAAGAGATCCTTGGAATACATAGCGGTTTAGCAACGTGTAGTTCAATAAACCAATACCCTGCACGCTACGTGTCTCCGACTCTCCCGATCCGATGGACTCTACTGTACTACCGACAATCGGATCAGACAGCCCGGGAGACGCATTTCCTGATGTCACACTCGAGTAGCTCGATTTTTGTATCTGCTCTGTACGTAGTAAAGCCGTAGCGATCAAACTATGCTTATCGCTCCAGTTTTTAGTAAACAATAGTTTATTCTCTGTCTTCATTGATAACTGATCGGAAGTTGCATCCGTACTCTGGTTAGCACTCTTATCCGTCCAGACTACACCTGTTGCAACCTGAGGAAGGAACTTGCGATTCTTTGTCGTACGCATTTGCATAGATACATATCCCTGATAGTTTAGTTCGGGCAAAATCTTATAGTTTGCGCGGAACGTCACTTTACTTTCGCGTTGAATCGTCTTGTTAACACTTTCCTTCGCCATTGCCACGGGATTGTAGTAATAAGCTTTATCATCGCTTTTACCATTAAAAACACCTTCCCAGTCTTTGGTTTGATAAGCAAAGTACTGTGACGTACGATCACCATTGTCGTCCATCCAGTAAGGAGATTTATTCGGCATCTTGGTAAATGCTTCCTTACGCACATTCGCCCAGTTAGCATCTCTGTCTGTATGGGTGTATCCGAAGTCAACACCAAACTTCAGTTTATCCGAAAACTGGTAGTCAATTGCCATTGAGGTATTCAAACGATCCATGTTCGTACCGATCGTTGTTCCACCCTCTGTCAGGTAGCCCAAAGAGAGACGATACGTTGCTTTTTCACCACCACCACTCATTGAGAATTGGTTATCCCAAGTAAGGGCGTTCTTACGTACTTCTTTCAACCAATCCGTATCTTGATTGTACTCATCATAATATTTCCACTCCGGATTATTACCGATTTCGGGTGTATCATAAAGTAGCTTCAAGTATTTGTTTGTTGATGAGGCCATTCCTACATAATTGGCACTATTCCAGATCGCTTCCTGCATTAAAGCCGTATATTCTTTTCCATTCAGCATCGGAATACTTGTCGGTTCAAATTTGGCACTAAACTTCGAGTTAAAGCCAAAGCGTGTTTTTCCGGTTGATCCTCTCTTTGTCTTGATTACCAACACACCATTCGCTCCTTTTGTACCCCAAATAGCAGTAGCAGCAGCATCTTTCAATACCTCTACTTCTTCGATATCAGCAGGAGCAATGTTTAACAATGCACCTAAATCTTCATCATTGGCGGTAGAGAAGTCGAAGTCTTCGTCAATATCTGTCGAATAAGGAACCCCGTCAATAACGATCAGCGGTTCAGACGAAGCATTCAAAGAGTTTGTTCCACGGATACGGATAGAGCTACGAGCACCGGGATCACCGCCACCGGTAATAATATCCACACCACCCAATTGGCCTTGCAATGCCTCTTCGACTGTCGTAATCGGAGCAATCGAAATGAGATCATCCATCTTCACCTTTTGGGTAGCTGTAACTTGTTCCTTTTGGCTGATACCCATGTCATTTCGTTGAATACGGCGTGCACCAATCACCACCTCGTCCAATGTCTGTACATTGGCATCCAGCTGTACATTAAGCACCTTCTGCCCGGTGTACTTGATCCGCTTCGTTTTCATACCAATGAAAGAGTAGACCAAAGTCACATTCGATTCATTGGCAGGTATCTGCAATTTATATACCCCATCGAGGTCGGAAATGCCACCGCCTACTGAACGGTTCTGGGCATTCATAATATTGATATTCGCTCCGGTAATCGGTTCCGCTTTTCCTCCCATCAATTCAGTCACCTTACCGGTGATGACTTGTGCCTGGGCAAATACCTCTTCTGTCCCCAGAAAAAGCAAAGTGATAAGCATGTATCTTATTAATTTCATAATCATATTAAATTCGGTTTATCAAAAGGTAGAATCAATAAAATGGAAACAACCGTCACTGAAAGCAAACGGGAAATAGTTGTAATCGGAAGTCACCGTTCCTACTTTATTGCTGTTGTTCAATTTTACATTCAACGAGCTTCCGGTATCAGTATAAGTCATTTTCACTTCAGGATTGAGCGTCTGATAGACAGCATTCTTAAAATTCGAACCTATATAGGGATAATCAGTAAACACATTGGTCGTTCTACTGATGAAATAAGAACGCAGATAATTCTGAAGTGTAGCTAGATTGATTGTACCGGTAATTCCGCTACTGCTCAATGCACCGTTTGTGATTCCCGGAATAGCATTATTTGCCAAGGCTGTCTTAATGGCAGCTTCGGTAGGAATAAACACAATAAAACGTCCGCCGAACAAACCGGAAATACTTTCACCGCTCACCATATTGGCTTTCTTGAGCAATTGCACAAAAGCGAAATAAGGATAACGGGAGTCGCTGTTAATTGCCAGCTTTTGCTCCAAACCATTCGTTTCATCCAAGCTTATCAATCCATTCGTATTCCCATAAGCGTAAGATCGTCCGTTTGTCCATTTCTTCCCATCATCTGTCAGCTCTGTCAATTCCACGAAAGGATTGCCATTATAATCAGGTTCTAGCACTTGATTGTACCAAGCGTTACAAGTAAGTTTACCATCTTTCAGGAACCAGTAGTTGAAGCTTAGCTGTGATGTATACACATGCGAGCCAGTTGCCTTTAGATTTTTCTCACTACCCAATGTGTGAGTTTGTACAAGTTGCTGCAATGCAGATGAACCGATGTCAGACCATCCGTTTTCGGTTTCTCTTTGCAATACGTTTCCGTCCTCATAATAATTCAGCGTAAATTCCCCTTCGGTCATTTCCTCATCGGACGGAATCAGCATCGTGTAACTAGCTTCGGTCGAAGCGTAGGAGTTCAGCATATTAGAGCCATCTAAAGCATACAGATAAGCCAGACGGTCTTTATCACGGAAAGCCGGGCCCATTACAGAACCAAACAGAGGAGGATTTGTCATTTCATCCAAGCCGTAGAAAGTTCCATTTACGCACATAACCCGATCTTTTACTTTATTAGGATCGAAGTTGAAAGGCACGCCGTATTGATTTTTCACCGTACCATTTTTTATTTGATCAGGAAAAACAGCTAAGCCAACATTTACAAACTGGAAGAGTAAGTGCTTCATAGCCAACTTATCCACATCCTCCAACGATTCATAATTGCCCTTCGCCCAATACGTTTCAAAGAAATTATTCAAAGCTTTATTGCTTGGAGCAAATACACTATAAGAAACAGAAGCTAGCGTTTTTACCGCCTGATAAGACGATGTCGGCCACTCCATGGCTATAGGAGGCAGTGAAGTTCCGTGACTATGTAAATAGAGAGAGTCTACACCGATGGTAGCCCCATAATCATTCGAAAGCGTTTGGTCGTACGCGTACTCACTGTAAGAATCATACAAATCACGGAATACAGAATATTCGTCGTGGTCTTCCAAGACAGTATAGATCGTTTCTAACGGCTCTAATACACGGTCAATTTTGTAGATATATCCATTGTTAGCGGTGATACCATATTCCTGCACTGAAGCGTTGGATACATTGAATCCGTTCTCTCCCGACCATGTAGAATTGGGATAGAAATACTCATAATTCGATTTAGCATCAATCGCTTTGGTTTGCCAATAGCGATACGAGAACACCGGTAAAAAACGTTCCAGGTGATATACCGTAATATGCTTTCCGGTCTTACGGTCAATTTCCGTACTGGGAGAACTGGCACTATGCGTACGAAACTTATAGTACAGACCCGCTTCTTTATTTTTATTCTCTTCCGAAGCCAAGTCTCCCTCGGGACGGAAATTGATCAGTTTATCCGTATTGTACGAATAATAAAGCAAATGGAACCCGATCAGTTTTTTCAGTTCCTCTGCATTTATTTCGTCGATACTACTATACCCATGCGCTTGCAAATATACCTTGAAGGCGTCATCGTCCGGGGCCATGATAGTCAGGATACTTCTTCCATCCATAATGGATTTATATCCTGCCAATTCTACTCCGTGCAGGAAGATGGAATAACCACCTTTCTCTTGCAGTACTTCCCAAGCACTCCCTGCTACCCAGTCCGGCACCTCATAATGCTCCGTCATCTTGTCTTCGCAAGCGAGCAAGAATAGCGGAGCAAACAATAGCCACCACATTTTTCTAATAAACTTGATGTCTTTCATGTTGATTAAATATTTATTTTACAAAGAATTAAATTCTTACTTAACATACTTTGCCGGATACTCGAGCGAGAAAGCATAGTTCTCAAGGTTTGTCCATCCGTTGGACGCCTTCTTCAGTGCATCGGAAGGATCATTCTTATCCAATCCCCATGTGTCTTCAAATACATCAGGCATACCATCATTATCCGTATCCAAAAGTTTTGTTCCGGTTTTAATAGTACCGGGGCCACCTAGAGGGAATTGGGTTTTATCTGTTTCTTTTTGAATAATCGTACCTTTTGTTCCCAAAGAGGTCAACTCATCAATTAAGAATGCATCTACTTCATCACGTACGGGGAGAACAGCTCCTACGCTCTTCACGATCCAGTTATATGCATCGGTAGCATTCATATGTTCTTTGATAACGGGATGAGCAGAGGCACGGGCAGCTAGAAAATTAGGTGCACCACTACAATGTTCAGCCCAATTCGCTTCCGTAATTTCCACCCCGTTCAAGACTCCGTCTTTATCTTTATCATAATAGTTACCAACGCAATAGGTGCTAAAATCCGCATTACCTCCCGTAAATGGACGAGCAGGATTCATGGGTACATTCTCTACCTTAATACTTCCGTCAACCTGTGCTACATTCTGCCAGTTATTGCAAAGCCCTACAATAAAGTAGTTATCTTCAATAGCCGTTTCCGATGAGCCCGATGAGTCTCCACCCATGTTATAAGCTGCACCGCTTCCCCAGTTGTACACTACATTGTTAACAAACTGATTCAAGCCTTTCACTTTGGGGTTACGAGTCTTATTATCAATATAGAGGTTACGATAAATCGTAATTCCTTCATCGGTGTTCGTTTGAATCAAACCACCACAAGAGTGATTCTGTAATCCCTGACCAATGATCGAATTCTGAATCGTGATATCTTTAGGGCGTGTACCCTTTCCATCCGGATTGATAGAGAAGTTTTCATCCTTTCCCCATGTAATCGAGCAGTGGTCGAAAATCATGTTACTACCATTCGCAATCCCCATAGCATCAGAATCTCCGGAAAAAGCAGCGCCCATACGAACGCGTAAGTAACGCACAATCAAGTTGGAAGCACCAGAGGCAGAGATTCGGCCACCGTAGAGCACCACTCCGTCACCGGGAGCAGTATGTCCCAAAATTGTTTGATTACTTTTCAATACGATCGGGCTTGAGCTCAGTTTGATGATACCCGACACATCAAATACAATCACACGATAGGATTTACTGACAGCATCACGAAATGATCCTTCACCACTATCGTTGAGGTTTGTCACGTGATAGATCTCACCACCACGTCCACCAGTAGCATTACGTCCATAACCTTCGGCATAAGGGAAAGCTAGTACGCCCCCACCTTCAAAAATAGGGAAGCCAGTTCCACCACTGTTTCCACCGCTATTATCAACTCCGTCTGAACCGTCCGCCAAATTGGTGGGAGGAACCGGATTTAAATCACTCTCACCACTTTTGTCTACACAGGCAAACAAAGTAGCAACCGATAAGCAAGGGATCAATAAGATTCCAGCTTTCTTGCAAATAGATAAGAAAATGTTTTTCATATACTTCTAAATATGGGCATTATTTAATTAAACATTGGTTTTCTAAATTTACTATAAAACGGTATTTAGGCCTATTCTCCAACGATAACTACCAGTGTTAAAAACCAACCATGGCCTTGCCCAAAACCAACATGGCGAATCAACACGCTTTTATCTTCAACTCACTAACAAACTCCATTTGTAGAGAAATACGCACATACCAATTACAATCAAACGTTATAAAATAAACATACAATTAAAGACCCGGTCCGATCTTATCGTATTGCTCTTCTGCTTTAATCTCGGTGTACTTAGGAGCATCCATCATTTCGACTAACGCCCGCAATACCGGGCCTTCGCCCATAGGGTCATTGGACTGTGTCGGACGACGATAATAGTAAGTCGTAGAAGGCATAATTCCTGTACCCACACAAATGGCAGAAACATCACCGTTATCTGTAATTTTAGTCATCATACCGGATAATCCTTGCCAGGCGACATAGATAAAATCCGGATTCAACCATCCTTCTTTCACCCCACGAGCCATTCCGAAAACGAACATGGCAGTCCCAGTAATCTCCTCATACGAATCTTCTTTATCCAGTAGTTGATGCCACAAGCCATTTTTGCCCTGATAGCGAGCTACACCACTTGCTTGCTTGCGGAAGTTTTCAAGAACCGCTTCACGCATCGGATGATTCTTAGGCATCCGGCTCAACAAATCGGCTTGTGCCATGAATACCCAACCATTGGCACGACTCCAATGAGCTACACCGTGCTCATTATTATCTGTGTGATAACAGTGGTAATAAATATTCTTTTCCGCACACCATAAATACTTGGTGTAATTGAGCACTTGTATAGCAGCATCCGTAAAGTACTTATCCTCACCGGTCAAGGTCCCCATACGGGCGAGAAAAGAAATAGCCATGAAAGCGTCATCCGCCCAAATCGTATTTACGTGTGGCAGATACGAGCAATGGTTCCATCATCCAAACGAGGTTCTCCATCATTTAGATGTGCTGCCGTCTCATTGATGTAGCTTAAATACGCTTTATCAGGGTGTTTCATTTGCAGCTCAATCAGGCTGGCACCCATCGGCCCGTTATCGTCCAAACGCTTTCCCCGGAAAATCATATGCCAGCTATGGCTACGAACAGCATTCCATCCTCCTTTTTTGAAAGCCTCGTCATATTGTTTGCGGAAGAAGTCCAGGTTTCCTTCATTGAAAACAAAGTCCATATTCTTCTGCACATAGCTTTCATACTTCTTATTACCGAGCTTATCGGCAAGTTCCATCAAAGCAATATGGGTAACGCCATTGGTGTAATGCCAATTGTTATACTTGCAATTGACTTTTACATCCATGGAGAAAGGTATATTCTTCACTGAGGGATATATTTTCCCTGTTTTCGTATCTTTGAAATCATAAGTTGTATGACTCAAAATTCGATCAGCAATCTTAACGGCAGCATCTTCTGCACTCATTTTTGTCTGAGCCTGCACGGAGAAGCTCGACAAGCTGGCAACGACTGCCAATACTTGAAGAATATTTAATCGTTTCATCATTCTACTTTCTTATTATACATTTGTACATTCTGATTATTCTCCATATGCAACTGGCTTGAGGCTTTTACCAGAAAGTCAGTCATTTCCCAATCTTTCGCCCAAACGATTTTACCCGCTTTCTTACCGTTGAAACGAACATTTTCAAACCGGAAGGTATCAAGTGTACTCTCTTTCAAACCGGTCACTTTCACACAAGTCTCTGCATTAACAGCCGACACATTGTTCAAATAGATATTACGAAACTTAGGAGTGCCCTGCTTCGGATCTACGGGAGTCAGCATCTTCGTCCAGTGAGCAGGAATCGTATTCTTATTATATCCCTTCGGCAATAAAGAATTGCTATAAGCCGGATGCCAATCCATGTCTACGACAAAAGGATCGCGCACATTGATCATCTCGATGTTAGACAGATAGATGTTTTCTATTACCCCACCACGTTGACAGGTACTTTTGAAGCGGAGTCCATATTTCGTTCCCACACCTTTCATGTTGTAAGCAACGATGTTGCGGATACTTCCCGATGTTTCGCTGCCACAAGTGAATAATCCATCCCCATGCCCGGCAATACAATCGCGGATCACAACATACTGGCAAGGACGATTCACCCGAAGTCCGTCACTATCACGTCCGGCCTTCAAACAGAAGTTATCATCATTGCAATTTATGTTTGAGTTTTGAACCAAGATGTATTCCGAAGAATCAATATCGATTCCATCGGTGCTCGGACCCCGCCCTTCTATATTATTGCTAATAATAACTCCATCTACAGTGATGTATTTACTATATAAGATGTGAAGGCTCCAAAAACCCGGTTGATACAAAACAATATCCTGTACGGTTACATTCTCACAGCTTTCAATCAAAATTCCGCGCGGACGTTCACAATCATAATCGACAATCCAACGCAATCCTTTGGGGTTATACTCTTTGCGCATTGCGTAGTATTTATCCCAAAAGACTTTGCCTCGCCCGTTAATAACTCCATTGCCGGAAATAGCGGAGTTCTTCTTCCCCAAAACATTAATTAAAGCAGCGGGCCATTTCATTTCTACACCAGCAACACGAGTATCGATACGCTTATAATCTTCGAGATTCTGAGAACCTAAAAGCGTAGTTCCCTTGGGAATATTCAGGTTGACATTATTACCTAAGAAAATAGAACCGGTAAGATAAGCCCCCGGATTGAAAGTAACCGTTCCGCCTCCTGCTTGTTCGGCCGCATCAATCGCTTTTTGAATGGCTTCCGTATTCATTTGTACAGCATCTCCCAAAGCGCCAAAGTCATTTACATTATACTCTACAGGCTGAACCGGAAATGTTTTTGCACCAACCTCCTTCATCCAAGGAAAATCCGGGATATTTAAAGTTTGGGCAGTAATTCCTAATGCCAGAGACGCAAAAAAGAAAGCTATACACACACATTTACTCATAATTAAAACGATTATGTTCTTATAATTGAATACCTATTATTTCCCTAATTCCAAACATCCCATAATGAATGGCCGGTAGCTTTTGCGTCGTTGTCGCGCATCTTCTCGCCAATGTAATATTCGAAACTTCCATCGCGGTAGGGTTTTCCTCCCAATCCGCCCACCTGGCAACATCTAGTCAGCGTCAATGTACCGTCGACATTGCGAACTAGTAGTTTATCCGAGATCCCTTTGAACGCTTTTTCGGCTACAGCGCGATATTTTGCATCAATATATCCCTTGTTGACAGCTTTCGCATAGGCATACATGCATTGAGCGGTAACGGAAGCTTCGGGGAAGTTTCCCTCGCGATCGGGCTGATCGATAACCTGATACCACAACCCGTTTTTATCCTGATACTTAGGAAGTGCTTCCGCCAAGCCGTTGATCCAGCTAACCATATCGGCATATCCTGAATGGTTTTGAGGGATATAGTCAAGCGCATCAACCAACGCCATAAACCACCAACCAATGCTACGTCCCCAGAAGTTAGGTGAGTGTCCCGTTACCGGATCGGCCCAACGCTCGCTCTTATCTTCGTTCCAAGCATGATGATAAAGACCTGTTTTAGCATCATACGTATGCAGGTGACAGAGTCTAAACTGACGTACGGCTTCATCGATCCATTGCGGCTGATTGAACTCCACGCCATATTGTGCCATAAACGGAGAAGCCATGTACAAGCCATCCAGCCACATCTGACGATTGTATATCTTCTTGTGCCAAAAGCCACCGTCGGCTGTTCGCGGCTGCTTCTTGAGTTGATCGATCAGATCGTCCATCGCCAAGCGATACTTTTCTTTATGAGTTTCGCGATAAAGGTCGAATAACACTTTACCGGAGTTGATATAATCCAAGTTATAAGTTTCCTTTGCGTAAAGGTGAATCTGCCCTTTCTCATTGATCAAGGAGTCAGCCCACTTTTCCACATAGTCGAAATAGCGTTTCTCACCGGTCTGTTTCCACAGGCGCAACATGGCACAGCACCCTACGCCCTGCGCATATCCAAAAAACAGCCGCTTTCCGTGATCCAATTGCCACGCTTCGGGGAAACGTCGCATTTCCGAATCAGCAAACAGACGATAGTAAGTATCTGCCGCAAATGTATCGGTGCGGAACGGGACTGCCGGAAATCCTTCCTTATTATATAGGTTCGTACGGAAAAAGGTGCCGTATCCATAGCGCACAGCTACCGGGGAAACAACCTGAGGGGATGACAGAACCAACGTGCTCCCAGTGATGAGTGCCGTAGCAGGATAGAAGCGAGCATCTGCACCCGCTATAAAGAATCCTTTCACAGGCTCATCACCAGAAGTTCGAAGGCCGCCTGCCGCATAGTCAAATGTCAGCGTAACTTTTCCGTTCGCTATCTCCATCGACTTATACAGCGGACCTGAACAAATCATCTCTTTACCATATTGTTTCACTAACGCCCAAGCTGCCAATCGCTCGCCCGGGACTACCTTGTTGCGCGGGTGTATATCCGTAGAATCGGCTGCATCCGTCACAACTACCATACCTATATTATCTAAATTACTTTGCCATGTTTTCAGCTGCGCTTCCCGTATACCGGCAGGCTGCTTGTAATGAGGAGCAATCTGTACGAAGTAGAAAGGCATATCCGGCTGGTTCCACTCTGTACGCCAACTGTTTATCAGATTCATAAACACCTCCTGATACTTCTCATAACGAATTGAATTGGATTCTCCCTGATACCAGATTGTTCCTTTCAAAGTATATCCACGTAAAGGAGCAATCATTCCGTTCCACAGCGTAGCAGGGGTTTTATTCACATCCTTCTGCGCAAACTCCGCCATTACATCGGCATAAAGCGGATTATTCTCCATTACATTCATACGTGTCCATGATTCGGCGTGCGTTCCACCCCAGGTGGACTGGATCAGACCGACCGGCATATTCAGTTCCTTATAAAGACGGCGTCCGAAGACGAAGCCTACTGCTGAAAAGTCTTTTAAGTTTTCGGGTGTGCATACCAGCACTCCCCTTTGCAATCTTCCGCTTCCACTCCGGCTGATAACTGATGTTCTACATGAAAGAGACGAATCTGGGGATAGTCGGCATCCTTCATTTCTTCGGCTTCGTTTAGCATACCAGTTTTCCATTTCGTAGCCGGATTTTTGGCTACCGGAAATTCCATGTTCGATTGTCCGCTGCATAACCAAACTTCACCGACGAGTATGTTACGGATAATAATTTCGTTATCTCCTTTTAAAGTCAGCGTCTGGTTGGCCACAGCCGACGGAGTTTGCATAAACACTTCCCAACGGCCTCCTTCAGAAGCTGTGACTTTGTGTTTTTTACGTTCCCACGAAGATTTTAATGTGATTTTCTCTCCCGGACGAGCTTTCCCCCAAACACGTACTTTCGCATTCTGCTGCAAAACCATATTATCCGAGATGATTGAAGGAAGTTGCACATCAGCAAGAAGCCCCAAAGGGAAAAACAGAAGTGATGCGAACAAGAGAATACTTATATATGCAGACTGTTTCATGACGTTTTTATAGTTATTAGACCCGATTAAACATGTCGCAAATATATCCCGTTATTAGTAGATGAAAAATAGATAAATTAAGCTATCAATGTAAATTTGTACGTTTCTTCATCCCTGGCAAGGTATGCATGTATGATTATCCATGCATCTGTACGTTTTTCCATCCCCATATGGCGGCAGGATAGTGCACAGCCTGTTCGGATTCACAAATGCGAACGCTTTTATGATATATATTTGGAATAAACAGCTCAATAATTACATGTAAAAACAGCGGTAAAACAATCGTTTGATTTCCCCCTTCAGGTTTCAGTTTCAGAGATAAGCAGCTATACAATAGACACTTGCGGCTGAAAGCTGTAATTAAAAGCAGGTTACCGGGTTTCAGGCGGTTTTTAGCCTATTTAAATGCAAGCCTGTTTTCTCAAAGAGATAATTCCGTCGGGTATTTGGAAGAGTTGATCAGTCGTTTTAAGTAAACTGAGTACTTGTTGAAAGCAACCTGAGTACTTGAGTGAGGTAAACGGAGTGCCAGGTTGGGGTAAGCTGAGTACTTGGGCTGAGTAACCGAACTTCTTGATTCAGGTTACTTGCGTGCCAACCTATTAATAGCTGAGAGATAGACTATTAATATTCCAAGCCCAAGCTATTAACACCTGAGAGCCTAACAACAATAGGCTAATTTCAAGTGACTATAGAACCACTTTTACCCTATAACCATCCGGATATCGAATAAAAACAGAACGAAACGAGAGCAAATTTGAACCTAAATCAACGAAGAGCCTTTCAGTCTTTCTCTGTTGCAACAGCTTGGTTCGGCTAAAACACAGAGAATGCGTATGCAAACACAAACGATTGTTTGGATTCCAATAGGCAAGCAAACAATAGAGGCAACATGTGTTGGCCGATCAGCCGACCCGGGTTGTCCGATAAGCCAACCTCCGTTAGCCGATCGGCCGGCCTCCGTTGGCTGCTCATAAGCCCGGCAGAAATTTCTACCGCATGATGTTGGAATTTGCATAATAAGATCGGGCAAATGCATAAAACATGCTTTGCAAATAGGGACAGGCGGTGATCTCTCGAACCACCGCCTGCCATGCATTTATCGGACTCGTAAAATGTAGGAAAGTAGTTAAGCGGGTTACTCTTCCGGAGAAGCATTATCTACCCCACGCTGATAAACGGAAGGAGCCATACCAAACTGAGCCTTGAAACATTTACTAAAATAGAACGGATCATTGATACCAACCTTATACGATACCTCCGCTACGGTGAAGTTCTCTTCCGAAAGCAATAGTTCCGCCGCTTTTTTCATCCGGACGATACGCAAATACTCACTCGGAGAATAACCGGTAACCCCACGTAGTTTCTTGTAAAACACCGTACGCCTGAGATTGACCAACTGAGCAAACTCATCCATTGAGAAGTCCGGACGAGAGAGGTGTTGCTCTAAAATTATCGCTAACCGGTCGGCAAATTCCTTATCGCGGTCGGTAGTATACATCGCAGCCCGAACAAGGCCCGGTTCGCTAGAGAATTTCTCTCGCAACTTATCTCTTTGCTCGATCAGGCGGAAAGCACGAGCCAACAGCAGTTTGATGCTGAATGGTTTTGCAATATAAGCATCTGCACCGGCCTCAATGCCTTCAAAGTGTTTCTCCGGCGAGTTTAAGGCCGTCAACAAGATAATAGGGATGTGACTGGTTGCAAAGTCGGATTTCAGTTTTCGGGTAACTTCAAATCCGGTCATACCCGGCATTAAGACATCACAGATTATCAGATCGGCGTCATAGGTACACGCCTTCTCAAAGCCTGACGTTCCGTCAGCTGCCACCTCTACTTCGAAATAGATGCCGACTTCTTCTTTGAGGAATTCTCGAATGTCATTATCATCCTCAATAATGAGAACCTTCCGTTTATTTAAAGGAACCGCGATTTTCTCCGGTTCGGGAAGTTCTTCATTCAGATCAAGCAGATGTTGTGCCTGCCCGGCCGCTTCTTTGAGCAACGCATTTCCGGGAATCAAAAAGTCGCTATCGGCATAAATCGTTTTATCCGAAGGAATACAAACCGTGAATACAGACCCAACGCCTTCATTTGCCGTATACTCAATCGTTCCCTTATGCACTTGTACCAATTCATGAGTCAGATGCAAACCCACTCCGATACTATCACCCGAGAAGCTGCTTTGCATAAAACGCTTGAACAGCTCATTCTGCTTATCCTTCGGAATACCAACGCCGGTATCAGACACCTGAATTTGCAGCATCTTCTTCTCTTCGTCTACATGAACCGTAAAGAGAACCGATCCACCCGATGGTGTATATTTAAAAGCATTGGAAAGAATATTGTAAGCCACCTTATCCACATTCCCTTTATCTATAAACATCTTATAGGAAGGCACAGAAGGCAGAAAGCGGAAAACCATGTTCTTCTGTTCGGCAACATCTCCGAAACTGAGGAATATCTCATATAGGAAAGCGATTACATCGGTTTCTTCCAAAGATAGAGTCAGCTTATTATTCTGCATCTTACGGAATTCGAGCAATTGATTGATCAGCCTCAACATCCGGCGAGTGCTCTTCTCCATGGTGTGCAGCGGATGCGTCAATTCTCGCGGAATATCGTCGACACGCTGTATCTTTTCCAAAGCTCCCTGAATTAAGGTTAGCGGCGTACGGAATTCATGCGAAATGTTAGTGAAGAATACCAGTTTGTATTCGGTCAATTGTTTTTCTACATTGACGCGATTGCGCAACCGGTTGAAGTCCCGGACGATGCGGAATGCGAAATACAAAGCCACCACAATCAAGATAAAGTAACCCACCATAGCCCAACCGGTTTTCCAAAGTGGAGGGACAATTACGATCTTCAATACCGTTTCCCTTTCGTTCCAGATGCCTGCGCCGTTGCACGATTTCACATGCAACAGGTATGTGCCCGGCTCCAGATACTTATACGAAGCGAAGTTCAATGACGAAGGTGCACTCCACGTCTTATCATAGTTCTCCAACCAGTACATGTATTTGGTCTGTCCGCTATCCGAATAATCGAAGGTAGAGAAATCAAGCAGGAAAGAGTTCTGGAAATACCGCAAAGTTATTTCGTCCGAATAAGACAGTGACTGCTTCAATGGCGAATCGTCAATTTCAGGATTCGTTTGAATACCATTCACATAGAGGTTGGTGAATACGACCGGAGAAAAAGACTCATTGCTTGGGATCTTCCGGGGGTCAATCACAGCCAACCCATAGTTGGTTCCGAAGAGCAGCTTCCCATCGACTCCCAGACAAGCACTATTCTCGCTATATACATTTCCAAGCGTATAGGAAGAGAATAGATAGTTTTCAAACGAGCTATTCTCGGGATTAAACTTTGAGATACCATACTCTGTAGCAACCCATAAACGTCCGGATTCATCCTCCAGAATAGCCTGTACCACATCATTCACTAGCCCTTCTGAGGTTCCATAATGCTCGTATTTCAACGTTTTATAATCATCGGTCAACGTACAAAGATTTAGCCCCGCACCAGAGGTTCCGGCCCACATACGCCCTTTCTTGTCACGATACAAACACCTGATTTCATTGCTGCAGAACTTTCCGTTGGTATAACTGAACAAGTGGTAATTATCGGCATTAGCGATCAACGAGTCCGGATGAAAGACACAAATTCCCTCGCTAGTCCCCATCCAAACCAGTCCGTTCTCATCCTCCTCCATCACCCGAATCATACGCAATCCATATTTCTGCTGAAAGAAATGACGAAACTCATACTTACCGTCAGCAGTAGGTACTGCCAGATCCAATCCTCCTCCGAACGTACCGATCCACATACGATCTTGCCGGTCTCTGTAAAGGGAGAATATATGATCATTGGCTAACGAGGCAGGATCAGTCGCCACCCGTTTATACCAGGTATTACCTATTTTCAAGCCATCGCCACGCGTACCCATCCAGGTTCGCCCCTCTCGGTCTTCCATAATGGCGTAGACACTGGAGTGAAAATACTGATTGCTCACTTTGGGATTCAAATGCACATCGTAATTGTACAAGCCTCCTTTCCGGGTTCCTAACCAAACATCGCCACTCTGCATCCGAGTTAACATACGTATCGTATTCGAGCGATCGAAGAGTTCATTCGACTCTGGGAACACACGTGTAATGCCTTCATTAGCAATCGTTATTCGCGACAGCCCCGAATACTCCGAACTGACCCAGATACCTCCCGCCCGGTCCTCCATCACATACAGCAGAAAATCCGAACTGATCGGACTGGCATTCTTCTCGTCCGAAACAAAATGCTCGAGTTTATCTTCAGCTGTATTATAAGCAAAAAGTCCGTTGCCATAAGTTGAGATCCAGACAATACCTCTCGAATCGTGCACCATGTGATAACGCTCATAATCGATATAGCTCAACTTATCCTCCGGGATCAATTGAAACTCTTTCACCGCACCGGTATTAGCCAAGATGTAATAAACACGCCCTGTATGGTTATATATCCAATAATTCCCTTTATTGTCACAAATCACATTCCCCTGCTTTATCTTCAACTCGGAGTTGACGGAGGCCCGCTGCGAGGTGAAATCATAATTATAGACTCCATTGGCGGTAAAGATGACCCATTTATCTTTGAGAAGTAAGCTCCCTGTCGGCGTAATGCGTCCGGCTCCACCTACTAGCGAAGCCCGTTTTTTCAGTTCTCCGGAAGCAGCCACGTAACAGTAAACATCTCCATTGGTAGTTAGAAAATACATATCTTTCTGATACGACTGCGAGAAGATAAAATTGCTTTTTCTATCTTCTATCTTATATTTTCCTTTATAGAATGAGACAAGGCCGCGCATGGTGCCAAACCACATTCTTCCCGAAGAATCTTCGCTAACAAACTGCACCCGGTTGTCCGACAAGTTGCCATGCTCGGTCTTAAACTCCGTCGAGGTCATTTCCCGTTTCTCCTTGCTTACCGCTACTCGCCGCACTCCGTTCCCCACATGCCAAAGCCATACATCGCCATTGGAGGCAACAAGCATATTGGAGTAATTCTGTTCCAGGTTCCGAGTACCTGTAAAATCGACAAAGCGTGCATTCTCCAAATCATAACAACTGTACAATTCAGGAGTAGTGGCCACCCAAAGGAAACCGTTTTTATCTTCTATCAGACGATTAATTCGATTGTCCGCCAATGAAATACGGTCGTTTTTCCCCGCTCCCGGCTGAAAAGTAAGAAAGGAGTTTCCGTCATACCGGCTTAACCCATTCAGAGTACCCAACCACAAAAAGCCTTTGCTATCCTGATAGATGTAACGCACTGAGTTACTCGGGAGTCCGTCGCTCGTTCTCATCTGTTTGGAACGAAGCTCGATGCCAGCATACGTATTAAAAATTAGCAAGGTTAGAAGTAACCAAGTCAGAGTAAACCTATTCTTCATGTGGATGTTAAGATTAATGATAAATGCTATACAAAAATAGCCAAGATAGTTGAAATTAGAAAACAATTAGCGCATAAAATAAGAAGAGGGTTGTTTATCAGATGCTAAACAACCCTTGCTTTATTGACCAAAGTATCAATCCATATGAAACACTTCCGGGAGTGGTATCGAAACTGGAGAATTATCCGGATTTACATCCATAATATCAGCCATATAATCCCACCATTTCTGCACAATAGCCGTGCTTCCCAGATCCTGCGATCCTCCCTCGCCCGCTGTCTTCTGACAGGCAAAGAGGATGTTGGTTTCTCTATCCCAATAAATGGAGTAATCCGATACGCCATTTGCTGTAAGCAAGGCTCTCAGCTCCGGCCAGATGGCTGCATGACGCTTCTCGTACTCAGCCTCACAGCCCGGTTTCAAATACATTTTAAAAGCTTCTCGTTTCATAGTCTTATATAATTAAAGTTACTCATCAGCAGCATCATTCAGCGGTAGGTACCGAGAAAATAGGAGCGGCCGTAGCCTGCTTGGTCGTGTAGTATTGCAAAGCGCTATCGTTCATTTTCGGATGAAGGGTTTTCAAGAGTCGAATCATTTCCGCACCTGCCCAAATCACCGGTCCGTAGCCATGAGCTGCATACACATTCACCGGACGATAGTAATAGAAGGCCGGATCGAACGCCATACCTGTACCGACACAAGTTCCTTCCACTTGGCCTTCCGCATTGATTTTACCAGATACAGCATTCCAGCCTAACTGTGCCACCGGGCCATAAGCGATCGGGTCTATCCAACCTTTACAAATGGCATGCGCCAGACAATAGACGTAGATAGCGGTAGCCGATGTCTCCAGGTAGGAGTCATTCCGGTCGAGCAATTGATGCCATAGGCCCTCACCGCTTTGCAAGGCAGTTACCCCCCGCACATGTGCCCGGAAGTAGGCCATCACCTTGTCGCGTTGCGGATAGTTTTCCGGAAGTACATCCAACAGTTCGCAGGCAGTCAGCATTGCCCATCCGTTAGCCCGTGCCCAACAGAAAGCCGGATGATCGGAGCTGCTCTCTACCATCCGTGGCGGTAGAGTCCTTTCTCGGGGATAAACATACGTTCGGCAAACTGCAAGAATTGTCTGACAGCCTCCGCTTGGTGTTTCGCTTGCGCCTTATCTGCGTAAAGGCTCATTTGCGCTACAGCCGGAATACCCATAAACATATCATCCAACCACAACGTATTTAGCTGCGGACGATTGCGTGCAAAGGTTCCGTCGGCCAACCGATATTCCTTGTTCACAATAAAGTCGAAATAGTTTTCAATCAGCTTGTACCGGGAGGGTACGATCTTTCAAAGAAGCCTTGATCATGGCTGCACACACCGCACCGGCATCATCCAAAGCACCGGGTGTAAGTATCTGTTTCATCTGTGGGTCTGTATCACCTTTTTCTTCGAGCACCCGCTTGAAATGCGGCGCTACTTCGGCTAGGAAGCGAAAGCGGTTATTCACATAATCCATGTACCGCGAATCCCCTGTGGTTTCGGTTGCTGCCATCATCGCAGAATAGGTCACGCCCCATTCGTAGCTGGCCAACCGAAAAGCTCCCCGTTCCAACTGAGAGTTGACATCCAACTTCGTATAATCAGTAATCACCTTACCGGTATGCTTGTCCACTACCCGCGCGGGAGTCTCACGATCTACATACGTGAGAACACGATCGAGATCTGTCTTGACTTGTTCGGGTGTTAACTCCCCATATTTTCCCTGATAGCCCGGTTGCAACAAATGCAACGGAGTATTGGAATCGTTTATGACGCTTTCTTCTTTTGCGCCCCTGCCGGTAAAGTAACCATTACCGTTAGTAGCAGAGCCATTGGAATGATGCGATAATTCATGATCTTTCTTTTATTTAGGTATTTTAAATCCTCGGAATGTTTGTCCACGCAGTTCCGGTCCGAAGTAGAACCCGGGCTGAGTCGGTTGGTTGTAAGCTACATTCTGTGTCGCAATGCTGATACGATAAACCGGATCTTCGAGGAAGGTGTGAAAGCGGTATTCGGTCGGAATAGTAGTGACATACAGACGCAACGCTGAGTTATCTTCCGTACGCAACAACACCTCTTCACGCCAGTCACCTATTATATCTCCTTGCAAACAAGGGGTAGCTTTGGTTCCATTGTTAGAGATAGCTCCTTCGAAAACAGTCATTTGCCGGCAAACTCCGGCTTCCCAATCATATTTGCTTACCACATTCCGATCGAGTAACTCACGGAGCAGATCTCCATCCCACCAAACAGCCATATTCGTAGGGAAGCGGCGCATCTTAGTGGTCACCTTTTCACCTTTAATGTCGACAACGCCTCCTGTTGCCCATGACCACATCTCTACCCCCGGATGAGTCGGGTCAATATCCGCTGCCATGCAACGGCCTACATCTTCCCCACTCTTTACCTGAAAGAGCACTTCTCCCGTACCGGCATCTCGATACGTAGAACCGTCGCGACGGTTCTCGTGACAGCCCCAGATCTGTAGCCCGGGACGAGTAGGATCAAATTGGGTCATATGAATAGCATCTCCATGTCCCATACCGGTTGTATAAAGCCCTGTACCATCATGATCGATGGCACATTGTCCGTATATGATTTCATCACAACCATCACCATCCACATCACCCACGCGCAGGTTATGATTTCCTTGTCCGGCATATCCGCCATTCCCGGGTGTATTGCTATCGAATACCCAACGCTGACGGAGTTCTTTTCCATCCCAATCGTAAGCGGCCAACACCGTACGGGTATAATAACCACGGCACATCACCACACTGGGATGTACTCCGTCCAAGTAAGCTACGCAAGCCAAAAAGCGATCGCTACGGTTTGCACGCGTATCACCCCAACCCATGAGGTCGCCTCTCTCAGGCACATAGTCAACCGTTTGCATCGCTGCTCCCGTTAATCCGTTAAAGATCGTCAGATACTCCGGTCCTGAAAGTATGCGTCCATTATCCGCGCGATAATCCGCACGAGCATCTCCGATTACTTTTCCAATCCCATCAATTGTACCATCGCCTGTTTTCACCACTACCTCTGCACGGCCGTCGCCATCGAAGTCAAAGACCATAAACTGGGTATAGTGTGCCCCGGCACGTATATTCTTTCCCAGATTAATACGCCATAGATGTTGTCCGTTCAGTTTATAGCAATCCAATAGAACCGGGCCGGTATATCCATCATGTGCATTATCATGCGCATTCGACGGCTCCCACTTCAAGATTATCTCATATTCACCATCTCCATCACATCACCGATGCTTGCATCGTTCGGGCTATAGGTATAAACATCACCTGCCGGAGTTACTCCGCTTTCCGGGCGCACCAAAGGAATATTCAAATAACCTAAGGGGGCATTTTCCGGCAACTGGTAACTACTTTCCGTATGCCCTTTGATCGCCTTTACGGTATAAAGAGCGGCAGTGCTACCGGTATAGTTATCTTTAAAGAATGTCTCGTTTTGCAAAGGATGTGTATTCAATTTCTGACCATCACGATAAACATCGAAACTTTCGTCCATTGAATCCGAAGAGAGATAACGCCAAGACACAATTACTGCCGAAGCGTCTTGACGCACCGCGATTACACCACGTCCCAACTGTTCACGTTGCAACCGATCGAAATCATAATTTGGTTGGGCGGCTGACGATAGAGTAGCCAGGAGCAAACCCATTAATAAAGTCCATTTTTTCATGCTCACATATTTTATTTCTAGTGTTTTGTTTAATCGTTCATTCCATTACTCCGAAGTGCTAAGACATCTACTCAGCAGCTTCAAGATCCTTTTTTGATGGTTTGGTAAACCCAAATCTGATCAAGTATCACGCCATCGTCTAACGCTTTCAAGCGCAGCGTGTGTCCGCGAGCGTTTCCAATCGGAAAACTTAAAGTCCGGATCGCTTGATTACGCAAGACGTTTTCCTTCCACTCTTCGCTGCGACCCTGAGTCTGGTATTCAACTACCTGCTTGTTTGTATCGTCCCATGTTAACTCCAGACGCAATGTTTCTCCGTTTACCGGATGATTGGGCAATAAGCGAAGTTCAATATCGATCGAGCCTTTCGGCATTTTATCCAACGAAAAGGTAACGCTGCTTCCTTTTTCGATATACGCTGCTTTCTCTCCATAACCGAGTCCTTCGTAAATAACCGGTTTTCCTGTAGAAGAAACAGACTCAGTGCCATTCAACACAAGAAGTGGCTTCCGGTAACCGGCTAGTACTCCTGCTTGTATCTGCTGCGGTTTCACTCGATCAAAGACAGGTAGGCGACGAGGTGAAGCATCCATCATCCGATTCCATTTACCCCCTTTGAGAGAGTTATACCGATGAGTCAGTGAAGCAATGCTGTCAAAAGCAACATCACTTTCACGCCAAGCGGCTTTACCATGACGTGCCAATTGGGCGTTCAGTAGTTTCCGATTCATCTGATCAGCAGCCTGCACCGGATATTGAACTAATTCAAAATAGGCATCTTGCTTATTAAGCGGTAACGCCAGCACCACTTGCTCTGCTTCATCTGATAAATATTTATACGCCTTTAAGCGTTCTCTTATCTCCTGTTCGCTCCAAGGCAGATCACGCACTTCTTTGTACAAAGGATCTTTTTCTTCGGTCCGGGTATTCGCCATAAATTCCGGCTTACGGATATACGCCAGTCGGTAGTGCTCTTTCATCACCGGAAGGAGTGTTTCTCCTGCCTGATTGCCAAACTCACGCTTCAACCAGCCTTCCAAATGGGTGTTTACACCTTCTACAGCCACTTTATTCAAGTCCCAGGCCATGTCCATAAATAACTCGATTTGGTATTCAGCCGGCTTAATATCACCTACATTTAATATCCACATTTTCTGGATACCCGTTGCATAAGCCTTGCTCATTTGCTGATAAATCAAGGAAGGATGGGTAGTTCCCAACCATAAATAATCATGCGGCCTTCCCCAGTAAGAGACATGATAATAGACTCCGTTTCCTCCTTTACGATTCCGTTCTACCTCGGTAGGGAAGTGGCGAATATATCCGTAGTTATCGTCACACCACATGAGGGTGACATCTTCGGGAACCTGCAAACCGGTATTATAAACATCAAGGACTTCTTTATAAGGAATGAAGACCTGAGGAACTTTAGCGGCATCCGGATTGACATATTTCCCTAACAACAATCGCTGGTCCTCCAGTATATTGATCAATGCTGTCTTTTGCTCCTCTAATGTTTTAGCTCCTTGCATCTTTCCATCGTGCACACCACGTATACCCAGTGTGTAGATGTTATCCGCCTTCGCAACGTCAGCTACCCGCTGTTCCCAGAAACGTAGGACCGATGCGCGGTTGTTTACATAGTCGTATTCACCTTGCCCTTCTACCGACCATTCACCGTTTGAGTTGCGCATCATCGGTTCACAATGCGAGGTGCCTATATAAATACCATACTGATCGGCCATCTCTTTATTACCGGGAGTGAAATAAAACGGACGGGAACAAGCATGCATGGCCGGCCAAAAGGTATTGGCACGCAAGCGAAGTAACAATTCGAAAATGCGTTGATGAGTTTTGGGGCCGATCTGTCCTTTGACTCCCGTTGGCTCGTACGTCTGCGAACTCCAAGGCATCAGCCCCCAGTCTTCATCATTGATAAAGATTCCGCGAAACTCTACCGTAGGAGACTGTGTTGTGGAAAAACCGGCTTCGAGGCGAAAGGCGGGTAAGGGAGAAGGGGTTACATCTGCCCACCATTCCCAAGGAGATACCCCCATCAATCGAGAGATCTCCATAACACCATAAGCCGTTCCCCGTTTATCACTTCCGGCTACGACCAATACAGGTTTGTTGTCACGCTGTAATACACTGACCTGAAACGCCTCTTTCTTTCCTTTCAGTTCGGAAACAGATACGAGATTCTCCGCAATCAGTTGATCAATCAAAGGACTTGTTCCGACTGTTCCAACCCAGACATCTCCCTGACGGGGTGAATATGCAGGTGTTACAGACATTACTGCTTGGCAATCGCGTACAAATAACTGCAAAGCGTTGGATACGACTTTAGTTTCCACAGTCGTATCACAAGCAATCACAAACTGACGACCGGATTGCAGGCAGAACGCTTTATCGTTCTGCCCCCATCCAACCTGTGCTACGAGTGAAAACAACCCACAAACAACGAACCTTTTGCACATACCTATTTATTGTATTTTTTCTTTAAACTCAACTTCTACAATTCTCAGTTCATGCGCGGTTTATCTCCGTCCTTCGCCTTAAACATATCCAGTTCATTGGCCACGGGAGCCGCCACTTCTACAATCTGCCCGAAAGCATCATTTTCACTGTTCGCTCCTTTCAAGCGAATTGTGATTTCTTTCGCCCGTACGGGTTTTACATTCAAATGAATGTAGCCCAAGCTCTTATCCGTATCACCACGCCAGATTAACGTGTCGCCGGCATAGATATCCAACGGATAGCTACGCATCCGCCAACCGGTCAGTTTGATGCAGATCTCATCTACCACCGCATAGCGTCCCAAGTGATAGGTAATCCAAGCGGTACTCAACTTACCGTCATTTCTCCATTCACTCAATTCATTGTCATCGTAACTATTGCCAGCCGACTCTTGATTGACTCCTGTCTCTGCCGAAGCAATAGGCACATCGACCACACGCTCCTGATAAGAGGGAGTAGCAGGAGTTTCTCCTCTCAATAAACTTCCTTCCAGTTCATTACCCGGTATGTATGTACTCAATCCATTCTGCACGTCAACAGCAGTAGAAGTAAACGTAAGTTCCGCCGGTTTCATGCCTTGAGCGGAAGCTGTCAAACGAATATCGCCCGGTATGCGACTGGAACGGATTAGTACCCGGTTCACGCCACATTCTACAGGCAATGTTTGAGAAAGAATATAATTATCCGGGCCCTGAGCAATACCTCCACGCCACTCAGCCGGACCATCCAAGGCAAATTGTACCGGGTCATTAGCCAACGGACAGCGACGTCCACGAGAATCAACCGCTTCTACTTCCACCAATACCATGTCGACACCATCGGCCTTCAATCCGGCCGGTCCCTGCATCAATGTGAGTCGTAGAGACGCTGGCTTACCGGCGGTTTCTAATTTCGCCCGACTGCATTCGCGTCCTGCAACATCATAACTTACCGCTTCCAATGTACCCTCTTCAAACTTTACCTTATCGAATGTATATAGAAAACGATATTCCTGACGCCCAAAGCCCAGTGACTTCCCATTCAGCAGCAGTTCGACTTTGTCCGCATTGGAAACGACATAGACCGATTTCTCAACGGAAGCATCGTAATTCCAATGCCCAATAATATGAGTACGCGGTTGTTCCGTATCAACCCAACCATCCCACATCACCTGATGCGCAAAGAAAGCATCTTTCGGAATTCGCATGGGATCCGTTACTCCACTACGGCGATAGTTTTCTTCGCCACGGAAGTGAGTATTCGTATCTGAGAAGATGATTTTCGTACCACCGGAACTTACCCGTCTGCCTGTACCCGGACGCTCACGCCAATAGTCATACCAGCGACGGATGTTTTCGATTGCCAACATATCTTGGTTGTGGTTGTAATCACTTGCCGGCGCATTCCGGTAAAGGGGACCCGCTCCTTCTTTATGAAACGGATAGCTGTACTCATCCCAGTATTTACGCAATCCTTCATCCCGGCAATACTCCATCGCCCACATCGGATGCCGGGCACTTTTATTAATATAAAGCATCTCGCCTCCATATTCCGCTTCCAGAATATCCAGCATTTCACGCGAGCCAATCGCCCGCCCACCATGCGGATCATATTGGTCTCTGATAGCGATCATCTCAAGCATATGCTCCCGGCTCACCGATTCATTACCCGATTCGTAGAATAAGATACTCGGATTGTTCCGGTTGTAAATAATGGCATCACGCATCAACTCGGTACGTTGTTCCCATTGACGCCCTTCCCGGTCTTTTTCTGCGTCACCCGCCGGCATCGCTTGTATCAAACCTACACGGTCACAAGACTCCACATCCTGTTTCCAAGGCGTCACATGCATCCAACGCACGAGGTTGGCACAGCCTTCCACCATCAAGCCGTTACTATAGTCACTCAACCAGGCAGGAACCGATATTCCGACTGCCGGCCATTCATTGCTGGTGCGTTGCGCAAACCCTTTCATCTGGATCACGCGTTCGTTCAGCCATATCTTACCATCCGCAAAGCGCGTTTTACGAAATCCGGTACGGGTACTAACTTCATCCATACACTTTCCATCGACCCAAAGAGATGTTTTAACCGTATAAAGATAACCGTATCCCCAGCTCCAGAAGTGCAAGCCTTCGACAGTCGCTTCCGCCTTCACTTCTTTAGTTTCACCCGGAGCAACAGTTGTTTTATCTCCTTCAAAAGTGCTAACCAGCTTATTGTCGCGGTCATACACCTCTACCCGGTAACCAACTTCACGTGCTTTCGTATACTCATTTCGAATCTCCGACTCGGCATGAATAACCGCTTGTCGTTGCTTTACCCGAATATCATCGGCATAGATGTATACCCCGGTTGTTTTTAGGTTGCTATATAGCGGAAGAGTTTGATATATTTTGTCGGTAACATACAACCATACGTTCTTGGGAATTCCGCCATAGTTGGCATTAAAGTTACGGTTGCTCCACTGATACTTTGCCTGCGTGGCACGTTCGCGATAGTCCCAGTTATTATCCACGCGTACCGCAAGTACATTCTCTTGCCCGAAATTCAAATATGGTGTAAGATCAAAGCCTACTGCCATAACTCCATTCTCGTGAATACCGATATGCTTTCCATTCAGATAGAAATCTGCCCCCTGACGTACTCCCTCAAACTCGACAAAGACTTTCCGTCCTTTATCTGTTTTCGGCAAACGAAAATGCTTCCGATACCAAACAATGGTGTCCGATAGCTGATCAATAGAAAGCTTAAACGCTTCATCTTCATTAAAAGCATAGGGTAAGTTTACAGGTTTCCAGTTCTTATCTTTATAAGAGGGATGTTCCGCTCCCTGAAAATCTCCCACTTGGAGAAGCCAATCTAGGTTAAAGTTATATTTGTCTCTAGCCTGACTCTGAAAAGGGCAGAGGAAAAGTAAGATCAATAGTGATAAAATAAGATGGTTTTTCATAATTCGGTATTATATCAGTATTTGGCAAAATTAGGTAAACAGGAATTAAACCTCCATGTATTATTGTACAAATGTCTGCAAAATCCAACGTTTATTCATCGGGCGGGCAGACTTCCAACAGATAAATTGCATCCAGCCCCCAGGTTGCCACTCCATTTGTACTCACTCCCGGACTTTCATTAATCGCAGCAGGAACATCCGGTGGAAGGACTTTATTCACAACGAACGGAGCAAATTCTCTCACCTGCTTTCTCGGATAAAGTAAATCATTCCAAGCCTCCTTTCCTAAATCAGGACGATTCAAACGCCACGCCGCATATCCTTCCAAACGAGATATGCGGAAATTACTCCGACTGATATCACGAGCCTGTTGTTTATATCGCAACGCATGGTCCAGCCAAGCTGTTTCCCATTCCGGAAGGTCAATCATTTCCAGCAATTCATTCATAACCTCAAACCCACCCATAATTGGCATCAGATGGTTCGTGTTCTGCAAAGTCGGATCACCTTCGTAACTAAGTCTTCCCGTTGCAGGATCAAATCCTAAAGCTTTATTTCCTGTGAATAACCCGTTCGGCAAGGAAGCAATACTTCTCATTCCCGCTATTATTTTATCTCTATAATTCGTATTGCGGGTACGTTCCCATTCCGTCATCCAGTTTCCGGCATACGCCAACCAGTCCGGTCCGATCCGCAATCGTGTAGGAGCTGTGCAAGGAAACTGTTCACGAGGTTCGGCAAGTCGCATCGGATCCAATGTATACAATTTCTGTTCGGCATCTTTCACCTCCTCCATCAAATCACCGCACCGCTCGTCGGTAGTCAGGTAATAATAAAAGCGATTCCAAGCCGCTTGGCTGATACGAGCTTCTTTAGCTCCACATCCCCAATGACTCACATTATGGCGGCTTCCCAAAGGAGCATTGGGTCCCAAGTGATAAACATCCACCTCACCGGTATGCCGGGTCATTGCCTCAGCCATCCGCCAGATGTCCGCTCTTCCGGTACGCAGAAAACTATACCAAAGCCACATATTGGAAGCCAATTCAGTATTATCCCAAGCAAAACCTCCGACATCATACTTCCACTCATGGCGCACCGGGTCATAGGCGTGCATCACGTCTCCATAATTCCAGAAGCCATACCATTTATGCTGTTCGATAGCATCGCGATAGAAATCAATCATTCCATCCAATCGATCTTCTATCTGCGAACGAAGCGGAGTGGTTCGGTCAGGTAAACTCCAGACCCCGAAAGCACGTTTGGCATGTAAGTATTCCGGCTCGCAAATTAGCTGTGCTACCGCAGAAGCATTCGCAGCTTGGGCAGCTATCGCTGCTTTACCCGGATAAGCAGCCTGTGGCCAAAGGGTAAGCGTACTTGTACGGGCAATCCCATAAGGTGTACTCAGCCCCTCCTGCACATCCTCATAACTGGCATCCAAGTCATGCGCTATATTATCATAATGTCGCAAGTCCATCGGCTCAGCCTCAGGACTCCACAGCCAAACCGTCAGTGAAGCACTATTGGTACGGGCATTTTCTATCTCCAATGCAGAAGGATAAGACTGCCAAAAATCGTGTAAGCAAACTCCCAACCCTCCGCTAACATCGCCTACAAAAGCGTATCCTTCGGAACGTTTTCCTGAGAATGTACCAATCCATGGATTATCATGATTCGCCCGCTTCCGAATGGAGAAGGCATCGGCCGTAAGATGCGTCAAGCGGTAGTCATTCCAAGAAGCCCAATGGTCAATCAGTTCCCGATTCTTTTTATCGAATGATTCATAAGAAGGAATACGCTGACCAGCCATCTGTTTCCGCTGTAAAGACTCTTCGCTACTATTTCGCTTATGTTCCTCATTCTCCGGTTGTCCGAGTGTTAGCACCCGCCGGCCCACTAATGGTTGCACCGGTTCGCTCCACACCCCTCCGTCTGCTGCGGAGAAGGCAATATGACGGTTATAAAGTGCTTCACGCATCGGAACATCGAAACGAACACCTAATGCACGAATGAAATCTTGGTGCTGATCGCCATCATACACAAAACTATGCACCATTTTTACCTGTTCGCTACCGGCATAAAAGTAAAGTCGGACAACGAATGGCAACCATTCCCGTCCCGCATCACTCCGATGAACGCCTGTCAATTTTACCAAAGCACGAACTTTGCCGATACGCTCTACAACTGCCGATTGTATCCAACCGGTATAATGAGCAAAGGAAATCTGAGTCGTACTTTCAAGAATCGGGGCACTTTGTGTATTGCACACCAATCGACTCTTCTCGCCGACTTTAGTTCCTTTATAAAATAAGCTATCGAGAAGAAATTGTCCCTGCCGGGAGATATAAGCGGAGATAACACCGGTCTCTATTTGTATACCCTGAGAAGTTTCCAACAGGCTCACAGCTCCTTCGCTGCCAGCGTTTGCATTCTTCCGCCAAGTTTTCTTATGCTTATCCAGTTCTTTCAACTTCAAGCTTTCTGTGCCAGCAGGGATAACGCCTGCTGCTCCGATCCACTTCAAGGAGCCATCGGGCCAATAAGCTAGAGGCCAAGTGTCTATCGGGACTATTTCGCCTTCATTTGTGCTCAACTGCAAACCGTTTTCCGGAAAGATTTGTCCCTTATCAAAAGGGACACCAAAACTAACGGCTTTATCCTGTGCCGGTGTTTCTCCAACCCAACGTAAAGGAACCGCAGATTCTGCCAATGGAGTACATTCATACTTGAAATTGGTAATACGAGTTCGCGATAAGGTGGTGCGAAAGCCGAACCAGCCTTCTTTGAGCGGTTCGGCATCGCGGAAGTCCACCAGACGCTTCTCATCTATATAATAACTAACCCTATTATTTTCATTTGTAATCCGGATGTGGTACCAGTGATTCGCTTTCAGCAAATGGTCGGCATCCGTATATTCTTTTAAGATCGCAGGCCTAAGTTTCGGATCGGCAATAGCTGCCTCATCACCGTTATACCGCCGAAAACGTGTCGTCGTATTGTGATTTCCTCCATACCCCATGTAGTAGAGTTGCAGCGAATAGCAATTCGTGAAGATCCCGTTGCGCCATTTCTCCCGCTTCCATAAGTCATTAGGGTATTTAGGATCCGAAGCCATCCAGAAACAGTTCAAATCACTCAAGCGATCACTTCCCGACTCATCTACCACACAAGCATCGTATTCAATAGTCACTCGTCCACTCATCTTCTCTTTCCGCCACAAAGTCAGTCCCTTTGGCGAAACGATCTCGGCCGTATCGCCTAAAAAAGTCACCTTATAGTCAGCAGCCTCCGATTCCACTTTCCAGTATTTGTGAAACTCTTTAGCATTTAAACCGGAACTCTGTTTTTCCTGTGCTTTCAGTGTAAAAGATGCCAGCAAGCATAAAATAATTACGATGTTTTTCATGGCGTTAATTAGTAGTTCTACTTATTGCAAGATAGAAGTCCTGTTTCTTTCCACAAATGTATGGGAAGGAAGATAATAAAGAAATAGACGATCGTTCATATTCCTGTTTAATTGTCCAAAAATCCTGTGGCTCTCCTTAATAAAAAGTAATTATACGCAAGAACAGGGATTCGCGGTAGAACAGTCGCATGGAGAGCATTTCTCTGAGAATAGAACAATCAGTATCCATTTATCACCTGCAAAATACGCAATTTAAGCGAGTTGCACAATGATACAACACTTTCATGTCATAATCACTTTTTGCCATAAACAGCTGATTGATAATATAATATATTGCGTCTACTTTTTCAGACTGATCTATTCAATAGATAATACCGATTTCCAAAGACTGAGTACTTAGCAAAAACCTCCTTTTAGATGCTAATAAACAACTAGTTAAAGACATTTTTGTCCATTACATTTCCTGTCCCACATATGTGGAACGGCCGACTCACTATTGTGGAACAGCTGTTGCACATAATGTGGAACAGGCGTCGCACATAATGTGAAACAGGAAATAGAAGGGAATAAACCTGAAAAAAGACTGCTTAAATCCACGAATAGTTCCGCACAATACGGTTCAAGAAAGGACTTATTTGACGAATTGAAACTCTGTTTTTAAAGAAAATAAGCAATAACTATCGCTCGTTAGAATAAAGTGACTTCAAAAAAGAAGGCGCATTGCAATTAGCTGATCTACTGAACAATATGCGAAAAAGTGATTTAGTCATGAGCGTATTGCATCATTGTGCAAAGTGCCTCTGCCAAGCCCCGAAGATGAAATTAGGTACGCAGAATAGGTACACGGACATTGTACAGTTTGCAGAAAGAGTCAAAATTTAAGTAGTACTCAGGGAAAATGAGAGATCATCCCCAGATTTTTGCAAGTGATCCAGATATACCTATTATGGCACCACGAAAACGGTCCGGGGCCAAAGTCTATAGCGACTTCATTCCCGGACCAATCCTCACAACACATAATTCTGCAAGCAGAGATCTAGCGTCTTACCCCAATATATTTATCTATTTCTGGAAAACAATTTCTCCGGTTTGTGTGGCTGTGCTGAAAACAATGGAGCAAAGATTATCTTGTATTTGCAGAATTTCCATGCCTGCCAACTCTATTTTCTGCGTTTCAACACCTTCTTTGCTACTCAGAATTTGCAAAGTGGCATTCTCTTTTACGCCGACTGACAGGATGCCGTCCCACGATAAAACAAACTGCTTTCCCTCCATAGCATTCGTAACAGCGACACTATTCTCATGTACTGTTAATCCCCAATCATTAGCTTTATTCAATTCAATTGTACCATCCCAGACAAACCGTTGAGCATCCGAGTTTAATACACTGGACACGACAACAACATATACGGTTGCACGATGACCTTCGGAATCTGTTATAGTCAGAACCACTTTCCCAAATTTCAGTCCGCGAATATGAACAACGTTATCACGATATTCTGCAGTAGCATAACCTTCTGTAGAGAAAGCAAACTGATAACCGGCACTCCCACTCTCTATCTTCAACACATCTTCACTACCTTCCTTGATCTGAATAGCAGTTCGATCAAGCCTGATTAATTCAGAAACCGTATTTTCGTCTTTACAAGAAGTAAAAAGGCTAAGTTGAGACAAAATCAAAACAGCAAATACTATGTAATTATTAAGATACTTCATATTATTCAAAGTTTGTCTGTGATTATCTTTTAATTTTT
Organism: Bacteroides reticulotermitis JCM 10512; assembly: GCF_000517545.1. Taxonomy (GTDB): domain Bacteria; phylum Bacteroidota; class Bacteroidia; order Bacteroidales; family Bacteroidaceae; genus Bacteroides; species Bacteroides reticulotermitis. The sequence goes on along the minus strand of NZ_BAIV01000020.1, from coordinate 17,682 downwards.
AATGTAATCGTTTTCGAGGCATTCCCTTCAGTATCTTCAGCACCGGTAGCTTTCAACTCTAACAAGCCATTGAGCTCGGATAAATCAATCGAACTTTTATGTAACCCTGTCACTTCCTTTCCATCTACAATTACATACATTTTTGTATATGATTCAGATCCTGGCCCGAAAACACTCGCCTTATTGCCTATCACAACAATTGTAGGTTTCTTCAACCAGCGAAAGTCCAGTTTACCTAGTTCGGTTGTGAAGCATCCCATTCCCCAAAAGCGTGCTTCGGCATCCGCAGTCAATTTCCCGAAATTAATATCCGGCAAATTTCCGTTTGCCTTACGGTCTCGTGTCAACTCCGTTTCATCTAAACTAATAAAATCAGTTTCTTTCAAACTTTCTTCCGTATCGAATGAATTATTCACCGCCTCACTTTTATCTCTATCCAGCCAGTCCATCTTATTACCTCTCGATAAAGGTGCAGAAAGATTATTCTTCAGAATATGCCCATAGCCATTAACATCTTCAGGTGGAAGCGTAGTTGCGTCTTTACGGTTCATCATACGAAAGTTATAGCCACTATTGATAGCCGTATTATTCTCGAAATTAATCCCCCTAGATGATGATTAGCATAAAAGCCTGTAGACTTGTTGTAGTAGGCTAAACAACCATACACCTCATGCTGAGGAATTACAGCCGGTGTTTTCGGTTTTGTGGTGGCAGACATACCAAATCCTCCAGATTTAAATCCCGCTCCATTTCCTGCTGATATTTTACCACCAGGTTTATAGCCATTAAAAAAAGACCAACAATTAATGATTTTCACAGCATCAAAGCAATTAATCAAATCGAAGCCATCATCGCAGTTATACCAAGCCCGGCACCCCTCGAATATATTGCCTGTACCTTTGCCTTGCTCACTGATATGACAACCAAAACCGTCTACGTTTTCTCCACTTCCGCCTTCAGAAACAGAGTCATAGTTATTATAAGCATCACAATTCAAGATATAGTTATTATTTCCTCCTGTCAGATAAAATCCAATAGCCATACCATCATGAAGTTTTAGATCTTCATATTTGTTATCATTGGCTCCTTTGACAACACGAAAACACTCCGACTGTGTATGATCGGTTATAGTCACTTGTGTACCTATGACATCAAATCCTTTGAAATAAAGATTCGAGCCGGTTACAAAAAACACGGTAATACGCTTACCTGCGGGTTTAAGTTCAGAGAGATCGAATATCGGCCGACCAGTTTTATCCGGATTCGCCATGTAAGAGATCGGTTGACCAATCTTCCCACTTTTATTCATATGGAAAACACAATGATAAATATTATTGCTGCCATCATAGGTCATCGCCGGTTGACTTGCGGGAACTTTATATATCCCGGGATTAATATAAACTCGATCGCCGGCACTGACCACGCTCTGTACTTTCACCAAAGTGGCAAAAGGCCGATCTTTGGTCCCCGGGTTATTATCGTTTCCTACAGGGTCCATATAATATATCTGCTGTGCAACCAAGGGGACTGATAAAATCAGTCCCAAAAGTAAAGTTCCTATTCTTGTAATATTCTTCATAATTTTCTTTTTTCATCAAGAGACATTAAGCCTACTTAGTTATATTCAAATACCATTTACTTTCTATCGAATAGTCAGGCATAGCTTCACCGGATAACGAATATTTCGGTTCCAAGATACCTTTTAAGTAAGCAGAGCCATCCCGTCCTTCCTTATTCATACGCCGAGAAACGCGGATTAAATCTTCCCAGCGATGTCCCTCAAATCCGTAATCTAGTGCTGCTTCCTCTATCAATTCTTTTTCCATGTATCTGATAGAGTCACCGGTAGTCACACAATTTGCCGGAAACTCTTTACTCTTCAAGTAAACGCGCCCACGAACACCACCGAAATTACGCCATGGGCCACGAAAAGTTGGAGCATCGACATATCGTGCATCGAAGTAGAATGGCGCTGGGTAAGGTTGTCCCGGTCCCCAACCACTCACTGCATTATGCACTTTGTAGTCTTGATAATCGTCTCCCCAAGCGAATGTCGACCCTATGCCCTGATTTAGCAGAGCATAAGCCAGTAGGGGCTTACCACAGCGATTGGCAGCCTCAGCAAATCGAAGCATAACTGTAGATGCACGGTATAAGAACCACCGTCCACTCTTCTCATAAGGCTTCGACGCGTCATAATCATTCAAATACTTCTGTACTACATACTCACCATTCACCACACTAAACGATCCGTCCCGCCCACGTGCATCATAACGAAACCCATTTGACTGCTCTTGTGCTTCCCACAAGTTTTTCACAGCATGAATACTAGGTTTCAACTGATACTCTCCGTGTCCGGTATTAGCAAACAAGTCAATCAAAGGAAAATAAGGTTTATAAGCTTTGTCATAGCTAATCGTCCAAATCATTTCATTAGGCATATAGCGATCAGTCATCGGAAGCGAGAATAAATTCTTCCATGTATTGTGGTAACTATTAATATCCTGTTCGTGCCAACGTTCATAACCAATCATAAAAAAACTCGTCGGGTCTGCCGATGAAGTGATGGGATTAATCGCACAACGATATTTCAAAGAATTCCCTACAGCATCAGCATCTTCTGTTGCCGATAAAACTTTGCGATAGGTAACAGCAGCTTGCATATAATCATTGTTCCATAAATAGAGATCGCCTAACAAAATACGTTTATTAACGAAGAAGTACTGCAAAGAATAACCATCCAGATTATATTTCACCAGCGAAGAATTCTGATACTCTTCCAGTGAGGGGAGCTGCTCCATGCAAGTAATCAACCTAGGGAGTAACTCATCTAATCCTATTTTAGGCAATGTTTCCAACTGCTTAGCCTGATCCACCGTTACCACTGGATCGGTAACATAAGCCACTTTCCCAAACTGAATACCAAGTTGCAAGTATGTCCAACAACGCAATGCTGCTACATCCGAATAACGTTCGGCATATTCGTCTTTGGTCATCTTGTTGCTAGCCAACATCGTATCAAAACCTTCCATGATATCATTACAGTTCTGTATGACACTGTAATAATTAGACTGATCTACATACTTATTACCCGACGATGGCGTGTTCGTGTTGATTTCTTGCAGATCCGTAGAAGAATTGACTGTCACATCCAGTAAATCACCCCTCAATTCGTTCAATACAATCGTTTGTTCTGCAAGCTTCATAAACTGACCATACAAGCCGATAATCGCATTGTCAGCATCGGGTATAGTCTGATAGTGATCTTTGTGATCGACTACCTGCTCCAATTCCGTATCTATGCACGAGCTGCATGCTAGCATGCAACAGCATAAAGTGATATATTTAAATTCTTTCATCATAACTACTATTTTTTATAATCCAAGTATCAAGCCAACATAGAATGTACGTGTTTGTGGAGTGACAAAAGCGTCAATACCATACCCCAATGGACTTGCAGTGACACTAAATTCAGGATCATATCCCTTATAGGAAGTCAATGTGCCCAGGTTCTCCGCTACAGCATACACTTGCAACCCTCTAATCAAACCTTTCTTCATTGGTACATCATAGCTCAATGTTAAATTCTTAAATTTTAGATACGATCCGTCCTCAATCCAACGGTCAGAGAAACGAGAATTTTGCATCGGATCACCATATACAACCCTAGGAACGTTTGTTATCTGGCCTTCCTTAGTCCAACGATTCAGTACTACCTGCGTTTGATTGGCAAGTCCATTCATCGACTCCAGTGTACTACGAGTATAGTTATACACATCGTTACCCACAGAGTAAGTAAACCGCGCAGAAAGTTTAAACTGTTTCCAACTTACACTCGTGAAAAGCCCTCCGAAAACATCCGGGTTCGGATCGCCAATCACCGTACGATCGCTCTCGTTGATGTATTTATCAGCAGCATTCAAATTAACAAAACGCACATCACCTGCTCCAAAAGCCAAATCCTGCAGTCCCGAGCGATGATATAACCCATCAGTAGCAGCTTCTGCTGAAGTAGCATACACACCATTAGTTTTGTAACCGTAGAATACTCCTAACGGTTTTCCCACTTCAGTAAGAATCGTTCCGCCAGCAATATCAGTCAAGTAGCGATCCCCATTCAGTTTGGTAACCTTATTTTTATAATGCGACGCTGTTAGTCCCGCATCCCATTTCAACTCCCTTAAGTTGAGCAGTCTTCCACTCAAAGAAAAATCAAAACCAGTATTCTGCATCTCACCATTATTATCGACATAAGTAGAGAATCCAGATATAGGTGTTATTGACGAATAAGCGATCATATCCTTCACATTAGTGCGGTAGAAATCGGCCGAAAGAGACAAGCGTTCATTGAAGAAAGAGGCATCTACACCTACATTAAACTTACCTACACGCTCTGGTTTCAATGCTGTATTCACTAAGTTACCTCGCACTAACCCGTAGTTTCCCATCAAGTTCTGAGATGTATAATAACGACGAGCGGTAAAGTTACCTATATCGTCATTGCCGGCAGTAGAGTACCCGGCACGTAGCTTCAGCAAATCAACCTTATCAATATTCCTCATGAATGGTTCGGAAGAAATGAGCCACGCTCCCGAAATTGCTGGGAATGATTGGAACTGTCCAATATCATCACCATACCGCGAAGAAGCATCGGCCGAAAAAGTACCTGTCAGGAAATAACGATCCTTCCATGAATAAGCCAAATTAGCATAAAATGCCAACCAGTTCCATTCCCCGATAGAACCACCTGCTTGACGGAGTTCATTCAAACCGTAGTTAATCGAAGTAAAGTTATCACTGGCGGAGTTATATCCCTTTCCCCAGTCGTCTTCACCTTTCGTATTAAGATAGCGCATTCCTAGTGTGGCATCCAAACGGTGATCAGCACCAAACTTAAACAAATAATTAGCACGTGTCTCGTTAGAAAGTGTAAATATCCGCTCTACACGATGCTGTAATTCATTCGTTATCATAGCTGTTGGCAACTCTCCGTACGGAATACCCGAACTTGGGTGGAAAACACGTTCACGCTCTTTATTAAAGCGTAGCCCAACAACTGTGCTCAATGTAAGATCTTTCCACACACTGTATTTCACAGACACGTTACCCATAAATCCATAATTGGAATTTTCATGCATCACATCATCAAGCACCACCTGTGGGTTTGCTATACCAAACATATCTACATTTTCCAGCAACGGTGACATCAGATCCTGTTCGTCATAAATGTTTGCTACCGTAAAAGGGGCTTTCGCTAAACTTGAATAGATAGGGTTCAATGCTGATTTGCTACCTTCTGCCGCCAAGTTTTTCTTACCGTAGATAAAACTCATGCTAGTTTGCACCTTTAATTTTGGTGAGATTGAGATGTCCGTATTCAGTCGCGCTGTGAAACGAGAATAATCCGTACCATCTATCACACCTTTGTTGCTTAACATACCTAGGGATACAGCATACAAAGCGACTTCATCTCCACCAGTCACACTCAGGCTATAATCTGACTTGAATCCCTTAGAGAATAGATTGTCCTGCCAATCCGTACTTTTATTGTAGCGATAATAATCGACATTACCTTCGTACCCCCACTCCTGTAACACCGGTTTTTCAGAGTTAAGGAATGGTAGTTTACTCATCTGGTTTGCAGAGTATCCGCGACTCTGATAAACACTGGCCAAATAACGCTTCGACTGCGAAGCGTCCAAAACAGGGATAGATGACGGCTTCATGTTCACGCCCATCTGCGCATGTACATTGATAGTCGTTTCAGGCGATTTAGCCCGTTTGGTTTCTACAATGATTGCACCATTCGCTCCTTTCACTCCATACAACACAGAAGCGTCCTTTAACACCGATATCCGTTCGATGTCCTTTACATCTATACTATTGAGTGGAGTAGATAGATAGCCATCTATCAATGATACGCCTGCCGACATATTCTCTACAATCATACCATCAATAATCAACAGAGGCTGGCTATTGGTATAAATGGAGTTGAATCCATGCAGAAATGTATTCAGTCCCGCGCCGTCCATTCCCGAACGGGTTATAGCATTCAAACCTGCCACTTTTCCTTGTAACAAAGCGTCGGGAGTCACAGCCGGACTCTTTGAGTTATCATCATCCAATTGTGTAATGGGAGTTGTTACCCGGTTTCCGCTTACATAACCCAGCGGAGTCAATATATCTTTAAAAACAGTTGCGGTCGCCTCGTCGTTCAACGCAATACGAATATTTGTGGAACGGCCTTTCAACGCAACCCATTTCTGTTGATATCCCGGGCCAGATACGAGCAATTCCGCTTCCTGCGTATTCGTCCGAATAGAAAACTCTCCTTTTTCGTTCGTCATTGCAGCACTAATCCCCGGTATAGAGATGCTAATACCTTCCAGCGGCATCCCTTTAACAGCGTCCACTACAGTTCCTTTCACTGTTTTAGCATTTACCGCTAAGCGTTCTTCATGGGTTATTTTGCGAGGAACCGTATCAGTTTGTTCTTGTGCAAAGCCAGGAATAGCACAGGCACAAGCAACAAGGAGTCCTACATATTTAATTTTCTCGATCATATTCTTCTTTGTTTAAAAGTCATTTAATCTCCTTCTGCAATACGGGGAACCAATTTTATGTAATCCAAGAACATCATTCCCCCGTTGCCCGTTGCCGCATTGGTCGTATTGCAAACCATGAACGTAGCTGTTCCCATTTTAGGAACAGAGAACACATAAGGATCTACAGACGCACCTTCCACCTTTGCCAAGGGATACCTGCTATCAGCTTCCAATGTCCATTTCGCCAAATGTTCCTCTTTGATAACACCGGCAAGTGAAGAAGCGACAAAAGCAGTCAAGTTTCCAGTCTCCCCCTTCAAGTAATTATTGAGTATCAATCCATCCGAGTTACGTGAAAGAACTTTTTCTCCCGGCATTGATGCAAATAATTTCTGGGTTAATGTCAATGTAGACTCAGGGAATTCATCCTGAGCTACATGCGAAGCCAAATCATCGTATGATAACCAATAGATATCGTAATCGACCGAATTCACCCGTGCATTATATAGCAGATAAAAATTCTTCACCGCCGTATATTTATTTGTATTCCAAGCAAATTGGTAGGTCTTCTCCGATTGAGTACCATCTGTATTGAGTATTGGCGTACCATCTTCATTAAAGAGCAGACGTTTTTGTCTCGAAATCCCGGATATCATAACATCCCAACCGCCGCTTGCATAACTGCGCTGACGGTAGATACAACCGTTGCATCTTGTGTAGACAAGAAAGATTCCGCCTCAATAAGTATCGGTTTGATTTTGTTGTCTTTCAATTTAATGTCTACACCATTCATAACGCGTACCAATCCGTTAGAAGCTTTATACTCCTTCACTGTTGTAGCATGACTGAAGTCTACCTGAACACCGCTCAGAGCCGTTGTTTTTTCCGCATGGAACACTAAGTCACGAATCAATTCATCAGTAGCAAGAGAGTCTGTCTCGCTTACTGTGTTTTGCTGCATATATTTAGCATACTTAGCGCTCAATATTTTAAAGTTCTCATTATCTAACACTACGAATGTATAAAGAGAGTCTTCGTTGGCAACCGGCATCACCTCGAAAAAGTGGTTACGCGTGGTCCAAACGGTATCGTAAACAGCTTTTCCCTCATCGTTTACCCCTATTTGCACACTTTTATCTTCATCCATGACTTTCCGAGTTTGGGCATACAACGCATCTAGCTGAATATACGTACCTTTAGCAATGGTCTGTAAGTACTCGTCAATATTCTGTGCAGGCATAACGGCTGTTTTTACCACATGAAGTACTCCATTGTTGCACAACACATCAGAATTTGCTGCATCCAACTTTAATAAAGACGTTGACAAGCGCTTGCCATTTATCATGGTAATACTTGCCTGTGCAGCCAATTGTTTTGCATCATACGTAAGAAATGAAATATGATTTCTGATTATAGTTTTCATTTCATTTATGCTCTTACTTTTATATTCAGCAAGTGCCGCATTGTCCGGTGCCAATACGGTTAGCTCATAATCGCCATTTAAAACCGCATCATATTCTGTTTTTACCAACATTTCATAAAAGACGGATAGTTCTGGATTAGCACGAACAGCATCGAGTGTTGTCCCCTGCAAAGTCTTTCCGCCTACACCGACGTGGTCATCCCACTGGTCGTTACAAGCTGTAGCGATAAGTGTTATGGCTACTATTGCCAATACCCCTCGCATATTTCGAATTATTCTTTTCATAATTATACACTATTTTTTACAGGTTTATTCTGTCAATTCTCCCAAGCATAAGGTGTATGCGGGAAGATTCCCGTTCCGGGTGTCCCCTTCTCTATCAAGCTACCTTCCATATCTATCATGGGCCATGTCTGGTCCTCATCAACTGGGATAAACTGAATCATATCGAAGCTACTTTCCCCCTTACTTCCAGAAGTAAGCGCATCAAGCGAAGCGAATGCCGGCCGGTAGAATTCACTTTAATAGTACCTATTAAGCGACTATTCATGATGTTTACACAAACACGAGCCGTATATTGTTTCCACCCGTTTTGCTCCATAACTGCATGATCGGCAAGATTCTTTGCTTGATCCGCCCATACTATTGGCATATAGGGAGACAAATCGATTACTGTAGGCAATACTTGGTCTTCTTGCCCGTCTTGTTTGAAGGTAGTACGGAAAGTAGTCGCATTTTCACGACGCCAGCAAAGCCATACCTTATAACTTCCCTCGACTAACAGTGGCATTTTAAACTCAACGTACGGGCAAAGGCCGTTGACAGATCTCGTGTCCATACGCATTCTAACATAGTCACCATAAACATATTGTTCATTCTTTGCAGAAATAGCAACAGTACCTGCTCCGTATGTGATGTATCCCTTGCCACCGATTTCCACTTCAGAAAGCTGATCATTAGTAAATTTGACAGAGGTACCTGCAGTACGGAAGCCTTTCAAAGCCTTCATTTCGGGTTGTTCTCCCAAATCCCAATAAACACGGTATGCCATACGTTTTTTAATCTCCAACGTCCCCAGCACTTCATGCATCACACCATTCAAACAACTCAAGTCGGTATATTCACTCAAACGAGCTACTTGAACACCATCTTCATTCAATTGCCCTACTTTAAACTCGTTGATCAGTATGACATCTTTTGTCATGGAGAAACTCAACACCTGATCTTTCACTACGGTAGGCAATGCGGAAGCGAGCATTAAATCTACTACATACTTATAGGTCGTATCACGGGTTACGTGATAAGAGACAAAGTTCTCTATTAAATCGGCATCCTTATCCACTTCGGGTGTAGCAGCACGCAAATGCGCTAACAGTTTCTCCCTCGTCTCTATGCCATCATCAATAAATGTTTGATTGTCCTGCATGAATACACCATAGTATATCTTATTCTCCACAGTCCCCAACGTCTTATAGATGTTCGTCTCTTTAAACAAATCTTTCATGAAAGAGAAACGGTCAGGCAGTTCGTCTATTCGTTGCGCAACAGTTTTTACAGATTTACTCAACATCGCATCGATCGTATGAACGATACCATTACCAACGGAAATATCTTTGTTAAGAACCCGCGCCTTGCGATCTACCTCTATATAGACTTTACCATTTTCTTCGCGAGTACGAGTAGTAAGGTACTGTCTTACGATATTACGCGAAGGTAAACGTCCGTCTACAAAACTACTGCTTGCGATCGTGTCATTCACCACGTGATACCCCACGATAGTCATCGCTTCTTCCTTAGTCAACCCGCTAATAGTTTTTCCCTCTTCCTGCATATATTTCTCGACAGCAGCATTGTTCGGTGCAAAAAGGGTATATGTACCATATGCATGAAGCATACCACGGTAATCAGCTTTATCTATAATAGCTAGAAAATCGGTCAAATTATTCGCCGGATCTTCTAAATATTCGTCTATCATTTTCACATCGGAAGTCCGATATACAGTACCTTCCAGTTCATCATCGCAAGAGCTTCCCCAGAATATGGTAAGAACCAACAAGAAGAAGCCGCAAAATTGTAAATAATGTCGTTTCATATCTATAGAAAGATTAGTTATTGGTTGCATAAAAATCATTTTGTACTAACGCCGGATTGGCCTCCAATTCATCTTGATAAATAGGCAAATAGTGAGAGCCGAAATTCTTATACTTAGTTTGCAGTATGTACGTCTTCTCAGGTGGTGCACTAAGTCCGGCCAAATCAATCAGATAATGCAGATTATCACCAGCATAGTTACCGCGTTTTGCCTGACGCAATACGTCAAACCAACGCTTACCTTCAAACACAAATTCACGGGCGCGCTCATCCAAGATGAACTGTTCCAGCGTCTTTCCACTGTAAGAGGGTTGTTTATAGGTAAGATCAGTACTTTCTACTGCATTAGCACGTACACGTACTTTCTCAATCAAAGCACGAGCCTCTTTTAGCATAGTCCAATCATCATTGGCCTGAATAGCCATTTGTGACAATGCTTCGGCTTTCATCAGATAGATTTCCGCAAGGCGATATACAATAAAATTAGATGTATACTCCTCCAATTGGCGCTCCGTGTTAAGGTTCACACCGATATACTTCCAGATGCGATTCATACGTTGAGAGATTACCTTACGAACATCGAAATAGTTATTCTTACCGAAGCCGGTAGGGGTGAATACATTGGCAATACCATCCTCGTTTACCATTAACCAGCCCTTGCTCGAATTCATATAATTATAGAAAGGATTCATGCCTTCAGCAGAAAACTGTATTTCAAAAATACTTTCCGTAGAGTTACCTTTGTAGTACAATTGGTCGTATAGCTGAGTATAAGCAGTCTCGCTAGGATAGTAAATGGTATCATTCTCTTCCGGAGTAGCACCTTCAAGTATTACTTCATCACGATGTACCGAAATCAAAGCGAATTGTCCGGAATTGATAATTTCATCACATTTGGCACTACACTTAGCATATTCTTCTTTCCAGAGATATACATCAGCCAACAAGGCCTTCACTGCATAGGCAGTCATCTTCTTTGTTGCGCGCAGCATCCGTGCTACTATATTTATAAGGTATATACTTTTCAGCATACGTCAGATCTTCGACCAACTGGTTCAGAATAGTTTCCTGACTACTCTTCGCCACACTCATCTCCTGCGAGCTATTTGTATAGGCTTCCAATATCAACGGCACGTCACCAAATGAACGCACCAAATAGAAATACATTAAACTACGAATAGCGATTGCCTGAGCTTCATATTCTTTCAATAACGTAGCTGAAAACGACTTATCGTTTGCTTGCGCTTGAGGCGCATATTTCAGTATTGTATTGCAAAGATTAATCGTGGTATAGAAGCTAGCCCAATTCAAGAATGAATTGTCGGCAGAGATTTCTCCGTTGACTACATCTTCTATATTTGAATTAATATAGGTGGGAGAATAAGTAACCATGTCCGCACGCCATTCACCGTAAAGAAACATGCGGGTCATAAGATCACTGTTAGTCATCGAAATATATGCGCCTACTACAGCTGAATTTACGTCTTCTTTTGTTTTCCAGTATTTATCGCGCGGCACACCATCGTTTGGTTCGAGGTTCAGCCATTCATTACATGATGTAGAGATGACACCTTGCAGAACCAGCATGATATAAACAAGATATTTTAGTTTTTTCATCTTCTTTCTTTTTTAAAACGAAACATTTAAACCTAACATAGCGTTGAAGGATTTCGGAACCAAACCGTTGTCATATCCCATTTTAAACGGATCACTACCGACCGACACTTCAGGATCTTGTCCGGTATAGTTTGTCCATATATAAAGGTTATTCAACGTCAGATACACAGAGCAATCACTCAAGAATGTCTTTTTCAATTGCTCTTTCTTAAACGTATATTTCAGCGTAAGTGACTTAAAGCGTAAGAATGATCCATCCTCTACAAAACGGTCAGAACCTAAATAATTGTATCCTACACCAATTAATGCACGCGGCAACAATCCGGATGGTGCAGATGCCTCATCTTCGTATGAATGTCTCCAACGTTTCAATACAGCTTTACTTTGATTATTGTAACCACGCATATTTTCCAGATTCATCTTTGTAGAGTTGATAATCTTATTCCCGTAGCGGAAATTAAAGAAGGTCTGAAGACTGATCTGTTTCCATGAAACACCCGGGCCAAAACCTCCCGTCAATATAGGACTGGCATTACCCAAATAAACAATATCCTTGTAGTCAATATTACCGTCATTATTAATATCTTCGTACATGGCATCACCAGCCTGGAATTCATAGCCGATAGACGGATAGCTAAACCGCATACGAACAGGAACAGGGTTACCGTAACTATCATACGAATAAATTTTATTTCCATTCTTATCACGAGCAATCGTTTGGTCGGAGTTTAGATAAACACCTTTGTAACGGTAGCCATAGATAGAACCTAATGATTGGTTTATCTCAAAGCGACGGATATAAGAGCCATTGCTGGTACTCACACCCGATTCCATCGGATAGTAATCGGATATCTCGCGGATATAGTTATTATTCCGTGCAATATTGAAATTGAACATAACCCTCCAGTCTTTCGTACGGAATGGCACAGTTTTCACAGAGAGTTCAAATCCTTTATTATCCATCGTTCCTACATTCATATTCACATTACTGAAACCGGTGGAAGAAGGTATCGTCAAATTATAAAAGAAAAGGTCGGTTGTATGCTTGTTGTACACCTCAAAGTCAATATTCAATCGATTGGAAAATGCGGCAAAGTTCACTCCAAAGTTCCATTGTGTAGAACGTTCCCAACGGAGTTCGTTCAATTCCAATGAAGACGGATAAGAACCCGACTCACCCAGATAAGAATAATCATAAAGATTGTAGAGGCTGACATACCCATAGTCGTACTTCGGTTGATTACCGTTCACACCGTAACTGGTACGAAGGCTAAGTTCGTCCAACCATTTTTCGCTCCACTTCATAAACGGTTCACCCGAAACTCTCCATCGGAAAGATATACTAGGAAACATACCCCACCGCTCGTCTTTACCGAAACGCGAACTACCGTCATAGCGGGCACTAGCGCCTAGAATATAGCGGTCGAGTAAACTGTATTGAACATTAGCCAGTAGACCTACCGTTCTATTTTGCGAATTGCCCGAGTTAATACCAAGATATGAATTCCCAGCTACACGCGATGGAATCGACGGATCTTGTAGAAAAGGACTAGCACTATTACCACTTGTAGCCTTATAAGAATAAGAACGTTTATCATTAGTGGTCAAAGCCAACATACCTTGAAAGTTGTGGTTCTTTCCAAGATTAGGCATAAAAAGCACCTTATTCATGGTATACATCGTAAATGCTTCAGAGTCTACATCATCCGATTTATTAACGGCAATTTCGTTCCAAAGGCGACCAGTAGCTGTCTGAGGCAAAAACGCTTTCTTTTTATCATTCATCACGTCGAAACTAACATCGAGCTGATAGCGTAACCAAGATATCGGAGTCCATATCAATGAGAGATTGGATGTGATACGATTGGACAGAATAGAATAACTACCATTTTCAGCCATTGCTACAGGATTGTAAATCTGGCTAGAACTGTTGGAATTAGAGTTCCAGTACCCTTGTGGTGAAGTGAGTGGTGAGAAATAGCCACCCGTTAACTGTCCGATCTCATTGTATTCATAAATACTCATATTCGGCATACGATTGAAAGCCATGCCACTCACATCCGCACTAGATGACAGGTACGAAATATAGTTTTTATCATTGTCAGTACGTACATAAGCCATACTTGCTTGGAACTTCAACTGTCTCGATATATTATAATCCACGTTCAGACGTGCTGTAATACGATCGAGTGAAGTTCCGATAGTTGTACCACTCCAATTATAGTAACCAACGGAAGCGCGGTACTGAGCTTTCTCTCCACCACCGGAGATTGAGACATTATGTTCGTGACTGAATCCGGCTCTGGTAACAGCACGGAACCAATCCGTATTCTGACCATAGTTATAAAAATAGTAAGGCTGATTCACATCATAAGCAAACTCTGGTTGACTAGTAGGATCATAGTATCTACCGGCATTCATCAAACCTTCCTGTATCATCGTTGTATATTCGGAACCAGACAAGGTGGGAACTCCTTCCGGACGCTCTGTTATATTGGCCTTGAACGAATAAGCAACACGAGGCTTAGTAACCACAGAACCACGTTTTGTCGTAATCAACAAAACACCATTAGCCGCTTTCGAGCCATAAAGTGCGGTTGCGGCAGCATCTTTCAATACAGCAATCTCCTTGATATCCGCCGGCGATATATTCAGCAATTGTGAATACTCCTCTTCGTCTGCTGTTGCGAAGTCAAAGTCTGCGGATATTTCCGTTTCATACGGGAAGCCATCCACAACAATCATTGGCTGTGAAGAACCGTTAATCGAGGTAGTACCACGAATACGCATAGACATTCCCGATCCGGGATTACCACTGCTAGCGGTAATATCCAAACCAGCTATCTGTCCTTGAAGCACATCGTCTACACTAGCACCGGCAAGTCCGTCTGCAATCTCATCCATCGAGATACGGCTAACGGCAGTAGTCAAGTCGCGCTCATTGATGTTCATGAAACCATTATTTGACTGTCTTTTTGCAGTAACTACGACTTCGTCAATGAGAGTATCATCCTCCAGCAAAGCATTGATCGTAGTTATTCCATCGCGCATAGGAATCGTCTTTTTCTTCATTCCTACAAAGCTGAAGACTATTTTATCACCGGCTCGTGTCTCCGTACGTAAGCTGTAGTTGCCGTCTATATCAGTGACAGCATTTCCTACAACGCGCCCGTCCTTATTCATATATAGTACATGGATTCCCGGCAGAGGCGTTTTGTCCGAAGCAGCTTTCACCACACCCCGAATCATTGTTGCCGTGACCTGGGCCGACAATGCGAAAGGAGCAGCACACAAACTTACCAATACTATAAGTTTCACTGCAGCGGTCATCAACCGGCAGGTCTGTTTGTAACTTTTCATAATATCGTTGCTTTATTGTTTTGGATTAATCTTAAATAGCAGCGCATGGTCTATTGCGTGTATAACAGCACGAGGCCCCATCACATTACTCTTCTTTACATCCCGTACAACAGTGCCATTATTAACACCTTCAACAGCTACTGTCGTTCCGACTTCATAATTTCTAGGAGTAAATTTCAATGTACCATCCGTCTGTTTTGCTACATTTACATATAGTCTTGTTGATACCAGATCCCATTCGGGTACAGTTATTTTCAGACTTGTAGGCATACTTAATGTCTCATAATTACCCGGATCAATACGTGGTGTTCCATCATCTGGTATCACTACTCCGGAGAGGAAATGTGTCATCACAAATATGTAAGCCTTAGATTGGTTCTCATCCGTCAGTAACACATCATTGAGTGCTGGCAATAAGCCGGAAGCGACTGCCTGTTCTATGGCAGCTTTCGTCGGAACAAGAACTGTATAAAAGCCAGCCTTACTTATACCGGTGATTGTTTGATCGGTAGCATTATAAAGTGTCAGTTTATCCAAATAATCCTTGAATAGTTTTCCATCGGGGTTATCAGTCACATACTTGGTAAGGAATGCATATATTGTCTGATCTTCCCACCCTTCTGCCACAGTAGGTTTCGTTGTGCGTGGCTGAATTGAAGCATTTTATCGATGCCAAATACACGTCCATTATTATAAGCGAAATCTTTTAATTCGGTAGCTGTCACTTCATCTCCATCAAGAATATTACCGACGGCCTGAATCTTGTTATCTTTGAAACGAATCATGTCACCATAGTCATTGACTGCATAACCATAACCACCATATCCCAATGAGGGAGAGCCTGCGAAATTAGCGATTTCCGTATTTACCTCATCATTCTTAATACGTTTGAACACGCACATTTGTAACAAGCGCTTCAGACGGTCATCAGCATTCATCGAACTGCCTAGTTTAGAGGAGTTGGCGAATGTGTTGTCGTTCTCGTTATAGGTATATCCATCCGCTTTCAGCAATTCGTCGCTAGGAAGCAAAATCGTATAATTTTCCTCTAGGTAACCAGTAATAGGGCTTTTAAGCAACTCTTCAACCACACTATTGGCAAAGAACTTAGTATAAGCATAGTAAGCCATCTTGTAGTCGGGATTAAGCAATACTTCAGAATAAACAGTATTGAAATATTTACTCTTTATCACGTGATCGATATTATATTTCACACCGTTGCTGGCAAATGTACTCTTGGTTACACCGCTCTCGGCAAACCCAACTCCCGAAAGTCCCTTTCCATTAATAAACTCACCGTTTGCATTCATCGATTTTTTGAAATTCGATGGCCAAACAATCTCATTCACCATATGGGCATTGAGAAAATACCCCAACACTGACTTTGACAAAGATGATAAGTCATCCACTCGAGCACGCTCTTTTAGTTCAGTAGTAAACGTCTCAACAGCAGCATTAGATGGTATAAAGTAGGTAAATCCAGCTTGTTCGGATGTTCCCAAAGCTCCTGAATAGTACTCGTAATTCGGGTTGAATGGAAGCGAATTATAAGATTTCAAATAAACCTCAGTAATGTTACGGTCGGGATAAAGCTTCTTGTACACCTCTGTAGTTAAAGGAGCCTCCACCCAGTCTATAAATAAATAGGAGTTCGCCACTTTAGTTTCCAATATATTGCGAAAAGCAGTGCCATTCTCATCTTTCTTCAGAGATTCATCCAAGTTCTGCAACGGATAGCTTACGACATCCACTTCGTGAATAATACCATTCTCGGCATATATATCAGAGTTTACGATACGTCCTCCTTGGACATTTAGTCCTGTATATGTACTACCTGGGTAGAAAATCGTATAATCGTCTGCGCTAAGCCCATTCGAGTTGAAATAAGAAGACGTATAAATGGGAAGATACTTATAGTAATTACTATTCTGTACCTGAGAGACATCTGTATAGCCATTTGCTACCCATTGCTCCACACCGTTAATAGCCTCCTTATATAGAGTTCCATAATAAGAAGTACGTTTTTTGATAGATGTTCCTTCTTCCCAAAGTTTAGAAATCAAAGCATCACCAAGTGTGCCGCTTCAAACTTATTGTAAACCAACGAGTAGCCGATAATTTTAGTGAGCTCGTCTACAGGAATAGCTTCTACCGAAGTGTATCCATTTTCCGTTAGATATTTTTTAAATGCATCGTCATTAGGGGCAAACACCGTGTAATTTCCCGACCCTTTAAGAACGGAACTATACAAAGTTCTGTCTGCAGCTTCGAGATACATCTTAAAGTTACCCTTCTCTTTCAAAACATCATAAATAGCTTTTCCAGCAAGAAGGACGGTCATAATAGGAGTCATTGTCAGAACAAGACACCATACAGCATAGTAAAAGTAGACGAAAAACAGTTCTTAATGCTTTTGTTTTCCATTCATACCCTATACGTTCATAATAGAGCGAATGCTTCATGATTTTAACAATTTAGATTTAATATAATAAAGAGCGGAATCATATTTGATGAATATTCTTAGTCGAAGAGCCCGAAACTAATAAGAATTTCATCTTTTCCAGATAAGAGGCAATAGCATCGGAGTTCACTCTCATGACTAGACATACGAGCCTTGTTGTTTTTCATACTTCAATTTATTGAGTT
>NZ_BAIV01000021.1 GCF_000517545.1 Bacteroides reticulotermitis JCM 10512 | reverse complement strand
GTATATATAATCCAAATTACTGAAAAATATTCTGCCGAATTACTGAATTGTAGGTGGAAATTGTATTTTTATCGTGTGTGAAGACAAGTGAAGACAACGATATGAAACATACTATTTTTAAGCTAATTGTATCTGGTGTTATTTAACTCTTATGAAAATATATTTGTATAGTCTATAAGAATGAAACATTTTACAACCTTAAGATGACTCCAAAGTTAAGCTTATAGTAGTTTTATCAAACCTTTAAGTGGATAATTCAATGTCTCGTTTGGTGATGCTGAGTTTGATTCTTAATATCCTCCAGCTTTTCATGGCTATATCATTCATCCGAATTTTCTTGCGATTTGGGAACATCACTATCAGTTTGAGATTTTAGTTCTCTAATTGCCCTATCAAAATCACTTTCATATTGTAGCATTTCTTTACGACGATATTCCTCAAACTCCTGTGCCGCTTTTTCGATAGCCTGTTTATGAGAGACTGTCCCTGCATTGCTAAGCAATGGGCGATTGCCAACCGATAGCACATCGTCCAGCTTCTCTATCCATTGTTGCATGGTCATAGTATGTTGTTCGATAGCTTGTAATTCGGCAAAATCAAGATATTGGGAAACCAATAAGTTCAAGACTTGTAATTCTTTCTCGGAAAGATAGTTCTTTGCAATTTTGACATCATCACGGGTTATATAATCTCCTTTGAAATTGGTCATACCTACCATTGGCTTTTCGGAATCAACCCTGTGGTAGATTACTTCTGCGGCTGTATGTTGATGAGCAGCATAGTGCATTTTATTTTGTACTGTAGCAAAGAACCGATGAGTTATATCGTTTCGCGGATCATAGTCTATTGCTGTGGAATAAATATCGGTAACTTGTTGGTACAAGTTACGTTCGCTCGAACGAATATCCCTGATTCGTTGTAGTAACTCGCGAAAATAGCGATTGCCGTTTCCTTTCAGACGCTCATCATCAATAGTAAATCCTTTTTGAATATATTCGTGTAGCCGTTGTGTTGCCCATTGCCTAAATCGGGTTGCCACTTGTGATTTTACCCGATAACCGACCGCTATTATCATGTCCAAATTATAATGCTCAATCTGTCTTTTTACCGACCGGTTACCCTCTTGACGAACTAACAAGAAATACTTGTGAGTTGCTTCCTTAGACAACTCCTCCTCTTCTATAATGCTGTTAATGTGCAAACTAATATTCTGTTGTGTAGTATCAAACAGCATGGCGATTTGTTGTTGCGAAAGCCAAACATCTTTGCCGTCAAAACGAACATTGACATTGGTTACTCCATTATCGTCTTGATAGAGGATGAATAGACTGTTGGTCGGTTGAATTTTATCGTTGGACATATTTAGGTCATTTTAAGTCCATAAAGGAATTCGACAATTGATTTTAAGATCTGCTTTCAAAGCGTTTTCAAGTTCGGATTTTACTTTTCCTGCTGTATCAACTGAAATTTCCTGCTCTGTTGGGTTTATGAAGTAACCAATGATACAATCCGATGGCATTTCTAACCCTAAGGCTATACTCGTTATTAAAAATTCTACTTTGGATGGTATCTTCAACTCTCCATATTCTTCGGAAGGAAGGATAAATTGACCTAAACCACCGCCACAGAACAATAATTTATGTGCATTGGCAATATCAGTAATTGTATTTAATACTGCTTCAACTGATTCTGTGGTAACCGGAATCATGGTGGAAATCCCGTATTGTTGGAATTCTCCTCTATGTAATTTTTTACGAAAACGTTTTTTCATTGCTTGACTATATTATTCATTCCTTTATCTGACTGATATGTGGGTACCTCCGTGTGTATTAAATTTTATCTGTAAATATTTTATTGCGAGATTTAGCTCTTTCTAGTAATGTAGAGTATTTTATGACTTCAACATACATTTCTCCATTTCTTCTATTATCTCCTCCATCTACAGGGTAACTTGGACAAAATAGATAATCAAAATAATATGCCTTTTGCAAAAATGGATTTGCCCTTTTGACTTCGTTTAAAGTAAAACTCTCTCCTATTAAATAAGAATAGAAGGTTGTTATTTCAAATTTTTCTTTTGAATACTGCCTGATCAATCCTGCATACCCAGAAACTTGGGATACGAATTTAGACACATCAGCATCTATACTTTTTAGTTCAATTATAATACATTTATGCTCTTTGGGGAATAACAATATATCAGGTCTATTGCCCAAGCGATCTCTATTAAATGCTTTAAGCTCTTCTAACTCTTCCGTCGTCAAGTCTTCTCTAAAAAAGATTCTTCGCCAATTTTTAAATTCCTAAGTTCGGATTCTGATGTTCCTTGAAAATGAATAAAGTCATCATTTATCATCCACAGATTACTGTCTAATGGATTTTCTGAGTGTTGATTAAACAAAATATTATGAAGAAATTGTTCATTGTTTATTTTTTTCTGCTTCTTTGTTTTTTGTTGACATGTTAACTTTTTATCTATAGTCTTCTGCATTAACTCTAAAACGACCTTTCTTTTAGTCACATACTTGGTTAATTCAGCTCTATTGAATTGAGGCACCAATTCAGTGACTTTTTTAATTTTGGTATTTAATTTCCGATTAAAATCTTTGGTTCCGGGAATTAGTTCATCTATAGAGTCTATTATGGCTTTTATATTTGCATCCTGCTTTGCAGACACTTCTGCATCATATTGATATACTCTTTTTAATATTTCTTGATCTGTATCTCCAACTTTATATCCAACATTATTTAGCACATCTCTGTCAAGAGAAAAGATTTCAGCTAATTCGTCTATTTTATTGTCAAAATTTTCTTTTGTTTTTTTTATGGGTTCATACTGCTTTGTAATTGAATTCGTTGTCTTTTCTTGAATATCATCAACTAATATTTCTTCATCGCTTGTAAATAAGCCTCTGTTTTTCAAATAGTCTTTTCTTGAATATATTTGTAAGTTTCCTCTTAAATCAGTATCTCTATTAGTCAAGTAAGAACTTGAAATAAGAAATAATAAATATCCATTTCCTATTTTAGGTGAGTCGTAAATAAATGAAAAATCTATTCCTGATGAAACATCGACTGTTTCATATTTGCTTGTTAATTTAACTTCGTTTTTTTTCTGAATGCTAGCAGGCAATCGAAAAGATTTTATTTCAAAACTTTCTGTTTTAGAAGACTTTATTAGACTTTTACCATCCATCGATATTTTTGAGTAGGGAACCTTAACAATATCTGTGTAATCTGCGTTAGGAATATCCTCATCTTTTATATAACAATCATTGACTGTATCATGTACCCCATTCATGTATTGTTCGATTTTGATTTCTTGCAAATTTCCCTTTTTTAAACAAAAACGACTTAAGTAATGAACTAAAATATATTCTTTTAATTGCTGTGCCCTTAATCCTGTATATTTAGTTTTATCATTTTCATCTATAGGTCCATAAAATGAAAGCACAGTACCAATAGAGGCATCTTTCTCTTCAATTTTATCCCCTAGCCAAATAACAGCTCTATTCTGAGAAGACGCAAGAAATTTTTTTGAGAGAACAATACGACGCTTCATTGTCTTACCATCTTCTTCAAAAACGCTATATATATCCGTATTATGAAAAAAATGAAGATATTGCACTCTGCCTGTTCCTAAATTATTTTGCCCTTTTGATTCATCGTATAAGCATTTCAAACGAGATAAATTTTTATCATTAAAGCCTGTTCCTGTGTCAATGATATCAATAGATGAAAAGTCAAATACTCCTTTGTATGTGGTTTTTGAGAAGTTCAATCTTATAGTTATACGGTCGCCTAAGCCATTAGTCGCTTCTAACGAATTGCTAATTGCTTCAAAAATAGGCTGCAAGTATGAAGAGTGTTTTTTTATATGTTTCTTCATGAGAGTTGAGTAAGAAATATCCTGCTCATAATAATTGCCGTTTCTTAGTTCTTTATATGTATACATAACATTACTCTATTTATTGAATTATGCACTTTTTGTTCAAATTACAAGTCCACTTTCGGCAACCCTTTAACAATCTTCACCGTCCTCACGCTTACCGTAATTATGCTCAGCAATAAATCAAGAATATATCTTGGCTTGTTGTGCTCTCTTGCCCAGTCGTTGGGGTTGTTTACAATGCCGTTTTCTTTATGCGTCTTGATTTGATAACATTCCATAATCCATTCAATGGCACTACGTCCATTAACAACATATCCGTATGCTTGCATTAATCTCTCAAAGCGAGTTCCTTTTTCTCTTTCTGTCGCAGACTCTCTACGAAATTGAGTCAATGTATCTTGAAATGAAGTCATATCTATTTTTCTTTTTTATCTACGATTAAATCCGTCGCATTTATTTGCAGTAAATCTGCAATCTGAAACAATGTTTCCAGACTTGGTTGCTTGCGGTTACAGGCATAAGCATTTACCATTTTGAAGCTTTTTCCAAGTTCTCCAGACAACCATACCTGCGTTAACCTTTTCTCCTGCAAGGCTTCCTTAATGCGATTCATTTTCATCGAATTACAATTTTTTCCCTCAAAGATAGGAAATTTCAAGGGATACTCACGCATATTTGTTTTCTTTTTAAATGCTTGAGCCAAAAGAGCCATATTATTATACAATTAAAAAATAAGTGATTTGGAAGATTTATTAGGCAGAAGGACAACGGCTCTAAAGGCTATCTTGAAAAGCCTGTATAATCTTTAATGTACCAATTGTGAAACGAAACTGTTTATTCATATCTTTAGCTGCTTCTCTGTATCTTTGCCTGCGGCAGAGAGGCAGAGCGCAGGAAATGAATTGGGTCGTATGAACCGTTTGAAAGAATGTTTGGACGGTGATACTTTGTTGGATAATTATGATCTTGCCCAACTGTCGGGAGTGACGCAGCGGACCATACGTCAGAAAAAGAACTTAAAGCTATGGGTAACACCGAACAGGAACAAGCTGAAGGCATGAAGTGGTATATCCGGGAAGTGGTTATTCCCGAATACGCCAATAATTTCAACAAAGGATTATCAGCAGAGGATATAAAGTTTTATGGGAAGATACATTTCAGTCGAGACAGGTCAAATAAAGAACTGAATATGCACTGTCATTTGATTGTGAGCCGGAAAGACCAATCCAATAAGAAAAAACTATCTCCGCTAACCAACCACAAGAACACCCAAAAAGGAACGGTTAAGGGTGGTTTTGATAGAAATAATCTGTTCCAACAGGCAGAGCACGGATTTGATAAGCTATTTGGTTATAATAGACAGTTAACTGAATCCTTTGAATATTACAATACAATGAAGAACGGTAATATTTCTGATCAGCTCAGTATACAAGAACGGCAAATCTCCGATGAAAGAAAAAGTACAGATATGCAGATAGGTAGGAATGTAAATGAGCAGGAAGAATTGACTGACAACATGTTTGCATATAAACAAGATGACAAGCATTCAAGTATGCAAACTGTAAATCAGGAAAATATGAAAGAAGATAAACAATCTTTCAATCTGCCGGATTTGGGGTTATCCTCTGCATTAGGCTTGCTTACTCCCGAACCCGACAACAGCAACGAAGAACAGCAAATCCCGATGAAAAGAAAAAAGAAGAAGCCGAAGCGAGGTCTCAGACGGTAGTGCGATTGTTTCCAAAGTTATTTCCCGCGTCTATGTTGGTTATTTCCCGCTCATGGCTTCCCTGCCGATTGGAGGGCGGAAGCCCGCTGGAATAACCAACGGCACGAGAATAACTTCTACCATCGTGAAGTTGTGGGACGAAGTAAAGAAAGAAAAAAATATAATTTGGATAGGGTGTAAACTTCAACTCAAAATACATTTCATCACTGTTTTCCTAAGTTATTAAAACAAAACACAAATAGTTCTTAAAAGTATCCCCAAAAAATTCCTATCTTTAACGAAAAATCAAATCATACCCAGTATGAATAGAATCAAAGATGTTCTTAACGAAAAAGGGATCAAACAAACGTGGCTTGCTGAAAAATTAGGCAAAAGCTTCAAAATGGTAAATGCTTATGCCTGTAACCGCAAGCAACCAAGTTTGGAGACGCTTTTTCAGATTGCGGAGATTTTACAAATCAATCCAAAAGATTTAATCGACACCAAAGATGGGAAATAAGGAGATCTTACCACCAATCGAAGTTAAAATGCAATACAATGGAGCAAGAAATTAAAACATCTGTAACTGTTCACGATTTTGTGGCATATTATCGCGAGTTAAGACCTCAAAAATTCTCGGACTCGAAGATCGTTTATGAGATCCCTCTGACAAGAGAATTATTTGACAAACAGCTCGAAATACTTTCCACCAAAAAGATGCAGAGTGAATTCGAAAACTTTATCGTGAAATGTGCCGAACGACTGATTACACCCAATATCAAACCTCAGACAGGACCCGATGGTGGTGGTGATGGTAAGGTGGATGCTGAAACCTACGAAGTATCATCTGACATTTCTGACAAATGGTATGTGGCTAATGGTGGTGCATCGGGAAAAGAAAAATGGGCATTTGCTATCAGTTGTAAAAAGCAATGGAAACCGAAAGTAACAAGCGATATTGAAAAGATTACTAACACCAACCGCGAATATACACGAGCTTTATTCTTTTCCAATCAATTCATCAAGTCAAGTACACGGGCTGAAGTGGAAAAGGATTTGTCGGAGAAGTATGGTGTTGAAGTTTCTATTTTCGATGCTCTCTGGTGTACAAATGCCGTCTTTAATCATGGTTGCATAGATGCAGCTTTAGCATGTTTGAATTTTTCAGAAGAATACAGAAAGAAACAAGAGATAGTTGGAGAATTAGACAAGAAGAGACAAGAACGGCTTGATGAAATTGAAAAGGGTATATTGCGTACAATAGATGGAGTTGACACAGGTTATATAGATGAATTGCAAGAGACTTGTATTCTTAGTAGAGGTTTAGAACGTTCTCGTACTGAAACAGAAGGACGCTTCAATAGAGCTTTGCGTGAATGTGAGCATCATGGTTCCACTCAACAACAGTTCAATATCATCTATGATCATGCTTGGACAAGTTTCTTCTGGTTTGAGGATATTGATGCGATGCACAAGGACTTTTTGAAACTCAAAAAAATCGCAAATGAAAACTGCACTGTTATCCGTATAGAGAAATTAACAAATATATTGACCAATTTGATTAATGCGGATCGTGCTGGCTTGATTGAATCAGATAAGGTACAAGTAGAAACTACTTATATAAAAGAGCTATGCGACGCTTTGGAACAGCGAAATGATAAGCCTTCCTGTCTTTTGTATGTACGTATTTATATTGCCGAACAAAGGTTAATCAGCCACCTATTATCCAAAGAGCCAATAGATGAAGATATTGACACTATCAAGCCATTATTGTTGGAAGCTCTATATCATTTAGAAATCAGTTTTGAAGCACAATACCAAATAATAGCCAATTTGAACAAAGTGATTGATGATAACTCAAAGTATGAGGATCTTGTAGATGAACTTACGTTAGCCCTAAGAAAATCACACTCAGAGCAAGCGGCTGCACGGATAGAAATGGATCGTGCTCTTGTTTTGATGGATAAGGGGAAATTGAAGCAAGCCATCCGCCACTTTAGTTTCTGTATACGTCCTTTTGAAAGAGAGGAGTGCATGGAAGAGTTGGTCAAAACTTCTGGTATAATGGGTGTTGCATTATATGAAATAGGTCTACCTTATAGTGCGGAGGCTTATTTGGTCAAAGCAGCTTCTATGTTGCTTAAGACATTTTACATCTCCGGTGATGTTCCTCATCTTTTACTAACTGTCTTGCAGAAACTTTGTGAAATAGAGCTGATGCTTGGAAGATTTGTTATGTATCTGAATTGGTATGAGCTAATGATGATAGTTTCGCATAATGGAGAGTTTGCAGAAGACGAGCATTTTAATGAAACAAATATACTTCATGATGGAGCTTGGGCATGTCGATTTGCAGCATCAGATTTGAAGAATCCATTGATTAGTTCTCTGCCAGAGATATTAGAAAGAGCAGGTATGTTTCAATCTTCAGACTATTTGAAGTTTGCTCTGGGGTATGCAAATGAACTGGATGAAAATGCGAGAGATATCTTTGCAAAAGATGGATGGCAAGACAAAATGCTCAACCAACCTGTTTTCAAACAGTTCCTTTCTGATTTGAATATTTCCACCAGCGGACAGGCAGAACTACAAACAACGGTAAACAATTGCACACTACACATTGCCTACGAGAATAATTGTCAGAACCAAATTGTTGCAGAAATATTCTTGGGAGCGATTGAGTCAATGCTGGCAACGATGGAAATCTTTGAAGTGTTGACGATTACTCCTGAAGTGTATATTGGAATCATAGGCACAGAAGGTAAGTCTGAATTAAGACAACTAACGAGGTCAAACGAGTATCAACTCTGTATCAATACAAATTATAGTGAGAAGGATTTGTGGGAATGCATTTCTATGTTTATAGCATTTTTTTTCAGTAGGAACTCTATGTCAAAAGAAGATTTGCAGAAGATGCTCCAGAGCAAACAGGATGGTGAAAGACTTATGGACAGAGTAAGTGACTTGCTTCAAGTAAAGCAGTCAATATCTAATGTTCTTGGTAATACGTTCAAGAATAAGATAGAGGATTGGCAAAAGGAGTCGGATAAAATGTACACATTGAATAGAGAATCATTTGAACACAAATCGCAGGATTACCGTAATGAAAAACAACAAAACATGTCTTTTCATAGTACCAATACTGATATGAGTATATGGGAAGGTGCAGGTTGGAACGGCTGTGGATTTGTGTTTGATCAACAAAGAACTACGCCTCCGATATTTGGGCTCGCCTTTGAACATTTGAATCGGGGAAAGCAGATTATTACTGAGTGGGGTGTTAAACTAGAAAGGGGAGAACCTTCCGTGATTATTTACCTTATTCGGGGTATAGATAAACAGCATCCAACATGGTATCGAGTATGTGTAGCACCAGATGTAAAAATAGACGAACTTAAAGAAGGTCGTTACTTAACCTCTATGTGCCGCAAGCACACTATGACACCCAACAATAATTGGAATATTGACACCTTTGAGCAGCTTTTCAAACGATTTGGTGGTTGCTGGCTTTCTGCATTTCAACTTGATAGCAACAGGAATATCATAATGCCTGAGGATTTTAATGATGTATTCAAGTTCACTAATGTCGAGTTCAAAAATGCTTGGGAAATAGGACTAAATGATACAGCAATAATAGCTATGGAACCTGATGACGAACCATTCATCCCTGAAGACAAGAAGGATATAGCTCCTGTAGTGGAGGTGATGACTAGAATTCGAGAATAAAAAACCGATTAAGCATTAAAAAACTTGATAATGATAAAAACATATTCTATCTTTTATTTTCAAAGTGTTTTTTAAGTACTTTTTAATGTCAATTTTAGATTTTACATATCCTCCAACGACAAAGAAACCATCTAAATCTGATATTTAGGAAAAGTTTAAACTGGATTAAAGAACAAAGTCTGGAACAGTTAGAACTCTCCCAAATTATTATTAAAAACATAAAAAACTGTAAATATGGGATTGTTGAAAGACGCAATAGATGAATTAAACCAATTAAAACTGGATAGTTGTACCACAGAGTCTATACAAGCAGTATTATCCAAGTTCGGGGCAATTCCTGCTCCGATAAGAGATATTCATAAGGGCTCTTTAATTTATCGAGCAAGTAATTTAGGGATAGATGAAGAAATTAACAATGTAAGGCGATTATCATACTGCCCTGCAGAAAAGAATAAAACATTTCAAAGAGCCAGCACTCCAAAACAAACGATGTTTTATGGAGTCGTTGGAAACATTCTGGAAAATTCTCATCCAATCAATTGTGAGATGCTAGCAATGCAAGAATCTTGTTCCCTCTTTAGAGATTCGCCTATTGTTGATGGAATTTACAGAGTGGTAGTAAGTAAATGGCGTGTTCTGGATACAATCTCTTTGTTAACACTTATGAATCCTGATACTACGAACAAATCGAGGAGGTTAAATGAGATGGTTCAGGGTTTATTGGCATACATCAAGAAAAATGCAGATAAGTTTAGCGAAGAAGACGCTATTGCTTTTCAAAAATTTATGTGTAATCAATTCACACGGTCTGTCAACAACGACAACCTGTATAAAATATCGGCATTATTCACTTTGGAAATCATAAAAAGAATTGATGGTGTAATATGGCAAAGCTCTGTGGCTGTTGACGAGAAGTTGAATGATACTTTATGTGTTGCCATCAAGCCAGAGACTGTTGATACTTGCATGGAATGTGAGGAATATTCTTTATATACCTTTGTTGTCAAAAATGGAAAGATATCGTCTTATAGTAGAGAAATCTTTAAACTGACTACTAATAGTACTCATTCTAAGAAGAAAAAACGAATAATAAAAAGTATAAAAAGAGGGAAAGGTATTATTACTAAAAGAAGAATCCGAAAACGATATAGAAGAAAAAATGAACGGCATTAAAGCCAGAAATCTAAAAGGGGATTAATCTCATTTAGAATATGACTTGTTGGTGTGTAATCACTTTATTTATGTTACCGCCGTAACCATTACGGCGGTAACATAAATAAAGTCCTATATTGATTCTGAAGTAAAGTCATTTCTGTCTTATCTATGAAACAGCCTCTCAATTCATCTCAATATTTTGTTTTGTTTCCAAAATGCACTATATTTACAGCATAATAGAAACAAAATAAAAAATGACCTTTCTGGAATTTAAGGATAAAATGTTCGATTTGGCATGCTTCAATATCTATCAGGTATATGCATGGCAGCCCGATTTTGACAGAAATAACCTTACCCGCTGGGTTAAGAAAGGCTATCTTATCCGGTTTACGGCAAGGATATTTTGCTTTTTCGGAATATAAGAGCAAGCTCGATTATTCTTTTTATTTTGCGAATCGGATTTATCGCCCATCCTATATCAGCTTACATACGGCATTATCGTTCTATGGAATGATACCGGAGGCAGTGGTACAGATTACTAGTGTAACATCGCTAAAAACGGCCTCATTTAATAATGACTTTGGCGAATACTCTTATAAGAATGTCAAAGAGAGTCTAATGTTCGGGTACGAATTGAAGCCAATAGCAGACAACCGCACCATACAGTTTGCCACACCCGAAAAAGCATTACTTGATTTGCTGTATCTTTATCCATTCTACGATAGTGAACAGGAATTGGAGGAATTACGTTTGGATGAAGATTACTTGCAAGATGATTTGAATGTGGATTTACTGATGGAGTACTCTGCTAAGTTTCAAAGTAAGGCACTTGACCATCGGGTAAAGCTACTTCTTAAAACTTACGATTTATGATACAGATTGAACAGATAAGGAATTATTTTCCGGCTCAAATTCGTGGAAATTCGGGTTTCGATAAGCACATACTGAAAGAGTATTTGCAGTTGATGATTCTGGATTACCTTTCTTCTACGCCAAGCATCCAAAAGATGACTTTTATCGGTGGAACAAATCTGCGTTTGGTAAAAGGGATAGACCGGAGGACATTGACCTTGTACAAATTAGTTCAGGACCGATAAAGCCAATCCTTTCACGTTTGGGAGAGGTTTTGGATTTTCTGCCCGGAAAAGTTGTCAAACAAAAGCGATACAATAATACCATGTTGTTTCGTATGGAATCCGAGATTCCGCCTGTCGTGCCAATTCGTTTGAAGGTTGAGATAAATTGTTTTGAACATTTTAATGAATTGGGATTGGTGAAAGTTCCTTTTTCTATGGAAAACAGTTGGTTTTCGGGAAATAGTGTACTAACCACTTATGTTTTGGATGAATTACTAGGAACAAAACTCCGTGCGCTATATCAACGAAAAAAAGGACGAGATTTATTCGATTTATACAAAGCACTAAGCACAACGGAAGTTGATCCTGAAATAATTGTTCGTTGCTACAAACGTTACATGGATTTTTCTGTTTCTAAACCTCCGACTTACAAACAATTTATGCAAAATATGGAAAGTAAGATGATTGACCCGGATTTCATGGGTGATATGGAGAATCTATTGCATTCCGATGAAATTTACGATATACAAAAAGCATACGAAATTGTAAAGGAGAAAATCATTGACAGGTTGATTGAATAATAAAAATAGATTTAAAGAATATGGCCACACTTCATAATCTTAAAATTAAGAATTTTCGAGGCATCCAAAGCTTTGATCAAAATTTTGATAATGGTTTGATTTGTATTATACGGAGCGAGTTGGTGAGCCTGATTTGCTCCGTTACCATAAATATGTAATTTAGATCGGAATAACTTTGGTAAAGAACCGAGAAAAAATGAATCCAATTTCGTTTTTCCGGAAAATTACCCATATATTTGCAATGGACTTCATTTTTTCTATTTATTATGATAGAGCGTAACGGTTACATGTCACTTCTGGAGAAGTGGAAAGATAAGAGAGTAGTCAAGGTGGTGACAGGCATTCGTCGTTGCGGAAAATCGACATTGCTGAAGATGTTCCGCGACAGGCTGTTGCAGCAAGGGATCAACGAAAAACAAATCCTTTGCTTGAACCTTGAAGATATTGACAATGAACCTTATCTGGATTACAGGGTTTTATACGGCCATGTGAAAAAGGGGCTGCAAAAGGGAAAGATGAATTACCTGTTTTTCGACGAAATTCAAATGGTAGATAACTTCCAGAAAGCAATAGACAGCTTGCTCCTTATGGATAATGTGGATATCTACGTCACAGGGTCTAACGCCTACCTACTTTCCGGTGAGATTGCCACGCTTCTCTCCGGAAGGTATGTGGAAATAAAGATGTTCCCGTTGTCTTTCAGCGAATATGTATCGTCACTGCCTGCAACGGTGAGCCTTGATGCAGCATACAGAAGCTATATCGAATACGGAGCATTTCCATACGTCACGCAACTGAACGCCGACAGGGCGCTGATCAGTGATTACCTTTCGGGATTATATAGCACGATTGTCTTGAAAGATGTGGTTACACGCAAAAAGATTGGGGATGTCATGATGCTCGAAAGTGTTGTGAAGTTTCTTTCGGATAATATTGGGAACATCTCCGCCATCAAGCGCATCAGCGATACAATGACTTCGGCAGGCAGGAGAATATCTTCGCACACGGTGGAAAGTTACGTATCCGCACTGTTAGCCTCCTATATATTCTATTCGGCCTCCCGATATGACGTAAAAGGCATGCAATACCTAAAAAGCGGACAGAAGTATTATTTGGCCGATATGGGGCTGAGGAATATCATCATCGGGACACGTACCGGCGACTTGGGGCATATACTCGAGAACGTCATCTTTATGGAGCTGTTACGCCGTGGTGGGGAAGTCTATGTCGGTAAGGCGGACAGCACCGAGATAGATTTCATTATCATAAGCGGAAATATGAAAACATACTACCAGGTATCGCTAAGCGTCCGTGATGCCAATACGCTGAAACGGGAACTTGCTGACTTTGGATAATGACCCTGTCGTCATGCACAACGGAATCAGGCAAATGTATGCTTTAGATTGGTTGACAGGAAACGAATGAAGTGTTGCCATACATGCAACGATGCGAAAAGTGAATGCAAATAGACTCAAAAGTCCGTTTTCTATCCAATTGAGAATACTTGGGGGCTTTTATAAAACTGAAGAATAACATATAATTAATGATCAGCAAGATACAGAAAGGATGCTTATTATGCAGAACTATATGAATATTACTATGTCTTATGCACGGAAATGTGTTTGAGTTTTAGCTCGAAGGAGAAGTTATTATAATCATTCTTTAAGAGAATGGAATAATAGGGAAACACATGCTCCTTAATTTATAGAGGAAACTTGTAAGCTCCACCAGAAAGAGGGTTTATATTCTATCTCTAAAAAAATCATTTCAGCTGCGATTATATACAGATAATGTGTATTATTGCGATTAGAATGTCCTCTTTGTTTTGCGTCGAAAATTATAATTCTGAATGGAATTTTGTACCAAACGGGGTATCCGAAATAACTTGGAGGTAAATCATGCAATATCTTCCGTTATAATCTGTAAAGACGAAAGGAAGATATTTGTCTTATATCATTCATACCGGAATCGGATTCACCCGTAGCGTGTCCAGATTGACATAAGCTCCCCGGTATAAGGTTCTTCCCTCCTTGAACATTTTCCAAAGGATATCGCAGCCCACTTGTGCCAATATGGAATTGATGAACAGGTCCTGCTTCTCCAATGCTTCCGCCAGCGAGCAACTCGGGCCGGAATCCATCTCCTTTACGGTAGAATAGCTTACCTCCTCAGTGATGACATTCATTTTGGGCATGGGTATGTATTCACCCGATGCCGGTTGGGGAATTTTATTACGGATATTGCCGATAAGAACCTGGCCTGTGATCTGCGCGTTGCCGAAATCCATCCAGTAGATGGGCGTCTTTTCATTGGATACGTTCATATTCCTGTATTCTTTCAGAAATTTCCATAAGTCTAATCGTGAACGGATATTGTCCGTACAGGTGATGATGATATTTGCCAGCATTGGCTCCTTCTTATTATTAGCTCCGCCCAGCGGATAATGGCAACTTTCCGCCATCCAGATAGAACCGAAGAAACTGTTAATGCGTGTGGCGATTGCCATGGCTTTGTTCTGTCCCAACTCCGCTTCACTGAAGAGTTGCGCCCGATATTGGCTTCCGTGATGATGTCCGGGTCAAATACGGTCACGTGCAGTCCCGGATGCCCGAGTGCCTGCAATGCTAGGTCCATGCGTGCCAGGTTGGTGATGACTTGCGAACCTGTTCCTCCCGCGCCGATAACGAAAATGGTGACGGATGGTACGGACTGAGCAGATAGCTGTCGGTATAATGAATCTTTCTCATGATAATAAGTCTTTTAGTTGTTTGTTTGAGGACCGAAGTTCGGAATAATCGAACGGATAGTTGCGTGCTTGTTCCGTTACGGATACCAGATTGCTGCGGGTAGGATTATTGCTGCCTCCCAGGTGGGAGAATTCGCTGAGCCAGAAACGCTTTTCCCAGTATTCCTGAAGTGCGGAAAAATCCATGTCCTGCGGCTTTTCCAGAGAGGAGCTTCCCAGGCAGACACCGGCACCCGTTACATTGAAGAACGGTGCAAGATAAAGTTCCGTCTTGTCTTCGGGCCGTTTCCCTTTGAAGGAGTGGACGTCCAAGCTGTCCTGCGTCGCCACGTAGATGATTCCCGGCAGGTTGAAAGTCCCGTCGGGAATGTTCAGATCCGCCCTGAAATACATCTTTCTTGCCTGCGGCGGATTGTACCAGATATATCTTTCATGCCCTTTTCTGGTATCACACCAGAGCATGCCGGAAGGGATACGGCCGTGCGGTATGCCGTTCATGCTTTCCGTATAGGATTCCACAAGGGAATTCATGAACTCATAAGTTACGGGTATCCCTGCCCCCATCCGTCCTTTCCCGTTGACCGGGCGGAGTTCGAGATAGTTCCGCGGCTGTGAATAATCGTTACTTTGGCATTCATAGGCAATAAGGGCCGCCTTGGGAAGCATAATCTGCTGTAGATGATTGGTCAGTTCATTCATTTCCTGGTGGTATTAAAGGTTGTTGGAAACAAGCCGGATAAAACGGTCGAGCCATTTGCATAAGCGTTCCGGAAAATCATCCATCGTGAAAAGCCGGTCTGTCTCCGGTGTCAGATAGAGAGCCGTGACGGGTGTGATGGCATATGATTCCTGGCAATCCGAATTGAAGTAACTTTCCATTTCACTTGTCATTTCATCGTTGATGGAATAGGTCAGCATGATTTGCACGTCCAGTCCTAACGGATTGTAGTCCGGTGATTCCTCGTACGCCCAGTCGTAATAATACTGCATGATGCCCGGACTGTCGGAAGAGATGAACTCCATGCCTTCCGCAATCAGTTTCAACAATTCCAGCTCCCTGTTCTTCTTGGTATGGTACTTTTGTATTTCCCCTTCTAGGTCAATACAGAATTTCCTTTTGCCCATCCTCTTCAGTATATGATATACCCGGCCCTTCTCATACGTTTTGGCAAGATTTGCATTCCGCCTTATTTCTCCGGCGGTGGCTTCTTCATTATAGCTTCCATAACCCTCCATATAATCGACGGCCATTTCATAATAAGCCGTTTCAGTGACATCCTGTATGCCATGATGGAGGGCGAAACGGCGGACAAATTCCAGTGCAATTCGTTTGAGCTTTTCCGGAAGTTTCTCCGTGAAATCCAGCGGTATCCAGAATAACTTATAGTCCGGCCAGTCGTGGAAGCGGTATATGCAGAAATAAAGTCTTCCTCCCCTTGTTTCCATGTTGACATGTTCCGGAAAAATGGCATCCACTGCCTTGTACAGATTGATGATGTTTATCCGCGGATTCTCTTTTGTTTTATGGAAAGGCAGTTCAACACCTGCCAGCCCGGCATATTTCCGGGCTGAGCGGTACAGGTATTCAAAGTTCTCTTTCGTGGTGAGGTTGATTTTTCCGTCCTGGTCATTTTCCGTATAATAGTCGGGAGCGACGGGGAGAATCCTCCTCATCAGAAAATCATTGTTACTCCTGCGGGCGTCAGTCTTCTTTTTCTTCTGCGGCTGATCCCCCGGCTGACATCCGTACATTCGGCTTCGCCGATAATAAGACGTGCCAGATTCTCCATTTGTGATTCTGAGAGCTGTCTGCATGTTTCTTTTTCCTTCTTTTTACGATTAATATGCTTTGCCATACGTGTCTATCCTTTCGTTCCGATGGTGGTCTTGAACCAGTATACCACCCGGTCTTCTTCACATTCCGGTCCTTGCAGGGTGGCTGTGGTCAGCTCCGGGTAGGTTATGGAATAGAGGTCCATCACTTCCGTCAGCGACAGGTTGCTGTCCGGGTCGTCCAATGTCAGGGTGGCGTTGCCTTTCTTCATTTTGAAGACTCTTTTGAGTCCTTTGATTTCGAGTGCCATATTATTTCTTGTTTTTGAGGTTTAGCAATATGCGGGTTTCGTTTGCGCTTCATCTTTCCTTCGGTATTCTTCGGGGAAGTCGATGTATTCTGAATACGGGTCTTCACGGAGGCGTTCCCTGTCGCTTTCATCGTCTTTGTCAAAACAGAGCGGATCGGGGGATTGCGGTTGGGAATGATATTCTCTTGCTGTACTTCCGGGTGCAGCTGGCATGGCAGGCGTATGCGGTTGTTGCGGTATAGGTTGGGGGTGCTGCCATTGCTGCATTGGTTGGGGCTGTCCTCCGGGTTGAGTGATATACACTTGCTGCCCTGCCGGTTGCTGATAATACCCTCCATATGTTGGTTGCGGTTGTACTGCACCGGATTGATATATTTGTGGAGCCGGTTGGGTTCGTACCATTTGCGGTTGAGGTAGCGGTTGGGATGTAGATTGATACATCGGTTGCAGTGCCGTCTGTTGTTCCGGTTGTGGGGTGAACATCTGCATTTGCCTTCCGGCCTGTTGTCCGTTTGGAGTATTGCTTACGGGAGGCTGTTGTTGCGTGTGCCGTGCTTGTGGAACTGTTTCTGCAAATAGGCTGCCTTCCGTTGCTTTCTTTTGAACTTCCTGCATCAGGATGTCTATTTCCTTCTGCTTGTCCGGTGTTACCAGTGCCCTTGCCTGCTTCAGCCACATGGTCGCTTCCTGATATCGGCCCGCTGCAGCGGTTTCATTCGATTTTTTAATCAGTTTCTCCATCTTTTTCTGTTTCTCACGGGCTTCTTTTCCTTCCTTGTCTTCTACGGATTTGGCCGCCTTGCTCTGTGCAGTGGCTTGCTGCACCTGCTTCTCAAAGGTTTCAAGGTTAATGAGTATCCCCTGTGCCTTCTGCAACGGAGTGGTGATAGCCTGCAGGAATTGGTCGTCCATTTCCACGGCGGTACCATTCAGTACCAGCGGCACGATAAACTGTCCGGCTTCATCTTTCACGCCGGTACGTCTTGGCATGACTACTACGGACAGCTTGGTGTCCGTTCTTCTGATATTGATGCTCAGGTCTGTGCCTGTCGCCAACATTTGATAAATTGATTGAAAAAACATACTGGTTAAGTTTTAAATGTTATACATAAGTTTCCATGAGATAGGCTTTCATGATTTCGCTTCTGTCCGGTTGTTGGGAGATATAACGAAGCGGTGCGAGATAGTATCCGATGTTTCTGGGCTCGTCCACCGTATTGGGGAACCGTCTTCTGACGGGTTTGATGGTGTGTTTTCGCGGCCATACGGCTGGCATGGCCGGAGCCGATGGAGTGAATGTACTTGTTCTCATGTTTTTTGTTTGAAGGTTTATACTAACATTCCGATGACAATCAGAATGAAGAGAATTGTCATGAAGGTTGATATTATCTGTATAAGGAAACGGATGATACCTCCTGCAACAAACAGGAGGAAGATGGTATGGACCGGAACGATACCCTTGAGGCATAGCAGGAATATTCCTGTGGTTATCAACAGTGTGACTGCTGACTTGCAGATGTTTGCGATGAATTGCAGTTTCATATTCTTATTGTTTTTATAGGTGGATAACTATCCCGTCGGGATCTGTTTTCCCGATTTTATAGGCCTCCGGTTTTTGGATTGCCCTTTTGTGTCAAGGCTTGGAAAAGAAAATACCGCAGCGTAGCGAGGATGATTTTCTTTTAACCAACCAGCCGTAGGGCCGCCTTGACACAAATAAGGGGCAATCCGATATCTTTGCCGTTTAAAAGTGGAAAAACAGATTCTAGGGGAATAAAAATGCAGACCTTCCGACCTGCATTTCTCATATTGGTGTAAATATAGAGGCATCTATTCTTTTGCATATCTCTGAAAGATCTCATCCGTTATTTCACCGGTAAGCTCCCGTACTCCACCCAGGAACACTTCCTGCGAAAGTTTTCCCTGCTCTATCAAAGCCAACTGCGCTTCCCAACCGGATGTCAGTGTGGCATCGGTTATTTTCATGCCGCGTGTCGTCTCATATACAAAAAGCCCCTTGCGTGTGGGGATGATGTACCTGCCTGAATAGCGGATGTATTTGCGGTTTATCAGGGTTTGCAGGATGTTCGTGCGGGTAGCTGCGGTTCCCAGTCCGGCGGTGTCCATGTACGCCATCAGTTCCGCGTCGGTATAGGCCGAAACGGGCAGGTCTCTTTTGTGGACAAGGTTGCATCCGGCCATCGTTACCGTTTCTCCGTCCGGGAGTTCCGGTAACGGGGCGGACTGGTATTCGCTTCCGGCAATGACGCTTTCTCGCCCGAACAGGCTGAACCATCCTTTTTCAATGATACGGTAAGCCCGGCATTGAAACCTGCGGGCGGCGCAGATGGCATCCACCGTGGTGTATTCCACTTTACAGGCAGGCATGAGGGCCTCCAGCATCCGCCCGGCAATCAGTAGGTAAAGCATCATTTCATCGGGACTGAGTCCTTGAGGCTGAGTATCGGTCACGATAATGGCGTGATGTTCCGCTGCCTGGTCCGGGTCGATTACTCTCTTTGAAAGGTTAGCTGCATTGATTCCCATTGCCTTTGCATACGGGTGGAACTCTTTTCGGTTCAGTAGCTTTTCCATGATGGAGGGCAGGGTGCGGTAGACGTCTTTGGACAGGAAACGGCTGGAGGTACGCGGATAGGAAATCAGCTTCTTTTCATAGAGTCGTTGGGCGATGTCGAACGACTGTCCAGCAGTCATACCGTGATACGTGTTGGCGTCTTTCTGAAGTTCAGTCAGGTTGTAAAGTTCGGGGGGCTGTATCTCACGCGGTTGCCTGTCGGTGGCGGTGATGCGTGCATGTCCAGTGAGTTTGCAGTCCTCATAGAGTTGTACGGCTCTTCGGCGGTCGGTGAACTCTTCTGTGCAGCGCATCCTGAACAGGATGTTGTCTTTGTACAAACTGATAAAGACAGGCCATGTGTCCGTGGCGATGTGGTTCTCCCGCTCGCGATAGCGGCTGCTGATGGCTGCCAGCACGGGTGTCTGTACCCGTCCGAGGGAATTGTTCCCCATGCCGGTGGCCCGGCAGAGGGCGTAGCTCGCATTCTGTCCCAAGAGCCAATCGGCTTTTCCCAGGCTGTCGCCGGCAAGGTAGAGGTGGTCGAAAAGGCTGCCCGACCTTAGATTGTCCATACCGTTCAATACGGTTTTGTCTGTAAGCGATGAAATCCATAAACGGTAATACGGCTGCTTGCATTCCAGATATTGGTACAGGTAGCGGAACAGCATTTCGCCTTCGCGATTGGCATCGGTGGCCGAAACGATGCGGTCGCATGCGGCGAATACCTTCTCTATGACTTTTAGCTGGAGTACGGCGTTGATGTCCGGCACCCATCCCGTATCGGTCTTTATGTGCCTCACCATCAGCCGGAAGGGAGTGGGAGCCAGCGGGAAGTCTTCCCGTTTCAACTGCCCGACTCCGTAATCCTTCGGCATGGCCAATGAAATCATGTTGCCGAAAGTCCATGTTACCATATAGCCGTTTCCACTCATGTATCCGTTCTCCCTTCTGTGTGCACCCAGGATTCTTGCTATCTCTTTTCCCGTGTCCGGTTTATCTGTCACTATTGCGATCATAATCATTTCTTCTTTTTGTGTTTCCCGCATCCATACCATGTCATAGTAAGATGCGGGAAACGCTGTTATACATCTTTTCTTCTACCGTTCAACCGGAGAGTCATTCATCTTCCTTATTTTCCAATTCGTGACCGATACCGTCGATTTCCATTACAGGTTTCCCCTCCGGTCCTTCCACTATTCTGAGCGTGGCATCCATCGTAATGTAAAGCAGGGGAGTACGGAGCTTCAGAGGGAGTGCTTCCGATTCTTCCCCTTGCAGGAGCAGTTCCATGTTTCCGCTTTCTTCCAGCATCTGCCTGCTGATACCGGTTGCTTCCAGTCCTTTCCAGTCAAGGTCTCCCACCCTGAATACATGATTCGTTTTCTGATTCATCTTTTCTTTCAAATGAATGGTTAATGATTCTATTCTCACACAGCCTGCTTGCTGCTTCTCTTCTGTTCTTGCTGCGAGGTCTGGTTGTTGTCCGCCTGTGCCGCACGCCGGGATGTGTCTCGGCGTATGTCCGGGTTATCCTGGAAATACTGCAATTGTCCCGAATTGGCATTGACTTTCAGATAGGAACCGAATGCCTTGTTGTTCGCGCCTTTCAGATCTGAAACGAGGATTGTTTTTCCATCCTGCAGGTTTGCACGTTCCTGTGCCGAGAATACGTGTCCGTACACTTCTGCTGGAACCACCGGAGCCTGACGTTCGTTGAAGCCGTCCGGTGTACGGGAGTATTGCGGCCGGCCAGTATCCATATCGAGCTTGACAAAGGCGGAGAACTCTTCCCCCTTACGGCTGATCATATTTTCAAGGAATACGGGTTGCCCTTTGCGCAGGGCTTCCTTGTCTTCGGGAGTGAGTTGCACGTTGCAGATTTCTTTAGGAATGTAGATTTCGCCATTCTCCGGATTGTGGCGCGTATATTGCGGACGTCCGGTCACACTGTCCAATGTGACGAAAGCCGAGAATAGTTCTCCGTTATTGCGCTTCATGTCCTCCACAAGAATGGTTTTCCCTTCGCTTAGCATTTTGATCTGGTTGGGTGACAGTGGCACGCCTCCCAGTGTCTGCTGGTTGAAAGTCTGGTCTTTTGGGAAAATAAACTCCACTCCGCGGCGTTCCGCGCTGTATTGCAGGGTGGCATTGAATTCCTTTCCTTTGGCAGAGGTCATGCCGTCCACGAACACGGATTGTCCTTGTTTAAGTGCATTTATTTCGTCCTGCGTCAGCGTGATGCCTTTCACTTCATTGGGAATGTATACGTTCTCCTGCCGTACGGCAACCAGTTCATTGGTGTTTTTGTCAATGGAGACCAGGCAGGGGACGTAGGTCCCTCCACCCAGGTTCAGTTCCGCCGTGCGTCCCATATTTCCTGTTTCACGCAGGTTCTTCTTGTCTTCTTCCGTAAAGATATGTCCGAAGTAAGGCCTTTCCAGCTCCGGTTCTTTGCGTATGCCGTGTATGCCCAGACCGATCTGCCCGTCAGGTTGGTTGATGAAGGACAGCCTTGCGTCCAGCCTGACGGTGGCGCATCCCAGCGAGAGATGCAGTGGTACCAGTTTATTTGTCTTGTACCCTTTTAGCATGGAATCCAATAATCCCTGCTGCTCGAGCGATGATTTTGACACTCCCATCTTTTCCAGAGCGTCCCAGTTCACCATGTTTTCATTGTAGCGGTAGCGCGGAGCCTGCTGTTCTTGCGGTTGCGCTTGTTCTTGTTTTTTTGCCATTGTTTCCGTTTCTTTTTCGTTTTTGCTTTGTTCCTTGTTTTCCCTCGGTCGGATTTCGTAGTGCTTGAGGAATTCTTTCACTACGTCCGTTTTTTTTCCTGCCGACAGATCCTTGATCGCCTGCTTGTTACGCTTATAGTCATGGATCGTCAGGCGGAGCAGCCGGATATGTGTCGGCTCCTTGAACTGGCTCCAGAAATTTTTGATGAAGTTTTCGAGGATGCTGGAGTTCTTGTCGAACTTCAGGAAGGAATTCTCATTCTTTTCATCTGCCGGAACCGTCTTTGCTTTTCCCTTTTCGTCAATCCCGCTGATGGCTTGTACGCCGGCTTTCGGGTCTTCCTTGTTATGAATGAAAAGCAGTTCACTGATTTGTTCCACGGGAGGATTTTGCAGCTTTTTCTGCGGTATCCTTTTCCGCTTGGTTTTTTCATTAATGCGTTGTTCCTGTGCCATAATTCATCACTTTTTTGAGGTTAATGGATCCTTTAACCCTACAAATGTAGAAGCTTGTGATGAATAAGGTGCTGATTATCAAAAAGCTGACGTCACGTGTCGTTAGATGTCATCAGATGTCCATACGAAAGGAAAGCAAGAGCAGAAATGGGCAAAATAGGTAGAAGCAAAAATGTAAGTAACAGAATATATCAGGAGGGAGATAAAACAAAGAAACTGAACTTTGCAGAACAGAAAGAGATGAAACTTCTGCCTTTTTATGTGAAAAAACACAATAAAAAGGTATATATAAAAATCGCAATACTTCAATTCTTATAGCTGAATATAAGATTAAGTTATAGTGGTTATATTTTATATATGCTCTTTAAAACACTCCTTAAGGCAGTAGACTTTCTACCTAATAAATTCTCCAGATCATTTGTTGCAATTTCGTATTGTCTGTTTTTTATGTTGGCAATAAATCCTGCGGTTACGGTGGCTCCTGTTTCGGGGACACCGAGTTGTTTCAACGTATCGATAAAACGTTCGGTATTAATGTCCTTATAGCCAATCGTTTTTCCGGACAGTTTCGACAGAATATTTGCAATATTTCCAAAAGAAAACAACCCACTTCCTGTCAGATGATAGGTCTTATTTTCATGCCCATTTTGCAAAAGCACATTTGCTGTAGCCTCTCCCAGCTCTTTGCGAAGCGCAAAAGGAGCTTTGCCACTACTCGCCGGAAGGTGTATGCCCGATTTGAAAATTTTGTCACCGGTAAAGAACGGCAAAGTATCAGCATATAATGTATTGCGTAAGAAAGGATATGTCAATCCATTCTGCCTGATATATTCTTCTGTCGAGAACTGGTCTGCTATAAAAGATTTTATGGCAGATTCTGATGCATCCTTTAGAGCCACGCCTGTATATGCGATGTGTTTCACTCCGGCAACCTTGGCGGCATCTACTACATTTTTGTGTTGCTGCAACCTGTTCTGGTCAAGTCCTGAAATGAGTAATACCTTATCGATGCCTGCGACTGCTTTACCGAGAGAAGGGATGTCGTCGAAACTACCGATTCTTACCTCAATTCCTTTTTCCTGCAATGCGCAAGCTTTGTTGATGTCTCTGGCCAAGGCAACGATCTGCTCGGCTTTTACTATGTTGCAGTAAATGGTTTATCACGATCGAACCTAAATGCGCGGTGGGTCCTGTAATCAAAATTTCACTCATAACTCTTTTTTCTTAATAATGTTTATATGTACTTGTCTTTTTATTTAAATCTGTTCGTTCGCTATTTCTACCGTTTTATTCAAAGCATTTTTTTTTATACCTGATATACACAAATCTTCTACCCTGAAAGTTGTGACGTCGGTGATGCCTATCAAATCCAGCGCGGCTCTTAAATACGGTTCGGTAAAATCAAGGGGACTTCTCAGTTGGTCGTCCGAAAATATACTTCCCGTTGCGATTGCCAGATAGGCTTTCTTTCCTTTGACAAGACCTTCGGGCCCTTTCTCTGTGTAGCGGAATGTGCGTCCAGCGCGTGTAACATTGTCGATCCACGTCTTCAAGGTCGATGGAATACCCAGATTGTACATAGGTACGCCGATAACGATAATATCAGCCGCAAATAATTTGTCAAGCGTTTCTTCGGCAAGTTGGTATATTGTTGCCAATTCAGCCGAATGCTCTCCTTGCGGCGTGGTAAACGATTTGATATGCCTTAAACCGAAATGTGGTAAGGGATCTTGAACCAAATCGCACTTCTTTACGGATATGTCTGGATGATTTACACGAATCTTTTCGACAATCACGTTGCTTAGTTGGGTACTGAACTATTCTTTACCAGAAAGGCTGCTTGTGAGGTGTAATACTTTTGTTTTTTTTGTATTTAATTATTTATAATAGATATTCTGAATGAATATTTGATGTCGTCGCTTCCGGCAGATAGCAGCAAGCAGGGGTAATACTCCAAATGTTAATTCTTTCTCTGGGTGCCGTTTATTGATGCAAATATATATACTTTTACTATACAATAGTAACTACTATACTCGGATATATTACTATACTAAAGTATAGCGCTAAAACACTCATTATGAATAATGCATTGACAGAACTGCTAAAAATAAAACAATGTCCCGCAACATTTGTGCTGGCAGTGAATGATACACTGAATGTCCTCAATGGCAAATGGAAACTGCCTATCATAGTTTCGTTACACTTCGGCAAGAAACGATTCAAAACTTTCGAACGCGATATCCCGAAGATTCCCCCGAGCATGCTATCAAAGGAACTGAGAGACCTGGATGCTAACGGT
Organism: Bacteroides reticulotermitis JCM 10512; assembly: GCF_000517545.1. Taxonomy (GTDB): domain Bacteria; phylum Bacteroidota; class Bacteroidia; order Bacteroidales; family Bacteroidaceae; genus Bacteroides; species Bacteroides reticulotermitis. Next base: position 81,282 of record NZ_BAIV01000021.1, on the reverse strand, counting down.
GTTGTGTCCCGTAAAGTCTACGATACTATTCACGTAATGATAGAATATGAGCTGACTGAGTCGGGGAAGTCACTAGATAAGGTGCTGGAAGTTATGATTGAATGTTGGTTATAACGCCGGAAAAATGTTTTCTCGGAGTAATGTTAATTTAAGATTATTATAACCCAATAATCCAGAACATAAGTACTATATCTTCATTTTGCTGTAAAAAATCTCTTAGTAGTTTCAGTATAATAGCTTACGAGTTAGTATTCTTAGATATTTAAACAGAAGGTGTATTCCTGATTTTTAACTTCGAAAGCAATATACGATATCATTACTACATCGGTTGTCACAATCCTTGTAGAGGGTGATTCAGTACTGGTCAGCATTGTAAGAGAATTATCCTCCCGATGACTGTGTAAAAAAATACAACTGTATGGTTTGCCTTTTCAGTGTTGATAATGGTGAATAATGGAACATTGGTATTGTGCCGAATAAATGAGTATATAAAAGAATATCGGCAAAAAACAATGCCTATCATTTGGATACAACATTCCCCGATTCAGATACTTTTATTAGAAATAATATGCTGAATTTTGCACATTGACATTTATAATATAGACTTATGAGCAAAATCGTGCGGCGGGCGATATAGTCCTTACCGAAGATGATTTGAACCGATTAGAGAGTATCATTTCATTAGGAATGGTAGCTGTGGGCAAGGTATACGGAATATGGAATGAAAAGAATTAATTTATAATAAAAAATGTAAAAAATGAAACAGTTAAAAACAACAGGAAGTAATGTTCAACTTGGTATTTCGCAATTGGGATTGGGAGCAATGCGGATGGCTCCGGATAGAGAAGGAGCCATATCCGCTATTCATGCCGCATTGGATAACGGAGTCAATTTTCTTAATACAGGCGATTTCTATTCCTCCGGAATTAGTGAAACCATCGTTGGCGAAGCATTGAAAGGGCGCAAGCGGGAAGATGCTTTTGTCTCAGTAAAATTTGGTGCCCTGCAAACAATAGAAAGCGGGATGTCGGGTTTTGATGTCCGCCCTGAAGGGGTGGAAAATTACCTTGCTTATTCGCTGAAAAGATTAGGGCTTGATTATATAGACTTGTACCAACCTGCCGCATCAATCCGCATATTCCGGTGGAGGAAACCATTGGCGCCATTTCCCGTCTTGTTGAAAAGGCTATGTAAGAACCATCGGTGTTTCCGAAGTGGATGCCGACACCTTGCGCAGAGCAAATGCCACGCATCCCATCAGCTTGGTAGAAGTAGCTTATTCTTTAATGAACAGGCATATAGAGGATGAACTTATCCCGACTGCAAGAGGGTTGGGTGTTGGAATCGTAGGGTTCGGTGTGCTTCTTTCGGGTGTTTTGGGTGGAAGTGCCACTGAACAGAAAATTTCCGTACTTAGCCACTTTGTTCCGCCTTCAGCATTCGAGAACCTGAATCAGAATTTTTCTCTTACCGATAAGTTACAGCAAATAGCAGACGAGAAAGAGGCCACTTTAGCACAACTTGCTATTGCGTGGGTATTGGCTCAAGGCGAAGATATAATGGCATTGGTAGGGTCAAGAACAGAAAGTCAGTTTAAGGATTCCTTGAAAGCGACTGACATCCGGTTGAGTAAGGATGATTTGGATAGAATCGAAAGTATTATACCCAAAGCAAACGCATTGATTACTTATATGCCTCCTGTTAATATAGATAAAAACGGGTTGTTTAAAAGATAAATATTGAGTTAATAACGTTTGATATAGAAAACAGATTAATTTATGAAGATTATAGTAACAGGTTCATTAGGACCAATCAGCAGACCTCTGACACAACTGTTAGTGCAGCAAGGCCAATCGGTAACAGTAATAAGTAGCAATGCCAGTAAACAAAAAGCAATTGAGGATTTAGGCGCCAATGCTGCCATCGGTTCACTCAAGGATGTCGCTTTCCTCACAAATATCTTTACGGGATCCGACGCTATCTATTTGATGGAGCCAACGGTGAATTTTTCCGATACTACTATAGATATCTACGAGCACTATCGCCAATTTGCAAGAGTCTATGTACAAGCGATTCGGCAATCATGCGTAAAAAGAATAGTACACCTGAGCAGCATAGGAGGACATACCGAAAATGGAAATGGCATGCTTAAATTCCACCATTACGTAGAGCAGATACTAAAAGAACTTCCTGCAGAGGTTGCTATTACCACCTTACGCCCCGTATCCTTTTACAGCAACATCCTTGCATTCGTCCCCATGGCTAAATCACAGAATGCCATTATAACGGACTATAAATCGCTGCATAAAGAGCCTTGGGCCTCGCCTTTGGATATTGCCGATGTGATTGCCGAAGAAATCGTCAAACCGTTTGAAGGTCGAAGGGTTCGTTATATAGCAAGTGATGAAGTAACATCTGACGAACTTGTTGTAGCACTGAGTGAAGCCATCGGAAAGCCTGACTTGAAGTGGGTAACTGTTCCTGCCGAAGTTCTGCAGAAAAGATTTATAGAGTTGGGTATGAATCCGCAAGGGGTAGAAGGCTCATAGCTTTGAACGCTGCTAAGCAAGCCGGAACACTGTATGAGGATTATTATCAGCATCGTCCTGTATTGGGAAAAGTGAAAATTAAGGATTTTGCGAAGGATTTTGCGAAATTGTATAATCAGCAATAACGAATCATTAAGTTCGCAAAGCTATTTATTTGTACTTCCAAGTTGCGATCACGGTTGGTTACAACTCTGGAATGAAACATTAAATACATTATTTTACTTCAGTGCAAGACCCCATAAATAATTGAATAAGATGAAAAAAGCATATAAACCGGATGAAGTAGCGGATTTATTTTTGGAGTATTTTAACTCGAAAGACATAGAGGGGCTTGCATCCATCTACGAAGAAGATGCAGTTGTCGTAACAGGCGAAAACAACATTCTTGCCCGCGGAAAAGAGGAGATAAAAACATACTTTAAACACCTCATGGAACATGGTCCAAGGTTTGAAAATGTAAAGCATAGTCTGCCGATTGTAAATGGAGATATTGCATTGACTTCGACAAAGCTACCGAACGGATTTGTAACAGCCGAAGTTGGGAGAAAACAGTCTGATGGAAGCTGGTTGTGGTACATCGACCAACCGATGATTGTAATTACAGAAACAAAGGATTGATAGGAGGGGAATAATGGCAAAAGGTTATAAAAATGAAGAATAGAATATTCATCGGTGTTGTGTTGGGATTGAGTTGTTTGCTTTCTACTTCCGCTCTGTCGTAAACCAACGACACCAAGGATAAAGAAGATAAGAATATGAATGTAAAGGAACTTTTTGATACATTTGTAAAAGATGGGAATGCTGCTTTTGAACTTTATGGTGGTGGGAAAATTGTTGAAATACAGGGGTATGTAACCTATGTGAGGCCGGACGCATATGCTCTGCCATCAATAGAAATTTCGGATAAATAAGGAGCCAATACTCTCGCTCTCTGTGTCCTTCCTATGCTTGATTATCTGAAATTGCGGAAATATTTGAAAGGTGATCAATTGGTTATTAAAGGCAAGCCTCGTGTATTTTGGACAGAACGAAACCAAGTTGTAATCAAAGAATGTAAGGTTTTGAAAAGCTTATAAAATCAACCCTTTGATTGCAACAGAAATAAATAATCGAGTGTTATGGGATTATTATCAACACCATCCCCCGTATAGAGAGATATAAAAATGAAAAATAAAGGTACATACATCATCAAATCCATATCGGAATATCATTCCTATATGGGTTTAAGAAAACCAAAACATCCATTGGTGAGTGTGTTTGATTTTAGTGAGATAGCATTTGATGGGATAGAAAATGAGCTCAAAATCTCATGTGATTTTTATGTTATTGCCTTGAAGAAAAATTTTGATGGAAAAATAAAATATGGACAGCGATACTATGATTTTGACAGTGGACTGATGACATTCTTTGCGCCCAGACAAACGTTCTCGATAGAAGTGGGTAGTTCGAGAAAACTTGAAGGGTGGATGTTGATTATCCATCCAGATTTTATTCAAAATTTCCCCTTAGCAAAGCGGATAAAGGAGTACGGATATTTTTCTTATGCCATCAACGAAGCATTACACCTTTCTGACAGAGAAGAAATCGTTGTTTCGGCATTAATACAAAATATGCAAGAAGAGATTGAATCAATGATAGACAACTACACGCAGGATGTTGCTGTGGCACATATTGATTTGCTGTTGAATTATTGCAATCGTTTTTACAATCGTCAATTTATTACACGAAAAAAAGTCTCTAACGATATACTTCTACAATTTGAGGATTTATTGACTATTTACTACCAAAATGACAATCTTAGTACATCGGGATTGCCAACGGTTCAATACTTTGCCGAAAAACTAATTGTTTCGCCTCACTACTTGAACGATATGCTGAAGAAGCTGACAGGACAGACCACTCAACAACATATCCAGAATCAACTTATTGAAAAAGCCAAAGAGCTTTTATCTGCGACAAATTTATCGGTAAGTGAAATCGCTTATCAGTTGGGGTTCGAATTTCCGCAATCGTTCAATAAATTTTTTAAAAATAAAACGAATGTCACACCATTGAAGTTTAGACAGTCGTTTAACTGACCGACCGAAGTTCTAAAACATAATTTACTTCTAAAACTATATTTTTGAATAGTTCTGCACTGCTAACGCTTTATTCTTTAAGTGCCTCTTCATATGTTTGTTCGATACATTCCCGAAATTTATCCAATTAATGATTGAATGCTCCGTCTCATACTTTTCCTTTCTTGCTGTCCCAAGCGTTCGGTTTACAATAGATACCTGTTTTAAGAACAGTATATTTATTATCAACCGTGATACGGCACAGAATAGGAGTTGTGCCATCGGATTTTATTTTACTGCGGTTGATGTAGAATAATATTTTAAATGTACTTCGTCTTATAGGGTGAATACTAAATCTTGTGTTGTCTCAATATACTTATCCATATCCTCAAAGGTTTCTTTGGAGTCATAAGGACATAGATTTGTGTTGTTTCATATCGCTGTGACCGAGCATTTTGATACAGTTTTGATGAATACACCTGCTTCGAGCGTAATCAGGCTGGCAAAGAAATGACGACTTAGGCGGTTTGTTAATCAATGTGATTATTTGCGACAATACCCTAAATATAGTTGCTTGATTTATAATAGCTGAAGTCTTAAACTTAGACAAGGAATACAGCGCTTCCATATATAATACGTTATATTCGCAAATTTGTAAAGAATAAGTTGTGGTCATTGTGATAGAATGATAGTATTTTTGAATGAAATTCAAGATCGTGTTGCAGCATGATTAGGGTGTAAATTAACGTAACTATGAAGCTAGTACTAAAAGAAAAAAGTCTTGTGATTACTAAGCAAATGAATATTAGCAGTATTCAAGTGCATTTATCTTAAAGTCAACTTGAAATAAAATTTATAGTAGTTTTCTCAGTAAATGGATTAATTAAAATCACCACCATCTCCTAATCTGATATACTGCCTAATGATTTTGAATTGTAAAATAGTTCGATTGCTTGTAATATTATCCAAATGCTTATTCTCGTAGCATTTGGATAATATTGCTATTGGCAGGCATTATTTTGCTCTATATTTGTTTTTTTAGAAAATAAATTTTCGCCTAATCTATTTATTATTATTATTATGACAAGCAATGGAAAACTTTTATCAAAAGAGAAGCTTAAGTATAGAATACTATTTTTTATGTTATTTATATGCTTATTATCCTCGTCTGCAATGCTGTTGAAGGCGCAAGAGAAAACAATTCCTTCCATCAATACGGTGGGATCTAAGGCAATGCCTTCCTGTATCACCCCTTACGAAAAAAATCCTTTTAACATGCCGCAGTTATATTATCCTGTGTTTCCTGAGAATTCAGTAAATATCAGGGATAAAGGCGCGATGGAAAACAAGCCTATTACTGTACTCGTCAATCAGTTAATATCGGTGATTAGTAAAAAAGGAGGAGGGAAATTAATTATACCTAAGGGTAAATGGGTCTCTGGTCGTATTGTACTGAAAAGCAATGTTAATCTATACTTAGAAGCTGGTTCAGAAATTGAATTCTCCGATAATCCAACTGATTATCTTCCAAGCGTATTTACAACACATGAAGGAATCGAAATAATGGGAGCTGGTGCATTTATTTACGCCTGTGGTGAAAATAATATTGCGATAACCGGAAAAGGACATATTTATGGCCCTGCGATGGATACACCTATGCGGAAAATATCGAATAGTGTAGCTTTGATAGAAAATCGTTTTCCGAAAAAGATTGGAGAAAGAATTTTTGATGGAATGGAGGGCAGGCATTTTTTTGCCCCCAAAGTTATTTCACCCATAAATTGTAATAATGTTTTAATTGAAGGGATTACGATAGAGCGATGTTTATTCTGGAATATTAACCCTACGTATTGTGAAAATGTAATCATTCGTGGCGTTACCGTAAATTCGAAAGGTATACCAAGCGGTGATGGGATCGATATTACCTGCTGCAAGAATGTTCTAGTTGAGTATTGCACAATGAATTGCGGAGATGACTGCTATGCATTAAAAGGCGGAAGAAATGGAGATGGAATGCGTGTCGGTAGGCCAACCGAGAACGTGATTATCAGACATTGCTTAGCAATGGATGGACATGGCGGAATTACTACCGGAAGTGAGACAGCTGGAGGAATCCGTAATGTATACTCTAATGGATGTATGTTTGATGGGACACAAATTGGTATCCGTTTCAAAACACGCAGGCCACGTAGCGGGGTCACTGAAAAATTATATTATGAAAATTTTAAAATGACAAATGTTCGGGATGCCTTTACATGGGATCTATTGGGGAGTAAACAATTTATGGGAGAACTGGCCGATCGACTTCCATTACGACCTATTACAGAATTAACTCCAGAGGTTAAGGATATTCATATTAAAGATTTTGTTATTGAATCTGCAAAACGGCTGATTATGGCTAATGGCATTCCCGAACTGCCGTTTAATCATGTTGTCATCGAATCAGGGACTATAAATACCAAAGAACTCATTCCTGTAATGAATGATTTTATTAATTTTACTATGCGCAATCTCTCTATAAAGACAGATCACAACGTGATTAATATTATTGATGGACAAAACTTATTGTTAGACAATATTGGGTTTATTATTCCTAAAAACAAATTATACATAAATGTTCAAGGTGAAAAAGTGAAAAATATTAAAGTAAGAAATATCCAGCCTGATATAGAGATTAAAGTTAAGAAAGATAACAATATGTAGTATATACATTCACTTCTTTTAATAGAAAATATTTCTACCCGTGGTGTATTTATTAATTTACTAGAATCAGTATTTGAAAAATTAGATAAACAAAGCGATAGCAATTTTATCCATCTTGTGTACTATAAGTCCGAATATTGATCTGACTTTATGCGCTCTTTGAATCTTTGTACGTTCATTTAACCAATTGAAGAATTTTCTATGGGTTGTCTGACTTTAAAAACAGCAGTAGAAAATAAAACATTATATACTTTGTTCATTTGTTTTTCTTGTTCAGGCTGTCCTTTGATTGCTTTAACAGGAATAAGCATTTGAATATTCTGCGTTCGCTTTCGGTTAGCTATCGTATTACCCCAGTTCTGTTTAAATATAGTCAAATTATAATCATCAGCAGGAGTGCAGGTTATGGATTCTGGAAAAGGAATTCTCCTTTTTCGTCTGAATGCCAAAGCATGAAACTTTAAACCATAGTAATATTGATTCTCAGTTGAACAATATTCTTTAGAGATGATTTCTTTAGCAACCTTTGCTACTCTGTTTTGTCCTGCACAAGTGATCGCAGGCATAGAATCAACCAGCGATGCGTCAAAATCACAATCATCTGGTATGAATGAACAATTTATCAATCTCTAGGATATTACCTGAAAACATTCATTCAAGCAGTTTAACCTTAAGTTAAATGTTTGATACGAGGCAATGAAGGAGACTAGGAAGATGGAGCATCGTTGTTACTGTACCGTTGACAGTAATATTTTAGCCCTGAATTGTATAAATCACAGATATACATATAAATTCTTATTTGTTTAATCGCTCCCTGAATCATTGTTAAGGGAGCATGTAGTAATATTTCTTTGATTTAATGATTCTCAATTGATTGAGCAAATATTCGGCACTCTTATTTTATTGATAATTAATATTGTAACTAAATTAATCAGCGAATGGTTTCAACTACTGATTCGCATAATTTAGATAATTCTATAGATCATTTACTGATGATTCTTGCTATATTTGTATAAATCGTAATTTTTAACGCCATGACAGCACGTATCTTCTATCTTATTTTCTTGTTTCTATTTTGTATTATAGAAAAACCTTTGACAGCTGCTTCTATAGATGTTTCAGCTACATTTATCACAATGAATAATGGACTTTGCAATAACACTGTTAGATACTTGTTTCAGGATAGTAAAGGGTTTATCTGGTTGGGCACTCTGAATGGATTAAACCTGTATGACGGATATTCTTTTAAAACCTTTATGCCGGAAACAGGTGATAAAATCTCATTAGCAGATAATCGGATTGAAGAAATTTCGGAGGATAAGAATGGCTTCCTTTGGATATACACTAGTCTTGAAGTCTTCTGTTGTTATGATTTAAAAAAAGGTTGTTTTGTTGATTACACAGGTTGTGGAGAATATCATGATACCTATCGTAAAAAAATGACTGCTTCCAATGGAGATATCTGGCTCTCACATCATCAGAACGGGTGTAGAAGAATAAGATTCGATGGTGCCCAATTCACATCTATGATATTTAAGGTTGAAAAAGGAAATCTTCCTTCTAATAAAGTTACGTCTGTTATTGAAGATAATTTGGGCATCATCTGGATTTGTACACAAGCCGGTATCGTGAAAGTCACAAAACAAAAATCAGAGGTTATAATGAAAGGTTTATCTTTTGTAACAGCTATATCTCATAAAAATCAATGCTTTTTTCTAACAAACCAAGGAGATGTTTATAGTTATAATTCTGATTTTAATACATTCAGTTTAATAAGAAAATTACCAGTAAATCAGAATGATTTTGCTTTTACTGGTAGCTTTAAACAGGATAATGATTGGGTTATTCTGTCATCTCAGGGAAGCTTTACTTTCGATTTAGAACAGGCACAATTGAAAGCAAATACCATAATAGATATAAAGAATGGGCAATGCCAATTTGATAATCGGGGAAACTGCTGGTTGTATAATGGTTCGGGGAATATATATTATATTAATCCGGTTACTCGTAAGGCTAAAGAACTGCGATTGGTACCCCAGAAATTAGTAAAATCAATTGCTTATGAATACTACCATATCATACATGACATACGGGGAGTTATTTGGATATCTACTTATGGGAATGGTCTCTATGCTTATGATCCTATAACGGAGAAACTTACCCATTTTACCTATCAAACTAAAGGGACTAATAAGATTAGTTCAAACTATCTTTCTCATGTAATGGAAGACCAGCTAGGTAATATCTGGGTTGCAGCGGAACATGGAGGTGTTTCTGTTCTGTCTATTCTCAATGAAGGTGTTTCTCGAGTATTCCCTGAATCTGAAACACTTGTAGATCGTTCAAATGTAATTCGAATGATTACTCGCATGAAAAATGGTGAAATATGGATTACCAACCGCAATGGTGCTTTGTATCAATATGACAACGTGTTGAACTTAATTAGAAAAAGAGAGTTTTTCCCCTATAGTATATTTGCGGCTATGGAAGATATGAATAAAAATATTTGGATTGGAAGCCGCGGTGGAGGGCTGTATGTCAACAACGACTTATACACGAAAGAATCTGGTACAAATCCTATAGGCAATAATAATATCTTTGATATTTTCAATGACATAAAAGGACGTGTATGGGTAGGAACTTTCGGCGCTGGGTTAGCGTTAGCTACTCCTCAAGGGAAAAAATATAGTTTTAAACACTTCTTTCAGAGGAACTATGGTGAAAGCCGGGTTCGGAAATTGGTAGATGATAGAAATGGTTGGATATGGATGGCTACAAACAATGGTGTCTATGTTTTTCATCCTGATTCCCTGATTCAAAACAGTGACAATTATTATTTATATAATTCCAATAATAAAAAACTACGTAGCAATGAAATTCACTCAGTGTACTGTGACTGTAAAGGCAATATATGGATTGGAGCGGCTGGTATGGGCGTCTATGTTTGTCATCCTACAGGGAATTATGAAGACTTATCATTTAAGCACTATGATACAAGTGACGGTTTAATTAATAATATAGTTCAGGCAATTATAGAAGATAAGGACGGTAAAATGTGGTTTAGTACGGAATATGGTATTTCCCGTTTCAATACACAAACAAAGGTTTTTGAAAACTTTTTCTTTTCGGCTAACGCGCTAGGCAATTATTACTCGGAGAATTGTGCCGCTATAACATCTGATGGCTATTTATTATTTGGTACAGATCATGGTTTCGTGGTTATTAATCCACAAAAGGTTATGCCTCAGCATACTATTTCTAAGATTGTTTTCACAGGATTGAAGATTGACGGAGTATCCATGGACGCAAACGATCAGAACTCCCCACTAAGTAAAGCACTGAGTTATACAGATGCCATTGAATTGAAACACAACCAAAATTCTTTGATCATAGAGTTTTCTACTTTTGACTTCTCTTTTGTAAATAAAACAAGGTACACTTATAAGTTGGAAAATTTTGATAAAGATTGGAGCATGCTTTCTACTTTAAACTTTGCGGCTTATAAAAAAATACCTCCTGGTCATTATCGACTGCATGTTAGAGCCTGTAATACATCGGGAGAGTGGGCGGATAATGAAGGCGTATTGGATATAATAATATCACCACCATTCTGGAAAACATCTTGGGCTATTGTTTTATACATACTGTTTTCATGTTTAGTATTATATGTGACATTTAAACTTATTAATAATTTCGGCACGTTGCGTAATCGCATCCGGCTCGAAAAACAATTGACCGAATATAAACTTGTCTTTTTCACAAATATTGCTCATGAGTTCAGAAATCCTTTGACACTGATCCGGGGGGGCGTTGAAAAAATATCACAAAATAATGATTTGCCTGAGACTGTAATGCAGTCAATGAATACGATCTACAATAGTACCAAAAGGTTATTGCGCCTTATTGATCAACTTTTGATGTTTCGTATGATGCAACACAATAAGTTAAGACTTGCGGTTGCCGAAATTGACGTGATAAGTTTTGCAGAAAAAACCTTTCAGATGTTTTATGACGTTGCTCAATCGAAGAGCATTCTATGTCGCTTTATTCCTTTTGCAAAGTCTTATTTAATGTTTTTAGATAAAAGTTTTTTAGATAAAATATTATATAATTTATTGTCTAATGCGCTTAAATATACTCCATTGGATGGCAGCATAACACTCTTGATATCATTGGACGAAGAGAAAAAGCAGCTTGCTATTCAGGTTGCCGATACGGGAATAGGTATCCCTGAAGAAAAAAGAAAAGAACTCTTCCATCGTTTTGCTCATATTAATTCTGCAGGTAATAGTTTTGGTATAGGATTACACCTTACTCATGAACTTGTTATGACGCATCATGGAGACATAAAGTACGAACCCAATCAGGAACAAGGTTCTATATTCACTGTTATCCTGCCCATAGATAAAAATGTCTACCAGGCTGATGATTTTGCGGACACATCAACCACAATCATTAAAGAAGAATCGGGAATGAAACTTGATTATAAAAAAGTTATGCCCGGTATTCCGTTGAACAGCATTAAGCTATTGATAATAGATGATGATGAAGACTTTCGGGAATATATCCGGAATATAATGAGCAATTACTTTATAACGAAGACGGCTACTGATGGAAAGTCGGGTATCTCTTTGGTACAAGAATTTGAACCGGACATTATTCTGTGTGATGTTCTCATGCCGAATATGACTGGATATGAAGTGGTGAAGCAATTGAAGAAGGATAAAACAACCAGTCATATTCCTGTAATACTGCTTACATCGCTTACGGAGGATGAAGATAAAATGAAGGGTTTTGAATCTGGAGCAGATGATTTTATTACTAAACCATTTGGTATAAAGATGTTGTTAACTCGTATTATGAATATAATTCAGCAACGCATGGAACTCAAAGAGCTGTTTGCCAAAGAAACCATGGGACCGACCAAAGAGTTCCTTTTATCAAATAATAAGGATAAGAGATTTGTAGACCGTATGAATTCTATCATTGAACATAATATGGGAGATGCATCGTTTGATATGGATACTTTTGCAACTAGTATGGGATATAAACGTACCATGTTTTATCAAAAAGTAAAAGATATAACAGGTATTACACCTAATGAATATTTGCGTAATGCACGTTTAAAGAAAGCCGGAGAGCTATTGCTTGGTGATGATAGAGTTAGCGTTTCCGAAGTCTGCTTCCTAGTCGGATTTACAGAACCGTCTTATTTCAGTAAAAGTTTTAAAGCGTATTATGGTATACCACCTACGCAATTTCACCAACGAGGCGATGGAACGAAATAAGCCCTAGCTATTAACGCCTCGTCGCTTGTAATATTATCCAGTTACATATAAAATCATCCAAGTTGCTCATAGCTAAGTAATTGGATGATTTTTCTATTTGCGGATATTGTTTTCTTCTACATTTGCTCCTCGTAAAGCAATTAATAAGTATCAACCTTAATTATTTAATTATTGTAACTTATGAAAAACCAAAAAAAAATTAGGAATAGAATATTCCTTTCAATCCTTTTACTTATTGGAGTAGTTTTTGCTGCAAGAGCGCAGAACAAAACTGTGTCGGGTACAGTTGTCGACCCGAACGGAGAGGGGGTTATTGGTGCAAGTGTGTTGGTTAAAGGCACTTCTAATGGTTCGATTACCGACATCGATGGCAATTTTAAACTTCAAAACGTACCTGAGAATGGGACGATTTCCGTTTCTTATATAGGATATAAAGGAGTGAGTGTTTCCGTTAGTGGTAAAAACCGATTAAGAGTAGTTCTTCAGGAAGATCAAGAAGTGCTGGATGAAGTGGTCGTTATCGGTTATGGTACAGCCAGAAAATCGGATTTGACGGGTTCCACTGCACAAATTAAAGCGGAACATCTGACTGCCACTGTTGTGGGTAATGCATTAGAGTCTTTGCAAGGAAAAGCAGCAGGGGTAGCCGTTTTCAACGATAATAAACCGGGTGCTTCACCTAATATTCGTGTGCGTGGTAGCGGTTCCATTAGTGCAAGCAATGAACCTCTATATGTTGTTGACGGGTTTCCACTGATGGATAGCAACATTAATGACATTAATCCGAGTGACATAGAGTCAATGGAAATTCTTAAAGATGCTTCATCTACTGCTATTTATGGTTCTCGTGGAGCAAATGGTGTGGTGATGATTACAACTAAGACAGGAAAAACTGGAGCAAAAAATCTCTCGGTAAATACCTCGGTAGGAGTTCAGTTACCTGGACGTTTATCGAACATGATTTCTGGTGAAGATTTTATAAACTTTATGAATGCCGGGTACGTTAATCAAGGAAGTAATAAGCCTTTTCCCAATCTGGCATCTTCTTATTCGGCAAATACAAATTGGGAAAAAGAAATTCTTGAAAGTGCATCCATACTTCAAGATTATAGTGTTACATTTGACGGGAGCAATAATAAAACAGCCTATATGTTATCTGTAGGTTTCTATGATCAGGAAGGTTTACTAAAAGCTCAGAACTATCAAAAATATACCTATCACGGTAACCTGCAACATGAATTTAATAAATGGTTAACCGTAGGTGCAAATACTCAATTCACTCATAGTATTCAAGACATTTTTGATGGTGCATTATTAGATGTCTATAGATACGGATGGCCTACAGAGCCGGTAAAAAATGATGATGGATCTTATAATATTGCATCCATGCATAATACACATATCGTTTTCCCTTGGAACCCGATATTGGATATGGACGAGGTCTCAACTAAAAATACCACTAATCGCTTTCTAGGAACTTTATTCACTGAAATGCAATTATTCAAAGATCTGAAATACCGGTTAAGTTTAGGTGTAGACCTGAGAAATACTCGTAAATATAAATACGCCAGTTCTCAATCAGCAGAGAATTTTGCGTCCGGATCCAAAGGAAATGGATATAATTATTGGACAAAAGGTTTGAGTAAGGTAATGGAGAATATCCTGACTTATAATCATACATGGAAAAAACATCGTTTAACAGCAACAGCTGTGTATTCATGGCAGGACTTTACTTATGAGGATATAAACCTATCAGGAGCAGGCTTTGAAAATGACCAAACAGGTGCATGGTCTATGGGATTAGCCGAAAAAAGTTCTGTGAGCTGGTCAACGAATAAATATAGTAACACCCTGATTTCATTTACAGGTAGAGCATCGTATGTCTATGACGATAGATATCTGTTAACAGTAACCAGTCGTTGGGATGGTTCATCACGTTTTGGAACAAATAATAAATGGGGATACTTTCCATCAGCAGGTATTGGTTGGCGTGTGTCTCAGGAGTCATTCCTGAAGGATAATAAAACCATTACGAACCTGAAACTTAGGAGTAGCTTCGGCATTACCGGTAATCAGGAAATTGGTAATTATAATTCATTGGCTCAGTTGACCGCTTCGAATTATACGGATGGAAGTTCAGTTATCAAAGGTTTTAAAGAGTCTATAGGTAATGATGATTTGAAGTGGGAAAGGACTACTCAGGTAGATGTAGGTTTTGATCTTAGTTTGTGGAACCGCTTGGATGTTACTTTTGACTATTATACACGTAATACCAATGATCTATTGTATAATGTTCCTATTCCTTCTACATCAGGTTATTCCAGTATTCTAAGTAACATTGGTAAGGTATCCAACCATGGTTGGGAACTAACACTTGGTGGCACTGTCATTGACAGCAAGGACTTCAAATTAAATGCATCAGCAAATGTTACATATAATAAAAACGAAATCAAAGAATTATATGGAGATGTTGATCAGGTAGCGGTACGGTATGATTCTGGTGGATTAGCTCGTATTCTGAAAGTCGGCAATCCCGTAGATGGTGTTTATGCTCGTCGTTCATTAGGAATTATCAAGACACAGGGACAACTTGAAGCTTATAAAAAAGCGGTGCCCAACACAGCAACTACGGCTAAGCTAGGTGATGAAATGTATGAGGATATGGATGGTGACGGTTCAATCAGTACGGAAGATTATGTGTGTATTGGTTCGGTTCAACCTAAATACTTTTATGGATTAAATATTAATATGGAATATAAAGGCATAGGTCTTGCTATTTATGGACAGGGAGGACACAAATATGCGTCGATTTCAGGCGCCGAGGATTACTATACAAATAATTCGGCCTGGTCTATGGGATATGCGAACCTGACAAGCTATTTACTCTATGGAGAAAACCAGTTGGTGAATAATGTATATACTCCTACCCAATATGCTTATGACCGCATGTGGAGCGAGAGCAACCCGAATGGTAGTTTCCCTGCTGCAGGAGCACATGGTGTTTATCTATCCGATAGAACAAATGCGAATTGGAAATATTTTATACTGAAAAATATTCAGCTAAGTTATGACCTGGGTCCATTATTGAAAATCAAAACAGTGAAGTCATTGAAGGTTAACTTGAACTTCCAGAACTTTGTGACATTTGCCGACCACCGTGGATATAATCCTATAAACGGTGATACGAGTAATCCATGGGCGAAGTCTGTTATTTTAGGAATTAATGCTAAGTTCTAACTTAAAAAAAATCCATTATGAAACAATTAAAATATATTTTAAGCGGATTAGCTCTGTGTATACTTTTTATATTTAATAGTTGTACAGACTTAACTGAAACTCCCTATACTTTCATTGATCCGGGTAGTTTTTATAAAAATGAAGAACAATTAAATGCCGGGCTAACGAATGTTTATAAGAATTTTCGAAGCATGATGAGTGATTATACCTATACAATGCGCATTGAAGAATGTACTGAGTTAGGCCAGCCTTGTCAAACGAAAGAAAACGGGCATTATATTAATTGCTGGTATGATATAAACAATGCCAGTTCATCTACATTCTCGAATGTATGGAAAGCGGCGTATGTTACAATAAACAGTACTAATACCGTATTGGCACGCGGTGAGAATGTGACCATGAATGATGATAGTAAAGCGGCGATTTTTGCTCAGGCACGTTTTCTACGTGCATATACTTACTTTATACTTGTACGTTTGTATGGTGGAGTGCCTATTCCTGAAACATTTACAAGTAGCCTTGATGGGTTGGAAATTCCCCGAGAATCTGTAGAAACTGTTTATGACTATATAATTACCGATCTGGAATATTGTGAAAGTATTCTTCCAACAAGAGGCACATCCAGTTATGAAGTGTGGAGGGTTTCAAAGGGTGCTGTTCAGGCATTGTTTAGTGAGGTTTACCTGACATTGGCTTCAATGGAAGATAATAATAGCTATTATCAGAAGTGCATTGATTATAGTGAAAAAGTAATCAAATCTGATATCTATGATTTAGTAGAAGAGTATACCGATCTTTGGTATGCATTTAATGCTAATGCCAAGAACAATAAAGAGTCTATTTTTGAATTACAATTCTCAGCAGAAGCCAATCAGCCAACTGGTGTCATCAGATGTTTGGCTTTGCCAATAGTTTCACTATTCCGGGATATGGATATATGTACTATCATCGCTTTGGCCCATCTATATACACATGGGAAAGTTATGACGCACAAGATGAACGCTTAGATGTATTTGTTACAAAATTCACGTATAACGGAACCGATTATGAATTTCAGGCATCGGATAATGGTTATTATCCCGGGGTGAAAAACTGGGTGTCGGCAACACCGGGTAATGCTAAGTTTTATGACTATCAAACCAGCGCAGAACTTAAATGTCCGGCAGCTAATATGTACATGTTGCGTTATTCTGAGATCTTATTAAATTATGCAGAAGCAAAGAATAAGTTAGGTGATACAGGCGAAGCCTTGAAAAAATTAAATTTAGTTCACGAACGTTCCGGATTAACTGCTTTAAGCAGTATGAACCAGGAGGATCTGGATGAAGCAATCTTTCAGGAGAGAGCATGGGAATTCATTGGTGAAGCTAAATTTTATTATGATGCACTTCGCACAAATCGTTTGGGTAAGAGGCTAAAAGCATTTATGGATCGTGGTGTGGCCGATGGAATGTATCTCTTTCAGGATTTAATGTTCGTTCCGCAGAAAAGTTTTTTATGGAAAATTCCGCAAGGAGATTTGGATTCAAATCCGGCATTGGAACAGAATCCTGATAATGTATCCGACCCGAATATTCCTTTGAGGTAAAATGTTTGTTTGATTAATCGGGTAATTGTGGTAACACAGTTACCGATTGTAACTTGTCAGGATGTATGCGAAAGTCTACCCCCATATTCCTTATAGCGTTTTTTTCGTTGTGTTTAACAGCTTGCGAATTAAGAAATCCGGCACTGTCTGTTTTATCTGGCGAAGAAGTGGGTGATAGTTGTTTATCCGAAACAATATTACCTGTAGAAGTTCCTTTCCCTATGCCTGAATTTCGAAAACCTGTTTTTCCGGATACTATTGTATGTTTATCAATAGCCTCGATTCAAGATTCCCTGCAAACTATTTATATTAATAGTCAGATCATTGCACTGAGTGAAGCCGGCGGAGGTACAATATCTTTAGAAGAGGGGAAATGGCAAACAGGTAGGATAGAATTGAAAAGCAATATAAACCTGCACTTTCCCGAAAAAATAGAAATCTATTTCAGCAACCGGCCAGAAGATTATCTACCTGTTGTGTTCACCCGTTATGAAGATGAAGAGTGTTTATCTTCCGGTGCTTTTATATATGCTAATAATCAGAAAAATGTAGCACTGACTGGATGTGGAAAACTGATTGGACCAGAATTGAGTGGTAAGTTGTTCAATACTTTCCGGGAACAGTTCAATAACAAAGCAATTCGGAAAAAAGATGCCGGAGTTCCTGTTGAAGAACGTATTTATGATGGCTCAAGTTTAGATGCCACCATGTTATTACTGAATATATTTTTACCGATAAATTGTGAAGGCGTATTTGTTGAAGGAATTAGAATAGAAGGTTCTTTAGCTTGGAATACAGCTCCGATTTATTGTGCGAATGTAATTATCCGTGGTGTAAATATTTATTTAGTTGGCGTTCCAGCAGGGGGTGGCATTAATATAGAATCAACGAAGAATGTATTGATAGAATTTAGTACATTAGCCAGTGGAGATGACTGTTTTACCATAAAGGTCGGAAGCGGTGAAGATGGTGCACGGGTAAATAAATCTTCTGAGAACATCGTTATACGTTATTGCCTTGCATTGACTGGAGATGGTGGAGTGACAACTGCAGGAGGTATAAAGAACGTTTATGTACATGATTGTGTGTTCAGCGGTACAACTCGTGGACTACGTTCTAAGACGGGAAGAGAACGTGGAGAGGGAGGTGATTCTTTATTTTATGAGCGTATCCGTATACGAAATGCCACCAAGGCCTTGAACTGGGATATGCTTGGAAGTACATATGTCATGGGCGAATTGGCCGAACGCTCTCCTATTCGTAGAAAAACACCGCTCACTCCGAGCTATAGCAATATTCATATAAAAGACATAGTCGTTGAAAATGCCGGTAAGTTTATATGTGCATCGGGAATTCCTGAATCACCTCTGGTAAACGTAACGGTGGAAAATGCAATTGTGTCATGCAATAAACTTCCTGAATTTACTGATGTTGATAGTTTTTCTATAAGAAACTCATCAATAATTTCGCAGGATAGTATTATGACTTTTATAGATGCGCGGAATATAACATTTGAAAATGTAAAGATGACTTTACTACATAAATTGTGTCTAAATAAAAGAGGCCCTTTAACTACTAATATTATTATTAAAAAATAAGATACATATGAAAGGTTTAATCAATTTGCTGATTGCGTTTTTTATTAGCGGAAGTTTACAAGCCCAATACATTACTGAAGTACAATCTCTGAAAGATGAATATTGGTGGGGTGGTGTTACTGCTTATGGTCAGAAGATGCCGTATGTAGAACCTATCAGAGAATATAACTTGTTAACTGAAAACAATAACAATCAGGTAGTTTCGTTGTTGCTTTCCAATAAAGGCCGGTTTATATGGAGTGACTATCCGTTTAAGTTTACCGCTTCTAAGGATGGTCTCAGAATTAACTCCGACTTTGAAAAAGTAGATATAAAAACGGGTGGATCAACATTAAGAGAGGCGTACCTCACGGCTTGTCAAAAATACTTTCCTCCTGAAGGGAAACTGCCTGAAAATCTGTTTTTTACAGTTCCTCAATATAATACATGGATTGAATTGATGTATAATCAGAATCAGAAAGATGTCTTAGAATATGCCCATAACATTATTGCCCATGGTTTCCCGCCGGGAATATTAATGATAGACGATAACTGGCAAAATTATTATGGCAATTTTGAATTTAAATCGAAAAAATTCCCTAACCCTAAAGCGATGGTTGATGAATTACATAGATTAGGGTTTAAAGTCATGTTATGGATATGCCCGTTTGTTTCTGCTGATAGTCCGGAGTTTAGGGAACTGGATAGAAAAGGATTTTTGATAAAAGATCATCGGAATAAGCCCGCGATATTGAATTGGTGGAACGGTTATAGCGCTTGTTACGACTTTACCCATCCGGATGCAGTGGATTATTTTGTTTCAACATTGAAAGATGTGCAAAAGAAATATGGTATAGATGGTTTCAAATTAGATGCCGGAGACAATGGTATTTATGCCGATAAAGATTTGATAAGCTATAAACCGGATGCAATTGCTACTGACCATACAAAGGCTTGGGCGCAGATTGGCCTGGAATTTCCTTTTAATGAATACCGGGCTTGCTGGCAGATGGGTGGAAAACCCTTAATACAGCGGTTGGGTGACAAGAATTACTCTTGGAGTGCAGTGCAATCTCTAATCCCCGAAATGATTGCTGCCGGATTATTAGGCTATGCTTTTACCTGCCCCGATATGATAGGTGGTGGCCAATATAAATCATTCCTGAATATAAAATCAAATGAGTTTGATCAATCGCTTATTGTTCGTTCTACCCAAATACACGCACTGATGCCGATGATGCAATTTTCTGTAGCTCCATGGCGGATTTTAGATGACGAGAATCTAGACATTGTTAAATGTATGGCGCATCTGCATGAACAAATGAGTGAATACATAATGGAATGTGTCCGAATGTCGGCTAAATCAGGAGAACCTATTGTCAGGCACATGGAGTACTCATTTCCTAACGAAGGATTTGAAATATGCAAAGATCAGTATATGTTGGGCGACAAATATATGATAGCACCCGTGGTTACAAGTGAGAATAAACGGTATGTAAAATTACCTAATGGTCGTTGGAAGGATGATCAGGGAAAGATACATCGTGGTGGGAAAACAATAACAATAGATGTGCCGTTGTATCGATTACCTTATTTTGAAAAACAGAAATAATAAATAAAAAGATGAGAATACTATTTTTACTATTAATAACTCTGCCATGGCAAGTGTTTGCACAAGTTTCTACCTCTGATAAATCGTTGTTTACTATTGTAGGAGGTCCCGATTATCCGGTTGTTGAAGCTAAAACGCCAGGAGCGGAAAATATTCAGGGAGGATTTGAGGCAGGATCGGTTGTGAAAATAAATGGGATATTTCATATGTTTCCAACCGAGCGGGTAGGAGAACCTGGTGCACATGTTCATCATGACAGGGTAAAAACAAGAATTGGGCATTGGACAAGTAACGATGCAAAAAATGGACACGTCAGTCAACGATTTTAGAGTCTACCGGAGTATATGCTTTAGTTCATGAAGATAATCCGATGAATGATCGTCGTTCGGCTATTTGGTCTTTTAACGCTGTTTTTAATGAAAAAAGCAACAGATGGAATGGATTTTATCTAGCTTATACTACGGATAAAGACATATCACCTAACCATTCATTTGGCCGGATATGGAGATGTGAATCCGAAGTTGAAGGAATGGAAGGAATAGGCGGCCCTTATCGTGACTTGGGCATTATAATTGAACCAGGATTAGATTCTCAGCTATGGGAAGGACGGCAAGGAGTTGATTCATTCTATCCTTTTAAAGTTGATAATGGTTGGTATGCTTTTATTGGTGGCGCATTCCCTTTTGAAACGAAAAAAGACTATCCTTTAAAAGGGGGTGAGAAGATGAAGGCATGGTATGTAGGTCTTGCTCAATCAAATACCATAGAAGGACCATGGACACGGATGGGGGAAGATATCAATCCGATTGTATCAATCCATCCAACTTTTGTAGAAAATCCGATTGTCTCGCAATTACCTAACGGGCTTTATATCGCAGTTTTTGATGGTGGACCGGAATCGTTGAACTTACCTAATCAGATAGGATATACATTATCTAAGGATGGCTTGAACTGGACAAAAGCACGCTATCTTAATATTGAATCAAAAGTAAATAAATGGTGGATGACAATGCGTACGCCTCTCTGTCTGATCCCTGAAGAAGATGACATTTATACTATTGTTTATACAGCCTGGATGGAAGATCCGAAAAAGCCTAAATCGGGAATCAAAACTCGTTTTAATCCAATTGGAATGGTTAAGGTAAAATTGGATCACAGTATACTTGAAGAAATTACAAATAGCTTGTAATTAGAGTGTTCGGAATATCCATAAAATAAATGATATGAATAGAATTGAAATAATAAAAATATTTATATGCACAACTCTGGTTTTATTGGCGGATGCTCAACTGAAAGCAGAAATCCCTCCTATGTTTAGTACAAAGGTTGTGCAAAAGATGCAGAAAGACGAATTAACAAAGGTGTATTTTCCTGCAGAACGCATTGTTTGGGTGAATTCCGGAAACGGAAAAATGGTTAAAAATGAAGATGTATTATTGAAATCGGGGAATGGACAAGCCGATTTAACCAATAGAATATGCTGTGTTATGACCAATTTGGAAAATGATACAGCGTCTGTATTACTTGACTTTGGTAGAGAAATTCATGGAGGTTTACAATTGGTGTTAGGACATTGCACAAGCCAAAAGCCAGCTTTGGTACGTATTCGTTTCGGTGAGTCGGTTGGAGAATGTAATAGCGAACTGACATATAGTAGTGGGAAAATTGGTTATTCCACGAATCATCACGCCATGCGTGATATTATAATGGAAATCCCCAATTATGGATCAATAGAAATAGGTAATACAGGATTTAGATTTGTTCGTATCGATCTTCTACAAGAAAAAACTACCATAAATTTAGCAGAAGCGCGCGCTATATTACGCTATAGAGACATTCCTTATCTGGGCTCGTTTAACTGCAATGACGAACGTTTGAATCAAATCTGGTTAACAGGAGCTTATACTGTTCACTTAAACATGCAAGAATATCTATGGGATGGTATAAAACGGGATCGGCTTATTTGGTTGGGTGATATGCATCCCGAAGTTGCAACAATAATGGGAGTGTTTGGTGATAATGAAGTTGTTCCTAAGACGCTTGATCTTGCATGTGAGCAATTTCCTTTGCCAAGCTGGATGAACAATATGAGTGCCTATTCTTTATGGTATTTAATCATTCATCATGATTGGTATATTCATGGCGGTGATATTGATTTTTTAAATAAGCATAAAACATATATCTTAGGACTAATTGATCTTATTGTAAATAAGATAGATGAAAATGGGAATGAAAATCTTGCAAAAGAACGTTTCTTAGATTGGCCTTCTTCATGGAATAAAGAGGGAGTTGAAGCAGGTTTTCGGGCACTTATTGTATGGGCAATGAAAGATGCAGAAGAAATATGTAATATATTGCATGAACCAATCTCTGCACAAAAAGCAGCACTGTGTATTAAACGACTGAATCAGAACATTAAGGAACCCAATAAACTGAAGCAGGCAGCCTCACTGATGTCTATTGCAGGGATACTCGATCCTTTAAAGGCGTGTAATGAAGTTGTTTCTGTTGATGGTGCAAAAGGTTTTTCCACTTTTTATGGGTATTATATGCTGCAAACACAGGCTTTAGCGGGTCAATATCAACAAGCAATGGATATCATTCGCCAGTATTGGGGTGGCATGCTTGATATGGGTGCTACTACCTTTTGGGAAGATTTTAATTTAGATTGGATGGATAATGCTGCTCGTTTGGATGAAATAACTCCACCCGGCATGAAGGATATACATGGCGATTTTGGAGCACATTGTTATTTAGGGTTTCGGCATAGTCTTTGTCATGGTTGGGCTTCAGGACCTACGGCATGGATGTCGGAACATGTACTGGGTATAAAAGTTATAGAGCCAGGATGTAAAGTCATTCGCATAGAACCACATTTAGGTGATTTGAATTGGGTTGAAGGTACATTTCCAACACCTTATGGAATTGTCAAAGTGAAACATACAAAGAGTTTTGATGGAAATGTAATTTCGAAGGTCGACGCACCAAAGGAAATAAAAATCATTCAATAGGCTTTTATCTCAACGAAGTGGGAGAAATATCTCTAATTTTTCCATTATTTGATATCTTTGTTTATGTTAAACACTAATTCATTAAACACTAAATTTTGTGATGAAAAAGATTTTATATTTATCGGTCATTCTATTTATAATCATTGTTCCTTTAACAGTATTTTCACAAGTAAGTCTCCCGAAAGTGCTTGGAGACAATATGGTACTCCAACAGGGAAAGAAAGTGACTATTTGGGGAAATGCTGCTCCGGCTGAAAATGTCGTGGTCAAATTTCAAAAACAAAACAAGAAAACAAAAGCAGATGAAAATGGGAATTGGTCAGTTCAACTTGACGAACTTAATGCGACTAATAAACCTCAGCAATTAATAGTTCAAGGTAAAAACAATAAGATATTATTGAAGAATATTTTGATTGGTGAAGTTTGGTTGGTGTCAGGTCAATCAAATATGGAATATTCCATGAACAATCATCCACAGTTCGCTAAGCCCAAGAAAGGTGATCCTGATTATCTTTATAAAAAATATAAAAGTGCTAAAGAACCGACTATAAGAGTTTTGTATGTCGAGAAAAACTTAAATACTGATACACTACCGTCCAAAGGCTGGCAAATGATAGACGAAGAAACGCTGAAACCTGTTTCAGCTATAGGATATTTTTTCGCAAAAACATTGGTGGATAGTTTGAATGTTCCAGTTGGCTTTATTTCTACTTCCTGGGGTGGTACACCAATAGAAACATGGACACCCGAAGAAGCTTATCAGAACTCTGCTGTTTTTAGAAGTAAGGTGGTTGATAATAAATTGAATAATGTAGTTATTGGCGAGAGATTTCATAAGATGGTAAGGCCCATGGTTCCTTATTCGCTAAGAGGTTTTCTTTGGTATCAAGGTGAAACAAACGTGATAGAAGGAGATCGTGGAAACTATGCGGATAAGAAAAAGTTATTTATTGAGAGTTGGCGTTCTGCATGGAATGACAATAATCTGCCATTCTATTATGTTCAATTAGCTCCATTTGCATATTCACAACAAAGAGATTTACTGCCTAAAACATGGGATGCTTTACCAAATGTCTGGGAAGCACAAACTTCATGCATGAGTATTTCTCGTACAGGTATGGTAGTGACAACCGATCTGGTTGATAATCCAAGAGATATTCACCCTTCATATAAATGGATAATTGCAGATAGACTTGCGCGTTGGGCTTTAGTCAAAGACTATGGCTGGAGAAATCTGGTTTATTGTGGCCCAATTTATAAGACGATGACAATAAGTGAGGATAAAGTTATACTTGAATTTGATTATACGGGATCAGGACTCACTACAAATAACGGTAAAGATCCAGATTGGTTTTATATGAAAAATGAGAAAGGGGTCTTTGTTAAAGTAAATGCCACTATTGAAAATGATAAGATTGTAATCTTAAGAGGAAACAATAAGAATGTACCAGTAGAAATTCGGTTTGGATGGGACGAAATAGCTATGCCCAATTTGATCAATAAAGAAGGGCTTCCGGCATCACCATTTAGGACAAGTAAGTAAAGCTGTTGTGAAATATATAAACAATTTATAATGAGGTGAATATAAGAAATATTCTAAATTCTGAACTTAAGGTTGGCTATATAGCTGATAGTAGCCAAAAGTTCCATTGCCAGAAAAGACGAAAATAACGGACCAAACAGCAATGTCATCATTGAAGACTGTAAGTTCGGGTTTTGTCATAGTGCGTTGACTTGTGGTAGTGAATCTATTCATAATCGAAATGTAATTTTCAGAAGAATAGAAATTGACGGGGCAAGGGGATTTCTGCTGTTTGAAATGCGTCCAGATACGCATCAGAATTACGAATGTCTGCGGGTAGAAGATGTCGTGGGAGATATTGGATCGCTTATATCAATCACTTCCTGGAAGCTATTCTATGATCTTAAAGGATATTCCCAACCTGCCTTCGAGGGTTATGAACATTGTTATGCAAAATATAAAGATAGACTGCAATGATTTTTTTAAAGTGGGAGTGTAATTTAAACCCAAATTGTATGTAACCAAATTGAGTTAGCTTGTAACCAAAATGGTTTTGGATAATCATTAAAGAAAATGAGTTATACCATTATAGAACCTCGGTAAATCATTGTGGAAATACTTATTATACTATTGACGATGGTTATTTTAGGACTATTTGTTTTGATATTTTTGGTAGTTATTGTGCTTGTTTCTTTCTTTTTCATTATCTATTCGCGTTGATAAATCATAATTTGTGTAATTTTGGCGTTGAAATCAGCTAATATCATATGAAAAACCTCATCTTATTTTGGCTTATTCTTTTTAATCCTATAATAGGAATGGTCCGTGCCTCTGTTGATGTACGATCTGCTTTTCTGACTTCTAGCGATGGGTTGGGGAATAATTTTGTACGTCATATTTTCCAAGATAGTAAAGGCTTTCTATGGATGAGTACGTTGAATGGGCTTACTCGTTATGATGGTTATTCTTTTGCTACATTTCGCCCGAAGAAAGGGGATCAAATTTCATTAGCAGGTCGTCATGTCAGGGAAGTCAGTGAAGATAAAAATCATTTTTTATGGATCAAGGTTGCTCCTGAGTATTTCAGCTGTTATGATTTGAGCCGCGAATGTTTTGTTGATTATACAGGGTGTGGGGCACATGAGGATAAATATGCCTTTCGAACGGAAACGACCCATGGAAACACTTGGCTGTGGTATCACAGGACTGGCGCACGAAAAGTCTCTTTTAAGAATGGACGGTTTGAATCAGTGGTATTTAATAAGGAGAACGGAAAGATGCCTTCGAACTGGGTGAAACAGTTGAAAGAAGATGCCGATGGGAGAATCTGGATTTGTACGGACAAAGGTTTAGTATGTATTGTGGGTGAAGAATCCCGTGTCATAGCTACAGGTATAGACTTTACCGATGTAATGTTTTACCGGAATGATGTTTTCCTGCTTTCTTGTGATTTACATATATATAAAGTAAAACCGGATGGAAAAGAGCTAAGGTTGGTTGGGCAGTTGAGAACTGGAAATCACGGAAAAACGGTTACAGCCAGTTTTATGCAACATGACGATTGGGTTCTCCTGACTTCCTCGGGAGGATACGTTTTCGGCTTACATGATGAGAGACAGAAAGAATCGGGGAAATTGGACATTCCTAATGGCCGGAGTATTTGTGACAAACAGGGTAACTTGTGGATTTATAATGACAGAGGACTGATTCGGTACTTCAATGTTACCACTGGGAAAATAAAAGATTTTCATGTTGCTATTGGTGACCTAGTGACATCGGAATGGCTTCGGGCCATGCAGGATTCGAGAGGATGGCTTTGGATGGCAACTTTCGGAGATGGGCTTTATGTGTATGACCCAGTTAAGGATACCACCACTCACTTCAAATATACGGTAGGGAGTTTTAATCAAATATGCTCCAATTCCCTGGCTTCTGTTATGGAAGATCGTTCGGGAGACATCTGGATTACCTCTGAATCGGCGGGTATTGTTCACCTTACTGTGCAGAACGAACGGACGATGCGTCTTTATCCCGAAGATAAGGGTGTCATCAACAATACGAATGCTATTCGTCTGATATATTGTACTCGTGATGGTGACGTTTGGATAGGAAACCGTAACGGTGATTTATTTCAATATGACGGACGCCTCGAAAAAAAATGCAAACCCAGCATTTTCCTTCAAGTATTTGCTGCATGTACGAAGATGATAAAAGGAAAATATGGTTGGGTACCCGTTGGCATGGCGTTTGCATTGATGGCCATTGGTATAATAACCAGCCGGTGACTGGCAGTCCCTCTCGGGAGAAAAAGTTTTTGAGATATTCCGTGACTATAAAGGGCGGATGTGGGTAGGAACTATGGGGGGTGGATTAAACCTCACCTTGCCGGATGGTGATAAATATGTCTTTCGCCGTTTTCTAACACATAGTGTAGACGCAAAAAACATCAGGTGCATTATGGGTGATGAGAAAGGCTATATGTGGGTCGGAACATCCGATGGGCTTTACGTATTTCACCCCGATACACTAATTGCACGTCCTCATCGTTATTTCCATTACAGTTACGGGAATAGAAAATTACTTGCAAATCAGGTAAAGTATGTTATGCGTGATAGCAAGGGCCAGGTATGGGTTGGCACACAGGGCGGAGGTTTGAGTTATTGTAAGCCGAATCAGGGGTATGGGAATCTTTCTTTTACTCATTTCACGAAGGGAGACGGATTGGTAGATGATGTCGTCCAGTCTATAGCGGAAGATGACGAAGGAAGACTTTGGATTGCTACGGAATATGGTATTTCACGTTTTTTGCCGGTGACCCGGACATTTGAAAACTTCTTTTTTTCCAATGCAGTTCAAGGAAATGTATACAGTGAGAGTACGGTAGCCAAACTTTCTGATGGGCGGTTACTTTTTGGTACCAATTATGGAATGGTCATTATTGATCCTGAGAAAATCGTTTCGCCGCAAACTATTACGCATGTCGTATTGACTAATTTTAAAGTGAATGGTGTGTCTATGCATCCTGGCGAGGGAGATTCCCCTTTGATGCACGCTCTGGCTTATACGGATAAGATTGAACTAATGCATTATCAAAATTCATTTGTCGTTGAATTTTCGACATTTGATTATTCGGTGGCCAACGGATCTCAATACACATATAAACTGGAACCTTTTGATACGGACTGGAGCGAGCCTTCTTCTTTGAATTTCGCTGTTTATAAAAAGATGGCTCCCGGCACTTACCGTCTACATGTAAAAGCATGTAATTCTGCCGGTATATGGAGTGAGACTGAGACTATACTTGAGATAACAATTAAACCGCCATTCTGGAGATCTTCCATAGCCTATATGCTCTACTTTGTGATTATTTGTACGGTACTGTATGTGACTTTCCGTATTGTGAGGAAATTCAATACCTTGCGCAATCGTATTGAGGTTGAAAAGCAGCTTACTGATTATAAGCTCATGTTCTTTACAAATATTTCTCATGAATTTCGCACTCCGCTTACTTTAATAAGAGGGGCGTTGGAAAAGATCGAAGATCTAGGACCCGTATCGGAGGAAATGACTTATCCGGTACGCTTGATGCACAAGAGCACTGAGCGGATGCTAAGGCTCATTAATCAACTGCTGGAATTTCGTAAAATGCAAAGTAATAAACTGACATTGATGCCGGAACAAACGGATGTGATTCCGTTCCTCCGGGAAATCTGGCTCAGCTTTGAAGAGACTGCCGGCGACAAAAGAATCAGTTATGCGTTTGAGCCGTCCGAACCTCATTATCAGATGTATGTAGATAGGGAGAAGTTGGATAAAATCGTGTATAACCTTCTTTCCAACGCTTGTAAATATACGCCTGATGGGGGTAGTATTACGTTTGCTGTCAATGTGGAAGAAGCAGATCACCAATTGGTATTTTCAGTGAGTGATACGGGCATTGGCATTCCCAAAGAGAAGCAACGTGAGCTTTTTTCACGTTTTATGCAAAGCAGCTTCTCGCATGACAGTATGGGAGTCGGCCTGCACCTGACATATGAATTGGTCAATGTACACGGAGGACGCATCACATACAAGGAAAGGAAGGGAGGCGGTTCCGTATTCACTGTCAGCCTGCCATTGGAGCAGGTGCAGTTTCCTGAGCAGCAAACTGCAGTATCCCCGCTTGGGAATCGTAGTGCTTTAGGTGAGAATTTAAATGCAAGCCAAGGAAGCGACGTTAGAACTGAAACTCCTGTTCCATTGCAGCAACTACCGTCTGTGAACAGGCGGAAAATTCTCATCATAGAAGATGATAGCGATGTAAGCCGATTCCTTGTTACGGAGTTGGATCCTTATTTTGAAGTGACCACGGCATTCGATGGACTTTCCGGATTGCAGTCCGCACAAACATTTGATGGCGACCTGATTATTTGCGACGTGTTGATGCCGGGAATGAACGGTTTTGATGTGACTCGCCGTTTGAAAAGTAATTTTGATACCAGCCATATTCCAATTATCCTGCTGACCGCTATGAGTACGGCGGAGAATCAGCTGGAAGGGACCAAGAGCGGTGCTGATGCTTATATCACCAAGCCTTTCAGTCCGAAGCTTTTATTGGCACGTGTTTCACAACTTATTGACCAGCGCGACAAGTTGCGTGAAAAATACACTAAAGACCCGACTTTGATAAATCCTATTCTTTCGACAGCGGAGTTGGATCAGAAATTTGCCGACAAACTTAAATCCGTTATGGAACAGCATCTGGAAAATCCTGACTTTTCAATAGACGACTTCTCTACTGAGCTGAAGATGGGGCGTACCGCTTTTTACCGTAAGGTGAAAGGAGTTACCGGATATACTCCCAATGACTATATGCGTATCTTTCGTATGAAGAAGGCTGTAGAACTGTTGCAAGACGGGCATTATAACGTAAGTGAGATTACGTATAAAGTTGGAATGAAAGATCCGCATTATTTCAGTCGCTATTTTAAAGAACTATTCGGTGTATCTCCATCCACCTATCTTCGGGGAGATAAAGAACCTACGAAAGAATAGTGCCGTTCAAAAGCCTGTATTATCGTACAACTTAAAAAAAGGGTGTACGACTTTCCACGAAGACGTACATATCTCCACCTATATGGCAGTATCAGGTATTGCCAAGCCAGCATTTCCTTTATACTTTTGTCTCGTAACTAAATAGAGCTCATTTAGTTTTAGTTAATCTTTTATTTATTAACTCTTAAATTCACATGGAAAACATGAAGAAAAGACGAAAGATATTTGTCATAGGGACGAATTGTTTAAAATTGGTATTCATTGCTTTATTGTATAGCCCCTGCGTATTATTTGCTCAGGGAAAATCAATATCCGGAACTGTAACGGATAATGTCGGTGAGCCGATTATAGGTGCCAGTATTTTGTTGAAAGGTACAACTAATGGTATCATTACCGATCTGGACGGAAAATTCACTCTGCACAATGTGCCTAAAAATGGCATCATCTCCATTAGCTTTATAGGATTTAAGGAATGCATTGAACGGTGTTAGTGTAAGAGATAAACGCTTGTATGCGGGGGCCGTAAGATATTCTGGAACGAACATCCACAGGAAAATCCGCTTTATTGATGTGTCCACAAGTGCATTCTCTGCTACAAATCCGATGTTCGGTTACCAAGGGAGCTATGGTAGGAAGATCAATGACCTGACGTGTACCTTCCACCCTGGATGGAACCCCTGACAAAGAACCGCCGCAATGCCTGCAATACTCGCACACGTGGGTTTGAATAACATCAGGATCAGGACAATACTCCAAAGTGTGACCCTCATGCCCGGGCTGCCCTCCGGTGGGCAGATCCGATTTCCGGCGGAGCGAACGGGTGCGCAATATCTGTGCCCTTGCAATCGGATTCTTTGAGGCTGGGATACTGCTATTGCAGCTGTTCTTCACAGGAAGCTCAAAAGAGGATAGTTTCTTTTGCAGCTTGAGGTTCTCACTGGTGAGTCGTTTTATCTCTTGATCCTTCAAACCAAGAAGACGATCTTTGGAAGCCAACTCTTTGAGAAGAGTCTTTTTCTCCTTTGCAACACTGGAAAACTGGTTGCGAAGGGAAGTCAACTCCTCATATAAAGTAGAGAGGATAAAGGGGATATCATTCAATTGTTCTTCCACAGTGCAAAGGTAAAGACCAATACAAACAAAGAAGAAAAAATGACCGATAGATTATCAACCGGATATCAACACCAACACCAATTACAATACTATTTTCTATTTTAAAGGACCTGAGTAGTTACCAAAACTCTCTCCTTCTTTTTAAGTTCTCAAATTTATGTAATGATTATGAAGGCAATATGTTTTCTTGTTTTTTATACATTCGTTTCTGTATGTATTTTTTCACAGAATGTATCCAGAAAGGAATTTAATTTCAATTTCAATTGGAAATTTAATTTGGGCCACGTGGAAAATGCACCGGCTATTGATTTCGATGACAATAGTTGGCGTAGCATTGATTTACCACACGATTTTCAAATTGAAATGCCTTGGGAGAAATCGGGAAATAGTCAGCGCGGATACAAGGCAATGGGAGAAGCTGGTACCGTAAAACGTTCAAAGCCGATCCTAAGTGGAAAGGAAAGCGCGTCTTGCTTGATATTGAAGGTATTATGCTCAATGGAGACGTATATCTGAATGGAGAAAAAGTGGGTGGTACCGATTACGGTTACCTCGGCTTTGAAGCAGACATCACCAAGCGTATTAATTACGATGGCGACAATGCTGTAGCTGTATATGCCAGTACTCGTGGAAACTCACGTTGGTATACCGGTGGCGGATTGTTCAGGGATGTACATTTAATTGTAAAGGATTCTATTTCCGTTGCACGGCATGGGGTTTTTATCACCACCCCGGAGATTTCAGCCGAAAATGCTAAAGTAAATCTACAGGTGGAAATTGAGGGCTTTCGGGGGAAAAGTGCGGATATGGAAATCTCGGTTAAGATCTTTTCTCCTGGTGGGAGGCTGGTAGGTGAAACTAAAACCATAGCTCCTAAAAGGTCAAAAAAGCAAACGGATGAAGTACCATTACCCGTGGTGAATGTTGCTGATCCACAACTTTGGGATTGCGAGCATCCGAATCTTTACACCGCTGAAATTTCTTTGTCGCTGGACGGAAAAATTATAGATAACGTAACGGAGAAATTCGGCATTCGCTCTATCGAATTTTCAAAAGAATACGGATTCAGATTGAATGGGAAAAAGGTTTTCCTCAAAGGCGTTGCCAACCATCACGATTTGGGGGCGGTTGGAGCGGCTGCCCACGAATTTGCTATTGAGCGTATGTTCAAGAAGCTGAAAGAGTTTGGATACAACCACATACGTACTTCCCATAATCCATATTCCGAATCGTTTTTGCGCCTTGCCGATAAATATGGTATTTTGATTACTGATGAACTTTACGATAAATGGAGTAATAAAGATTATTGGGCGGGACGTGTACCTTGGACTGATATTGTTTTTAGAAATATACCTGAGTGGATAAAGCGCGACAGGAATCATCCTTCCGTCATTATGTGGAGCCTCGGCAATGAACTACAGATGCGTGAAGACTTAGCAGGTTTCCCTACAGGCGACTGGGGAGTAACCACCTACCGGATGCTTGACATACTGGTAAAACGGTATGATCCTACCCGCAAGACTACAGTAGCGATGTATCCTTCCCGTGCGGGTGGCATTTCTAAGAACGATTTGGACTTTAATACAAAAATACTTCCGCCCGAACTTGCTACCGTCACCGATATAGCAAGTTTCAATTACCGTTGGATGAATTATTCGGAATATCTAAAACATGCTCCCGATATGATTATTTACCAAAGCGAGGCTACTACGAATGAACGACTTGCACCATATTTTGGGATGGATAGGGAAAAAATGGTAGGACTTGCTTATTGGGGGGCAATAGAATATTGGGGGGAATCAAGAGGTTGGCCCAACAAAGGTTGGAGTTTTTCTTATTTTGACCATGCGCTAAATCCTTTTCCTCAGGCATACCTGATAAAGAGTGCTTTTAACGATGAGTCTATGGTATATATAGGTATCGTAGACAAGGCCTCTGAGAGTATGGAATGGAATGAGCAAACTATTGGAACATTGAATATATCTGACCATTGGAATCGGGAAGAGGGAAAACTATATAATGTTTTTACTTTTACCAATGCCGATAAAGTAGAACTTTTGGTGAACGGGAAGTCCTTTGGTATAAAGAAGAATGATTTTAAAGATGTTAGTAAACGTAATCAAATTCTCTGGCAGAATATTCCATACGTGGAAGGAAAGATAACCGCCATTGCCCGTATTGATGGCAAAGAAGTAGCCCGCCATCAATTGGAAACAACCGGAAAAGCTGTCGCTTTGCGTCTTGAACCGGAAAACAATAATTGGGTAGCGGATGGTATGGATTTGCAGTATATAAAGGTATGTGCAGTAGACAACAAAGGTCGTAAAGTCCCTACTGTTACGCGAGAAGTTGTTTTTGATGTATCGGGCCCAGCCCGCCTGATTGCAGTGGACAACGGCGACCATAAAAGCAATGAATTGTTTGCGGGCAATAAGAGACAGTTGCACAATGGTTTTGCCATGGCAGTTCTCCGTTCTGCACAATCCGCTGGTAAAGTGAAGATTAAAGCGAGTGTGGCAGGATTGAAAAATGTGGAAATGAATTTAGAAACGAAATAAATAAAAGTGAATACGAGATTTTTTTTATTAATCCTCTCTTTGCTCTAGTGATAATTGGAAAGAAGGAAATGACTAAACAGGTTCCTTATAACAAGCAAGATGTTTATCTGAAAGTGGAGGCAAAGGGCTTGGATGTGAATTTCAGTTTTGGGGAAACGTCTGAAAAAATGATAAATATCGGTGTAATACAAAGCTTAGAAGTTATTTCAGATAACAAATTCAATAAATTCAATGGTCCGGGCATTGGAGTTTATGCTACAAGTAACGGTAAGCCATCAAAAAATGAAGCTTCTTATGATTGGTTTGAATATAAAGCTCAGTAATTAATAATAATTTGAAGAATAAATACCAAGAGTCCACTTGAAAAAGTCTTTTTTGTTATAAATTAACGCCCTACGAGCGCTTCTTAAAGGGGGTAAAAGTGCCAAAATGTACTTTTTCAAGTGGGCTCATACCAATAAAATGAATAAAAAGAATTCTTTATTTATAATCTTTTGTCTGTTTTTTGTTTTTCTGGTTTCAGCACAGAAAAAAAATACTCATGTGTTTATTACGGCAGGACAGTCAAATACCGATGGTCGGGTAAGCAATAAACTTCTACCGGAGTATATAAAAAAATTGGCAATAGACACTGTCTATTTTAAGGATGGTGCGTATAAATATTGTAAAATCTCTCAGAATCGTAATGATGGGCATTTTATACCCTATTTTCCCAAAGGCCGGATTTCAGAAGGCTTCTGGACGTATGACGCGGTAACCTATTATCTTCTGGAACAAGTCCTACAGGAAAATTTTTATGTCGTGAAGTATGTGGTTGGAGGAACTTCCATACAATATCCCAACGACACTGCTAAAGGCCGGTACTGGTCGGCAAATACGGAATGGCTTGAGAAAACCGTTTCTTTTGAAAAGAAGGGAAAGTCACTCTTGCTCTCGTTTACCGATGCTATTGATGCGGCGATTGATTCTACATTGTCTAAACTTGAAGGAGGTTATCAGATAGATGCATTTCTGTGGCATCAGGGAGAGAGTGATGACCGGTATGCCGGAAAATATTACGATAACCTGAAAGCAGTGATTGCTTATGTGCGTAATCATCTGACCGAAAAAACGGGAAAGGATTATTCAAAACTACCCTTTGTTTTTGGCTCTATTCCCGAGTCGAACCGTCATTACAAGCCTGAAATTGATGCTGCCATGAAACGTATAGCCAATGAAGATCCTAATGCTTATCTCATTGATATGTCCGCACAGGAATTACAAAAGGACCGGACACATTTTAATGAAAAATCGGCGGAATATTTGGGAAAGAAAGTCTATAAGACTTTAGATAAAATATTAATACTGAATGGCTCAGGTTTTCGCGTCGCCAGATACAAGGATGACAAGGCCTGCGCTATCAGCTTCACCTTTGATGACGGATTGGCGGAACATTATTCGTTGGTTGCTCCTGCAATGGAGAAACTCGGTTTCAGAGGTACATTTTGGGTGAATGGTCGGACAATAGCCGACACAACTTATCAGCGGGGATTTGCACGTATGACGTGGTCCCAGATGAAGAAAATGGCGGACAAGGGACACGAAATTTCCAGTCATGGCTGGGCTCACCGCAATGTGACAAAACTTTCTCCGGAGGAATTGCACCATGAATTAGAGCACAACGATACTGTTATTTTTCAGAATACGGGTGTTTTCCCCCGCACTTTCTGCTATCCCGGAAATGCCAAAAACAACGAAACCATTGCTTTTGCAGAGAAAAACCGGATCGGAACACGCACCCTGCAATTTTCGGTCGGGGGAAAAAGTACCAGGGAGAATCTGGACAGGCGTTTGGCTGACCTACTCGGGAACAAAGGTTGGGGAGTGACTATGACCCACGGGATAACATACGGCTATGACCATTTCAGTGATGCGGGTATCTTTTGGGAGTATCTGAAAAAGGTGAAGACACTGGAAGACAGGATATGGGTGGGAACTTTCCGCGAAGTTGCCGCTTATGTAAAGGAACAAAAAGCGGTAACTTGTGATGTGGCAAAAACGGATAAAGGCTTTAGCGTCGTTCCACGGTTGGCATTGGATAAAAACCTTTTCACCGAACCTTTAACCGCTGTCATTGGACGGAAGGGTATAAAGAAAGTTGCAGTCCGTCAAGGGAAGAAAAAATTAAAAGTGAGAATACTTCAAGATAAGGCACTTTTTGACTTTGATCCTTTTGGTGGCAAAATTGATGTAGAGGTAATAAATAAATAGAATAATTTAAAGCATGAAGAAATGAAAGTTTTGTTTTTGAGTTTGTTGTTGGTTGTGGCAGTATGTTTGCGGGCGCAGAAAACGGATGAAATTTATCATCTAACGGACACTGCCCGTTATTCCGATGTAAGAGGATATGGATATGATTTTGTGCCCACTCCGCTAAAAGGCGGTAAGAAACCTTTTTTTTATTCGGTGAAAGTGCCTGACGGGAATTATCTTGTTACCGTAACGCTCGGTGGCAAGAAACAGGCGGGGGTAACTACCGTCCGCGCTGAAAACCGCCGTCTGTTCGTCCAACGTCTGGTTACGAAAAAAGGTCAATTCGTGGAACAGTCCTTTGTCGTCAACAAGCGTACGCCACGTATCTCTGACGGGGACTCGGTGAAAATAAAAGATCGTGAAAAAGATTATATGACTTGGGATGACCGTCTTACACTCGAATTTAATGGAGATACACCCCTGTGCCAAAGTATCCGTATCCGACCGGCAGCCGACAGTGTCGTCACTGTATATCTTTGCGGTAACAGTACGGTGGTTGATCAAAGCCGTGAGCCTTGGGCAAGTTGGGGACAGATGATTCCCCTCTTTTTTGACACGGGCATTGCAATTGCCAATTACGCTGAAAGTGGAGAAACAGCAGGCTCTTTTATTGGTAGAGGGCGGTTGCGGCAAGCAGTTTCGAAAATGAAAGCAGGTGACTATGTATTCATTGAATTTGGCCATAATGACCAAAAAGAAAGTGGTGCAGGTAAGGGTGCGTATTTTTCTTTTGTGACAAACCTGAAAACAATCATTGACGAAGCAAGAAATAAAGGAGCCAATCTCGTATTGGTGACACCTACTTCCCGACGTCAGTTTGATGACAATGGAAGAATTAAAGATACTCACGGTGAATACGATGATGCGGTGCGCTGGCTGGCAAAGAAAGAAAATATTTCGCTGATTGACCTTACGCAAATGACAGCCGTGCTCTACGAGGCGTTTGGCACGGAGAATTCCAAGAAAGCATTCGTTCATTATCCTGCAAATACTTTTCCCGGACAGACAAAGGCTCTGGCCGACAATACACATTTCAGTGCTTTTGGCGCTTATGAAGTCGCTCAATGTGTTTTACGTGGAATCAGAGATAGTAAAATTCCTTTGTTAAAACATATTTTGCCCGAATACAAAAAAATCGATCCTGCCAAACCGGACGAATTTAACACCTTTCACTGGGATTTAGCTCCATTGTATGAAATTGAGAAACCGGATGGAAACTGAAATACTCCAATAGTGATTTTACATTTAAAGGAAATGATTATGCTAAAAAAAATATCTGTTACAGCCCTTTTTGCATTCGCTTTTATTTGCCTTTCTTTTACAACAAAAAGTAAAATAACAGTTTTTACTATTGGTGATTCAACGATGGCACCCAAAGATACGACTGATAATCCGGAAAGAGGTTGGGCGATGGCATTCCCTCTGTTTTTTGATACGGCAAATGTCAAGTTTGAAAATCATGCACAAAATGGACGAAGTACAAAAAGCTTTATAGATGAGGGGAGTTGGCAGAGAGTTGTTGAACGGCTGAAACCGGGCGATTATGTTTTCATCCAATTTGGACACAATGATGAAAAAAAGAGAAGCCTTCTGTATATGCTGATCCTCAGGGTGCATATCGGGAGAATCTAACTCGTTTTATGCGTGAAACAAAAGAAAAAGGTGCCAATCCTATACTGATGACTTCCATTGTTCGTCGAAAGTTTGATGATAAAGGCGTTCTTCTAGATACCATGGGGAATATCCGGGTGTAGTACGTTCTTTGGCAAAGGAATTAAACGTTCCACTTATAGATATGGAGGCTAAATCACGGGTGAAAATACAAGAACTTGGCGACTCTACTTCAAAAAAGCTCTTTGTTTGGTTTGATGCTGGGGTACATAAACGTTTTCCAAAAGGGAAACAAGATGATACGCACTTGAACGCTTCTGGTGCGACATTTATTGCACAGTTAGCTGTAGATGGCATCAGAGAACTTAAACTTCCTCTTGAAAAGGAACTCTTGCCTTACGACTTATTGGCTGTTGATGCCCCTTTTTCGATGCCATTGATTCGTGTTTTCCGTTTTCCTCAAAAAGATTTTCCTATAACAAAATACGGAGCTCAATCGGGAGGTAAATTTGATAATACGAAAGTTTTTGCTAAAGCCATTTTAGAATGTAATAAGGCGGGTGGGGGGCGTGTGGTTGTGCCTGCAGGTGAATGGCTGACCGGACCTATTCATTTCCTCAGCAATGTCAATTTGTATCTGGAGGAAGGGGCGGTGTTACTGTTTTCGGATAATCCGTCCGATTATTTGCCTGCCGTAATGACTTCGTGGGAGGGTATGGAATGTTATAACTATTCGCCTTTGCTCTATGCTTTTAATTGCGAAAACATTGCCATTACCGGTAGGGGTATGTTAAAACCGAAAATGGAAACGTGGAGAACCTGGTTTAAACGACCACAACCACATCTTGACGCTTTGAAAAAACTGTATGATATGGCATCTTTTGATGTACCTGTTGAAAAACGGCAAATGGCAAAGGATGAAAATAATCTCCGCCCGCATCTGATTCATTTCAACCGGTGCAGGAATGTTTTGCTTGACAGTTTCAAAATCAGGGAAAGTCCGTTTTGGACAATTCATATTTATATGTGTGAGAATGGAGTTGCCCGTAATTTGGATGTCCGTGCACACGGACATAACAATGATGGAATTGACCTTGAAATGACTAAGGACTTCTTAGTAGAAAACTGTACTTTCGATCAAGGTGATGATGCAGTTGTTATCAAGGCCGGGCGTAACCGTGATGCTTGGAGACTTAATACTCCGACTGAAAATATAGTCGTGCGTAATTGTACTATTCTTAAGGGACACGCGTTGTTGGCTGTGGGTAGTGAAATCTCGGGTGGCATACGCAATGTTTATATGCACGACTGTACGGCGCCGAATAATGTGAATCGATTCTTTTTTATAAAAACAAACCATCGTCGCGGCGGGTTCATCGAAAATATTTATATGGAAAATGTACATTCCGGTACTACAAAATGCTTGTTTGAGATTGACACCGATGTGCTCTACCAATGGAAAGATCTTGTACCCACATATGAAACGCGTATTACGCGTATTAATAATATCGTTTTGAAAAATGTAACCTGCGATAGTACTAATGTTGTTTACGAACTGAAAGGGGATGCCCGTTTGCCAATTAGTAATGTTGAAATTAACAATGTAAAGATAGGAAAAGTACTTCACTATTTTAAAAGAGTGAAGAATACTGAAAATTTAGTTGAAATTAATGATAACAGCAAGTAGGAGTATTATATAATAATAATAATCAAAAAAATTAAATATGAAAAACAAAAAAATCATCTTATCTTTTTGCTTTAGCATCTTTTTGCTTGCAAATCTTTGGGCACAACCGACTTTTAAAAGTAACGAGCGTGTGAAATATAACTTTAACTCTGATTGGCTATTGCAAATCAGCGATGTGAAAAATGCGCAAAGCGTAAATTTCAACGATAAAGCATGGAAAATGGTGACTCTGCCTCATGCATTTAATGAGGATGAAGCCTTTCGTGTATCCATCTATGAGCATACAGATACGATTGTTTGGTATCGCAAGCATTTCCGCTTACCGAAAGCTGCTGTTGGAAAAAAAATCTTCATTGAGTTTGAAGGAATCCGTTTTGGTGGAGAATTTTATGTAAATGGAAAGTCAGTAGGTATACACGAAAACGGGGTCATGGCTTTTGGCTTTGATATTACCGATTTTGTAAATTTTGATAAGGAAAATGTCATAGCCGTACGTATTGATAATTCGTGGAAATACAAGGAACGTGCCACCGGTTCAGGTTA
Organism: Bacteroides reticulotermitis JCM 10512; assembly: GCF_000517545.1. GTDB lineage: Bacteria > Bacteroidota > Bacteroidia > Bacteroidales > Bacteroidaceae > Bacteroides > Bacteroides reticulotermitis. Next base: position 41,300 of record NZ_BAIV01000021.1, on the reverse strand, counting down.
TCAGTGGAACGATATGAATTTTAATGCCAATTATGGAGGTATTCCGAAAAATGTCTATTTGCATGTTACATCGAAACTCTATCAGACCTTGCCTCTTTATAGTAACCTGAAAACGACCGGGACGTATATTTATGCCCGTGAGATTGACATAACAAAGAAAAACGCATTGATTTTTGCCAATACGGAAGTGCGTAACGAGTTTAAAGTCGGTAAGACATTTACTTTGGAAATGCAGCTGGAAGATTTAGATGGAAAAGTTATAAAAACGGCAGAGAGCAAACCAGTCACGATTGCGGCGGGAGAAACGAAAAATATAAAGGTTAGTGACCGTGTAGGAAATCTGCATTTCTGGAGTTGGGGATATGGCTACCTTTATAACGTATATACAATTCTAAAAATTGATGGTAATCCGGTAGATGTCGTCAAAACTCGTACAGGATTCCGTAAGACCCGTTTTGCCGATGGTCAGATTTGGTTGAATGACCGTGTGATCCAGATAAAAGGTTATGCAGAGCGTACAAGTAATGAATGGCCGGCCGTGGGGTTATCCGTACCTGCTTGGCTCAGCGATTTCAGCAACAAGATGATGGTGGAGGGCAATGCCAATACGGTGCGTTGGATGCATGTTACACCTTGGAAGCAGGATGTGGAAAGTTGTGACCGGGTTGGATTGATGCAATTGATGCCTGCCGGAGATGCAGAAAAAGATGTTACAGGCAGACGTTGGGAGCAACGAGTTGAATTGATGCGTGATGCCATTATTTACAATCGGAATAACCCGTCTGTTATTTTCTATGAATGTGGAAATGATAATATCAGTGAAGAGCACATGGCTGAGATGAAAATTATTCGTGATCAATACGATCCTTATGGCGGACGTGCTATAGGTTCGCGTGAAATGCTGGATAGCAAGATAGCCGAATATGGTGGTGAGATGCTTTACATTAATAAAAGCGCACACATTCCGATGTTTGCTACTGAGTATTGTCGTGATGAAGCGCTGCGTAAATATTGGGACGATTATTCTTATCCTTTCCATAAGGATGGGGAGGGGTCAAAATATTATCGCTCTACGATTACCAATACGGCCAAACCTCTTGCCGATGCTTCTGCCTACAACCGGAATCAGGATTCATTTTTTAAAGAGTTGATTACACGCTGGTGGGATTATTACCGTGTACGTCCCGGAACGGGAACCCGTGTGAGTTCCGGTGGTCTGAAAATTCATTTTCACGATTCGAATACACATTTTCGTGGTGCGGAAAATTACCGTCGTAGTGGTGTTGTGGACGCGATGCGTATACCCAAAGATGCTTTCTATGCTCACCAAGTGATGTGGAACGGTTGGGTGGATACGGAGCAAGAGAGTACATATATTTGCGGACATTGGAATTATGATTCTTCGGTTAAGAAGGATATCTATGTTGTATCCACGGGTGAGAAAGTGGAACTTTTTGTTAATGGGAAGTCTTTGGGATTGGGCGAAAGAAGTAGCCATTTCCTTTTTACTTTTCCGAATATAAAATGGGAGAAAGGTGTAATTGAGGCAGTTAGTTATGATAATACGGGGACCGTCTTAAGCCGGGCAGAGAAGGAGACAGTCGGTGAGCCATATTCTATAAAGATGAGGGCGATAACTGCTCCTGATGGATTTAAGGCGGACGGTGCGGATATGGCTTTGATAGAAATAGAAGTAACGGATAAGGAAGGCAGGTGTTGCCCGCTGGCAAACAATAAAATTCACTTTGAATTGCAGGGTGAAGCGGAATGGCTTGGAGGACTGGCGAAAGGCGATGAGGGGAATTATGTCCTTTCAAAGGATTTACCTGTGGAATGTGGTGTGAATCGTGTTTTGATTCGTTCTACCGGAAAAGCAGGCAAGATTAGGTTGACTGCAACTTCCGATAGCCTGTCCACAGCTACAATTAATTTGCAAACTGTCCCTTTCAAGACTAAAACCGGTTTCTCTACTTATATTTCGGGGGAACATCAGCCGGTGAATCTTATGCGGGGGGAGACTCCGAAAGGTGAATCGTTTAAAGTCTTGAGAAAAGCTGTGAAGATAGTAGGTGCGACGGCAGGGGCGAATGAAGACAAAGTATATAATGCCTTTGATGATAACGAACTTTCCGAATGGCGGAATGACGGCCGACTCTCTACAGGCTGGATAAAGTTTGAACTGGCTCATGATGCCACAATCGATCAAGTGGAAATGAAACTTACCGGCTGGAGGATGCGTTCGTATCCAATTCAGATCTTGGTGGATGATAGGGTGGTTTATGAAGGAGAAACTTCCAAAAGTTTGGGTTACATCTGTATTCCTTTTGCTGCAACCAAAGGACGCTTCGTAACTGTCCGCTTGACAGATGCTAATAAAGAAGAAGATTCCTTCAGTGGTATTGTGGAAGTTGCAGCTCCTGCAGCGGGCGAACTAGATCTCTTTAAGGCGAAAGATGGTGATAAGGCGAACAATGAGTTGAGAATTGTTGAGATTGAGTTCCTGGAGAATTTGTAACGGATTGTAGAGGAGCTTGACTTGGTAACTGGAAGATGATAACTGGGAAGCTAGTTGTATACAGCACTGCACGGACGACTAAATATGTAAAAGAGAAAAATGTTAACCAATAACAGGATATTGCAACTGAAGATATTGGCAGGTTACGTTATCGTCTTTGCAGTCATTGGCTGCATGTCGGTGATCCTGTTGCGTGAACGGCATCGGATAAAGGAGATAGAGGCAGGCAGTGACGGTCTTGTAGCTATCCGGAGAGGGATGCAGCAAGTGCATCGTTCTATTGCGGAACTTGCCATGTACGGTGAATCTGTCATCAGTTGGGATAGTCTGGACTATAAAGAATACACTAGCCTTCGCCTGCACACGGACAGCCTGCTGGCTGCATTAGGCCGTTACGGCGACTGTCTTATCCTCCCGGGACAATTGGATACGCTACGCTGTTTGCTCTCCGACAAAGAGAAATATCTGCAACATATTGTGGAAACGCTGCAGGAACAAGAGACGGCAGACAACTTGTTGGTGCACCGTCTTCCGGTTCTGACGCGTCAGGCAACCTGTCCTAAAGCGGTTGTCAGAAAAAAGAAAGGGATTGCCGGATGGCTCGGAGGAAAGAAGACCGTGCATGTGTTCGCCTCTCCCGGCCCGTTATATGCGCTGAACAGCCAACTTATCGGGATGCAGCGGAACCGTGCACGAAGCCTGGGGACTTTAACGGACAGCCTGAGGCAAAAAAACAGGATACTGAACAGCCAGCTCATGGGAGTAATCAACCGGTTGGACAAACAGTCGGAAACCATTCTGCTGCACAAAGAAGAGCAAGTGGAGGAGATGGAGGAAGAGTCATTTTATCTCTTATCGGGTGTTATTGCCGCAGCAATCATGTCGTTGTTTGTTTTTTTTCTTATTATACGGCGTGATATCCGGCGGCGTGAAGGGCTGATCAGGAAAAACAGGGAAATGCTGGAGATGAGAAAGAAAATTATCCTTACGCTCTCCCATGATATCCGCGGGCCGCTGAATGCCATTTCCGGCAATGCTGAACTGTCTATGGACACACGCGACAGGAAAAAGCGCAATGCCCACCTGAATAATATCCGCATCCTGTGCAGGCATATCCTCCACCTCCTCAATAACCTGCTTGACGTTTACCGGCTGAACGAAGCAAAAGAAATAAGGAATGACGTGCCTTTCCATTTGTCCGAATTGTTGGAGCGCATCGCTTCGATCCACAGCCAGCCTGTCAACGACAAGGGACTTTTATTTGCACATGAATTTAGCGGTGCGGATGTGGTTGTATCGGGAGATACCGACCGTATCGAACAGATAGTGGACAATCTGCTGGTCAATGCCGTAAAGTTTACCGATACGGGCACCATACGTTTTACCGCTACCTACAAAGGCGGGATGCTGTTGCTGGAAATCAGTGATACGGGAATCGGTATGGGCGGGGAGCAGCTGGACAGGATATTCAATCCGTTCGAACGGGGGAACGATGCTGCGCATGCGGAAGCTTCGGCCTGGGGCTTGCCATTACCCGGGGCTTGGTCAGTCTGCTGGATGGGACGATTTCGGTGACAAGCCGTAAGGGACAAGGCAGTACATTTCTAGTCAGTCTCCCTCTTCCGGAAACAGCGGAAGCGGGGGAAGAAGAGCCTGCTACCCCCAATTGTCCGTTGCGGCCTCCGGGACGGGTCATTCTCATTGACGATGATCCGATGCAGCTTGAAATCGTCAAGGAGATGCTGGAGCGGAGCGGAATATCCTGCCGGGCATGCGGCAATGTGCAGGAAGTGGTCAGGGAGATGCGGACGACGGATTTTGACCTGTTGCTTACCGACATACAGATGGCAGGTACAAACGGTTTCGACCTGCTGAAGCTACTGCGCGGCTCCACTATCGGCAATTCCCGGACGATCCCTGTGGTTGCGATGACAGCACGTGGTGACAAAGAAAAGGGATCGTTCCTCCAGGTCGGTTTTACTGCCTGCATTTATAAACCCTTTTCCATGAACGAACTGCTCGTTTTGCTTTCATCTACTATGCAGACATTTGAAGAAAAAACGATGATGGCGGACTTTTCCGCATTGACAACGGATGTAAGGGATAAACGTAAAATGCTTGAAACGTTTGTCCGGGAGTCTGCAAATAATATAGCGGAACTGGAACAAGCCATGGAAGCCGGGAATGTGGGAAAGATGCGGGAAATCATACACCGGATGCTGCCTGTGCTGGAAATGGTGAAGGCCGAAGAACCCCTGTTCGATTACCGGGCTTTGCTGCATACAGGAAAAAATAGAAATATTTTATGGGAGCAGACAGCAAAAGTTGTCTCCCATCTAAGGATGCTAGCGGATGAAGCCGTAGCGGAAATACAGAGGATAGACGATGAACGGGAAAATACTGATAGTGGAAGATAATATTTCCCTTTCCATGTTGGAGAAAGAGTGGCTGGAGATGGATGGATATGAAGTGGTGACTGCCATGGGTGAGCCGGTCGCCGCGGGCATATACGGAAAGGATCTTTTGATCTTATCTTCTCGGATGTCCGTCTGCCGGAAGGCGACGGGATTTCTTTTCTGGAATGGATCGTAAAAGAAAGGATACGCATTCCGTTTATCATCATGACGGATTACGCTTCTTATCCCGATGCGGTGCGTGCTATCAAATTGGGAGCGGCGGATTACCTGCCCAAGCCCGTGTACAGGGAGCGATTGCTGGAATTGGCACATGACTTGTTGAAGCTTCCGTCTGCCGTGCGCAACCGGGGAAAATCGCTATTTAAACGCATCAGTTGCCAGGCGCTTTATGTGGACAAGATGGCACGGCTGGTTGGTCCCACGGATATATCAGTCCTGATACTTGGTGCGAACGGTACCGGAAAGGAATCGGTGGCGCAAAGTATACACGGATACAGCGAGCGGTGCCAGATGCCTTTTGTAGCCGTGAACTGTGCCGTGATACCAAGGGAACTTGCCCCGTCCATGTTCTTCGGGCATGTAAAAGGTGCGTTCACCGGAGCCGATACCAACAGGGAAGGTTATTTCGGCAGGACGGAAGGCGGCACACTGTTTCTGGATGAAATCGGCACGTTGTCTTTCGAGGTACAATCCATGTTGCTGCGCGTTTTGCAGGAAAATACATATATGCCTGTGGGAGGCAACCGGGAAAAGAGGGCGGATGTACGCATTATCTCCGCCACAAACGAAGACCTGTCTAAAGCCGTCAGGGAAGGACGTTTCCGTGAGGATTTGTATCACCGCCTGAACGAATTTGAAATCCGCCAGCCTTCCCTTGCCGAATGTAAGGAAGACATCCTGCCGCTTGCCGAATTCTTCCGGGAACGTTTTTCCAAAGAACTGAGGCGGGAAACGGCAGGATTCAGTGATGGGGCAAAGCGGTTGTTACTCTCATATCCGTGGCCGGGCAACATCAGGGAGCTGCGGAACAAGGTGAAGCGGGCGGTGCTGGTATCGGAGCATCCCTTATTGTCGGGAGAAGACATGGATATACACTTCGAAATGACTTCCGTAAAGGATACTCTGTATGAGGAGAAGAAAGAAAGTCCGGCCCTGTCTTTAAGAGATGATACGCAAGAGATCGGGCGGATACGGCTGGCAGTGGAAAAGGCAAAGGGTAACCTGACAGAAGCCGCCCGATTGCTTGGCGTCAGCCGTGTTACGTTGTATGCCAAATTGAAAAAATACGGCATAACGGAGTTGTACCCGAACAAGAGTACCGGAAAAAAATAAGCTTATATTTCATAGAGTTTTTCCATCCGGTACTCTTTTATATCTCATACAACAGATATTGTTACGGAAAGACTTGATTTTGCATAACATCCAGTTATCCGGTTGAAAATGGTTTTTCAAGTTGAAGCCTGTTCCATATGATACGGGTACCTGGTATACGATCATTTCATCTACAAGCTTGTATAAGGAAAGCCCGCGCAGGAGTTCCGCGGTTTCTTCATCGAGAATCTCCGCAAGATAAATAAAGGAATCGCTTTCACGGTTCTTCTGACAAATCAAGTCCAATAACGGGTAATGGGGGAATAAGGGATATGTGCACCCGTCACGCCAACGGGGAAATCCTCTGTTGTCGTTTTTTAGCCATTGCATCAAATGTTCGTTTTCTTTCGGGAGAAAACCGTCCAGCGTTACTGCCATTACTACTTTTACTTTTGCCATACCTCTGTCCTTTAGAATGAAGAAGCGTGAAATCCACGCTGTTCCGAACGGGGGCTCTGGTAAGCCCAATAACAGAAACATGCATGGACTCACGCTATAAGATACAGCACAAGCCTCACGCAATAGTCCCTGTCATTTGAAATTTACCAGATTTCCGTTCGAGACGTCTTGCGACTTATGTATAACAGGCAGATAAAATTCTCTAATCCACCGCTATATTCTATTTTAATGTTCAAATATAGCTATAATTGACGAATAGCCAATCGGGCATTCCTGATTATTTCTTTTTCTTGCCCTCCTTCCCTGTCTTATCCTCCAATCCAAGCCGTTTGCACAGTTCGGGGTCGCTTTTAATGCGATCCATCTCCATATTGATAATCGCTTGTGCATCCGCCTTAATCTGGTCGTAGTTCCGCCCGATCTGCTGCATCATGACATCATTTCCGTTCTGGTCCTTGAATTCATTGATAATGGGAATCTTCCTATAGGCTTTTGTTTCGGCATCCACCTTTGCATGGTCTACAATAATTTCCGCATGGAAAATTTTCTGGTCTATCTTTTCACCGAAGTTATCCGATACGGCTCCTACGAATGTTCCCTGCGAGAGGTTGGAAATCTTGGAAGCCGGAATGAGTGAATCGAGCTGCGTGTTGATGGAAGTGGATACATCCTGCCGGTTGATGGAGACGGACTGCCGTTGCTGGAGTACCTTTCCGAAACGTTCCGAAAGCGTTTTGGCTGTTTCTCCCACTACCTGGCCGCTAAAAATATTGCCTACCGTGTTTTGCACCACTTTCGATTCTTTTTCACCGTAGTCGCGGTTTAGCTGGCTGAAATCCTGAAACCCCAGGCAGACCGCCACTTTGTTGCTCCGGGCAGTGGCGATCAGGTTATCCAGCCCGCGGAAATAGATGGTTGGCAATTCGTCAATGATGACCGTACTTTTGAGCATTCCCTTCTTGTTGATCAGCTTTACGATACGTGAATTATACAATCCGAGTGCCGCCGAATAGATATTCTGCCGATCCGGATTATTGCCGACACATAACAGCTTCGGTTCGTTTGGATTATTTATGTCTAATGAAAAATCGTTACCCGTCATTACCCAATAAAGTTGTGGTGAAATCATACGGGTAAGCGGGATTTTGGCGCTTGCTATCTGTCCTTGCAACTGGTCCTGGGCTCCGGATTTCCAGGCATCCATGAAGGGGGAAAGGTAATTCTCCAACTCCGGGTAAGAGGTCAGGATGGTGAATAAATCCGAGTAAGGCTTGTTGAGCAGTTCCACCGCATGGGGAAAAGTACAATAGATTCCGTTCTTGTAGATTTTGAGGTACCAGATGATAGCCGCCAGCAGGATAATTGGTGATTCCACAAAGAAATCCCCCTGCTTCTCGATCCATGTTTTGTTGAGATTTAACATGATCGTATAGCTTGCCTCATACGCATCCGAGATATCTGTCATGAATTCCGGATTGATGGGGTTACAGCGGTGTGATCTTCTCGGGTCATCGAAATTAATGACATAGAATTTCGGCTTAACTTTGTATTTATCCATATTGTGCAGTAGCGTGTTATAGGCGATTATGGACAGATCGTCGAACTTGTAATCGTAGATATAACAACTATATCCTTTGGATATCATCTGGCGGATGTAGTTATTCACTACTGCATATGATTTCCCCGAACCGGGGGTACCCAGTACAATCGTTGCACGGAAAGGATTCACTACATTAATCCACCCGTCGTTCTGTTTCCCCTGATACTGGAACCTGGTCGGCAGATTAACCGAATACTCGTTCTCCATCAAACGTGTTTCCTGCAGGAAAGATTCGTTTTCTGTGTTGAACACGTCGGTCATGAGGTTATGTTTATACAGGCGGCTCATCCACAGTCCCGCCATCAGCAGGCAAAGGTAGCCCGATGCCAGCGTAAAGACATATAAGGCGGTCATAACGGCATATGGCAATGACAGGTCCAGTATCCACCAGTTCAGGAAGAAAAGGATGAAGCCACTGAACAGTGCGGCATAAATCCCGGGCCGGGTAATCTTTTCTCCCTTGACTCCTTTTGTTCCCAGGCACGAAATAGCCAGCAATAATACCGCCGCCAGTTTACTCCAGAGGATACGGCTGAAAATCCCGGTCGTATTGTTGAAACTCCTGAGAATTTTGTCTATGACTTCCATCCGGATGTGCCATTCGACAATGCTTGGATAACAGAATACATAAACATGTACCACCAAAAGAAAAATACTCACCGCCCGTCCGAACTCCATAATCTTGGCGAGAGCCTTAAATCGTCTTCCTGTTGCATAAAAGTTGTGTATAAATGGGTTCATAATTGATTTTAAATACCGCGTGATTTGCGTTTTACGGTTTTCTTCTTTTTCTTCATACGGCGTGCGAAGTTCTCTTCCTCGTAATCCGCCGGGTTGGTTTCCATAGAGAAAACGCCTGCCGCCTGCTCCAATGCGCTTCCGTGTTCCACATTGTGGACATGCTGCTGCCAAAGTTCCGTCGCTGCATGCGCGTCTTTGTCATTTCCGGATATTCTGTCCCATCCTCTGAAGAGTTCGTTGAACACATTGGCGGAGAATTCCTTACCCATGCGTGAGCCGTTGAATACTTCCCGGTTGTCATGGTCTATGAAAGTGACACCATAGATACGTCCCTGCTCATTCCGGCGGAAAACGATGTCAATGTGGTTCTTTCGTAAGCGGTCTGTCAGCTCTTCACGCGAACGTGCGTGCTGCATGGCGTAAACAACGGTTCCCTTGATGCCCGGAGTCCATTTGCCTTCCTTGAAGTCTTTGGCGTGTGAGAGCATCCTCTTTTCCAGCCGTTCGTTCCCGAAACGTTTGCCGAAGCGTGCACTTTTGAAAGGCGGGCTGACCACTTTCCCATTGTCATCGGTCGCCGAGTAGACAATACCGGTATAAGGCGTGCCCTTGTATTCCCCCCTGACCTGTCGGGCTTCGATGTTGAACGTGGAGAGCAGGGCGCTGTATTCGCCGAACGTATGGAAACGGTAGCCTTCGAGCACGGCTTTCAGGGTATTCCCTATCCTGTGTCGTATATCACCTTCCGAAGCGTCCACCTTTTTCAGTTCCGCTTTCAGATTCCGTCCCTCCATGTCCGCACCGTTGCGCAGTCCGAAGTCAATCTCCAGTTCCCGGCAGGCGGTCATGGAACGGCGGTGTTCATAAGAGTCGCTGATCTTCTTTCCTTCCTCATCCACGCAGATACTTACGATATGGACATGCGTATTGTGTGTATCCTTGTGCTTATAGGCGATGTAAGGCTGGTCGCCATAGCCCATCTTTTGCATGTATTTCCCTGCTAAATCCGCCAACTGTTCATCAGAAAGCTTGTCCTCCGGTGCCGGACTGAGTGCGATGTGCAGGACGGGGCTCTCCGTATTCCTGTTTGCCAGCAGGTAGTTTTCAAAGGACAGCAGCGCAAGCCGTATGTCCTTTCCCGGCAGTCCCAGGCGATCGGAAATCATCCGGTTGCCGGACAATATTTCAGCAATGCCTTTTCCTACCTTCTCATGATTGTAGAAAAGCGCCCCGTAGAGACTGTTGCCATGGCTTATTTTTGCAACCATTTTTTCTCGTATTCTTCAGTTAACGTTCTTATTTTTTTCGTCAGCAGCATCAGTTCGACAGTCATTTTTTCCAGTTTATAGAGCAACGACATCGCACGTTTCTCCCCGAAATTGGTCTTGATGGCACGTACCACCTGGTTGTAATTGTTGCCGATTGCTTGAAACTGTTTGTGGAATTCCGTCAGGCGGATGTAGTAATCCATCGTTGCCTTGTCGATTTTCACCACCTTGAGTTGCCCGCCAAAGATCGACTTCTTGATAAAAAGTGTCCGGTCTTTGGCATCCGCATCGGCAACCAGTCTTTCAAAACGTGTGTTCTCTTCGGCATTCAGACGGAAACTATACTTGTAGTCCGCCGGATCGTTCTTGGGCTTTCTGCCCGTTCTTGTTCTCGATTCCTCCTTCATACACTTTGAGGTATTGGGTTCATACTCTTTCTCAGCCAGAATTTCCGACTTTGGAGGAAATCCCCCGACCATCGGGAGGGCAAGGTGGTTTTTGTCGGACAGGAGCCTTCCTGTCGGACGAAAACACAACTTGCTCCATTCGTTTGAATGGAGAATCCTCCTTCATCGGATTGCTGCGCGACGTTCACGGCGTGCTGTGGTCCGATGAAGCATGGTTTCCTCCATTACCTTATTCTGGTTTTGCAAAGTTAGCGCAGCCTGAACGGCTGGTAAACAGACGTATATATGACACGTAATGACATCCGGTGACATCTGGTGTCAGGTGGCCCTGGATTGGGTGACAGTATCAGAAACACGTTATACTTTTGGCATGATGCAAGGCGGCAGGTATTGAAATGATACACCGACAGAGGCATTGCACGGTTGCCAAGCGTGTTGCATTGTATGAGTACGTTGTGGTTCTGAAAGATGTAACATAATAAGGCTGGATATGCATCAATGCATTCATACACGCATTGCCATGAAGCCTTGCGGCAAAGAATGTAATAAAGTCGTGTAACCTGTAATGTCCGGATACCAAATTACCGGTCTTGTATTGATACAAGATGGTGGAATATGGACCGCTGCATGGCGTCACCGGATGTAAACATACAAACGAGAGAAGAAAATAAGTTATTAACCCCTAAATTCATGAAGTTATGAAGAAGGAACCTTTATTTGTCGCCCTGAGTAACCAGAAGGGCGGAGTGGGCAAATCAACCCTTACCGTGTTGCTTGCCAGTTATTTCCATTATTGCATCGGGAAGAACGTGCTTGTAGTAGATTGCGACTATCCCCAACACAGCATCAGGATTATGCGTGAATGGGACGTGAAAAACGTGGAAAAGAATGCACGCTTGCAAGGTTTGCTGGTGGAACAGTTCGGGGATACCGGAAGAAAAGCATACAATATCCTGTCATCCACGCCGCAGCAGGCAAAAAAGGCGGCTTACGATTTTATCGACCGTTCCGATATCGGATATGACATGGTCCTTGTTGACCTGCCGGGAACCGTCAATACAACGGGAGTTTTCCAGTCCATCATTAATATGGACTATGTTTTCACCCCCGTCACACAGGAACGGATGGTCATGCAAAGCAGCATGACCTTTGTCCTTGCCATCCGTGAATACCTCAACTGCCATAAGGAAGTTCCTTTACAGGGCATCTATATGTTCTGGAACAAGATGGACAAGCGTGTATCCAAAGAGTTGTATAATGCTTATATGACCATTCTCCGTTCCCTGAACCTTCCAGTGTTGGATACTACCCTTCCGCGTGCGGAACGCTACAACAAGGATGCCGGGCAGAACGGGCAGATTTTCCGCAGTACGTTGTTTTCCCCGTCTGCCGCCTTACTGAAAGGGAGTAACCTGGATTTACTTGCCGGTGAAATAGAAAAGATTACCGGACTTTAACCCGTACGGATATGGCAAACAGGAACAGGTCAGTCTATAATGTGGATGAGGATACCCTCAAGCGGATGGTAGCCGGGGATACTTCGGCTTTGGAAAAGATAAAGGAAGAATCTCCGGTGGAAGGAGACGGGAAACTACAATCCGGACCGCCGGAGACAGGGGAGAAGGAGATAACTACAGATAAGAAAATGGTTACCGGTAAAAAAGCACTCCGTGTTTCAGGATATGAGGAATATGCGGAACTGTTCCTTAAGATACAGCTTACCGGGACAAGGCGCCAGACCTATATCCATGATTCCCTGTACCGGGTCATCGCCGAAGTGCTGCCGGTCATCGCACCGGATATGTCCGTGCCCACTTTCGTGAACAATGTATTGTCGGATCATCTGGAGAGGTACCAGGATGTGATTAACGAAATGTATAACCGGAAAGCGACTAAAAAACCCGTGCAATGGAAGAAATAGTATATCTGTCGGTACGCCTTGCCTGTGTTTTCTATATATTATATAAGGTATGGGGAACTAAAAAGAAGGTGCGTGAGATATGTGACTTGTTGTATGTGAAGACTCCTCCTGTCCGGACGGATAAGAAGGAATCGGAGACCATTTTGCCGGAAGCGGCGGATGAATCCGGCGTGATGGGCGGCACCCGCTTTGTCTATCTGGACGAAAATGCCGGAAAAACCGCGGCTCCTTATATGAGCCAGCCTTTGGATACAGGCTATATCGGTGAAGACGAAGATATCCCGGAGGAGGATGTGGAATGTCAGTTACCGTTGGAAGAGATGAAAATATTGAAGGAAGAACAGGAAGATCTGGACGTGACATCCCCTGAAGTTGATCCAGTATCGGGAGCCGTGACACCTGCCGACCTTGACAATGCCGGCAACGTATTGTTCAAATTGGACCATGCGGACCAGGATGAAGAGAAATCACGCCGTGCGGCCCTTACCCTGTACGCCATCCGGGAAACGGACCTGTTTGAGATCTTTTCTTCCCAGGTTGAGAATAAGAACGTCATCGAGAACCTGATGGGTAAATACCTGGACGGGGAAGGGAATGCACTGCCGGTGAGAAAAACGATGGCAGGCACATTCCCGTCGGATGAATGGAAACAGTACCTGTAATTTACCCGCTTCCTTTGATAAAGACACATTCCAGAATGAAAAAGGCAAAATGTGTCTTTATTTTTGCCGGTTCTTTGCATTTGCTTAATAGCAGTAGGCTTCCTCCCGAGGTAAAACTGCAACGATACGTTGCAGAATCTGCTTATAATCGTATTGAACTATTTTATTGTCTATCAGTTCCCTTTGTCTGAAACAGTCCGCACCGGACATCTAATGACATCTGGCGACACCTGATGAAACACTTGCTGCACAGCTGATTAATGCCTATATATTTGCAGTCGAATTCAATTTTATGTCTCACCTAAACGATTCGACAATGAGAAAAAGAATCCTTTTTTCAACTTTGGGCGTATTTGCCGTGGCAACCGCTTTTGCACAAGGCCAGGGCCTTGCGGGCATTAATGAAGCCACCAGCATGATGACATCCTACTTTGATCCGGCCACCAAACTGTGTTATGCCATTGGCGCGGTATTGGGGTTAGTGGGAGGTATCAAGACCTACAGCAAATTTTCAAGCGGTGACCCCGATACGAGCAAGACAGCGGCCAGCTGGTTCTTTGCCTGTATCTTCCTGATTGTGGCGGCTACCATTCTGCGTTCCTTCTTTCTCTAACGGCTATGGAGTATCAGATTAACAAAGGGGCGGGCAAGCCGACGGAGTTCAAGGGACTCAAATCCCGATACCTTTTCATCTTTGCGGGAGGTCTGGCGGCGGTGTTCCTGCTGTTTGTCATCCTGTTCGTGGCAGGCGTAGACCAGTGGATATGCATTCCTTTTGGAGCCGTATCCGGCAGTCTGCTCGTTTGGCTGACCTTCCGTCTGAATGCCAGGTACGGTGAACACGGGCTGATGAAGTTGCTGGCGGAGAAACGCCATCCGCGCTATCTGATCCGTCGCGTGAGAATCTTCCGGTTACTGACCCTAAAAAGAAACCTATGAGAAACGTACTGAAAGCTGAAACACTGGAACAGAAGTTTCCCCTGCTGTGTGTGGAAAAGGGATGCATCGTGAGCAAGGATGCCGACCTGACCGTAGCCTTCGAGGCGGAACTGCCCGAACTCTATACCGTCACGTCCGCTGAATACGAGGCCATCCATTCTTCGTGGATAAAAGCCATCAAAGTGCTTCCGAATTATTCCGTCGTCTGCAAGCAGGACTGGTTCACGAAGGAAAACTACTGTCCGGATTTAAAAACGGACGAACAGAGTTTCCTCTCGAAGAGCTACGAGCGCCATTTCAATGAACGCCCGTACCTGAACCACAAATGCTACCTGTACCTGACGAAGACCACGAAAGAACGCAGCCGCCGGAAAAGCGACTTCAATACACTCTGCCGCGGCTTCCTGCTGCCTAAAGAGATTAGCGACAAAGACACCGCCGCTAAATTCCTGGAAGCGGTGGAACAATTCGAACGGATCGTCAATGATTCGGGCTATGTGAAACTGCGTCGCCTGGGGACGGACGAGATTACCGGAACCAAAGACCGCCCCGGACTGGTGGAGAAATACTTCTCCCTGTCACAGGAAGAGACGGCCGCCGTGCTGGAAGATATCTGCCTGGAGCCCGGCGTGATGCGTATCGGTGACAAGCGGCTTTGCCTGCATACCCTTTCGGATGCGGAAGACCTGCCCGGAAAGGTGAACACGGACATGCGCTATGAGCGGATGTCCACCGACCGGAGCGACTGCCGCCTGTCGTTCGCTGCCCCTGTTGGATTATTGCTCTCCTGTAACCACATCTATTCGCAGTACATTTTCATAGACGACGCGCAGGAGATACTACAACATATGGAGAAAACCTCCCGTAATATGCTCTCACTGTCAAAATACAGCCGCAGCAATGCCATCAATCAGGAATGGGCGGAAATGTATCTCGATGAGGCGCACACCAAAGGTGTATTGCCCGTCCGCTGCCACTGCAACGTGATGGCATGGGCGGAAGACGAAGAGGAATTCCGCAGGGTAAAGAACGACACGGGCAGCCAGCTCGCCATGATGGAATGTACCCCGCGCCACAACACGATTGACACCCCGGTCCTTTATTGGGCCGGCATCCCCGGCAATGCGGGCGACTTCCCGGCGGAAGAATCGTTCTATACCTTCCTGGAACAGGCTGTCTGCCTGTTCACGGCGGAAACGAACTACCGCAGTTCACCCAGTCCTTTCGGTATCCGCATGGCTGACCGGCAGAGCGGTATTCCCATTCATCTGGATATCAGCGACCTTCCCATGAAACGGGGTATTATCACCAACCGTAACAAATTCATCCTGGGACCAAGCGGCAGCGGGAAAAGCTTTTTCACCAACCATCTGGTGAGGCAATACTACGAGCAGGGTGCGCATGTTCTGCTGGTGGATACGGGTAACAGCTACCAGGGACTGTGCCGCATGATCCATGACCGGTCAAATGGGGAAGACGGCATTTATATTACGTATGAGGAGGACGATCCCATTGCCTTCAACCCTTTCTATACTGACAGCGGGCAGTTTGACGTGGAAAAACGTGAAAGTATAAAGACGCTTATCCTGACACTCTGGAAACGGGAAGACGAATCCCCGAAACGTTCGGAAGAAGTGGCCCTGTCCGGTGCGGTCAATGCCTACCTCCGGAAGATTACGGAAGACAAAGGCCTTGCCCCCGACTTCAACGGCTTTTATGAGTTTGTCCGTGACGACTACCGCCGGATGATGGAAGAAAAGAAAGTCCGTGAGAAAGATTTCGACATTGACGGATTCCTGAACGTGTTGGAGCCCTTCTACCGGGGCGGTGACTATGACTTCCTGCTGAATTCCGA
This sequence comes from Bacteroides reticulotermitis JCM 10512, assembly GCF_000517545.1. Classification (GTDB taxonomy): domain Bacteria; phylum Bacteroidota; class Bacteroidia; order Bacteroidales; family Bacteroidaceae; genus Bacteroides; species Bacteroides reticulotermitis. Next base: position 25,205 of record NZ_BAIV01000021.1, on the reverse strand, counting down.
CAAGGAGCTGGATTTGACGAACAAGCGGTTCATCGTCTTTGAACTGGATAACATCAGCGGTAATAAAGTGCTGCTTCCGGTGGTGACACTGATTATCATGGAAACGTTTATTAGCAAGATGCGGAAGCTCAAAGGTATCCGCAAGATGATACTGATCGAAGAGTGTTGGAAAGCCCTGATGTCCGCCAATATGAGTGAATACATCAAGTATCTTTTTAAGACGGTCCGGAAGTATTTCGGTGAAGCGGTGGTCGTTACGCAGGAAGTGGATGACATCATCAGTTCGCCCGTTGTCAAGGAAGCCATCATCAACAACAGTGACTGCAAGATACTGCTCGACCAACGCAAGTACATGAACAAGTTTGAGCATATCCAGAAACTGTTGGGGCTGACGGAAAAGGAAAAAGGACAAATCCTCTCCATCAACCAGGCGAATCATTCCGGGCGCTTCTACCGGGAAGTCTGGATCGGACTCGGCGGTACCCATTCGGCGGTATATGCTACAGAAGTGAGCGAAGAAGAGTACCTGGTGTTCACCACGGAAGAATCGGAGAAACTTGAAGTCCGGAAACTTGCGGAAGAACTGGACGGCAATCTGGAGCTCGCCATCCGCAGGCTGGCGGAAAAGAAACGGGAAGAGCAAAACCAAACATCAACCCCTGAATGAAAAAAAATATGAGAAACAGGCAATTACTAAAATTGGCTGCCTGCCTGATAGGCATGGCGTCATTGGTGCTGCAAGGCTGCACAGGTAAGGCTACGAACTGCAACAATCTTTGCGGCTCCTGGACAAGCGTGGAAGGCAAGCCCGACGTGCTCATCTATAAGGAAGGTGGAGCCTATAAGGTGACGGTATCCGGGCGTAGCGGTATCTCCCGCAGGTTGAAGCCTGCCACCTACCTGCTGGTACGGGAAAACGGCAACCTTTTTATCAATACGGGTTACCGCATTGATCTATCGTATAACGAAGCGACGGACGTGCTTACCTTTTCTCCGAATGGTGATTATGTCCGTGCGGAAACCAAACGCAAAAAACAAAAAACATGGGAATAAAGACAATCCTTATTTACAGTGCCCTCACCCTCACCTGCATGCAGGCGAAGGCACAGTGGGTGGTTACCGACCCCGGCAACCTGGCACAAGGCATCATCAACATGTCGGACAACATCGCGCATACTTCCAAAACGGCGGTGAGCACGGCCAAAAGTTTTGCCGAAACGGTCAAGATCTATGAGCAGTACAAGAAGTATTACGATGCGCTGAAATCCGTGAACAACCTGGTAAAGGACGCCCGTAAGGTACGTGAAATCATCCTGATGGTGGGAGATGTGTCGGACATTTATGTCACCAACTTCCGTAAAATGACGGGTGACGAGAACTTCTCCGCCAAAGAACTGGACGCCATCGCCTTCGGCTATACCAAGCTTTTGGAAGAAAGCAACGGGGTGTTGCAGGACCTGAAGCAGGTCGTCAACGTGAGCACCCTGAGTATGACCGACAAAGACCGTATGGATGTGGTGGACGGGTGCTACCGTACGATGCGCCGCTACCGGAACCTGGTGGGGTATTATACAAACAAGAACATTGCCGTGAGCTACCTGCGTGCCAAGAAGAAGAACGATACGGATCGCGTGATGAGCTGTACGGTGATGAAAACGCCAAATACTGGTAGCCTATGCTGTTGATGTCGATAGATTTTACGAATCTCCATACCATCCTGGCGGATTTGTACGAAAAGATGATGCCTCTTTGTGAGGACATGCTGGGCGTGGCGAAAGGTCTTGCCGGACTGGGTGCCCTGTTCTATGTCGCCGTCCGTGTCTGGCAGTCGCTGGCCCGTGCCGAACCGGTAGACGTCTATCCGCTGTTGCGCCCCTTTGCGTTGGGCATTTGCATCCTGCTGTTCCCGACCTTGGTGCTCGGCACGCTGAACAGCGTCCTCAGTCCCATCGTACAAGGTACGCATAAGATGCTGGAAGGACAGACGCTGGATATGAAACAATACCGCGAGCAGAAGGACAAGCTGGAAAAGGAAGCCATGATGCGTAATCCCGAAACCGCCTATCTGGTAAGCGACGAGGAGTTTGACCGGCAACTGGACGAACTCGGCTGGTCATTAACCGATATTGATACCCGGTTGGGGATGTATGTGGAAGTGGGCATGTATAATCTGGAGAAGAATATCCGTGATGCCTTCCGCAGCCTGCTGGAACTGCTTTTTGCGGCCGCTTCGCTGCTGATAGATACGGTGAGGACCTTCTTCCTGATTGTCCTTTCCATACTCGGACCGATTGCCTTTGCCATCAGTGTGTGGGACGGTTTCCAGTCCACGCTCAGCCAGTGGTTCACGAGGTATATCTCCGTTTACCTGTGGCTTCCGGTCAGCGACCTGTTCAGTTGCATGCTTGCCAAACTGCAGGTACTGATGCTCCAGAACGACATCCTGGAATTGCAGAACAATCCCGGTTATTCGCTGGACAATTCAAACAGTGTTTACATTGTGTTCATGCTCATAGGCATCATCGGGTACTTCACCGTACCGACGGTGGCCGGATGGATCGTACAGGCGGGCGGTGGCGGGAACTATACCCGTAACCTGAACCGTTCGGCAACGAAAGGCGGGGGATTTGCAGCCGGTGCGGCAGGCTCCGCATTGGGTAATATAGCCGGAAGGATACGTGGAAAATAACATGTGCATGTCCTGAAAAAGGACGAAATAACCAGTTGAAATGAAACAAAACATGGAATTCAAATCATTAACTACCATTGAAGGCAGCTTCAGACGTATCCGGCTGATGCTTATCGCCTTTGTCTGCTGCTGTACGCTCATCACCGGCTATGCGCTGTGGAACTCCTATCGCTTTGCAGAAGCCCAACGGCAGAAAATCTATGTGCTGGACGGAGGTAAATCGCTGATGCTCGCCCTGTCTCAGGATTTGTCCCAGAACCGTCCGGCAGAGGCCAGGGAGCATGTAAGGCGTTTTCACGAGCTCTTCTTCAGCCTCTCCCCGCAAAAGGACGCCATCGAGCACAACATCGGACGTGCCCTGCAACTGGCGGATAAAAGCGCCTACAATTACTATGTGGACTTCTCGGAGAAAGGCTATTATAACCGCCTGATCTCGGGTAATATCAACCAGGTGCTGCAAGTGGACAGCGTAGTCTGTGATTTCACGGGGTACCCGTACCGTATGAAAACGTATGCCCGGCAGCTGATTATCCGCGAGAGCAACGTGACGGAACGCAGCCTTGTGACCGGTTGTGACCTTCAGAACACGGTACGCTCGGACGACAATCCGAACGGATTCATCATCGAGCATTTCACCATTCTGGAGAACAAAGACATAAGAAGTACCGAACGATGAAAAGAAAACGCGATTTAGTAAGACGGACGGATGTGCGTATACGCATGTTCTGCCGGAAACTGCCGGAAAAGCAGCGGATCATTCTTGTCGCCACGGCATCCGTCTTGTTTGCGCTGGGTTGCCTGTATGCGGTCTTTTCCTCCCTATCGGATTTCGGGCATTCCGGCGACGGTCTGGAAATAGAACATATCCGGCCATTGGAACCGGAAAAGCCCGGTATTCCCGTGAATCACGAAAACAATCACTTTAAAGACTATTACGATGATGGACATTCAGAAAATCAAGACACGGCTCGGATTGAATCCTGACAAACCGTTGTCACCCGAAGAAAGGCGCAAGCGTGCCAGGTATTTCATCTATCCGGCTATGGGGCTGCTCTTTGCCGGTTCACTCTGGCTGATTTATTCCCCGTCGGGAAAAGAGAAAGCGGCAGAGGATAAAGCCAAGGGATTCAATACGGAGATGCCTTCTCCCGAAAAGCGGCAGATGGAAGGCAATAAAGTAAATGCCTATGAACAGGACGAACTGGCGGAAAAGCAGAAACAGCGTAAGGATCTCTTTGACAAGGCGGGCGCATGGTTTTCTTCCGACCCGCAGCAGAACGATGATGTACAAGTCCCAGAACCTGTCGCCAATCCGGTTACGGACCGCGATTCTTATCCTACGGCCGGTACCGTCCGCTCTTCCGCTGACGCTTACCGCAATATGAACAGTACGCTGGATAATTTCTATATTCCGGCCAATGACCCGGAAAGGGAAGAACTGCGGAAAAGGATTGAAGAGCTGGAAAAGCAGGATACCGACCGGCAGCCGGAAGGCAATTCAATGGAAGAAAAGATGGCGTTGATGGAAAAGTCCTACGAACTTGCCTCCAGGTATAACAGCAAACAGGCACCGGCCGTTCTTCCCGTGAAAGACAAGAAAGCACGTACCGCAGTCAAGCCGGTAAAGAATGTGCAGCAACATGTGGTTTCTTCGCTCTCACAGCCCGTAAGCGATGACGAATTCATCTCCGGACTGGCCGGTGAAAGGAACCGGAATTTCCAGACTCCTGTCGGGAAAGTGCTCACCTCCGAAAGGAACACTATCCCGGCCTGTGTGCATGGTACGCAGACCGTATCGGACGGGCAGGCATTGCGCCTCCGCCTGTTGGAGCCGATGGTAGTGGACGGCCATTTTATCCCTGAAGGAACGGTACTGACGGGCGGCACACGCATTGAAGGTGAACGGCTGGATATTGTGATTAACGCGGTGGAGTTTAAAGGCTCGGTCCTTCCGGTGGAACTGGAAGTGTATGACGCCGACGGGCAGCAGGGCATTCTGGTGCCGAACTCGATGGAATATGATGCGGTGCGTGAGATAGCCGCGAATATGGGAACCTCGATGGGGAGCAGCATCAACATCTCCACCGATGCCGGGGCGCAAATCGCTTCGGACCTGGGTAAAGGAGTGATACAGGGAGTTTCGCAGTATGTTTCCAAGAAGATGCGTACCGTAAAAATCACCTTGAAAGCCGGTCACAAATTGTTACTCCACTCACCGGAGGAATGAGATAAAAAAAGAATGAAAACCAATTAAGAAAAAACAGTTATGAACCAACCAATCAATCATTTATCGGACATGAAGAAGATTCTGATGATTTTTGCCTGATGACGGGCATGGTAGCTGCCCGTGCGCAGCAGAGCAGCGGAGATTATTATGAAGGCCTGAGCCGCAAGATCGGTTTCAGCCAGATGATAGCTCCGCATGGTCTCGAAATCACTTATGACAAGACGGTGCATGTCATTTTCCCGGCTCCCGTCAGGTATGTGGACCTGGGTTCCACCAACCTGATAGCAGGCAAAGCGGACGGTGCGGAGAATGTCATCCGTGTGAAGGCTGCCAAAAAGCATTTCAGGCAGGAAACGAACATGAGTGTCATTACCGAAGACGGTAATTTTTACACGTTCAATGTCAAATATGCGGACGAACCGCTGCTGCTGAACGTGGAGATGTGCGACTTTATCCATGACGGGGAAACGGTAAACCAGCCCAACAATGCAATGGAAATCTACTTGCAGGATTTGGACAATGAATCCCCGCGTCTGGTACGCCTGATTATGAAGTCCGTCTATAAGCAGGACAAACGAAAGATCAGGCATATCGGCAGCAAGCGTTTCGGTGTACAGTTCCTTCTCAAAGGATTGTATGCCCACAATGACCTGCTGTATTTTCATACGCAGGTAAAGAACCGGACGAATGTACCTTTCGACGTGGATTTTGTAACCTACAAAATCATTGACAAGAAAGTCGTGAAGCGTACCGCCATGCAGGAGCAGGTGATTTATCCGCTCCGTGCCTTCAACTATGTCACCCGTATCAATGGCCAGAGTTCCGGATGTACGGTATTTGCACTGCCCAAGTTTACCATTCCCGACGACAAGAAACTGGTCGTGGAGATGTGTGAGAAACAAGGCGGACGCCACCAAAGCTTTGAAGTGGATAACGATGACCTGATGCTCGCTGAAACCATTAACGAACTGAAAGTACGATGAGAAAGTATTTATGTATGACCTTTGCACTGCTTGCCCTTGCCATGGGGCGGGCAGATGCCCAGCGGTGCCTGCCGGGGATGAAAGGTGTGCAGCTCACGGCTGATATGACAGACGGCTTTTACAATCATTTCAACCGGAATGATGCCGGGTTTGCTTTCGGGCTTTCCGTATCTGCCTGCATAAAAGGCGGTAACCAATGGATATTCGGAGGGGAAATCCTGCAACGTTATTATCCCTACCGGAGCACGCGGATTCCTCTGGCACAATATACGGGAGAAGCCGGTTATTATTACAATTTCTTTTCCGACCCGAAAAAGATGTTCTTCCTGAATATCGGCGGTTCCGCCTGGCAGGCTATGAATCGGTGAACGGTGGAAGGAAATTGTTGGATGACGGAGCCGCCTTGCGGAAACAGGAATCTTTTATTTATGGGGGTGCCGTCACGCTGGAAACCGAAACTTATCTCTCGGACAAAGTGGTGCTGTTGTTCCGGCTTCGGGAACGTGTCCTTTGGGGCAGTGCCGCCAGACACTTCCACACCCAGTATGGTCTGGGAATCAAACTAGTCCTTTAACCCTCCAAACTCAGAACACAATGAAAAAGATACTTGATTTTACGATGATTTTTTGCTGCATGGCAGTCTCCTTTTTTTGTTTTGCTTCTTGCAGCAGTGACCTGGATGTTCAACAGGAATACGCTTTCACGGTAGAAGCCCTGCCGGTTGCCGACAAGATTGCCGGTAATGAAACGGTGGAAATCCGCCTGGATATTAAAGAAGAGGGTCACTTTACCGGGACGGTCTACACCCTTCGTTACTTCCAGCCGGACGGGACCGGGATAGTTTGCCTGTCGGACGGTACGGTATTGAAGCCGAATGACCGGTACCTGCTCAGTGAAATGAAGTTCCGGTTGTATTATACCTCGAAAAGTGCCGGTGAAGCACAAACCATTGATTTGTATTTTGAAAACAATTGGGGCGAAATACAAAAACTAAGTTTTGATTTCAATGCGAAAGATACGGCCAGTGAAGAAGAGGCTATTCCGGTAGAAAGTTCAATAGCCGGGAAATAATAATGGCTCTTCTCTATTTGATAGGTTTATTGTCTCTGCTAATTTCCTGCCCGGTTCCATTAAAAGCTGCACCTCCGGTTTCCCGAAGTATCTTATTTGAACGCGCTGTTGCCTGTGTCAAACATTTTGAAGGATGGCATACCGCTCGAAACCATCCGTACATAGGGTACGGTCATAAATTACTGCCTGGGGAAAAACTGGATTCCAACCTGACGAAAGCACAGGGAGATTCACTTCTGAGGGCAGACTTGCGGAAAAGGTGGATTACATTTCGCAGGTTTGGGAAAGATGCCTTATTATTGGCAGTCTTATCGTATAATGTGGGTGAATCCAAGTTGCTTGGATATGGAAAGGTTCCGAAAAGCAATCTGATCCGGAAGTTGGAAAAGGGGGACAGGAACATTTACAGGGAATACATATCCTACCGGAAATATAAAGGGAAGGTGGTTCATAGCATTGAAAGAAGGAGAAAACATGAATTTGTGCTTCTGCATATTCCCTGAACTATCAAAGGAACCGTAAACGGATTATTTAAAACTCCGTTTACGGTTCTCCTTTTCCCTTCGTTGCCACATTCCGTGAGCGATATAAGATCATTCAAGCTATTGCAATTATAAAATATAGTATCTCACAGGTCAGTTGGCTTTCACCCGGTTCATCAGTTGCCCGGATATTTCGTGCAGCTCGCGGCTACGTTCCGGTTCCTGCACCCGTGCAAAAGCCGTAATCCCTTGCGCCAGTTTCCATAGCGTCGCTCCACCGGTCACCCCATCATCCGGATTGTTGTTCATCAATAGTTTTTCCACTTCGCGCCCTTCATTTTTCAGTAATGAACCGTGCTGTACCAAGGTTTTAAGTTCCTTGTCGAAGTCCACGTCTATCTCCGATGCGCCCTGAATTTCGATGGCTTTCTGCATGATGGTGTCACGGCTGTACAGTCCCCGTGTCAGGTCCGTTACTGCTGATACGGTCGTCTTCGTATCCAGTTCATAGGTTCGTTGAGAGAGAGAAAGCGAATCCGGCAGGCGTCCCCCCAGGTGTACCTGCCGCATGACGGATTCGCGTACCATTCCGTTCAGGCACGCTCCGTTAAGCAGGAAGGAGCGCATGTCCACCGAACCGTTTCCATAGTCGGAAGTAGAGAACCGTGCTCCGGCGAAGATGATGACCGTGCCGTTTTTGCGCGTCGGTATCTCGACCGGAGTAGGCAGTATTGTTTCGCACCATACTTTCGTGTCGTTCATGTAGGCGTCCGATACGACCGCCCCGCGGTTTCCTGCTTCCCGGATGAATGCGGTCAGTATATCCACGGAGTTGAGCCGGCGGTATGAATCGGACAATACGCCCCTGACTTCCATGCCTACGGCACGGACAAGTACGCGTGTGCGCCCCGTCCAGCCGGAATGTTCGTTGAGGATGGTGGCGCACAGCTGTTTCTGCCATGCATCTCCGGCGGAGAGTTCACGGAGATACTTTGCCGGAATGTTCATTTTTTCGGAAATTTGGCTGATGGCATTTCCGTGCAGGCTGAAGTTACCTTCCGGCATGTTCATCTGCACCCGCTCCTGTGCCTGGAACGAGATGACCGGCTGGCGGTCTTTGCTGCGCAGGTTCACTCCGATGGGCGCGATGAAATCCTGCGCTATTTTTCCTTCTTCGAGCAGACGGGCGATGGTCTCCATGACGCCCTGTTGCCTGTCTTCAATCATTCGCTGCACCCGGTTGATGACCACCTGATTCAGTCCCTGCTGCATTGATTGTACCGGTGCAGCGTTTGGCATTACTGTTACTTCCATGATTTTTGTTTTTTTAAGTTGATATTAAATGTTATACTGACAGTCTGTTGATGAAATATTGAACATAATCATTTTCCAATCCAAGATTGGTACATGCCAGTTCCAGGTCGCTGTACCTGAGATCATTCAACTCCTTTAATTCCCGTAAGTTTCTGATTTCATCGTCCAGATATTCCTGTGCTTCGCATTCATCGCAACTGCATGAGTTGCAGATTCTTTTGATAATCGGATTTTCCATACATATGTGTTTTAAAAGTTATGATTGTATATTGAAAGTTGTTTATAACGGCAAAGGACTATGTGGCTTACGGCTGCCGTTACTGCCGTGTGACGGCTTGTGTATCAGGTAAGGGGATATAGGCAGGTTCCGGCTTGCCTGATATTCTTCCATCCCCATTTTTCTGACCGTGGGGATACCTGTTGCAGTAAGAACCGGATTGACCTTCCATCCTCCATGAAGTTCCTGGGATCAAGGCTGTCATGCCAGATTACTTCCCCCACACATCCGTGTATGAGCATGTTGCATACGGTCATCAGGCAGCAGGTCTGGTTGATGTCTTCCGCTACCAGGTAGTTTCCCAAGTGCCGCACATGGTAGGCCAGCAGCAGCCTTCCGCTTCCGCACGTCGGGTCGCCTATTCTCTGCCCGTTTTTTTCTCTCCCGTATCGGAACACATCACCATCAGGTCGCAGATGTGTACCGGAGTGAAGAACTGCCCCTGCGACTGTTGCGTGCCACGGGAAGCGAGAGCCATATACAAATCCCCGAACGGATCGTACCAGTCCGTATCATCCTGTATTTCACGCTGCATGAGCTGTGTCCATTCAATAACCATATTCATGAATATGACATTTTGCTGGCGTTTGTATTTCCAGTTGTGCAGCGAAGGTGCGTCCGGAGAAAAGCCATGGATGATATAGGCCAGGAAATCCCTGAAGACATTGAGCGGGTCATATCCGTTCGCATACGAGAAATCCATTATCAGTTTCTCCAGCGGACGGATTGCGTAAGGTGTATCGAATGTTGGCATCGTTTATCTCTTTTTGTAGATGATTATTGTGTGCGTATCGTCGTAGGTTTTGATTTTTACGGGAGAAATACCCAGAAAGGACAGATGTACATCGGCTTTTGTCCTTTTCCATTCTTCTTCCGTGAGGAATTGCCAGTCCATACGGTATCCCCAAAGGACGAGTGAGTCCCGGTAGAAACCGTCAAAGACTTCTCCGTGCAGGATTTTACCAGTCGGTTAAATTCCGTCTCCGAATAGAGGGTGAACTCGTCGCATTTGTAGGTGAATTCTCCCGGTCTCTCCGGTTCCGGCCTTTTGCTGATAAAATATCTTGCCCAGTCTTTACCCGTATATTTTCCGTAAAACGGGGCGGGTTCGGTATATCTCCACTTCCTGACGGATGTACAGAAGTGGACGGCTCCATGGGCGCATCTTCCGGCATGTCCCCATGTCTTGAATTCTCTGCTTCCGGTTCCGGCAGGCTCCAACACTACTTTTTCGGGACATAACCACGATCCTCCACTGGTGTCGTAACAAGGGGATTTATCCATTTCGTAGCAGAACGGCACATGGGGATTCAGGCAGATTTCCATATGGTCGTCATATATGCGCTGTAGATGCGCTTTTCCGTAATACTCACCGCTACGGGAGGTATATTCGATCATATCACCGGCTATCGGGCTTCATGGATGTCCCTTTCCTTCCGGATGAGCGCGATAAGCCGGTTTACCTTGTCCGTATCGCTGCCATCCGTTTTATGGGCGTATCCGGTGGTATCATTGAACAGTTGCAATGTTTTGACGGTATAAAAGTTACTGAATTCCATAAGGCTTTCGGTTTTGCCGGTACAACCGGACTTGTCTAACAAGCATGTCACAGAATTTCTGTCCGTTTTCAGTTTCGTTTCCTAAATAGGCAATCATGTCCCAGAGGTTATGATTGAAATAATGTATCCATTTGTCGTAATAATGGTTCCCGCCTATTTCTCCGAATGTCTCCCGGAAGAGTTGCGGGGTTAATCCTTCACGCTCGTGATGGTTGTACTGCCACAGGGAGATAAGCAGCATATTTCTGTAATCCAATGTTTCCATACCTGTTATTGTTTTTTAGTTAGACAATCCGCCTTGTAGGATAGGCGTTTTTATTTCTTGTTGGATGTGCTGTCTGTTTGTCCGGGATTGGCGGCAAGGCTTGGCGAGAAAAAATACCGCAGCTTGCGAGGATGATTTTTCTCCGCCAACCAGTCCGAAGGACCGCCTTGCGCAATCATCGGGCAAACGGCTATCTTTGCAGCAAGAAATGAGAATGCGGATTCCGGCTTATTCCCGAAATCCGCATCTGTGGCTTTCAACTTTCTCATGTAATCTGTTCTCTGCCTGTTGTACATTCTTTTCCTTTATTTTTAGTTTGTTCCGGGCCTTTAGCAACATTTCGTCCTTGTCTTCATCAAAAAAGAGGTTGCCCTGCTTCTGTACCTTGACATAGTCTTGTATGGAACGTTGCATTTTAGTGACCTGCGCTTTGGCAGCAGCCAGTCTGGACAGGTCAGAACCGAACGAGTAGTCTTCTCCGCTATGTTTGTCGTATAGGGAATAGGTATGATAAACGTTCCCTCTGGGGTATCGGCAGATAAGCCGGGCTTTTCTCCAACCAATCACCCAGCAGTATTTGTCTGCCAGCCTTTTCGGCAAATCATAGCGGAAAATCAGGATATTTTCCTTCTCCACCGTCCTGCGGTAAAAGGATATGATGACCCACATTTCAATATCCAGCTCCTTTTCCGCTTTTGCCATATCCCTGGCATATTTCATCCAGTCTTCCATTTGTTCCCGTTTTTTAAGTATGTATTTGCCATCCTTTGAAAGGAGTAAGCTGTACGGCAAACGATTCGTCGGGTGAACCGTGATAAAGCAGGCCGCCGGCGATGCCTTGTTTATCGTCGGGATACCTTTGAACGAATCCGAAACAATAGGGAGCCCTGTCATGGTAAAGTTCTATTTCACACGGGTAGTTGGGATTCTTTTCCCACTCTTTGAGACGGTTCAGGCAATTCTGAAGGGACATGTCGTGAATGGATGTTGCATACTGCATTACTTTATCGTAATACTTTTGATCGCACATGATTTTCATACTGATATTTTTAAATTGATGAGTAATATAAGCGTTGAGTTTTCAGTCTATCCAGAATGTTCCGCAATGGGGGCATCTGTTGCCGCAGGGGAAACTGTTGATATAGAATGTGTCCCGATGGCGTTTGTAATTCATGTCACCGGATGTGCATTTCCCTTCGCGGAAGGTCTTTTCATATCCGGCTTCCTGTTGCAGATGCCCGGCCATCCTGCTTGCACGGATGGATCCTTTTAATGGTTTCATGCCCGTTTCCCACTTGGTGGAACCGCACCAGTCGCTACACATTCCGCAAACCTCATCTGCATACGAATAATGTACCTGTGAATCCACAAAGAGGTTGTCCCTTCGGAATGGAAGCGTGACGTCTATCGGCAACGTGATGTCGTAACCGGAACCGTTGCGGCTGTCTGCCAAGGCAACTACGACATCACCGTGAAAACGGATGGACTTGAAATCATTTCCGGGATCGCCCGTCAACAGTTTGTTGAACATGGCGTTAAAATAGATCCGGAGTTCACCCCCATACGAAGCGTTTCCTGTCAGTTCAAGAATCCGGTCGTCATACTGTCCTTTTTTCAATCTCAGTGCACGTCTGATTCTATGGCAGGTCATTGTTTCCGACTCTGTACGCGTATTGCCGTATGTATCGCAACCGTCTGTTTCCACTCCGAGGGAGTAGAACATGTTGGTAATGGAGGAATTGCGGATTAACCCGTCCGACGGATCGGTATCGTTCCGTTCGTACAACATATCCCGTATTTCATTTTCGTGTTTCCTGTATGTACGTAATCTGCGGTCTTTTGTCATACTTTCCTTAATATGGCCAAGTATTTCATCCAGATTGTCTGTTTCCTGTTCCATATACCATTCCTGTACTTTTTCATATAAGGGTATGAGACTGTTCTGCCGGATACATGCTTCCTGCAGCGCTTCCTGCCCATTCAGGTTCTCATTATAGTCCACATAGTACAGGCTGACCGATTTCGGAATGTAGCTCTTCCATGATTTTGTTGGGATTTCGGTTTTCATATCGCTCCACGGGTTATATCTTCCACCATTTCTTCATCAGTCAATCCGTTCAGGTCTTCCTTCGTACAGAAATGACAGATGCTTTCAAGTATTTCGGCTGCTTCGGCATTGCCCTGTTGTTCCCCTTCACGAAGGATTTTTTCAAATTCCAATGTCGATAGCATATACAATCCATAGACATTCTTTATTGTTCTGATTGGATAGTTGTAGCCGTTGTACTCCTGCATCCCGATGGCCGTCTTTCCGGGAGGCAGTTTCCGGGCTATCATGGGGTAATGTTCCGGTGCAAGTTCCTTCAGCCTGTCCGCATTGAATCTGAACAGGCGGAATCCGTTATGCCTGGGAAGCGCAACCGGTTGGGCGATTCCATAACCAGTCAGGAACTCATACGCCCCCCGGTTATAATCCCGGTTATCCACGTACGCATGGAATGGGGGCAGGGAATGTTGGTTGACGGTCAGGTCGGTGAAGGGTTCCCAACGACCTTCCTCCTTTGTACATGGACGGTTTAGTCCAACATAAAGATTGTCGTTGTCGGCATAAGTGGCCAATGTAACCCGTACCTCCACCTTTCCTTCCGGGTAGAGGTCCGATTTCCAGTACAGTTTATTACCGGTACACATAAATTTTATTTTCAGGAGTTGTTCAGTATTCATGATCACATATTTTGAAGGTTCAGCACTTTCCCCGCTGCATATACGGCATTGCCGGTCAGTTGACGTTGCCAGGCCTTAAACCTTGGAGACCAGCGGAAACCGTACGATTTCAATTCCTTGCGCTTGTTTTCCCCGGGTATATCGTTGAAGCATATCTGCAAACGTTCTTCTTCGTAGTTCCAAACAAGCTTCCCGTCTTCAAATTCTATTATTTTGTTATCCTGTTGCCTTGCGGCTTGCAGTTTCTCTTTCATGCGCTGTGCCGCTTCGGGGAGCCGGAAGAATCTGCTACGTGCGGTGATGACAGGTTTCTTCACTCCGGAATTATATTCGATAATGAGATCCACGGCTCTTTGTACGATTTCCACATTGCCATGGCTGGCGAAAGTGCCGACCTTATTCAGGATACTGCTTACGAACAACGACCGGTCGTAACCTTTGGCTTTTCCGGTATCAATTTCACGGATAGTGTTTGCACTGCTTACGATCTGGCGTTTGAGTCCCAGCCATGCTTCTTCCTGTCTTTCCTTTTCCGGCCTTGCCTTTTCTGCTGCCCGCCGGGCGGTTAGCAGAATCCGGTTGCGCCATTCCTGGAATGCATTGTATTTATTCCGATAGGCGTTATTGGCTTTCTCATTCCTGCGGCAATTGAATCCTGCCGGTCCTGTAACCATTGGACTTGCGCATCGGGACAAGCATCCAGTCAGCGCAGTGAATCCGGATCTGTAGGTTCTGATATAATCCTCCTGTTTTTCTGCCGGTATCTGCTGTAAATCCTCATGGAGTTGTGCCTCGTAGTGCATGATGTCGCTTTTTCCCCGTTCATCCGGTTCAAATGAATTCCAACGGTAGGCGTCAGATGCGGCACCTTCCATATCTTCCAGATATCCGGGATGCTTGAACTCCGCCACATCCCAATCCTTGAAGTCCGACGGACGGAGCTCCGCTTCATCCTTTCCATAAGTATGGACATACACATTCATTCCTGTGCATTTCTTACGGAAGTGGAAAGGAATCGCTTCATCATCCGTCCCTTTTCTCCGGATAAGACTGGCGCGATGCGCGTTTGCCTTCGTCAGAGGAGTAGCTGTCTGTTCTCCTGCATTGCCAGTAAAGTCCCTTACTTTTTCTTCGTGAACCTTCATTGTTGTCATTTCAGTCATTTTTTTACTTTTAGAATTAGACATGTCCGGCCCCGTGGAGCCGGTATTTCGATTTCTTACTTGCCGGACTGTTCCGTGCCGGGATTGTGCAAGGCTTGGCAGGGAAAAATACCGCAACGAAGTGAGGATGATTTTTCCCTGGCCAACCGGCCCGTAGGGCTGCCTTGCTCAATCCAAAGGCACGGGACTATATTTGCAGGTAAGAAGTTGAAATATGACTGTTGTTGATGGTATTAAGAAATTAACGGGTCAAAACGGGATAAAACGGGCTCTTGTCTATCCGGTTTGTTTAATGTTTCAGGGTTACAAATATCGGACTGAAAGAAAACCCCTCGATTTATTTTGTGATGTCTTGATTATATGTATTTTTGTCCCTTGATGAAAAAATAAGTAATCTGTTAATAGTCAAGAAGTATGAGCTATATTCAGAATAACCTGCAGGCAGGTGAAGAGGTCAGGTACAAGGCGGATATCCATTGGTATATTTTCGTATATCCGGCAGTATTGTTATTATTGGGTGCCTTTTTTTCTTCGGCACAGGCGGGCTTTTTATACTATATCGGTTTAATTCTGTTACTGGCAGGACTGCTTCAGCTGGTCAAGAGGATTCTTTTAAAAATAGGGACTGAATATGTCGTCACCAATAAAAGGGTTGTTCTGAAATCGGGGGTTCTTAGCCGTGACGCTCTTGAACTGGTTCTGAATAAATGTGAGGGATTACGGATTAGCCAGCCTGTTTTGGGACGTATATTCGGCTTTGGGTCGATCGTGGTAACTACCGGCGGGGCAACGAACACATTCAGGTTTATTGCCGACCCGACGAAGTTCAGAAATGAAATCAACGCACAAATTCAATGACTGAAAGAAGAATTTGGGGGAATAACGAAAAGAGGATATCAACGCATATCCTCTTTTTCTTCTTATGAATGGTTTTTAATGTTATTTTTGTGCCAGCCGTTCTTTTACTTGATTCATTGCCTCCTTCAGATTGGTGTTCATAACGCGTGCATAATGCTGTGTCATGCGCGTGGAGGCATGTCCGAGCATCGCTGAAACATCTTGCAGCGGTACGTTATTGGCGAGCGTAATGGTGGTTCCAAACGTGTGGCGGGCCGCGTGGGTGCTCAGGTTCTTTTTAATCCCGCAGCAATCGGCGATTTCCTTCAGATAACTGTTCATCTTCTGGTTGCTTGGTACGGGAAGACAATATCCTTTTTTCATGCATACAGGATCATCTTTGTATTTTTGCAGTATGGCAAGCGGCACGGGCAGCAGTGGAATGTTGCTGACGGAGGATGCCTTGCGGTGGTGCTCCAACTTGACCCTCCCTTTCCTTATCCACCAGTCGCCACTGTTGTCCTGCATGAGATTTTCCTTGCGGAGCGTGGATACGTCTGCGAAAGCCAGGCCGGTGAACGAAGCGAAGATAAAAATGTCCCGCACCAGAGCCAGGCGCGGGATGGTGAATTCTTTCTTCATGATAGCTTGCAACTCGTCATAAGTAAGGAATACCGGATCTGTTTCGTCCTGTTTCATCTTATAACCATAGAAAGGATCTTTCCGCATCCATTCCTTGGCAAGAGCCATGTTTGTGATCTTCTTGAAGCATTTCATGTAGCGGACAATCGTATTGCGGCACAGTCCGGCTTTTGTTTTCAGGTGCAGGTCGAACGCCTTGATAAATTCCGGTGTAAGTTCGTAGAAAGTGATGTCCTGCTTGTCATAAAAGGCTGGTATGGCGTTTTCGAGTTTCTTCAGTACGTTCTTATAGCGGTTGATGGTAATGGGGGAGTAGTTGATATTCACCACTTTTTCCATATCTTCTATTTCCTGCCGCATGGTCCCGAGTAAAGTACGCATTTCCGTATCTTTGCCGAATATCCGTTTCAGTAACAGCCTGGGAGTAATCAATGCCTGTTCCAGCATTAACTCCTTATGCTTTTCAAGGGCGCGTACATTCAGGGCCATTATAAAGCTGTTCAATTCGGCGGATGCCCTGTCCTTTCCTTTGCTGCATCCTTTGGCCGCATTCCAATATTTCAGGGGAGTGCTTCGCTGAATTCTTATCTCATCAAACTGTCCGTCGATGGTTATGCGCATAAGAATCGGTGCTTCACCGTTTTTCAACAATTTCGTTTTCAGAACGAAAAATAGAATGTTCATTGTTCCTTGTTTCATGACTTTCTTTTTTAGATGTTGTACATTCTGGTTAATTTCGTCAACTAGTGATGTCGGTGGAATTCTTGAAGAATTGTGAATTTCGGTGGTTTTTTTCTACTTCAAATCATAAAAACCACCGGAGAGTCCTTTTTGTGTCTCCGGTTCTATTCCCTGACAAATAGGGAGGGAATAGAACTTCTTTTGTTCACATTACAGTTTTTCAAATCCTTTCGTTCGACATTCAAGCAGGTAGGCAAAAGTATATTCTTGTCCCTGAAAATGAACAGCGCAAATAATTGTAAATAAGTGAAATAGGATGATTTTGGTGGCTTTTTTGAGGGACTTTGGAAAAACCACCGGATGGAAAATGTCCAAATGCTCAAATCTGCGTAAACCGGCATGGCGGGTATAAAAGAAAACCCGTTGAAATGACTGTATTTCAACGGGTTTCACTGAATCGATATTTCTAAAAGTGGTGCCACCAGGAATCGAACCGGGGACACAAGGATTTTCAGTCCTTTGCTCTACCAACTGAGCTATGGCACCTTTCTTGTTTGCGGTTGCAAAGGTAGTGAAACTTTTTAATCTCACAAGTGTTTTGGAAATAAAAAACACTGATAAAAAGGTATAGCTCTTATTATCAGTGTTCTATTGTATGAAAATTATTTTTCTTCTTTTAATGGATTCCAACCTTGGGCTTTGAGTTCAAACTCTTGACCGTCGCGGGTGATCAAAGCACATCCTAGTTCGGACTTGGTGATATGGCCAATTAGGCGAATACCTTCCATCTGTGATACTTTCTCGTGGTCAGCAATGGGAACAGTGAAAAGAAGCTCGTAGTCTTCGCCACCGTTCAATGCGCAGGTCGTAAGGTTCATGTTGAACTCTTCCGCCATAACAGCCGTCTGGTAATCAATCGGGATATGCTCCTCGTAAACCCGACAGCCGGCCTTGCTTTGCTTGCAGATGTGTAACAGTTCAGAAGAGAGTCCGTCGGAAATATCGATCATCGAGGTTGGAACGATGTTGGCCGCAGCAAGCTTCTCAATGATGTCTTTACGCGCTTCGGGTTTCAGTTGCCGTTCCAATAGATACTCTTTGCCGGAAAAGTCCGGTTGAAGGTCTTTCTCATCTTTTAATACGCTTTTCTCGCGTTCCAAAAGTTGCAGTCCCATATAGGCGGCTCCCAAATCACCGCTGACGCAGATGAGGTCCGTATCTTTAGCTCCATGCCGGTAGACAGCCTTTTCGGTATCTCCTATGCAGGTAATGCTGATAGCAAGTCCGGTTAATGACGAAGAGGTGTCCCCACCGACTATGTCGACATTATATTGTTGGCAAGCCAGGCGTATGCCGTCATAAAGAGCATCTACATCTTCAACACTGAAACGTTTTGAGAGAGCTAGTGATACTGTTATCTGACGCGGTGTGCCATTCATGGCATAAATATCAGAGAAGTTGACGATGGCAGCCTTGTAGCCCAAATGCTTGAAAGGTACATAAGTCAAGTCGAAATGTACACCTTCCATTAGCAGATCGGTGGTTACCAACACCTGTTTCTCTGAAGAATAGGAGAGGACGGCAGCATCGTCGCCTACACCGTATGTACTGGATTCGTTTGTTAGTTTGATACTCTCGGTGAGACGATCTATCAGACCAAACTCACCCAGAGATGCTATTTCTGTTCTCATAAAAGGGTTTTAATGTTAAGCGCGGTTGATAAGCTCACGCATGATTGTAGTCATCTTCGGTTGAGCAGCGTCAGCAGCTTTCTGAACTTCTTCATGAGTAACTTCTACGATCTTACCTTCGACTCCTAAGTCCGTAATGACAGAGATGCCGAACACCTTGATTCCGCAGTGATTGGCTACAATGACTTCGGGAACTGTCGACATACCTACCGCATCAGCACCCAATATATGGAATAACTTATACTCGGCCGGAGTTTCAAATGTTGGGCCTTGCGTACCGATATAGATACCATGTTGTACGCTAATACCTTTCTCTTGAGCTATTTCGTCAGCTTTGCGAATAAGTGTCTTATCGTATGCTTCGCTCATGTCCGGGAAACGTGGGCCATAAGGAATATTCTTTCCACGAAGCGGATGTTCGGGGAAGTAATTGATGTGATCGGTAATAATCATCAAATCTCCGATTTCGAAGCTGGCATTGGTAGCTCCGCTGGCGTTGGACACAAACAGCGTCTTGATGCCGAGTTCGCGCATGACACGTACCGGGAAAGTTACCTCTTTCATTGAATAACCTTCGTAGTAATGAAAGCGGCCCTGCATGGCCATGATATCTTTATTGCCCAATTTGCCGAAAATTAGTTTGCCACTATGTCCTTCGACTGTTGATACCGGAAAGTTTGGGATCTCCGAATACTTTATTTCATATTTCTCGGTTATTTCATTAACTAAACTGCCAAGTCCGGTACCTAGAATGATAGCTGTTTCAGGACTGGTATGCATCTTTCCTCTTAGGTAAGCTGCTGTTTCTTGTATCTTCTCTAACATAGTCAATAATATGTTGGTTAAATTTGTTTTGTTGATTTTGCAATATCTCAATTTCGATAGGGAGCGTATAGATAAAAGGTTTCAAATCATTATCCAGATGCGGATGTCCGGCTATGCGAGTGGCATCTTTCTCAGTCGTGACAATCAAGCGATGTTCACCCTCCAATTTATTGAAACGCTCTTTGATAAGCTGCATATTCCGGTTCGTGAACTGGTGATGATCATCGAATGAAAGCTGATCGATATGCTGGCTATATTCTTTAATCTTCTCAACCATAGGTGCAGGCGATGCTATTCCGGTGATGAGCAAGATGCTTGTCCCTTCCAGGAAAGACAAAGGCTTCTCCGACTCCACGGCCTGAGGATCAGAAGACGTTTCCGGGAAAAGCGGTTGTAAATTTCCATATTGAAACGATGAAAAGAATAGCTGTTGATACGGATAAAGATCCAACCGTTTGCCGATGATATTGAAGTCGATAGGCTTAATATCCGCCGGACATTTGGTTACAATAACGATTTGCGCCCGGTTCTTGCCACCGATGCATTCCCGAAGCTGCCCCGCCGGTAGTAGCGCATCATCACAAAACAAGCGATGATAATCTGTCAGCAGAATGCTCAGTCCCGGTTTCACGTATCGGTGTTGAAAAGCGTCATCCAGTAGAACGACGTCTATTGCCGGTTCTTTTATAGCGAGGAGCTTACCTATACCATGGCAACGATTCTCGTCTACCGCCAACGTGATAGCAGGAAACTTCGTATGCATTTGGTAAGGCTCGTCGCCAATTGTTTGCACGGTACTTTCCGGAGTAGCCAGCACATAACCTTTCGTTCGTCTTTTATAGCCTCGGCTCAATACAGCTACGTGATATTTGTTGTTTAATAACTCTATCAGATATTCAGTGTGCGGCGTTTTTCCGGTACCCCCTACAGCGAGGTTACCGATGCAGATGACGGGAACGTCAAAACTCTTCGACCGGAGAATTCCCCAGTCAAAGAGCTTGTTTCTGATCGCGACTCCTGTTCCATAGAGCCATGAAACAGGATAGAGCCACTTATTTACCTTAAAGAAGTGTTCGTCCATGTGTCGTTATTTACTTCATGTTCAGATCAAACGGTATACGTGCCTGAATCATTGATTGTTCTTTTATATTTTTTAGTAGGCCGAATTGTTGATAATATTCGCCAGATTACTTTTTATTAATTGAGATTCTACATAATTTGTGGGTTGAGTGTCGAGCAAAGAAGATAAGAAATCTTTCTTTTGCGGATAAGGGATAACCGTGTAACTATCAATCCCCGCTTTTCCAACGGCAATTTCCAGCGCTTTATCAATTCCGCCCAGTACATCCACCAAGCCAAGTTCTTTGGCAGCCTCTCCGGTCCATACACGTCCTTCGGCTATTTTCTCAATGCCCTCTTTGGTCATACCTCTACCTTCGGCACAACGGCTGACAAACGTGTCGTACCCTTGGGCGATCATCATTTGCAACAATACTTTCTCATCATTGTTGAAAGGACGCATGAGCGTTCCGAAGTCGGCAAACTTATTTGTTTTTACCACATCGTAGGTTAGGCCTATTTTATCGGTCAGCCCCTTAAGATTCGGAACCATACCGAAAATCCCGATAGACCCCGTTAGTGTTGTTGGCTCGGCAACAATCGTATCGGCAATACAAGAAATATAGTAACCACCCGATGCGGCGTAATCACCCATGGACACAATTACCGGTTTCTTGCTTTTGAGTTCTTTTACGGCGTGCCATATCTGTTCGGAAGCAAAAGCACTTCCTCCGGGAGAGTTGACACGGAGTACAACCGCCTTGATGTCGTCGTCATCCTTCAGCTTACGCAAGTCTTGAATAACTTTGGTGCCCACAATACCGTCTTCCGAAGCTGCCGAACTCGGATGATCGGTTATTTCTCCGGATGCATAATATACAGCGACGATATTACCGCTTTTATCCTTCGGCGTATTCTTTTTCACGTTGATCATATCGTTCAAGCTCAACATCGAAAGCTTGTCGTCTTCACCTATCTTGACTAACTTTTTAAGGTAGTTGCGCACATCATTGCGATAAACCAACGTATCCGCCAGCCCGGTTTTGACACTTGCTTCAGCCGGATAGAACATCAGCATACGATCGGCGTAGGCATTGAGCGAGTCTACCGTAAGGTTACGGGATGCCGAAACTCCGGTTGTAATCTGTCCCCAGATCGACTGAATGAAAGCAGTTACCTGTTCGCGGTTGGCAGGACTCATTTCGGTTGAGGTGAACGGTTCTACGGCCGATTTGTAAGTCCCCACTTTGAAGATCTGCATCTCTACGCCAAGTTTTTGGAGTAAGTCTTTATAGAAGATGGGCGAAGAAGCAAGTCCACGCCATTCGATCATACCTTGCGGATTGAGCATAATCTTATCCGCTACGCTGGATAGATAGTAAAGTCCCTGAGTGTATCCATCGCCATAGGCAATTATAAATTTGCCGCTTTCTTTAAAGTCGAGCAATGCATTGCGTATTTCCTGTAAAGAGGCGTACGAGCAGCTCAGTGAACTTGCTTGCAGATAAATACCTTTGATGTCTTCATTCTCTTTCGCCTTTTTAATCGAAGAGAGTATATCATCCAGTCCGTATGTATTGGAGTCATCGTTGACTAGTTGAGATAATATACCTAGAGCATCTTCCTGCGTACGTTCCACGAGTGTACCGTTTAAATCGAGTACCATCACTGAATTCTTTTTCACCACAGTTTCTGTATCTGAGGTCGATAAGATACCGAATAATGTTACGATACTGAGAACAAACAAAATGACACTGGATATGATAATGCCAGTTACTGTAGCGAACGTAAATTTTAAGAAATCCTTCATTATACTTCTTTTTTTTGTGGCTAACTTACTATTAAGCTAACAAAGATAAATAATTGAGTTGATATTTATTCAATAAGTCGTATGAATTTTTGTTTTATCACATATAAAATGACTATTTGTTAGTTGATTATCCAGAAAAACCTGTTTATCTTTGTCACCGCCCTAATAGGCATTAACTTAACACATCGTACCATCATGAAAAAAAAGACCCCTCTAATGACCGCCATTTTGGCGAGTCTGCTTCTATGTGCTTCCTGTACTTTAACAGATAAAGCGGAGCCGAAAGATTACGCGAAATATGTTAATACTTTTATCGGTGCCGCTGACAACGGGCACACCTTTCCCGGCGCTTGTTATCCCTTTGGGATGATACAAACAAGTCCGGTAACAGGTGCGGTGGGTTGGCGATACTGTTCGGAATACACCTATCAAGACTCCTTGATTTGGGGATTCTCTCAGACCCACTTAAATGGAACCGGTTGCATGGACCTAGGCGACATCTTAGTGATGCCTGTTACCGGAACACGTGTTCGCTCCTGGGATGCTTACCGGAGCCATTTCTCCAAAGAACAGGAAGCGGCTACCCCCGGCTACTATACCGTCGAACTCGCTGAGCCGCAGGTAAAGGCCGAACTGACAGCTTCTATTCATGCCGCTCTACATCGCTATACATTCCATAAAGCTGATTCGGCATCTTTGCTGATCGATTTGCAGCATGGTCCGGCTTGGAGAGAGGAACAATACCATTCGCACGTCACTAGCTGTGAAGTACATTGGGAAGATGCACAAACCTTGACCGGCCACGTGAGTAACACCGTGTGGGTGGACCAAGACTATTTCTTTGTGATGAAATTCAACCGTCCGGTTGTCGACTCACTCTACCTGCCTATGGCCGAAACCGAGAAAGGAAAACGCATCCTAGTAAGTTTCGACCTAAAGCCGGGTGATGAACTGATGATGAAAGTCGCCCTTTCTACTACCGGTATAGCCGGTGCGAAGAAAAACCTCGAAGCCGAGATTGCTGCGTGGGATTTTGAAGGCGTGAGAAAAGCCGCTTATCAAGAGTGGAATAGTTACCTGAGCCGTATTGAAATAGAAGGGACCGATGATGAAAAGGCCAATTTCTATACTTGCTTTTATCATGCGCTGATTCAGCCCAATCAGATTTCCGATGTCGATGGTATGTATCGCAATGCAGCCGATTCAGTTGTGAAAGCCGGCAGTGGAGTGTTCTATTCCACATTCTCTTTGTGGGACACCTATCGGGCGGCCCATCCATTCTACACCCTGATCACTCCCGAACGAGTGGACGGATTTGTCAACTCCTTGATAGAGCAAGGAGAGGTACAGGGATTTCTGCCCATTTGGGCTTTATGGGGAAAAGACAACTATTGCATGGTTGGCAATCATGGAGTGTCGGTTGTTGCTGAGGCCTACCGAAAAGGATTCCGTGGCTTCGATGCCGAGCGCGCTTTCAACATAATCAAGCGTACCCAGACCGTTTCCCATCCTTTGAAGTCTGACTGGGAAACGTATATGAAATATGGTTATTTCCCTACCGATTTGATAAAAGCCGAATCAGTATCTTCCACCCTGGAATCGGTCTATGATGATTACGCCGCTGCCGACATGGCTCGCCGAATGGGTAAGACAGAAGACGCGGCTTACTTTGCAAAACGTGCCGACTTCTACAAGAACCTTTTTGATCCCAGCACCAAGTTTATGCGTCCGCGTAAAGCTGACGGAACATGGAAACTCCGTTCAACCCAAGTGTGTTAGGCCATTCGGAAAGTATCGGAGGAGATTATACCGAAGGAAATGCCTGGCAATATACATGGCATGTGCAGCATGATATTCCGGGTTTGATTCAGATGATGGGAGGGGAGAAGCCTTTCTTGCAGAAGTTGGATTCTCTGTTCACCATCAAACTCGAAGGAGAAGCTTTGTCTGATGTGACGGGCCTGATCGGGCAATATGCCCATGGCAATGAGCCCAGTCATCATGTTGCCTACCTGTATGCAATGGCCGGGCGTCCGGAACGCACGCAGGAGTTGATTCGGGAGATATTTGAGACTCAATATAAAAACAAACCGGACGGGCTTTGTGGAAATGACGATTGTGGACAGATGTCCGCGTGGTATATGCTTAGCGCCATGGGATTCTATCCTGTAGATCCTGTGAGTGGTGACTATGTATTCGGTGCTCCTCAGTTGCCGAAAATGGTCTTGCATCTGGCGGACGGAAAAACATTCACTGTTATCGCTGAAAATCTGTCCAAAGAGCATAAGTATGTAGAAAGCATTACGCTCAATGGCGTGCCTTATACAAAGAAGACGATTGCTCATGAAGATATTATAGCAGGAGGAACGTTGGTTTATAAGATGAAGTAATACGAATTCCTTTCTAAAAAAGATCTAGATCTTTTCAAAAAAGAACCTGATCTTTTGGTTGAAAGAGCCTGATCTTTTTTAAAAACATCAGGCTCTTTTTTTCGTTTCCTTGGTCTTATAGAATCAGGAAGTTGGCTTGTTTTTAGTTAAGCTTTCAGATATTAATAGACTAGGGTTGATGTGTTAATAGCCTATCGCTTGGGTATTAATAATCTAGTACTCAAGTAGCCTGAACCTAGTACTAGAGTTACCCAAACCTAGTACTAACTTGACCCCAACCTAGTACTAGAGTTACCCCAACCATGTACAAGGTTTACCTCATTCAAGTACAAGGTTTAGTAAAAACGAGGGATCGAATCAGAATCACCTGCAAAACCTTGTGATTACTTATCAAAACAGAAATTCGAGCTTCGTTTGAGCTAAAATATGCTATTCAAGCGTGTAAGTGCAAACGAATCATGTCATAATCACTTTTTGCCGTATTTATCTGATAACTAGATTTATACAATGCGGGAA
>NZ_BAIV01000022.1 GCF_000517545.1 Bacteroides reticulotermitis JCM 10512 | reverse complement strand
AAACTCCCCCCCTATCGTTAAATAGAATATTAATAGAGAAATACATTAGAAAGGGAGCCTTTCTGATAAAATAAGTTAAAAGTATTCACCCTGAAAAACGTTAAAATGCTATGAAAAGAAAGAAATCAGCGTATTCCGTTTACAGCGATGGCAAAGTGTTTTATCGCATCGAAGAGATGAACGAACAGTCGGAAGAAGTTGCGATGTTAATCAAAGAGTCGACAAGTAAAAGACTGATTGATAAGCCAGTATTTGTTTCGATACCCGAAAGGAATGGCTTCCTTTTGCCTTGGATTTGGCTTTGTTACAATCCGCACTCGTCCTTGAAAGCATGCGGTCCGCAATTTTTCGCGGAGCTTCTTTCACTTTTCACAAGGTTTGAAAAGCGAGGGCCCGATGGATGTTATCTCACTGTGGCAGAGATTAGTAGAGCTTTGCAAACGGCCCATCGAGCCTGGCACGATAAGCAATAATTGCTAACTACGTTAAAATGGCCTTTTTGAGCGAAAAAGACGTTTTTATGTTTTCAGTAGAAATCCATTCCTTTGCAATCGGAAATACAACCAACGCTTCCCCCGTTCAGTAGGGGGAAGCGCAAATTTTTAACCCGATGAACCGACTTAACACATGGATTTAAACAACTACAGCACGAAAGAATTGGAAATGACCTGCTACAAAGGCTACTCCAAAGTGATTACCCAAATTAGTGTGAAACATTTTATAGAACTGATTCACGGCGGCTTCTACCGCAAGTCGGTAGATGAAATCAGGAAGGCTTTGGTGGTTGGTGATTGCCTGAAAGCCAACGGATTGAAATGCAACCTGCCCTATTACACCATTACCGCCACCTATCGCGAAGAGCGGCTGGCCTACAGCCTGGTTCGGTACAACGACCTCGTGATGCTCGATTTCGATGATATGGAGCCCGAAGACCTCGCCGAACTCCATAAGCTTGCGGATGCCGACCCCTACACAATCGCCGATTTTATCAGTCCCCGGCAACACGGGTTGAAAATCCTGACCTACATCACCTCAGCCGATGCCCTTTCCCTGCGCCAACAACTCGAAGCGAAGCAGCAAGTCTCCTACGCCGAACTCGAAGAATACCACAAACAGATGTTCACCCTGGCCGGTAACTACTACGCCCAACTCCTGCACAGCAAGGTCGATATAAGCGGAAGCGACCTCTCCCGGGGAGTTTACGCCTCCTATGATCCGGACGCGTTTTTCTCCGACGAGCGGATGAACGCCGTGAAGCCACTCAACGTCATCGTCTCGCTACCCACCCGCGAGGAATGTTCGTCGAAGAAGAGCAAGCGTAAATCGAAGTCCGAATCCTCGCCCGACCTCTCCGATATCAGTCAGCAAGCCAGTCTGGATTACAGCAAAGCCCTTGCCTACACCCGTCGCAAATACCGTTTTGAAGAGGGTGGACGCGACAACTTCATCTACTGTCTGGGCAACCAGTGCTACGTTCGTCATGTGCCCGAAACGGCTGCCGTCCGGATGGCCATTCGTGATTTTGGCGGATCGGGCGACTTCGATGTCGAGACTCCTCTGCGCAATGCCTACGTCTACACCTCGCAAACGGACGCTGCCGATCAGGAAACGAAGAAGAATCGGGTGGATCAGATCGTCGATTTCCTGAATGAAAACTACTCCTTTCGGTACAATGTGGTGCGTGATCAGGTGGAGTTTGCTAAGAAGAAAGAGGGAGGAAAGGTCTACAATTCGGTACGTTTGCGCGATCTCAACTCGTTCTATATGGAACTCGTTCGCGCCAATATATCGTGTACGTTGGCGTTGGTGAGGTCGTTGATCGAGTCGGATTTCGCCCCGGACTACAACCCCTTCATCGCTTATTTCGAATCCCTCCCTCCGTGGGATGGGAAGACGGATTACATCAAGCAGTTGGCCGATACCATCGATACCCCCGATCCCGCCTTTCTGCACGATGCCCTCAAACGTTGGCTCGTGGGCATGGTAGCCTGTGCGATTAGCGATCGGGAAGAGAATCAGCTGTTGTTGTTGCTCTACAGCAAGCAGGGTAAAGGGAAGAGCCGTTTCATCCGCAACCTGCTGCCCAGCGAGTTGGAAGGTTACTACCGCAACGGGATGATCAATCCCGACAATAAGGACCATATGTTGATGCTCTCCAGTTGTCTGATAATCAACCTTGAAGAGTTCGATGGGGTAAGTTCGAACCGGCTGGCGGACCTGAAGCGTGTTATCACGCAGGACAGGGTGACGGAGCGTAAAGTGTTCGATTTCCAGTCGCACGCCTTCGTCCGCCGTGCCTCCTTTGCGGCCAGTACCAACAATCCCCACTGTTTGCAGGAGATTGCTGAGAATCGGCGCATCCTCTTCATCTCGGTCGATAACATCCGGTATCGCATGCTGGTGAATCATGCGGGGCTTTATGCGCAGGCATTAGCGCTCTACTACGAGGGTTTTCAGTATTGGTATGAGGGTGATGAAATCAAGATGTTGAACAAGCGTAACGAGCGTTTCCGGCTCAAAGATCCGGTTGAAGAGAACCTGTTCTTCTACTACCGTGCCGCTACTGCCTGTGATTTTACGGCTAAATGGCTTCCTGCCGCTACGTTGTTGGCAACAATCAGTCTCAACGGCCGGGTACAATCCAATCGTCAGGCTCTTCAAACACTGGTTTATGTACTTGAGAACAACAGCTTCCGCAAGCGTGTCAACGCCAACGGGGTGACCGAGTATGCCGTAATGGAATACACCGTTGAGGAGCGTGCCGACAACGCTACGCGGATTGTCAATATGGGTGAAAGCCAGCAACCGTTAGCGTTCGATGAACCTTCTGAGGAGGCATAAGAAGTAGTGTTTTAGGGCAAAAGTATACTTGTTTGGGTGTCTAACTATACTTGCTTTGTGTTTCATGTTTTGTTTGTTGTGATGGTCACCGCAGTTCGAAATCTAGTTTTTACCAACCAGTCTGTAAGGGCTTGTTTCGGCTGCGGTGATAAACCTTTTTCGGGATTCAACCGTCCCCCCATTTCAAGGAGGTCTCTGTGATGAAAGCCTCGGTCTTTGACATTTTGTTTATTCCTTTCGGGGCTTGTTCCCGGTTGGATATTTGGCGTTCAACTTCAAATGCTTTGTCTGATTCGTTGAGCTTGTGTTAAATATCAGCAAAAAGTGAAATTTAGTTGTTTGATTGTATTAATTTAGTTACATTTATACGGTGAAATAAGCAGCTGAAAATAACCGAACGGATTGTAAAAGACTTTGAGTTATGAGAAAGTTGGATGAAACGAAATTAGCCCGGTTGCATACGGCAAGCGAACTACTCGAAGAGGAGTATGGGGGGCACGGAATCTCGAACCGCTTTCCAGCAGCAGACAATCAGATGGCCGTATGGCGAGATACTTCGGGATCGCCGGCAACAGCTTCAGATAACCCGGAAGAGTTGGCGGATCAGGTTGGCACGGCAAGAAGTTACATCGCCCGTGTAGAAAAAGGAGAGACCGGTATGCAGCTTTCGAGCTTCTTCCGCATCGCCCGTACGCTTGGAATTGCGTTTACGCCGACGTTTTATGATTAACCGAAAATAATTGAAATAAAAGATTTGTTTTACAATTGACTTACAGTCACAAAACTAGGGAGGACTTGAATGTGTTGAATGAAAATTTGATCGATTGTCGGTTGGGAATCAGATGGGTAACTGTGTGTGTACTCCTTGCTCTCTTTGCGTTGCCTGCGCTTGCGCAGCAATCCATGTCGTTTAATGCCTTTAAGCGATATACATCGAAGGTGTATGACATTCGGTATACGGAACCGAAAGGGTTTACCGACATGAAGACCGTAGCCTATTGGAGACTTGATGCCGGATGGAGAGGGACTGTGTCGCTGCATAGTTTCGTTTTTCAGTCGAATGACGGCAACTGTCTGCTCATGTATCCTCATTTTATCGAATCTCTCTTTACATGCGCGCCTCCATCAATCGAGCATAAGATAACCACCGAGATAAAGGCGCTTCTTGGACGTACTGATTCGGACGGACGTACACTTGCCGGTGACATCGACTTCGATAAGTACGTCGAAATAGCATCCGCTGAAGAGGCTCGTCGTTGTTTCAATGCGGACTCTGTTTACGTAGCCCATTTACCTCTCAGGGAAGCTTACGAGGGACGGTACGAGCACTGTATCGGGGTGTATGTCGGCAAGAAAGATCGTCCGCGGCTGTACTTCAAACTCTTGCTGACCAAAGAGGGAATGATGCACGAAAAGAGGTACTTCCGAGAGTTGTGCAACAGCGTATCTTATCGAAACGATAATTGGGTGTACAACGAAGAGATGGACAAAAAGGCGCGTATAGATATCGTATACAAAGATCACTATAAAAAATAACCGATGTCGATTTTCAATGAGCCTGTTTTTAGTACACGCAGCTCAAAAAAAAATCAGGGCTCGCTCGAGATGAGTATAGCCCTGATTGTATCGCATGGTTTCTTTTAGTTAGAACGCGTAGCCAAACCCTACATTGAGATAGATGGGGTACATGGCGAATGTAACTGTGTCGAAGTCCTTCTTGAAGATGTCGTTCAGTCCCCAAGTCAGGTCGGCATACACATTGAGGTGTTTGAATGCTCTCCACTCACCACCCAACTGCATACCCCATTGGAACTTCCGAAGATCACTGGAGAAGTCATAGGTCGCAATACTTTCACCGGTAAAGTCGACCCTCGAACCGGTTTGATCCGGAGTACGTAAGTGGCCCTCGTACACATGGCCGGAGAAGTCCTTCTCCAACAGATAGGACACGTACGGGCCTGCCGAGATCTTCCAACGGTTGCTCACCTTATAGTTAGCTACAACCGGCAGCGTCAGGTAGGAGTTCTTCACTTTGGTTTTCACACCACCGGTCCAGATACCTTCCAGTTCCCCACCGTTCGTGTTGATGATCTTCATACCATAATTCTTCACGGTAGCTTCGGTGGTCATATTCTTGTTTTCCAGTCGGAGACCGACAGTCAGCCCCCATTTCTTCTGTTCGTCGAACCATTTGGTGGCGTTACCCTCGATGGAGATGGCGATACCCGGTGCATAGCTGTCTATCTTACGGATCTCGTTAGTCAGCGGGAGTGGAGTAGTTCCACCTACGCTGAATCCGGCTTTTATGCCATATTCCCATCCATGCAGGTACGACCAGATGATTCCCTGATTTCTCTCTTCCTGCGCCAATGCGGAGAAAGTATTTACACATAACAGTGCTGCCAGCAGGCTGATTACTTTATATTTTTTCATTGATTCCTTTTTATTTAGTCTTCACAAACAATTTCAATCTCGTCTACATACAGCGTACTGCCCACAGCTCCTTTAAAGTTAGCTCCGTCTAAACTGGATGAGAGCACAATGGCTAGCTTGTATTTGCCGGCATTCAGCTTTTGCGGATCAATAGTAAGTCCATTCTTGCTTCAAAAGGTAAGTTGAATTCAGTCCACTCATTCGACTCTACCACATCCTCTTTCGCCATCCGTGCCAATGATACCACCTTGGAAGAGGTAAATACATCATCTCCATTCAACATGAATGAGTTGTCGCTTGCTTCGTACATCACCGCGTAGATGTCGCATTTGTCTTTTATACCACTTTGGGGTTTTCCCTCTGCGGTAAATACATCTCCGGCTTTGTATTTATAGTACCCCTTTAGCGTTGTAGGCTTTTTATAAAACTGAAAACCGAATCGGGTCGCTTTACGGGGATCTGTTAATGCATCAGTTACCTCGAACGAGCCGATAAACAGGTTACCCGCAGCGATATACATTTTCACCATCGCACCGAAGCTTCCCGTATCCCGAGTCTCCAGCTTGACGCATTTTCCAACCTTACCGGCAGCTGCCTGTACAGTAGGGTAATCGTTTTTATTGTTAGCCATACCGGTCAGTTTGAAGCCGGGGTTACCGCTCGACCATTGCACCAGCTTGGAAATTTCCTGCGATGAACCCTGATCGAATTCGTAGAATATCTCATAAGGGGTATTGTTCGATTCGAGCAAATCTTCGAAATGGTAAGTCAAAGGCATCTCTGTGAGAACCACGTTTACCTTATACGTAGCCGTCCAATTACCGTCTTCCGAGGTCACGGTAAAATTACGGGAGTGATCAGAGGCGCTGAAGTCGTATGTCGTTGCCGTATCGCCAGCTTTTGATTCGCTAGGTTTGAGCGAAGCTCCAAAGGGAATCGTGAATGTTAATTGCTGTTTAGCTAAATCGGCCCCTTTGTGCACATATACGTTTACTACTTTAGAGTCGGCATTGATATTAGCCATTTGCACATCACTACCTACACAGGCGTCGATGGCAGCTTCGGAGTTTAAGGCCTCGTCTCGTATGCACGACGACAAAGCCAAGGCAAACAAGAAGCAAGTGGTCAGAGTCTTGATTTTCATCTGATTCATTTTTTAGTTACTAATTCAGTCTTTTTTTGTAAAACTTGGCTGCAAAGTTAAGTTTCTTTTTTGAAATAGAACATTTTGACACCGATAATACAACATTTTATAACGAGAACATTTTTTGGGAGATTATTGTTTACCGACGCTTGTCTTCTTGCACCCTTCCCTTCCTAATTCAATCGTGCGCGCGACACCCGCGGTTGGCCGTGAACGATAAAAGATGCTAAAAGGGCGTATCTTTATAACATATTCTCTATTTTTGCATTAATTTAAAATTTGAAGCTCTTATGACGGAATCGGAAAGAAAACAGATCATCGATCTGGTGAAACAGGAAGTAGTTCCTGCCATCGGTTGTACGGAACCTATTGCCGTGGCACTTTGTGTGGCCAAAGCAGCCGAAACGCTGGGCAAGCAACCGGAACAAATTAAAGTGTCGTTGAGTGCCAATATCCTCAAGAATGCGATGGGTGTAGGTATTCCGGGAACGGAAATGATCGGTCTGCCCATTGCGGTAGCGTTGGGAGCGTTGATTGGGAAATCCGCTTATAAGCTCGAAGTACTCAAAGAATGTACACCCGAGGCGGTGGAAAGAGGTAAGCAATTCATTGACGAGAAGCGGATTTGCATCTCGTTGAAAGACAACATCACCGAGAAGCTATACGTTGAGGTGACCTGTGAAGCCGGAGAGGAGTGGGGCACTGCCATCATTTCCGGCGGACATACCACCTTTGTATATATAGCGTCCGATAAGGGCGTGCTACTCGATAAACAGGAATGTGCCAAGGAAGAGGTGGAAGCCGATGCGTTGGAACTCAACCTGCGTAAAGTGTACGACTTCGCCGTGACCGCTCCGCTGGATGAGATACGTTTCATACAAGATACAGCCCGGATCAACAAAGCGGCTGCCGAACAGTCGTTCAAAGGAAACTACGGGCACGCGCTGGGTAAGATGCTGCGCGGTAACGGTTCCCAAGACAATAAGATGATGGGCGACAGCACGTTCTCCCACATCCTGTCGTACACCTCGGCAGCGTGCGATGCCCGTATGGCAGGCGCCATGATTCCCGTGATGAGCAACTCCGGCAGTGGCAACCAGGGAATATCCGCCACACTCCCCGTCGTGATTTACGCCGAAGAGAACGATAAGACCGATGAAGAACTGATACGTGCCTTGATGCTCAGCCACCTCACCGTGATCTATATCAAGCAGAGTCTGGGCCGTCTGTCGGCGCTCTGTGGTTGTGTGGTAGCCGCCACCGGATCGAGCTGCGGCATTACCTGGCTGATGGGTGGAACCTACGAACAGGTATCGTATGCGGTTCAGAACATGATAGCCAACCTCACGGGGATGATTTGCGACGGAGCTAAACCGAGTTGCGCCCTGAAGGTGACTACGGGCGTATCGACTGCGGTCCTCTCTGCCGTTATGGCGATGGAAGATCGTTGTGTGTCTTCGGTGGAAGGAATTATCGACGAAGATGTTGACCAAAGCATTCGCAACCTGACCCGAATCGGTTCCCAAGCCATGAACGAAACCGACCGGATGGTACTCGAAATCATGACCCATAAAGGGTGCTGAGCATAGATAGTAGCCTCATTTAATGGTATTTGTCCGGCGTGAATTTGTATGAATTCACGCCGGACTTCTTTTGTGTCCCCTTCCTGCCCGTTCCTTTTTGGTAAATATTGTTTTAAAACAGGTAATATCTGTTTGGCGACAATTAATCCTCTTCTTGCGATGATTATTGAACCACGCCTGCCGGTGCCTCCTCTATTTTTGTGAAAAGCCGAACTCCTTTTGGGGAAGTTGAACCCCTTGGGAACTCGCTTTAATAGCAATGTTTAACTTTAAATTCTAGTAGTATGAGGTACAGGATTCTAGTTCTATTGGTTACCTTCATGACGTTTGTCGGGAACATGGCTGCCCAACAGCCAACCGGACAACAAGGTAAGGCGCGCACAGTGAGTGGACTCATTGTTGATAAAAATGGAGACCCCATTATCGGGGCGAACGTAAAGATTGTAGATGCGAAAGGCGGAACGATTTCCGATGTTGACGGACGTTTCTCCCTATCCGTTCCCGAAGGTCATAAGCTAAGCTTTTCGTACATCGGCTGTGTCACCCAAGTGATCAGTCCGAAGAAGAATGAACTGAAAATCACCCTTCAGGAGGATGTGAACGTACTCGACGAAGTGGTGGTTTCGGTAGGCTATGGGACACAGAAACTAAAGAATATAACCGGATCTATTGCCAGCGTACAGGGTAAAGATCTGGAAGATATTCCCGTATCGAACCTATCCGAGGCGTTAGACGGATTGATTCCCGGACTATCCGTGGAAGGTGGTAGCGGTCGCCCGGGTGAATCGGCTTCGCTCTATATCCGGCAGGCCAAAGACTTTGTCACCATCCCCAAGCAGGCGGAACTTCGTTGCCGTTGGTGATCATTGACGATGTGATTCAGGTCGATGCGCAGGGACAGCCAACGCTGAGTACGCTCAACATCCTGAATCCGGTAGATGTGGAAAGCATTTCCGTACTCCGGGACGCGAGTGCGGCCATTTACGGTTCACGGGCAGCTCAGGGAGCGATAATCGTAAAGACGAAACGGGGACATTCGGGGCCTCCGCGAATCAGTTATTCCGGTAAATACGGGGTGATGGATGCGGTGAGTCATGCCAAACAGATGAACGCCCATGAATACGGAGTCTTTGCCAATAGCTTCCTGTTGGCCTCCGAACGTGTGAAAACCGGCGATTCCGGCTATATGAATAAACTCTTCAGCGACAACGAACTGGAGGAGATGAAAGGACTCGACTACAACTGGCTCG
Source organism: Bacteroides reticulotermitis JCM 10512 (assembly GCF_000517545.1). GTDB lineage: Bacteria > Bacteroidota > Bacteroidia > Bacteroidales > Bacteroidaceae > Bacteroides > Bacteroides reticulotermitis. The sequence goes on along the minus strand of NZ_BAIV01000022.1, from coordinate 96,373 downwards.
ATAAGGCTTGGAAAGCCGCCTTTACGCAGAGTCACTCGGTCAACGTGAGTGGGGGTAGTGAGAAAGCGACCTATTACGCCGGAGTCTCCTACTATAAACAAGGAGCTAACCTCGGCAATCAGGATTATTCGAAGTGGTCTTACCGTACGGGAATTGACATCACGCTGACCTCCGACCTGAAGTTCAGCGCGTCGCTCTCCGGAAATACCAGTCAGAAGGAGACCTCTTTTACGAAAGTAGCCAATGTGAATGACGGCAGTTATGGCTCGAAGGTGAATGGCGTGGTGGACTACGGGTATCTGGCGCATATGCCCCGCTACATCCCGTGGAGCATGGATTTGAATGGCGAAGAGGTGTATCTGTCGCCCTCGTTAGGCCCTCACCAGACGACAAGTGATATTAACGCGAACGGTAAATTCGGTGCCTGGAACTACTATGCGCTACTCAACAGTGGCTCGGCTTCGATCAACGATAGCAACGGTTGGGATGCTAACTTCTCGATGACCTATCAGGTTCCGTTCGTTCAAGGGCTTTCCCTGCGGGGTAGTTACGCCATTTCGCGTTCCACCTCCGACAATGAGCAGATCGCTCTGCCCTATACCTTATATTATAACCGGAACATGGTGAATGTGGATCAGCATCTTTATGGTGCTTGGCAACCGACTGACTTCGTGAAGACGGATATTACGGAGAAGTCCCGCGTGAGTTACAACGACGGAATCAGCAAAAGAAGTCAGCTGAACTTCTTCGTCAATTACCAGCGTCAGTTTGGCGATCATTATGTGACGGGGATGTTTTCAGTCGAACGAGGAGAGTCGTACGGACATGACAAAAGCCTGCTCTACGAGAACCCTGTGAAGGATCAGTACAACGGGATGTACAATACCGCCGGAACGCTCTCGAACAATACCACCAACGGGAAGAACGAAGCGGGCAGCCTCTCGTATCTGGGACGTGTCACGTACAACTACGCCAGTAAGTATATGCTCGAATTCTTATTCCGTTCGGATGCGTCTACGAAGTTCGCTCCGGAGAATTATTGGGGATTCTTCCCGAGCCTGTCCGCCGCATGGATCATGTCGGAAGAGAGATGGTTTAAGCGTGTTAAGTGGATCGACGGGCTGAAATTCCGCATGTCGTGGGGACGAACGGGACGTGATAACATCGCGCCTTGGTTGTGGAAGCAAACCTATCAGATGAAGAACGACGGAGGCTATAACTTTGGAACGGCACAGGGTGGAACTTTGGGCAGTGCGCTGGCCGCTAATAAATCACCGAACCGCAGCATCCATTGGGATAAGGTGGATAAGTTCAACTTCGGTATCGATGCCCGTTTCCTCCGCTCCCGATTGAATTTCGGACTCGATATCTATTACGACATCAATGATGAGTTACTCAATCAGGCTACGGTGAACGAGCTGGGCACTCCTTTCTTTGCCGGGGGAAGTGTGGCGGATTCGAACTTCGGACGCATTGATACCTACGGGGCTGACGTCTCTATTAGTTGGGCTGATAAAGTGGGACAGGTGAAATACAACGTGGGGGTTAACTTCTCGTTGAATGGCAACCGGGTGAAAACATGGCCGGAATCGGTGGTGGGTTATCCGAGCGACAATACCATTTCCGAAGGATCGAGAACCAAAGACTATATGCCTTGCTGGGGTTATAAGGTCTGGCGGAGAACTTCCTCGGGTGACGGACTGTTGCGCACGAGTGAGGATATCGATAATTACTGGGCTTACTTGACGGAGCATGCCGATGCGGTTGGCGGTACACCCAACTACTTCGGGAAGAAGAAAGAGGAGATGCGAGTCGGTATGTTGGCTTATCAGGACTTGCACGGGCCTATGGAAGATGGCGTACTGACCGAAGCTGACGGCAGATAACGAACAAAGTGGACTTCGCCGAGATCTCTAAGAATAGCCGAAGCAAGGGATTTAATACCTCGATCGGACTGGAATGGAAGGGCATCCGCTTTAAAACTTCCATCGCGACTTCTTGGGGAGGTGCTCCGCTGTACCTCGATCTGATCAAGCTGAAGGCGAGTAAAGACACCGAACCTTTATGGGCACCCGAATATTTCTGGGTGGATATGTTCGACGCGGAGCATAATCCGACGGGTAAGTACCGAACCTGGGACTGGAAAGCAAAGTGGGAGGGTCGGTGATCGCGGATTCGGACTTCTGGAAAATCAGTAACTTCCGTTGTTATGTGCGCAACATCAGTCTCAACTATACGTTGCCCGCCAAGTGGGTGAAGCCGTTGCATATCAGCAATTGTGCCGTTGGGGTGGTAGCCGAGAACCTGTTCGACTTCTACAACCCGTACCCCAAGCGTTATCGGAATATGTACAGTGCTTCCTACGCGTATCCTAAATTGAGGAATATTTCCATGAGCTTAAATGTATCATTCTAAAGAGTAAAACGATGAAGACAGCAAAAATACGATTCTATGTAGCCGTGTTAGTAAGCTCCCTGCTTACCCTAAGTTGCAGCGACCAATTTCTTGAAGACAAGAAGATGTATAAGAGTCTGGAGGATAAAATCTTTACCAACCAGACGCAGACCAATCAATATCTGTCCGGGCTGTATAAGAACTATTTCAGCGGGCTTACCCGTCCCGACGTGAGCATTTGTGGCAAGTACGAGAACTTCAATAACCTGACCGAAGAGGCCGGGGGACTGTCCACACGTACCAAATCGACCGAAGAACTGACACTGGCTTCGGAGTGTAACGCCTATGTAGGTAATCGGTTGAAGGCGAGTATCGAAAATGTACCCTATACACGCATAAGGGATTGCAACTGTTTGCTGGAGCGAATCGATGATGCCGGTGGTGATGTGAGCGAAGTATTCCGCAAGCAGGCCAAAGGCCAGGCACTGGTGTTGCGTGCCATTCAGTATTTCGATCTGGTACGTTTGTACGGCGGTGTTCCGTTGGTCACCAAGGTGTTGGATGCTGACGCGCATAACGAAGCTTCGAAGCTCCCCCGTGCCAGCGTGACTCAATGTATCGAGCAGATTGTGACGGACTTGAATCAGGCAGCCGAATACTTACCCGATTCGTGGGGAGCAGAGGACTACGGACGGTTTACCCGTGCGGCTGCGTTGGCTTTGAAGAGCCGGGTACTGTTGGTGTACGCGAGCCCGATCTTCAACCGGGATTGGGAGAACTCATCCAACGATCGGTGGGTAGCAGCTTTGGAAGCCGGGTTGACAGCCGAAACGGAGTTGTCAAAGGCCGGATATGGGTTGTATGGCTCGTCGGCTAAGGATTGGGAAGAGATGTTTCTGCTCGATAATACGCCCTGTAAAGAGGCGATTGTTGTTCAACTATGCTCTCCGGAGTTAAAGTTGGCCATCAATAACGGATGGGAAAACGCTATTCGGATGGTTAGCCAGAACGGTGGTGGTGGATTGGCCGTGCCGCGGGATCTCTACGACAACTTCCCGTTGGCTGACGGCAGACGGGCGGTTGACCAGGCAGGTAATGCGATCAATGGCTATGATTCGAAAGAGTTCTTCATGGATCGCGACCCTCGTTTCTACCGTACATTCGCCTTCAACGGTACTCTTTGGAAGGTTGATAATAAGGCCGATACGGTTTGGTTGTATCGGTGGATGTACCCGAATCCGATCGATCCGGAGAAGTTGAATGTGAAGTACACGGAGGATAATAATAAGAACAGTCCGGTGGTGGTTCGTAAGATGTCGAACCCGAAAGCTCTTTCGGCCGATTTGGGACATTCGGGGATCGATGTATTCGAGTATCGGTATGCCGAGTTGTTGCTCAACATTGCCGAATGCTATGCCGCAACGGGAAATGTAGAGAAGTGCATCGAGTATCTGAGTAAGATACGCAATCGGGTGGGGATTCCATCGGCTCAGAACTATGGGCTTGGCAACTTCTCCGATAAGTATCAGGCTATCGAGGCGTGTTTGTACGAGCGTCGGGTGGAACTGGCCTACGAAGGCAAACGTTGCTGGGATATTTGGCGTTGGTTGTTGTACGAGGGTGGGAAGTCTACGGATGATCTTTCCCTGAGCGAGAAAAGTACGTGTGAAGCGTTGGGTGTGAAGCCGTTGAACGACATCAGTCGGCAGGGCGCGTATGTGGATGCGAAGTCAGTCAACGGCTCTCCGTTTACCGAAGCGGATCCTTTGTGGACAGCTCGTGCTGCCGTTTGTCTGGACCCGGACTCCGAACGATTTGCCGAACAACAGCTTGCCTTGCGTGACTTCTATCGGGAGAACTTCGAGATAACGAAGCTCACCACGCCGATGGATAATATCGGTACACCTATTTATGGGGGCGACGGAACGACCGTGGTTGGTTATGAGGAAGCGAATATCAGCTGGCGGTCGCACTATTATATATGGGGCTTCCCGGAGAATCTGTTGAACTTCAATACGTGGTTGGAACAGACCGTCGGGTGGAAGGATCATAACAATGCACAGGGGACTTTCAGTTTTCAGGATCGCGAATCTCTAACCGTGAAATAATAGATCTTATACTCCAAGATTCATAGGTGTTAGGGAGGGAAGGCCGGTGTCTGCTAAGGTGATCCGGCCTTCTTATTTGCTTGTTGCCCGTTTCTACATCGTCAAGTTGAAGAATCTGATCTGAAACGTGTCACAACAGTTACCTATGCATGTCACAGTTGTGCCACCACGTTGGCACAGCCTGTCACTTCGGTTCATCTGTCACTTAACAGGTAGGGAAACAAAGTTAAAGCGCCTTTCTCCAACCGACTTCCAACCGTCTGGAAGAAAATCCCCTCCTGAACCTATTACTCTTTGAGGGGTTACCCCTTCTGTTCTTTATACTGAGAAGGGGTGACTCCGGTTTGTTTCTTGAAGCATCGGCTAAAATACTTCGGGTCATTAAAGCCGGTCATAAAAGCGACTTGGGCAATGTTTGGTTCACCTCCGTCGAATAACTGAATCGCTCGTTTAATCCGGATCTCGCTAATCAGGTTGATGGGAGATATGCCGATAACCGCTTTTACCTTCTTATAAAAGGCTGTTCGTCCCATAGCTACTGCGTTGGCAATCTCGTCGATCGTCAGTTCCGAGTTACTCATATTCTCTTCAATGATATTCATAACCTGTTCGATGAAGTTCTGATCATAGGGGATCACCTGAGGTGAAGAAGGAGACAGATCGAGGCTGCCCGGCATTGGCTGGTTAGATAGGAGAGTCAGGCGATAGTTCTCCTGCAACAGCTTTCTTTGTTTTAACAGGGAGGTGATGCGCGCTTTCAGGTAGTTGGTGCTGAAAGGCTTCGTCAGGTAATCGTCGATGCCGTACTCCAATCCTTTGATCCGGTCGTCGAGCGAAGACTTGGCAGACAGCAGAACAATCGGTATATGACAAATCTCTCGGTTCCCTTTGATGGCTTTCACCATATCCAACCCATCCATAACCGGCATCATCACATCGCTGAGAATGATGCAGGGATATGCTTGCTGTGCCTGCTCGTAACCTTCTTGTCCGTTACCGGCTTCGATTATATGATATTCTTTCGAGAGGATATCAGCCAGGAATCTCCGTAGCTCAAGATTGTCTTCCACAATGAGAATGGACAGCTTCTCTTCATTTTCCTCTTCCGAAGCGTTGGTTACCTCGTTATCCAAAGGTGTAATAACTGCTTCTGACATATCTGAAAGAATGAACTCCGTCTGCTTATCCTGCATGAAATGCGCTTTTCCTTTCAACATCCGAACCGTAAATCGACTTCCTTTTCCGATCTCACTACTCACGCTAATATCGCCGTGATGTATCGCTACAAGCTCTTTGACAAGCGAAAGCCCGATACCCGAAGAAGGCTCCAGCATATTCCGGTGGATAATCGTTTCGAAACGTTGGAAGATGGTTTCCAGCTTGTTTTCACTGATCCCTTCTCCTTGGTCAATGACCGAGATGTAGACGGAATCTTCAGCCGATTCTATTTTCAACAGGATAGCTTTATCATTCGGCGTGTATTTGAAGGCGTTTGAGAGCAGGTTGAAAAAGATCTTTTCGAATTTATCCGTGTCGATCCACAAGAGCGAACGGTTACAGCCGGTCTCGATCTTTAAATCGATGTTCTTCTCTTCGGCAATCACCTTGAAGTGTTCGACAACGGTAGGCAGCCATGCAACGATATCGGTTTCCTCAACCAAGAGCTTCATCTTCTTGTTCTGTATCTTTCTGAAATCGAGTATCTGATTAACCAGGCGTAGCATCCGTTCGGTGTTCTTTTGAACAATGCCCAGGTATTCTTTCGCCTTGGATGACAGCTCTTCGTTTTGCAACACTTCGGTTACCGGACCGTTGATGAGCGTTAGCGGCGTACGCAGTTCATGCGAGATGTCGGTAAAGAAATGCAGCTTGATATTGGCTATTTGTTGTTCGACATTCACCCGGTGACGTAGCCGGTAAATATAAAAGAGGATGTAGACAACGGTGACTATAAACAGCGTTAAAATGAACGTATAAAGCATCCAAGCCCAGACCGTCTCTCGGAACTTAGGCGTTACATGGATGGTGAGCGTGTACGTATTATCTGTCCATACCCCGTCGCTGTTGGTCGACTTGATAAGCAGGTTATAGGTTCCGTGCGGCAGGTTGATGTAATTGGCCGAACGCTTTCTGCCCACATAGTTCCAGTCCGAATCTACGCCATTCAGCTTGTACGCATAGCGGATATTCTCCGGGTTGACGTAATCCAAGGCGGCAAACTCGACGGTGATGTTACGTTGTCTGGGCGTCAGCGTGAATTCCGACAGGTCGTTACACGGTATGGGGCGTGAGTCATTGAGTATTTTGATATTTGTCAGCACGATGGGAGGCACGTACTGACTCTTACGGAGTTGAGCGATGGGAAGCTCCATGAAGCCGGTGCTTGTGCCGATAAACAGTTCGCCCTGCGAGTTGATGACGGGCAACGCTTCGGAGTAGAAGGATTTGTGTTTCAGGAAATCACGGCTGTAGTTGTCGAATTGTTCAGTCCGAGGATTGAATTTGGAAAGGGTGTTTTCGGAGATAAACCATAAGTTACCTTTGGCATCTTCAATGGTGGAGAGCACCCAGTCGAAGGGCAAACCGGACTTCTTGCTATACGATTTGAAGGTCATTTGATCCGGCGTAAGGGGACTGGAAACGATCTTATTTACCCCTCCTCCCAAGGTCGAAATATAAACCTCCCTTTTGCGAGTCGTATAGATGTAGATCACATTGTTGTTACTTAGGCTGGAAGCATCGTTCGGGTCTCGTATATGTGTATAGAAACGAATCTGATCCGGAGTCTGGAACGTAGACGAGAAGCAGACCAATCCTTTGGTGGTGCCTACCATGATGATTCCCTCCGCTGTTTCGGCCAAGCAACGGACCTTCGAGAAGTCTGCGTGTGGGTAGAAGGGGAGTTGGTTTCCGCTGTGAATAAATTGTAAGTCCTTCCCGGTTGCAGGCCTTACCAGATTGATCCCTCCACCAAAACAACCGATCCAGATGTTCTTACGACTGTCTTCGAGAATGGAGTAAATATCGTTATTACTGATGCTATACGGTTGAGAAGGATCGTGTTTGTAGGCTCTACCTCATACTGCTTGGCGTCATGCCCCTTTTGTCGGAGAATAAATAACCCATCCCCTCTGGTTCCTAACCAGATGCTACCGTCCGCTAATTGCTTGATGCAATAGACATTGGCCTTAAAGAAATTCTCGGAAGAAGCGACCTGTCCCTGCTTGGTAAGATAGCCTATCAGCTTTCCTTTCGCATCGTAGATTCTGACTTTTTGGTCCTTGGTGGCTACCCAGAGCCTACCCGCGCGATCATATAAGAAGGCACGGGTCTCTATGCCTAGGTCCGAAATCGTGTATGGCGTCTGGAGGAGACTGATCTTCTCCAACTCCCTGCTGCTGGTGTTCAGCCATAGGTTTCCTTGTCTGTCGGGGAAATAGGTATGTGTGGAGGTGTTCAACGCGAATCGATCATCATCTGTCTGATCATGAAAGCTCTGCAATCTGTCATGCTCTCTGTCGTACAGATTCAGACTTCCGCCTTTGGGTTGTATCCATAACCTCGCATAACAATCCTCAAAGATAAAATAAGCTTTATTGTATTTCTCTTCGGTGTATCGACTTGGTAGCGGAGGGAGGTAGGAGAGCTTTTGTTGGGCATGGTTCCATTGGGTAACTCCGAAAGAGGCTGTCGAGATCCATAAAATATCTTTCTGATCGGTATAAAGCGTCTGTACTTCATTTGAAGGCTGTCGGGGTGTTCGCAGGTCTATCGTTTGAAAAGACTCCCGACTGATATCATACAAGAGTAGTCCGTGTTTTTGGGTACCGATAGCGAGTGTCGAATGGCCGATCTCTCTCAACGCGGAGATCTCAACAGACGGTATAGGTAAGGGAATGGTGTGTACGTTTCCCGTTCGTTTGTCGTATCTGGCCAACTGTCCGTCCAGTGTAGCCAACCATATTTCGCCGTTTACCTCTCGCAGATGACAGAATGGTAGGTTGGACCGGATTTGCTTCTTGCCGACAATAGTCGCTCCTTTGTTGGTTAATATCCATTCGTCTAATCCGGAGTCTTGTACGATATTATAGATGGTATCTCCTCGGATGTTCTTCTTAGCGATGCTGTATTGCTCAAATTTAGCTGAGTCTTTGTAGGCTGTTTCGTCAAAACGGAAACAGGAGGCATAGTCACAAATGAGCCATATCACCCCATTCTTGAATGTGGTGAGCCGTCTGACTTGTGCTTCTTTGGGTGGAACAGACTTGAGAACGTCGGTGAATGTTTCAGTCTCCGGACAGAAGATGTACGCTTTCAGATCGTATGTCCGGCACCATATCCGGTTGTACTTACCACTTGCGATGTATTCGATTCGGTTATCATCCAGCGTACAGCCATCCCCGGATTTGGCTTTGAAAGTCTGGAAGGTATAGCCATCGAATTTATTCAGCCCGTTCCAGGTAGAGAACCACATATAGCCTTTTGCGTCTTGGGCAATGCCCATGATCACGCCTTGGGCCAATCCGTCATCAATGGAGTAATGTTCTATCCGGCTAAGTGGTTGGGCGTTGAGTGGAATTAGAAAAGCGAGAAGTAATAGCAGTAGGAGAGTGGTTCTGTTTTTCATAGTATTAGCAAATATCTGTGTTTTTCTTTCACAAATATAAATTAAGATACTGAAATAAAAAAAGATTCTGTCCAATCATTCGTGGACAGAATCTTCAATATGTCTGCAATACTATGCCAATTGATTAGTGGCAGCTACCACCGCATCCGCAACCTTCGTCGCTACAGCCGTCGTCACCGCATCCGCCTCCACAGCTATCGCCGCAGTCGCCTCCGCATCCGCAACCACCTTCGCCGCTCATCATCTTCACCAACTCCTGAATCTCTTCGTTAGTTGCCGGACGGCTTTCAATTACTTGGCCTTCGAAGCTCAAAGCAGCACCGGCAAGTGGGTGATTCAAGTCAACAACCACTACTTCGGGTTTGATTTCAACTACGCTGGCATTCACACGTTGTCCGTCTGAAGTCATCAAGGGAACAACACTTCCTTCTTTCACACGTTCGTTGTCGAAAGAACCGTCAATCTCGAAAACCTGTTTCGGCAATTCGATAACGTGAGCTTCGTCGTACTCTCCGTAGGCATTTTCGGCCTGGATCGTAAAGTCGAACTTATCACCTTTGGCTAGAGCCACTATCTGTTTTTCAAAGTCGTCAAGTGTTGTACCCAGGCCTGAGATGAATTGGAATGGGTTTTCAGCGGCGGCTTCTTCGAATAATTCCTTTTCACCATCTTCCATTGTATATAGTTTGTATGCAACGGTAATGTACTTGTTTTCTACTGTTTCCATTATAATTATGTATTTCTGAATTAATAAATACCGGGTTACCGGGTGCGCAAAGATACAAATAATTTAATTCGACTTGGATATGGTAGCGTAATTTTCAGATTATTAAGTGCTTTTGATGGTCTACAGTGTAAACAATACGTCTGACTATTAGTTGTGTTTCCAACTAAAAAGTAATAGAATAGAGATTAATCACCGTTGTTATCTTACGATTAATCGTTTTTCTTCGTTTTTTTTCTTCGATTTGTTTGGAGATAATAAAAAAGCCCTTACCTTTGCAGCAAGAAATAAAGGAAATAAGATTATGAACAACCTGCATACTTCAATTAACCTGGCAGTCCTGCATATTATTCTCGTCGTGGTGATTCCATCAAGAGCGTGAGGAAGGTTATTTGTGTATGTGTTCGTAACGTATAAGATAAAATTTAGAGCCTTTCTCACTACTGTGGGGAAGGCTCTTTAATTAAAAGCTAGTTTGAAATGAAAAAACAATTACGCAGTTCGTATAGTACGCAAGGCCGCAGAATGGCAGGAGCTCGTGCACTGTGGGCAGCCAACGGCATGAAGAAGAGCCAGATGGGTAAGCCGATTATAGCTATTGTAAACTCGTTCACTCAGTTCGTGCCCGGCCATGTACACTTGCATGAGATCGGACAACAGGTAAAAGAAGAAATTGAGAAACTGGGTTGTTTTGCTGCGGAGTTCAATACGATTGCCATCGACGATGGAATCGCCATGGGGCATGACGGAATGCTCTATTCACTCCCTTCACGGGATATCATTGCCGACAGCGTAGAATATATGGTCAATGCGCATAAGGCCGATGCGATGGTATGCATCAGCAATTGCGATAAGATCACTCCGGGGATGCTTATGGCAGCCATGCGACTCAACATTCCGGCTGTATTCGTGTCCGGCGGACCGATGGAAGCAGGTGAGTTGAACGGAACACATCTGGACTTGATCGACGCTATGATTAAGTCGGCAGACGACAGTGTGAGCGACGACGAAGTGGCACAGATCGAACAAAATGCTTGTCCTACTTGCGGCTCTTGTTCGGGAATGTTCACCGCCAACTCGATGAACTGCCTCAATGAAGCCATCGGCTTGGCACTTCCGGGTAATGGTACAATCGTTGCCACACACGAGAACCGCAAACAACTCTTTAAGGATGCCGCCAAACTCATCGTGGAAAATGCCATGAAGTATTACGAAGAAGGTGACGAAAGTGTCCTTCCCCGTACCATTGCCACCCGTCAGGCATTCCTGAACGCCATGACACTCGACATCGCTATGGGTGGTTCTACCAATACCGTACTCCACCTATTAGCTATCGCGCACGAAGCCGAAGTCGACTTTACCATGGACGACATCGATATGCTTTCCCGCAAAGCTCCCTGTTTATGCAAGGTTGCTCCGAACACACAGAAGTATCATATTCAAGATGTAAACCGTGCCGGAGGTATCCTTTCCATTATGCATGAATTGGCGAAAGCCGGTTTGGTAGAAACAAACGTGCACCGCGTAGACGGAATGACCTTGGCACAGGCGTTGGATCAATACGCCGTTACCAGCCCCAACGTTTGTCAGGAAGCGATCCAGAAATACACAAGTGCCGCCGGAGGTAAATTCAACCTTGTACTCGGCTCACAAGATATGTACTACAAAGAACTCGATACCGACCGTGCCAACGGATGCATCCGCGATCTGGAACACGCTTATAGCAAAGATGGCGGACTGGCCGTACTGAAAGGAAACATAGCCTTGGATGGTTGTGTGGTCAAGACAGCCGGTGTGGCAGAGAGTATCTGGAAATTCACCGGCCCCGCTAAGGTGTTCGACTCACAAGATACCGCCTGCGAAGCAATCCTGAAAGGAAAAGTAGTCAGTGGTGATGTTGTAGTCATTACCAACGAAGGCCCCAAGGGAGGCCCCGGTATGCAAGAAATGCTTTACCCCACATCCTATATAAAATCACGTCACCTGGGCAAAGAATGCGCCCTGATTACCGACGGACGTTTCAGTGGAGGAACCTCCGGATTGAGTATCGGACACATCTCTCCCGAAGCTGCTGCCGGCGGTAACATCGGCAAGATTGTTGACGGAGATATTATCGAAATCAATATTCCCGAAAGAACGATTAACGTCAGACTGACGGAAGAAGAACTGGCTGCCCGCCCAATGCAGCCCGTCACCCGCGACCGATACGTGCCCAAGAGCCTGAAAGCGTATGCCAGTATGGTAAGTTCGGCTGATAAAGGAGCGGTGAGAATGATATAAAGAACCTCTTTTCCGGTTCCCCTCTCCGATAGGAGTGGAAAGAAGGAGATCGGTTCGACTAATATTAATTTGGTAATTTGTGAATAATATGTCAAGTGAAAATAAAACAACAGCAACTTCTCCCGCTCTCCCCCAAGGAGAGGCACCCCAGATATCGGGTGCCGAAGCTTTAATGCGTTCATTGGAGCACCAGGGAGTGAAGACAATATTCGGTTATCCCGGCGGTTCCATTATGCCGGTTTTCGATGCCTTGTACGATCACCAAAGAGCCTTGCATCACATTCTCGTTCGTCACGAACAGGGAGCGGCACATGCTGCGCAAGGTTATGCCCGTGTTGCGAATGAAGTCGGTGTCTGTTTGGTAACAAGCGGTCCGGGAGCAACTAATACGATCACTGGCATTGCCGACGCGATGATCGACAGCACCCCCATCGTAGTCATTGCCGGACAAGTAGGAACCAGTTTCCTAGGAACCGATGCGTTTCAGGAAGTCGACCTTGTAGGTATTACCCAACCAATCACCAAGTGGAGCTATCAGATTCGTCGGGCAGAAGATGTTGCCTGGGCGGTAGCCCGTGCTTTCTATATAGCCAAAAGCGGTCGCCCCGGTCCGGTGGTGCTCGACTTCGCAAAGAACGCACAATTGGAAAAAGTAGCCTACACGCCCACTAAGTTAGATTTTATTCGCAGCTACGTCCCTGTTCCCGATACGGAAGAGGAGACTGTGATTGCTGCTGCCGATTTGATAAACAACGCCGAACGCCCCCTTGTACTGGTAGGCCAAGGCGTGGAACTGGGCAATGCGCAGGAAGAACTGCGTACCTTTCTGGAGAAAGCCGATATGCCCGCCGGATGCACGCTGCACGGCCTTTCCGCTTTGTCGACCAACCATCCGTTGAATAAAGGAATGTTGGGTATGCACGGCAACCTCGGCCCGAATGTCAACACCAACAAATGCGATGTACTGATAGCAGTCGGTATGCGTTTCGACGACCGTGTGACCGGTAACCTGGCAACCTATGCCAAGCAGGCTAAGATCATTCATTTCGACATCGATCCCGCTGAGGTCAATAAGAACCTGAAAGCGGACATCGCTGTGTTGGGCGACTGCAAGCAAACGCTGGTAGCCGTGACCGAACGGTTGAAAAAGAATCAACATACCGAGTGGCTGGATAGCTTCAAGGTATACGAGGAGATGGAGGAAGAGAAAGTTATTCGCCCCGAACTGTACCCGAAAAGCAAAACCCTGAGTATGGGCGAAGTCGTTCGTGCGGTAAGCGACGCGACCAACCACGAAGCGATTCTGGTGACCGACGTAGGCCAGAACCAGATGATGGCTGCCCGCTACTTTAAATATACCAAAGACCGTAGCATTGTTACCTCCGGTGGATTGGGAACGATGGGATTCGGACTTCCGGCTGCCATTGGCGCCACCTTCGGCTGTCCCGACCGTACCGTTTGTGTATTTATGGGCGACGGTGGTTTGCAGATGAATATACAGGAACTAGGCACCATTATGGAACAGCAGGCTCCCGTGAAAATGATTATTCTAAATAATAACTACCTGGGCAATGTACGCCAGTGGCAAGCGATGTTCTTCAACAAACGCTACTCGTTTACGCCGATGCTCAACCCTGACTACATGAAGATTTGCGAAGGATACAACATTGCATCCCGGAAAGTCTACACCCGTGAAGAGCTAAAGGCTGCGATTGATGAAATGCTGGGGGTAGACGGCCCGTTCCTTTTGGAAGCCTGTGTGGTGGAAGAAGGCAATGTGATGCCGATGACCCTCCGGGCGGATCGGTTAACCAGATGTTGTTGGAGTGCTAAAAAGAATAAAGGTATGGAGAAAACATTATATACAATTATCGTCCATTCGGAAAACTTTGCCGGATTGCTGAATCAGGTTACGGCCGTATTCACCCGTCGTCAGATTAATATCGAAAGCCTGAACGTGTCGGCATCCTCCATCAAAGGCGTGCATAAGTACACGATCACTACCTTGGCGGATAATGATACGATAGAGAAAGTTGTGAAACAGATCCGGAAGAAGATAGACGTGCTGCAAGCACATTACTTCACCGACAGTGACATCTACTTCCACGAAATAGCGTTGTACAAGGTATCTACGCCCGAATTTCAGGAAACTCCCGAAGCATCGAAGGTGATACGCCGGTACAATGCACGGATTGTAGAAGTGAATCCGGTGTTCTCGATTGTAGAGAAGAACGGTATGAGCGAAGATATAACCTCGCTTTACGAAGAATTGAAGGCACTTAAGTGTGTGTTACAGTTCGTTCGTTCGGGACGTGTAGCCATCACCACCAGCTGTTTCGAACGGGTGAACGAGTTTCTCGATGACCGGGAAGCGAAATACAATCAAAAACTGGAGGCGAAATGAGTGAAAACAGTAAAATAGGGACTTACAACTTTGTAGCCGAACCGTTTCACGTTGACTTCAACGGGCGGTTGACCATGGGGGTGCTGGGTAACCATTTGCTGAATTGCGCAGGTTTTCATTCGGCCGATCGTGGATTTGGCATCGCTACCCTGAATGAAGAAAACTACACGTGGGTACTTTCACGTTTGGCGATCGAGTTGGATGAGATGCCCTATCAGTACGAAGACTTCCAGGTGCAGACCTGGGTAGAAAACGTCTACCGGCTCTTTACCGACCGTAACTTCGCGATTATCAATAAAGACGGTAAGAAGATCGGTTACGCCCGTTCGGTATGGGCTATGATTAACCTCAACACCCGTAAGCCGATCGACCTATTGGCCATGCACGAAGGGGCGATTGTCGATTACATTTGCGACGAGTCTTGTCCCATCGAGAAGCCTTCGCGCATCAAGGTCGCGAATACCGATCCGTCGGACAAGCTGACGGCTAAGTATAGTGATATCGATGTCAACGGGCATGTCAACAGCATCCGGTATATCGAACATATTCTCGATCTGTTTCCGATCGACTTCTATAAAACGAAACGTATCAGACGTTTTGAGATGGCTTATGTAGCCGAAAGCTACTACGGAGACGAACTATCTTTCTTCTGCGACGAGGTAAATGAGAATGAGTATCACGTAGAAGTGAAGAAAAACGGGAATGAAGTAGTTTGCCGTTCGAAAGTAATCTTCGTATAACGAGGTTACCGGGAACAACTAAATATAGATAATTCAACTTAATAACAGATGGCGTGAAAGCCATCATAAACAAAAACAAAAAAGAAAATGGCACAGATGAATTTTGGCGGTGTTATGGAGAATGTAGTAACCCGCGAAGAATTTCCATTGGAGAAAGCTCGTGAAGTATTGAAGAACGAAATCATCGCCGTAATCGGTTATGGAGTGCAAGGCCCCGGCCAGTCACTTAACCTGCGTGACAATGGTTTCAATGTAATTGTTGGACAACGTAAAGGTGGAAAAACTTGGGAGAAAGCCGTAGCCGATGGTTGGGTGCCGGGTGAAACATTGTTCGACATCGACGAGGCTTGCCAACGCGGAACAATCATTCAATACCTTCTTTCTGACGCTGCACAAATCGAAGTATGGCCGACTGTAAAGGCAAACCTGACTCCGGGAAAGGCTCTGTATTTCTCTCACGGTTTCGGTATCACGTATAAAGAACGTACCGGTATTGTTCCTCCGGCTGATGTAGATGTTATCCTGGTTGCTCCGAAAGGATCAGGTACTTCACTTCGCACGATGTTCCTTGAAGGTCGCGGACTGAACTCTTCATTTGCTATCTTCCAGGATGCAACAGGCCACGCACACGATCGCGTGGTTGCTTTGGGTATCGGTGTAGGTTCGGGTTACCTGTTTGAAACAACTTTCAAACGTGAAGTTTACTCTGACTTGACAGGCGAGCGTGGTTCGTTGATGGGAGCTATTCAAGGCCTGTTGTTGGCTCAATACGAAGTACTTCGTGAAAATGGCCACACACCTTCTGAAGCTTTCAATGAAACTGTTGAAGAATTGACTCAATCCCTGATGCCGTTGTTCGCTAAGAACGGTATGGACTGGATGTATGCCAACTGCTCGACTACCGCACAACGTGGTGCACTCGACTGGATGGGCCCTTTCCACGATGCCATCAAACCGGTTATGAACCAACTGTATGATAGCGTTAAGACAGGTAATGAAGCACAGCTTTCTATCGATAGCAACTCACAACCTGATTACCGTGAAAAGCTGAACGAAGAGCTGCGTCAGTTGCGCGAAAGCGAAATGTGGCAGACAGCTGTTACTGTACGCAAACTTCGTCCGGAGAATAGCTAATCAGCATTGAATAGATAAAGAGAACAAGGAGCTGCCCCGAAAACTGCTCCTTGTTTTTTTATGTCTATATCCGAACACCGGATTGATTCCATTTAATTCCATCCATCATTTATATACGAATGAAGGTTTATTTCAGGCTCTAAAGGTCGTTGCCGATCATCTCAAAGAAGGAGGAACCTTCCTGTTAGATTGCTTTAATCCGAATATTCAGTATCTAGTTGAAGCTGAAAAAGAACAACAAACAATTGCTGAGTATACAACCAGCGATGGAAGGGAAGTGTTGATAAAACAGACCATGCATTATGAAAAAGCAACCCAGATTAATCGCATCGAATGGCATCATTTTATCAATGGGGAGTTTCATTCCATTCAAAACCTGGATATGAGGTTGTTTTTCCCTCAAGAATTGGATTCATACCTCGACTGGGCTGGATTCAACGTTATTCACAAGTTTGGAGGTTTTGAAGAAGAAGCCTTTACCGATCAATCCGAAAAACAGATCTACGTTTTAGCACTTAAACCCTGATATTACAATCTTAGGTATATTGCCATAGAAGTAGGGCTGCCCTTTTGGAAAGGCAGCCCTACTTTTTTTGAATGATGAATGGACTTTATCCCGGTGGATTAATCAGGCCTAGTATACTTGTCAGATCGATATACATCTTATCCAACTTGATTGTACTTGAGGTAGTGGAGAGGTCGATCAATTGGCTGAAATCGTTTACCACTCCGATATGCGTAATCACACGACCGTCCGGCTTGAAGGTACATTCGCCCTCGTTGTTGAAAGTCACTGCTTGCAACTTCGGACGAGTTCCACCTGCACCGTTCGATTCGGTCAGTTTGTTATCATAATACAAGTAAATCGTTGTGTTCGGAGTCCCTTTGAAAGTCGGGTAAGCCGTAACCGCAATGTATTCGCCTGATACCGGTTGTCCGGTTGTCCAGTCGGTTACCGTGACCGGAGAGAAGGCAACCTGGTTGCCTTGCAATGTGAAATAGTAACACCTGTTGCTTGCAAATGCCGTAGTTCCTACGGTAAACAGATAGGTGATCGGGCTTGCCCCTGCGGCGGAATTGTCCATCGTCTTGATCTTTACCACCGGAGCTGTGCTAGTCGTTTCCGGTAAGATAAGCAGATACTCTTGATTACCGGTAGTGGTTCCCGTCTTCTGCACCTGAAAAGGTGTGTATTCTTTGGCTGTAACTCCCGTACCGACTACCACTGTAACGCTGGCAATATCGGCATGTACCACATCGCTGACGATGAAGTCGAGCATGGAACGTTGGTGATTTACCGAAATGCTTCTTGTTGAACTGCCGCTGGTAGCATAGATCATGTTATGCGCAATTTGTACCGGCTCATTATTCTTGAATAAGATATCCTGCGCCATCAGAGCCGCTGAGGTTGACTGATCGAGCTCAACAGCTGCCGGATACGCTACACCTGCCGGATCGGGATAGATCAGCAGATTGGCTGTGGGATGAAAGTAGTTCGGGAAATACCACTTGTCCGTGCCCCCTGTGGGAACCGGCCGCCAGTATTGCTTATCTGTCGCCGAATCGTAAATGCCGCCGAGGAAACTACCTGCTAAATATTCAGTAGTTGCACCGCTTGACTGATAGAAAAGCTTGAAATCCAGTTTCCAGTTAGTCCGAAGCTTAGGATCCTTATTAGTCGGATCGATCGAAGAGTTGATGGAGTAACCTGAAACGGTGGCTCTTGTGCCGGTTTCTATCGTTGCCTGAGAACTCTCCAATGATAAAGCAATCCCTTCCACCGGTGTTGTTTGAGTCTCCTCGCCGGCTTGGTAGTCGTCTGTCTGGCTGCACGCACCTCCCATGAAGGCGAACGCAACTACACTCATGACAATATAAATATGATGTTTCATTCTATGATTCTCTTTAGTTGTTGAATAAAGCAAAGTTGGTATCGGGTTCTAAAGCGTCCGGTATCACCTCCTTGTTAAAGTGACTCTTTAGCGAAGCGTCGATCGGGAGGAAGTAAAGCTTCCCATTGACCGACATGGCTAAGTTGTCGTCGATCACGTACTGATAACTTTTCCAGGTAGCCGCATCCTGTCCCTTGATGTATCCTCCTGCCAATAAGCGGGAAAGGGTAACCAATTGAGTTACGGTGTTGATCTTGTAGTTTCCTTCCGATATCAGTTCCGGCATTTGAATCGGAATACCGATATAGCCTTCGTCAGGTACGAACGTTTCGATGGTGATATGGGCAGACAAACCGTAACCCTGTGGAGTCAGTGTTACCAGATAATCCGTGCAGGCTTGCAATGTGATGCTGGTTGAAGCCGGGATATAGACACCACCCCGGAAGTTTAGGGCGTTATTGTCTTTGTTTCCCACGGTAACCAATCCAATCATCAGCGGATCGCTTACCCCTTTGAGCTCAACACCCGGAGGAAGTATCAGTTCGGCCATGCCATCGTCTTTGCAATAGGCCCAGAAGGCGGTAGACTTGGCTGCTTGGCCGTCTACGCTTGCCATCAGTTCCACGATAAGCGCTTTGATATACAAGCCGTTTGCGTTCTGGCCTGCCAAGCGGAAAGTCAGTCGGCTCTGTTCGTGCTTGAAGTTAAGCGGAATCGGTTCGGAAGTAGGTAAAATATTGTTCGTATTAGCCTCTGCTTTCAAGCGGTCGGCTTTCCGGTAGTCCTCCAATTTACGCTGGTCGGTAATGAGAGGCAGTGCCCGTTCAGTGGCGCTGGGCCATACGGCTACTAAACTCTTCATATACGTATTGTCCAGTTTGAACCGGAGGTTGCCGGTAAACGTCCCGGTAGTAGCGTTATATGTGTATGCACTTGACGTTTCTGGATCTCCCGGGCGACTGGTAGTCGACTTGATCGTAATCTGGTCGCCTGTGTTGAAGAAAGCACCTGCGGCACGCGTTGTGCCTTCCTGATTCATACTCGCTATCGTAGGATAGAAAGAAAGCGTGGTCTCTTCGGTCTCTGCCGGATTTTCGTTGTCACTCTGGCAAGCCGACAACAAGGAAAATGCGGCAAGCGTTGCGAAAGTATATAGGATTGAATTGATTTTCATATCTATCACCGTTTACTTGTTTTCAATATAAAGTGGATGCTCCCATATCAGTGTAGGATAGGTAGTAGGAGCGGCACCGACGTCAGCCCACGAGTTGTTCCAGCTAAGAGCCGGCCATTTCGACTTACCGTTTGAAGTAGGGTCACCCTCGAACAACGGCCAACTCGGCCATCCGCTAACGAAAGACGTTACCCCGTTTGTGGTCGAGTTCGGTATTTCAGTGTATGCATTGGCGATGCTTGCGGATGATCCGGTAGTTATGTTACAGAATCCGTTGGCAATCTGTTTCGACCCGATTGTTGGCGGATTATTTCCTGTGCCCGGCGTAACTGTTCGCACAAAGCCGGTGACGTGTGTAGTAGTCATCGCGCTATAACTGTTGGTAATAGTACCTGCACTCAGTAAGCCGCAGAAGCTACCCACAGATGCGTTGGAGTATTTACTTTTCACCTCTTCCGTATCAGCGTTTACCGAGATAATAGCAGTCGAAGAGACTGATTGCGAAACATACGAGTCTTTGATAGAAGCCAGATTCTTTTGATTACCCGCTTCTCCGCAGAGTCCGCCTGCAATTACATTCTCACCATCGACTACGATATGCGGATCACTTACTTTGCATCCACGTATGGTGCTGGTTGTATTGGCATAATTCTGCATGCGTTCCTCCATCAAGGCTTCACGTATAGCACCCGAAACTTCGGGTGGAACATCGATTGTGATTAATTGCTTGATGATATCTTCGGGAATGGCCGGATTCACAATACCGCATAAGCCACCTACATAGCAGGTATCTTTCAAGGCTGTGTTTGTAAAGTCGACTGTTATCGAAGGAGAAACCAGGTTGATATTCTTCAAGGTTGCTTCCCCGATCACGCTACCGAATAAGCCGAAGCCTTGTTTGCCTGTTTGATCGGTGTTGTTGCTCGTGGGGGCAGTGTTTATGACCAGATTCTTAATGGCATGGCCGCCACCGTCATAGGTTCCCATATAGTATTTG
The DNA here is from genome assembly GCF_000517545.1 of Bacteroides reticulotermitis JCM 10512. Classification (GTDB taxonomy): domain Bacteria; phylum Bacteroidota; class Bacteroidia; order Bacteroidales; family Bacteroidaceae; genus Bacteroides; species Bacteroides reticulotermitis. The sequence continues at coordinate 75,899 of NZ_BAIV01000022.1, read as the reverse complement.
GGAGATACCCAGTTGGTTATGCCTCCTGCTGCCAAATCGATGTCGCACACCTGATAACCACCGCCTCCGCCTGAAGCGGTTGCCTGAAGCGTCTTAGCGTCGTAAACCAGATTTTCGGAAGTTGGAATGAAGATCTCTCCCGAATCCATATTGTATCCGTAGCGATATACAATTCGTTGTCCGAAGTCCAGCGTTTCGGGAACTATCAGTGTCAGTTCATCGCTTTGGAAAAGCAAGTCGCCCTTCTCAATCTTGTTGTCATCGTGATTCTTACCGTCATGATGTTTGCTGTTCAGGGTACTCTTCCAGATATAAGCGTTGTAGCGACGGACATACTTTCCTCCGCCATCCGGTACGAAGTTATCCATCCGGTCTACCCAATACTCGCGGCGGTCAACACCGGAAGTGTAGGTGGTGCTATACGGGTCGATACTCGGCAATAGCTTGATGTCGCCATTCTTGTAACTGGTGTCGGTCGTCTTCGGAAAGCTGGCGGGGTTGTTGGCAACTAATACCACTTCTACCTTGAACGTTTGTTGTGGTACCAATTCGAGAGCTACATAATAGGCGTTTGTCGGATTTACATTGGCCTGCGCACGGTAGGGAATGTAAGTCTGATTCTCGTAATTGCTTTCCGTGATGGGGTACTCCGTTTCGTCCGACTGTACGGCGAAATCGTGTACGAAATCCTTGTTGTATGGATAAAAGGCGACAATCGTCATCCGGTCATAGATGTAGATGCTGCTTCCGTCTACGGGAACCAACTGCGAACCGCTAATCTTACATTCGAGGTTACGGATGTAAGGTTTGGTTAGGTTGTTGGCACTGTAATCGTCCTGATAGTAAACATAGAGGCCGATGTGGTTTTTGTTATCGACCAGGTCGTTTATCTGACTCGGGTTCGTCAATTCTCCCAAACGGGTAGTGGCCCCGGTGGTACTGCCTACATATAGGTTGAGGGCAGTACCTTTAGATGCAGGGGTATCCAGCGTCTCTTCCGAACATCCGTGAAAGGAGAGAGATAGTAGGATTACTCCCAGACAGGCAATATATTTCATTGTTTTATTCATCGCTTCGTTTTTTTATTATGATTCGGGTTATGGCTTGCGCACGGGAATCGGCCAGGAAGAATCTGCTGCTACCAGCTGGAAGCCCCAAACGCTTCCGCCGGCTACCGACAATTTGTCGATAATGGTTGCACTCCGAATGGTTGTTGCGGGAAGTTCCGCTGCTTCTTGTGTGAAGCTGCCAACAGTGGCCAAGGTTTTGTTTCCAATAGCGACCTCATCGCTTACTGCCTGGTTCTTACGAGCTGTTCCTGTCAACCAGAAGCATGTGTTGATCACCTTGCTGGCGGCTCCCTCGTACTTACCGCAGATACCTCCCAGATTCGTAGCGGCTTTGTTGAGAGATCCCGTGCTGATACAAGCGGTGATCGCTCCGGCCGTGGTGCTCAAGTTCTCTCCACAGATACCTCCAACGGTAGTGGCATTCAATATGTTTCCGGTGCTAAGGCAAGCAAGTACCCGGCCTGCTGCCTGGTTTACTCCACAGATACCACCCGCTATTTGCGCCGTACCGGCTTCGATATCAGCCTCATTTACACAGGCTTCGATCGTTCCCAGATTCTCGGCACAGATACCACCGACGTAGCCCGTAGTTGTTGCCGGCTTAATCTTACCGGAATCGATGCGAACATTTCTCAAGATTCCCCGGTTGGTCGTAACCAATCCGGTGCCCGCTGTCTGGAAATGAAGGATGCTGAATCCGTTGCCGTCCAGTGTGGATCCGCTGGGGAATGCTGAAGGGCTAAAGGTGAGCGGACTGTTGTTCATATCGATGTCGTTGATTAACCGATACTCTTTGGCTTCCGGGCTCTTCATTAGCAAGGCGAATTGCAGCGGTGTGCCGACTTCATAATATGCGCCCTTCTGCACCAATCCGTTTGGATCGAGTGTGAAAGCCAAGCCGTTGGTAGTGTCATATGTGATTGCCACGTTCTTGATAAGCAAGCCACTGTCTGTGTACAAGTCAGCGGTTAAGCCAGTTGCAGTATCCAGATTTTTCGGGAGGGTAACGAACTTCATGAACGTGTTCGAACCGTCAACCTCTGAACTGCCAATGTATTGGTACGTGCTTCCACCGTTGGTGTGCTTCAACACCATCTTCTTGATCAGGTTGGCGGAAGCATTAGTATAACCTCCTTCCACAGTCACTTTGGGTCTGTAAGGATCGTATCCCCAGTTACCGGAGGTGGAAGACGTTGCCCAGTCGTTCAGTGTCAACGTCAAGCCAATCAATTGCAAACGTTTGATGTGGAAGGTGAGTGTATAGGATAAGCCCGGTTGCAATACAAAATCAGATTTTACAGTTCCGCCCACACCATTGTCTTTCTCCGCTTGCGGTATATTTATTCCATCAAGATCGGCAGCCGTAGCCACATAGTCGTCTATTTTGACGTACGAGAATACCCGGCTGGCGGCATCGTTCAACTTAGCGCCCGAAGGTAGCAAATATTGTGTTCCGACACCGAGAGTGTAATCGCCCGACCCGGCTGTACTGGTTGCTACACCGGTGAACATATTATAAGTTCCCCGGTTGAGTGCGGCCGCATTGCTGAGTTTCAAAGATAACGTGCGCGGTTGTTGGTTTTCCACACTGCCGTCCACCTCGATTTTAATATCGACCTTCGTCATTAAATGTTTGAACGTGATGTATTTGATCGGGTCTTCCGAATAACCGGAGATTACCGTGCCCGATTCATTGCTTCCCTTTCCCAATAAGACGTCGTTGGCCCACTGGCTGGTTCCCGAGGTTAGCGGTATTTCTCCATTGGTTGCTGCTGCGCCCGTATGAGCGAACAGATTGATGGCTGTCTTGCCCAAGGGATAGTATACACCGGAGATCAACTCATTTCTACCACCCGAAGCGTCCTTTCCTACACTCATGGCCATGTTGGAGAAGTATGTTTTGTCTGATGCGGCCGTACGTGCAGAGAGGAAGAACTTTACATTCTGAGTCTGATAGTCGGCTAAAGGGTTACCGGTATTAATCAGCTGCCCGTCACCTGTGGCGCGTGTCAGGACTCCTGAGAGTTCTACAGGAGTGTTTCCCTGCGTGAGATTGTCATCCTCCAACTGCTCGTTGGAACAAGCGGCGAGGAGAGTGAGTAGCAGGCAGGTAGTACACCTTTATATAGTTGTTTACACATGTCTTTATTCACTTTACTTTGTTATTCAATTACTACCGTACTCGTTCCCTTGTAGTCCCATTCAACCAATTGTCCTTCGATCTTGATCGTTGGCGTGATAGGCGGAATAGCTGTGTATTGCAGCTTGACCAATAGAACGGTGGTTTTACCCATCTCAAGAGTAACAGGCGTCTCGTCGAGCTGCTTGAACTGGTCTAAAGTGTATTCTCCACCCACCTCAGTATCGATGCTTGTGTCTTTCACTTTGAAGACCAGACTGCTCAAGGCTACCGTATTCACACCGGCGGTTTGTGGCAATAGATAACTGGTTGAAGTTGTGGAGTTATCGTATGGTATCGTTGCCGGAGTTCCCGTTGGCGATACCAGCGTATAGGCTGTTTGCGAGGCCGCTCCACCTGCCGGGTTGGCCAGTGTCCACTGCGAAGAAACCAGGTTGAAACTACCCTGTGTAACTTTCGTGTTAACAATCAACGACGTGATTCGTAACTGATTCACCGGATGTCCGCTAGAGAGCACATTACCGTCCTGATCTACTGCGATCACTCTTACCACCAATTTAGCCATGGCATGTTTGAAGTCGAGTAGAACCGAAACCCTTGATTTATTATAGTTGCCCACCACGTTGGTGTATAGCAAATCGGGGAAGAAGCTACCTGCAGTACCATTCTGTACAGTCAGGTTCATATCACTTGTCGGACGAGTGATCCGGGATTCAACGCTCGGTATGGGGCTGTATGCCACGAAACCCAGGTATTTGTTAGGTTCGAAAGGCCAATACTTGACCGAACTTAACGAGATGGGGTATTCCAAATATCCATGTTCCCAAGTAGCGTTACCGATTGTACCCACTTCATGATTCAGGTATAAGTTGCTTGTTAGCCATCCTGATGCGGCGGGTAACGGTGATTCGGTCGCAACATTGGCGGCTACGATACCCACCTTGTCACCGTTGGTGAACGTGGTGGCACGTGTCATGCTTGCGACCGCAGCTGTCGGAAGATTGGTGTTGAAGGATATAGGAACTAGCTCCGTGTCCGGTGCTGCAACTTCATTGTTGCAGCCGGACAAAGCCAATAGTCCGAATATTCCCATCACTGTAGTATGATAAATATATTTCTTCATTATCTTGAGCTTTTCGGATTATTGTATGATGATACTTCCACCCGTTCCATTAAGCCATGGGGCTACGGTTGCACTGATTTGTAACTCCGTCTTTGCTAATGTGATGTTGAATACATGGTTCTCACCTGCCTTGAAGTTGTAGCTCTCAATCTCGGCATTGTAAGTCTGTCCGTTCAGCGTTATAGTAGCAATTGCGGTCTTGCTGCCACCGACTGTTCCGATAACCTGAGGCATAACCAATGCTTGATAGCTAGCAACGGCCGTACCCTTACCCTCAACTGTGTTCGGAGTAATCGATGTCGGAGAGAAGGAAGCGGTTGCTGTGCCGGTAGGAGTTGCCGTGCCGGCCACTACATTCACGGTACCCGATAGCTTGAAGTTAGTCAGTTTAATAACACTCGGAACCAAATCGGAAGCGGTAAATCCTGCACCGTTGAATAGGTTAATCGTTACCTTGCTCAATACGTGTTGGAAGTTCAGTGATACATTCGCGCTACCGGCGTTAATAACTCCGTTAGTGCCCGAAGGAGCAGCGATTATAATATCGTCTTTATGTGCATTGGTAACCCCGGTGCTCTTGCAAACCCATGGGAAAGTACTAGCACCCGAAGCAACCGTAGGCAGATCTGCGGAGAATACGCCGGTTAGCTTCTCACCTGTTTGGAAATCATCTCTGAACCAAGGAGAAGTCGAAGTGATAGCATTGTTGTTGTAGGTATAAATAGTCTGTGCACTTGTCACATTGCTACCCGATACTTTGTAGAATTTAATCTGGTCACCGTTCTCAAAACCACTAGCTGATGCGGCTGCCTCTGCAAATGAAAGGAAGAGGTTGTGCATCTGGCTTGTCCAATCGGTTACGCTAACAGATACTTTCAGGTCGGATGCCTTGATGTCGATAATCAGGTTGGTGATCTCTCCGGCTTTGTATACGATATTCGCGTCATGCGTAAGCTTATACTGACGATTGCCTACGAGTGGGAAGTCGATAACAACGATATTCGATCCGGTAGTAACCGTCTGTGGTTGCAAGTAAGCCGAAGTAACGATGTCGGTATTGTTCGGAGAATCCAGTGTGATTGTACCTACCTGAGTTCCCGGTGTATATACACCTGATTCATCGTTCCACCGATTTGATAGCCCGGAAGGGTGATCTTAGCTGCTTTCAATTGAGCCGCTGTGTAGGTGCTCGATGTCAGTTTGATTCTTACCTGAGCAACACGGTGTGCCATGTTCAGGTTGAGAGCCGTATTGGTTTTACCGCCATCGTTTACCAGCGGAGTAGCTGTGATATAATCTTTCGATTGATTGTTAGCCGGAGTAGCGTTTATTTCCGGACGTGTGATCGAAGCATACAGCAAACCGGTATTATCGATGTTCTCCCAATAGAGAGGAGCGGATGAATCGCTGTATTGCCAGTCGTTGGCTGTTGAGTTGTAGGTGAAGTGGCCCGGAACCGCTGCGCTGCTTGTGTACAGGAAGAGTTGGTCGCCATTCTTCAAGTCGCCTTCATTAGTTGCGAGGGTTGCTTTACCGATTTGTACCGTCTTGTTGATCGCGTCTTGTTCTACCCAGTCAACCACCTTGGTGCTGATTAAAACATTGGCTTTCTTCACGTCCAGAATCAATTTGTAAGCTGTTCCCGCTTGGTAGATAAAGTCGGAAGCGTCTTCTTTCACTTCATACGTACGGCCGTTGATAACTACTTTTGCAAGTAGGTTTCCTTTGGCAATGGTTTGCGGAGGGAATATGGCAACCCCGTTTTCCGGAGTGATCGTTCCCGTGCCTGTACCTACTACGAATGTACCTGTTGTTTCGTTCAATGTACCGCTGTTCAGGTAGTTCGGCAAAGTAACCGCTGCCCCTTTCAGGTCGGCTGCTGTAAATGTTCCGTCAGTCGATTTTAGTTCGACAGTCAGTTTGGAACCAACATGCTTCATCAATAGGTTTACCCCTTTGTATTGGCCTACGGCTACATCGTCCGAAACCAAAATATCATCCATCTGTGTACTGTTTAGTTTGGCAGCCAACACAGAAGTAGCGCGGAAGTCCACCGGATCTCCATAGATGTTTTCCCAATAAAGCGGGGCGAGTGGAGTCCATAGATCGGCTGTTTCGTTATAGGTAAAGTTACCGGCCAATGCAAATTCCGGATTGGCTACGGCGGTACCTGTTGACGTTTGAGTCTCTTTCAGGTAAAGTTTCAGTTGTTCGTTATCTTTAAAATCGGCGTTCGTACCCAGATCGGTTACCAAACGTACCACTTCCATCGACTTCGTAGTGCCTTCGCTCCATGGTTCGATTGTAGCTGTAATCACCGCCGGAGTAGTTCTCAGCTTCACGTTGAACGTGTATTTATAGCCGCTTTTCAATTCGAGATCGCTAGCCATCGTCGCTGTGTAGGTACCTCCGGCAGCTGTTGTAACCGCGAAAGTAACTCCTTCACCAACCGCGCGAGGCAGCAAGATACCTTGTCCGCTGTTGTTCTTCAACGGGATTTGGATATCGGCATTGGAGTCGTCTTTGACCGACAGCTTTTCGCCCATCAGGTCGTAGTCGGCTTGGGTCTTCATCCCTTTCAGAACGAGTTTACAACCCGTCAGGTCGATAGGCGCGTCTGCATCTAAGTTTACAATCACCTTTGATAGGCGGTGGTAGAACTTCAGATCCACATTCGGCTGATCTTTCGAATTGCTATTGTTGGTATGCACCGCTGTCATCAAGTCGATAGATGCCAAATCGGTCTGGCTTACCACATCGACTGCTTTCACGAAATTGGCAGGCAGTGAGCTGGTGTACGGATAGTATGCTTTGAAAGTAACTTGGCTTCCGTTGACCGGAAAATACATGATCTTATCTACCGAACTTGGCATGAACCGTCCGTCGCCGAGCGATGTCAGGTAGTCTTGGTTGCTGTAACCCTGCACAACACCCACAGGTGGTTGTCCGCTTCTCTGTGCGGGTAGGGGATACTCTAACATGGTAATTCCGATGTGGTCATTAGCTGCCCAAACAGCATCTGTGGCGCGAGTAACGCCGCTTTTCTCAGACGAACCGACTCCTGCTGAAATGTTGGCAGGGGTTTGATCCGTTATGGCTGAAAGTTGCTCATCCGAGTTGCAAGCTGTAGCCAAAATGGTCAGTACAGAACAGCCTAGGATTGATTTATGAATAACTGATTTCATACGCTATTGTAATTATAAGATTTTCTAAAAATTAATAAGGTTCATTCTCTTTGTTAATGGGCGTCCATCCATATCTCAGGACCGGACTTCCAATCTTCTATCGTAACTTGGAAGTCGGCTCCCAACTGGATGACAAGCTCGATAACCCAGGGAGAAGTAACCTCCTTGGTATGGAAACCATCCAATTCTTGAGTCAGGTCGAAGGTGTATGGTTTGCTAAGCCCTCCGTTATAGTTGAGGGTTAGGTCGAGTATCTGCGATACGTTTCCGTCCACACCCAACAGGCGGCGTCCATTCGTCTGAAAGCCTTTGTCGTCTGTCGAATTGAGCGGGTAGTTGACCGATCCGGTAGATAGAGCGGGGTGCTCTTTCGGACCATTGTTGGCGAACGCTTTGTTCAAGTCACGCGAAAGTGTGACTCCCTTGATTATACCTGAGAATGAATTGATAAACGAAGTGTTGTTCCCTACGAACTTCACTTTGAGAATCAAGACACGCGTCTGTACCAAGGTCGGTACGTCGTAGTTGATTATTTGCCAATCGGGAACGGTTGCCGGAATATCAATGTTGCGGTAACCTCCTACAAAGTCGCTCGGATCGAGTACCGTACCGTCGGTATCGGTGGCTACACTTACTACGGTGCGGTCAACGGTAACCTTATCGTCAGCCCCCTTTACAGGGATCACTGTATGGGTGCCTTTATACAATTCGAGCACCTTGTCACTACCTATCTCTACCGGCTGGGCGCTGCCATTCGGGAAGATGATGGTGGTCTGGGTGTTCTTCAACTCCACGTGATCGCCCAATCCCAGTTCCACCGGGGTGATAGGCGTTATGGTGTATTGCCCGTAACAGTTCTCCGTATCGTAATCCTTTTTGATACAAGAGTTTAGTAGCAGAGGCAAGACTGCCCATGAAATCTTATAGATTGATTTTATCATTTCTGTTCCTCCTCCAATAAGGTGATGCGTTTCATATTACTTTGAGCAGCCGGTGAACTCATATCCGCTTTCTTCAGGTATTTCTTCGCTGCTTCCAGGTTGCCGCGTTCCAGCTCCATGGCGGCCGCGTTCAGGTTAGCTTCGGGACTATCGGGGAACACACGTACGGCGGCTTCCATGATTTCGTTATACTCGGCAGAACCCTTTTCACAGAGCTGGGCTGCGTTGTACATCTCGAAAAGACTCAGTTGAGACGGATCTTGTTTAGCCATGATGCGCGCCTGTGCCGGGGTGAAGTTCGGAAGAACGTATTCGATTTCATAGTCCGAATGGCGGAGTGCCGGGAACCAGTGCTGGCTGATGTATAGGTAGGTTTCGCCCAAGCGTTTGAGCAACTGCTCTTTGTTGTCCGGGTGGATGTCTTGATGAGCGATTTCGAGAATGCGGTCTCTGTCTTTCAAGTCCGATTCTCTGGCAAAGCGGACAAGGCCCTCCCAATCTTCCGGTGTATAACCAGTGGTAAACAACGAGTCGGCCATGCCGAATTTATCGATGATGTATTTCTTGAGTGCTTGTGTACGCTCTTTCGCTAAGAAAGCATTGTGCGTATACGGACTCTCGGGTGAAGCATATCCGTGAATGCTTATCGACCGTACATCTCTGTTCTTAAACCCTTGCAGGTACTGTCTATCCGTGCCAATTCTACCGGATTCTTGCGGTAGTCGGGGTAAATCACGGTCTTGTTTACCGGGAAGTCAATGTAGGCTGTTCCTTTGAATACACGACGTTTTACCGTTTCATTAACCGGGGTACAGTATTGAATTTCAGGTATTTCGTATAGCTTCGGAATACCGGTCAACTGGTTGGTTGTCGTTTCTTCCTGATTGTTGCCGCATGCGCATAGTTCTTGTTCCAGTAGGACGTTTCCGCCTTTCATCCAAGCTTCATAGGGCACTGAGCCTTGGTAGTTGATCACTTGTTCCTTGTGGTTCTTGCGACGTAGTACCTGACTACCTGCTATCGGCAAACGGTTCTTTCTTTTGGAAATGATTTCGCGTTTCCGTCCGTATATGTACACGGGTGTCAACAGTGCTTCCTGACTGCCGTTTCGTACAACGGGCGTGATGATCAGCATACGGTTCGAACTGATTTTCAAGTCTTTCGGCAATACCAGATCCATATTCACGTCTAAGGTCTTCTTATCGGATATTCGGACGTCAATATTCTCCGTTCGAGCTTCTTCTATGGAGAGATTCTGCCCATTTGCATAATTACATAGCAAAAGGGTACAAAGTAGGAGTAGATTTTTCATTTACTTGATTGGATTTTAGAATAAATAGACGAGACTGAGCGCAGCTTTGGTCGGACCGAAGTAGTTTTTAGTCTGGTCTTTTTTAAGTCGTTTGCCGCAGTCTTTACACTGGTACTTGTCGTAGTGAATGAGCGCATATCCGGCACCGATGTTGGCTTCCAAATTCCAATGTTTGCCTAGCACCCATTGGTATCCATAGGAGATACCGGCTCCGATAAACTCGCCTTCGTAGCGGTTGTCCTTCAGCTTGGTCCACATCCCAAAGGGCATGTCAACACCTCCCACGTTGAAAACGCCGGCATGAGCATGTATACCCACGAAGGAACCACTGAAGCGTTCGCAGAACCAAAAGCGGTATTCCGGTTGCACCATTAGAAGTTTGAAAGACTTATTATCCCCAAAATTCCAAGGATTGTAGTTCACATAGAGATCCAACGTCCTTTTTGGGGAAAGCCCGATCTCTGCTGCTAGATTTAGAGTTGTAGTTGCGTCGGCTATCACGTTTGATTTCAGAGCAACATCCTGAGACCTAGCTGAGTTAGCAATGCATAACAAAGCCACGATAATAAAAAAACCTTTAGATTTAACCATTATTTGAATAAATTACTTGTATATACTGTCCCTTTTATTTATATGTCTTTAGAATGTACAAGTGCTAAGACAAATAAGTGTAAGAAATGGATTAAAATGCAAACGATATTTTATCTATTTTAACTTTAGTGAGGATTTAAACTTGATTTAATTAATTAAATATTACGGAAGTTGACTAAAATATACAAGTTTAAAATGCCGGTTGACGTAAATTGTTTGCACTTTTTAACTCAACTATCTATTTGGATCGATGATATTGCTTCAGAGATACCCTGAGCGAACCTGATGAGTTAGTTGGTGGATTGAAGGTTTGCTCATCCTTGAGTAGAAAATACAAGAATTTGGTGCTATCCTAATCATTAGCCCCTCTTGGCTTTGAAGAAAACTTGTATTTCTTCAAAGCGGTAATTCCGTAGGATTGAGTATTCGTTTTAAGTAAACTGAGCATTTGAGTGAGGTAAACCGCGTAGTAGGTTGGGGCAACCTGAGTACTTGGGCTGCGTAACCGAAGTTCTTGATTCAGGTTACTTGAGTTTTAAACTGTTAATACCTGATGAATAGAGTATTAATAGCTAAAGCCCAAGCTATTAATACTTGAAAAGTTGGCCATATTAAACCGAATTCAAGTGATTCCAGAACCATTTGGATGCTAAAACCATCTAAATATCCGGTAACTATTGGGCTAAACGAAAGCTAATTTGCACCTAAAGTGAGGAAGGACCCTAAGCTTGTTGTACTAAATATCGCGAGCGGGCTTTATCAGCGGATGCCCGCGTGAGTTCTTATTACCGGTTGATAAACTCCAGCAGCTTCCGGTAGAAGGGATGTTTGGCTAAAGTCGTAGCCTCTCCCAGGATAACCAGTTTCATCCGGGCACGTGTGATGGCTACATTCATTCTTCGCAGATCGTTGAGGAATCCGATTTGTCCGCTTTCGTTAGCACGTACCAGACTGATAAAAATCACGTCCCGTTCTTGTCCTTGGAAACCGTCGACTGTGTTCACGGTGATAAGGCTACGGAAAGGCCGGAAGAAACTGTTTCCCTTTATCTTGCCACGTAGGTATTGTACCTGAGCTTTGTAGGGAGAAATCAGTCCGAAGTCGATGCGTTCATCCAAGATGCGCTGTTTGCCGATATGCAAGATGTAAGCTTCCAGTTTTTCCAGCAACAGGTTTGCTTCTTGCTTGTTGATACGTCCGAAACTTTCGCCAACGAACTCTTCGTGATAATCCAGTTCCGACGTATCTATCCAACTCATGGGATCGTCGAAGTCGAGTATTCCCCGGTGACGGATTTCGGGCGCAGCTTCTAACTCCCCGTGATAGAACCACTCGGAGGAGAAGCGCATGATCTCTTCGTGCATCCGGTATTGCATCTTCAACAGAGAAACGGCATCGGGCTTCCGGTCGACAACTTTTTCCATCAGTGTGTGGTCCAACCCTCCCCGGATTGCTTCGATACATTTGATCGTAGGAGGTAGTTGACAGTGGTCGCCCGCCAGCACAACCCGGTCGGCTTTGCGGATGGCTATCCAGCAAGCAGCTTCGAGTGCTTGTGCAGCTTCGTCGATAAACAGGGTAGGGAAGCGGCGGCCATTGAGTAGCCGGTGACTGCTGCTTACCAGTGTGGAAGCTATCACGCGGCTCCGTCGAATAGATCGGCATTGATCAGAATCTCCAACTCGGTGGCCCGATCGCGTAGCCGGCTCATGCGGTTGCGCAAACTCTCCCGTTCGGAGTAGTTCTTCCGGCGCAGCTGACCGTTCAGTTCCCGGATTGACTTGCGGATTCCCCAAAGTTCGGGATAAGCGGGATGATTCTCGAAACGTCTCTCGTAGGTGAACGACAACATCTTATCATTCACTCGGGAAGGGTTGCCGATGCGGAGTACGGGTACACCACGGTCGACCAACTTCTCGCTAATCCAATCCACGGCCGTGTTGCTTTGTGCGCAGACAAGCACTTGCGGTTCGCGGTGAAGCGTTTCATAAATAGCCTCTACCAGCGTAGTAGTCTTTCCCGTTCCCGGAGGACCGTGCACGATGGCTACGTCCCGGGCACATAATACCTTGTTGACGGCTGTTTCCTGGGTACTGTTCAACCACGGAAAGCGTACCGGATGAAGTTCACGGAAACCGGGCTTGGCTGTTCCCAGTAAGATTTCCCGGAGTTCCGCCAGGCGATTCCCTTTGGCAGCGAGCACCTCTTCCAACGCATCGAACATGGCGCGGTAAGACGTTTCGTCAAAGTAAAGCTGCACGCCCAGTTGCTCTTCGGCCTGTATGTCAGCCAAAGCGCTTGCACCGGGTAGTACCACCACCATCCGCTCTTCATCGGCATAGCTGACTGCGGCGGTGAAGTTCATATAGGTCACTTTCCCGTCGAACGATTGTCGGAAGAAGCAGACCGGACGCCCGAATTCAAAAGCGTGTTCGATCTCCTTGTCCTCATTCCGTAGGATCTCTATCACCAATTGGTTCAGTGAGTTATAGTAACTCTTTCCCGGGTAGGCGGGATACCAGCAGAGGCCACGTTTTACTTTACGGGCCACTCCCATGGTTTCGGTTTGTCGTTGGAACTCCTCCTTCTCATACTCATACTCCATCCGGAGCAGAAGCTGTTGTCGTTGAAGGTCGGCTATCGGGCTTTTTGAATCATTATTCATAACGGGCTCAAAGGTAATAATTCTTCGCCCTGAAGCGGAAAAATATTACATTTTGTTAAACATAACCGGCTTATTGTTCGTTCTTTTTATAGATAGACATTAAAAAAGACAGCAATATGATGTATGACGAGAAAATGTTGGAGGCCTTCTATTCAACTTACAAGGGAAAGATAGAACACGTGCGGGCCGTTTTGAAACGTCCTTTAACGTTGGCCGAAAAGATTCTGTATGCTCATCTGTATGACGTGAGCGGTTTGAAAAATTATAAGCGTGGCGAAGACTATGTTAATTTCCGTCCCGACCGTGTGGCTATGCAGGACGCAACTGCCCAGATGGCGTTGCTCCAATTTATGAATGCGGGACAAGAACAGGCAGCCGTCCCTTCGACGGTACATTGCGACCATCTCATTCAGGCGTATAAAGGGGCGCAGGAAGATATTGCTACTGCTACCCGGACCAATGAAGAGGTCTACGACTTTTTGCGTGATGTCTCTTCCCGTTACGGAATCGGTTTCTGGAAACCGGGAGCGGGGATTATTCATCAGGTAGTGCTCGAGAATTACGCCTTTCCCGGCGGTATGATGGTGGGAACCGATTCTCACACGCCCAATGCCGGTGGATTGGGTATGGTAGCCATTGGAGTAGGCGGAGCCGATGCCGTGGATGTGATGACAGGTATGGAATGGGAACTGAAGATGCCCAAGATTATTGGTGTAAAGTTGACCGGTACACTCAACGGATGGGCCTCACCGAAAGACGTGATCCTCAAGTTGGCAGGCATCCTGACTGTGAAAGGCGGTACAAATGCCATTATCGAGTATTTCGGCACCGGAACCTCCTCACTGTCGGCAACGGGTAAAGCTACCATTTGTAACATGGGTGCTGAAGTAGGTGCTACCACCTCGCTCTTTCCTTACGATGAGCGTATGGCTGTATATCTGCAAGCCACCGGAAGAAAACGGATCGTCGAGTTGGCGGAATCGGTTGTTGCTGACTTGCGTGCCGATGAGGCTGTGATTAGTGAACCTGAAAAATACTACGATCGCATTATCGAGATCAATCTAACTGAGTTAGAACCCTATATAAACGGACCTTTTACACCGGATGCGGCAACGCTATTTCCGAGTTTGCCGAAAAGGTGTTGCGGAATGGTTATCCGCGGAAGATGGAAGTCGGACTGATTGGTTCGTGTACCAACTCTTCTTATCAGGACTTAAGCCGTGCCGCTTCGTTGGCGCGTCAGGTAGCCGAAAAGAAATTGTCTGTCGCTTCCCCGCTGATTATCAATCCCGGTTCCGAACAGATCCGGGCCACTGCGGAGAGAGACGGCATGATGGATGAGTTCCAAGAGATCGGAGCCGTGATTATGGCGAATGCCTGCGGACCCTGCATCGGACAGTGGAAGCGTCATACCGACGACCCCACCCGTAAGAATTCCATCGTTACCTCGTTCAACCGTAACTTTGCCAAGCGAGCCGACGGCAACCCGAACACCTATGCGTTCGTTGCTTCGCCGGAGTTGACTATGGCTCTTACCATTGCCGGTGACCTCTGTTTCAATCCGCTGAAAGATCGGTTGATGAATCACGATGGAGAGAAAGTAAAATTGGCCGAACCGGTAGGCGACGAGTTGCCGTTGCACGGTTTTACCTCCGGAGATGGCGGATACATGGCTCCCACCGGCTCCGGAACGGCAGTCGAAGTGAATCCCGCGTCCCAGCGTTTGCAATTGCTCACACCTTTTCCCGCATGGGAAGGAAGTGACCTGCTCGATATGCCTTTGTTGATTAAGGCACAAGGCAAATGCACCACCGACCACATCTCTATGGCAGGCCCGTGGTTGCGTTTCCGGGGACATCTGGAAAACATTTCCGACAATATGCTTATGGGAGCGGTAAACGCGTTCAACGGTGAGACGAATAGCGTATGGAGTCGTTTGACGAATGCGTACGACACCGTTTCCGGCACAGCCAAGGCGTATAAATCCGAAGGGATCTCTTCCATCGTTGTAGCCGAAGAGAACTACGGTGAAGGTTCCAGCCGGGAGCATGCCGCCATGGAGCCTCGTTTCCTTAATGTACGTGTGATACTGGCTAAGAGTTTTGCCCGTATTCACGAAACAAACCTCAAGAAACAAGGCATGCTTGCCCTTACCTTTGTCGATAAAGCCGACTATGACAAAGTACGGGAACACGACCGCTTGTCCGTTACCGGGCTGAAAGAGTTTGCCCCCGGACGTAACCTGACCGTTACCCTTCACCATGAAGACGGAACGAAAGAGAGTTTTGAAACACAACATACTTATAACGAACAGCAGATTGCCTGGTTCCGTGCCGGCTCTGCCCTTAATGCCAGATGATAGATGAGTAAAATAAGCATGCAAGCCGACGGTACGCTTCGAGTACCGGATTATCCAACCATTCCCTATATTACGGGCGATGGGGTAGGGAGTGAAGTGACTCCTGCTATGCAACAAGTTGTTAATGCCGCTGTTCAAAAAGCCTATGCCGGTAAACGCCGGATTGAATGGAAAGAGGTCCTTGCCGGCGAACGAGCTTTTCAAGCTACCGGTTCGTGGTTGCCGGACGAAACGATGGATGTCTTCAACGAATACCTGATCGGTATCAAAGGACCGCTTACCACGCCGGTAGGTGGAGGAATCCGATCGCTCAACGTAGCCTTGCGGCAGACACTCGATCTGTATGTATGCCTTCGTCCCGTACGTTGGTACACCGGTATTCATACGCCGCTGAATGAACCGGAGAAAGTGAATATGTGCATCTTCCGTGAGAATACTGAAGACATCTATGCCGGTATCGAATGGGAAGCGGGAACCCCCGAAGCTGAGAAGTTCTATCGATTCCTGCGCGACGAGATGGGCGTTACCAAAGTCCGTTTCCCGGAGACCTCCTCTTTTGGCGTGAAGCGGTATCCCGCGAAGGGACTGAGAGACTGGTACGTGCCGCCTGTCAGTATGCGATCGACAACCATCTTCCCTCCGTTACTTTGGTGCATAAGGGAAATATCATGAAATTTACCGAAGGCGGTTTCAAGAAGTGGGGATACGAATTGGCGCAACGCGAGTTTGCCGATGCCCTGGCCGACGGCAGTCTGGTCATCAAAGACTGCATAGCCGATGCCTTCTTGCAAAACACCTTGCTTACGCCCGAAGAATATTCCGTCATAGCTACTTTGAACCTGAATGGAGATTATGTGTCCGACCAGTTGGCAGCCATGGTCGGTGGTATCGGTATCGCTCCCGGAGCGAATATCAATTACCGTACGGGGCATGCCATCTTTGAAGCCACCCACGGTACCGCGCCCAATATTGCCGGTAAAAACGTAGTCAATCCCTGTTCCATCATTCTCTCAGCCGTGATGATGTTGCAGTATCTGGGTTGGGACAAGGCCGCTGTTCTGGTAGAGAAAGCGTTGGAAGAGAACTTTATGAACGGTCGGGCTACTGCAGACCTGGCTCGTTTCATGCCCGGTGGAGTAACCTTGTCCACGACAGCCTTTGCCGATGAAATAGCAGAAAAAATAGAGAGTGTAAACAAATAAATGAATACGAAGATGAAAAAGGAATATGTGATTTATAAACTCTCCGAGGAGATGAAGAAAGCTACCCGGATTGACAATGAGTTGTTCACAAAGTTCGATGTAAAACGTGGGCTGCGTAATGAAGATGGGACGGGAGTTCTGGTTGGATTGACTAAGGTTGGCAATGTGGTTGGTTACGAACGTGTACCCGGTGGTGGCTTGAAACCCATTCCCGGCAAGTTATTCTATCGAGGCTACGATGTGGAAGATATCGCCCATAATATGATGAAAGAGAAACGCTTCGGTTTTGAAGAAGTGGCCTATCTGCTTCTCTCCGGGCATTTACCCAATAAAGAAGAACTCAGCTCGTTTGGCGAACTGATTAACGACAATATGCCGTTGGAGCAGAAGACGAAGATGAATATCATCGAGTTGGAAGGCAACAACATCATGAACATCCTGGCCCGTAGCGTCCTCGAGATGTACCGCTTCGACCCGGATGCCGAAAGTACCACCAGTGATATCCTGATGCGTCAGAGCGTTGAGTTGATCTCCAAGTTCCCCACCATCATTGCCTATGCGTACAATATGTTGCGCCACGCTACCCACGGACGTTCCTTGCATATACGTCATCCGAACGAGAACCTCTCCATCGCCGAGAACTTCCTCTATATGTTGAAGAAAGATTTCACCAAGCTCGATGCCCGTACGCTCGATATGCTGCTTGTGCTTCAGGCAGAACATGGCGGAGGTAATAACTCCACCTTTACCGTTCGCGTGGTATCTTCCAGCCGCACCGATACTTATTCGGCTATTGCCGCCGGCATCGGATCGTTGAAAGGGCCGCTTCACGGAGGAGCCAATATACAGGTGGTCGATATGTATCACCACTTGCAGGAAAACATCAAAGACTGGAACAGCGTTGAGGAGATAGACACCTATTTCACCCGTATGCTGAACAAAGAAGTCTACGATAAAAGCGGACTGATCTACGGTATCGGACATGCGGTTTACACCATTTCCGATCCGCGTGCACTTCTGCTTAAAGAGTTGGCGCGCGATCTTGCCCGTGAAAAAGGGAAAGAACTTGAGTTCGCCTTCCTCGAACTGCTCGAAGAACGTGCGATCGAGATATTCGGCCGCGTGAAGAACAACGGTAAAACAGTGTCCAGTAATGTTGATTTCTATTCCGGCTTTGTATACGAGTTGATCGGCCTGCCACAGGAAATCTACACCCCGTTGTTCGCTATGGCACGTATCGTAGGCTGGTGTGCGCATCGCAATGAAGAACTCAACTTCGAAGGCAAGCGTATCATTCGTCCGGCTTACAAGAATGTACTCGATGATGTGGCTTACGTACCTATCAAGAAGCGGTAAGCGTTTTTAAATAATTTTCCTCTCACTTCAATATCCGTTGTATCCTCTTTTGAAGAGCGTATAGCGGATATTTTTTGACCCTTTTATTCAGTGTTCTCTTCGGTATCTGTGGTTTTTTTTGTACGGTTGCTAGGGACCTGTATGTTGCTCTATAACATTTGATACCCTTTGCGGCAACATTTAACAACTCCGGTTAACCAATCATTATATCAGCCTTAACAATACCGGTACATTCTTTTGGAAAGAATCTTCTACTTTTGTTTTAGCTCCAAACAGATTTTGCTTTGTCTGCTTGAAGCGTAGAAAAATAACCATTAAACAATGTACCATGAGAAAACATTTTTTTGACAAATGTGCTTCGGCGCATTTATGCAGTATTGTGCTGGCTATCCTCCTAATCCTGCCGGCAATCAATCTTCGGGCAAACCCTTCTCAAAGTAAATCGCTATCAGCCTTGTGACCTCTGCCGCCGACAATGAACCGTTGGTGGGAGTTAGCATTAAGGTCAGAGGAACTACCAACGGAACCATCACCGATTTCGACGGGCGGTATACGCTGAACGTTTCCGGTGATGCGACCCTCGTATTCTCCTATATAGGATATGTAACCAAGGAAGTTAGGTACACCGGACAATCCACATTGAATGTCACCTTGTCAGAAGACGCCCAGTCGTTGGATGAGGTCGTTGTAGTGGGTTACGGCGTGCAGAAGAAGAAACTGAATACGGGCGCTACCGTGCAAGTGAAAGGCGATCAGCTGGCGAAGATGAATACCACCAGTGCGATGCAAGCTCTGCAAGGACAAACACCGGGCGTTAACATAACCACTACCTCCGGGCAACCGGGTAAGGGATTGAAGGTTACCGTCCGTGGGTTGGGTACTGTGAACAACGCTTCACCTCTTTATATTGTAGACGGTATTCAGACGGGCGACATTCAATACCTCAATAATGCCGATATCGAGAGTATCGACGTGTTGAAAGATGCAGCCTCAGCCGCTATTTACGGTGCTCAGGCAGCCAATGGCGTTGTACTGATTACCACGAAGACCGGTAAGGTTGGTAAGGCGCAAGTCTCTTTCGATGCCTACTACGGTGTGCAGCAGGCCTCCCATAAGATACGGACATTGAATGCCAAAGAGTACAGACTCATTATGGACGAACAAGCTCTGAATGAGAAGAAGAGCGTTTTCGACTGGGAATCGTTCAATCTGGGCAGTGTAGATACCAACTGGATCGATCAGATGCTGGTCAACGACGCCGTGACGCAAAACTATGCGTTGGGTGTGCAGGGTGGAACAGAAACCTCGATCTATTCGCTTTCTCTGTCGTATACAGGTCAAGAAGGTATTGTGGGTGGTTCGGATGTTTCCGACTACGAGCGTTACGGCTTCCGGGTTAACACGGAACATAAATTATATAAGGACGTGCTGAAAGTGGGGCAACACCTGACCTTCTCGTTTGTAAATAGTCACGGAGTAGCCGACGGCAACCAGTACGGTAACAGCTTACGAGGTGCTTATGGCATGAGTCCCTTTGTACCTGTGTACGATGAAAAAGGGAACTATTGGGATAACTCCAACTCTTTGTGGAACAATACGGAAGGTAATCCCTACGGAACCATGATGCTGAACAATATCAACCGCACCTCAACCCAAAAGTTGATTGCCGATATCTATGCCGAAGTGAATATCTGGAAAGGATTGAAGTTCAAGACCACCTTCGGACTCGACTTCTTCTCCACCGATTGGCGGGAGTACAAACCCATCTTCAAGTTCCATGTATCCGACAACAGTCACAATGTGACCGAAGCCAAACAGAACATGAGCAAAGGGTACGCGTATAGCATCGACAATATCCTGAGCTATCATACCGACATTCAGGAACATTCGATCGATGTCATGCTCGGCCAGTCGGCACGTAAATACCAGGGGTCAAGAATCTGGGGGAACAATACCAACCTTCGTACACCGGGATGGAAGTACGCCTGGCTGGACAATGCGGAGAATACCACGACCACCAACTCTATGTATGGAGGTAGTCCGGATGTCGATACCGCACTCGCTTCTTACTTCGGACGTATAGGCTACAACTATCGCGAAACCTATATGTTGAACGCTACACTGCGTGCCGACGGATCTTCCAAGTTCGCCAAAGGCAACCGTTGGGGATACTTCCCTTCAGTGTCCGCCGGATGGACGATCAGCAACGAAGCCTTTATGCAGCAAACACACAACTGGCTCGACTTCTTGAAACTTCGTCTCAGCTGGGGACAGGTAGGTAATCAGAATATCGGTGATTTCAGGTACCTCTCTCTGATCTCTTCGGGAGCGATCTATAACTTTGGAACAACCGAGGGCAATGAAGCTAACCAGATTGGCTATTACCCCAGTTCGCTGGCAAATCCGGACATCAAATGGGAGACCTCCGAACAGCTGAACTTCGGTTTCGACGCTCGCTTCTTCGACAGTCGCCTGGGTGTGAATTTCGACTGGTATAAGAAAACAACCAAAGACTGGTTGGTATCTATTCCGGTGCTGGCTACGTCGGGTATCACCACCAAAACCATTAACGGAGGTGACGTGAAAAATACCGGTGTGGAGTTGGCACTGAACTGGAATGATCAGGTACGCGACTTTACGTATGGCGTAGGGTTTAATATGGCTTACAATAAGAATGAGGTAGGCAACATCCCGACCGAAGACGGAATTATTCACGGGAAGACTAACATCCTCTACAACAACGCGCTTGAGTTCTACCGGGCGGAGAATGGACATCCGATCGGTTACTTCTGGGGATATAAAACAGCCGGAATCTTTCAGAACGAACAGGAAATAGCCGCTTGGAAAGCTGCCGGTAACGGTATTCTGCAAAGTGATGTGAAGCCGGGCGACGTGCGCTATGTCGATGTAGACCATAGCGGGACGATCGACGAGAAAGATAAAGTCGACTTGGGGCATCCCACGCCCGATTTTACATTCGGCTTCAATATCAACCTGGCGTATAAGAACTTCGACCTCTCGGTCAACGCGAATGGCGTGATAGGCAATAAGATCGTGCAATCTTACCGCAACCAGACCGATGCCAAACAGAACTATACCACTGCTATTCTGAGCAGATGGCACGGTGAAGGAACGTCCAACCGCATACCGCGTGTGACGGAAACCAACATCAACTGGCAGTTCTCCGATCTCTATATGCAGGACGGCGACTTCCTACGCATCACCAACATCACGTTGGGGTACGATTTCTCGAAACTGATCCGTTGCAAATACATCAGTCAGCTGAGGCTTTACGCACAAGTGCAGAATGCCTTCACTTTCACCAAATACGACGGTATGGACCCCGAAGTAGGATGGGGTGATAATGATTTCGGCTCGGGTATCGACCTGGGTATGTACCGCGTGCCCGAACTTTCTTGATGGGTGTTAACATTAAATTCTGATACGGTTATGAAAAGAAATATAGTTAAGAGGGCAGTTGTTGCCATGGGATTCTGCGGATTGCTTGCTTGCTCAGACAGCTTTCTGGATGTAAACCCAGTCACAGATTTGACAGAAGATAGTTTCTATTTGAATGCGAAAGATGCCGAACGGGCCTTGGTAGGATGCTATGACGGTTTCCGGACACTTTGGACGATGGCATTGCCTTCCCCACAGCTGCGGAGATCATGTCGGACAACTGTTTCGGAGGCACCGGTAAAGGTGATGGAAGCAGTTACAAGATGCTCAACAATTTAGATAAGGCCACTGATCCCGGGAACGATGATCAGTTCAACCAGACGTGGATCAATTACTATGAAGCGATCTACCGCTTGAATAAGTTCCTGAGTAAACTGGCCGGTACCGAGTTGACCGATGCCGACCGGACGCGTATTGAAGGAGAGGTTCGTTTCCTACGTGCCTACTGCTATTTCGATATGGTACGGTTGTGGGGTAATGTTCCGTTGAAACTGGAACCCACCGACACCAACGATAAGCAGGCTACTCCGCAAGAAGTGTTCCGTGCCATTGGAGATGATCTGAAATGGGCGTCCGACCACATGAACAGCGTTGCGTGGACCGCCCAATGGGCTGCAACCAATGACGGTCATGCCACCAGTTGGTCGGCAAAGGCACTCTTGGCCCGCGTGTTCCTATTCTATACCGGATATTACGAAACGGGTACGTTGCCGCTCACCGAAGGCGAGCTGACTAAAGAGCAAACTTTGGCTTATCTCGAAGATGTGATCGCGCATGGCGGATTCGAGCTGGTAGGTGAGTATAAGAACCTCTGGTTGTCTACCTCCCATAAGAGTGGCAAGGACGGCGAGAAGCCTATCCTGATACCCGACACCTATGCAGGCGAAGGCAATTCGGAAATCGTGTTTGCCATCAAGTACAACAACACAGCCAACTGGGATAATCAGGTAGGTACCAACAAATGGTTGGTCATGCTGGGTGTACGCGGTAGTGCTGCCGGTTATCCGTATGGTCAGGGATGGGGAGCTGCAACAGTCAACCCGAAGCTGGTTACAGCCTTCGGAGCCGATCCGCGTGGCGTCAACTCCATTATCAATGTAGAAACCGAACTTCCCGGTACAGGGGTCTTTAAGCTGAAAGACCACATCGCTGAGATGCAGGAATACACCGGCTATATGAATAAGAAATATACTCCGCTTAGCAATCCCGACGGATCGAGCTACGCCGAATATGTATGTCCGAACACCAATACCAGCTTCATGATCTGCCAGTTTCAGGACTATTTCGCCATCCGTTATGCCGATGTGCTGTTGATGGCTGCCGAGTTGGGTAGTCCGCAGGCACAGGCATATTTCAACAAGGTGCGCAACCGGGCGTATGCCCCCAACGCGGCTCCTGTTATCCAAGTGTCGAAAGACAATATTCTGGCGGAGCGTCGTTTGGAGTTTGCGTTTGAAGGTCTGCGCTACTGGGATTTACTCCGTCAGGGCGTGCAGAAAGCAGCTACCACGTTGGAGACAGCAGAGAACGGTACAACTACGTTGACAGCCGGTAGTGCCGACGTAGTCAAGCTATCTGCTGCGAAGATTATAGCCACGAAGGGCTTGCAGCAAATACCTAATACGCAAATAACACTCAGCAACGGTGTTTTGAAGCAGAACACCGGTTGGTAATGGTTAACCAGTAAACAATAAGAAGAATGAAAAAGAATCTATATACAATAGCAGTCCTGCTGATAGGCTTTATCGTAGGGCTAACCGCTTGCTCGCCCGATGATTATTCGTTAGGAGGAAGCATCTCGAAAGACGAACTGATATTCTCCGTAAAGCAGGATGCGCAAGATCCGAATACGGTCTACCTCGAAGCATTGAATAAAGGGGCTTCCGTTGCGTGGGTTACCCCACAGGGACGTTCGCTGCGTGCCAAAGATACGTTGCGCATCGCTTTCCCGGGCGATTATGAGTTTACCTACGGAGTAATGACGGATGCCGGTTATGTGAAAGCCGATCCGTACATCCTCAAGATTACCACCACCAACCTGAACTATGTGCAGGACGAGATGTGGAAACTGTTGACCGGTGGTGTCGGCAATGAGAAGGTATGGGTGCCCGATACGGGTAAGTACGGCATGAAGCAAGGCTTCTATTCCTGCTTCGATCCCACGTCGACGTATAAGGATATGGTGGCGGAAGCCAACACCCCTTACAACTGGTATGCCCGGGATAAAACTTGGTGGGAACCCGGTAATGCCGATGTCGGTATCACGGACGACGATCTGAACTCTACGATGATATTCTCTCTGAAAGGCAAGGCGGGCCTGACTGTACATCGCTTCACCGATGGTGTAGAAGCGGTATTGAATGGCGTGTTCGATATGAACACCACCGCGCATACTATCTCTGCCGTAGATGTCGACTTCCTGCACGGTGCCTGGACCAATGGCAAGGCGGTTGATTTCCGTAACGGATTTCAGGTATTAGTCTTGACCGAGAACCAGTTGATGATTGGGAATTACCGCGACGAAGCGCTTTCCGGTGAAGGGAAATGTGTGTATAGCTGGAACTTCGTGTCGAAGGAATGGGCGGATAGCTATGTGCCCGAACCGGAAGCACCCGAACCGACCGAACCTACTCTGCCTGATGGTTGGAAAGAGGATGTTTCGGAAAATGAAACGACCATCACGTCTACGACCATTCAATGGACCCTATCGACCAAAAGTCCCGTGAACTGGGCTTCGCAAAGCGGTAAACTGCTTAATACGTGGAATAGTCCCGCCGACTATCCCGAATGGCTCGGAACACCCAATCCGGCTACATACAGCGACTTCGCCATGACGCTCGATAGCAAGACACTGAAAGCTACATTCACCATCCCCGGCGGTTCTGCTGTGGAAACTAACTATACGCTCGACGAGAAAGGTATCTACACATTCGATGTCGAAATACCCGCCGTTACCATTGTGAATTGGCTGACATTCCGTCTGAGCAGTACGCATACATTGCGCATTCTCCAGATCATCAAAGACGCTACGGGCGCTGTGTCCGATATGTGGGTCGGCATCCCGAATCCCGACAATCCGGATAAAGAGTATATCGCCTATCGCATGAATCCGAAAGCAATCGGATTGGGTGGAGGCGAAACTGCCGAAGAGAAAGTAATGAAGACGTTGGCAACGCAGGCCTGGATGCTCGATATGGATGGAAAGGTATCGTATGCTCATCCCACCGAAGGAACGTTCGTCGGTCCGACAGCTTGTTATGGTTGGGGAGGTAACTGGGCACCGGGCAAAGGAACTCATTACACAACCGGACTCATAAGCGATGGCAAGACCGAGAACATGAACTACGGTACGATGAAGTTCACCAAAGACGGTAAGGTGACTGTCAATCAGCGCAGATTCAAATACGAGGCCGATGGCGAGGGCGGAGTACCCTACGAGCTCACCACGCAAATACCTGCAATGACGACCAATGCCCGGGTGACTTCCGAAGAGGTGGTGACGCTGCAAGGTACCTATACAGTGGATCTTAGCAATAACAAAATCCGGATGTCGGTGCCGATGCTTCATCCGTATTCAGCCACGAACATGTGTAACGATTGGGGCGATTTGGAGATTATCCATATCTCTTCCACCTCGCTGCTTCTGACGGTTTACCGAAAAGCGGAAGTGGAAAGCGTAGCTCCGTGGGTATATGTATTTACTCCTGAAAAAATAAACTGAACGTATGAGCTATATTCATAGACTTTTAGTAGTCTTATCAATCATATTCATTTCTTGCTCCGATGACTCGGAGCAAGAAACGGATTTGCTGCTTTCCACGACCGACTTAACATTCCCGCAGGTGGGGGCAGTCAGGTATTGTTAATTCAGGGAGGTACGGACTGGAGTCTGACCGGAGTGACGGATTGGTGCACGGCCTCGGAGGTGTCCGGAGTGGGTGGAAAGACATTCCGTGTCACCATCACAGCGACGGAGAACCAGACACCCGACCAACGCGCGGCAACGCTGACTGTCATATCGGGAACCGTTACCAAAACGGTGAAGGTGACACAGGCGTTGACTTTACTGGCTGCGAAGTCTTCCTATACAGCGTTACCGGCAGGTGGAACTATTACTGTGGAATTAAAATCTAAAGGCGAACCAAGTGTTCGAATTGGTGAAGGGTGGATTTCTCGTTCGGTTACTGACCAGACAAGGGCGGTCAGTAGCCGAGCGGAAGTCTTTAGCGTGGAGGCCAATTATACCGGTGTGAAACGTACGGGGACTCTCATCTTTACGTTGGATGATGTGGAGGAAGCTGTTACCATCGACCAAGAACCGATTGCCGTACCTGCCCCCGATCGTACAGGTGTAGAGAGCGATGCAACCGCACTGGCCGCTAAGATCAAGCTCGGCTGGAACCTCGGCAACTCGCTCGAAGCCGTAGGAGGTGAAACAGCTTGGGGCAATCCGCTCACGACACAGGCGATAATCAACCTGGTCAAAGATGCCGGTTTCGATGCCATACGCATTCCTTGTAATTGGAGTAGCGGCTATCTGTGGGATGATGTGAGTCATACCATCAAGGCGAGTTGGCTCAACCGGGTGAAAACGGTGGTGGACTATTGCGTAAACAACGGTATGGTTGCCATCCTCAATATCCATTACGATGGTGGTTGGTTGGAGGTGAACCCAACGTACGCCAAACAGAAAGAGGTGAACGAGAAGCAGCATGCGCTGTGGACGCAGATTGCAGCTTTCTTCCGTGATTACGACGAACATCTGCTGTTTGCCGGAACCAATGAGGTGCACGTTGAAGGTATCTACGATAATAAATTAGTGACGGAAGAGAACCACACGGTGCAGCAATCGTTCAACCAGACGTTTGTTAATGCGGTACGCGCCACAGGCGGGCGGAATGCTTACCGGAACCTGATTGTGCAGGCGTACAATACGAACATCGAGCTGACTGCCAAACTGAAGATGCCGACCGATCAACTCCCCAATCGGCTGATGATTGAGGTACACTATTATGATCCCTGGGAGTTTGCCGGGAGTACGACAAACGCTTATTGGGGCGAACCGTATAAAAACTTCGGTGTGACGGCATGGGGTGGACAGGAAAGTTATGCGGATGCTAAATTTGCTTCGTTGAAGAGCAATTTCGTAGACAAAGGCATTCCCGTCATCTTGGGCGAATATGGTGCGAACCGTCATTCTATGACTAACGAGAACATGATCAACTCACGGGCGTACTATTTGGAGTATATAACTCGCGTGGCGAAGAACAACGGTGCTGTTCCGTTCTATTGGGACAATGGCGGCATGGGCAATGGAGACACGGCCGATCAGTTTGGTATCTTCGACCGCAAGAATTTACGAATATTCGACCAACCGGCTGTGGATGCTTTAGTGAGAGGGGCTACTAAGGGTGCTTATCCGTTTATCAGATAAGATACAGTTTTCAATTAGGTAATGGGCGCATCCGGCTTCCGGGAGATTTGTCGAGCGACATATCAGCAGGGAGCGGATGCGCTTTTCTTTTCCAGTATTTGAACGCTAAAAGCTAGTACTAGGTTGGGGTGAACCTAGTACTAACTTGGGGTAAACCTAGTACTAACATGGGTCGAACCTAGTACTAGCTTTGGGTCAATGTAGTACTAGCTTTTGTCGATCTTAGTACTCCAACCATCTCTCATTTGCCGAATAATTGGTGTCGGTTTGTACACTTTTTGCACCGTTTTCAGTGAGCCGGGATGACTGCCAGCTGCCAACTGCCACCCTTTATGCCTATATTTTTGTGATTTATCGTATTTGAAATAAGTAAGTTGTTGTTTAATAGTGTTTTAGATTTAATTGGCTCTTGAAATGTTGTCGGGGACTTCTTTCGAATATTCCTGCTTTAAACACATCTTTTACGCCTTGGTTGTAAACTATATTCTTAGGTTGAGAGTTTGTAGAAAAGCGTATCTGAACCTAGGATTCCAGTCTCTTGCATCTTTGCTTCGTTTTTCCAATCTTCGACTCTCGGGATAGTTGTTACCGAATGTTTCGGTAGGTCTGGTAGATATATACCGGAAAAGGATTGTTTTCGGATATTCTATTTGTTTGGGAGGTCTTGATGTTCAGTATCAAATAGCTATTGATTTTCACGAACTGATTAGCTGTTTCTTCGGTTTGTTTGGAGTATTGCCAATAGGAGTCGAAAGAAATGGTGGGTATATATTGCTTTGAATGGGTACAAACTTCATCGAAGATGCAAGGTAGAACAGACTGTTTTCTTTCATTATATCTTAACAAATGCTTCCTGCATTTGGTAGAAATGCACAGAAATATAGGCATAAAGGGTGGCAGTTGGCAGTCGCGTCAGTAAATGGTCTCTAAAATAAAAACAAAAGTGAGTTAATGTGTTGTTTATCAGTGAATAGTGCCTTTTTTGCTTTTGCATTTTAAAAATGTCTTTGGCGGTGATTGCTGCCGAAATAGATGCATATATTTGAAGTTCTAATATTGAAAATACGTTACTAAACAGGGGTTATCCGACTTCTTGGATAGCCCCTGTTTATTTCTTTGTTTCGACTCAAAAAGTGAAACCGATAACTCGATCAAGTTGTAAAGAGACGGATTATTCTTTAGCGGAAATCACTTTGTCGATCAACTCAAACCCAACCTTTCCTTTGATGTCGGCCGAAGAAGCACCGATCAGCACTTCAAAGTCGCCCGGTTCCGCTACCCATGTTGCCGCCTTATCATCGTAAAACTTCAGATCTTCGGGAGTAAGCGTGAAGCTAACCGTCTGTTCTTCACCCGGAGCCAGGGAAATCTTTTGGAAATGTTTCAATTCCTTAGCCGGACGGAGAACGCTACATTTCACATCGCTCACGTAAAGCTGAACAACCTCTTTGCCGGCACGGTTGCCTGTATTGCGCACGGCAACGCTAACCGAAACCGTACCGTCAGCACGCATTGTTTGGGCAGATATCGAGGGCTTTCCGTAGGCGAAAGTCGTATAGCTCAATCCGTATCCGAAGGGGAAGAGGGCAGGGATCTTCTTGGTGTCGTGCCAGCGATAACCGACCAACACATCTTCTTTATAAACCTGTTTGATGCTGTCGCCCGGATAGCTCAACGCGTCGAATGCATGCGCACCGCAGTCGGTCAGCTTAGCGGGGAACGAGAACGGTAGCTTGCCGCTCGGATTCACTTCGCCACTCAGTACATCGGCCAACGAACGTCCGCCCATACTGCCCAGATACCATCCTTGCAGAATGGCTGGAACCTGTCCGACCCAAGGCATTTCAACCGCATTGCCGCTTAGTAAAACCAGTACCATGTTTTTATTAACACCCAGAATGCCTTCGATCAACTCGTCCTGTCCGAAAGGAAGGCCGTATTCCAGGCGGTCGCTCGCTTCGCAATCCTGACCGTGGTTCTTGTTCAGTCCACCGAATAGAATAACCAGATCCGCTTCTTTGGCCATCTTCACCGCTTCTGTGCGCAGCGAGTCGATAACCGCTTTCCGAATAGCTTCCGCTCGTCCATAGAACGGTCTGCCGGCCGCATAGCCTTTCGTATAGCTCACTTTGTCGCCGTACGCTTCACGCATACCGTCTAAGGGCGAAACCATGTCCTTCACTTTGAGTTCGGACGACCCGCCGCCCTGATTCAACAGGCGCACGGCATTGTCGCCTACCACCAGAATGCGGTTGTATTTCGTTGCATCAATCGGCAGCAGAGGAGCCGCCTTTTTACGGATCGGATCATTTTTCAATAGCACGATTCCTTCGTTGCCGATCTCCCGGGCAGCGGCATAATGCGCATCGTTGGTCAAAGCTCCGTAAGGTTTCTCCCGATTCATCGCTGTGCGGAAGATCAACCGGAGAATGCGGGATGCTTTATCGTCTATGGTGCTAAGAGGAACTTCACCATCTTTCAACATTTTCAGATACGGATTGGCCAGATAATAGGCGTCGTACGTGAAAGCCGACTCCGTGGTCAGCCCGTTGGTGTATGTTCCCATCTCGATGTCCAGTCCGTTGAGAGCGGCTTCGCGTGTGTCGTGTGCGCCTCCCCAGTCGGTCACCACAACCCCGTCGAACTTCCAGTCGTTCTTGAGTATCTTCTGCAAGATCAGTTCGTTGTGGCAGGCATGCTGACCGCGAATCTTGTTGTAAGCACCCATCACTGTCCAGGCACCCCCTTGTTGCACAGCCGCTTTGAAGGCAGGCAGGTAGATCTCGTGCAAGGCGCGGTCGGAGAGTTGCACGTCGATGTGTCCGCGCCACTTCTCTTGGTTGTTCAGTGCGTAATGTTTCACGCTCACAGCCACTCCGTTCTTCTGCACCTCCTGAATGTAAGGCACCGACAACGCACCCGCCAGATAAGGGTCTTCGCCCATATATTCAAAGTTACGTCCGTTCAGTGGCGTGCGGTAGATGTTGACACCGGGGCCTAGCAGCACATCCTTTTCCCGGTAGCGGGCCTCTTCGCCGATGGCTTTCCCGTATTTGGCCGACATCTCCGGATTCCATGTCGCAGCCAGGCAAGTTAGTGCGGGAAAGGCGGTGATGCTATCGTTTGTCCATTTAGCATATCCCCAATCGTTCCAGTTGATTTCGGCGCGTACTCCGTGCGGGCCATCGCTCATCCAGATTTCCGGTATGCCCAGACGGGGAACTCCGTGACTGGAGAATTTGCTTTGCGCATAGCAGAGTTTGACTTTCTCTTCCAGCGTCATTCGGCTGAGCGCATCCTGCACCCGCGACTCAATGGGTTGCGAGTCGTCCAGATAGACGGGTGTTTGTGCCGATATGAAAGCAGCCGGACAAAGGGATAGTAAACTGATAATAAGTCTTTTCTTCATGTGGTTTTTTGATATAGATGTGTTAATTGTTTCCGTTGATGGTAATGCTCTCTTTGAGGTTGTCCGATGTGGCAGTCAGACGGGCACTGCCTTTTGTTCCGTTGTTTTGCAGCACAACCAGACACTTCCCGTTGAAGGCTTGACGTTGCGGTGCTTTGAAACTCTCCATCGAGGTTTGGCAGCCGTTGTCTACTCCGGCAATGAAAGCGGAGCCTTCCACGGCAAACTGTATCAGGTTATCGGCATGCGGACATAAATTTCCGTTGGCATCGGTCACCTCTACGGTGATAAAGCTCAGGTCGAGTCCGTCAGCCTTCACCTCCTTGCGGTCGGCAGTCAGGCGGATGTGTGCCGGAACTCCGGCGGTGTGAATCTCTTTGGTAAGCACCTCTTTCCCTGCGTTGCGGGAAACGATGCGGACTGTGCCCGGCTCAAAACGAACACGCCAAGAGACGTGTAACTCTTTGTCTCCTTTCCGACGGATACCCTGCGACGTCCCGTTGATGTACAGTTCGACCTCGTCCGCCTGATTGTAGTATGCCCACATATCCAACGTCTGCCCCGGCTCCCAGTTCCAATGCGGAAAGAGGTGGAGCACGGGTTTCTCCGTCCATTCACTTTGATACATATAGTAAACATCCTTCGGGAAACCTGCCAGATCGATGATGCCGAAGTACGAACTACGAGCCGGGAAACCATAAGGAGTCGGTTCGCCCAAGTAGTCGAAGCCTGTCCATACGTACAGCCCGGAGACGAACGGATTCTGCTTAGTCAGCAACCAAGCCACCTCGTGCGTACTTCCCCAAGGGACGTGGCAATTGTCGTATGACGAACAACTGAAAGAGGGATCGGTAAAAGGCTTGTCCCACCGTTCGGGCCAGATGTACATCGAGTCGCTCGGCATCCGGTAATAGCCACGTGTCATCAGTCCCGAAGTGCTTTCGGCAAAGATGAAAGGCTTACCGGGGAAGTTCCGGGGAACATCTTTGATGTATTTCTCATGGTAGTTGTAACCGATGATATCCAATGCGTTGGCACGGAAGAGGTGGTTCGATGCACGCGGTTCGTTGCATCCGGCTGTGATGGGGCGCGTTGGGTCTAGCCCTCTGGCGATGTTTGCCAACTTCTGGGTAAGCAGTTCGTTGATGCTGCGACTGTCGCTAACAGCTGCAAGCGTGTGCTGCTCGTGTCCGAAGTTCAGCACCAGATTGGCTTCTTCCAAGCTGAGGGTATCGGCATCCGCCTGATCCCATTGCTCCAACACCTCGTTGCCGATGCTCCACATGAAGACGGACGGATGGTTCCGGTCGCGTAAGATGTGGTCGGTAAGGTCTCGTTCATGCCATTCGTTGAAGTAACGGGCATAGTCGTGCGCTGTTTTCTTCTTGCGCCACATATCGAAGGTCTCGTCCATGACGATGAAGCCCATGCGGTCGCAGAGGTCGAGCAGTTCCGGAGCCGGTGGATTGTGCGAGCAGCGAATGCCGTTGCAACCCATCTCACGGAGAATCTCCAGTTGCCGTTCGATGGCACGGGTGTTGACAGCAGCACCCAGACAACCGAGGTCGTGATGCTGACAGACTCCCTTGATCTTTACCTCGCGTCCGTTGAGGATGAATCCACGTTCGGCATCAAAGCGGAAACTGCGTACTCCCAGCGGGGTGTCGTAGGTATCGACCAACTGTCCATCCAGTCTTATTTCCGTGCGTACCGTATAGAGATAAGGAGACTCTACATCCCAAAGATGCGGTTTGTCCAAGATCATTTGCTGTTGCACACGGGCAGTGTCTCCGGCCGCCATACGGACTGTGGACGAGTTGCTTTGCGCCACTTTCTTTCCTTCGGCATTGTAGATAAGCGTTTGTACTTCCGCCTCTTCGATAGCCGAATGATCGTTTTTGACGATGGTCGTAGCGGCAACAGTCGCCTGTTTCGCCGATACTTCGGGCGTTGTGAGATACGTGCCCCACTGATCAATGTGCACCGGATGCGTTACCGTGAGCCACGTATTGCGATAGATCCCACATCCCGAATACCAACGTGAGTTGGGTTGGTCGGAATTGTCTACGCGTACCGCCATAACGTTCGGTTCTCCGTACTTCAAATACGGAGTCAGGTCGTAGCGGAAGGAGATATAGCCAAAGGGACGTATGCCCAGCGACTGTCCGTTGATGAAGACTTCGGAGTTCATATAGACCCCGTCGAAGTCGATAAATACCCGTTTGCCGTCGATCTCTTTGCCGGGCGTGAATACCTTCCGGTACCAGCCGATACCTCCGGGCAAGGCTCCTCCACCTGCACCGGAGGGGTTCTCAGCACTGAATGCGCCTTCAATAGCCCAGTCGTGCGGGAGGTTTAGCTTCCGCCAGCCGGAATCATCGTAATCCGGCCGGATAGCTTCGGCAACATCTCCTAAGTGGAACGTCCAATCGTTGTTGAAAGACGTGTGTTGCCGTACTGATTCTTTTTGCGTGCCGCAAGCCATACAGAAGATGCTTGTCAGGCAACAAATAAGTATGCGGTTTATGTTCATGCGATTTGTTTATGATAGTTTCACGATCAGGCTTTTACCCGCATATTTCACCGTTTGTCCCGTAGCGTTGAGGTCGAACGGTTGGGCTTTGGTCTTGTCTACCGTTACAATGCGGAACGTGCGTTCTTTCAACATACCGTCGAACTCACCTGTACGATCGCCTATCACAAGTGAGCGCGTGGCTTCGTTGTAGGTGAAAGGTATTTGCGCATACTTTCCTTGTTCGTAGTCGTAGTTCGTTCCATCGTCCTCGTAGAGAGTGAACGCACCGTTTTGTCCCGTATAGACATAGAGTATAATCTCCGAAGCGGGCTTCTC
The DNA here is from genome assembly GCF_000517545.1 of Bacteroides reticulotermitis JCM 10512. Lineage (GTDB taxonomy): Bacteria > Bacteroidota > Bacteroidia > Bacteroidales > Bacteroidaceae > Bacteroides > Bacteroides reticulotermitis. The sequence goes on along the minus strand of NZ_BAIV01000022.1, from coordinate 42,802 downwards.
ATCTGTGTACTGTATGGCAGGGCCGTACGGAATGATCGCACCTTCGCGTACATAAAGCGGCATACGTTCGTACGGAGCGTCTACGGTCAGCTGTTGTCCGCCAATCCGATACTTACCGGTATAGAAGTCATACCAGCCGGTCGTTTCCGGGAAGTAGACATCCCGTTTGGTTGCTCCGTATTCGTAAACCGGACACGCCATGAGTGACGGGCCGAACATAAACTGATCGCCGATGTCCTGCGTCTTGGTATCTGCTCCGAAGTCCATAACCAAAGCGCGCATGATGGTATAATCGTTGAAGTAGGTCATGCCCGCCAACGAGTAGATATAAGGCATCAGGCGATAGCGCAGGTCGGTGTAATAGGCAATGCTTTGGTAAGCCGGATGCTTCGGGAGCGATGTGCCAGATTTCCCGGTAGGGGAATTGTCCGTGCGAACGGAAGAGCGGACAGAATGCCCCGAACTGATACCAACGGGTGTTCAACTCACGCCATTCTTTGGAGTCGGCACTCTCACGGCCACTGCGTGTCCATTCGCGGAACGCTTTCTCGTATCGACGTTCTACGCAGAATCCACCGATGTCCATCGTCCAATACGGTATTCCGCTCATGGCAAAGTTCAGTCCGGCGGATATTTGCGCCTTCATGTCTTCCCATCGGCTGGCAATGTCGCCACTCCAGGTAGCGGTGCTGTATCGTTGAAGTCCCGCAAATCCGGAACGGGTCAGTTGGAAAACACGCTGGTTCGGGTTCGCTTCACGCAAACCATCGTATATCGTTCCTGCATTCATCAAGGCGTACGCGTTGAAGTATTGTGTGGAAGGGCCGAGAGCCGTTGGACCGCAGAGCGCTTTGCGATAATCCATATCGGTGCAATCGCGCACGTTCGGTTCGCTGGCATCCATCCACCAGGCATCGATACCGAGCGGGTACAGATGATCTTTCAGTTGTTGCCAGAAGAGACGGCGTGCTCCCGCATCATACGCATCGTAGAACGAATAGGTGTAACCTTGAGCGATCCAGTCACGCAGACTGTCTTTGACGGCTTGTTGGTACATCCATCCTTTGCGGTCGAACTCTTTGAAATGTTCGGTTTCGGTATAGAACTTCGGCCATACACTGATCATCATTCGGGCGTGAAGGGCATGTATCGAGTCGAGCATACCTTTCGGATTGGGGAAGCGTGCCGTATCGAACTCGTGGCTACCCCAAGCGTTTTCCGGCCAGTAGTTCCAGTCGAGTACCATGTTGTCGATCGGTATACGGCGTTGGCGGAACTCGCGCAAGGTGTTCAGCAGTTCATCCTGCGTTTTGTACCGTTCGCGACTCTGCCAGAAACCCATAGCCCACTTCGGCATGACCTGTGCTTTTCCGGTCAGGGTACGATAGCCACTGATGATCTCGTCCATCGTGTCGCCATAGATAAAGTAATAATCTATTTCGTTCCCCATCTCGCTGAATAGGGAGAGTTTGCTTTGTTCTTCTTCGTTTACCGGACTGAGCACGCGGAGCCCGCAATAGGATTCGCCACCGTCCGGACGCCATTCAATGCGGATAGGGACCCGTTTGCCTGCTTCAAGGTTGGCAGTGAACTTATAGCTGTTTGGGTTCCAGGCGGTGCGCCAGCGTTCGGGAACCAGCAGTTCGTTATTGAGGTACACTTTGGTATAACCTGCGTAATAGAGGAGGAAGCGGTATAATCCGTCGGCGGGGACTTCTATCTCGCCTTCAAAGGTGACGTTGGCACCCATCAGCGGGAAACCTTTCGGCAGGAGTTCACGGTTGGCTTTTAAGTTCTCGAAATAGAGGAAAGGTTCTGTGCGGGTTAGGGTTTCCAGTCCGCTTTTCGGATCGGGTATATAGGTTCCGGTCAATCCTCCCTCTATACCGTCTTTGTTGTACAGGCGGAACACCTCATTCAGTTGGGCATAGTCGCGTGGATCTCCGAAACGGCTTAGGGAATAGTTGTCCCACAGAATACCGTAGTTCTTATTGGAAATAAAGAAAGGAACCGATACTTTGGTGTTGTATTGAAAGAGCTCTTCGTTGCGTCCTTTATAGTTAAACTCATCGGCCTGATGTTGTCCCAGTCCGTAGATTGCTTCATCCACCGGGCTTTCCCATACTTGTCTCATCTCATAGCCTTTGGTTCCTTCCACCTCGATGGCACGGAATGTTTTACCTCCTCCGGCATTCTCTCGTAGAATGGAGTTGCCTTGCAGATCGGTGAAGTAGACTTCACCGGTGGTCAGGTCGACATGGGCTTTGAGTGCGGCTGTGGTAACCAGAACGGTTCCTTCTTTCTCCTGCACCGTGAATTTGTTCTTCTTTTTACCGATGTCGGGTAGGATAATGAGGCTGGGATTGGATTTCAACGCTTTCTCGGGAGTTGCGGATACATGGATAATTTTGTCGTTAATAACTTGCAGACGGACTACGCGGGTGTCTTCCGGTGTCTTCTGCGCAAGACGTACGATAATGTCGTTGTTCGTTTCCTTGAAACCGGTGGATGCTGTACAGGAGGTAGACAGAATGGCTACTACCACGGCAAGGTATGTGCTTTTCATCTTCATTGCACTTTCTAGTTTTACGGGTTAATATTCAATGTCGTAAAAATACAGCTTTTAGGTGACGAGCGTAGCATAGATATGTATCTTAAACCGGTCTTTTTTGTTTGTACGGGGTTATGGTATGTTTCCTTGTACGGTATCATTTGTTATTTACCATGCTCTGTCTTATAGTCTGAGGGCAAAACACCGAACTCTTCCTTGAAATACTTGCTGAAGTATTTGGGGTTGTTGAAGCCCACCTCATAAGCTATCTCGGAGATATTCAATTGGCTTTCGCGTAAGAGTTGCGCAGCCCGTTTCAGGCGGATAACCCGGATAAACTCGACCGGTGATTTGCCGGTGATAGCCGTTAGCTTCTTATACAGATGCACCCGGCTCATGCCCAGTTCGCGGCTCAGCTCTTCAACGGATAGTTCACTGCGGTCGATATTCTTTTCGATGTATTCGATAGCCCGGGTGATAAGCTTTTCGTCGAGCGACGTGATGGTAATATCAGTCGGGCTGGGGTCAATCTGTTTGTTGAACGCCTCTTGTTTCTGATTACGCCTTTCAATCAGTTTGCTGATGCGCAGTTGCAGGATTTCCAGATTAAAGGGTTTGGTGATGTAATCATCGGCTCCGGTCTCCAACCCTTCGATCTTCTGTTCTTCGGTGGTATGTGCCGTGAGCAATATGAGTGGGATGTGGGAGGTGCGAAGGTCATTCTTAACTGCCCGGCAAAGCTCGTAACCATCCATTTGCGGCATCATGACATCACTGATGATGATGTCCGGCTGCAAGGTTGGAATCATTTGCCAGGCTTCCGCCCCGTCCCGGGCTTCTTCGAGCTGATACTTACTACGCAAACACTCTCGCATGAAGTGATGAAGTCCTCGTTATCATCTACCAGCAGAATCAGTGGAGCGTTGGCGGGAGGAGAGAGCCTTTGCCCACCGTCTTCTTCGCTTCGGTCAGCAGTTGTAAGAGCCGTGTCGATCTCTCTCCGTTGAAGTTCTTCGGTGTACGGGCTTTCCGTCTCTTCGCGAAGTGTCGGGGTGGCTGTGGGTAGTGTAAGTATAAACACGCTACCACCTCCCGGACGATCTTCAACATGTACTTGTCCTTGGTGAAGGGCGACGAACTCTTTCACAATATGTAGCCCGATACCACTTCCGCTGCTATGGTCGGGGTTGTCGGTCGTAGCCTCCACCTGATAGAAGCGTTCGAATATGAGCTTTTTATCCGCGTCGGCAATTCCGATGCCCGTATCGGCTACCCGGATCTCGATCTCCGCCGGATGTCCCTCTCGGGGAGGAAGTTCGCCGATCTGCACTTCTACAGAACCTCCTTCTTCGGTGAACTTGAAAGCGTTGGACAATAAGTTCATCAGAATCTTATCTAGCTTATCTTTGTCGAAAGAGTAGAAGAACTCGTGCAGATTGGTCGTGAAGCTGAGCCGGATGTTTCGGCGACTGGTTAGCTCCATGAACGACTGGCATACATTCCGCAGGCAGGCGATGAGGTCTTGATTGGTTAGGTTCAGCTTATGCCGGCTAACGTCCGAACGACGGAAGTCGAGTAGCTGGTTGACCAGTTGTAGCAACCGGATGGCATTGCGGTGAATCAAGACCAACCGTTGGCGGTTGCCTTCTTCGCCCGTCTGTTTGATGAGATTCTCTAAGGGAGAGATTATCAGTGTGAGCGGCGTTCGGAATTCATGGCTGATGTTGGTGAAGAAACGTAGCTTCATATCGTCCAACTCATGTTTCCGTTGAGCTTCCAGTTCTATTTGTTTCAACTTGAACTTCTCACGTTCATCTCGCAGCACAAGCCAATGGGCAAATAACAACGCGGTTGCCAACAAGAAAGCATAGAGTACATACGCCCATGTCGAACGCCAGAATGGTGGATTAATCACAATGGTGAGCGAGGCGGAGTTTTCACTCCAATAGCCATCGTTGTTCGCAGCCTTCACCCGGAATATATAGGTACCCGGGGGCAGACTGGTGTAGGTCACCCGGTGCGTCTGACCGTCAACTTCGATCCATTTCGAATTGAACCCCTCCAGTTGATAGGCATACCGGTTCTTCTCGGGCAGAATGTAATTCGTTCCTGAGAACGTAATGGAGAATATGTTTTGCCGGTAGTTCAATTCAATGTGATCGGTCCGGTCGAACGAGCTGGTTAATATCCGGTTGCCGTTGTACACCGAATCCACTTCTACCTCCTCATTGAACAAGAACAGCTTGGTGAAGACAACTTGCGGAGGAGTCTTGTTGTACTTGATCTCTTCGGGGCGGAAACTGTTGAATCCATTCACACCGCCCATCACGATTTCCCTTGCGGGGTCTTGGTGGTAGAACGCATGTTAAACTCTCGGCTTTGCAGTCCGTCGGTTTCGTCGTAGTTATAATAGGTAAACTGATATTCGCCCGTGCGGGGATGCGTACCGATAACGATATTTGTAACTCCGTTCAAGGTGGTTGCCCAGATGTTTTTGTCGTTATCTTCGATCACCGAGCATATGATGTCGTCGGCCAGCCCGTCGGCTTTGCGTAGAACCGTTAGTTGGTCATTCTTCAGATTCAGGATATTAAGCCCGTCGCGGGTAGCGATCCAGAGTAGTCCGCGGCTATCCTCCATAACCTGATTGATGTTCAGGTTGGAGAAGGTCGCTGTCTTGCGACGGTTGCCGAATATGCTCTCAAATTGTTTGGTTTTGGGATCGTAGAGAGTCAGCCCATAGGCGGTTCCGATTAGCAGCGTCCCATCTTTGCCAAAGGCTAGAGCCGAGACAAAAGGCGAAGAGAGTTGGGTGGTGTAAGTCGTGAACTTTTGGGTCTGCGGATCAAAACTCTGCAAGCCCGCCCCCAACGTACCGATCCAAAGCAAACCGTTCTTATCCTCCTGTATGGACCATACATCGTTGCTGACAAGCGAGTTCGCGTTGTCGGGCTGATGTCGGTAATGAATAAATTGTCGGCCGTCGAAGCAGTCCATTCCACCTAAGTAAGTCCCTATCCAGACACGTCCGTCGCGAGCGGCGCAGATGCTGACAATCACATTACCCGCCAGTGATGCCGGATTGTTGGGTTGGTGTTCATAGAGTTTCTGCTCGCCGGTGGTACGGTTTATGCTGATAAGGCCGCTTCCGTTAGTGCCTATCCACAAGCGGTTTTGGGAATCCGATTTGAGGAAAGTGACATCGCCGTCGAAGTTCTTAATGTGTTTGAATTGGGTCAAGTGTTCAACGCCAAACTTGAAGATGCTCTCGCTATAATACGAGACTCCTTTCTTATACGTACCAATCCATAAGATCCCCTGACCATCGCAATAGATGCAGTTACTGCTGTTGTTTGCCAGGCTACGCTCATCCAAGGGGTTGTTTTGCAAGTTTGTGAGTAGGCCGGTCTCTTTATCGATAATATCGATTCCTCCATGATCGGTGGCTATCCAGATGTTCTTATTCCGATCTTCGGTAACGGACAAGATCACGTTGCTCGACAACCGGTACGGATGACTGCTTGTGCTGTTGCTGAGCCAACTCCATGTTTGGGCTTTGTGATTGTAGTACCATAGTCCTGTGGCGCTTTTCGTGTAAACCCAATGATTGCCTTTGTGATCGATAAACAGCGAGTACTTCTCGGAGATTAGCGGTTGCTGGGTTGTCAGTTGGGTATCTGTGGCGATTACTTTCGAACTGTTCCGGTCCACTCGTTGCAGCGTACCGTCGGTAAACAGCAAGGTGGCTTCGGACCCGAAGGCACGGATGTCGGCAATTCTTTTGGTTTGCGGATAGTCGATGAGTTTACCGGTCTTAATCTGATACTGAACTGTTCCGACGCCGGTGGTATATATCCAGAAGTTCTTATCCGGATCGATGTAGATCAGCGCAGGTTGTCTGTCGATACCGAACTTCTGTTTCAGAATCGTTGCGAGTTGACAATTGAAGTTTCCTTTGATCGGGTCGTATACGGCATAGCCCGATGCTGTTTCGACCCATAGATTCCCTTCGGCATCTTCCTGTATGTTTTCGATAAAGTCGTCGGGAAGAGAGTGTGCGTTATTATCGTTGTGACGGAATACCTTGAAGTTGCATCCATCGAACCGGTTCAACCTCCGGCTGTGGCAATCCACATGAAACCTCTGCTGTCTTTAAAGATACAGTTTACCTGATTGTGCGATAGTCCGTCTTTGGTGGATAGATGCTTGAACATATATTGTTCGTGCACCTGAGCCATGCTGCCAACGAGAGGCATACAACTGAAGATGCAAAGCACAAGATAATGATAGAAACGTATTTTCATAAGGTTAGCATGCTAATGGTAACTGGGGTATAATGCCTACAAATTTACAAAATAAGTATTTGTATTGCATCTTTTGTTGCTATTAATTGCGAAATTACTAACTTTATGCGGACTTTTAAAACAAGATAACTATGGATATGATTAGTTTTCAGCTGTTTCTGGCCATCATGAGCCTGATCGCTTTTATTGTTTTTATCGCTCTTTATTTTGTAAAAGCCGGCTACGGTATCTTTCGAACCGCATCTTGGGGGATCTCTATCCCCAACAGGCTGGCATGGGTACTCATGGAAGCTCCGGTGTTTCTCGTCATGTGCTGGATGTGGATGCATTCGGAGCGACGTCTCGATCCGGTGATAGTTACCTTCTTTCTCTTTTTCCAGATTCACTATTTTCAGCGAGCCTTTGTCTTCCCCTTGTTGATAAGCGGGAAGAGTAAGATGCCGTTGGCTATTATGTCGATGGGCATCGTCTTTAATCTGCTGAATGGCTATATGCAGGGAAAATGGATATTCTATCTGGCTCCCGAAGAGATGTATCAGCCGTCTTGGTTTGCATCACCTTGGTTTTTAGTGGGCACCCTTCTTTTCTTTGGCGGAATGATAACGAACTGGCACTCCGATTATGTGATCCGTCACTTGCGCAAACCCGGAGATACCCGACACTACTTACCTGAAAAAGGCCTGTACCGTTATGTTACCTCGGCCAATTATTTCGGAGAGATAGTCGAATGGGCCGGATGGGCGTTGCTCACCTGTTCGCTTTCGGGATTGGTGTTCTTGTGGTGGACCTTGGCGAACCTTGTTCCGCGGGCCGATGCCATCTGGCGTCGTTACCGTGAGGAATTCGGTGAAGCTGTAGGCGACCGGAAAAGAGTATTCCCGTTCCTTTACTAATCATACGTTGCCAGTTTATGGAGCAGAAGTATGCCATTATAACCGGAGCCAGTGGCGGAATGGGCGTTGAGATTACCCGTGCCGTCGCTAAGGCCGGGTATTCGGTTATCATGGTATGCTATCGAGCGGAAAAAGCCGAAGCGGTGCGGAAACGTCTACTGGAGGAGGAAGGTGCGCTTTCGCTTGAGATTATGCTGGCCGACTTGTCATCCATGGAGTCAGTCCATGCTTTTGTCGGGAAGGTAGCCGAGCGTGGCATTACCGTCTCCTTATTGATGAACAACGCGGCGACCATGGAAACCGGATTACATCTGACTTCCGAAGGGTGGGAGCGTACGGTGGCGGTCAACTACCTGGCACCTTATTTGCTTACCCGAGAGCTTCTTCCGTTGATGAGGCCGGGAAGCCGGATCGTGAATATGGTCTCGTGCACCTATGTTGCGGGGCGCTTGGATTACCCTTCTTTCTTCTCTCGGGGAAGGAAAGGAAGCTTTCGGCGCCTTTCGGTTTACAGCAATACGAAATTGGCCTTACTCTTGTTCACGCTTCGGTTGGCGGATGAGTTGCAACCCCAAGGGATCACTGTCAATGCTGCCGATCCCGGGGTGGTTTCTACCGATATGATAACGATGCGTCGGTGGTTCGATCCGTTGACCGATCTTTTCTTCCGTCCCTTTATACGTACTCCCAAGCAAGGAGCAGCTACAGCGGTAGGCTTGTTGCTGGATGAAGACGTTAAGTCTGTTACCGGAAAACTGTATGCCGACTGTCGGCAGAAAGCGTTAGCTGCGAAGTATGGCGATCGTACCCGGCAAGACCGTCTCTGGGAGAAAACGGAACGCTTGTTGAAACGATGGCTTTCCTGAAAGGAGCTCTCTTATATTAATAAGGTGTAGCGGGTGGTTGTCTCTTGACTCAAGTTACACCGAAAGGTCGGCTTCTGTTATCAATCCTTTGCTACGTGTGACTATTCGATTTAATACTTCATTTCACGATTGATTTAAGATTGTATTAATGTTAATTATGTAACATTTACCCAGATGTAGGTATTGTATACCTCCTAGTTCTTCAGTCTTACCTATGCTTTTACCAATTGATTGCGATTGTGTCGCAGTATTTTTTGTGTGTACTTTGCACACGGTTTAAAAGCCAAAGACAATTAAAATTAAATTTAGGTAAGGGATGACATACAAATACTTTTTTGTTCTTCTTGCATTACTGTTTTCTGTATCAGCATTCTCTCAGCGGGGAGGGCGCCCTCAAACAATGATTTCGGGCCGAGTGATCTCCACCGAAAAAGAAGTGGTCGATTTTGCCACAGTCTATTTGAAAGGAACGAGTTACGGATGCTCTACCAATGAAAAAGGGCTTTATCACATTCAGGCTCCAGCCGGCGAATACACATTAGTTGTTACGGCTGTGGGATATAAGACTGTAGAAAGGAAAGTTCGGCTCATCGCCGACGACAGAGTGAAAGAAAATCTGGTCATTGCTCCTCTGGTTACCGAACTGGGGGAAGTAACTGTTACGACTTCAGGCGTTAGCGAGTCAATCAATCCGCATTCAATGCCGTAGCTATCGATGCGAAGAGTCTGCACAATAGTACGCAGAACCTATCGGATGCCCTGACGAAAGTACCGGGTATCAAGTTGCGTGAGTCGGGAGCGTCGGTTCGGATATGAATATCTCGATCGATGGTTTCACGGGTAAGCATGTTAAGTTATTCATCGACGGCGTACCTCAGGAAGGTGTCGGCAGTTCGTTCGGACTGAATAATATTCCGATTAATTTTGCCGATCGCATCGAGGTATACCGGGGTGTAGTTCCCGTGGGCTTTGGTACCGACGCGCTAGGTGGGGTAATCAACATTGTAACCAATAAAACTCCCCGGAAATGGTTCCTGGACGCTTCTTATTCGTACGGTTCGTTCAATACTCATAAATCGTATATCAACTTCGGACAGACTTTCGACAACGGACTGACATACGAAATCAATGCTTTCCAGAACTACTCGGACAACAGCTATCACATCGATACCTATGTGGAGCACTTCAACGAAGACGGAACTTCGCAAACAATTAAAGATAAGATCGAGCATGTAAAACGTTTCAACGATACCTATCACAATGAAGCGATCATAGGAAAAGTAGGCTTGGTGAATAAATCGTTTGCCGATCGTTTGATATTGGGCTTCACCTATTCCAAATCGTACAAAGAGATACAGAATGGAGTTATTCAAAGTATTGTTTTTGGTGAGAAGCATCGCAAGGGACACTCCCTGATGCCCTCGTTGGAATACCGCAAGCGTAACTTATTCGTAAGAGGATTGGATGTGACGCTGACCGGAAACTACAACGATAACCTGACGCAAAACATAGATACCGCTACGTACCGTTTCAACTGGAGAGGCGAGAGCAGATACAATGGCGGAACGGTAGGTGAACAATCCTACCAGATGTCGGAGTTTAAGAATATCAACTGGAATGGAACGTTTACAGCCGTTTACCACATTGGCGAGACACACTCGTTTATCCTCAATCATGTGTTAAGCTCACTTGAGCGGAAAAGCCGTTCGGACATCACGTCGAACATATCGGACTATACCATGCCGAAGGAGACTCGCAAGAATATCACCGGTTTGTCTTACCGCTATATGCCGTCCGACCGATGGAATGTGTCGGTGTTCGGTAAGTATTACAACCAATTTAACGCCGGTGCGGTGTCGACCAACTCAAGTGGTGTCGGAGATTATAAACGCAGCGAAACACGGGTGAGCACCATGGGTTATGGAGCTGCCGGAACGTACTTCATTCTGAAAGACCTGCAAGTGAAACTTTCGTATGAGAAGGCCTATCGCCTACCTACTACTGATGAGCTTTTCGGTGATGACGACTTGGAGTTGGGCGCTATCAACCTTAAACCGGAGAATAGCGATAACCTGAATTTGAATCTGAGCTATAGCCGTACATTCAACAAACACGGGATCTACGTAGAAGGAGGCTTGGTGTATCGTCATACGAAAGATTATATCCGCCGCATGGCCGGAGATAAGTACAGCGGCAACACATACTACGCCTCTTACGTGAATCACGGTAAGGTTGAAACGAAAGGATTCAATGTCTCTGCCCGTTACAACTATTCACACTGGGTGAGCCTGGGTGGTACGTTCAACTATATGGATGCTCGTAACAAAGAGAAGTACGCCACGGTAGGAAGTACGAACGAAAGTATGTATTACGATGTGCGGTTGCCCAATCAGCCTTATACGTACGCCAACTCTGATCTCACATTCTTCTGGCGTGATTTTCTGGTCAAAGGGAATGTGCTCAGCATGATGTACGATAACTTCTACGTACGTACATTCCCGCTTTATTGGGAAAATATGGGAGCTTCTTCTACGAAGAAACGTGTACCTACACAATTCTCTCACAACATCGGGCTGACCTACAGCATCAAGAAGGGGCAATATAATTTCTCATTCGAGTGCAAGAATCTGACCGATGAGAAGCTGTACGATAACTTCAGCTTGCAAAAAGCGGGAAGAGCCTTTTACGGCAAGGTGAGAGTATGTTTTGGTAAATAAGACAGAATCATTCTTTTATAAATAACAAATAAACAAAATAATCAAATTTAAGGTATGAAGAGAAAATCTTTATTGTGGGTATCAGCTTTTGCAGTTTCCATGGGGAGCTTCTTGGCTTCGTGTAGTGATGATGAGAACGGTACTGATGGGATAAAAACAGTCAACGGGTATGTACTGTCGGTTACAGCCAGTGAAGATAACGGTACTAGCGGCGCAACCTATTTGTTGGCTGCCGAGTCATTGGATGAGGGTAGCATTACGGCACTTAAGTCGGGTGTTGAAACAGCAGCAGGTACTGCATGGATCTATTTCAAAGATAAATATTTGTACAACTTGCAATACAATCAGGGCAGTGCAGGTGAAACCGAATCGTATATGTTGAATGCCAACGGAGAGATTACCACTCGTCCGGGTGTGTATTCTATCACACGCTTTGTGACCTACGGAATATGCGGTGACAACGTGGTTACTGTATCAGCTGTAGATACCAATGAAGAAGACGCCAACGGTAATAAGAAAAAAGGTTTGGGATTCAACTTCATGCATGCAGCGAATGAGGCTCTTTCCACTAAGACGATTACTGCTGAGAACTACCTGAACAACGGGGAGTTTGTAACTTTTGCCGGTTTCGTAGAAGCTAATGGCAAGGTTTATACATCTGTTGTACCGATGGGTATGAGCAAATGGGGTGTACAAAACTATACAGGTTCTTTTGATCAGACTAAAGTGGCACAGGAAGCTGGCGGATCGAGCAGCTCGGCTTATGAAGCAGGCGTTATTCCAATCACTCAGTATCCTGACAAGGCATTCATCGCTATCTATAACGACGGAACCTTCTCCGGAACACCTACTATTGTTCAAACAGATCAGATGGGTTTTGCCAGCGGACGTATGCGCTCGCAATATTATCAGACTATTTGGGCGGATGACAATGGCAACATTTACGCATTCTCTCCCGGTTATGGTAGAACGCACACGGCTAAGTACTATACGCCGGGCGTTAAGAAGGCAAGCGTAATGCGTATCGCCAAAGGAGCTACCACATTTGATTCCTCTTATGGAGTGGTTGATATTGAAGCGTTGGCCGATGGAAAATCATTCCTTCGTTGCTGGCACATCACAGGCGATTACTTCTTGTTGCAGATGTTTACAGGCAACGATGCTAATCCCGGCGGTTTGGAATCAAAAGGTTTAGGCGCAACTCGTCTTGCTATCTATAAAGGAAGCACCAAGAGCTTCAATTATGTAACCGGCTTACCGGCAGCAGACAAAATCACATCTTTCGGAAGTACACCGTATTGCGAGAATGGCGTGGCTTATATACCGGTATCGACCAGTGATGGAGGCGAATATCAGGCACTCTATAAGATCAATCCGACTACAAACTCGGCTACCAAGGGGCTGACTGTTAAGACAGCATCTATCAGCTCGGTTGGTAAACTGACCGCTCAGTAGTAGTACGATATACAAGAAAATTGCTTGATAATGAAAAGAGAAAGTCTGCATCGCATTCGTAGGTGCGGACTTTTTCCATCAAATAGAAATTGAATGAAGAAGTTATTTCGAAACATCCATCTATGGTTGTCTGTCCCTTTTGGACTCATCATCTCCATCATTTGTTTGTCGGGAGCGGCATTAGTGTTTGAAGATGAGATCACGGAACTTTGTTACCCGTCGCGTTATCGTGTAGAGAATGTGGGGGAGAAGCCTCTCTCAGTGGAGCAGCTGATGAATAAAGTGGCTGCGTCACTTCCCGATAGTGTGTCCGTGACGGGTGTGAGCATCTCTTCCGATCCGGAACGTGCTTATCAGGTTAGTCTTTCCAAACCTCGCCGTGCATCGGTTTTTGTCGATCAATATACCGGGGAAATTAAGGGAAAGAACGAACGAGCCTCTTTCTTTGGTTTTATGTTCAGAACGCACCGTTGGTTGCTCGATAGTATGAAGCCGGATGGCGGCATCTTCTGGGGCAAGATGATTGTAGGAACGAGTACGTTGCTGATGGTTATTGTGTTGATATCGGGCATTGTAATCTGGTGGCCCCGTACCCGCAAGGCTTTGAAGAACGGATTGAAGATAACGGTCAACAAGGGCTTGAAACGGTTCTGGTTCGACCTCCACGTTGCAGGCGGAATGTATGCGCTGATCTTTCTGCTGGCCATGGCACTGACGGGACTTACCTGGTCTTTCTCGTGGTATCGGACTGCTTTCTATAAGGTGTTCGGAGTGGAAATGCAACAGCAGGCTTCGCATGGTCCCGGAGGTGGAAACGCTCCGCAAGGAGGGGGACGCAAGGAAATAGCTAAAGCCGCAGGCTCTCGTGAAGGAACTGGCCGGGGGGAAAGATCGCACGGTCATGGCGGACGTGGTGAAGCTTCCGGTGAAGGTGGTAGTGCTCGTGAAGGTCACGGTGAAAGACCAACTGCTCCTTCTCAGGCAACTTTCGCTTATTGGCAAGCGGTATACGATCAGTTGAGCAGTCGGAATGCTAACTATGAACAAATAGGGGTTACAGACGGCAGTGCTACGGTCTCTTTCAACCGTTTGGGCAACCGTCGCGCAGCCGACCGCTATGCGTTTGATCCGGCAAATGGTCAGATAACCGAGACTAATCTTTATGATAATCAGGATAAATCCGGTAAGATACGTGGATGGATTTATTCCGTCCATGTGGGTAGTTGGGGAGGTTTGCCGACTCGCATACTGAGTTTCTTAGCTGCATTGATCGGTGCGTCTTTGCCGTTGACCGGGTATTATCTATGGATCAAGAAATTAGTGGGAAAAAGGAAGCGAGCTAAGAAGGCTGCTTCGTCTCCCGTCTGATAACCGCTTACTCGACTGACAGCAAACCGTATGGTTCAACAAACAAACAGCTGTACCAAGTCGGGCAGCATATAAGAGTTTACAGCAGTGTCATACCAATGGCACTGCTGTGTTTATATAATGTCGCTACACCGGCAACGCTCTGGCACAGCTAAGCGTGCGTGGAGCTTGCTTTTTACTCGAAGAAGCCTTCCAAAGCTCGCCGGAAGTTCGTTCAAATAAAAGGTTTATCTTAACTATCAGCCGCCTGTTTTTCTCTCTTTAGAATCTCTTCGATGGCATACTTTGCCGATGCCTTTACATCTCTCTTTCTGCTATTGGCATGCTTCTCCAAAGATGGAATAGCCTTCAATGTTCCTATTTTGTTTAATACCGAATTCGAATAAGTGATGTCATGCGAATCGCCGGACGTGTCGATCAGCTCAATCAAGGTTGATTCGGCAACAGCATCCGACGAGTTATTCAAGGCTTGAATGGCACTGTGACGTATGAGCACTTATCACTTTTCAGGGCTTGTAGCAAGGGGTGTAAGTCCGTTCCAGCGGGCTTGTTCAACGCGGCTATTCGATCCAGCAGGGATGAGATGATATATTTGTCCTTCTCTTTCTCCACCTGCTTGATCAGGAAGTTTAATGCCGCTACATCATTCGTGTTTTTAGCGAGATGCCCCAATGCGAAATAGGCTTTATCCCGTTTCTTCTTATCCTTCTCTTTATCAAGAAAGGAAATTAGCAGCGGTATAAAGGCTGCGTCTTTCAGGCTTTCCGCTTCCCGATGTGCTTTCCATGAAATTGTATCCGAACTTTGATAGCCTGCCTCCATGTTGCGGTCGTCAGTATAGTTCATCCGGTCAAGTAAATCCGTTACATAGTTTTCCATATAGTTCATTCAATAAAGACGTAAACGCTAAAGATACAAATCTTTTCTATCTCAGCGGTATCGGCCTGCTTTAAAACCGGTGAAACACGGTTCAAGTGAAAGGTGGAGCGTTTGTCTGCCATAAAAGAAAGACTATCTCTATGGCTGCAATGGATGGATAAAAGAGGTCTTTTGTCACTTTAGGTGGAATCAGCTTTTGCATTGTCTTATAGTTGTCTGTTCTCCAAATGATTGCAGGATGAAAATGTCTTTTCCTATTGAATCAGGACTCAGCCTGTTGTTGCTAACTTTCCAGGTCTTAATAGTTTGGGTTTGAAATGTTAATAGTCTATAGATCACGTATTAATAGATTGGAGATCGAGTAACCTGAAACAAGTTCTTTGGTTACTAAGACCAAGTATTCAAGCTACCTCAATTTACTTCTCGGCTGACCTCACTTAACTACTCAGCTTACTCAGAATGAGCACACAGCTTACTTCTAACGAGTGAATCATGTACTTGGTTTGCCCCAAAAGAATACTTGTTTTCAGGCAAAAGAGTAATTGTTTTAGATGAAAAGAATATTTGTTTCGGAAAGCTCGAGCGATTCGAATAATTCAGGAATGCCTGCCAAAGTATGGGGACTTATACCTAAATCTCTGTTAATCTACGAAAGCATAAGAGGCCGTTCATCGTTTCCCTGAACTGAAATCAGCCTGAAATTAAAGGATATAGCCTCCATCTATAAACTAACTAACCGATAAAGCACGCTATTGAAGCAGGTAATAGCATGTAAACAGATCTTTAGTCATAGTCACTTTTTACTGTAAACGATTGATTGATAGTTTGATATATTGCGTCTGCTTTTCTGGTACTGATCGATCCAATAGATAATACTGATCTCCAAAGGCTGTGTACTTGGCTAAAATCTCCCGACATATCGTAGTAAACAGCTTGTAAAAGACGTCTTTACTCATTCTATTTCCTGTTCCACATCTGTGGAACAGCTGACTCATATATTGTGGGACAAGCGTCGCACATGCTGTGAAGCACCTGTCCCACATTATGTGAAACAGGAAATGAAAGGAAATAAATATAGGAAAAGACTGCTTAAATCTACTACTAGTTGTGCACAATACGGTACAAAAAAGAGTTGTTTGGTGAATTGAAAGCGCTGTTTTTTGGAGAAGCAAACAATAGCTGTTGCCCATCGGAAAGAAGTGATGTGAAAAAGAAGACGCAATGCAAGCGGTTGATATGCTGAGTGATACGCATAAATGTGACTATGACATGAAAGCTATATATCATGGTGCACAGTGCTTCTGTCAAGCCCGGAAGATGGGAATATAGGCGCAGGCCGGATATTTACGCAAGACTAATCTCAATGAAGAAGATTGCAGAAACAAAAGGATAATGAGTCAAAAAAAGGAGCTGAATTCTAAGACTCAGCTCCTTTGATATACTTATAACTCCTAGCTAGGATTATATTAGATTGATAGCTCTTTCAGCACGTTAACCAACTCTTTCTTGATTGGTTTGTCGTTCTTGATCGCTTTGCTGAACGGAACATAAACAATTTCGTCATTCTCGATACCGATCATAACGTTGCGTTGATCCTCCATAATGGCGTCGATAGCTGCGGCTCCCAGTCGGCTGGCAAGAATACGGTCGTTGGCTGTTGGGCTTCCGCCACGTTGCAAGTGTCCCAGAATAGTTACACGCACATCATATTGCGGATACTCATTCTTCACACGTTCGGCATAATGCATGGCACCTCCTGTCAGTTCACTTTCCGCTACCAGTACGATGCTACTGTTTTTCGACTTGCGGAAACCGTTCTTGATAAACTCTTCCAGTTGGTCGACTTCGGTGCTGAACTCAGGGATAATTGCTGCTTCAGCTCCTGATGCGATAGCGCCGTTCAGAGCTAGGAAACCTGCGTCACGTCCCATCACTTCTACAAAGAAGAGACGTTCGTGCGAAGTAGCTGTATCGCGAATCTTATCCACAGCACCCAGAATTGTATTTAGTGCCGTATCGTATCCGATGGTTGTATCGGTACCGAAAAGGTCGTTGTCGATCGTACCCGGAAGTCCGATGCAAGGAATGTCGAATTCCTGAGCGAAGATGCGTGCGCCGGTTAACGAACCGTCACCGCCGATGATGACCAATGCGTCGATGCCTTCTCTCTTCATGTTGTCATACGCCATCTGGCGTCCTTCCGGAGTTGTGAACTCCTTGCAACGAGCCGTTTTCAGGATCGTACCACCCAATTGAATGATGTTGCTGACGTTCTGGCTTTTGAATTCTTTTATTTCACCAGTAACAAGTCCTTTGTAGCCTCTATATATACCTTTTACTTGTAATCCGTTGTAAATAGCCGAACGCGTCACAGCACGGATTGCTGCGTTCATGCCCGGAGCATCTCCTCCGGAAGTTAGAATACCTATACACTTAACTGTTCCCATAAACAATCTTAATTTGGTTTGACGGAACAAAAATACAATAAAAAAGCTAACAGTAGTCCTCGACTTCTGCTTTTTCCTGTGACATAATCATTAAAAATGCTCAAATACCCTTTCTTTCAGACAGAAAGGTGAGTTAGTGGGAGAGATGGAACAGCTATTTGTCAACGTGCGACCGGATGAAGTGAACGATTTGCTCCATCAACCATTTGGGCGTAGAAGTTGCTCCACAGACTCCGATCGATTCTACCCCTTCGAGCAACGAGGGATCTATCTCCTCTTCGCTGTCTATTAAGTGCGAATTGGCGTTCACCTTCAGACACTCTTCGAATAAGATCTTACCATTGGAGCTTTTTTTACCACTGACGAAGAAAACCAAGTCATGCGAAGCGGCAAACTCCCGAAGTTTAGGCATTCGGTTAGCTACCTGCCGACAGATCGTATCGTAATACTCGAAAGTAGCGTCCGGTGAGATCTGTTGTTTAATCTGCCCCACAATCTCTTGAAACCCATCGAGCGACTTCGTCGTTTGCGAAAAGAGACGGATACTTTTGCTAAAGTCGAGCTTTTGAGCCTCCTCAGCTCTCTCGATAACGATTGCTTTGCCGTCAGTTTGTCCCACCAGGCCCAGCACTTCGGCATGGCCCGGCTTCCCGTAAATAACTATTTGCTTCTCGGCAGTGCCTTCCGGCCGCGACTCTTGCTTGATGCGTTTCTGCAATTGCAGTACAACGGGGCAAGTGGCATCGATAATTTCGATGTTATTCTCACGAGCTATCTGATACGTTTCGGGTGGCTCGCCATGTGCCCGTAGGAGGACTTTGGCATTGTGTAGCTGTTTGAACTCTTCCCGGTTGATGGTGATGAGTCCCATCGACTTGAGTCGTTCCACTTCCCGATTGTTGTGTACGATGTCGCCCAGGCAGTAGAGAGTTTCTCCCTTAGCCAGTTCTTCTTCCGCTTTGTGAATGGCGGTTACCACTCCGAAGCAGAAACCGGATCTTTCATCTATTTCTATTTTCATGGGGTAGGGCGTGTTAGTCGGGGTTTACAACCGATTGAAACTTCTCGCGCAACCAATCTCTTTGCTCTTCGATGGTGAGGTGGCTGTTGTCTAGTAAAAGCGCGTCTTCAGCTTTGCGCAACGGACTTACTTCACGGTTCTGGTCGATGTCGTCACGTTGTTTGACGTTCGCCAGAATCTCCTCGTAACTAGCCTCTTGTCCCTTTGCTTTCAACTCGTCATAGCGTCGTTGCGCACGGATCTCGGCCGAAGCAGTCACGAATACTTTCAGTTCGGCATCGGGGAAAACAGTCGTTCCGATGTCGCGTCCGTCCATAACGATACCTTTCCGCTCTCCCATAGCCTGCTGTTGTTTCACCATCTCCTGACGTACAAAACCGAGCGTACTGATGGGGCTGACTTTGTTCGATACTTCCATCGAACGGATCTTATCTTCCACATTAACGCCGTTCAGGTAGGTGTCCGGACGTCCCGTAGCCGGGTTGAGTTGGAAGCTTATTTGGATGTCGTTAATCCGTTGTTTCAAGGTTTCGGTATCGATGGCAGTGCCTGTAAATATACCATTCTCAATACTATATAGGGTGACGGCACGATACATAGCACCACTGTCGATGTAAATGTATCCTATTTCACGGGCCAGGTCTTTGGCCATTGTGCTTTTCCCACAGGAAGAAAAACCGTCAATTGCTATTGTTATTTTTTTCATAATGGGGTGAACTCTATTGGTTTCTTTTTCGACGGTCAAAGATACATCTAATTTGAAAACTAGCCATAGGTTTGGATTAGATAATCAGAATTGGAATCAGCGTAAAGTAATTAAAAAAAGTTAAAAAGCGCTACTAAAAGGTACAGGGATGGGATAGGTTATCTGGAAATGTTCTATATTTGCTCGAAGACACATCAAAGAATACATTTTTCTTATCGCATGAATAAAATGATGAAGGTTGATAAAAGACCCGAGAGACAATTTAGAAGGGAAAATACGATTTGGTTATTACTTGGATATGCGATCGTGTTATCTCTTATGCTTGTAGCGTTTGAAGAAATAAAGCGCAACAAAATACTACTCAGTCAGATGATGGATGGTCAGGTGATCGAAGAGGATATCGATGTTATGCGATTAACCTCCGAACAACGTGAGTCCCTTTTGGCCGAATGCGGTGGGGTGAATATGCCTGTCTACGCCGGCGAACATCGAATTCCCGGTATAGCGTATGCGGGACAAGTGGGTCCGGTACGTGTTAAACGGGTACGTTGTACAACGACCGTGCGCGTAGCTAAAGAAGACCCCGAAGAAATCATTTACGAGATCGTGGACAATATGCCGGACTTTCCGGGCGGTCAAGCCGCTTTGATGAAGTTCCTGGCTAAAAATATTAAGTATCCCGTCATTGCGCAGGAGAATGATGTGCAGGGACGTGTCATCGTGCAATTTGTCGTGAACAAGAACGGACGGATTGTAGGAGCCAAGGTCGTACGCGGAGTCGACTCGGCTTTAGATGTCGAAGCTCTCCGCGTCATCAACTCCATGCCCGACTGGAAACCGGGTATGCAACATGGCAAACCGGTACGTGTCAGGCTCACAATTCCCGTTATATTCCGCTTGCGATAGCCCGACGAAACAACGGGAAGAACCCTGATCTCAGTAATCTCTAGTTTAGAAAATAAAAAAACAGTAAGAAAATAGCATGTTTACAGCCGCTCAACTACTTGATAAGATAAATAATCACATCCTCGATATTCGTATTAATCGTACCCCTAAAGGACTTTACGACCCCATCGAATACATCCTGTCGCTTGGAGGCAAACGCATACGCCCTGTCCTAATGCTTATGGCATACAACCTCTACAAACAAAATGTGAACGCGATCTACGGTCCGGCCACAGGCTTGGAGGTTTATCACAACTATACGCTTCTGCATGACGACTTGATGGACCGTGCGGATGTGCGTCGGGGTAAACCGACCGTGCATAAAGTATGGAACGATAATACCGCCATCCTTTCAGGGGATGCCATGTTGGTGTTGGCCTATCAATATATGACCGATTCCGCACCGGAACATCTCAAAGAAGTGATGGAACTCTTTAGCCTGACTGCGCTAGAGATCTGCGAAGGACAGCAGATGGACATGGAATTTGAGTCGCGCAACGATGTTGCCGAGGAAGAGTATGTTGAAATGATCCGTTTGAAGACGGCCGTTCTATTGGCAGCGGGACTAAAGATCGGAGCTATCCTTGCCGGAGCGTCCACCGAAGATGCAGACCATCTGTATCATTTCGGAATGAATATCGGTGTGGCTTTCCAATTGCAAGACGACTTGCTCGATGTATACGGTGATCCGGTATTGTTCGGCAAGAATACCGGTGGAGACATCCTTTGCAACAAGAAGACTTATATGCTTATCAAAGCCCTTCAACGTGCCGATAACGAACAACGTACCGCACTCGATCGTTGGCTGACAGCAGAAGCTTATCAGCCTGCAGAGAAAATCGAAGCGGTTACCGAACTCTATAATCAGCTCGATATACGTGCCGTCTGTGAGAATAAGATGCGCGAATACTATACGCTTGCCATGAATAGTCTGGATGCTGTTTCCGTGGTCGAAGAGAAGAAACAAGAGTTGAAGAACATGATGAAACAGCTGATGTACCGAAAAATATAACACGATGTAAAAGCTATGCCCTATAGACGATTGCCAAATACGGACCAAGCCAGAGTACGAGCGCTAAAAACAGCGGTCGGAAAGGGGGATGCGTCTAATGTGCGCGAACTGGCTATCTCGTTGAATGTACTTTCCGAAGCTCGCAGCTTCTTGGCTAAGTTTGAGGTAGCGCAATTGTACTATACCCGCTGTTATGAAATTCAATCCAAAGCAAGCCGCAAACATCAGGCGAATGTGAAGATGGCGCGCTTATATATATCCCATTTCATACAGGTGTTTAACTTATCGGTTCTTCGAGAAGAGATCAAGGAGAACCAGAAAGAACTGTATCAGCTGCCTGATGCCAATATCGTACCCGACCTAACAAGCGAATCGGCTCTGGTGGAGTGGGGTGCCAATATCATCAAAGGCGAGCAACTGCGCATAACACAAGGAGGAATCCCGATATATAACCCTACCATCGCAAGGGTGAAAGTGCATTACGATATATTCTTCGAAAGCCATGAGAGGCAAAAGAATTATCAGGTGCAAACCAACCGAAGCCTGGACGAACTGGCAGCCATGCGCGAACGTGCCGACGAACTGATACTGGATATCTGGAATCAGGTAGAAGCGCGCTTTCAGGACGTTACACCCAACGAAGCCCGCTTAGACAAATGCCGGGATTATGCTGGTGTATTACTACCGTGCCGGTGAAAAAGTTAAAGAAGAAAACGATTGAATATGTTGATAGATACCCACTCTCATCTTTTTTTGGAAGAATTTGTTGAAGATTTACCGGAAGTAATAGAACGCGCGCGTCAGGCGGGAGTTACTTCTGTCTTTATGCCCAACATCGATCGTACAACTATCGAACCGATGTTGACTGTCTGTGACGCTTATCCTAACTATTGTTACCCGATGATTGGCTTGCATCCGACTTCAGTCGGTGAATCGTACGAAGAGGAGCTTGCTGTTGTGCGTCAGTATCTCGACACGAATCCACATCGCTTCATCGCAATCGGAGAGATTGGGATCGATCTGTATTGGGATAAGACCTTCCTTAACGAACAACTCATTGCTTTTGAAAGGCAAATAGAGTGGGCACTTGAATTTCAATTACCCATCGTTATACATACGCGGGATGCTTTCGACTCCGTTTGTCAAGTGTTGGAGCCGTATAAAGGGACTTCGCTCACAGGAGTTTTCCACAGCTTCACGGGAACAGAAGAGGAAGCAGCTCGCTTGTTGGAGTTTGACGGCTTTGTGCTCGGCGTCAACGGGGTGGTTACGTTTAAAAAGTCTACCTTGCCTCAGGCACTGAAGTCTGTTCCGCTTCAACGAATTGTGTTGGAGACCGATTCTCCTTATCTAACTCCTGCACCCAATCGTGGGAAGAGGAATGAAAGTGCTCGTGTGAGTGATACGCTCAATAAAGTGGCGGAGATTTACGAGCTACCCCGCGGCCAAGTGTCTGCTATTACTTCCGAAAACGCGCTGAGAATATTTAAGATACCGCAATAGAGTTTGCTGGAATCCATTATTTACCCCATTTAAAATTTGTGTCTATGAAAATAAACTTATTAGTATGCGATTGGTTTGAAGGCACCCTGCCTGAGTTTTTGACCAGTTTCCCTGAATTGTTTTATAACTTGTTCGATTCGGTATCTGCTACCCCGTCGACTTATCAACTCTATGATGTGCAGAAAGGAGAGCTGCCCGATAAACTCGAAACCAATGAATTATACCTCATTTCCGGTAGTCGTGCGGGAGCGTATGAACAGGATGGCTGGATTGATAACCTGCGACACTTCATACGTAGAGCACATCGGTTGCAAATCAAAATGGTGGGAATCTGTTTCGGACACCAACTCATCGCTCAGGCGTTGGGTGGTAAAGTTGAACTCTCGCCCAAAGGATGGGGAGCCGGTATTCGCTCTTCCAAAGTGGTTCTGCCACGAGCTGAGACCTACTTTACAGGTGGCGAAATGAGACTGTTCTACAACCATAACGATCAAGTAGTGCAACTACCTGCGGAGGCAGAACGTATCGCTACCAGTGACTTCTGTGAGAATGAAGGTTTCGTTGTTGGCAGACATATCCTTTGTTTCCAGGGACACCCGGAATATACGGCTGCTTTTGCCCAACATCTGCTGGATTCAGCTCACGATGTATCTCCTGAAGTGTTGAAACGTGCCCATGACAGCATTCTGCGAGATGATGCCATGGGAAGAGAAGCGGCCCGATGGATGATGAATCTGGGGTGAGTTACTCCGTCACACCATAAACCTCGCTGTATATTTTAGCCTTAATCGTTTCGAAATCTTTCTCAGGCTCCAAGTTACCATATACCATCAGGTACATGGGTAGGAAGTTATCGCCCGGTTTATACGGAGGTTGTTTGTAGTCCTGTGTCCATAAACGGAAACCTTGGCGTTGGTAAAACTCGATACGTCGCTTAGCCATCTCATCGGTGGGGTGTTCTACTTCCAACACGACCGGGCGGTCAACTTGATTAAGCAGACATTCCAAAGTTCTCTTGCCATATCCGCCATTGCGTAGCGCGGGATTTATGGCGAAGTGTTCTACATAATAGAAACTGTCGAAGTCCCAGTAAGTTAGCAGTCCCAGCGGAGTATCACCGTCGAAGATAATGTTGTTGTGGAAGTTACCGGTACGATCTGTGTATTCGCGCAGGTTTTCCAATTGGCGATACTCTTCCGGTGGGAAAGCATCAACCAGCAACTCCTCCATAAATTTATAATGTTGTACGTCCGACGTACTGATTGGTTGAAATCTGATCATAATCTATATAGGTTTATATGGTTTAGTCTGTCCGAATCTAACGGCTCAAGGGATGTAGAACTCGATTACCCGACGGATGGCACGCTGGCAAACCGGACAGAACACCGGGCAGTCGTTTGTTTTCATGCGGCAGTCGTAAGCCGGACGGTATATCCCTTTGAAAGAATATCCACCGCCTTCGTACACACCAACCGGATATTTCTGTTTCTCGCTTACAGGCGTAGGTACGGGAGTTCCTTTAGCCAACATATCCTCCCATTTGGACGCAAAGTTGACACGGGTTGTTATATTCTGCTCCCAAGGTTCTACGTTAAGCGGATAAGTATCGCTCATCACATCTTCCTCGTAGTAATATTCGTCGGCCAGTCCGCCGAAGCTGTGTCCGAACTCATGAACCACTACCGGTTTGAACATCGGATGATGGGCTGTGGTGAGCGTATACGAATTGTAAATCCCTCCGCCACCGTATACATCCGTATTGGCCAGGATAATTATATGCTCGTAAGGTATTCCGGACAATGCATCGTGAATCGCTTTTACGTGACTGGTTGTCAGGTAGCGATCGGAATAGAAAGTGTCGAAATGCGAACTGAAAGCCGTGTGTTTCCATTGACTCTCCCGTGGCACACTGACGCCACTATCGGCCGAGGGACTTCCTACAGCTACAATGTTGAACTTACTTTTGAGTGACTTGAACGGTTCGTAAGAGAAGATGCTCTCGCACGCCTTTTGTGCATCCTGATAGAACAGATCCATCTCCTTCTCTGTATAACCTTCGGCCAGTATCGCTACGTCAATGCAGCTTTCAGCACTACCGCTTTGCAAAAGGTACCGGTGCGGAGTGACGTGTGTCGTTCCCCGTTGGTGGATTAGAATATCATCCGGACGAACAATGTGTTTCAGGCTCGTCGTAATCTTACCTTGCGGGTTCAGAAGGCTGACTTCTACTTCTACCGGTTGCTTGGGGTAGGGTATGAGAAACGTGTTCTCAAAACCTTTAGCGGTTGTCTTGGCTTCATCCGTCGACAGCCACTCCTGGAACAAAGAAGAAAATGAAGTTTTGTAAAGACATCTCTTACTGGTGAGATCGCGAACCGTAATTTGTCCGTTACCTTCCAACGGCAATTCGGACAAGTGATGGAGCCGTCCCGCCCAAGTGGGCAACTGAGATAATTCATCCAAATAAATGGACTGATGCTCAGCATTGCCAGTGAATATATAATCTACGCGGAGTGTTTTGTTCTGAAAGAAGTCCGCAAAATTCTGCGCATACACTCCGATTGTTATCCCTAAAAAGAGTACAATACAGCTAAAATGTTTCATATATATTGTATATTTATGTTTGTCGGCAAAGGTACAAACAATTGGTGAAAACTCCGCTTTTTGCAAATAAAAGTAATAATTCATAGTATTTGTTCTTGGAAAATAGCTAACTTTGCATAAAACATTCATTGATTAAAACAATTTGATTACAAATGGGACATCATCAATTAGATGCCTTAGATGAGCAAATTCTGAGATTAATAGCAGATAATGCGCGTATTCCTTTTCTGGAAGTGGCACGGTCATGTAACGTGTCGGGCGCGGCTATTCACCAACGTATTCAGAAATTGACCAACTTGGGAATTTTAAAGGGATCGGAATATGTTATTGATCCTGAGAAAATAGGATACGAGACTTGTGCATATATCGGTATATATTTAAAAGATCCGGAATCATTTGATTCCGTAACGAAAGCATTGAAAGCTATTCCGGAAGTAGTGGAGTGTCATTTTACTACCGGGAAGTATGATATGTTTATCAAGATTTATGCGAAGAACAACCACCATTTGCTTAGCATTATTCATGGGAAGCTACAGCCTTTGGGCTTAGCGCGTACAGAGACATTGATCTCTTTCCACGAAGCTATCAAACGGCAAATGCCAATTATGGTGGATTTAGACGAGGGATAATTCCTTGTTTGTTTGCTTATTTATCGGCGCACATAGTCGACAAATGCATAGGAGCAGAGATGTTTCTCATCCGTAGGATGGGCTTCTCTGCTTTTTTCATGCCAGATCGTTGGGTCTACCGCCGGAAAGAATACATCCACTTCGGCAGCTGTGTCGTCAATCTCTGTCAGGCAGAGTTCGTCGGCTAAAGGTAATGCCTGCCGATATATACTGGCTCCACCGATGATGTAAACATGTTCGTTCTCCGCACAGCTCTGCAAAGCGGCTTCCAGTGATGAGAACACTTCAGCACCGGGACATTCGATTGCCGGATTGGAAGAGAGTACCACATTTCTTCGGTTGGGTAAAGCCCCTTTGGGAAGCGATTCGAAAGTCTTACGCCCCATGATGATGGTGTTGCCTGTCGTCAACGCTTTGAAGCGTTTCAGATCGTTAGGCAACCAGAAGAGAAGTTTGTTTTGAAAGCCAATTCCCATACGGCGGTCTACAGCAGCAATAATAGATATCATATTAGTCACTTTGGGGTTGTTAGTACTTGGGGTAAACTCAATAAATGAAATGCGGAGGATGCGGGTTAATACCTTACGATCCTCCTTCTTCTTTTGAATAAGGCCGGTTGAGGCTTATATAGCTACTGCCCCGGCAATATGAGGATGCGGATCATAATTGACTAATTCGAAGTCCTCAAACTTAAAGTCAAAGATGCTTTTCACATCCGGATTTATTTTCATTTGCGGTAACGGACGAGGTTCACGAGCGAGCTGAAGTTTCACCTGTTCCATATGATTGAGGTAGATATGAGCATCTCCCAGTGTATGTACGAAATCACCGGCTTTCAATCCGGTTACCTGAGCCATCATTTGTAATAGCAAAGCATAAGAAGCGATGTTAAATGGCACTCCGAGGAAAATATCGGCACTGCGCTGATAAAGTTGAAGGCTCAACCGTCCGTCAGCCACATAGAACTGAAAGAAAGCGTGGCACGGAGGAAGATTCATCTGATCCAAGTCCGCAACATTCCAGGCACTGACTATAATCCGACGTGAGTCCGGGTTGTTTTTGATTGTTTCCACCGCTTCGCTGATCTGGTCGATGAAGCCACCGTCATAGCGTGGCCATGAGCGCCATTGATAGCCATAGATATGGCCTAAGTCGCCATTCTCGTCCGCCCATTCGTTCCAGATACGCACTCCGTGCTCTTGCAGGTATTTCGCGTTGGTGTCTCCCTGAAGGAACCATAAGAGTTCGTAGATGATCGACTTCAGATGCAACTTCTTGGTCGTTAGACAAGGGAAACCGTCCTCTAAATTAAAACGCATCTGATGACCGAATATGCTGACTGTACCTGTTCCTGTACGGTCACTCTTTTCTGTACCCTCACTCAGTACCCGGTTGAGTAAATCTAAATATTGTTTCATTGTCTACGGAAATATCATGTTAAGATTGCTCGCAAAGATAGTCAAAAAAACTCTGATCAGGATATGGAATCCCCGGCGATTTATAAGAACGGTGTGAATAAATTGGCAAACCACCCCGCGAATTTCTTCCAAGGTGAACGCTTCTTCCAGAACTCCGGAGTCATTTGCGTGCAGTGTTCAATGTCCGTGTAGAACATCTTATTTAGCTCGGCAGTAGTCCGTTGGTCGAATATAAACGCGTTTGTTTCATAATCGTAACGCAGGCTTCGGCTGTTCAGGTTAGCCGTGCCTACTGTGCAGAACAGATCGTCCACCATCATGATCTTGGAGTGATGGAATCCGCCGTTATACATATAAACCGTAGCACCCCGTTTCATCAGTTTATGCAGTTTGTAGAGCGCGGCATCCGGTGTAAAGGGAATGTCGGAGGCTGAAGAAACCATGATCGTAACTTTCACTCCCCGGTCGATCGTTCGGCGAAGTGCTTTGTTGATCGAGGAGGTCGGTACGAAGTACGGATTCACTATGTGCACATTCTTTTGAGCCGAGTAGATCGACATAGCATACGCATGGCTCAGCATACGGCTGTTTCGCTTGGGCGTACGGTCGACGATAGCTACCACAGTATTTGTGCTGTCGGTTTGTTCTTTATGGCCGGGGAAATAAACATCTCCGCCAATATGTTGTTTGGTCTCCTGATTCCAGATCGTGAGGAAAATCTTTTGCAGTTCGTCTACGGCATCCCCTTTCAGCCGGATGTGCATGTCACGCCAAGTACCGATTTTGGGTAGTCCGTTGATGTAGTAGTCGGCAATATTCATTCCGCCTGTATACGCCACCTTACCGTCTATCACGGCTATCTTCCGATGATCCCGGTGCGCTGCATGATTGATGTAGGGAAACGTAAACGGGTCGAATTTAACAATCTCAATCCCTCGCTCGCGTATCTTCTTGAGATGTTTCTTTTTAAGTGGCTTATTGTTCGACCAATTGCCGAAGGCATCGAATATCGTACGTACCTCTACACCCTCCTGTGCTTTAATTGCCAACAGATCGAACAACGCATTGGCGATGGAGTCATTCCGGAAATTGAAATATTCCAGATGCACATGATGTTTGGCACGACGGATGGATTCAAACAGATCGATAAATTTCTCACGTCCGCTTTTAAGGAGTTTCACTTCATTGTTGTCGGAGATAGGGATTCCTGATTCGGAAAGGAAATGGAGAACAAGCGAATCGCTTGTTAGTTCAATGGAGTCTCTGGGCTGTGTCATTAAGCTGTCGAGGATGTCCGCATGAACTCGGAATACTGACAACAAAAGGCATAAAATGAATATAGGTAGCTTCAAAACTCTTCTCTCTTTTATAGTTTATTAAATGAACAAAGATATAACATCTATGTTGGGAGCTACCGGCTGTAAGAACTATATTTATTGTATTTTAACAGAAAGGACTGTATATAAGGACTTCTTAGCCCTTATTCCTGCACTTTCCGTCGAGTTTGTCCGTTGAGTTGGCCAGTTGATCGTAAAGATAGCAAGCGGTTGCTTGTTACCTCACTACTTCTTTGCGATAGATAATCTTCTTGTTTGGGATGTCATAGATTTCCGTAATCGGACTCTCTTTGATTCCCTCCTTTTGGCAATACTTGGTTAATGCCGGATAGGCCTTTATCACGCCGATGATGAAAGACAAACTGCCTTTTATCGGGAATTCGGTCGTGATGAAACTGTTGCCCGGGAGAGTCTTTACCAGGTAGTTGGCGGAGAGTTTGGCAAGCGTAGCATGATCGGGATTGTTTAAGATACACCCAACATCCGAACGCAGTTTGCTTTTATCTGTTTGCCGGGGATTATCATAGAAGATGGCGATGCTCGAGTGGTTTCAATCTTCTCCTTCTCCAATAATTCGTAGTAGATCTTATTGGTGTACTTGGATGTCTTTTTATAATCTCCGATTATAGGTTCGTAGACAATAACTTCTTCTTTCTGGTTCTCGACCCTACAAATCACAGTATTAAGTCCACCGTAGTAGACATAACATACTATGACCAGCAGAATCAGAACACAGATGAGAATTAAAACAATAATCATTGCTAAAAACGTCTTTTTAAGTAGCCACCTAGCTAAGGAACATATTTTGCGTGTAGCCAGGAACAACAATACCACAGCAGCTATGATGGCTGACTTCGGATCGAGATTGGCTATTACATGCACGAATACATCGGCGCACACATCTTGCAGTGTCACCAGCGTTGCGTCGATACCGCCCAAGAGTACAAAGAGTACAATTGCGATCAACATTACAAAGACAGACCAGACCTGTGCCAGTCTATTCTTACGGTCGGGTAGTTGGCGCATCACCCGGTGCGTGAATCCCTTGTCTGCTACCTCTTTCTTTTCGGCAGCAAAGAAGTCTCGCAAGAGTTTATCATTATCTATTTCCATCATAACCGTTTTGTTTTAAATATATTGCTAATTTATCCTTCCCACGCGCCAGGTGGCTTTTCACCGTTCCTGTCGGTAATCCAGTAATACCTGCGATCTTATCTATACCGAGATCCTCCATGTAGAATAAGGTAAGGCAAGTTCGTTCCGTTTCTTTCAGCATTTTGAGCGACTGATAGATATCCATTTGTTGCCCGATATTTTCCTGTTCGGTTTGCAAGATGACATCTACTTCTCTGGCATCCAGATCGGCCGTCTCTTTCCGGCTGCGAATATAATCATAAAATACATTATAGGCAATACGATACAGCCAAGTTGAGAAACTAGATAAGTTTTTAAAGCTGCTGATATTCGTATACGCTTTTATAAATGCATCTTGTGCCAGATCGTCGCTCAATTCGCTGTCGCCACAGGTCAGGTTCAAGAAGAAACGCCGGATAGGCGATTGATACTTCTTGACCAACTGGTCGAAGGCCCTGGTGTTGTGAAACACCACGACCTGTGCGACTAACGAGATGTCATTGAACTGACTCATTTTTGTTCGTCTTCTTTTTCAGTATTGTTTATTTCGATACCTCCGAACTTGATTTTGCTTTTACCCGTCTTTTCATCGTTGTCAATGTGAATGAAAGGCGCATTGTTCGAGTCACCATCTTTACGCATGCCTATCAACCATTGACCGATTCCCATAAACATCACCAGCAGTCCGATACATCCTACCCCAAACTCACCCGTGATGGCCCAAAGGAAGATGAATAATCCGATTCCGGTGAACGTATTTTGTATTCCTTTAGAGCGTGAATCTACAATCTTCTCCCCTTTGAACAGGCCTTCAGGCAGCGGTTGTCCGGCAGCCAGTGCCTGTTCGGCAAGGCGATAGCGAGCTTTCCGGTTCTTGTAGCGGAAGAAGAACACAACGAATAAGATGAATACCGGCATACCGAATACAGCGATTATCGCCACGATGGGTATCAGAACTTGTCCACTCCAGATGGGGAATGGGAAACCGTCAGAATCGTCGTTGTCCAGATCAAAGCTGAAGCTTGCTTTACCATGCCCTTTGCTTGTAGAAGTGCTATCATCGACTTCCTCATCTGAATTGATCGTATCGGCTAGCGCATCAATATCCGCATCCGCATCTGCTGGATCTACTCCTACAACGGTAACGGCTGTGTTTTTAGTTGTTGTTTTACCTGAGTTCGTTTTCGATACGGTTATTTTGACCTTCCCTACGGAATCCTGTATAACGGTGGTCTTTTGGGCATTTGCCGGTAAGCAAAGCGCCAAGATTACTGCGAGTGCTAATAGAATTTGTTTCATATGCTTTTAATTTATTTTATTTCTTTGTCTTTTAGACGTAGTTAGTGTCTATGAAAGTTGCAAAGAGACGAAATTATTTTGATATTTGCGGAAAATTTCAGCGTTTTTTCTTTGCATATAAATCAAATATGAAGCTACCCGCATCGTTTATAGAGTATACGCGTGGTCTTTTGGGCGACGAGAATTATGATAGTTTGGCAAAGGCTTTGGATCAGGAGTCGCCTGTTAGTATTCGGTTGAATAAACTGAAGATACAACATGAAGAGTGGAACAACCGCGTTCCATGGGCTACCGACGGATACTATTTGGACAAACGGCTCACATTTACATTCGACCCCTTGTTTCATGCCGGTTGCTATTATGTGCAAGAAGCATCATCCATGTTTGTGGAGCAGATCTTGAGACGTTATGTATCCGAAAAGTCGGTTGTAATGCTTGATCTCTGTGCCGCTCCCGGTGGTAAGTCCACCCATGCCCGAAGCGTATTACCACAGGGCAGCTTGCTGGTTGCCAACGAAGTAATCCGTAACCGTTCACAGGTGTTGGCGGAGAACCTCACCAAATGGGGCAATCCCGATGTGGTAGTGACCAATAACGACCCGTCCGATTTCCCCCGGTTGGGTACTTTCTTCGATGTCATCCTGACCGATGTTCCCTGTTCCGGTGAAGGAATGTTTCGCAAAGATCCCGTAGCCGTAGAAGAGTGGAGCCCCAAGAATGTAGAGATATGCTGGCAACGGCAACGGAGAATACTGACCGATATATGGTCCTGTCTCAAACCCGGTGGAATACTGATTTACAGCACTTGTACTTATAATACGAAAGAAGACGAAGAGAATGTAGCCTGGATGCAGCAAGAGTTCGATGCCGAACCTCTGACGCTCGACATCCCGGCCGAATGGAATATAGCCGGAAACCTACTCGAAAACAATGAGTTGCCGGTCTATCGTTTCCTGCCCCATCGCACCAAAGGAGAAGGTTTTTTCCTGGCCGCTCTACGAAAACCCGTTACTGCCGAAGAGATTGCTTATGAACCTGTGAAGACTTCCGGTAAAAAGAATAAGAAGGACGAAAAGCCGAGCGCTACCCTTGTGCCTAAAGAAGCCGTGGCAACTGTCAGAAACTGGTTGGATGAGTCCGCCGATGTGGATGGTTATAAAATGATTGTAGAGGGCAGCACAGTCTCTGCCTTTCCGAAGTCTTATGCCGAAGAGCTAGCTATGCTCAAACAAGTGTTGCGAGTTATTCAGGCGGGAGTGACCGTAGCGGAAGTCAAAGGAAAACTGCTCGTACCTGCTCATGCGTTGGCCATGAGCCGGCTATTGAAGAAGGACGCCTTCCCGACAGAGGAAATAGACTATAAACAAGCCATTGCGTATTTGCACAAAGAGGCCATCTCCTTGCCGGAGACAGCCCCTCGTGGTACTGTATTGTTGACTTATAAGCAGACCCCTCTCGGATTTGTGAAGAACATAGGCAACCATGCTAACAACCTTTACCCACCCGAGTGGCGTATCCGTAGCGGTCACCTGCCGGAGGAAGTCCGTACCTTATAGCCTGCTTTTATAAATTTGCGCCATGGCCTTCTGATACTGGTTCTCCAGTTGCAGATAATTCTGTTTGCTTTGGTAGATCACCGAAACCTCAACGAAGTACTCAATCATACTGATCTGCCCTCCGGAGAGTGCCTCTTTCAGCAGTTTGAGATCCTGTTGTGCCTGGAATGTCTTCTGATACTCCGTCATTGAGTTGTGCAACGTGGTCGCCTCCTGATACAGCTGAGTCAATTCAAGCTCAGCTTGCAGCGTAGCGCTTTCCTTTTGCAGGTCTACATTGAGTGCCTGTGCTCGTGCCACCTTCACCTTGTTGCGGTTCTCGAACAATGGGAAAGAGAATCCTACCACCACCCCGTTGAAAGGAGTGCCCGATTCCGTATTCCGTCGATACCCCAATTCCAGTTTGGGCAACCATTGCGATTTGTTCACACTGATTTGCTTGTGAGCGGCAACGCTTTCGTTGTTTAGTGCCAGTATGGCCCGATCGGCCGGTAGCACCTCCACCTTCAACATCTGCAAGTCCGCCGGGAAAGGAGATGCCGGATAACTGTTCTCTTCAAATACCACCGGCACATTGCCGTTTAGCATCGTCAGTTCCTGCAATTTATTGCGCAGAGCCGTTTCATTCAACGAAGCTTCCGTGCGTACATTCAGCAGCTCCAGGTTGATCTTATTTGTTTCCAGCACATTGGCATCACCCGTTTGCAGGCGCTTGGCATACATCTTGGCTAGTTCTTCGGCATTGCGCAAACGCTCGTCCAATACATCTTTCTGCTGCCGGAGCATGATGATGTCCAGACAAACCTCTTTGGCTTGTAGCAGAATGGTTTGACGTGTAATATCCGCCTGGCTGTCATACGTATTGGCTTTCAGTCGGTTCAGCTTGTTGCGTGTGCCATACAGCGTTGGAAAGTCAAAGCTCTGCGAAACAACCAGCTCACCGATTGTCTCATTCTTATCCTTCGCTCCCCAGAGGTGAGAATATGAAAGCGACGGATCGGGCAGGTTGTTGTCCGTACGTGCTTCCAGCTTCTGCGAGGTAACCAGTTGCGCGTTGGCTTTCAGGTCTTTGTTGTTCGATTCGATCGTGTGCAACACCCGGTCGATAGTACCCTCCCTGCCTTCTCCTAAAGCGTAGGAGAAGGGTAGGGCACCAATGGCTATAATTGCAATATATTTCCTATACATTATCTTATTTGTTTAAACGTTAAACTGATTGTGTAGCGGGAGCCAGATTCGTACCTTCCTCTTGCGAAGGTGATTCCGGTTTGGCTTTCGTTAGCATCAGATAAACAATCGGGATGATGAATCCGTTCAGGAATGTCGACGTTAAAAGGCCACCCAGAATAACTTTAGCCATCGGACTCTGTATCTCGTTGCCCGGTAAGTCACCTCCCAGCGCAAGCGGTATGAGCGCAAGTGCCGAGCAGAGCGCTGTCATCAGAATCGGATTCAAACGATCGAGCGAACCTTGGATCACACTTTCGTAGATACCCTTACCTTCCTCCTGTTGCAAGTGGTTGTAATGGCTCAGCAATAGCATACCGTTACGGGTCGCGATTCCGAATAGCGAGATGAAACCGATAATGGCGGGAATACTGATCTCACCCGTTGTAAACAGCAGGGTGAACACACCACCGATCAGAGCCAACGGCAAGTTGAGCAGAATCACACCCGCTTCCTTGGCATCCCGGAACTCATGATACAGAATCAGGAAGATAACGATGATACTCATAAAAGAAGTCAGCACCAGTACCCGACTGGCAGCCTGTTCGCTTTCAAACTGTCCGCCATATTCGATGTGATACCCTTCCGGAAGTTTTATCGAGTTGTTGATCTTATCCTGCATCTCGTTTACCACACTACGCAAGTCACGGTCGGTCACGTTGGCGGAGATCACAATCTTCCGTTTCACATTCTCCCGGTTGATCGTATTCGGTCCCATGGCCGAGATAACTTCCGCTACATGACTCAGCGGGACTTTCTTACCATCCGATGTGTCCACCATCAGGTTGCGTATTTTTTCCATCTCGTCACGCGAGTTGTCCTTTACTTTAATGGTCAGGTCAAAGCTTTTACCGCTTTCGTACACCTGCGAAATAACCTCTCCCGCCAGGGCGATGTTGATGAACTTCGAGAACTCCGGCAGCGTAATGCCATAACGTGCAAGCATTTCGCGTTTGGGCTGTATCTTCAGCTGTGGACGTTCGATTTGCTGCTCCACGTTTAAGTCGGCAACCCCGGCAATATCCCCGATGGTACTTTTGATCTCATTACCCAGCGAGAACATTTTGTTTAGATCATCTCCAAACAGTTTGATGGCGATGTTAGCCTGCGTACCCGATAGCATGGCGTCGATACGGTGGCTGATAGGCTGTCCGATCTCGATGCTGGCTCCGGTTATTGTGTTCAGCTTCTCGCGTACGTCAGCTATCAGTTCGCTTCTAGAGCGGTCCTTCAATTCAAAAGGTGCTTCAATTTCCGAAACGTTCACCCCCAACGCATGTTCATCCAGTTCGGCACGTCCGGTCTTGCGGGCAACGGTTTGTATCTCCGGCACAGAAAGTAAAAGTTCCTCGGCCCGAAGTCCCATTTTGTTACTCTCTTCGAGCGAGATACCCGGCAGTGAGCTGATGTTGATGGTGAACGAACCCTCATTGAATCCGGGTAAGAAGCTGCGTCCCAGCGTGAAGAAACAGACCAAGGCAACCACAAATAAACCAATGGTTGTGCCCAGTGTGACCCGTTTGTGGTCCAGTACCCAAGTCAGTGCCTTGCCGTAGATTTTCTTCAACCAGACCGCTACGAACGACTCCTTGAGATGCTTATCCGACTTCTTGCGGTCCAACAGGTACGAGCAAAGAACAGGTGTCAGCGTTAACGCCACTACCGTAGAGGCAAAGAGCGCAACGATAAACGCGATACCCAGCGGAACAAGCATACGGCCTTCCATACCACTTAGGAAGAAAAGCGGAACGAAGCTCACCACGATGATAAGTGTAGAGTTTAGAATCGGCATACGCACCTCTTTCGAGGCGTTGAACACGATGTCCAGCGTACCCAATCGTTCCTCTAACGGCTTTAATCGATTCTCTCGCAGTCGTTTGAAGACGTTCTCCACGTCTACAATGGCGTCATCCACCAACGATCCGATGGAAATAGCATACCTCCAAGGCTCATCGTGTTGATGGTCAGCCCATGTAGTGCAGTACCAGAATGGATACCAGTAAAGAAAGCGGCAGCGTGACGAGTGAGATCAGCGTGGTTCGTACATTGGCCAGAAAGAGGAAGAGGATGATTACAACAAATATACCCCCTTCGAAAAGAGCCTTCTGTACGTTACCGATCGAACTTTCGATGAAACGGCTCTGACGGAATATATCGGTAGACACCTTCACATCCGGAGGCAGATTCTTTTGCAGGTCTTGCAAAGAAGCTTCCAGTTTATCGGTCAACTCCAGCGTACTGGTGGCCGGTTGCTTGGTTACGGTTAGCAGTACAGCGTCCTTGCCACGTTCCGAGGCTGTTCCCAACTTCGGTGCTTTGGAGCCGACTTTAACATCCGAGATATCCTCCAATAAGATCGGAGAACCGTCGATGTTCTTCACCACCGCCTTGCCTAGTTGCTCCACCTGATCGGTCGACAACACACCGCGAACGATGTACTCATTGCCGAATTCGTAGAGCACTCCACCATTCGCGTTCAGGTTCATCTCCTGCGTAGCGGTTTCGATATCGTCCATCGAGATGCCGTAATGACGCATCCGGTCCGGGTCCAGCAGAATCTGGTATTCTTTGATGTCACCTCCCAACACAGCTACCTGTGCCACTCCTCCGGTAGAAAGCAGACGGGGACGTATGGTCCAGTCGGCTATTGTACGCAGATCGAGCATGGAAGTCGAGTCGGCAGTCAGTCCGATAATAAGCATTTCACCTAAGATCGAGGACTGAGGGCCCAGCGTGGGTTTGCCTACATTGGCAGGCAGCGATTCGCCAACAACAGCCAGCTTCTCGCTAACAATCTGACGAGCCAGATAAATATCGGTGTCCCAGTCGAACTCCACCCATACTACGGAGAATCCGTTGGTGGAAGAGGAGCGAACCCGGCGTACACCGGTGGCTCCATTGACGGAGGTTTCGACAGGGAAGGTGACGAGCTGTTCCACTTCCTCGGTTGCCATACCATTGGCTTCGGTCATGATGACTACCGTGGGGGCGTTTAAGTCGGGGAACACGTCTACCTCTGTATGTGTGGCGGTGTATGTTCCCCAGATCATCAGGAGAATGGCCGCGCAGAGCACAACCAACCGGTTATGCAAAGAGTAGTGTATGATTTTGTTTAGCATAAACTTACTTGTTAAAGTTGGGTCCGTTTGCGTCTCTATTTGGATCGGCTACGGACGAAACTTGTGGGTATTTATAACTTGATGCCACGTTTTACAGCGGACTTTAGCTGTTTTAATGTTCGTGGCTGTGAGCCGGGATAGCGTTGCTTGCGCTGGCTAGGCGAATCTGGTAAGCTCCTTGAGTCACAATCCGGTCACCGGAACTGATACCGCTCAGGATCTGTACGCTCTTGCCATTGTCGGCTCCCAGAGTTACTTCTACCTTTTTATATCCCTCCTCATCGAGCTGTTGATAAGCGAAGAAGTGTCCCTGCTCTTCGGTCAACGCGGCACGTGGAACTGAAATCACCTGCTCCATCGCCGATGAGAGTAGATAGATCTCGACATACGATCCGGGAAGTATATCCCCTTTGTTGTCGAATTCGAAAGTTACCGGTATATAATAGGAGTTGTCTCCGGCGGCTTTGCCGAATGAGAGCAAACGGCCGTTCAATTCTTTAAGCTCATACACCTTGTTGTCGTAAGGAGTCCGGAAGTTGGCCGACCCGATACTGCGCAAAGACGCGTAGTATTTCTCGGAAACCTCCGCACGCAAGAATAGGCGACGGTTTTGTGTAATACTCATCAGCGGTTGTCCGATGGTCACGTAGTCTCCCTCTTTGACAAGGATGCTTTTCACATAACCGCCAATTGGCGACGTGATGGTTTGTCCGGCAGCCGAATGGTTCTGGGCAAGTGCTTCGTAACTGATGCGTGCGTTTTGAAACGTCTGCTCGGCTTGTGCGAACTCTTTATCCGACACGATTTTACTTTTGAGTAGCTCCTTCATACGTTCGTATTCTTTCTTCGAAACGTCGTAGGCAATTCGGGCACGTTGCACCGGGTCTCCTTCGGCAATGTTGCTCGAAGAGATGCTAACCAGCGGGCTTCCTTTGCTACATTCATCCCTTCGGTAACCTTACCGCGGAACTTCACCACACCGGCTACGGTGGCTACAGCTACCGACTCATCGCCTTGTGCCGCCAATACCTTACCGCTTGTCTTGATCACCTGTTGGAAAGATCCGGGTTTGATTTCGCTTACTTTTATGCCCGCAGCATCGGCCTTTTCTTTGGGAAAGATTATTTCGTCGCTATGGCTGTTGGCAGCCGCTTCGTTTCCGTGGTCATGTCCTTCGTGCCCTTCGGCGCCGTGGTCATGCCCTTCGTGATCGTGTCCTTCGGAACCATGGTCGTGTCCTTCGTGATTGTCTCCTTCGTGATCGTGTGTTCCGGTGCAGTTGGCATGTCCTTCCGAACTGTTTGCGCTTCCGGATTTACTGTTGCAGGAGCCTAGGAGGAATAGTCCTAAGACTCCCAGAAAGATAATTTTCTTCATAATGAATATGTTGCTCTTTTTTGTTATTTATTCTGTTGCAAAGATAGGTTCGATCGAGTGCAACAAATTTGCAAAGTGAGGCGATGGACTGAAACACAGTCTCCAACGCCCGATTTTAGAATGGGGAGAGATTAAAGAGCAGGAGGTGCCCGAAGGCTGAAGGCACGGGATATATTTGTGCCATGTAAAGACTCTCGATACGAAGCGTACCGGAGGTTCAACCCCTTATCTTGCGGATGAAGAAGGGTCTCAATGATATCGTATGTAAACAGAACCGCGATCAGTATGAACTGCGGTCCGTGATCCATTTGTGCGGAAGGCCGTGGAGAATCAAAACGAGTCATGCACTCATTCTTGCAGCAGGAATCGTTTGAGTCATGGTTGTGATGATGTTCCGGACAGTTGTTTGCTGCCGGAGCGTCGTGCTTCATGCAGATCATGCCATCCGGATGGTGGTGATGAGGCAAAACAGGCATGGCCAACATGATGATGTTGACAAACAAAAGCAAAGCTAGCATGCACTGTTTCTTCTTTCTTTTCATAGACTTTCGCTACTGACCGACAAAGATATAAATACTTTTCTTTCTGTCTAGCGCAATAATAAATGATTTTATATTTTATAACTACTTGACTCTCTTTTCTAATTCCTGCAACGAATCCATTTTCTTCTTTTCAAGGAATTCGTAAATGCCGCAGAGATGTTCGGTCACCTTCTTGTTGCCGAACTCATAGACTTTCGTCACCAGTCCGTCGAGGAAGTCACGGTCGTGCGACACCAGAATGAGTGTGCCGTCGAAATCCGCCAATGCCTGTTTGAGGATATCTTTGGTTTTCAGGTCGAGATGATTGGTCGGCTCATCCAGAATGAGCAGGTTGACCGGTTCGAGCAGCAGCTTGATCATGGCCAAACGTGTACGTTCCCCTCCCGAAAGTACTTTTACCTTTTTCATCGACTCTTCGGGGCCGCCAAACATGAAGGCTCCCAGCAGATCGCGTATTTTATTGCGTATTTCCCCTTTAGCCACATCGTCGATGGTCTGGAAAACGGTCAGGTTCTCGTCCAGTAAGGAAGCCTGGTTTTGGGCGAAGTAGCCAATCTGTATGTTATGTCCCAACGTTAGCGTACCGTCGTGTTCAATCTCA
The DNA here is from genome assembly GCF_000517545.1 of Bacteroides reticulotermitis JCM 10512. Taxonomy (GTDB): domain Bacteria; phylum Bacteroidota; class Bacteroidia; order Bacteroidales; family Bacteroidaceae; genus Bacteroides; species Bacteroides reticulotermitis. Next base: position 3,292 of record NZ_BAIV01000022.1, on the reverse strand, counting down.
TTCATGATGCACTTCACCAGCGTTGATTTACCCTCGCCGTTCTTGCCCACAAAGGCTACTTTATCGCCACGTTCGATTGTCAGTGTGGAGTTACGGAACACCACATGTTCGCCGTAGCTCTTGCCCACATCTTCCATCGTTACCGGATAACTGCCGGAGCGGGGAGAGGGTGGGAACTTCAATCTCAGTGCCGAAGTATCTTCATCATCTACCTCCAGAATGGCTAGCTTTTCCAACATCTTCACCCGGCTTTGTACTTGCAGGGTTTTGGAGTACGTGCCTTTGAAACGTTCGATGAACTCTCTGGTCTCAGCAATGAACTTCTGTTGTTCGTCGTACGCCTTTTGCTGCTGCACGCGTCGATCTTTGCGTAGTTCGAGGTATTGCGAGTAGTTTACCTTATAATCGTAGATGCGGCCCATGGTTACTTCGATGGTGCGTGTGGTTATGTTATCCACAAACTTCCGGTCGTGACTGATCAGGACAACGGCTTTGCCATTGGTGATCAGGAAGTCTTCCAACCACTGAATCGATTCGATGTCGAGGTGATTGGTCGGCTCATCGAGCAGCAGTACGTCCGGCTTTTTCAGCAGTAGCTTAGCCAGCTCGATACGCATACGCCATCCTCCGCTGAAGTCGCTCGTGGGACGGTGAAAGTCTTCCCGCAGAAACCCGAGTCCCAGCAGAGCTTTTTCTACATCTTCTTCGTAGTTGGTAGCGTCTATGGCGTAGAACTTTTCACTCATAGCGGACACCTCTTCGATCAGCAGCATATAGCTATCGCTCTCGTAATCAGTGCGAGTTTCCAGTTCTTTGTTTAGTCGTTCGATCTCCGCTTCCATTTCGTGCAGATGGGCAAAAGCCTGTGCGGTTTCTTCGAAAACCGTTCGTCCGTCTTCGGTCATCAGATGTTGTGGCAGATAGGCTACCACGCACTCTTTGGGGGCCGATACATTGCCACGTGTCGGTGGGCGGATGCCAGCCAGTATCTTGAGCAGGGTGCTTTTGCCTGCCCCGTTTTTACCCATCAGTGCGATGCGGTCTTTCTCGTTTATTACAAAAGAAATGTCACTAAATAGAGTTGTTCCGCCAAACTCTACGGCCAGTCCGTCTACAGAAATCATACTAATTTTTTAATTTGAGGGGCAAAGATAGTAAATATATTATTTTATTTTATACCTTGCGACCTGAAATGAATCATAATTGTAAAGTCATTGTCTTTTTATGAAAGAGGGAAGTGATATGGAAAACAGACAAAAGGAGGAGTTCAGGCCCCTTATTCTAGTAGCTGAGGATGACGATAGTAACTTCAAGCTAATCAAAGCTATTATCGGAAAAAAATGTGATATCGAATGGGCCAGGAGCGGGGAAGATATTATTGAGTTATTTAAGCAATATCGGCAGGATACGAATGCGATCTTAATGGATATTAAAATGCCTGTCATGAATGGGCTGGACGCTACCAAGATTATACGTGAATACAGTAAGGATGTTCCCATCATCATGCAAACAGCCTATGCTTTCAATTCCGATAAAGAAAATGCCATAAAAGCCGGTGCGAACGAGGTTTTGGTGAAGCCGATAACGCTCCATGTCCTCCGTGGTACACTGAGCCGGTACTTCCCAAAGATTGTCTGGTAACTATATAATAAAAACTAGGATATAGCCTATCTTATTATTATGAAATAATAATAAATTAGACTAACCTCAACACCTGTACGCCGCCCTATTTTAGGATGTTTGTAGCGGTTCCCGACGATTTAAATTCTTGTCTTTTAAGGGAAACTTTGCGGTTGCCCTCCAAAAACTTGCGTTTATACCTATCTATTAGCTAATATATTCAACATCGACTACCCCGCTAAACAGGTGGCCAGTCCGCTATGGAAGCCTCAAACAGAGTCGTACCGCAAACTCAAGAACCGCCCCGATCGGGAAAATGAAGCGGGAATGGCCAAGGATTCGCTTCCGGTGGTTATGTCGAAGCTTTCATCCGTACTTTTGCCAGTTATCACCCTTGGCAAAAAGGCAATCGTCATGAGTCGATGCTTGCGCTGGGAAGGAGTGTTAGATGTAAGGTGTTTTCGAAATAGGAGCTAAATAAATTAACATTAATTATGGCAGTTGGAATTGTAGAAAGCGGTTATACGCAGAAATAGCTCGAAAAAGACCTACTCGCTGGATATCAATATGTTAACCTATCATATATACCCCCAAAAGAGGAAAAGTTACTGCCACTACTGCCAACTGCCACCTTTATGCCTATCTCAGGTGGTTTTTCGAGTGAAGACCCCGAAAGCTTGTCAATTAATAATGAAGAAATAAGAGCTTCTTCTCCCACCATTCCCGATGAGGTTTATACCCACCTACCCGACTTTCTGAAAGAAGCCCTGAAGCCGGCACGCAATAACCGCGAACGAGATATACTCCTATTGGGTATACTCATCAACCTGAGTGGTTGTATGCCCAACGTTCGTATCTACTACAGTCGTTTCGTGATATACACCTGCGAAGCACGTTGGAAATTCCGGTCGGCAGCACCTATCGGGGGAGGCGAAGATTATGTCACGCTCTACAAACGACTCAGCCGGCAGGTGTTGGATATGTATCTCCTGCGCATGAAGGGTTTATTTGTTCCGACGAAGATTTCCATTCGGCTATGGAAATTGTGAAAGCTACAATCAATCACAGTCTGCTGCTTATCTCCTCTTTACCGGGAGACGAAGTGAACCCCAAAGCATTAAAGTCGTACTTCCGCATACGCTTCGTTATTGAGTGACTCTTTAAGAATATTACTTACAGATTATCTAAAAGTAAAGCTGTCGAAATGGGACTATCTGAGAGATACCTGCCGATGTTTTAAAAAACTAGCAGAGCTGAAATGTCTTGATAAACAAGAAGATACATATCTAAAACTTAAAAAAGTTACTGCCAGATACGCATAAAGGTGGCAGTTGGCAGTTGTGGCAGTAACTCGCTGGCTTCAAATAGTATTAAAAGCGTACATAAGATTATCTTTTCACCCTGGTTTTCCGAAAAGCTAGTACTAGGTTAGGGTGAAGTTAGTACTAGGTTAAGGTCAAGCTAGTACTAGGTTAGGGTCAAGTTAGTACTAGGTTTGGGTCGAGTTAGTACTAGGTTTTGAACAGCAAGGGTACTGCCTCTTTGAGTCGTGCGTAAAGCTTAGGGTAACACCGCCATGATTGGTTGAAGTCGAACAACAAAGAACCGCACACTATCATTTAGGGTTCCCCCAAGTGGCGAACAATCTGCTCCACCTCCCGGCGTAGAAACC
>NZ_BAIV01000023.1 GCF_000517545.1 Bacteroides reticulotermitis JCM 10512 | reverse complement strand
CCCTTCGATTATATAGAATATATATAGAATACATAATAGAGAATAAGAGGCTTATAAATTAAAAAAAAAGTTAATTATTCGCTTCTGAAAAACGTTATTAGTGCATAAAACAAGGCAAAAAAAGGTTTTCTGCGTGATGTGTCGCAAAGGAGTAATTATTGCAATAAAAATGGGCTTTGTATGCCTTAGGAAGTTTGTGGAGGCTGAAATTGACCGTACCAAGAAATACAGCTACTGCCCACGAATTAAGATAAGAGGTGTGAAATGCGGTCTGTGGATAGTTCGGTAGATGGCGCTAGAAGGTGTTGTAGACTGTATTAAAGGCTTGTTGATCGTGTAATCAGCCTAACTACGTTAAAACAGCCCTTTTGGGGTCCAAAAGACGTTTTTGTGTTTCAAGAAAAACTACTTTTCTTTGCAATGGCAACTGAAGCAGATATTGTTGAATCCGATGAGGAAGCTTTTTAAAAAAGCATTAAACCTATTGTCTTATGGAATCAATAAATAACCGGAACAAAGAGAAGAAAGCCAGCCACATCAGTGGTTGTTATCGAATGATTGCGCAAATGAATGTGATATGTTATCTAGTCCAGATTTGGATCGGCTTGTTTCGGAAGTTTGTTGAACTAGCTAGGCAAACTCCGTCCGGTATAAATTGGATGAATGCTTTGTATCGCCGTCTGGCAGGATTTCTCTTGAACCGAAAGAAGTATTGTTTTGAGGTAAAAGTAAGCTTGTTTCAAGCGCAAACAATGCTTGCTCTTTCAGAAGTCGATTCTGGCTGAGCAGGAGTTGTTAGCATATTCGGGCAAACGGGGAGCTTGATGGAGGCCGAAGAAAAGAGATAGAGTCAAAAAAACATATTCCTCAAGTTCTTGGAAGCTAAAGGAGGTGTGGAGCCCCTCGTAGATAGCAATTTGGTGAAAAAAAGAAAATCCCATGAGGCAAATGCTATTAAGCTTCGCTCATGAGATCCTCTATTTATCTGAATAGGCTTATTTCAGACTACTTGATTCTTTTGTAACCATATACAGCCAATTCTCCCAATTCCTCTTCGATACGAAGTAATTGGTTGTATTTTGCCATACGGTCAGAGCGGCTTAGCGAACCGGTCTTGATCTGGCCACTGTTAGTTGCTACAGCGATGTCGGCAATGGTAGCATCTTCCGTTTCACCTGAACGGTGCGAAGTTACAGTTGTGTAACCATGACGGTGTGCCATTTCGATAGCGTTTAAAGTCTCTGTAAGCGAACCGATCTGGTTAACTTTAATCAGGATCGAGTTACCGCAACCTTTTTCGATACCCTTTGCCAGGAATTCTACGTTGGTAACAAACAAGTCGTCACCTACCAACTGACAACGGTTACCGATACGTTCGGTCAACTTCTTCCAGCCATCCCAGTCGTTTTCGCTCATACCGTCTTCGATAGAGTCGATTGGATATTTGTTGATAAGTTCTTCCAAGAAGTCGATTTGCTCTTCTGCTGTACGCTTTTTGCCTTTCTCTCCTTCAAACTTTGCGTAATCGTAAACGCCGTTCTGATAGAATTCCGAAGAAGCGCAGTCCATACCGATCACAATATCTTTTCCCGGTTCGTAACCTGCAGCTTTGATAGCGGCAAGAATCGAGTTCAGGGCATCTTCTGTTCCTTCCAGTACCGGAGCGAAACCACCTTCGTCACCTACAGCTGTGCTAAGGCCACGGTCTTTCAATACTTTTTTCAATGCATGGAATACTTCAGCACCCATACGCAAACCTTCTTTGAAAGAGGGAGCGCCTACCGGACGGATCATGAATTCCTGGAAAGCAATAGGAGCGTCGCTATGCGAACCACCGTTGATGATATTCATCATAGGTACAGGCATGACGTACGTATTTGTTCCACCAATGTAGCGGTAAAGAGGAAGGTCCAGATAAGAAGCGGCAGCTTTAGCTACGGCGAGAGACACACCTAAGATTGCGTTAGCACCTAGGTTTGATTTTGTCTTCGTACCATCCAGCGCCAGCATGGCATAGTCAATTTTTCTTTGTTCGAGTGACGACATTCCGACAAGTTTGGGCGCGATGAGGTTGTTTACATTGTCAACCGCTTTCTGCACACCTTTGCCGCCGTAACGTTTTTTGTCTCCGTCGCGGAGTTCCAGCGCTTCGTGCTCGCCGGTAGAAGCACCTGACGGGACAGATGCGCGTCCGATGATGCCAGATTCTAATACTACGTCAACTTCCACTGTGGGATTACCTCTTGAATCGAGGATTTCTCGTGCTACAATTTTTTCAATTTTCATCGTTTCTCTTGTTTATAATGATGTGGCAAAGGTACTCACTTAGGTGAAAGTGGAAAATCACTATTAATAGGTATTCTGGCTTCCATTTTCTCCCTACAAATCAGTAACTTCGTCGTTTAATAAAAAACAAAGATCCTCCTTGTTTTGTTTACACGGCAAAAGTGAATAAAAGTTAGTCTTTGATGATTACTCCCAATAAAGGAAGCAAGTCCATCGCTTGCAAAGAGCCGATTATGGCGCCCCGCAAATCGTTTATGTTAAGTGAAATCCCGTTGATGCGCGAGGTACGTAGGTCGATGCCTCGCAGCGATGTATGCGAGAAGTCGCTTTCGGTTAGCTCACAACTCTCGAATGCGGTGGAAGTCAGGCGACAATTGTTGAAACTTCCGTTCAGTAGCTGACTATTGGCGAAACGTACCTGATTTGTTTTACTCATCGACAGGTTGATGTAGCTAGCATTGCAATCACTGAATAGCACATGGTTGAGGGTGGTTTCCGACAGGTTGGTTCCGACTAACTTGCAGGAGATGAACTCCGTTCGGTGGAGCGCACTTTCTGCCAAAGAGATATTGGATAGATCGCAATTCACGAATCGTACATCGCTCAACTGCATGGAGCGGAACTGGCAATCACTGAATGTCTGATTCCTGAAAGTGCAGTTTCGGACGCTGTGATATGGTTTGTCGATTCCTTCCTCCGGGTACCGTTCGAAGAGGAATCCTGAAACTGTTTCTTCTGTTGCCAACCACTCTTTCAGTGATTTTTCGCTAGCGATCTGTTCGTCTGTTTGTGGAGGCTGATACGAATAGGTTTGGAGTCTCTCTTTTTGATCATGATTTATCGATTTTGTTAGAACTGTTTGCCCAAGTACCCGCCTAGTATTACAGCCAGCAGCCCGATGGTAGTACTCAGAAGTGCGTAAGCCAGAAAAGTTCCGTAGAACCCTCCCTTTAGCATATTCAACCCGTCATTCGCAAAAGTAGAAAAAGTGGTATAGCCACCGCAAATGCCAACGGTGAGGAATAGTCGGGTCTCCAGGGCGAGATGCAACCGTTCGGACAGCGAATAGAATAGTCCGATAAGCAGACAGCCGGTTATATTAATAACAAATGTTCCCCATAAGAAGGGAAAAGCCCAACTACCCATTCGCTCGTTTACGATTAACTGACCCAGATAACGGAGGACACTCCCGATGCCACCTCCTATAAAAACATAGAAAACTTCTTTCATTTGCTCTTTTTTTAAGGGATTGCTGATACTGATGCAAAGGTAGACAAATTGCTTTAGAGTGAATCTCTTTTTTCTTTTATGTATTTCTTTTTTTTTATCAGACGGATTCTTTTTCGTACTTTTGCACATCTTAAAACAAACTCAATAAAAGAAGGATAGGATATGGGAGGTTTTTTCGGAACGGTCTCGCAAGTGGCTTGCGCGACTGATTTATTTTATGGCACAGACTACAATTCACATTTAGGCACAAAGCGGGGCGGGCTGGCTACGTATAGCAAAGAACAAGGTTTTATCCGCTCCATTCACAACTTGGAAAGTACTTATTTCCGAACAAAGTTTGAAGATGAATTGGATAAGTTCGTCGGGAATTCCGGAATTGGAATTATCAGTGATACCGATGCTCAACCTATAATCATCAATTCCCACCTCGGACGTTTTGCCATTGTTACCGTTGCTAAGATAGCCAATACGAAAGAACTGGAAGACGACCTCCTCGCCAAAAATATGCACTTCGCCGAACTCAGTTCGGGTGTGACCAATCAAACGGAACTTATCGCCTTACTTATCATTCAAGGAAAAAACTTTGTCGAAGGAATTGAAAACGTATTCCGTCACATCAAGGGTTCTTGTTCAATGTTGCTGCTGACCGAAGATCGTATCATTGCCGCTCGCGACCGTTTGGGACGCACGCCAATTATAATCGGGCGGAAAGAAGGCGCTTATGCGGCAACGAGTGAGTCTAGCTGCTTCCCGAACCTGGACTATGAGATTGAGAAGTATCTGGGGCCGGGTGAGATTGTAGAGCTTCGTGCCGACGGCATGAAGCAACTGCGCAAACCGAACAAAGATATGCAGGTTTGCTCGTTCCTATGGGTGTACTATGGATTCCCAACCTCTTGTTATGAAGGCATTAATGTGGAGGCAGTACGTTTCGCCAGTGGGATGAAGATGGGGCGGAAAGATGAGTCGGAAGTTGACTGTGCCTGCGGAATACCGGACTCGGGGGTAGGCATGGCGTTAGGTTATGCCGAAGGTAAAGGAGTGCCTTACCACCGGGCTATCTGTAAATACACACCGACTTGGCCGCGAAGTTTTACACCGAGCAATCAGGAAATGCGGTCGCTGGTAGCCAAAATGAAGCTAATACCCAACCGGGCTATGATGCAAGGCAAGCGGCTATTGTTCTGCGACGACTCGATTGTGCGCGGTACTCAGTTGCGTGACAATGTGAAGGTACTTTATGAGTACGGAGCGAAAGAGGTACATATGCGTATTGCCTGTCCGCCGCTTATTTACGCCTGCCCGTTTGTTGGGTTCTCGGCTTCTAAAAATGCGCTTGAACTGATAACGCGTCGCATTGTGAAGGAGTTGGAAGGAGACGAGAACAAAAATCTGGATAAGTATGCCACTACCGGTTCGCCGGAATACGAAAAGATGGTAAGTATCATAGCCGAGCGTTTTGGCCTGAGTTCGTTGAAGTTCAATACGCTCGAAACCTTGGTCGAAGCCATTGGTCTGCCTAAGTCTCAGTTGTGTACCCATTGCTTTGACGGAAGTAGTCGCTATTGATCGGACCTGTAAAAAGGATTGTAAATTATAAAAAAAGAGCCGTGGATTGCTTGGCAATTCACGGCTCTTTTGCTACCTTTACGCCACTCTAAATTAACAAATTGCAAAAAAATAAATAAGATGACATTAACAGAACGCTTTTTAAAGTATGTGAGTTTGACACTCAGTCCGATGAATCGACACGACTCACTCCCAGCACTCCGGGGCAAATGGTATTTGCCAAATATCTGAAAACAGAACTTGAAGCGTTGGGGCTTGAAGAAATTACACTGGATGAGAACGGCTACCTTTTTGCTACTCTTCCGGCTAATATTGATAAGGAAGTTCCGACTATCGGCTTTATTGCTCATCTGGATACTAGTCCGGACATGACTGGAAAGGATGTTACTCCACGGATTGTAGAAAAATACGACGGAACAGACATTGTGCTTTGTGCCGAAGAGAAAGTAGTGCTTTCTCCTGCACAATTTCCCGAACTGCTCAATCATAAGGGAGAAGATTTGATTGTGACCGATGGTAAAACATTGCTCGGAGCTGATGATAAAGCGGGTATTGCCGAAATCGTTTCGGCAATGGCTTACCTGAAAGAGCATCCTGAGGTTAAACATGGCAAGATACGCATCGCATTCAATCCCGATGAAGAAATTGGTGAAGGTGCTCATAAGTTTGATGTCGAGAAGTTTGGTTGCGAATGGGCTTACACAATGGATGGTGGAGAAGTGGGCGAACTGGAGTTTGAAAACTTCAACGCAGCTGTTGCCAAGATCGTATTTAAAGGACGCAACGTGCATCCGGGATATGCCAAGAATAAGATGATTAATTCCAGCTATATCGCGAATCAGTTCATAACGATGCTTCCCCGTAGCGAAACTCCCGAACAGACCGAAGGTTATGAGGGATTCTACCACCTAATCAGTGTACAGGGAGAGGTGGAACAAAGCGCGTTGACGTATATCATTCGCGATCATGATCACGTCAAATTTGAAAACCGGAAAAAAGAAATCGAACTTCTGGTGAATAAGATTAATGCTGAGTTTGGAGAAGGAACTGCTGTGCTCGAACTTCGTGATCAATATTACAATATGCGCGAGAAGATTGAACCGGTGATGCACATTATTGATACGGCTTTTACCGCTATGGAAGCCGCCGGGGTAAAACCCAATGTAAAGCCAATCCGTGGGGGAACTGATGGTGCACAATTGTCATTCAAAGGATTGCCTTGCCCGAATATATTTGCCGGCGGGGTGAACTTTCACGGACGCTATGAGTTTGTGCCTATTCAGAGCATGGAAAAAGCGATGAAAGTAATCGTAAAAATTGTCGAATTGGTAGCTGCTAAGTGATAGCTGCAGCCTTCAGCATACAATCTTTATTAAAATAGAAAACTAGCTGCTTATGAAAACCACTCCATTTACAGAGAAACATGTGGCATTAGGTGCCAAAATGCACGAATTTGCAGGTTACAATATGCCTATCGAATATTCAGGCATTATTGACGAACACTTAACCGTATGCAATGCGGTCGGTGTGTTTGATGTGTCGCACATGGGCGAATTTTGGGTTAAAGGGCCTCAGGCATTACCTTTCCTCCAGAAGGTGACTTCTAACAATGTGGCTGCGCTTGCCCCCGGTAAGATACAATATACTTGTTTCCCCAATGAAGCGGGAGGTATTGTCGATGATTTCCTGATTTACCAATACGAGGCGGAGAAGTATTTGTTGGTAGTGAATGCTGCGAATACAGAAAAAGACTGGAACTGGTGTGTGGCTCATAATACGGAGGGTGCGGAGTTGGAAAATGCTTCAGATCATATGGCACAGCTTGCCGTACAAGGACCGAAAGCGCTTCAGGCCTTGCAAAAATTAACGGCTATTGATCTGGCCTCTATTCCTTACTATACATTTAAAGAAGGAGAGTTTGCCGGAGCGAAAAATGTAATAATATCCAATACGGGGTATACGGGATCTGGAGGTTTTGAACTCTATTTTTATCCCGAAGAGGCCGATAAAATATGGAAGGCGGTTTTTGAAGCAGGAGAGGAGTACGGCATCAAGCCGGTAGGGTTGGGTGCTCGCGATACGCTGCGCTTGGAAATGGGATTTTGTTTGTACGGCAATGATCTGGATGATGCAACATCTCCGCTCGAAGCCGGGCTAGGCTGGATTACTAAGTTTGTAGAAGGCAAGAATTTTATCAGTCGCCCGCTATTGGAGAAGCAGAAAGCCGAAGGAGTAACTCGTAAACTGGTAGGCTTTGAGATGGTAGATCGTGGAATCCCTCGTTCGGGCTATACGCTGATGAATGCGGAAGGTGAAACAATCGGAACGGTAACTTCAGGAACCATGTCGCCTACTCGTAAAATCGGAGTGGGACTGGCGTATGTGAAACCGGAATATAGCACTGTCGGCACGGAAATGTTTATTGATATGCGCGGACGTAAGCTGAAAGTTGTGGTAGTGAAGCCGCCTTTCAGAAAATAAACGCGCACGTTATATTTAACTAACAAACTCCCGGAAACCCTCTTTGGATTTCCGGGAGTTTGTGCTTTTGGGGCCCTTGGAGTGCGAATAATTACGAATCAAGCCTGCTGTCTTTTGGACTTTTACGAGTTCTTTGTACATTTTTTATCAGCCTTGAATGATGGGTAGGGTGTCGAGAAACTTGATTCCTATCAACTGCCATATTATCAGTGAAATATATGTGTGTCGTGTGCTCGTAGTCAGGTGAAGTTGTCCCTAAAGTGACAGAGGTCTCATTCTTTTTTCGTTGGCGGTTGCTAAAAAACGAGTTTTTTGTTGATGCTTTTTTCTTCTTTTTGTAATTTTGTCAGCAGTTTACTGAGAACCGTAGCCAAAACCTCATATAAAAAATAACATCGATGTCCAATTTGCCTACCCTCATAGCCGACCTTGCACTCATCTTGATTTGTGCCGGGGTAATGACTCTATTATTTAAAAGATTGAAACAGCCCCTGGTTTTGGGGTATGTTGTTGCCGGATTTTTGGCAAGCCCTCACATGTCTTTCACTCCGTCTGTGATGGATACTGCCAATATTGAAACCTGGGCAGACATCGGTGTCATCTTCTTGCTCTTCGCGTTGGGATTGGAATTCAGCTTTAAGAAAATCGTGAAGGTTGGAGGTTCGGCCATCATAGCGGCCTGTACCATTATCTTCTGTATGATCCTGTTGGGTATTGGGGTTGGAACTCTCTTCCATTGGTCACGTATGGACTGCATCTTTCTGGGTGGTATGATCGCCATGTCTTCTACTACCATTATATATAAGGCTTTTGATGATTTGGGCCTGCGCAAGAAACAATTCACGGGTCTGGTATTGAGTATATTGATATTGGAAGATATATTAGCCATTGTATTGATGGTGATGCTTTCTACCATGGCAGTAAGCAATAACTTTGAAGGCGTGGAGATGCTGGAGAGTATCGGAAAGCTTATCTTCTTCCTGATCCTATGGTTTGTAGTTGGTATCTATCTTATCCCCGGCCTGTTGAAGCGTTATCGCAAACTGATGGGGGAAGAGACGCTGCTGATTGTATCCCTCGCACTCTGTTTCGGTATGGTAGTAATGGCTTCGCATGCCGGATTCTCGGCTGCTTTCGGTGCTTTCATTATGGGGTCTATTCTGGCGGAGACAATCGAAGCCGAGTCGATCGATCATCTGGTGAAGCCGGTAAAAGACTTGTTTGGCGCAATTTTCTTTGTGTCGGTTGGTATGATGGTTGATCCGGCGATGATCGGAGAATATGCCATTCCCATCATTGCAATCACCTTTGCCGTAATTCTCGGTCAGGCATTCTTTGGTACGTTTGGCGTACTCCTTTCCGGTAAACCCCTCAAGACGGCCATGCAATGCGGCTTTAGTCTTACGCAGATCGGAGAGTTTGCCTTTATCATTGCCTCACTGGGAGTTTCGTTGCATGTAACCAGCGACTTCTTATATCCGATCGTTGTGGCTGTTTCTGTCATCACAACCTTCCTGACTCCTTATATGATTCGTTTGGCCGAGCCGGCTTCAACATTCGTCGATGCTCATCTGCCAGACTCGTGGAGGAAAATGTTAACCCGTTATTCATCCTCGCAAACCGTGCTCAATCATGAGAATATATGGAAAAAACTATTGTTTGCCATGGCGCGTATCACGGTGGTTTATTCCATAGTAAGTGTCTCTGTAGTCGTTCTCTCTTTTCGGTTTGTGATACCTTTCTTTCAAACGAATCTACCTCCTTTCTGGGCTTCATTGGCAGGTGCCTTGTTTACGATCTTGTGTATCTCGCCTTTCTTACGGGCTATCATCGTAAAGAAAAACCATTCAGTTGAATTTATGGCTTTGTGGAATGGTAATCGAGCGAATCGCGCTCCATTAATTTCAACGGTGATTCTTCGTATTATCGTAGCAGTATCTTTTGTGGTGTTTATCATTTCCGGCCTATTCGAACTTTCTACCGGATTGATGATCGGAATGGCTGCACTTGTCGTAGTGTTAATGGTTTGGTCGCGCAGTTTGAAAAAGCATTCGATTTTGATTGAACGGAAGTTTATTCAGAACCTACGCTCCAGAGATGTCCGGGCAGAGTATTTGGGACAGAAGAAACCGGAATATGCCGGTCGCCTGTTGACTCATGATCTGCACTTGGCCGATGTTGAAATTCCGGAAGAATCATTCTGGGCAGGAAAAACAATGATGGAGTTGAATCTGGGAAAGAAGTATGGAGTGCATGTGGTATCTATTCTTCGGGGGAAGCGGAGATTTAATATTCCGGGAGGCTCTGCTCGTCTCTTTCCGTTGGATAAACTTCAAGTAATAGGAACCGATGAACAGTTGGCTGTCTTTAGTGAAGCGATGCAGAAAGGGGCTGCTATTGATTCGGATGTGTACGAACAGAGCGAAATGACATTGAAACAATTCATTATTGATAGTGATTCGGTCTTCTTGGGTAAGACGATTCGTGAATCCGGGATTCGCGATAAGTTCCATTGTATGATTGCCGGGGTAGAACGTGAAGACGGAACATTGATGGTACCGGATGTGAATATTCCTTTCGAAGCGGAGGATATTGTATGGGTGGTAGGCGAAAAAGCCAATGTTTACCAATTAATTAATCAAAAAAACGAGAAAGTACAAGTCGGATAGAGATAGAAGCACTATTTTTGTCTGATCAAAACATAAAATAACTTTATCATGAAAAGCGATCCGAAAGAATGTCTGTATTGCCAGAATAATGAAACGCTGCATAATCTGATGATTGAAATTGCGGAGTTAAGCGTGTCACGTGTTTTCCTGTTTAAGGAACAAACCTATCATGGACGTTGCCTGGTGGCTTATAACGGCCATATTAATGACTTGAATGAATTGAGTAACGAAGAACGTAATGCATTTATGGATGATGTAGCGCGTGCTACTCGTGCGATGCAACGTGCTTTCCATCCGGAGAAGATCAATTATGGAGCTTATTCCGATAAACTGTCTCACTTACATTTCCACTTGGCTCCGAAGTATGTTGACGGACCCGATTATGGAGCTACATTTCAAATGAATCCGGGCAAGGTTTATCTGACTGATGCTGAATATCAGAACTTGGTAGAGGCTGTAAAGGTGAATTTGTAAGAACTAAAAATCTCTCCCTGATTTCCTTTCTCAGGCGAATCGGGGAGAGATTTTACTAAAAGGGTCGGAAGGACCTATTTTTCTTCAAAGTCGAAGTCGAAATCAAAGTCATCCATGGATTCGGGTGTAGTGAATCCTTCCAGACTTCGGCGATCTTTCTTTGTGGGGCGTCCGGTACCACGTGCGCGGTCAACAAATCCGCTGACCTTACTCATCTCCAACAATTCGTATTGGTCGGGAGTCGTTACATTTTCCATTACTTCAGGTACCAGTTTGGCGCCTACGCGTTTTTCAATGGGTTGCAAAACTTTGAACGAGTAGGTGATAGGCGGCTTCCTAACTTGAATAACATCCCCCGGCTTAATCATGCGAGCGGCTTTCACGAGTGAGCCATTGATTGTGACTCGTCCTTTTTTGCAAGCTTCCGCAGCGATGGTGCGCGTTTTGAATATACGCACAGCCCACATCCATTTGTCTATTCTTGCTTCAGGCATATGCTTATTTTTTATTGAATTGATTCATCGTTATATCAATCCCCGCTAAACAGAAACTCTTTATGATTTCTCCGGCAGCGTTCAGTCTCTCTTCCATAGTCTGCCAATCTTCATCCGTAAATGAACTGAGCACGTAGTCTACTTGTCCTCCACGGGGAAAATCATTCCCGATACCGAACCGTAGACGAGCATATTCCTGTGTACCTAAGGTGGTTGCGATGTGTCGCAAACCGTTGTGGCCTGCATCGCTTCCTTTGCCTTTTAATCGCAGGGTGCCGAAAGGTAGTGCCAGATCGTCTACTACGACCAAAACATTCTCCAAGGGGATTTTCTCTTGCTGCATCCAATAGCGAACAGCCAGCCCGCTCAGGTTCATGAACGTTGAGGGTTTCAGTAGTATGAGTTGACGCCCTTTGATAGAAAAAGAAGTCGTAAACCCATAACGCCTGTCTATGAATGGAGGTGCATTGTTTACTCTGGCTAATGCATCTACACTCATAAACCCAATGTTGTGGCGGGTTTCATGATATTGGGGACCTATATTTCCCAATCCGACAATGAGATACTTTATCATAAATGAAAGGATTCTAGAAAATAAAAAAGCAGATTAACGCAAACCAATGCAGATTGAACATCTGCTTTAATCTGCATTAATCTGCGTGTAAGTATACTCTTTACAGGTATGCTAATTATTTGGCTGCTGCAGCGGCGGCACCTCTTGCTGCACGAGTCAGCTTAACAGTACATACCACAGCTTCTTTTGCACTGATCAGTTCAAGACCGTCAAAGTTTAGTTCGCCAACCTTAATTGATTTACCCAATCCAAGGTGAGATACGTTAACAGTCAACTTCTCAGGAATTGTATTATACAATGCTTTTACTTTGATCTTACGCATTTGCAATGCTAACTTACCACCGGCTTTCACACCTTCGGCTAAGCCCTGCAACTGAATCGGAACTTCCATTACGATAGGTTTAGCTTCGTCGATTTGGTAAAAGTCTACGTGTAAGATATAGTCTTTTACCGGGTGGAATTGAATATCTTTCAAAATAGCGTTTATTCTTTTGCCATCGATAACTAGGTCTACCACGTAGATGTGCGGGGTATAAACTAAGTGACGGAGTGCATCGTTAGCCACAGTAAAGTGAACAACTTCTTCACCTCCATAAAGTACGCAAGGTACACCACCTTCGTTACGGATTGATTTCAAAGCTCTAGCTTGTTCAGAAGAGCGTTCTGCAATAGTTCTTGCAGTTCCTTTTACTTCAATTGATTTCATTTTCTTGATTTTTTGTGTTACTCTAAATTAAGTTACTTTGCTTAATTCACCATTACACGATGTAGCTAAACCACACGATGTTGCAAAAAAGCGGTGCAAAAGTACCATTTATTTTTTTAATATCAAAAGTTCTGATCTTAAAAGTCAATGTCGATCTTTATTTCTCCTTCCAGAGAGTCACTTTTAACTTTTTTATCCAGTATCTCGCATATACTACCCATCTCACTGTTCTGGTCGGCTTGGCCGCAAGGCTGTTGTAGCTTGATGAAGCCAATGGCCTGCGTCAGTCCCGACATAAACTTTTCAAAATCCTCTTTATATAAGAAGATCTTATGTTTCTCAAAGCTAACCTGCGAATCATCTCCATCTGACATTACAACCTTTTTGCTCTCTGTGATGGCTAGAAACATTTCGTCTTTACGGTTCTTCTTAACATCCAGATAATAAATACGTTTACCCGCTTTAATAGACTTAGAGAATACAATCTCCCTGTCGTTAACATCTGCACTCAATTTCTTTTTAAAATCTTCCATATCATTCAGTCCGTTTATAATCGGCTTCAAAATTGGATATTTTTTTTAAACTGTCAAAAGAAAAAGGGTAGAGATTGAATTTCTACATTAAAAAATGTGATTTATTTGTGTAGACTCGCTAAAAATATCTACTTTTGCAGTTCGATAATAACAGTATTAATTAGAATTATGATCAATCGAGTTCTTATTCGTCTTAAGATTATACAGATCGTCTATGCCTATTATCAGAACGGCAGTAAAAATCTAGACTCAGCGGAGAAGGAATTATTCTTTAGTCTTTCGAAGGCGTACGACCTTTATAATTATTTGCTAATGCTGATGATAGCATTGACAGAGTATGCACAAAAACGCATTGACACGGCAAAAGCAAAACTGGCACCTAGCAAAGATGAATTGTATCCCAATATGAAATTTGTGGAAAACAAGTTTATTGCTCAGTTAGAAGTCAATAAGCAATTATCTCAATTCGTCGCCAATCAGAAGAGAACCTGGGCGAACGATCAGGATTTTGTGAAAGAGTTTTATGAGAAAATTGTAGAGTCGGATATTTATAAAGATATATGGCTTCTGAAGACAACTCTTATGAGGCTGACCGTGAATTATGGCGGAAGATTTATAAAACCTATGTGTTTAACAACGATCCTTTGGATCAGGTATTGGAAGATCAAAGTCTTTATTGGAATGATGATAAAGAAATTGTAGATACTTTCGTGCTTAAAACAATTAAACGTTTTGATGAGAAGAATGGAGCTAATCAAGAATTATTGCCGGAGTTCAAAGATGATGAGGATCAAGAATTTGCCCGCCGTCTTTTCCGTCGCACCATTCTGAATGCCGACTACTATCGCCACCTTATTAGCGAGAATACGAAAAACTGGGAATTAGACCGTATTGCATTTATGGATGTAATCATTATGCAGTCAGCTTTGGCGGAAATTTTGAGTTTCCCAAATATCCCGGTTAGCGTGTCGTTGAATGAATATGTGGAAATCGCTAAACTGTATAGTACTTTCAAGAGCGGTGGCTTTGTTAATGGCACATTGGATGGAATAGTTAATCAATTGAAAAAAGAAGGTAAGTTAGCCAAAAACTGATACCTTTGTTTATATAAGTAGAAACTAAAACTGATTATTTATGAACTTATTGCCCGTATTAATGCAAGCTCCATCTCCAGCCGGAGGAGGAAGTATGATGTGGATCATGTTGATAGCAATGTTTGTTATCATGTATTTCTTCATGATTCGCCCTCAAAATAAGAAACAAAAGGAAGTAGCTAACTTCCGTAAATCACTTCAAGTGAACCAACAGGTTATCACAGCTGGTGGTATTCATGGCGTTATTAAAGAAATTAATGACGATCATGTTGTGCTTGAAATTGCTTCTAACGTTAAGATTAAAATAGATAAGAGTTCTATTTTTGCGGATGCATCGGCTGCTAATAATCAGCCTAAATAAAAAGCAACTATGAATCAATGTCAGTGATTGATCGTAAATATATTAAGCATATATATTTGAAGATATCCAAGAAGATTAAGGATTTTCTGCTTAGTGAAAAAAGCAGAGAGTTCTTAATCTTTTTGTTTTTCTTCCTAATCGCTGCCGGATTTTGGTTGCTGCAGACCTTAAATAATGATTATGAAGCGGAGTATTCCATTCCCGTTCGCTTGAAAGATGTCCCGAACAATGTAGTACTCACATCCGAGCCTCCTTCCGAACTTCGGATTCGGGTAAAAGATAAGGGAACTGTATTGCTGAATTATATGCTGGGAAAAAGCTTTTTTCCGGTGAGCTTGAGTTTTGCCGATTATAAGGGAAGAGGGAATCATGTGCGGATTTATGCGACGGAGTTTGAAAGGAAGATTCTGAGCCAGTTGAGTGCTTCTTCCCGATTGCTTTCTATAAAGCCCGATACATTGGATTATATCTATTCTACCGGAAAGTCCAAGCGCGTACCTGTGCGATTTCAAGGAGAAGTGTCGGCCGGTGCTCAGTATTATGTTTCCGATACGCTTTACAAACCGGATTCTGTATTGGTATATGCTCCGAAAAATATCTTAGATACCATAACTACAGCTTTTACGCAACGAATGGCGTATGAGAATATATCGGATACGATACGTAATCAAGTCGCATTGGCTTATGTTAAAGGCGCCAAGTTTGTTCCGGGTGCGATCGAATTGACTTTCCCTGTTGATATCTACACCGAAAAAACAGTCGAAGTTCCATTACGTGGGGTTAATTTCCCTGCTGGTAAGGTATTGCGTACCTTTCCCTCCAAGGTGACAGTTACTTTCCAAGTCGGCTTAAAGCGTTTCCGGCGAATTAAAGCAAGTGACTTTGTCATTAATGTTTCTTATGAGGAATTATTGAAACTCGGATCCGACAAATATACCGTTAAGCTGAAAGCGATCCCACATGGAGTTAATCAAGTACGTTTCACACCGGAGGAGGTTGATTTCTTAATAGAGCAAATACCAGTTCCCGATGAGTACTAAGATTGGTATAACCGGTGGAATCGGGAGTGGGAAAAGTATTGTTTCCCGCCTGTTGGAAATCATGGGAGTACCTGTCTATATATCCGATATCGAATCAAAGCGAATTACATGTACCGATGAGTATATTATTCGCGAGTTGTCGGCTTTAGTAGGAGAGGGTATTTTGGTAGATGGGGAGCTGAACCGCTCTTTATTAGCTGCTTATTTGTTTGGACATCCGGATCATACGAAGGCCGTGAATGCGATTATACATCCGCGAGTAAAAGACGACTTTAGAAAATGGGCGGCTTGCCGCGACACCTATGATTTAATCGGAATCGAATCTGCCATTCTGGTGGAAGCCGGCTTCAGGGAAGAGGTTGATTATGTAGTAATGGTGTACGCTCCTTTGCACGTAAGTTGATAGGGCTGTACGTAGAGACGGTGCTTTGCGGGAGCAGATCATGAAACGTATTGATTCGCAGATGAGTGACGAAGAGAAGCGTGGACATGCCGATTTTGTGCTGATAAATGATGGTGAAACACCGCTAATCCCGCAGGTTTTAAATCTAATCTCTTTGCTATCTAAAAATAATTCTTACCTTTGCCCAGCAAAAAATAACTCAATTAAAAATTAATATATTAACAACTATGTTGAAGACAATCTTGTCGATCTCCGGCAAACCTGGACTGTACAAACTAATTTCACAAGGAAAGAATATGTTGATTGTAGAATCAATCAGTGCTGATAAAAAACGTTCTCCGGCTTATGGAACAGAGAAAGTTATTTCATTAGCAGATATCGCAATGTATACAGACGATGAAGAGGTTCCTTTGGCTGATGTTCTGAGCTCTTTGAAAGAGAAAGAGAATGGTGAAAAAGCCTCGATTGATCCGAAAAAAGCTACTCCTGAACAACTTCGTGAGTATTTGGCAGAAGTGTTGCCTACTTTTGATCGCGAACGGGTTTATGTAGCCGATATTAAGAAGTTAATTTCTTGGTACAATATCTTGATTACGAATGATATTACAGATTTTAAATTAGCTGAAGAACCAGCTGACGAATCTGAAGAAGTGAAAGAGGCAGAGTAAACCCTTGCTCTCTTAACTTAAGATAAAATACGGTGTTGCGTATAAATGAGTAACACACGAGCTAAAGATGTAGCATTATATTTCTTAATTCAGAAAGTAATGCTACATCTTTTTTGTAAATAGGCCTTAATTTAGTAGGGGAGGACGTTTATTAGCATAGCGGATTGGAGTCACTCGGGAAAGTATGGAGAGTAATCATGATGCCCTGATGTTATACGTTGATTAGAAACTTTCATTCGCTGCCGACTCCTTTCGAGTTTTAACTCTCCTATATCGTACGTTCATCCGTAGATTGCCTCTGTTCCCAACCGAAATCTTGAACACAATACAACTGCCACAACTACTTTAAACCATCGACCTTTTTGCGCTGCTAAACTGTCTTTAACCGGTAGGTAAGTAAGGCTATCATCAGACTTATAACAAACGATAAAATATAAATTATATATTTAAAGAAAAGCGGGTTGTTTGGCTATTTTTTCTTCTTTTGCGTTCTGTTTCTATACGCAGTCTGTTAGCTGTGTGCTTCTGAAAGTAATGTATCGCTACGGATTTTATCGTCTTCATTGATATGCCCTGGCGAAAAAAAAGATACTCTGTTAGAGAGTCTCTTCTACCTCTATCTTCCTGTATGTTATTTTTTATCTTGGAAAGAAAAGATAAGAGATGATAGACTGGAAGTCTATTTATACCCTGTAAATGAGATGTTTGTGCTTTGTAGGCGATATGGCTGTGACTTGATAATCAGCTGTAGCCTGCTTGATAGCTAATAATTTCTTATAAACATTCTAACTAATGTTGCAGATAAGTATATGTTCAGTAAGTCTTCCATTACTATTGTTTTCAATTCTTTATTTACAAATATAATTGTATTCCTCTTTTGAATTGTTTATATTTATAGACAATTACGCGTTTTTCACTTTCTCTTGGTGTGTATGAATTGGTTTTTATGCCCCAAGTTTTCTTGTAAATAGGGTGTAAGGACTAAAATTGTTTCATTATTTATTTAAGTAGTATAATGGGGAATTTTATTGTATTTATGCGGGAAGTAGCCAATGAGCTACGAGAAAATGGGAATCAGGGAACTGCACATGTATATTATAGCAGTTTAAATGCTATAATTGCATTTCAGGGGAATGAACGACTTTCTTTTCAGGAGATAACACCTGAATGGTTGAAACGCTTCGAGGGTAGCATTCGTGCACGTGGTTGCAGTTGGAATACTGTATCGACTTACTTGCGTACGCTGCGCGCTGTCTATAACCGTGCCATAGATAGGCGGAAGGCCAATTATGTGCCTCACCTATTTCGCTCGGTTTATACCGGCACACGGCAGATCGTAGGCGTGCGTTGGTGGACGATGACTTGCAAAAGGTTTTCTCTTCAACTTCATCTTCTAGTATTGTTCGTGCCGAACTTAAGCGTACACATGAGTTGTTTATGCTCATGTTTATGCTTCGTGGTTTACCTTTTGTAGATCTGGCTTACCTTCGTAAGAGTGATCTGCGTGGGAATGTGATTACTTATCGTCGTCGAAAGACTGGCCGACCGTTGTCAGTAACGCTAACTACCGAAGCAATGGCTTTGTTGGAGCGTTATATGAGTCAAGATGCCTCTTCTCCTTATCTATTTCCGATTCTTCGGAGCGTAAAAAGTGCAGATGCAGCTTACCGCGAGTATCAATTAGCTTTGCGTAGTTTTAATTACCAATTGGCTTTATTGGGAGAACAGTTAGGTTTGCAGGAGAGATTAAGCTCATATACCGCACGTCACACTTGGGCTACTACAGCTTATTATTGCGAAATTCATCCGGGTATTATCTCTGAAGCTATGGGGCATTCCTCTATAGTAGTAACTGAGACCTATCTGAAGCCTTTCCGTGATAAGAAAATTGATGAAGCAAACAAGCGGGTATTGGACTACGTGATAAACTCAGTTTCGGTATTAAAGCCTTGATGGGGAGTCTGTTACTTCGTAGGTAACGGGAACCTACAACGGTGCAAATATGAGAATATTTCTGAAAACAAGCAAACATAATTGACTTTTTTTTTTAATATTCTACTAAAAAAGAGAATAGAATAGATAAAACATCTGATTTCCTTGTCCTAGAGCTTTGTTAACCTCTAATTTTAGCCAATGAATTCCCACCCCCTGCCACTTCTTCAAAGCAGGGGTAAAATACTTTTTATGTTTTTCTTTTAGTATCTCATGTATTCTGCTTCCAGCAGATAGGTGTAAAGGCTTTCCCGTTACCTACGAAGTAACGGGGAGAAGCCGGAATTTTTATGTTCCGTTATTTGAATGTTTTTAGTATGAATCAGAAATATAATGCAGCTTCCCAGGTATTCTTAAAGGGTTATTAGGGAGGCTGCAAATAATAAGTAAAAGATAGAGCAAATGAAAATGTATTAAAAAAAGGAGGTTATACAGGAGAGGATATGAGAACAGAAGCACATATATCTAACAGTGAAATTTTATTTTTTTTTAATTTATAAATTAATTAATTTCTTATTATGAACAAAAAATTTTTAAGTGTTGCCCTGTTTGGAGCGTTAATGGCGACTTCTATAGGGACATTTACGTCTTGTAAAGACTACGATGACGACATCAATGGTCTGCAAGAGCAAGTCGACAAAAGCGGGAGTGCTATTAGCGCTTTGCAGTCTCAGTTGACTACATTGCAGACTGCTTCTGAAGCAGCTAAGTCTACTGCTGATGCTGCTAAGAAAGCTGCTGATGAAGCTAGAATTGCTGCTGATGCTGCTAAAGCGGCCGGTGACACTGCTGCTGCTGATGCCGCTACGGCTAAAGTGAAAGCAGAAGAGGCCATTGCTGCTGCTGCAAAAGCTAAAGCAGATGCTATTGATGCTGCTAAGAAAGAAGTTGCCGACCTGAAGACTATTATGGAAAACGCACTTGCTTCAAAAGTAAATCTAACAGATTTCAATGCAGCTATTGAAGCAGTTAACGCTAAGATTAATGGTATTCAGACCGATTTGGGTACATTGCAAAATACGGTTGAGGGAATTGATGGTAAAATCGTAGAAAATGCGAATGCCATTGAAAGTGCACAAGATGCTATCACCAATCTGATTGCTGCTAATGTAGACCTTGATACCCAATTGAAGGCGTTGAAGGAGTATGCAGAAGCTACTCAAGACTTAGCTACTGACAACAAAGAAGCTATTGAAACAGCTCAAGGCGATATTGAAGCAGCTCAGGCTGACATTCAGAAGCTATGGGATCAGTTGACGGCAGATAAGAAAGAACTTAAAGGTTTGATCGACGCCAATACTTCATCTGTTGAACTTCTGACTCAAGACTTAAAAGCTACCAACGCAAGCATTGAGACACTGAAGGGTGACATTGAAGATAAATTGGATGCTGTTAAGAAAGATATTAAAGGCATTCAAGCTGATATTGTAGATATCAATAATAAGATTATAGCTATTGAAGGTAATCTGGCGAGTCTGCATACTTTGATTGTTTGTCGTTTGACAGCTATCACATTTGCTCCGGATGCTTTCGTAGGTGGTGTTGAAGCAATCATATTCAATACGCTGAAATACGCAAACATCCCTGCTAATGAAAACTCGGCAATTCCGACAAATTATAAGCTCTCTTCAGCTGCATTAGCTACGGCAAGTTATCATTTCAATCCGGCTAGCTTTAAATTGAAGAATGCTGATTATGGTTTCATTGATCGTACGGCTGAGATTCGCGGGACTCGTGCTGCTGCTAGTAAATGGGTTGAAATCAAGGGTGAACCGGTATTGAATGTAGCTAGTGGAACGGTAGACTTCCAATTGCTTCGTTTGAATGCTCACTCTACTCAACCGGGATCAAGTCAAGCGAATATAATTGCTTTGCAAGCAACTCTGAAGGGAGACGCTATTGATGCGGGCGAATCGGGTGCAGTAGTTACTTCACCGTATGTACGCATTGAAGATGATTTCTTGACTGCAGACCATGTTCGTATCTCTGACAAGGCTACTTTGTCAACAGGTAACGTTGCACATTATCCAATCACTTTCAACGACGCTAAGACAGATAAGATTTGGTATATAGATATGGCTTATGACAAAATCTTCAATCTGAAAGAAAAAATTGAAACTTGTCTGGCTAACGGTATTCATACAGCATTTGATATTGATGCTTACAATCTGAAATACAAATTCTCTGTAGCAACCAGTGCATTTAATATTACGAGTGGTAACACAACTACAAACCAGCAGAAATGGATTGAATGTACCGATGCGAAAGAAGGATTGTTCAAAGCTACAGACTTTAGCAAAGAAGCTATTGGCCGTACTCCGATTCTGAAAGTAGAATTGGTAGACGCATCCGACAACGTAGTACGTCGTGCATTTGTGAAAGTACAAATCGGTGTTGACAAGTCTAATGACCTGACTGTTGGTACTTCTCACGACCTTGTATTCCTATGTAATAGTACATCAGCTACATACGAACTTAACGAAGATTATATTCGTGAAAACGTATACCGTGTAATTACAAACGGAAAAGAAACCAGCTTGAGCCATGAAGAATTCTGGAACATGTATGAGTTTGAGAAGAGTGGAGTAATGAAGAATGGCCAAGCTATCGGCATCACTGCTCCTGCGGTTGTAGATGGTGATACAGGTACAGGAACAGCTACTAAGAAGATCGTTTGGAAATTTACACATGGTCAAATTGGTAGTGTAGGTTCTGGCGCTCAATTGGTAGGTAGTGTAACTGTGAAGAACAAGTTAGTTTCTTCTGAATTCCCGGCTCATGTAACCTTCAAGTTTACTGTTAACGTAACATTGCCGACTTATACTCTTGCTAAGACAGAGAACGATATTTACTGGCAAAAAGACGGTGATAAGCATCTGGCTTTCAAAGTAAATGTCCAGGTTCCGAATACGCAAACATCTCCGGCTTCCGAGTGTCTGTTTAATACTTCTCTACCAACCGCATACAGCAAATATGAGGTAGGTTTCAAACCAAGTAACACTTGCACCGAAAATTATTTTAAAGTAGTTAAGACTTTTGATAACGGTGTAGCAACATCAATTGTGATGAGTGGAGTTTATGTGAACAATTTGGATATCTGCTTGAAGAAAAACAATGCTGCTGTTGAGAAGGCTCTGAATAGTGCAAAGGGCTTGCAAGCACAGGTACAGCATATCTATAAGCTAGAGAATGGTGATGAACTCGTAGTTAATGAGTTCTTGGTTAACTTCATCCGTCCGGTGAACTTGAATATGCCAAGCGGAGTAACTGTTGTGGATGCAAAAACTGGTGGTGATATTGCAGACTTCCAATGGAATGGTTTGTTGACTGACTGGAGAAATGAAGCTATTGTAGCTTCGACTTGGAGTTGGGTTGATAAAGTTCGTTCGTATTGGAAGCGTGTATGTACACCGGAATTTGAATATGTAGACGGACACTATGTAGAGATAACACCTGCTAAATTGAATGTTGAATATGGTGAAGTTTCATTTGTTGCTACTACTGAGGTAACTATGTACACTGGTGAGGTTGTCTATGAACAACAAAAGAGAGTTGCCATACTAGGCTGGGTTCATGATAAGAATGTAACATTCGAAATAACCGACAAGAAACTTTCTAAGTCAGAAGTAGAAGCTGGTCTTGATGCTAAATTAGCTGCATATAAGCTGACACTTGGTAGTAATCATAGAATCGCAAGCAGAGTTGGTGATATCACATATGTTGAATCAAAAGTATCTCAGGGACAAACTATTGAGTACACGTATGTGAAGAGTATTGACTACGTTCCTGCAGTATATGAGTGGGTAGATGGTAAATATGAGATGAAGCCACACGTTCATACAGGTCGTCCGACTCATGAAGGTAGTACCTATGGAGAAACTTCAGGATGTTGGGAATGGACGAAAGTTAGCTGGACTCAGCCTAACTGGAATGCCGGACAGTATTGGAATTTCTATGGAAACTTCAGCAATATTGTAGCTGATGTATCGAAAGCGACTACTAGCTTAACCTATAATGGCGGTAAATTGCCTGCAGATGCTACTTTAGTACAAGTAGGTAATACTGTTAAGTATGAGAACGTAGGTGCTCCGATTGGATATTCTTTTGAAATCTATATTCCGGCTACTGTAACTTACGGTTGGGGAACAACTTCTTCTCAATTGACAATTACAGTGAACCCGGTAAAATAAGAATTAAGTTTTTTCTCAATTCTTAAGCATACCATTTAAAAGGGTGCTCTGAGTTTTAGAGCACCCTTTTTATAATCCATGTAATTTATGAAAATAAGAAATTTACTAATAGCTATACTAATTACCAATAGCGTAGTTGTGTTTGCCCAAGACAGGCAGATTAAAGAAGAAGGTAAAACTGTCTTTAAGCCCCATTGGTTTATGCAAGCGCAAGTAGGAGCTGCTCACACCGTTGGTGAAGTAAAGTTTACAGATTTGATCTCTCCGGCAGCGGCGGTTAATTTCGGATATAAGTTCGCACCTGCGTTCGGTGTACGTGCCGGTGCAAGTGGATGGCAGGCTAAAGGCGGATGGGTGAATCCGGAACAAAACTACCAATTTAAGTATATACAGGGGAATGTCGATTTAATGACTGATTTGAGTGCTCTCTTCTGTGGTTTCAATCCGAAGCGCGTCTTTAACGGCTATCTTTTTGCCGGTGCAGGTTTGAATCATGCGTTTGATAACGACGAGGCGAATGCGCTGGATACAAGAACACACGAAATGGAGTATTTATGGCAAGATAGTAAGAACTTAATTGCCGGACGTCTCGGATTGGGATGTGATCTTCGTTTAAGCGATCGCGTGGCTTTCAATATAGAAGCCAACGCCAATGTACTTTCTGATAAGTTTAACTCAAAGAAAGCCGGTAATAGCGACTGGCAGTTTAACGCCCTGGTTGGTTTGAGTATCAAGCTGGGCAAAAGCGATACGAAAACAGCTCCGGTATATTATAAAGCTGAGCCGGCACCTGTTGTAGAGCAAAAGCCTACCCCTGTGGTAGAGCAGCCGCAACCTAAAAAAGAAATTGTAGTGCCACAAGCGATAAAGAAAGATATTTTCTTTGCACTGAATTCCGCTCGTATCCAAGATGCCCAACAAGCAAAGATTATTGCGTTGGTTGATTACTTGGAAAAGAATCCTGCTGCCAAAGTCAGCGTAACGGGATATGCGGATAAAGACACCGGTAATGCCAGCATAAACATGAGGTTGTCAATGGCTCGTGCCAAAAATGTAGCCGATGCTTTGAAAGCAAGAGGTATTGCAGATAGCCGAATCACTGTCGACTTCAAAGGAGATACGGTACAACCGTATTCCAATCCTACGGAAAACCGGGTAAGTATTTGTATTGCTGAATAACATAATAATACATTAATTGGAATTAAAGAAATCCCTTTTAGAAGATAAGAGAAGTACGCACTTGTGAAAGCCCGGCTTTTCGATTGTAATGTTAAGGGAACATTTCATCCCTTTATTAGAAATGTTCTCCTAGTTCTCAATCGATTTAATATCTTTTTGAGAATTAACATATTCCCCAATTCTTCAGTGCGGTTTATTTTTATATAAAAGTAAACCCCACTGATAAAAGAAGCCCGCGCTTGCGAAAGTACGGGCTTCTTCTTTTATATATTCTCTTAGTTGCTAAATGTCAGACCCTGACCGTCGGAATCAATGGTGATGGTCTGGCTGCGATCAACTTCCTGAGCAAGCAGTTTCTTTGATAAGTCGTTCAGCAGGTAGCGCTGAATAGCACGTTTTACCGGCCGAGCTCCAAACTCCGGATCATATCCTGCTTGTGATAAGAAGTCCAATGCGGCATCCGTCATCTCCAGTTTGACACCATTTTCGGCAAGCATCTTCTGTACACCTTGAATCTGCAAGCGTACAATTTGTTTGATTTCAGCTTCTGTCAATGGCAAGAACATAATGGTTTCGTCAATACGGTTCAGAAACTCCGGACGAATGGTCTTCTTCAGCAGATTCATCACCTCCCGTTTGGTTTCCTCAATCACTTGTTCTTTATTGGAACTGTTCAAACGCTCCATTTGACTCTGGATGTACGAACTACCCATGTTGGAAGTCATGATGATGATCGTGTTCTTGAAGTTCACCACCCTTCCTTTATTGTCCGTCAAACGTCCATCGTCCAATACTTGCAACAAGATATTGAATACATCCGGATGCGCTTTTTCAATCTCATCAAACAAGACAACCGAATACGGTTTGCGGCGAATGGCTTCCGTCAGCTGACCACCTTCATCGTAGCCTACATATCCCGGAGGCGCTCCGACCAAACGCGAAACGCTATGTTTCTCCTGATATTCACTCATGTCGATACGAGTCATCATGCTTTCGTCGTCGAACAGAAATTCCGCTAAAGCTTTAGCCAACTCTGTTTTGCCGACTCCGGTCGTACCGAGGAATATAAACGAACCAATCGGGCGTTTAGGGTCTTGCAGCCCTGCACGGCTCCGGCGAACCGCATCAGCTACTGCTTCAATGGCCTCGTCTTGCCCGATGACACGTTGATGTAGTTCTTCTTCCAGATTCAGCAATTTATCTTTTTCACTTTGAAGCATCTTGTTGACCGGGATTCCCGTCCATCGGGAAACAACATCGGCAATGTCTTCAGCATCTACTTCCTCTTTAATCATAGCCTTGTCGCCCTGCATCTCGCGAAGCTTTTGCTGTGTCTCTTCAATCTCCTTGTCAAGAGCCTGAAGTTTGCCGTACCGAATCTCGCTACTTTGCCATAGTCACCTTCGCGCTCTGCCTTTTCAGCTTCAAACTTCAGGTTTTCTATTTCTACTTTGTTCTGTTGGATTTTATCCATCAAGGTCTTCTCACTTTGCCATTTGGCTTTGTAAGATTTCTCCTGTTCTTTCAACTCAGCAAGTTCCTTGCCGATTTGCTCCAGTTTGGGCTTATCGTTCTCGCGTTTAATCGCTTCACGCTCAATCTCCAACTGTTTGATCTTACGAGAGATCTCATCCAACTCTTCCGGAACAGAATCTACCTCCATACGTAATTTGGCGGCAGCTCATCCATCAAGTCGATGGCCTTGTCCGGTAAAAAACGATCGGTGATGTAACGACTACTCAAATCGACAGCCGCTATGATAGCATCATCTTTGATACGTACATGATGATGGTTCTCGTACCGCTCTTTCAGTCCCCGAAGAATCGAGATGGTACTCAGGTTATCCGGTTCGTTCACCATCACAATCTGGAAACGGCGTTCCAAAGCTTTATCCTTCTCGAAGTACTTCTGGTATTCGTCGAGCGTTGTCGCACCGATGGAGCGTAGTTCGCCACGAGCCAGTGCCGGTTTGAGGATATTGGCGGCATCCATAGCTCCTTCTCCTTTGCCCGCACCCACCAACGTATGTATCTCGTCGATGAACAGAATGATGTCGCCTTCCGACTTCTTCACTTCGTTGACCACCGACTTTAAGCGTTCTTCAAACTCTCCTTTGTATTTAGCTCCGGCTACCAATGCACCCATATCTAATGAATAGACCTGTTTGTTTTTCAGGTTCTCGGGCACATCACCACGGAGGATACGGTGAGCCAAACCTTCCACAATTGCCGTCTTACCGGTACCCGGTTCTCCAATCAGGATCGGATTGTTTTTGGTACGGCGACTTAAAATCTGCAACACCCGGCGTATCTCTTCATCACGTCCGATGACCGGGTCGAGTTTACCGTTGCGTGCGGCTTCGTTCAGGTTGATGGCGTATTTTTCGAGCGACTGGTACGTATCTTCACTTGATTGAGACGTTACTTTCTCGCCTTTTCTCAATTCGCTGATCGCACTGCGTAGTTCTTTTTCTACCATTCCGGCATCTTTTAAGATTGTAGAAACGGTACTTTTAACCGTCAGCAGGGCTAACAGAATATGTTCCAATGAGACGAATTCGTCGCCCATCTCTTTTGAATATTGCGTTGCTTTTTGCAACACTTCATTGGCCTCACGGCTTAAATACGGTTCTCCACCGGAAACTTTCGGTAGCGAATCAATTTGTTTGTCAACCACAAGAGCTACCTGCTGCCCATTCATTCCTAGCTTCTGGAAAATGAAGTTGGTTACATTCTCGCCCACCTTCATTAACTCGTGCAGAATATGTACAGGCTCAATGGTCTGCTGTCCCCGGCTTTGTACCAAATTGACAGCTTCTTGCACTGCTTCTTGCGATTTAATGGTAAAATTGTTGAAATTCATATAGTTGTTCTCCTTTCTTATTTTACATTTCTAATAACACTTCAAAGGGCGCAAAAGATTTGCCAAGTATAAAAATGTGACAAAATAGCATGGTAGCTAGGGAGTTAGAAGACAAATTGACTTGTTTCTCATCCGAACCACTGACGGTTTAACAGGAGGATGCTTCGCCAAGTAATAGTTCGTGTTCTCCGAACGAGAAAAAAGTTTCCCGTGTTTACTGATTGCTGTGTGAAGCAGCGAAGCAGCGGTGTCTTTTGGCTCTAACGACTACTCCCGTCATTCGGTCGGCAGGTTAAAGAATAGAAAATGAAAACGCGAAGCGTGGATAAATAAAAGTATTGTAGTATCTTTATCCGCAATAAAAACAACAAACTATGAGCGATAAACCGCAGATAAAGCTTTCAGAAGCAGTGGTATTGATTGATGCTGCTTTCCTAAACTTTGTAATAACAGATATGAAGGCTACTTCGAGAAAACTCTGCAACGCCCTTTGCAAGACATCGACCTTTCTACTTTAGTCACTTTCCTTACCCTTGATGCGGGCATTAGCGGAGAAAACAACGAGGTGCAGTTCTTCTTTATTTATGATCAAGAGTCGGGCCGATTACAAAACTGTTACCCGGCCGATTTGCAGAACGAACTCAATGGAGTTGCCTTTCAGTCGCCCTATGGGGAGTACTCGTTTGCCAGCGTACCTTCGGAAGGCATGGTTTCGCGGGGAGATTTGTTTATGGATCTTTTGGCTATTGTTGCCGATTCAGCCGATGTGAAAAAGATGATGGTCATCTCTTACAACGAAGAATACGGTCATAAGGTAACCAACTTCTTGAATGAGGTGAAAGAAAAAGAGGTGATTCAGTTTCGCATGGACGAACCCGAATCGGTTATCGAATACAAATGGGATATGCTAGCTTTCCCTATTATGCAGGCACTCGGCATCAAAGCTGAGGAACTTCAGTAAATCATTTCATCGTTCGCTCATGTCCGATTTTCGTTTAAAGGTATTTCAGAGTGTGGCCAAGAACCTGAGTTTTACGAAGGCTTCGCAAGAGCTGTTTGTTAGTCAACCGGCCATCACACGCCATATTCAGGAACTGGAGACATGCTATCAGACACGTCTGTTCGATCGGCAAGGCGGGCGAATCTCTCTGACTGATGCCGGCAGACTTCTTTTGCAGCACAGCGATAAGATTCTGGACGATTATAAACAGTTGGAGTATGAAATGCATCTGTTGCATGATGAATACATCGGCGAACTAAAACTCGGAGCCAGCACGACCATTGCCCAATATGTACTCCCGCCACTGCTAGCTAAGTTTATTGCCGGCTATCCGAAGGTCAACCTGTCTTTGCTCAATGGCAACTCCCGTGAGATTGAGATGGCTTTGCAAGAACATCGCATTGATCTGGGCTTGGTAGAAGGTATTCTCCGTTTGCCTAACTTGAAATATACGACTTTTCTGGAAGACGAACTGGTAGCTGTGGTAGATGCGCGGCATAAGTTCTGTACGGCTGATGAAATACTTCCGGAGATGTTGCCGGACATTCCGTTGGTGCTCCGGGAAAGAGGTTCGGGAACCTTGGATGTCTTCGAGCGAGCGTTGTCGCAACATAACCTCAAACTCTCGTCTATGCAAGTATTGATGTATTTGGGTAGCACAGAAAGCATTAAACTGTTTTTGGAACATACCAATTGCATGGGAATTGTTTCGATCCGTTCTGTCCGGCAGGAACTAATGACGGGACGTTTGCGGGTGGTCGACATCAAAGGGATGCCGATGCAACGCCAGTTTAACTTCGTACAACTGCAAGGTCAGGCAGGTGGGCTATCACAAGCCTTTATGCGATTTGCCGGACATCATAGCAAAGACTTATAAACAAAAGTTTCTCCTTAAGGTCATAATAAACCTCAACCGATTACCGGATTACTAAGTAAAGTCCGGCAATCGGTTGAGGCTTTCTGTTATTAGCTAAGAGCATTCGGGCTTAGTACTTGATCGGATTGACCCTTGTACTTGATTAGATCGACCGTTGTAGTTGGTTGGGTTGACCGTTGTAGTTGGTTGGATTGACCCTTGTACTTGATCGGATTGACCCTTGTAGTTGATTGAGGCAACCCTTATACTTGGTTAGGGTAACCCTGTTACTTCGTTGAAGCATCCCGAGTCTTTGGATGAAGTACCCCGATTACTAGCCTGTTAATACTTGAGTTTTCGATTGTTAATACTTGACTGATAGTCTGTTAATGCCTGAAAACTTAAGTGTTGTTAGTTGAGAAGTCGATTGAAAGAGAGCCTGATTCTCTCTCACCTAACGCTTTCGTTTGGTACTTGCATCCATCCCCTCTACAAGTAGAAAAAATATTTGATCTCTCATGGTCTCATGATTTTTCTTTAATTATCATATAATCAGTAATATACATGATGAGAGATACTTTTGAAAAGCGGTATCTCTCATCATTTTCTCGCGTTTTTGCCCCTTTTTTGACTTATCTCTCATCATTTTTGTGGGATCTCTCATCAATTTTAGGTACACTTCTCGTTATATGTTGCTTCATTTCTTGAGAGAGGAGAATGCTTTCTTAGAGGCATTGCTCTATCTGCATCACCAACCAAGAGATTCTATCAGCCTGCTTCTTCTTTTATCCGAGCAATGTAGCCGCACGTTCCATATTCTCAATGATGGGAACGGAGAACGGACACCGATCTTCACAGCTTCCGCAAGCGATGCAATCCGCTCCGCTAGCCGATAGCGACTGATAATGTTGTTTAATGCTTGGCGGGATCTTGTTCGTGTCCAGCATTGCGATATCCAGATACTTATTAACCATGGCAATATCAATATCACTGGGACACGGCTGACAGTGATTGCAATAAACACATTTTCCGCTGAGTTCGCCCTGATAGCCATCGATTATATGCATATAGTCTCGTTCTTCTTCCGTAGCTTTGAGGTAGCTCACCGCTTCTTCCACCTGTTTGGCCGACTGACATCCGACGAGGGTGCTTACCACTCCCGGACGAGTCAACGCGTAATGAATGCATTGTGTCACCGACATCGCTTCTTGAAAGGAGAGTGTTCGGAAGACAAAAGTCGTCCGCCACCCAGCGTCTTCATGACTGTTATGGCGATTTCCTGCTGTTCGCAATACTTATAAAGTTCCGCACGCACGGGATCGATGGTTACATATTGCTGCTCGGCCAGATTGCCGATTGTTCCCAATACATCGGTCTCGGCAGGAGTCATGTCGAAAGCCGGATTGATGCTGAACATCATTAAGTCGACGATACCGCTTTCTAATACTTTGCGGGCTACTTCCGGATTGTGCGAACTGGTGCCGATGGAACGGACAACGCCTTGCTTCTTCAGTTCTAACACATAATCTATAATTCCGTTATCTTGTATTTGCTGAAACGCCTCGTGCGTATCCATGAAAAAGAGCATACCTACATCAATGTAGTCGGTTTGCAAGTTCGTTAGCAGTTTCTCAAAATATCTTTTGCAAGTATCCAAGTCCCGACTGATGTCGTACTGCTGGCTCAAATCCACCGAACCGATATGTCCTTGTATAATCATATCTTTCCGGCGGCTACCCAGTGCTTTTCCGATATTACTCCGTATTTCGTCGCCCGGCATGAAGATATCGATGATGTTGATGTCGTGTTCCAACGCCGCGTGAATTGTTTCTTCCACTACGGCATACGGCTTGCCGTCCAAATGTTCCGCTCCCAGTCCGATTACACTGGCAGCCATTCCTGTTTTTCCTATGTTACGATATTCCATCTGTTCTATTCTTTAAGTATGTGTTTAATGATTAAGAAACCTCCGATAATTTGCAGTAGCATACCCGGTATGCCTATGCGGAAGTCTTGTATAGCCAGGAAGAAACTTCCCGATAAAAACCATTCGCCCAACGTACCGATCAGTTGGTAAGACAAGACTACCAACGCCAGAATGGGGAGCGAGATACGTTGAAATCTTTTAGCTGCTATTCCGGCAATACCTGCTAACAGGACGGATTTAAGTAAGATCGCAGGTAGCACTGCCGGCATCGGCATACCAAATAGGGCAGAGTTCACCAACGGAGAGAAGATTGCAATCAATAACCCGGCTTTCCAACCGTATTTATAACTCCCGACGAGCGTGAAGAAATAAATGGGCAGCAAAGTCATTCCACCGTTAGGGATCAGGTGGCAAAGCTGAGGCAGCAGCACATTGCCCACAATGAAAAGTGACGCCGCCAAATAAGTTTTAGCACTTCTGTAGCTCAACGAGTACAGTTTTAGAGTAGTTGTTTCCATATCAATATTGTTTGTTTATTAAAATGTCAAGTTAATACCTCCGGTTACGGTGGCTTTAGGCATCGGGTAACCGGCATTTATCTCGTAACGTTGCGCCAGCAGATTCTCTCCTTTGGCAAACAACCTTACCGCTTTGTGAAGTTGATAGCTTCCTCGTACATTCCATAGCACGAAACTCTCTTTCTGAGCGAGATTGCTTCCGGTATACAGTCCGTTGATGTACTGCATTCCGGTTGAAATGTCCCATCGCCCTTTGCTGAAATCAGCTCCGGCATAGAGTTTATGTTCGGGAGCGGCAACCACCGGATGCACCATCCGAAGCCAACTGTAGTTAGCGGAAACTCGCCAGTTGCGGTTAATCCGATAGGCCGTTTGCAGCTCTACACCCCAGTTTTCTATTTCTCCGGTATTCATGTTCAACGGCCGGCCTTCCACGCGTATGGTTTGTATCATGTTGTCCCCCTTGATATAAAAGAGGTTTACTTCGTAAAAGAGAGCGTTGTTCAATGCGCTTTGCGAGAAAGACAGTTCGTAATTCCACAAACGTTCGGGCAATAAATTGGGATTAGCCGGATTGAACATATATAATTCCCGAATCGTAGGGTTGCGAAAGCCTTTGCTAACCATTGCTTTCAAGCTTGCGCTGCGAGATAATTCGGTCGACAGGCCGACTTGGGGAATCCATTCGGTTCCGGTTATGGAATGATGATCGAACCGGACGCCTGCATCAAACGTAAAACGTCCGAACGTTTGGCGTAAGTCGGCATAGGCTGCTATCTCATCTTCTGTTTTGTCGGACAATTCAACTTCATGTCCGTCAGTCACAAAGCGATTCCATGCTTCTCCGCCAAACCGTTGGTAATCTAGGCCAACCGTGAGTCGGTTTCCTTCAAACAGGCTTGCGCTCTGATACCAACTAATGCCCAACATCTGATCTTTGGAGTTGAACCGGTGTTCCAACGGTTGCTCGGCCTCTTTATACCCATCGTTTATTTTGTGGCGTCCCCAGTTATAGAAAAACTTCAAAGCACCGGATGTTTGAGCATACGTATTCTCTAGTGAGACGGAAGTCATTCCCCGCGTAATGCGGGAATCGTTGTCGAGGATCGGTGCACTGATTGCTCCGGGGTTGGATGCATTGAAGTGCGTCACGTTGACATCGGTGAAGAGATGCCAACTGTTGCTGAAATCATATCCCACTTTGGCATATCCACCGTATTGTTCGAAGTTAAGATCCTTTCGGTGTCCGTCCGTACGGTTGTAAGATGCGGTGACGAAGCTTGTAAACTTTCCCTTTCGGATGCTGTTTGATGCTTCGGTGGTAAGCGTGTTGTACGAGCCGTAGCCCACACGGAGATGATTCTTGATAGCATCTTCCGACTGTTTGCGGGTGACAATGTTGATCACACCACCCATCGCATTCGAGCCGTAAAGAACAGAAGCCGGGCCTCGCAATACTTCCACCTTTTCGGCAAGCATGGTTTGGTATGCGTCGGCAATCGGATGCCCCATCAATCCCATGTATTGCGGATGTCCGTCTATCAGGACGAGCAGTCCGGCAGTGGGGCTGCCACCGATTCCCCGCAAAGTCATGCCACCTGCCGCTCCCCCTGAAACCCCGTAACCGAGTATGCCCCGGCTGGTGGTAAAGAAGTTGGGTATTTGTTCGGTCAGGACAGGCAGTAGCGATTGTTCATAACTTTTTTCAATGCGGTCCCTGTTCACTACGGAAACGGTCATAGGCAGATGCCGGACGTCGGTTTCATTCCGAGTACCCGTAATCACGACTTCACCGAGCCGATGGTTCTTGTTTGTTGATAGGCTGTCTGTTTGGTTCTCGCCGGAGGCGAACTGAGGAAATATAAATAAGGTAATGATATAGATGATTTTCTTCATTTTATGTATGATGGGCTCTACAATTGTTTTGCGAGTCTTATTTTAGTAATGAATCCTTCAATGAGCGGAAATATGGCTTCCGCCGAAGTTTCGTTATAGCACATAGCTTCCACCGGACACCAACCGGTCTGATCTCTGTTCTGGATAAAAGGTACTACCTGTCCGTAGTCGGCCTGTACTCCCGCTTCTCGGAGTAGCATCAAGGCGGAAAGACTGATAATATCGGTGTATATCTCGGTCACACCTCCCAAAATCATTAAGGCGCTGCCCCTTTACCTACTACTTTGTCGGCCAGGAATGCGCCCTTCAATAAATCCGGTTGGGTTTTAATCAGGTCATACAAGTCGGCTACACCTCGTTGTGTGAATGTGTATATCTGATCGTTGTTTCTGATTACACAAGAGTAATTGCCCTCGTGTAGTATGTCGATAATCTCTTTCATTTGATTTTAAAAGCTACTCTGTTGTTTCAATTGTTCGGTATATAAATCGATCCGTCGCATCTCATTCGGGATGTCGATGGTTTGCGGACAATGGGGTTTGCATATGCCACAGCCGATGCAGTGATTAGACTGGCGGAGCTTCGGCACACTGCGGTCGTAACCAACGAGGAACGCACGCCGGGCTTCTTTGTAGTTATCGTCCTTCGAACTTTTCAGCCTTTTCCCCGAGCTAATGATTCGGTTGTAGTGAGAGAACACTTCGGGAATATCGACTCCGTAGGGGCAGGGCATGCAATATTTACATTCGGTACACTGTACATAGTCATCATTCAGCATGATTTCCGTAACCTTTTCCAAGGCGCTGTATTCGGCTTTGTTGACCGGATCAAGGGGCGAATAGGTACGAATGTTCTCTTGCAAATGTTCCATATACACCATGCCGCTGAGTACGGTAAGCACGCTTTCGGGAGTTCCGGCGTACCGAAAAGCCCATGACGCGGCACTCTCTTCGGGACGAATCTCTTTCAACAGATTCAGAGCTTCGGCACTTAGGCGCGATAAGCGGCCACCCAGAAGAGGCTCCATTATAACGATGGGTATGTTCCTCTTTTCCAGTTCACCTAAAAGATATTGAGCGTTGGTATTCCACCCCGAAGCGTGTAGCCAGTCGATGTAGTTCAACTGGATCTGAGCGAAGTCCCAATGTACTTTGCCCTCGTCGTGTTGCGTCAACAGATAGTTGAACACTTCAATGTCTCCGTGATAAGACCACCCTAAGTTGCGTATGCGGCCCGCTTCTTTTTCCTTCTTTAGGAAATCAAGCATACCGTTCTCGTAGAATCGGTCTATGGTGGCTTTCATTCCACCCATTCCGATGGCATGCAGCAAATAATAGTCTATGTAGTCTACCTGCAGCTCCTTAAAGGATTGATGGTACAAAGCTGTGGAACCTTGCAGTGATCGTAAATTCGGATCTTCCCGTTGCGTAGAAAGTTTGGTTGCTATGAAGTACTTCTCTCGTGGATGGCGTTTGAGGGCTATACCTGTTGCCTTCTCCGACCATCCCCGTATATAAGGAGGAGCGGTGTCGAAGTAGTTGACTCCATGCTCGATAGCGTAGTCTACCAATTGGTTGACCGCATCTTGATCGATTTCTTCACCACTTCCGTCGGCTTTCTGGCGCAACGGCCAACGCATACATCCGTATCCCAAGAGCGAAACCTTATCGCCGGTGTTGTGATTGATGCGATAAGTCATTTTATCTTTAGGTACTTCGCCTACGTAACCTCCTTCTGCTGAGACTTTATTAGTCGGCTTGCACCCGTATATGGCGGCTGTTGTAATAACAGATCCGGTACCTAATGCTTTGAGAAAGCTCCGGCGGTTAATTGATTTTCGGTTTTTCTTTTCCATACTTTTACTTTTTTACACTGCGTGGTGCCGGATATAACCTTCTACATAAATGGCACTGAACGGACGTGCAGGACATAAGTTCTCGCAAGCTCCGCATCCGATGCAGAGTTCTTTATCGACTACCGGTATCCGGAGCGAATCGCTGTATTGAGGATCACGGCTGACTAATGTAATAGCACCTGTGGGGCAATGGCGTTCACAGTTTGTACATTGTACCTCGTCCGTGTTTACCACACAATTGTCCTTAATCCATATCGCCTGCCCGATAGATACCGCCGTTTTGTCGGCCGGAGTTATCGGTTTAATG
Organism: Bacteroides reticulotermitis JCM 10512; assembly: GCF_000517545.1. Lineage (GTDB taxonomy): Bacteria > Bacteroidota > Bacteroidia > Bacteroidales > Bacteroidaceae > Bacteroides > Bacteroides reticulotermitis. Next base: position 69,689 of record NZ_BAIV01000023.1, on the reverse strand, counting down.
GCGCCGGCGGGACAGACTTGCGAGCACTCTACGCATTCCGGTCGGCAATATCCTCTTTCAAAAGACATTTCCGGTTGCATGAACGTTTCCAACCGACTTGATGGACGTAGCACATCGTTGGGGCAGGCTGACACGCACAATTGACAGGCGGTGCAATGTGCCTTCATGTTTTGTGCGGCTGATGCGCCGGGAGGTAAAACGGATGTCTTTCGGTCGGGAATCTTCTTGTCTTCAATAGTTGCCAATCCGCCGTCTACATGCTTTTCTTGCGCTTTGGCCAGGCCGGATAGGGCAATTGTTCCCAATAGCGTCAGCAGGTTCCGGCGGGAGAGGTCTTTCGTCGCGTTTGAGTTATCCGATATTTTAGCTTCGGAGCCGGTTGTCTGTCTTTTATTTATCTTTCCCGGTATGGTTGGAACATATTTAATCCCTCCCGTTTTGCATTTGTCTATGCAGTTGAAACAGGTGACACATCTGCTGTAATCTACCTGGTGGCTTTTTACATCCATGCAGGCTGACTTGCAATTGCGGGCACAGAGTCCGCAGCTGTTGCACTTATCGGTGTTGAAAACGGGTTTGAATATCGATACTTTCGATAGCAAACCGAGGGTGGTGCCTACGGGACAAATGGTGTTGCAATAGGTGCGTCCATGTCGCCAGGCCAGCAATCCGATAATGAACAAGGTGAGTGCTGCCACGCCGAAGGTAATCCAGTTTTTCATCCACACTTCGGTGGAGTAAAAGGCGTAGCTTCCGATGCTTTCGGCCGCCATGGCCAACAGATTATTGCCCCATCTATATAGAGGTGCAAACATGCCGGAAGCGATACGCCCGTAGGCTGCATACGGATCGAGCAGAGATACGATGCTACTGATGCCTGCGAAGAGTGCGATTACAAAGAGTCCTAATACTCCATAACGCAGCCACGATTTGGCTCGGGAGTAACGAAAGCGGTTTTTCTTTCCTTTCCGGACTCCGGATATGCTGGATATCAAATCCTGAAAGATCCCCAAAGGGCATATCACCGAACAATATAACCTCCCGAAGATGAAGGTTAGAAGAATTAAAACAATCAGTACACCTGCATTCACTGCCAATATAGCAGGTATAAGTTGTACTTCGGCCATCCAGCCTAACCACGCATGAAGTGTTCCGGTGAAATCGAGGAACAACAAGGTTAATAGAAAGAAAAACAGGCTTGCAATTAGAATCCGAACCTTTCGTAGCATCATTCTCGTTACTGTATTAGAAGTTAAGCAATTTATTTTATCATTTTAAGTTCTCTCAGCCATTGTTGCACATCGGACATCGCATCGTTTACCGATCCGCCACGAATTGGAAGCCCTTTCAGTACGTTAGCTTGTGGTGTCAGTTTCTTTATATCGGTGACGCTGGCACCTAGGCGGCTACCCTCGTGTGTGATAAAAGGCACAATCGTTTTGTTCCCGAAATTATAACCTTCCAGAAATGTCATCACAGCCGGAGCAATTGTATTCCACCAGTTGGGAGATCCCAGGTAGATAATGTCATATTGGTCGAAATCCTTAACCTTACTTTTAAGCGGCGGACGATAACCGGATTGGAGTTCTTTCTTGGCCTGACTGGTCACGTCGTTGTAGACACTGGGGTAGGCGTTGACGGTTTCGATTCGGAAGATATCACCTCCTACATTCTTTTGAATCTGTTCGGCTACGATGCGGGTGTTTCCATTGCGTAGCGAGTAGTATGCTATCAGGATTTTCTGATTTCCTTTGGCGGATTGAGCATAACTGTTGGTTCCATTGGCAAATAACATAATAATAATGAGCAATAATAAAGATTTTGTTTTCATGTCTATAGTTCTTTGATTACTATGTTGCAAAAATAGGCGGATGTATTTATTTTTATCATTGCCAATCAAACCAATACTTGTTCAAATCAAACCGCTTGTAAGGTTCTATGCGCTGTTGGAGATATATTTGTATGTTTCTTAATAAAATTACTGAAAGATGCCGGCTCTTCAAAGCCTAACGCGTAAGCGATTTCGGCTACTGAATAACTGGAGTGTTGAAGCAACTGCACGCCCTCCTGCACAATGCGATGTGTAATCAAGGTGGAGGTTGTTCTTCCGGTAGTCGATTTCACGACCCGATTCAGGTGGTTAACGTGTACAGACAAGCGCTCGGCATAATCGTTTGCCGTTTTAAGTGTAAGAGCACGTTGGGGTATTTCAACCGGAAACTGTCTTTCCAGCAGTGTTAGAAATAGTTCGGCGGTGCGTTGTCCGGCATTTTTCTGAGGAAGATAAACGCTTTTCGTTTGTAACTTCATCGCTTCGTGAATAATGATGTGGAGATAGCTGCGGAGAATGTCGGACTTCCCCGCGTAGCTCGAATGAAACTCTTCTTCCATCTTTCTGAATAACTCCTGAACCCTCTCAACTGTGGAGTCGTCCAGAAAATAAATCCGTTCTTTCGTAATATCGAGTAGGGGAGATTCGGCCAGCGAACTGTTACGGTCACTGGTTTTGAGAAAGAACTCATTGAAGATGCAATATATTCCTCTCTCTTTTCCGGCTTCAATGGCTTCCCAGGCATAAGGAATCAGCGGATTGGAAAAAAGAATGGCCGGGCGGTCTACCATGATCCACTTATCGGCATAATATAATTTGCCAATGTCGAGCACGAGAGCGACTTTATAGAAGTCACGGTAGCTGAAAGATGTTTTGCCTATATGGCATTTATTAGGTGACACATCTACATATTCCTCGTTAGCGTTTGGCATAACTGGGCTGTTGTTATTAATCCTTTTATAAAAATCGGTAAGGCTTTCTATCATGTTTAGTGAAATTTGCTTCTAAATATACGAAACTTTATTAAAAAAAGTAAGGATACATGTGTATGCACCCTTACTTTTTAATTTTTTTGTGTATTTAGATTCCGGTTGTCCGCTCCAGTTCTTCCGGATATCGGTCTTTTGTTAGACTTATTCGGGCACTTGCTTCATTAATCTTGGCCAAATCTTCTGCTGTTAATTGGATGTCGGCCGCCTTTAAATTCTCTTTCAAACGATGTAACTTGGTCGTTCCCGGAATAGGAGCGATTCGGGAGTTTTGAGCTAGTAACCAGGCTAATGCTATTTGTGCGGGAGTCGCTTCTTTCTCGTTGGCTATCGATTGGAGCAGATCTACAATGGCTTGATTGGCAGCTAATGCTTCCGGTGTAAATCGTGGAAGAAAATTCCGGAAGTCTCCTTTACCAAACGTTGTTCCGGCATTCAGACTACCGGTCAGATAGCCTCTTCCCAGCGGGCTGTAGGGTACAAAGCCAATTCCCAGTTCATCCAATACGGGGATTAATTCTTGCTCGGGATGTCTCCACCAAAGTGAATATTCACTTTGCAACGCAGTAACGGGCTGTATGTCATGAGCACGGCGTATCGTCTTTACACCGGCTTCCGAAAGACCGAAGTGTTTTACTTTGCCTTCTTGAATTAAATCTTTCACGGTTCCGGCAACGTCTTCAATCGGAACATTCGGATCAACGCGGTGCTGATATAACAGGTCGATATAATCGGTTCTCAGTCTTTTCAATGACTCTTCAACTACCTTACGGATATGCTCAGGGCGGCTGTCCAATCCGGCTTGCTTTCCTTCAACTATTTTAAAACCGAATTTAGTAGCTATCACAACTTTGCTTCGAAATGGGGCCAAAGCTTCACCCAGTAACTCTTCGTTTGTATAAGGACCGTATACTTCGGCTGTGTCAAAGAATCTTTCTCCGGCCTCATAGGCTGAATGAATCAGTGAGATCATCTCTTTTCTATCGGGTATTGGATCGTATGCAAAACTCATCCCCATACATCCCAGCCCGATTGCTGATACTTCGAGGTTATTGCCTAATTTTCTTGTTTCCATAATGTTGCTATTTATTTTAGATAGATACAAAGGTACGAATAGATGAACTTATGCACTTTCGCGATTCAAACTATAACTTGTTTAAAACAAACAATTTCGATAAATCGTTTAGCTATCTGCCTATTTTACATTTAATTTAATCTAATTCATTCATTTGAAAAAACTTATTCCCTCTTTGTGTTGTTATGGGATAATAATCTATAAAATATACAGTTATGAGTAAATTTGAAATCACATTGCGGAAAAACAATGAGTTCCAGTTCAATTTAAAAGCAGCTAATGGCGAGATTATCCTAACTAGTGAAGGCTATACCACTAAGCCTAATTGTAAGAATGGAATAGATTCCGTTAAAAGTAATTCTGTCGATGATAATCGGTATGAACGTAAAGAATCTCAGAACGGTAAGTGGTACTTTAATCTAAAGGCAACCAATGGGCAAGTAATTGGTACAAGTCAGATGTACGAAAACAAAGCTAATTGCGAAGGTGGAGTTGCTTCTGTTAAGAAAAATGCTCCTATTGCTACGGTCGTAGATTTAACTTTGTAACCCAGTAAAGATTTCATCTCTGGCTTTTAAAACCGCTATTGAGTTTCTACAAACTTATAGCGGTTTTAATTTACGTATACCGATCAGTCGGAAGTTGCTGAGTCACTTGGCTCTTCTGTTATTTGGTTGAAAACCGTCTGGGCTTTTTAGCTTTACATACTATCTCTTTCTAAAAGTAAGTAGAGTGCCAGGCTATGCCAAACCCTTGTCACAGTTGTGCCAACCGCATGGCACAGTTGTGACATCGCACTGGCACGACCGTGCCAACTACATGGCACACTTTGACAATAGGGAATACCGCTGTGACAACAGCTTAGAATAGTTATGCCACTGGTTGTATTGCCTTGAAACTACCAATACCTTTTCAATTAATTTTCTACCTTCTTCTTGATTCTCCTTAGAAGTCCACTGTTTATACTGCGCAAGAAGTACTTTAACCAAGAATATAACTCTGTTATAACGAGAAGTTATATTGCATAGATAGATGTGATTGGCAGAAACTAATTGTTTGCTGTATTTTTGCAGCCGGAAAACAAATTAAAAGTTATACATATGATTTCAGTAGCTACCAGAACATTGCAAAAGAATAATAAAGCTATTTATGTGGCGTTACTTTCTATATTGACTCTGTTTTTATTCTTAGATTATATTCCGGGTTTAACAGCGTGGGCGGCGTGGGTGACTCCGCCAGTTGCTTTATTCCTCGGGCTTCTTTTTGCATTACTTTGCGGGCAAGCACATCCTAAGTTTAATAAAAAGACCTCTAAATATTTGTTGCAATACTCCGTGGTCGGATTGGGGTTCGGCATGAATTTGCATGCTGCATTAGCTTCCGGCAAAGAAGGCATGGAATTTACAATACTATCTGTAGTGGGCACCTTATTGATTGGTTGGTTTATCGGGCGGAAAGTCTTGAAGATAAATCGGAACACTTCGTATCTGATTAGTTCAGGGACTGCCATTTGCGGAGGTAGTGCCATAGCGGCAGTCGGTCCTGTGTTGAATGCAAAAGATAGTGAAATGTCGATTGCGTTAGGTACTATTTTTGTGCTGAATGCGATTGCGCTTTTTATTTTTCCGGTAATTGGGCATGCACTAAATATGAGCCAGCACGCATTTGGTACATGGGCGGCTATTGCTATTCATGATACGAGTTCGGTAGTAGGAGCGGGGGCCGCTTACGGAGAAGAGGCTCTGAGAGTTGCCACTACTATTAAACTGACTCGTGCATTGTGGATTATTCCGGTTGCTTTTGGTTCCTCATTTCTATTTAAAAGTAAGGGACAGAAAATTAGCATACCTTGGTTTATATTCTTCTTTGTGTTGGCAATGGTTGCTAATACCTATTTCTTGAACGGGGTGCCGGAACTGGGAGAGGCTATTAATAAGTTTGCTCGTAAGACGCTGACCATTACTATGTTTTTTATTGGTGCATCGCTTTCGTTTGATGTATTGAAAACTGTAGGGGTAAAGCCTTTGATTCAGGGAGTATTATTGTGGATCATTATTAGCCTGAGTACGCTTGCCTATATTTATCTGACTTAATAAGCCAGCAAACTACAATTGTCTGACAATAAATAAAGGTGGGGAATATCTGTCTAAAACAGATGCTCCCCACCTTATTATATGAAACGGTTTTATCCGGTTGTACTTATTTCGATTTTAATGCTTCAAAAATCAAACCTTCCAGTTCATCACACAATTCCGGGTTGTCGGCCATGCATTGTTTTGCAGCATCTCTACCTTGTCCGAGTTTCGTGTCATTATAACTGTACCATGAACCGCTTTTCTTGATAATGCCTAGCTCTGCTCCCAAGTCAATGATTTCTCCGGTATGCGAGATTCCTTCACCAAACATGATGTCGAATTCTGCTCTGCGGAAAGGAGGTGCTACCTTGTTTTTTACAACTTTCACTTTGGTTAGTTTACCAAGAACTTCTTCTCCGTCCTTGATAGCCTGACTACCACGGATATCTAAGCGTACAGATGCATAGAACTTCAAAGCATTACCACCGGTTGTAGTTTCGGGATTACCGAACATAACACCGATCTTTTCACGCAACTGGTTAATGAAAACGCATGTCGTGCGGGTTTTGCTTACAGCACCCGTAAGTTTACGTAATGCTTGCGACATTAAGCGTGCTTGTAAGCCTACTTTATTATCTCCCATATCACCTTCGATTTCAGCTTTAGGAGTCAATGCTGCTACCGAGTCAACTACAATAATATCGATAGCAGAAGAACGGATCAATTGTTCCGCAATTTCCAATGCTTGTTCACCGTTGTCCGGCTGTGATATTAATAGGTTATCGATATCTACACCCAATTTAGCAGCATAGAAACGATCGAAAGCATGCTCGGCATCAATAAAGGCAGCAATGCCACCGGCTTTTTGAGCTTCAGCTATCGCATGGATAGCTAAAGTTGTTTTACCTGATGATTCTGGTCCGTATATTTCGACAATTCGTCCTCTCGGATAACCTCCGACTCCAAGTGCCACGTCTAGTGCAATCGATCCTGTCGGGATTACTTCTATCTGTTCAATACTCTCATCTCCCATCTTCATGATAGAACCTTTACCGAAGTTCTTTTCTATCTTCTCCATGGCTGCCTGTAAGGCTTTCAGTTTTTCGCTTGCTGCCATTTTATTACTTGTTTCAAAATTAAGTTCGTCTTTCTTGGCATATACCTTTTATCTATAAGTTTAGTTGTTTTTCTCTCCAAGAATGTCTATAAAGTACTGTTTGGATTGCCGGATTTTACTGATTTAAAATCTGTGCGGCATGTTCTTTCGTCTTCACTTCCTTAGGAGTGATAATCCGTTCCACTATTCCCTCTTCATTGATTAGGAATGTTGTGCGGAAAGTGCCCATGTATGCTCGTCCATAAAGTTTCTTTTCTCCCCATACGCCAAATGTTTCTACTAACTTTTTGTCAGTATCCGCTATCAGTGTGAATGGGAGATCATTCTTCTCAATAAATTTCTGGTGTGACTTTTCGTTATCCACGCTTACTCCGATCACTTCATAACCGGCTTTGCGTAGGTCTGCATAATTATCGCGCAGGCTACAAGCTTGAGCGGTGCATCCCGAAGTGTTGTCTTTCGGATAGAAATACAACACAATCTTCTGTCCCTTGTAATTGCTTAGGCGAATCTCTTCTCCTTTTTCATTGACACCCAAAACTTCAGGTGCATGGTCTCCTACATTAATCATGCTTATTACTTTTTTTATAGTTCCAAATCTCCATCAAACACTTCATGCCATGGCAATCCTTGTTTGTTTAGTTGTTCCATGAATGGATCCGGGTTGAATTCTTCTACGTTGTTTACTCCCGGGCGTTTCCATTCGCCTTTGAAGAACATTAAGGCTCCGATCATAGCCGGAACTCCTGTTGTATAGCTTACTCCCTGCATACCGGTTTCTTTATAAGCTTCCTGGTGACTGCAATTGTTGTAAACGTAATATGTGCGTTCCTTACCATCTTTCAGTCCGCGAATGCGACATCCGATTGATGTTTCGCCTTCGTAGTTCTCTCCTAAATCTTGTGGGTTAGGAAGAACTGCCTTCAGGAATTGAAGCGGTACGATCTTCACACCATTGTAGTCAACCTCATCAATACGCGCCATTCCAATGTTTTGAATTACGCGTAGGTGAGTCAAATACTCTTGTCCGAAAGTCATCCAGAAGCGTGCCCGTTTAATAGTCGGGAAGTTCTTTACTAATGATTCCAGTTCTTCATGATAAAGAAGGTAAGAGTCTTTCGGGCCGATATTCGGATAAGTCAGATCCTTATGTATTTCCAACGGTTCGGTGGTAACCCATTTGCCGTTTTCGTAGTAACGTCCGTTTTGAGTAATCTCACGTATGTTAATTTCCGGATTGAAATTAGTAGCGAAAGCTTTGTGGTGATTGCCGGCATTACAGTCAACGATATCCAGGTAGTGGATTTCGTCGAAATAGTGCTTAGCTGCATAGGCTGTATAAATACCGCTAACTCCCGGATCGAAACCGCAGCCCAAAATAGCTGTTAGTCCGGCTTGTTTGAAACGTTCGTGATAAGCCCACTGCCAGCTGTATTCGAAATGAGCTACGTCTTTCGGCTCATAGTTGGCGGTATCCAGGTAATTGACTCCTGCTTGCAGGCAAGCTTCCATAATCGTCAAATCCTGGTATGGAAGAGCGACATTAATCACCATTTCCGGTTTAAAATCATTGAATAAAGCAACCAATTCCGCTACATTGTCTGCATCGACTTTGGCCGTTTTTATTTGGGGATTACCTATCTCAGCTACAATCTTGTCACATTTCTCTTTTGTGCGACTAGCAATCATAATGTCAGTGAAAACATCGGCATTTTGTGCCACTTTGTGTGCAACAACGGTACCAACTCCGCCTGCACCGATAATAAGAACTTTACCCATTTTCTATCTACGAATGATTAATTATAATTTTAGAACTATCAATTTTCCTAAATTGATTGAGCAAATATACGTTATTATTTTTAGATTATCGGTTGTTCGTACTCCTTTTTATTTGATGTGTAGCAAGGTGCCACTCTCAAACTCAAGTGTTTTCCCGTTATAGAACCAAGTTTCAAAACGATGATCTTTTTTGAACTGAATCTCGAATGGATTTCCTAAAGACAGTCTGCATTCGTCGGTACTCATACCACTTTCCACATTACCGTTAGCAATCAATTTCCAACGCGCAACGGTAATGCCCGGATACTTCTTTCGGATATCCTCAAAGCAGAAAAGGTCTTCAATGTATTTTTCATTCTTTATAATCACATCATATTTCAAGTCTACTTCTACTTGATACAGAATGTCGTTTTGATCTTCAAGAGTCACAATCGCCTGATTTTTTGTGCCGTAAGCTTCAATGGCTTTGATTGTCAAAGGTGTATATCGTATTAAAAGGACACGAGATGTTTCTCTATCAGTTTCAAGGGAAATTTGACGTTTAGCTTCCAATGTCTTTTTGGGATAAACCGGGTGGTTTAGGTATTTGCTTTTTATCCGGCTCACTATATCTGTCGCTTTATCTGTCAGACTGATGGCATTGGCAAAATACTTCATCTTCTTATCAGCTTGGAAGTCGCTGATATCCATTCCGGAATTGGTACGCGAAATGGCGACTTCTAAATAGTATGACTGGCCTTGTGGATTTTGAAAAACGATCTTTACCGGATAGTTTTGATTACCTACGCCGATAGCTGTAACCGTTGCCGACATGTTTTTAGGAATCGGAACTTCTTTATAACCGGAGTAACTATTTGCATCGTCTATGCGGGCAGACTCTGTCTGTATATAGATCGTTTGTCCTAATAAAAGTTCTTTGGCTTTATCTACATCTTTCAGGAAAATAAGTCCGTTAATAGCCGCTCGGGGATTCTTCTCAGTGATCTCATCCAGACGCATATTTTTAATTTCATGATAGTACATTTTACTGTCACATTCAAAAATAAAACGCGTTGAGTAATTAGTTCCAATGGATAGATTACTGACTTTTTCCTCGGTGCCGACAAAGCTTAGGATCTTATTCTTCAATGAATAGTTATCAACGTCTTTCTCACTTTCATAGTCAGAAAAAACAGGAAAAGCTGCATTACGGTTGTTGGGGATGAACATGAATCTTGTACCTGGCGTCCATTTATTAAGGAGTTCCAATGGGAAATTCTTTTCGATGAATAGCTCTTCTTCATCTGCTGACGACGCTTGCTGAGGCGATGAGGTCTTAACAAGATACTCATTCTGGGCAATAACGCTCAGGATACTATAAAAGGTGAAAATAAGAATACTGACAATTATTCTCATATACGTTTTAATCTTTTTATGGTGAACTATATTGGAACCGTATTTGTTTATAGTGACAGCAAATATATGAATTTTATAGAATAAAGGGTGGAAGTATTCAGCTTTTTTGATAACTTTGCCATCTATTTTAACTTAAACATTATAGCAACAATGAAAAAAGTATTAGTTTCAATTTGCATGGTAAGTGCAGTTCTTGTCATGTCTTCATGCCGCACTGTAGAGAAAGCGGTATCTTTGTCATCAATCAGCGGCGAATGGAATATCGTAGAAGTAAACGGGGCTAAAGTTGTCTCCGGAGAAAATCGCACGGCTCCTTTTATTGGCTTTGATACTACTGAAGGCCGTGTGCATGGTAGTAGTGGATGTAATCGTATGATGGGAAGCTTTGATGTAAATTCCACTCCCGGAACGCTGGAGTTTAAAGGAATGGGAAGTACACGGATGATGTGCCCGGATATGACTACAGAAAATAATGTTTTGAATGCTTTAGCTCAGGTGAAAAGCTATCAAAAAGCCGGTAAGAATAAGATGTATCTCTGCAATGCTTCCAAACGTCCGGTAATGATGTTGGAAAAGAAGGCAGCCGATCCCGGCCTTTCGTCTTTAAACGGAGAATGGTTGATTCAGAAAGTTCATGGAGAAGCAATACCAACCGGCATGGAAAAACAACCTTTCATTAAATTTAATGTGAAAGATAAAACGATTCATGGCTGTGCAGGATGTAATCTTATGAACGGAGGTTTTGTAACGAGCGTTGAGAATGCGGAAGCTATTTCTTTCCCGGCTGTCATGTCTACAATGATGGCTTGTCCCGATATGGAAGTGGAAGGTAAAGTGATGAAAGCGTTGAATGAGGTTCAGTCGTTCAAAGTGCAGGCAGATGGCACATTAGCTCTTTATGATGCTAGCAACGGAGTTGCATTGTCTTTAAAGAAAAAATAAGAAGCGGATATATTCCGAAAACGATAAATCCCTGATATATTTATGTATGTCAGGGATTTTTTGTAGAAGTAGAAAAGGAGGGCTGCCGGTTCGTATAAATCCTTCTGTCCGATGCGTTACTCTGGCAGAATACTACGCTCGATTTCTGTCGTTTTGGCAGAGACCGTGTCATTACTCCGGCGGTTCAATCTTTGGCACACGGTTTGTTTTTTAGTAAGCGTCTGGTTGAAAAGAATCCGATTAGACGGATAATTATTCAGCCTTGAAACTGGAATATTAATAAATCGAATAATAATAAATTAATAAGATAACAAACATGGGAAAAATTATTGGTATTGACTTAGGAACAACAAACTCTTGTGTTTCTGTATTTGAAGGCAACGAACCGGTTGTAATTGCAAATAGCGAAGGAAAGCGTACAACGCCTTCTGTAGTAGCTTTCGTTGATGGAGGCGAACGTAAAGTAGGAGATCCAGCTAAACGTCAGGCTATCACAAACCCGGAACGTACGATTTTCTCTATCAAACGCTTCATGGGTGAGAACTGGGATCAAGTGCAAAAAGAAGTTGCGCGTGTACCATATAAAGTGGTGAAAGGTGATAACAGCACTCCACGCGTTGATATTGACGGACGTTTGTATACTCCACAGGAAATTTCGGCCATGATTCTTCAGAAGATGAAGAAAACAGCTGAAGACTATTTGGGACAGGAAGTGACTGAAGCAGTTATTACTGTACCCGCATACTTCTCTGACTCTCAACGTCAGGCTACAAAAGAAGCCGGACAGATCGCAGGATTAGAAGTTAAACGTATTGTGAATGAGCCGACAGCCGCAGCTTTAGCTTATGGCTTGGACAAGGCACACAAAGATATGAAGATCGCCGTATTCGACTTAGGTGGTGGTACGTTCGATATTTCAATTCTGGAGTTCGGTGGTGGAGTATTCGAAGTACTTTCTACCAACGGTGATACTCACTTGGGTGGTGATGATTTCGACCAGGTAATTATCAACTGGTTAGCTCAGGAGTTTAAGAGTGAAGAAGGTGCTGATTTAACGCAGGATTCGATGGCTCTGCAACGTTTGAAAGAAGCTGCTGAAAAGGCGAAAATCGAATTGTCTTCTTCTGCAAGTACCGAAATCAACCTTCCGTATATCATGCCAGTAGGTGGTGTACCTAAGCACTTGGTTAAAACATTAACTCGTGCTAAATTCGAATCTTTGGCTCATGAGTTATTCCAAGCATGTCTTGAACCATGTAAGAAGGCGATGAGTGATGCCGGATTGAGCAATTCTGATATTGATGAAGTAATCCTCGTAGGTGGATCTTCACGTATCCCGGCTATTCAGAAGCAAGTAGAAGATTTCTTCGGTAAAGTTCCTTCTAAGGGAGTTAATCCGGATGAAGTGGTAGCTGTAGGAGCTGCTGTTCAGGGAGCTGTTTTGACAGACGAAATCAAAGGTGTAGTATTATTGGATGTTACTCCGCTGTCAATGGGTATTGAAACCTTAGGTGGTGTTATGACGAAGTTGATTGACGCTAACACAACGATTCCTTGTAAGAAGAGCGAAACGTTCTCTACTGCAGCTGATAATCAGACCGAAGTAACCATTCACGTATTGCAAGGTGAACGTCCGATGGCTACACAGAATAAATCGATCGGTCAGTTTAACCTGACAGGTATTGCTCCGGCTCGCCGTGGTGTTCCTCAGGTAGAGGTAACATTCGATATCGATGCAAATGGTATCTTGAAGGTTTCCGCAAAAGACAAGGCTACAGGTAAAGAACAAGTTATCCGTATCGAAGCCTCCAGCGGCTTGAGCAAAGAAGAAATCGATCGTATGAAGTCAGAAGCTGAAGCTAATGCAGATGCCGACCAAAAAGAACGTGAAAAGATTGATAAGCTTAATCAGGCAGACAGCGTAATTTTCTCTACTGAAAATCAGTTGAAAGAATTGGGAGATAAGCTTCCTGCTGACAAGAAAGCTCCGATCGAAGCTGCTTTGGAAAAACTGAAAGAAGCTCATAAAGCACAAGATCTAGCTGCTATCGATGCTGCAATGGAAGAGATAAATACAGCATTCCAAGCTGCAAGTGCTGAAATGTATGCACAGTCCGGACAAGGTGCGCAAGCCGGTCCTGACGCAGGTGCTGGTCAGCAAGACGACAGCAAGCATGGAGATAATGTTCAAGATGCTGACTTCGAAGAAGTGAAGTAAAAGGAGATTAGAAATAATCAATAAATAATAGAAAATCCCTGTAAACAAATAGTTTGCAGGGATTTTTGTTTTTGTGAATTTACGGATTGCTATTTGTTTCTGTTAGTTTTTATCATACATTTGTATCCTGTTTGTAGCGGAACTTATTTAGTGATGAAGTGGCACTTATGGCTACTTATGAGTACTTAAATAGCGAAGAAATTTGGCAGTACATTGCAATCATGTATGGGGAAGAGTTTGTAAAGCCATTCCATAAAGTCATCATGAAAGTACTGCTTAAAAGGTATTTGAAAAACCAATAAAACCGATATGTCATGCAAATAATCAACGACTTATCATACAGGCCTGTAGAAATTGCTGATCTCGAATCAATTAGAAAACTTCCTCAAAATGCCGAAGAGCTATTCTTCATGTTTCCGAAGGCAGAATATCCATTGACGGAAGGCCAATTGAAAACAGCAGTTAATAATCGTTTTGATTCGACAGTTGTTTTGCTGAACGACGAAATTGTCGGGTTTGCCAATTTCTATGAAAAAGAAGAGAACCATTATTGCTCCATTGGAAATGTTGTTGTGAGTTCAAAATACCGCAATCAAGGGATTGGAGCATTCTTAATTCAAACCATGGAACGTATCGCTTTGGAGAGATACAATGTTTTGGACATACATCTTTCTTGTTTCAACACCAATACAAAAGGCATTTTGCTGTATTCCAAGTTGGGTTATACTCCTTATGCAATCGAACGGAGAATGAGTTCTCAAGGTGAATCGTTAGCTTTAATCAAACTTAGAAAAGTGCCCAATGAAACCATATGATGGTAGAATTCCTGCTTGCGGCGTATTTTGTGGCGGCTGTCCGATGTATCTCAAAGAGAAAAAACCTTGTCCCGGAGCTGAGATAAACAAAGCCAGATGCGAAAAGTGCAAAACATTCCATTTGTGCTGCGAAGGGAGAGGGATTGTCCATTGTTATGAATGCAAAACCTTTCCATGCTTCAAATTCAAGAGATTCTCCAAGAATTGGGAGAAGTATGGGCAAAATTTCATCGGAAACCAACAAAGGCTAAAGGAATCTGGTGCAGATGGTTTTCTTAAATACTTTAACTCACTTTCAGAAATGGATGGTAGTCATTAAGATTATGCTGACTTTTTATCAAATGTTTACTAAAATGATAAATCCCACTGTGCAACTATCTTCGGACACCGCTGTCCTGACATATAATTATGAGGCTCATAGAGATGGTATGGTGTTCAAAATGAATTGCACAGAGGTTTATGGGTTGGATTATGCTTCTGGGGATGGACATAGATTAAAACTAAGTAGTCGTCCCTTCGAAAGTATATTTCATCGCGTATTTCAAACAAGAATGCGGCGTTTCTACATGCGTCCGGAAATCAATTTCTTGTTGTATGTACTTGTGGCGACGGCCGCCCATATAATACCGATGGGAAAGGTGATAAGCAGACCAAGTCCCAATGTCAATAGCCCGACTATCAAGTTTACGAAGAACATCACAATTGCTCCGGGGATGGTGGCATAGAGCATGCCCAACGGACCAAAGAAGAAAGCCAAGGCAATGGCTGCACCCATACTTTTGGGCGATCGGGTTACTACGTACTTCACATTCTGATTTTCTGTTGCCATAATAGTTCGTTTTTTATTAATGAATAAATTGTGTGTGTATGCGTTTCTTCCTTGTTTCTACCTATAGCAAAAACAAGGGATCTTTATTGAATACAAAGTTCGTAACATTATTTGGCTTGGCATACCCCTAAAAAGGGGCGTTTCTGCTCAGTTAACTCCATTCGTAGCGAATATAGGCTAAAATTGGTAGGATTCCAACACTTCCTATAACTTCTTATTTCTTTTTCAAGAAACGTTTTCGCCAAATATCTGCGTATGGGTTCGTCATAGAGCTTCAGGCAGAGATAAGCTAGTAATATATTCCAGGTGTAGACAACCAGGGCAACTTGCCAGGTCTGCCCGAAAGTGAAAAGTTGATTTTTAATCAGCCACGCATAGAACAAATACATGAATGGATAATGTATCACATAGAGCGGATAAGATATATCTCCCAGAAATTTACATATCTTCGTTGACTTCTTGTCGGTAGTCGTTCCTGATGCTCCCAGCCAGACAAGGACGGGGAAGGCTACAATAATACAAAACGCCTCATAGACGCCGTTAGTACAAATAGGCTCTGTCCCTTCTAAAAAAGGTATCGAGAATAAAACAATCAATAGGACGGTACAAATCCAAAATGCACCTCTTATCTTAATAGGCTTGAAGTTACGCGCTAGAAGCATTCCCATAGAGAAAGGGAAAAGCAATCTCAATAATCCGCCTGTAAAGTTAACCCCATCCAATGTCCAACCCACTCCGATATTTCCATAGCCGGACACATCGAAGATAGCGAACGATGCCAACCCCACTCCAAGCAATGCTACAAATACGGTTAACATCTTATTCGATAAATGACGAATAAACAAGGCATAAAGGATGTTGCCTATGTACTCAAAGAACAACGACCAGCTAGGCCCGTTTAGTGGGAACATTTCGCCATTTCCACGAACCTCATAACTTGCTCCCGGCACTGCAGGAATGAAAAGGATCGTACAAAGCAGTGATAACATGATTGCTGAAGTGGCGATATGTGTTCCATCCCATTGTACACTCCCTTGTATACAGAATGTAACAACACCCAGAACAGCCCCCATGATTACCATCGGATGAAGACGTATCAACCGGCGCTTAAAGAAGTTTTTTAGGGTCAAGCTCTTACCCCAGCGGTCGTCATAGGCATAGCTGATAACGAAACCCGAAAGGATAAAGAAAAAATCCACAGCTAAATATCCGTGATTGAAGCCTTCAATAATAGTACCACCGGCAAAAGCGTAGCCTTCGAATACATGATACCATATGACCATAAGAGCTGCTACACCGCGAAGTCCGTTTAGAAGGTCATAATGTGGCTTAGTATCTGCATAAGCTGCTGAAGAAATTTTCGACATCTGTTCTTTGTGTTAGTTAATATTTTGAAATGGCAAAGATACAGCTTGCAAAAAGAAGTTCTTTTGCTCAAAAGCAAAAAAGGAGGGGAAATAGCTACTTTTGAGCACGTACCCGACTGAGTGTATAGATAGAGATGCCTAGAAAAGCAGCCACGTATTTCAATTTCACCCGATTAATCAGTCCGGGATGCCGTTGATTAAACCGATCATATCGTTCCTTAGGCGAAAGTTGCAGTCTTTCCACAAAGATGTGGCTGAGGTCTTTGTTTACATCCTGATGCAGAATCCTTCCCCAGTTGGCTATATCGATATACTTTTCGTAGAGAGCATTTAGTTTATCTATATAGATGACATAGATTGTGCAATCCGTAAGCGTTTCGATGCTCTCGATCGATGGGCGTTGGTAATACAATGAATCCATGCCGAAGGTGATGTCGCCCTCTTGACTGAACCAAGTCGTGGTATCTTGTCCGTTGTGATGGAATACGGAGCGGGTAACTCCTTCTTCAATGAAGTAGACCAAGCGGTCCGTCATTCCCGATTGCACTAAATAAGTACCTTTGGGATAATACCGCACCTCCATATTCGCCTGCAACTCTTGAAGTGCTTCGTCCGAAACCGGATAGACTTGTTTGATTTTGCTAATGATGTTTTTCATTGAAGAGGAATTCATGATTCTGCTTACAAACTTACCTAATTTTATCAACTCCTAAAAATTATCTGCCTTTAATCCATCGTTTTATAAATAAAAGCACAGGTCTATTAGCCTGGTGAAGTAGAATCTGCGATTGTAAGTGTTTCTTGGTTCCTATTTGTTCTTCCTGGATTTTAGTCCTATATTTATGCCTTGATTGTAAACAGACTTAATTCATAATGAAATGGACATACCCTTGGTAGATAGAGAATGCTTGCTTGAGAAAACACCCGGAAAAGGAGGGTGGACTTACACGGTTATCCCTGAAGTACCACAAGATAAACATACGCCTTTCGGTTGGGTGAAAGTAAGGGGAAGTATTGATGGTGTTGAATTTAAGAAACATCACCTAATGCCAATGGGGACCGGTCAATTGGGCCTTTCCGTGAGAGCTGAAATCCGTAAGAAGATCAAAAAGCAAGCAGGCGACTATGCACATGTTATTTTATATCTGGACAACGAACCGTTAGATGTTCCCGAAGAACTATTGTTATGCCTGCAAAGCGAGCCTGATGCATTGCAGTTCTTTAATTCATTGCATGAAAACGAACAGCATAATTACGTCAAATGGATCTATTCCGCTAAAACCGATGAGACGAAGGTAGACCGAATAGCTAAAGCACTCGATAGGCTCACTCAGAAACTGAAGTGCAATGATAAAGGCTGACCAATCATAAACAATCAGTTTGGCGTCAGCTAGGAGAGGAGCCTAGAAGCACCTCAGCGTACTAGATACAAAAAGGAGCCATCGTTTTGCGGACAGCTCCATGCAATCAAGTTACTTTTTCGAGCAACAGTTTTATGTTTCGGGCTATTTATATCTTAGTTCAGGAACAGAGATACAATGGTATAAATACCGGCAGCCAGCAATGCGCTGACCGGAATAGTCAGAACCCAAGCCACCATCAGACTCTGGGTCACTCCCCAGCGAACAGCTGATAAACGTTTGGTAGCACCAACCCCGATAATAGCACCCGTGATGGTGTGCGTAGTACTTACCGGAATTTTAAGCATTTCGGTTAAGTATAACGTAAAAGCACCGGCAGTTTCTGCAACAACACCCTCTAGTGGAGTTACGCGGGTGATTCTGGTTCCCATTGTTTTTACGATCTTCCATCCACCGGACATTGTACCCAATGAAATAGCTGTAAAACAAGAGAAAGCCACCCAGTCGGGCAAGTCGTTAATGCTGTTAATACCCATTCCTAAGCCCTGCGAATGTGCCGCAATCATGGCGGCGGCAATGATACCCATTACTTTCTGGGAGTCATTCAAACCGTGTCCGATACTGAATAGAGCCGAAGACACAAGTTGCAGTCTTTTAAACCACGTCTCAGCCGTATGCGGATGCGTGCGGCGACAGATGTGAAGGACTAGCAAAGTGAACCCGAAGGCTATTACCATACCGATAAGCGGTGCTAAGAAAATGAAAGCAGCAATTTTAAGAATGATGTTAACCTGAATCGCTTCAAACCCGTTAGCCATGATGGCCGCTCCCGCAAATCCTCCGATAAGCGTGTGGGAAGAAGAAGATGGAATACCTTTCCACCAGGTAAACAAGTTCCAGCTGATAGCCGCGATAACACCGGCTAAGATGATAGGCAACGTGATGTAGTCTTCCAATACCGTTTTAGAAACCGTATTAGCGATTCCAAAACCACCAATGATGTATTTGGCTATGAAGAATGCTACAAAGTTAAAGAATGCCGCCCATACAACAGCTTGAAAAGGAGTAAGAACTTTGGTCGATACAATCGTGGCTATTGAGTTTGCTGCGTCATGAAAGCCATTGATATAATCAAATACCAGAGCTAATACAATGATAACTATTAATAATTCCATGTTTCCTGCTGCGGTTTTATGCGTATTTGATGATCAGGTTTTTCAATAACTTGCCCACATGTTCTGCAGCGTCAGTCGTTTTTTCCAACTCATGCATAATTTCTTTGATCTTGATCAGTTCGATACAATCTTTTTCCTCTTCAAAAAGTCTGGTGATAAAGAATTCGTAAACATCGTCAGCCTGGTTTTCGATATCGTGCAACTTCGAGCAGTATTGGCGTAGTGGAGCCGGATTCTTTCGGAAAGTTTCGAGTTCGTCCATTGCCTTAGAGATGTAAGCGGCTTCTTCCTGAATTAAGCGGCTCAGTTCTTTTCCACTCTCGGAGATAGGGCGCGGATTGTAGATCGTAATTCTCTTCGCACAGCTATTAATTCCGTCAATAACGTCATCCATACATGAAGCTAAAGAGCTGATATCTTCACGATCGAACGGAGTGATGAATGTCGTACTTAGTTCATCCAGAATTAAGTGTGTCAATTTATCACCTTTACGTTCCAAGTCCTTGATTCGTTTGTAGTATCTGCTCTCTCAGCGGGCAGATCATGCTGCAAACTCTCTACCAGAACGGCTGCTGAATCAGACAATACATCTGACAATTGTTTCAGCAAAGGGAAAAATTTAGGTTCCTTGGGAGTAAACCGACTAAAAAAAGAATTTTTCATAAATGTAAATACATTAGTTAATTTGATATGTTTGTTTGTTGATGCTCTCTTAGTTCTTATCAGACTGTATGCCCGAGTTTTCTTTGCGCGATTTCATTTTAGCTCGCACAACCTCTACCACAGCGGGTAAGATTGATATAAATATGATGGCTACGATAAGTAGCTTCAGATTTTCCTGTACAAACGGCAGATCACCGAAGAAATAGCCGGCATATGTGAAGATTGCCACCCAGGCAGCGCCTCCCACTACATTGTACATCATAAAATAGTAATAGTGCATTTTCCCCATGCCGGCCACGAAGGGTGCAAAGGTGCGGACAATCGGTACAAACCGAGCAAGAATGATTGTCTTGCCGCCATACTTCTTATAGAAGTCGTGGGTCTTGTCCAAATGGCTCTGTTTGAAAATCTTCGAGTGAGGGTTATTGAATAGTTTGCGGCCGAAGAAGTGCCCGATCATATAATTGCACGAATCGCCCAATACGGCGGCAATAAATAAAATCAGAGAAAGGAAATGTATCTCAATTGGCATACCGGGTAGAGCAGCTATTGCTCCGGCGACAAAAAGCAACGAGTCGCCCGGTAAGAAAGGAGTCACAACCAGGCCGGTTTCACAAAATATAATTAGGAATAAGATTGCATATGTCCATGCGTGGTAACTTTGCACGATATTAATCATATGCTGATCAATGTGAAGAATAAAATCCAATAAAAAATCCATTGTATGTTGATTGTTTATGTACTAAAGAATTTCTCTATCTCAATGCTTAAACTAATTTCCTGTATTTATTTGTATAGTCATTATACATCGTATCGAATAGAAGAAGAAAGGCTCTTTTCCATTCTGAATTCTAAAATGATTAAATAAGCATGCGTCCCAGTGTATAAATGTAGTATCTGTATGAATATTTGAGAGGATTAATTTCGTAGGAGAATGCAGTCCATTTTTCTTCTGGAAGTTGCGTCTTGAAAGCGCTTAGTATCTGGATTACTGCGGAGGAGGGGGTGATTTTTAGAGTTTTTGGGGTGAAGTAACTTCGGGATAAGAGTGAGTTTGCCAAAACTCCATCACCGGTTTCGTAACTATATCTCCCGTAGTGACTGTCCTCTTTTAGCTGATAATCCTTTTTGCAGACCTCTTGAATGCTAATCTTAGAGGCATGACTAAGCGATTCAGTGGCTATAGTACCGATTGTACTTCGGACCCCTTGCAGATCTTTATTGGGAACCGAACTAACCCCCAACATTAGAAATAGACCTAATGATATAAAGAATATGTACTTCATCATAACGACCACAAATGTAGAAACAATTTTTATAAGAAATATGCAGATGAAAGGATTATTAACAATTACATTCAATAACCTTGCTAAAAACTTCCCGAATGCCCTAATATGGTTGGAAATGCAACTATATTAGGGCTTTTTCTGCTACTCATGTCAAACCGATAACTAACATATATTTAATAAAAAACCATAAAATGACCTGTTTTACAGGATTACATCTTTAAATAGTGCACCCTCGAACTCGCAATAGACAGCATTTTGCTAGAAGACCCCGAGTAAGGTGTAGAGCGTACAATCAGATTGCGGAATGTCGATGATCGATTATCCGTCCGGACTAACTCATATACCATTCTATTACCTTGGCAATTTACAAATAATAAATAAGTATTTTGCTGATACAGAAAGAAAAAACTGTAATTTTGCGTCGGATTTTTAAAGAACAATTAAGATGGAATTACCCAAAGACCCAATGATGTTATTCAGCGTCATCAATATGAAACTTCGCGATTGCTACGCTTCGCTGGATGAGTTGTGCGACGATATGCAAGTAGATAAGGAAAACCTAATCAGCCAACTCAAGTCCGTAGGCTTTGAATACAGTGCCGAGTACAACAAATTCTGGTAAAGCGAATTTTCGGTTTTATGCAAGCACCTCCCTGGCCCTCCAATAAGCTAAGGAGGTTTTTTTATTTTCCTGAAGACTAATAAATTCGGATCACCTGCAAAAGTATGGTGTCCGATGCCCCCCCGATTTTCCTGAGCACTACTTAAGCTTCTACTCTTTTTGCACGCTATGCAGTATCCGTGTAGACGGCCAATATTCCTAATTTCATCCCCGAAACCTGATATAAGCATTTTGTGTGATGTTTTACATTGGTTTGATGTGTAAGTCACTTTTTTGCATATCTTTCAGTATACCAATTACTTATATTGCGTCTTCTTTTTCAGGTCACTTTATTTTAATGAGCGTTTAGCGTAGTTTGCTTTCTCAAAAAAAGAGAGTCTTCAATTTACTAAACAAGCTTTTTATTAGCTGTATCGTATGTTCTAATTCGTACATTTATGTAGTCGTTTCTTCAATTTGTTCCCTTTTATTAGCTGACTCACATAATGTGCGACAGGTGACTCACATAGTATGGGACAGCTGTTCCACAACTGTGACTCACCTGTTCCACATAATGTGGAACAGCTAAATTAATGAGAAAAAAAACCTTTTTTCAGTTGATTTATTGCACCCTGTCGGTCGAT
Source organism: Bacteroides reticulotermitis JCM 10512 (assembly GCF_000517545.1). GTDB lineage: Bacteria > Bacteroidota > Bacteroidia > Bacteroidales > Bacteroidaceae > Bacteroides > Bacteroides reticulotermitis. Next base: position 47,524 of record NZ_BAIV01000023.1, on the reverse strand, counting down.
TTTGGCAAAGTATATAGCCTTTGGAACTGGTGTTATCTATGGCTATAAATCAGTCTCAGAAAAGTATGCGCATTGTATCTGTTTGGTAATCAGTAGTATATGGCAAAAAGTGATTTAGTCATATAGTCGTTTACATTTTACTTACTCGCTTGAATAATGCGTTTTCTAGGTTAATTAGCTATCGATGTAAGCATCCTCTAGCTTGCACTTAAGAGAAATCGTGGACAGCTTCTGCTCTTTCTAGGGTAAATAAACAAAGAATTATATATAGTCCACATGATTTCATCGGTAAGCCTTAAATTCCTTTTATTGTTAATAAAGCCCAAAAGCGCCCACCTCCATTTAACTTCCCTACCATTCTTCGTTCTAACTAGTAAAGCTTAGAAAAAATCCATGGTAAACGAAGAACTAATTCGCAATACTTGTGCCTCCAATCGTGAACGCGGCTTTAAAATGCTGATGGACACCTTTCAGAAGCCGATATACAACTATATCCGGCGGTTGGTTGTACTACACGAAGATGCGCAGGACGTTCTTCAAGAAGTCTTTATCCGAGTCTATCGGCATATGGATCATTTTCGAAGCGAGAGTTCTTTGAGTACCTGGATATACCGGATAGCCACCAATGAAAGTTTGCGTTGGCTGAACAATCGTAAGGGCGAAGGCGTAATCTCGTCCGAAGATGTGCAGGAAGAGTTGATGAGTAAACTCAGAGCATCCGATTATATCGACTACGAAAACGAATTGGCGGTGAAGTTTCAGGAAGCCATTTTGAGTCTGCCCGAGAAGCAGAGGTTGGTCTTCAACCTGCGTTATTACGATGAACTCGATTACGAAGAGATAGCCCGTGTGCTCGACGCCAAGCCCGAGACCCTGAAAGTGAATTTTCACTATGCGAAAGAAAAGATAAAAGAATATATATTAAATAGGTAGAGCATTATGAAAAAGGATTTTGATTTTGACGATATAGGAAAACATACACCCTACCGTACCCCTGAAGGCTTCTTCGAGGACGTACAGCAGCAGGTGATGGAGCGAGCCGGCATCAAGCGGCAGCGGAGATTCCGTTTGCGACTCGTCATCTCCTCCGTAATGACCGCCGCCATATTGGCCGGGTTCTTCTTTATCCCCTTCTTGCGGCAAAGCGAACAGCCCGTTTCCGACCGCTTAGCGATAGAGAAGAACCATGAAACGGCCGATCCGGTAGATAAATGGATAAACGAATTGTCAGATGAGGAGTTGGAAGAGCTCGTCAACTTCTCTGAAAACGATCTATTTTTAAATTAAACAATTGAATTAAATCATTAAAACAAGATGATTATGAAAACTAAATTTATGCATTTCATGATGGCCGCCCTGCTACTGGGAGGCTCGATAACCCTCTCGGCACAGAATAAAGAAACTCAGGAAAAGAAACAACGTCCCACTCCCGAGCAAATGACCCAGATGCAGACAGATCGCATGGTCAAGGCCCTGATGCTAGACGATGCCACAGCCGCCAAGTTCACGCCTGTCTATGGCAATTACCTCAAAGAGCTGCGCGAATGCCGCATGATGAACCGTACGCCCAGAGGACAGAAAGATGCTGGTCAAGCTACTAAAATGGCACCGAAACCCGCATTGACCGATGCTGAAATAGCCAAGCAGATCAAAGACCAGTTTGCGCAGAGCCGTAAACTATTAGACATCCGCGAGAAATACTACACTGAATTCAGCAAGGTACTTTCTCAGAAACAAGTAACGCGCATCTATCAGATGGAGAAAAGTAACGCGAATAAATTCAAAAAAGAATTCGACCGTAGAAAGAAAGGGCAAAAACCCGGACAGGGAGACCGTCAAAGACAAAGACAACACAGCCTCATCATACAGGTAAATAGGTTTATTATAATAGCTTTATTTCACTAAGTCAACACAAATTGAGCACAAGCAGGCATACCACACCTCTTCAGTATCGTTTTATTGTTAATTGTATCCTACTACTGATGATAAGTTTGGCTGTTTGCGCACAGTCCGGCAAGAATACTATTGCCGGGCGAGTGGTTGACGCTGAAACCAGTCAGCCGGTACCGTACGCTACGGTCCGGCTGCTTTTTTTACCCGATAGCCTGCTGCTTACCGGCGGTGCGACCGACGATGAAGGACGATTCCGGTTGTCTTTCGCTTCCGAAGCCGACACTGTACTTCTTCACGTCTCCTATCTGGGTTATAAGCCATGTTACCGCCCGATCGCCGTCACCACAAACAAAACCTCGCTTACCCTGCCGGTTATCTCCTTGCTCCCCGAAAGCTACCTTCTCAGTGAAGCCCTCGTCATAGGTCAAGCCCCGATGGTAGTGACCGAAGGAGATACCACTGTATTCAATGCTTCCGCCTATCGCGTACCCGATGGCTCGATGCTCGAAGACCTGGTGAAACAATTACCCGGAGGAGAAATCGATTCCGACGGTAAACTGCTGATTCACGGCAAAGAAGTAAAAAAGATACTCGTTGACGGTAAGGAGTTCTTTTCCGACGATCCACAAGCCGCACTCAAAAATCTTCCCGTAGAGATGGTCGAGAAACTGAAAGCATATGAGCGGCAATCCGATCTGGCACGCCTCACCGGAATTGATGATGGAGAAGAAGAGATGATTCTCGACCTGTCCGTCAAGAAAAAGATGAAACAAGGCTGGATGGAGAATTTTATGGGCGGTGCAGGCAACAAAGAACGATATGAACTCGCCAATACCCTGAACCGTTTCCGCGACAATTCTCAGATGACCGTCATTGCCAACCTGAACAACACCAACAACCAGGGCTTTTCAGAGTTGCAGGGAGAATCCGCCGGGTCTAGCGGCAACACCCGCAGCCGAAACGGACTGACTACCTCTCGTTCCCTCGGCTTTAACACCGCTTACGACTGGCAGCGCGTCAAACTCCGTTCCAATGTACAATACGCCGGCACAGATCGGCGGGAAGAAAGTAACACCCTGGTCGATAACTTCTTGCGGGAAGATAAGTCGATCAACCGGAGTAGCAACACCAACCGGACAAAGAATCACGATCTGGTGGCCAACCTCTCGGTAGAGTGGAAGATAGATACCCTTACAACTCTCATCTTCCGTCCCCAATATCGCTTTTCGGCCAACGACCGGAAGAATGAAGGTTTTCAGCAAGGGTGGGGGAATGAAGTTCTGCTCAATGAAAAGACATCTTCGGGGGCTACTGACAACTCTCGCAATAACCTGACCCTGATGTTGCAACTCAGCCGCAAGCTCAGTCAGCGAGGCAGGAACATCGCTTTGAAAGTAGATTATGGCGTTAATAACTCGTCGACCGACCGCACAAGTCTTTCTACCACCCAATATTTTAAGAATAATACCGTCCGAACGCTTAATCAGCAGATAGATGATGAGGTAGATGGTTATAATTACCGGTTGCAGCTGGTGTACGTCGAACCGTTGCCATGGCTCCACTTCCTCCAGTTCCGTTATAGCTATCAGTATCGAGTGAATAACTCCGACCATCTGGTCTACAACTGGGATGAAGAGTTGGGAGACTTTGAACCCGATTACGAAGAAGATGCCAGCAACCGGTTTGAGAACCAATACACCAATAACTTGCTGAATATTGCTGTGCGCACCTCACGTAAAAAATACAATTACAATATCGGTGTCGATCTTGAACCGCAAAAGTCAGTCAGCCATTCATTGCTCGACAATCGGTATGAAGAACCACTTCGGCGGTCGGTACTGAACGTTTCGCCTACGGTTAACTTCCGATATAAGTTTTCCAAGCGAACCCGTTTGCAGATTGTATACCGGGGTAGGGGTAGGCAACCCAATATTCGCGATCTACAACCGGTGACAGACCGTACCAATCCGTTGAATATACGTGTGGGTAACTCCTCGCTGAAACCTTCGTACACCAATACATTTACGCTGAACTTCAACTCCTACAATGCCAAACATCAGCGCAACATCGTTGCCACCCTGTTGGCGGAAAACACATTGAACAGCATCACCAACCAAGTGACCTACGACAGCGAGACAGGTGCGCGCACTACTATGCCGGTCAACCTCAACGGTAATTGGCGTGCTTCCGGTTCATTTACGCTGAATACCCCTTTCAGAAATCGCAGTTGGGTTTTCCGTACCAACTCGTCCTTTCAGTTGCGCAATCAGAACGGTTACACTACCCTGAACAAGGAAGAACCCGTGAAGAGTAGCGTACGCCATCTTACTGCACGCGAACGCCTGCGGATGACGTATCGTACCCGTCAGATCGAAGTCAGCGGACTGGCCGGTATACTCTATAATAACTCTTATAACAATGTGCGGGAGTTTCGTACCGAGACATACGACTATCAGGCAGGCACGGAACTGCAACTCTACTTGCCCTGGCGGATGGAACTATACACTGACCTAAGCTATTCCCTTCGTGAAGGGTATGGCTACCAGGGCTATTCCAGAGAAAACTTTATGTGGAATTGTCAGCTGTCGAAAGCGTTCCTGAAACGCAAACAACTGCTGCTTCGTTTCAAAATCTACGATTTATTGAGACAAGATACCTCACAGATGCGAAGCATTACCGCAACCGCTATTCGGGATACGGATTATAACGCTTTGGGCTCTTACTTCATGGTTCATGCTATTCTGCGACTGAATTTGATCGGCAAATAAATCATACGTCTTTTTTCAATCCCCGTTGTGAGAGGCTATTCAACGCTTCTCAACCAAGCGATTTCCTTTGCCCATTGTGTGTCGTCAGGCGTTTCGAGGATGAGTGGCATTTCATTGAATCGGGGATCTTTCATCAATTTCTCGAAGAACTCGCTTCCGATCAACCCCTTGCCAATGCTGTCATGTCGGTCTACACGGCTACCAAGTTCTTTCTTAGAGTCGTTCAGGTGCATACCCTTTAGGTATTGGAAACCTACTACCTGCTCGAACTCGTCAAACACCCGGGCGTAGTCCGTCAGGAAGTCGTAGCCCGAAGTAAATGTGTGACAAGTGTCCAGACATACACCAATGCGGCTTTGGTCGTTCACCCGTTCGATGATGTACTTCAATTGCCAAAACTCGTTTCCGAGGTTGCTACCTTGTCCGGCGGTATTCTCAATAACTGCTGTTACGCCCGTCGTTTTTTCCAAAGCTAGGTTTATACTCTCGGCAATGCGATCGAGACAGTTCTCTACCGATATTTTGTTGAGGTGGCTACCCGGATGAAAGTTAAGCAGCTTCAGTCCCAGTTCTTCGCAGCGTTGCATCTCGTCAACGAAAGCCGCCCGGCTTTTTTCCAAAGCTTCCTCCTCGGGGTGCCCCAGATTGATTAAATAACTGTCGTGTGGAAGTATAAATTCCGGTTGGAAGCCGTATTGACGGCAATTCTCTTTAAAGAGGCGAATGCTTTCGTCCGTCAGTGGTTTGCTCACCCATTGGCGTTGGTTCTTGGTGAAAAGTGCAAAAGCGTTCGCACCTATTCCGTGTGCATTGACCGGGGCGAACTCTACGCCACCGGAAGCAGAAACATGAGCTCCTATATATTTCATTTTGGATCTTTTTTAAATGGTTTGCATGGCAAATATACTATTTTTATACTATTTGAGCTAAAACTCTATTCGATTTAGACGAAACAGCTGCCCCGAAGTCAGACCTTACGGGGCAGCTAGAATAGTGAAGTTTACAAACATTCTACATAAAGCTCACGAACAGTTATTTATTTGTTCGAGTGCTCTTTCCTTTTTCTACATAACTCATATCACCAAATGACTCGAGTGAGAATTTACCATCTTTATATATCACTTTGCATACGGCGGCATTCCCCATATGGTTGGCACTAGGCTTTTTTCCGTTGCTGTCGATGTCCGAAAGGAATACGCCTATAGACATGCCGTGTCCCACAATTAAGATGTTTCCTCCTCCGTTGGCGGCTTCTTTAGCAGCTATCTCCCGGATGGCTTTTTGTCCTCTGGCTTTCACCTGATCGTAGTCTTCTCCTATTCCCAAGGTTTCAAGGGCTTTGAAACTGGCTATCGCACTCTTCAGTAATTCCGGTTTCTGTTCCATATCGGCAAATAGTTCCTGAGCCGATTTGTAGTGTAGGTAGAGGGCGGCATCTCCCCACATCTTGCCATTCAGATCGCCTTCATAACTGCCAAAGTTGGTTTCGCGCAACTGGGCAACTTCTGTGATTGGCAGGTTTGCTTGTCCTTTGTTGTCAAGTACAATGCGAGCCGTTTGGCGTGCGCGTCCCAAGTCGCTGGAATAGGCTGCTTTGAATTGTATATTTTCACTCTGCAAACCTTCTCCGAGGTATTCGGCAACTTCCACTCCGGCGGGGGTGAGAGGCGTATCAGCCCAACCTTGTACCCGGTCCATGGTGTTTAATATCGTCTTCCCGTGGCGGGCAAAGTAGATCACGACTTCTCCGTTGGCAGCAACGGATTTCTTCTTTTGCGCGGATGCGCCAGGCATGAAACCGACTAAAGCGGCGAGCACTAAGAATGTAATTTTTCTCATAATATCTAATTTATTTCTTGAATAATAGTACAACCGGATAATGATCCGAATATATATCGGTAAAGGCATCTTTAATGATATCACATTTCACCAAGTCATTTTGCATGGCTGAATTGACATACAGATAATCATACCGCAAGGGAAACTTCGACTGGTCATAAAACAGCTTTGTCGGTGCTGAGGCTTCGAATGCCGGATGAAACTTTTTAAAAGCATCTATGAAACCAGCGTCAAGTACCTTTTGCTGGACATTGTAGTCTAGTTCATTGTTTATCAGATTCTGATTGTGCGGCTTCTTTTTCATGTCTTGGCGGATATGGTTTAGTACCAGTCCGTTGTCGTATTCACTCTTATCCAGCGGAGAGACGGAATTCAGATCTCCCATCAGCAACCATTTCTCCTGCGGGGAACCGGAGGATGCTGTGGCTAGAACCAAGTCGATTTCGTGTCCTCTCTTTACAGCCGAGAATGGATGGAAGTGGGTAACCATGAAATGATGGCCTTCTATTTCGGCAACGATTAGGCCGTGTATCATATTGTCTACTACCCGACGGACATTCACAATGGGATATTTGGATGTGAGGGCTACCGGAAAACTGATTGCTCCATCGGCGGCAGGTTCTCTGACTATGATGGCATAGGGGTGACCGTAGCTTTCGGCAAACTCCTGAATCTGTTGCTGGGTAAATCCGTTCACTTCCTGTAGGGCTACAATGTCGGGGTTTTGTTCCTTGAACCATTGAGCAAACTGAGTTTTATGGGCAGTTGTATCTTGTTTCATGCCCCAATACACATTGTAGCTGATGAGCTTCAATGTTCGTTCCTGTGCGTTTGCACCCATGGCTAGGGCGCAAACGACTATTAGACTGAATAGTTGGCTGATGATCTTTTTCATAGTTATCAGAATCGGATTCTGGTTTTAAATTCAATGGTAAACGGACGAATGTAGGTTCCCACTAACGGTTGATCGTATAATGCTACGGCTTCTTGAGCAGTGGTTGTATTGGTTCCGGAAATAGAACCTTGCGCTCCGCTCTGATTCAGTAGGTTGACGGCACTGATTGAGAAATCGATGTTCTTATCATATCTGTAATTCAAGCCCGCAAATGTTTCCCAACGTCCGGCAAATGTCAATGTGTTGGGGTAGTTCGCGTATTCTTTGCTGAAGTAACGTGCACTGGCCCATATCTTGAACTTTCCCCAAGAGTAGCTGGGATCGATTTCGATCAGGGTTTTCGAGACGCTGCGTGCTACGTTACCGCTGTTGCTGTATTGTTGTCCGAATACCTCGAACTCGTAGTTCTCATATTTTGGATTCTGGAGCGTTAGCAGGGCATGTAATTCAAATCCTTTGAACGGCTTGAATAAAACATCGGTGGTCCAACCAAGTGTGTTGACGTCATAGCTAATCGTTTGTTTCTCGGTTGTTGTGGAACCGTCGGCCTCTTTCTTATTGAATGTAGAGTTGTTCTTGAAGTTCGTACGTTTGATCTTGGTTACTTTAGACACAACATTTATCATCGGATGATTGAAATAGACTCCGAACGAGAAGCCGGGGATTTCACATTTCTCAATGCCCGGATCATCGGCACCTGCATACATGCTCAGTTTGCCTGCCTGCTGTATGTACATCAAGTCTGCCAGGAAGCCGAGGTTGATAGGACGGGTTTCGGTTCCCAAGTTAGGGAATGCTTTATACATCGCACTGGCTGTACCGGTAACGTTAAACCAGTCTTTCTTAACGGATGTAGTATTGCCCGATACCCAGTTTGTAGCTCCGGCCTGTCTGTCCGCTTCCGAGTACCAATCACCGTCGATCCGCTGCCACTCAAGGCGTGCGCCTAAGTCCAACGAAAGTTTGTCCGTTATTGTCCATTTCTCTGTTCCCACTAGGGCCATCTTGTTATCGATTCCATTGTAGTATTGCACGGATTTATTGTGGTTACGGTTGCCATTGGCGTCTGTAATCTTTTTCCATTCGTAGTTTCCCGTGCCATTTCCATTTGCATCCAGTGTTTCTCCGTATTGTTCATAAATCAGTGCTTTCGGATTCGGAGCTACTTCAAACTGGTAGCTGTAGGTTGCCATATTGGCTTTATCAGCATTGTAATACCAATTGTGGAATCCCACCATCCAATGATGCTTCTTCGTCTTTTTGCTTAACTCGATGCGAGCCATCAACGTGTTCTTTACCGATTGAGGAGCGAAAATCATCATACCGTTTTGTACAAGCCCGGTGTAAGGAGCGTCGGGATTGTCGGCGTAATAATAACGTTTGTCGCCTGTCTTCGGATTGTCTCCTACCTTAGAAGCCGTACTGATGTTCGAAAGATATGGGTTGTACATACCTGAGTTTGCATAATGATAACGGAGTGTATAATCCAACTTCATATTGTTTTTAAAGCGGTGATCACCCATCAAGTCGATTACGTGCGAGATGCTGGCAGCGTCTTGCATGGCATCCCACGAAACGTTTTTACCCGTTAGCGATCAATCGTGTGAATCATTCCCGACTGCTCTAGATACGAGTCGCGTCCGATTTTGAATCCGTCTACTTTGTCCACTGTTCCGTCTTGGTGATAGATGTACGGACTTTGCTTCGTAGAAATCCCTTCGCTATACGCATATTTGTATTGGACACCAATCTGTCCCCGGTTATACTTCTTGTTGATAACTCCTTTATATATCTGAGTCTTATCCAAGAAAGTTGAGATGTTCGATCGGAACGTGCCCGGATCCATATTAATAAAAGCACTTGCCGAATAAAACCAATTGTTCTTCAGCGGACCGCTGATACCGACATCTCCGCGTAGTAAACCAAAAGAATTGGTGGTAAAACTTACGGTACCTTTCGTCTTATCTGTCCCTCTGTTTGTCCAGGTGCTGACAGAAACGCCTACGTCGCTGGCCAATAGAGCTGTTTCGGTGATATTCAGTACGCCGAACTTGGCTATGCCATTGTCCTGACGCCAAAGTAAAGTAGGCATCTGCCCCATATAGTCATAGGTTACGGGTAGGCCGTTTTCCAGAATCACTGTACCTCCCACACTAGCGGGCAGGCCGATGTTAACTACACGAGGACCGCTGTCAGAGGAAGCGTTCAACATAACATTGGCTGTTTCTCCTGCTTTCGGATTAGCCACTTTCACTGAGTCGGATGCCGCTTTTCGGTGAGTAGTTTGGGCGTTAAGGTGCCAAGAACTCGTGCTTGCTGCGAGGGCCGCTACTAGCAATGCCCGTGAATAATACTTTCTTTTCATGGTTTTAATTAGATTATAATAAGGATTAATTCTTTGTGTATTTCTGAGTGCGGGTGTCTTTTATTACACCTTTCCAATTCAAGCCAAAACCGAAGTCATAGCTATTTCCTTCGCTGTCTTGGTGGCATTCCATATCAAACGGGACATCTTCCAACTGTTTTTCTACGGTCGACATATTAGCCGGCATTTGTAGCGGAAGCAGTCCGGAGGGTTCGAACTTGCCGGAAACAACATCCAATACGGCTTGCTCGCTAATACCGAAACGGGCAATAATACCGTCTGCTTTACTTTCGAATTCGTGAAATACCATGGGACGGGCAAGGTTTACTACTACGATGACGGGTTTGCTACCCATTTGTGACCGGGTTGTTAGAATCGTGCTTAAATCTGCCGCATTGGATACATTCACGCTCTTTCCTTTGTAGGAGCGATTGGTTATAGTCGGATCGATTACCGGATCTCCCGCAGCGATACTATTTTCGCGAGCGTCTACTGCTGTATACGTATTGTATTGCAATGAGATGGGTACATAGCCGTTTCCTCCGCTTTGGCGATCGCTTATATCATAGCCACCTCCGTCATTGTTGCTGTACGGACTCGATACGAATACGATTGAGAAGTCTGCTTCCTGAGGATTCTCGGTTACATTATAATATCGCTTCACCAATTCCATGTCAACCGGATATTCTAACGATGGCTCAGACCAAAGTCCCCACCAATCCTTTACAGCCGGATAATAGTTTTTCGGGATATAGACTGTTTTCTTCTCCCGAATCGGAAGAATCTGCTCTTTATTTTTGAGTAGAACGATTGATTTTAATTGCGCATTGTATCCTGCTTGCATAAAATCAGGGTTGCCTACCACGTTGGCACTCTCTTGAGGATCTAAATACGGATTCTCAAATAATCCCAATCGGAAGATATTCTTCAAAAGACGTACGGCGGATTGTTCAAAACGGTTTCTCATGAACTTCTTACCATGTGTCTTGATTCCCATTTGATAGGCTTCGATAATCGGCTCCATCACATTGTTACCTCCGAATTGGTCTACGCCTGCCATTAATGCAATGTAGTGTCTTTCCGCTTCGGTTTTATCTTCTACGCCCCATGGCTTTCCTTTAAAATCATCGGGAGTAACTCCTTCGTTTCCGGTAATCAACCAGTCGGTACATACCACTCCGTCATAGCCGTATTTCTCCCTGAGTAAATCGGTGATAATGTATTTGCTGAATCCATTAGCCAGATTCGTTCCGTCTTTAGCCTGATTGTACGTAATCGTATAATAAGGCATGACGGCCGAAGCCATACCGGTCTTGCCGGATAGTTTAAATGCTCCTTCGGTGAAAGGCTTGATATGCGACTCTAGGTTATTACCGGGGAATACGGCAAACTTACCGAATGCCCAGTGTCCATCGCGTCCACCTTCTTCAGCACCGCCGCCCGGCCAGTGCTTCACCATGGCGTTGACACTTTTGTAGCCCCAACCATCCTTAATCTCGTCTTGTCCATAGGAGGTTTGGAAACCATCGATATAGGCACGTCCCATGTCGGTAGTCAGTTGAGGGCTTTCGCCAAATGTCATGGATATACGGTACCAACGAGGTTCTGTTCCTAAATCAATTTGCGGTGAAAGTGCGGTAGAGATTCCCAACGCACGATATTCCTGTGCGGCAATCTTTCCGAATTGTTGAACAATAGTCGGATCGAATGTAGCTGCTAATCCCAAGCCATCCGGCCAAATTGAAATCTTACCGCCTGCGCCGGCATTGAACTCAGCTTTTGTTCCCGTATCTTGTCCGGTATGTCGAGGGTCGGAGCTGTTGTTTCCCGGTATGCCTAAGCCAATACCTTCTACGAATGCTTGCATTTCATTATTCCAAGCTGCTGCCACTTCCGGACTTTGTACCGAAGTGATTAAGATATGGCGCAGATTGTCATCTTTTAAAAAGGCTTTTTGTGCATCCGTCAATTCCCATGGGTTGGCTCCACTTGCTGAAAATGGTTTGCCGTTGTACGTTCCGGCGGTAAATCCGGTCTCCGCGGATGGGATTGATTGGTGAATGCTGTATAGCATTAACCCTGCAATTTGTTCCACCGACATTTTTTCGGCTAAGTCTTTCGCTCGTTCCTCTATCGGGAGGCGCCAATCTTCGTATTTATCCAGTTTGCCGTTTTTATTCAGATCTTTGAATTTTAGTCCGTCTACAGTTAGTATTTTTACACCTGATGCGGGTGAGTAACCGAGTGTTGCTCCATCGGGATTCTGAATTGTCTGATAGTTAGTTTGAACCTGAGCATAGCTGCTGCTTGCCGCAAGTAACGTGAATGATAATATTAATTCCTTTTTCATAATTGATAGAATGTCTTAGCGTAGAGTAATCGTTTAATTTATTTGAGTGAGAGATTAATTTGTAGTCTGTCGACAACAAACCGTGCGCTTACGGCATCAACTTTTCGCGTATGCCTCCAATATAATATCGATATTTGTTTTAAGTTTTTAGTATTCATCCTACGAAGCTTAAATTCTTATGCCTTCTTGTTTCTGCGTTAACTTGACGCAAATATACGGCTTGTTTTCAGATTAAAAAGTATTTCTGCGTTAAAAGTACGCATATATGCTATATAACATAAAGTGCGTACTAATAACGCAGTTTTGTAGGCTAGTATCGTTTCTTTTATTATTTTTGTTCCCGATTAATGAATCATACGATATCGTATGGGTTTTTAAAATAAGTAAAGAGGATATGGATAAGTATATGTTAGGTGATGTAGGGGAACTGCATCCGGGTTTTTCTATTGATTGCGTAATCTTATGTTATTATAAGAAGAAGATACGTGTATTGCTTAACAAATTTGATGTGAGTAACTATTGGCAACTGCCGGGTGGATTTATGCGGAAGTCGGAAAGTGCAGATGAGGCGGCCTTTCGTATTTTGCAAACACGTACGGGGTTGACCGGAATTTACCTGAAACAGTTTCATCTGTTTGCGGAACCGAGCCGAACGGTGATGGAGCAAAATCTGGAATATGGCAACAAAATGGCTGATGGTTTGCAGGAAGCTGAGTGGTTTATGCAACGTTTCATCAGTATGGGCTATTATGCTCTTGTTAAATACGAGGATGTTCAGTGTATTAAAAAAGAGTCGGAAGTGATGAAATGGTTTGATGTAAACGACCTTCCTCCTCTCTACTCCGACCATAATAATATTATAAAGACAGCACTTAATACGATTCGGGAGACATTGCCCATTGTTCCGATTGGCTGCGAATTGCTTCCTGAAAAATTTAAGATGAGTGACTTACGCAGAATCTATGAGATATTTCTGGATAAAGAAATCGACAGACGTAACTTTCAGCGTAAGGTTTTGGCTACCGGTTACATTATTCAATTGGAGGAGATTCAAAGTAATAGTACGTACAATCCACCGATTCTATATTCTTTCGATGCTGAGAAGACAAAAGAAGGAGTCTATTTTATAGTCTAGACTCTATTTTTTCCCTCACTTGCTATATGGCTAGGTTGAACATTATTCAATAAGGCTTGATCAACTTGCAACCTACGCTACTTACTTACCACAAAACAACTTCTATGAGAGAGAACAGCCAGGACCTCATTAATCAATTAATGAAGCCCTGGCTGTTTATCGTTTATTCACTTTACTAGGTGATTCTGAGTTATATCTCAAAGTCCGGTAGGTAGTCTGCCAACGTCTTTTCAACTTGTTTTCCTTTCACAAAGTCCGTAACTTGCGTTCTACCTTCCTGTTTTCCGGCATCATAGCTTACCGATGCTTTTCCGGTTTTATCAGTCACATGGATTGCGGACTCTCCTTTATCCGATAGGTTACAGGAAATGGTCCAGTCACCGACTGTAAAACGGTCTCCTTGGCGGACTACCTGCATATCGGAACGGTTTTTCCCGTGTGTATCCATAATCGTTAAGAAACGAGCTGTCTTACAAGGAGTTGTTGTGGAGGAAAAATGCCAGTGATTGGGGTACTTCACCGCTTTACCCTGTGCATTAGTTACATTCTTCCAATTGGTAGGCTCGCAAAAGAAGGTATCGACTACTGCCTGCTCAGTTTGGGCAGAACAATAGAGATGAGCCACAGAAGTTCCTCCGGCTTTGTTTCTACCGGTTACAGTTACTTCTTGCATGCTTTCTTTCACTTCCATCGGTAGTTCTACCGTATGGAGAAGGTAGCTCCATTTTACCGGTTTTTTTCCTTTCAGTTCATCATAAATGACATACAGTCCCGTACTTCCCAGTTGGATGATATGTCGGCGGAAGAAGTCGACTTTGTTCTTGGCCCAACCTTTTTCAGGCGTGTATTCCGTGCCGGAGTATTTTCCCCGTTTCAACCAGATAGTAGAGGTAACCTTTCCGTATGCATTGGACGCATCGCCCACCATGTACGAAATGTTTTCACCTTCATACCGACGCGGAATCCAACCGTAGCCTTCCGTGCCAATCTTTTGCGTCATACCGTTTACTAAGATCGAGTTGTGCGCACGGGTGTTTCTGTATGCGTACATGCAATGATCATCGGTAAAGCCGGTGCGATGCCCACTGCTATAGAAAATTTCCTTACCTCCATAGAAGGTGTTGAATGAGTTCTGGTTGGCAAGTGCATGGGACGTCGATCCGTATGGGCTGGAACGGAAAGAGAGCATGGCGTTCTTTTCGATGTTGCCTAGAGCGGTATGCATGGTAGCAACGCCGGTTTCGTTGAAGACTTTGGTAGAAGGTAGTTCAGCCAGCGAACGTTGTTCGGTTGGGAACGGTTTGTTAGTCGTACAGCGATACCAAGTCAGATCACCGGATTTTCCCAAGAAAGTTGTTTGCATGATGTTGGGCTCGCGTTCCTGAATGGTACGTACGTAAGCGGCTGCCCACGGATTATTGCACTCACGCGCCAACGCATCCGCATAGCCTACTCGAGTACCGTTTGGCTTCTTCTTCGTTTCATGCGAGTTGCCATGTCCTGCCGATTTAGAGAAAGGAGGCTGATGGTAAATCACATAAAGCGCGTTCTTGTTATACCAAGGGTCGGCAAAGAAATCGAAACCACTGACGCGAGAATAGAAGGCAGGCACTTCAATTAAGGTACGAATATGTACATGAAAATAGGAATCTCCGTTGTGCCATCCGCCATCTGCGTTAAGTCCCGGTAAACGAGATACCCATTCGTTGTAGCAATAGTCAACCCATGTGGCAGCCTCCGGTATTTCGCCGTATGTAGCAAATGCCGCCATGTTCAAGATGCGGAAGGTCATTTGCCAAACATGATTGTCGGCTATCCGGTTTTCGAGATGATTGACATACTCGTGGAAGAATTTGCTTCCATTATCGCGAATACATTTCAGCAACAGTTCTTTCTCGGCAGGCTTCAACAGGTGATAAAAACCATCATAGGCGGAAGTACTCATGGAAAGAATGGTGGAGAGATTGAAGTCGCCGGCAAAATATTTGCTATCTTTCCAAGATAAGATCTCCGTCAGCCGTTTCATCCCTTCCCGATAATACTTCGTATCTTTAGTCAGTAGGTAAGCCCGTACGATGGCTTCGATATTCGCTTCTTCCCGGTCTACAATCTTCCGGCTTTCGCGAATCAGCGCCGACCGGTATTGAACGATGTTTGTAAGTTTGACAACTTCGGTCGTATCAATCTCCTCTTGCAAATGCTTGAGAGGGTGGGAGAGACATTTATCAGCCCTGACCCTATAACCCCATGCTTCCGGATTGTTCTTATTTCGCTGGATGATCTGTTCCCAATCTTTGGCATCCAGCAAGATACGTGGATGAGTCTGAGGAAGTTTCGATAAGAGTTCATCAAGCGCGGGCGGATTGAACACATGGGTGGTCTCATATATATAAAAGTAATAGACAGGCGACCACTCTTCCTTTCCGCTTTTATTTACATAGGCATGTTGCCAATACCATTTGCCTTTTTCGAATACCTGGTGAGGATTGAAAAAAGCCCATTTACGTTCGGCGGTAATCACGTTGGATTTGAACTTCGGATCACGTGATATGCGGATGCGATAAGTCACTTCCGGCTTGAAATCTTCTTCTTCGATTCCATCAAGGACCTGCCTAAATGCGGATATTTATCCGGCCACATGAATCGGGGAGGGTTCATGGTAATAGTCTGCCCGTCGAGCGGAGACGGAGTTTTTCTAACTTCATGCATCAGGGTGGGGTGAGTTATACGCAAGATACTTTCTTGAGCGTACGCCTGATAAGGAAGTAAAAACGATAAAAGAAGTATTAAGTGTTTCATGCTTTTAAGTTTTAAGGGGGTGTTTGGCCTACCGTTTTAGTTGGATTGCTTTAAATCCCAGACCAAGCAAGCTGCTCCTATAGAACCGGCTTTATTGCCTAAGGAGGCAGCTACGATTTGGGTATTTACGGCGCAATCGGACATGGCATAACGAAATGCCTTCTCGCTGACTTTTTGAATGTAAAAGTCTCCGGCTTCCGATAAACCTCCACCGATAACGACCTTCTGCGGACTGAAGGTGTTGATAACTCCGGCAATGCCGTGTCCCAGAAAGTCGCAATGCTCTTCCAACGATTCAACCGCTAACGGATCTCCTGTGTGATATAGTCGGACAATCAGTTCTCCGTTAACTTCTTCTCCTGGGAAGGTTCTACCGGCATCTGCTGCCCGTTTACTGAAACGGCGAACTAATGCAGAAGTAGAGGCATACTGTTCGAGGCATCCCACCGAACCGCATGCGCAAGGTTCTCCATTGGCAATTAAGGGGACGTGTCCCAGTTCGGTACCTCGGTTGGCAAAACCATTAAAAAGCTTGCCTTCAATAACTACCGCTCCACCAATTCCTGTGCCAACGGTGAGGAACACTACATTGCGAGCTCCTTGTGCAATACCATACAAAGTCTCTCCCAGCCCCATCAGGTTGGCATCGTTTCCGATTTGCACCGGTAGCCCGGTCTCCGATTCGATGCGGTCGGCCAGCTTTAGATTCTCCCAGCCTACGATGTTTTCGGCTCCTCCCAATACAATGCGATTGGTTTCGTCTACAATACCCGGCGTACCCAGCCCGATTCCTTCAATGGTAAGTTCTTGTCTGTCGGCATAAGCCTTTACTTCTTGACAAGCTGTAACCAATTGGCCGATCACTGCTTCAGCAGATATATCGGCTTTCGACGGTAACTGTGCCTGGTAGTGAAACACGCCTTCACTATCAATAAGGGCGTATTTCACAGAGGTACCGCCAAGATCTATTCCTATAGCGTATTTTAGTTTCATATTCTTATACTTTTTCTGCCCAGATCGGTGAACTCCAAGCCCATTGACCATCGCGTTGACGTACGCGTATATAATAATAATCCGTATCACGTTGCGGCTCTTTATCTTCCATAAAGTGCTCTACGGTAAAGCTGCTTTCCGGCATGGCACGGTTGAAAAGGATCGCTTCGCTCAACCAGCCAATCATGAAATGCGAGCGTGAACCTTCGAGCAACTCACCCAAGGAATGCTCAAACTTCTTGCCGTTGAAGTCGGCTGTTATGATTCCGTCTTTAGGCATTTCTACATCCAAAATTACAGCTTGCATAGCCGCAGTTGTTGTATTCGGGTTCTTGCTGCTGTACAAGTCGAGTTCCGTATCTTTTTCGCTTACCGATACGATGCGGTTAACGTGGGTATGGAATTCAACTTCACCTTCCTGCGGAGAAGTGAAAGCTGCTCCCCGGAAACACGGAGTTACATTCAGTATGCGCCCTTTGTTAACGGCTAACTTCCCTTGCCAATGTACGTACTTTTCTTCCCGATTCCAACCGAAATCTACTTTTACTTTGCAGCGTACCATATCACCTTCCGGAGCGACAGGCGTTAACGGTCCATTCATTCGGGCCAGTAGTTGCCCATTCTTCACAATGTCTACATAGTCAATGCAGCTTTCGCCTGTAACATTCAAGTAGATGCGACGGCTGTTTCCTCGTACCACATCGCCCATAAACGCATCGTTTAAGCGGAAGTCAATCTGAATCTTGTCACCAGTGGCAGCGCATACATGGCGGGTACGAAGAGCGTCCCAGATCGAGTCGCGGCTTAATGAAGAAGCCAGCACACCGATACGTCCGTCACCATAACTACCCGGATAACCGGAATGTTGGTCGGTAGATGCCATAATACCAAATTTATGCCCTTGCTCCAAACCATACTGAATGGTTCCTTCCCATTGACGAGGGCCCATATCGTGTAAGTAAGGATAATCGCCCTGATCACTCTCCGCCAGTCCGTGACGTGAAAACATTTCGACGAACGGAGTCTGGTCTCCTTCCGTAAAGCACTTCCAGTTATAACCACGATATCCGCCCTGATAGCCCATGTGGTGAGGAGTAACAAAGACTTTGTGTCCTTTCGCTTTCTCTTTCCAATCTTCAATCGAAGTACAGTCTACCAAAGGAGCGTCCAGATCGTAGTTTAAAGCTACGTGATCGCCATGCTCCATGCTATGCGCTTCGTAACCAACAAATGTCAGAAACTCACCTTCCTTATTATATTCGTTTGTCATCCGGACATACTTTTCATATCCTCCTTCACGCAGGCGCTTGAAAGCTCCTGTATGATAGTCGATCACCCATTTCAAACGCGGATCGTCTGCTCCGGGTATATCCGGCCACATCGCATGCGGCGTCACACTCACAAAGTCTAGTTGCTCCTTAGCCGCTTCAAAGGCATCGCGCATATCACCGTGTCCGTAAGTCAGGTTACAGTGATTATGCAAGTCGCCCCAATACATTTTCAGGTTACTGGCCGATGGCATTATTCTCTTCGCTTCTTTGCTGCCTGCTGCGCAAGAGCCTAGTAAACTGCCCGATGCAGCTAGTCCCAGAAAGGACCAGCCTGTGTTTTTTATAAAATTTCTTCTATCCATGATATATTTGTTTTGGGTTAATTTAATGGTTATTCAAATCCGATGGTTAGTCGGATAGGTTCGATTAGCGAGTGCCAGAGAGCTTTGTCAGGGGAACTCGATCGATATATCTCCGATCACCTTTGAAAAGAACCTTTTCCTTCTCATCGGGATCTGTATCTTTGTATTCTTTTTGCGTCTGGCGAAGCAGTAGTAGTAGTTCTTCTTGCTTTTCTATATACTCCGGTTTGCCGAAAATATTGTTCATCTCTTTCGGGTCTTTCGCCAGATCATACATCTCCCATTCATCAATGTCATTGTAGAAGTGGATTAGCTTGAAGTCTTGTGTACGGATTCCATAATGACGCTTTACCGAATGTTCGGCAGGGTATTCATAATAATGATAGTACGCTGCTTTGCGCCAGTCTACAGGTGTTTTGCCTTCATTCTCCAGTATCGGCTTCAATGAAGTTCCCTGGATATCCGAAGGAATCTCTACGCTGGCATAGTCGAGGAAGGTCGGTGCGAAATCCACATTCATGCTGATAGCACTACTGATGCTTCCCGCTTTGACTCCTTTGCCAAAACGAATAACAAGAGGCATGCGCTGACACTCTTCGTACATGAAGCGTTTGTCGAACCAGCCATGTTCGCCCAAGAAGAAACCTTGGTCGGACGTATAGACAATGATTGTATTCTCTAGTTCTCCTGTCTTTTCGAGATAACTCAGTAACCGGCCTATATTCTCATCGACTGCAATAACGGTAGCCAGATAGTCACGCATGTACTGTTGATACTTCCAACTGATTAGTGCTTTGCCTGTCAGGTTACCTTTGCGATATTCTGCAATGCGTTGGGCATACACGGAATCCCATTTGTCTTGTACTTCTTCCGGCATCCGCTTGTATACCTTATAAAGTCGGTTGGTTGTATCTTTGAGCATTTCTTCGCGGGTCATCAGTTTGAGGTCCCAGTCATTAGTGAGTGTATGCTCGATAGACATATCTTGCTCACGAGAAGCTCTGCCGCGTCCTTCGTAATCATCAAATAGATTAGCCGGTTCAGGAAAGGTTGTATTGTTGAAAAGTCCTAAATGACGGGGAGCCGGCATCCAGTTGCGGTGCGGAGCTTTCTGGTGGTACATCATGCAGAAAGGCTTGTCCTTGTCTCGATGTGCAAGGAATTCGATGGCTTTATCCGTGATAATATCCGTAACATATCCTTTCTCTACGATATGTTGGCCATTCTCCCAGAAGTCGGGGTCGTAATAGTCGCCTTGTTCATGCTGACCGCTGAGGATGCTCCAATGGTCGAAACCTTGCGGTTCGCTGATGAGGTGCCATTTACCAACAATCGCTGTTTGGTAGCCTGCTTGCTGTAATAGCTTGGGAAAGGTTTGCTGGTCTCCGTCAAACACACTGGCGTTATCAGTGAAACCATTCTCATGGCTGAACTTCCCGGTGAGGATGCAAGCGCGTGAAGGGCCTGATAAGGCATTGACCGCATAACAATTATCGAAACGTATTCCTTCATTTGCAATCCTGTCCATGTTGGGAGTCTGAATCAGATTACCTCCATAGCATGACATCGCTTGAGTAGTATGATCGTCGGTCATCATAAAAATGATGTTCGGACGTTTAGTTTCTTCTTTTTTTTGACCGGCACAAGACACGATGCTTAATGCGGCTAGTGGAAGGAGTAGGGTAGAGCAACTGTTTCTCATAATGGGAATACGTTTAGTTGTAGTAAGTGAGATAAGGTACCGGAGCCCTGCCTATTGAATGTTATCCTCAGCGTGGGGAATTTGGCGCCGGTACCTTACTAATTATAATTTATATTTTAGTGACTGTTTCTTTCCGTTTACTTTCACTTCTAGCTCCAATCCGTTTTCATTGAATGATTTATTCTTGAACTTAGCGTCAAATTTAGGGGCATCTGCGCTTTTCTTGACTGGGTAGATTACCGTGATATAGCGGGTCGCTTCTTCGCTGTCTTTCTTGGCATTGAATGATACATTCATGCGCTTGTAACGTTTGCGATAAGCAGTGGAGCACCAACCCGGTTCTTTTTTCATTGTCATGTTATTCGGACCGAAGCATTGCAATTTCATATTGCTTTCGTCTTCGAACTCTGTGAGGAATGTCATGTCTTCACGGCTGTTGGCTATTTTACCTCGTGGCATCTGGAAGTGCAGGTTTACAGAACCTTTGGCACTGCCTACCATCTCATCTACAATAACGAAATAAGTATTGTCTACAAAGAAAACAGACCGACGATGTTTCAGATTCTTATAACTCGGATTCTCGGTAACCAAGGTTTGGATATTGCCTTCCGGCTGCCATAATCTAGTAACAGATTCAGTTGTTTCGAGATCTTTATTGTTCAATGTAACTGTATTGTGTACCGCAGTTTGGCGATGCCAGTTACGTTGTTCCATCACTTCTCCTTCGCCTGCGTACACATACGAACCGGAATCCGGGAAGAGGTTTTTGCCATTGAACCATAGTTCGAATGTACCGTTATCCGGCTGACAATGCCAGAACGCTTTCGGACCGGCTTTCACAACCATCTGTGTGGCATCCATTCCCCAAGCATTACGGAATACAAAGAAACCTGATTTAGAAAATCCTTTGGATAGATAATCCGGCAGAGAACCTTCTTTTCCATCAGTTGCAAAGTAGGTGATTGTTTTATTTCCGGGGAAAAGTTTGCTCCAGTCTTTGTAGTTTCTCAACATCTCTTTCTTGCCGGAAAGCTTCGCGTCGCTGAAGCACGGATTGGTGTAATCAGGGAAACAGATATTCAAGTAGAACATAATCATGCCTTCTACTGTGTCCAGATAAGTTTTCGGGAAATCGCTGCGGAATCCGTTTGTGTCGGCAATCTTCAGTGCTTTGCAGAAGATATTGATAGCGGCCAGGTGATAATGCGGGTCCAGTTCGAACTGTCCGCCGTCCTCGTATACCTGTACATGAATTTCACGATTCAGGATGTCAATTCCACTTTTCCTCCACGAGGAAGCCTCTTTAAACTCCGGGAAAAACGAACCGGCATAGATCATGCGTTGCGCCTCAAACAGCAAGTGGTTTCCTCTGTCGGAATAGTTATCGAGAATATGTAAGGCGTGTTTGTGGTAGTTAACCAAAAACTCAGTCAGAAACTCCGGCGTAAAAGAAGGGGAGGGGAGGAATAACTGAAATTGAGACGTTTGGTCTTGCAAACGGTTACTTACTTCCAGTGGACGCCATGCGAAACGTATATTCTCGGCTCTGCCTTTGACCTTACCTTCGCTTATCATCTCATACTCTTTCTTATCCATCTTCGCTAGTGGATTCTTTTGTATCCAGTCGATGTATTGATGCGCCCACTCTTTGGCATATTTCTCGTCACGGGAAACGCGATATGCTTTTCCCATCGGGGTAAACCATTTGTGACGGTGTAACTGCCAGCGGAGTTCATTATCTTTCACCGGCCAATATTGCCAGTTGATATCTTCTCCGTAGTTGTACGAAGCTGATAGCCTTTATGAACAAAGAAGGTGTGTTTCAAACCATCGTCCGCCCATTGTTGTTCTTCTTTGCCAATCGTGATCTTCTTCAGATTGATATCCGGAGTTTTTACATTCGTGCGAGCACGGTAATAATCCAATAATGCTTGGGCAGCATCTTTATCTTTACCCTCCTGGTGCAAGGCTTTCACCTTTGCCAATCCGGGATAGTCCAGATTGAGTAGCGAAAAAGCTTCGCTCTTCAATTCCTGGGCATTCGCTGTACCGATCCAGCAAGCCAGAATCAGTAAAACAGCATATGAAAGAGTCTTATTCATCATGATATATAATTTATAGTGTAAATAGCTAATTATCCGATAACCTTCAATTCACCATGTTCTATCTTCAATTTCTTCAAGTCCATGTATCTCTTCAGAGCTTCCAAGTAGTAATAGTCGGCATAGTTCAGTGGCGTATCGATTTCCGATCCGTTGGGTAGTGAGCGACAGAGTGCATTAAAATGAATCCTTGATTCTCACCAACCTTCGCCAGGTAAGCATCGCTAGACAAGCTTTTCAGAATCTTCTCCGCATAATCGAAGTATTTCTTTCCGTCCGGAACCATTGTGCTTAGTTCAAGGAATGCGGCTGCGGTGACAGAAGCTGCGGAAACATCACGTGGCGTTTCGGCTGTTACCGGTGCATCATAATCCCAATACGGAATGGCATCTTCTGTCTTTACGCGTTCCATAATCATATCGGCTATGTTAACGGCAAAGTTCAGGAATGTAGTATCATTTACTTCGCGGTAGCAGGATGTATATCCATACACAGCCCATGCTTGTCCGCGTGCCCATGAAGAATCGTCGTTCTTACCCTGATGCGTCTGTTTGCGCTCCACCGTGCCGTCATTGTTATAGCTGATAACGTGCCAGCTGGTATAGTCGGGTCGGAAATGATGTTTCATTGTAGTCACGGCATGTTTGATAGCCACATCCTTATATTTATTGTCTCCGGTTGCTTTCGATACATTGAATAGAAGATCGAGATTCATCATGTTGTCGATGATGACCGGGAAATTCCAGGTTCCGAAGTCCCATGAACGGATACATCCGATCGATTCATTGAAGCGTCCACAGAGATTGTCCGCTGTTTCTTTCATGACAGCTGCAATCGTATCATTAGGAGCCAAGCGCTCGGCGTTGCCATAGCTGCAATTAATCATAAATCCTAAATCGTGTGTACCTTTATAATAACGTACCGGGTTCAAAAGGTTGGTATAGTAAACTGCTTGTGATTTCAGTGTGTCGTTGCCTGTCAGTTCATAAGCATACCAAAGCGAGCCGGGGAAGAAACCACTGGTCCAATCGTAAACGTTAGAAAGACGACGGTTGCCTAGTTCCTCTTTACTTGGTTGTGCGCGAAGAGAATCTTTGAAAGTGAGAGAATCTCTTTCTAATTGTCTGCATAGAAATTCCATATCATATCCGGTACGAATGGAGCGTGGAAGCCGGCCGGTAGATTCAACTTCTTCTGCCGAAAGCTTGAGCTGCGCCGAAGCTACATCCAGACTTTTCTTAATCCAACTGTAGTCTTCCTTGGGAGCAGTTTGGCATGCTGCCAATGCTATCGTAACCGAAGCAAAGAGAACAATTTTCTTTTTCATGTTATTCATTTTGAATGATTGTTTATGTAGATTTGTAACTGTTGCAAAAGTAACTTTACAGTTCTGTTTTTTATGGCAGGAATGTTGAAAAGGATCATGAAACAGGTTTAAGACTATTACTTTTGTTGAAAAAGCTGTTGATTTTGTCAAATACCCCTTTTAGGGTATATTCCTGAATCCTATTTCAACCTTTTAGAATAAAATAGTTTTTTTCTCTCCCGCTTTAAAATGAAGTTCCTTACTCTCATTTTTATAAACGATATCAACCGTCTGTTCATAGGTGCTACTGATATGCGCTGTATGTATCTTTCCTTTTTTCCACTCCATGTCTATTGTGAATCCACCTCTGGCTTTGAGTCCGTTTATTTTTCCTTCTTTCCAGGTAGTGGGTAATGCAGGAAGTAGATGGATATTTCCTTGATGGCTTTGTAGTAGCATCTCAGCTATACCCGCTGTCGCACCAAAGTTGCCGTCTATCTGAAAAGGTAAAGCATTCAATAGATTGCGATACAGGCCACCTCTATTTTCTGCCTTGACGTTTGGATCGACAAAGTTGATCAAGTTTGTTAATGCTTCATTGGCATTGTCCGAATCGTACAAGCGTGACCAGAGAGCTATTTTCCATGCCATACTCCATCCGGTAGTTTTGTTGCCTCGGGTATGTAGCGATCGACGTGCTGCATTAAATACATCGGGCGTATCATTGGTTATATCCGAACCGGGATATAAGCCGAAAAGATGAGAGACATGGCGGTGTTGCGGTTCGCTCTCTTCATATTCTTTATCCCACTCCAACAGTTCGCCTTTACTTCCGATCTGATATCCCTGAAGCTTGTCTCTCTTATCGGTTAGTTCTTTGCGGAAAGTGTGATCCGTTTGAAGTATTTCAGAAGCTTGTATGGTATTGCTGAACAGAGACCGAATGATGGCCTGATCCATTGTACTTCCCTCGCACACCGATGCAGGAGTACCGTCAGGTAGAAGGAACGCGTTTTCCGGTGATGTGCTGACAGGAGTAACGAGTTTGCCGTCGCGGTTTTCAATGAGCCATTCGGCACAGAAAACGGATGCTCCTTTCAATATTGGATAGTACTTCTTTAAGAAATCAACATCTTTAGTGAATAAGTAGTGTTCCCAAATATGATTACATAACCAAGGGCCCGACATATTCCAGTAAAACCAATAAACAAACCCGTCGGAAGGGTAAGTCTCTCGCCAAATAGAAATGTTATGGTGGATAGCCCAGCCATCTAGCCATACATATCGTGCGCCAACCCTTTACCTCTGTCGGCTATTTCTTCAATTAGCGTAAATAATGGCTGGTGACATTCCGAAAGATTCGTTACCTCAGCCGGCCAATAATTCATCTCCAGATTTATATTGAGTGTGTATCCGGAGTTCCATGGAGGAAGAACTTTATCGTTCCATAGACCTTGCAGATTTAAAGGCTGTCCGCCAGGCCGGGAGCCGGCTATCATTAAATATCGTCCGAACTGAAATAGCTGGGTGATGAGGCCTTGATCTTCTTTCTCTTTAAAAAGTTTGAGACGTTCATCTGTCGGAAGGCTTTGCTGATTCTTATCGGCAGGAAGCGTGAACTGCACCCGGTTGAATAATGACTGATAATCGGCGATGTGATTTTGCTTGATTACCTGTACGCTTTGCTTTTCGATCTTTTTCTGATCGTTCAGAATTTGTTGGTGCGGGTCTTTGCCTTCTTTGCTCGGACTTTTATGAGGACCGTTATAACTGGTAGCCGCATATAGCATTAACGTAACTTCTTGGCAATTGGTAGCTACTAACTGTCCGTCGATTATCTCTAATTTACCTTCTTTGTGTGCAGACGTAAGAGAAGCTTCAAAGAAAGGACCTTTTCCATCCATCTCATCTCCGTAAATAACGTGTTTGTTTTGGATGACATTTCCTTCCGAATCAAAATATTCCGGGTGCAGGCGTTGGGTACCGAAGCGTTGCATGTGTTCAATATCTCGTCGTTGAGCATGTGCAGATGCCTGTCCTTTTAAAAAGAGTTGGTTCTCTTCCGCATCGATCTTTGAGGGGTGAAGAGACTCTAAAGAGGCTTTAAAGTTTAAGACCGGTTTTGATGCTTTCAGGTGTACAATAATGGCCTGAGCCGGGTAGGAAGCAAATACCTCTCTACGGATGCTTACGCCATTTTGCTTATAAGAGGTCGTAACAATGGCATGCTCCATGTCCAGCGAATGTTTATATTCCGTGACAGGAACTTTTGAATCAAAATCGATATAAAGATCACCGAAAGGTTGGTAAGCTTCATTGAGTCGTCCGATCCATTCTTTTTGCATGATTGCACCGCTTCGCCGTTCTTACCTTCCTTGAGTAAGCGTTTTATATGGTCGAGATTGGCCGTTACATCTATCTTTTTAGGAGTTTCCGGTTCTCCACTATAAAGCGTGTTTTCGTTAAATTGTATTCTTTCTTTTTGCGTATCTCCGAAGATCATGGCTCCGAGACGTCCGTTACCGACCGGTAAGGCTTCCTCCCATTCTTTAGCGGGCGACTTATACCATAAAGTCAGCTCGTTGTGCGCTTGTGAATGAATAAAGCAAAAAGATGCAATAAATAGGGATGCTATTCTGTTTCTTATTTTAAACATTGTCTGGGTGTAATATTAGTGTATAGTTTTCTCCGCGTACGGTAGAAATAGTAATGCGTGTTTCCTTCTTTTCTTTATTTTGCGATACGTTAATCGTTTTTTGAGGACAGGCTACTTTATATAATCCATCGATCGTAATTTGTGTATCGAACGGTTTCTCTTCTTGTATCACGTCCTCCTCGCTAAGCAGTCCCATGTGCGCATGAGATACTCTTCTCATATCAGGTTCACATATGGAGAGTTTGTACGACTCTTTTGCTTGTTTCTCTAAAATATAAGAAAGAGGAATATTGACTCGTTTGACCAATTGGCCGTTGTACTCCTTATCGGCATTGAACAATGCAGCATGCCAGGAACCTTTTATCTTATGATGAACGATGTGCGCGTCGTTGTTTTGCGATAGGACTTCAATCGGACTGTTATCGGATAGCAATTGTTCCGCTACTTCTTTATCTTTCTGCTTGAGTATATAATACAGATACATAGCGTCTTGAGGCGCTTTGCCATGATCGATATAAGCAATGTAATGCCTACCTCTATCTATTGTGCTCACTACGCCCTTTTTGACTACGTACATGAGAGAAGGATCGGTCAAGATGGTTTCTTTGTCGCTCCGGTTGTTAGTACCGTTTCCACCAAATGCCTGGAAAAGAGTGGTTACGGTAGGATACGTCTGATCTTTGTTTTGTATATTCGTACCCAAGCACAATAAGAAATCATCGAATACGAAAACAGACTTATTGGCACGGAATGATTTATCATACGTTATATCGTGCATGCGGAAAGAGAATAAAGCCTCCTGCGGAGAAGCATGTACGCCGGTCAGGAACGTTTCGTCCGAGAAGTTGCGATGGCCGGAACTGGCCCCCCCTTTGTCTTGTAGTAACTGTTCGGGTAGAACCTTAGTCGTAGCTCCGGAAATATAATTCCAGTTGAAATTAGCTTCTTGCGGTGCGAAAGATTTGCGCTTATTTCTAAAGTCAAAATACTCGACTTGTCCGTAAGCAAGGTAACGTCCTTTCGTGTTCTCTGTTGCTGATGATTCAAAATCCCAAATATAGCGATTGAAACCTTTGATGTTGAAATGGAAGTTTTCATCTTTGGCTACGAGTAAACCGGAGTAGGGCATGAATAAAGTACCTTTCACTGCTTCTTCCTGCTTGATTGAGGTGGTAGCTAGTTGTTGCACTAATTCGATCTCACCGACCGTACTGGTATACGCCAAGTTGGAATTTACTTCAGTTACATAGTCGGATATCGCTTTTTGATTATCATTCGATGCTAAAATTCGTTTAAATGCAGCTGTCAGCTCTTTATCCGGCGTTTTAGATGACAGAGCTGCGTAAGCAAATGCCGGCAATAATGTCTCTAATGTTTGTTGCCCTTCAGGGAAGCGGCCAACAGTTCCCGCAGGAACATCCAAACCGGCACAAAAGAATCGGAAAGTTAATAACCCTTGCTTCAAGTTGTGCATCGTAGTTTCGGACAATGCGTAGGGGGTGTCGTGGAGTAAATAAGCGATGAGTGAACCGGCATAGAGTGCATGCGGGTAATAAGCGCTATGATAAGGACCTCTGTGATGGTAGCCTGAGAAATCGGCTTTAAAGGTTCCGAAGAAGCCGGGAGCTATGCCCAACGCATTATCCATGTATTGTTTAAAAGCAGTCAAAGCGACTTGTCTTTCCTGCTCATTAGTCAACGAGAGTGCGTATATTAGTTTCGGTATGGCTAAAGCCCGTAAATTGTCGGCTACTTCGCCGGGATGTGCCGGAGTCTGATAACAGATACCGAACATGGTAAACCAATTGAGCGCATGGAGTTCGCGATTTAGTTGCTCAGCGGTTAGTTGATCTTTCAGTAAGAAGAAGGAGTGAAAATAGCCTGAACTTCTCAGCTTCTCAAAACAGAGAGTTCCCATGCCACTTCCATCAGCCCAACCTTGATCGTTGAACCAATCGTAAATGTATAATGCTTTTTGAAGGCTTGCTTCGTTTTTATTTTTGCGATAGTCCAGTGCTAACGGAAGTAGGACTTTCTCATTGATCGTTCTGAACTTTTCGGCTTTTATTCCGTCGATTGTGGCGGGTGCTCCCATGGGGAATAGAGTCTCTCCAATCGGATTTTTGTCTTGATCATACTGAATCTTGACTTTTCCGGAAGCTTTTAGTCCGCTTTGAATAAACTTCTTTTCGCTCTCTTTTCTCATCTTGACCCATTTGTCAGCGGGTTGATCTTTGCTTCCCAGATACCATCCGGTTAGCCTATTGGCGATTACTTCTATTTGTTCGCTGCCGGAACTTATGACCTGAGCTGTTTTTGCCTTTGTGTTTCGATAGCCTGTGAAGTTAGGAATCAGGCTAAAGTCTGTCCGGTTTACCTTGTATTGTGCGTCCGACATGTTTTGCCAAGATACTTTGGGGGTAAATTCGAGTATGTCTAAATACGTAACGCCTCCTTTGCCCTGTGCAGGGAAGTGTAATTCGACTGATTCTATCTGGACCGAAGAAGGCTTCTTCATGTCTTCCTGAAACTTAGCCCATATGCATCGCCAGCCTTTGAAGTTAAGTAAGAAAGGGAGTTGACAGACTTCTTTTCCGTCGTTGTTTTTGAATGAAAAGACGAGGTGGCTGTTTACCGGTATTTCATTGTATACCCATACATTCATTCCACCGTTGCGACTTTTACTAGCTTCTGAAATGCCTTGCGGAGAGGGTAAGAGTAGGGTAGCATTTCGCTTCCAATTCACTTTTAATGATTGGTTGCCTAACTTGTATTTGTTTGTTGATAAAGTAAGCGTTCCCTTATTTATTTTCCAGTCGCTCGGAATCGTTTTCTCTTCGAATGAATAAATCTGAGCAAACGAAGGAAGGCTGAAGAGTAGCGCAAATAAGGAACAGATTATATACAGCTTGTTTTTCATCATATCTTTAGGAATAATGTGAGTGAGAGGCATGAGTGAAAAGCGTTACAAAGACAAGTGTGTTAAGTCTTGTTTCTGTAACGCTTTGATTGTTTGTCGAGATTATTTATCCCATCCGGGATTCTGATTGTATTTAGTTAGTAAGTCTAAATCTCTTTGAGGTATGGGAAGCAGTTCATGTTTATTCTTCTTGGTGTAGTCAGCAGCAATGTAGAACTGTGCTCCGTCACTATACCAGTCAACAATATCCTGAGCTGTTTCTCTCACACTTTCATAATAAATACCCCAGCGTGTCAGGTCTTGACGGCGATGTCCTTCAAAGGCTAATTCATAGGCACGCTCGTTGCGAACGGCTTCCTGAAATTCAGTGTACGACATACCTGCTTGCAAGTCGCTTCTGCTACTTGCCGTATTGACGGGAAGTCCAAAACCACGGCGGCGTACCATGTTGATTGCTTCGTAGGCATCAGTCGTTGGCCCTTGTTTCCATTCGTTCAAAGCTTCGGCATACAATAATAACACGTCCGCATAACGTAATATGTACCAGTTGATATTGGATAAATTCGCCTCGACCAGATAGTTTGCGTCGTTTACGTATTTCTCTGTATCCCATTTACCGGGCATATGCCATCCATATACGACTTTTTCAAATTATCTTTTGCATCTTCCTGCAACGCGTCATTTATGTTACCACTTGTATTAATCGGAAGTTTGACTCCATCTTCACCTGTAGCCGTATTTTTTCCATATTTATGATCTGCAAAGGAGATAGCCCATCTCTTATCATTATCGTGATCTTTCCAGTCGCGTAGGAAAGTCGGTATCACTCTCCAGTTACCGGCATTACGTACACCTTTGATACCACTGGCAGCTACTCCATTCCATTTACCAATACGTCCACTTGGATCGGAAGCGGCTACTCCGGTGATGGCGGGCGAGTAGAAACTCACTTCAATCAGACTTTCGTCTGCATCCCAAATACCGTTGCAAGTATTCTTCCATAATTGTTCGTAATCACTAAGCAGGTGGTGTTTACCCGACTCCACTAATTTTTTCGCGGTTTTAGCTGCTGCTTCCCATTTACTTGTGTCATTGACAGGATGTCCGGCCCAAGTAGCGTAAACTTTAGTTAATAGTCCTAATGCAGCGCCTTTGGATAAACGGAAACTGTTGTCTCCCCGGAAACGATCATCTATCGCATACGGTAAATTCTCGACGGCATACACTAAATCTTCTTCCATGAACCGATAAACCTCCGCAGCATCTGCCTGCGTGAAAGTTGATGGGTGCTCGTTCGACTGCTTGGTCGAAGTCATTAATGTGACATGACCGTACCAGCGAACTAACTCGAAGTAATAAAGTGCGCGTAGGCAACGTGCTTCTGCTATAAAAACGATCGCTTTCTGTTTGTCTACATCATCGTATCCACCTATTTTATGCTGGATTCTTTCGATAAAGTCGTTAGCGTCATAAACAGCATCGTATAAATTAGTCCAAGTTGTTTGCACCTCACTCTGCGTGCTGGTGTAAGAGTTAGACGGTACCAGACGGAGGCCATCCGGGCTATTGCCCTGACATTTGGCTATGTCGCTAGGCAGTGTGAATAGTAAAGACAGGTGGTATCTGTACATCCCTTCCTCTACCATGTTGCGGTATACGCCCAGAAGAACGTTTTGCGCTTCGGCGGCATTATTCATATAGTTTGGCTTCTCAACCTCTGTGTAACTCGTTTCGTCCAGTGAACAGGAGCTAACGGTTATTGCACAGATCAGTGTATATAAGTAGTATTTTATATTTTTCATTGTTCTTGTTATTTAATTTAGAATTGAACTTCGACACCAAATGTAAATACCTTACTCTTCGGATAAGCTCCCCAGTCAAATCCTGGCATGAGCGGGCTGTTTTTCATATTTACTTCCGGATCGAAACCGCTGTATTTGGTCAGACAGAACAAGTTTTGTGCAGTACCGTATACTCTTAAACGGTTGATGTATGCTTTTCTTGTCCATTTGTTCGGTAACGTATATCCCAAAGTTACATTCTTCAAACGCAGGAACGAACCGTCTTCGATGAAGCGTGAATATAATTCATACTTGACATACCCTTTAGCGGAAGGCACACGGTTGGATGCATTGGTTGGTGTCCAACGATTGGCAACTTCGGCTAATTGGTTGCTACGCTCGTTTTGCGATTGAGTGTGGAACATACGAGTCGCATTATAAACATCATTCCCAAAGCTGAACTGGAACATAAAGCTGAAATCAATGTTTTTGTAGTTGATCGTATTATTAATACCTCCATACCAATCAGGTAAACCATTACCAATTACGGTACGGTCTGATGTACTGATAACTCCATCGCCGTCCATATCTTTATACTTAACCATACCGGGTTCTACGGGTTTACCAGAGTGACTACTGATATCAGCAATACCTGGTTTTAGAATCATTTTTCCGTCAGGAGTCACATTGAAATCAGAGGTTTGATATACGCCATCAAAGACATAACCGTAAATCTGTCCAAGCGATGAACCGACAGTTGCTACATAATCATAGCCTGTAAAGTTGCTATTGAATCTTGTTGCAGAGTACATCGAAACGGTTCCATCTTGCAACGATTTCAAAGTGTTCTTAATAAAGGAGATATTGAAATCGGTTTGCCATATCAGGTTACGCTTTTGAATGTTGACAGTATTCAAATTCAACTCAATACCTTTATTCTGAATCTTTCCGATATTCTGCCATTGCGATTCAAAACCTGTTATGTAAGCCAGATTCTGAGCTAAAAGCAAGTCTTTCGTATTCTTTATGAAGAAATCGGCAGTCAGGTTCAAGCGATTATCCAGAAGGCCCAAGTCAAGTCCGATGTTGGTGGTTGTAGAACCTTCCCATTTCAGATTCTTATTAGCCAGTTGCTTAGGAGTCAATACAGTTGTCAGTTTATTGCCGACTCCGTACTTACTCTCCGTATACAAATCCATCGATAGATAGTTCGAAATACGGTCATTACCTACTGTACCCCATCCTAAACGAAGTTTCATGTTTGAAATAGGAGTAATGTCTCTCATGAACTTTTCTTCGGAAATACGCCATGCCGCAGAGAATGAGGGGAAGTATCCCCATTTGTTCTTTTTAGAGAACACGGTAGAACCATCAGCACGTACAGTAGCGGTAAAAAAATACCGATTGTCGAAGTTGTAGTTCGCACGAGTAAAGAAAGACAATAGCTTCTTATCATTTCTGGTCGTTTCAACCCGGCTAGGAGTAGCTCCCAGGCCTAAGTTGTCATTACCCATATTTTCGAATGGGAAATCTTTAGCTTGACCTAACAAATGTTCATAGCTTCTGTAAGAGAATTCATGTCCGAGCATGATGTCGAAAGAGTTCTTTTTGTTGATCTTCTTTTTGTAGGTCAGTGTGTTATTGTTTGACCAACGCAATTCTTTCTGCATCTGTGTCGAACCGTATGTCCCACCGCTACGATAGGCCTGACTAGACTGTTCGCCATAAAATGTATCAACTCTCGTATTAGTCGTATTATAGGTAGCTGATGATTTAAACGTTAATCCTTTCATCAGTTGTATGGTCAACGCTGCATTGGCACTCCATAATTCCGACTGTCTGCGGCTGTTTACCGCTTGAGCTTGCTTGATCGGATTGATTTGTGAGTACGTTTGGTTTTCGCTAATTTCCAGTGGGTCGAAAACCGAGTTCAACAGCTCTTCATTTGTAATATTCAGACCGCCGGTAGGACGTGCATTGATCAGATTAGACAAAACATTCAATGTGCCACCTGTACCCGATGTTCCAATACCATCCTTCACCGTATTGGCGTAGTTGATGGTCGTATTGAGCGTGATTGCTTTGTTAATTTCCTGATTCAGGCGTAACTTGGCGGTGTTTTTCTTATATCCGCTATTGGTAAAGATACCATTCTCATCGAAATGAGAGAAAGACACCGCATATTGTGATTCTTTCGTACCACCATTGATACTTATGTCGTGATTCTGAGACCAGGTAGATTTGAATGCAGCATCTTGCCAGTCTACTCCTCTTTCTGTCAAATAATCGTCTAAATTCTGGTAGCGATAAGGAACTCCTTCTTTGTCTTCACCTTCTTGATAATAGGTAGTAGCAAATTTACCTGGGTTGATTTCCATTTGTAGGCCTACGAATTCATAAGGGTTTAGCAGGTCTAACTTCTTAGACATATCGCGATAGCTTGCCGAACCGTTATAGGTAATGATAGGCTTTCCTTCTTTACCGGATTTGGTGGTGACCAATACAACCCCGTTTGCTGCGCGAGCACCGTAGATTGCCGAGGCCGAAGCATCTTTCAATACGTCGACCGATTCGATATCCGAGTTAGCCAGGTAGTCAATGTTGCTAACTTCAAAACCGTCCACGATGAAAAGAGGAGAGGAGTCGCCATTTACCGTACCGACACCGCGTATCTTAATATCAAAACCCGATCCCGGAGTACCGTCCGATTGTGTAATTTGTACACCGGCAATTTGGCCTCCTAAGGCTTCTACTACCGAACTGGTTTTGAATCCTTCAATTGATTTGGCACCTACAGAGGAAACAGAACCCGTCAGGTCACTTCTCTTCATGCTACCATAACCTACAACTACTACCTCATCGAGCATAGCGTTGTCCGGAACCAGTTTAACGGTTAGCTTTTTTGAAGCTGTTAATTTGATTTCCTGCGTTTTGTAGCCGATGTAACTGAACACCAAGGTGGCGTTACTGCGAGTCTTAATGGAGAAGTTACCATCAAAGTCGGTGATGACGCCTTTCTTGCCATTTTTTACTTGTACAGTCGCTCCGATCAAAGGAATATCTGTTTCGTCAAGTACCACACCGTTGGTGGTTACTTGCTGCTCCTGGGCAAAGGTGCAGATTGCCATCAGGAGAGCTAGGAGGGTAAGATACCCTCTTTTGCTCAATGTACTAAATATAGTTTTATATGTATTCATTATATACTGATTTTTAGATTAGTTTTAAAACTTCGTATCAAACCAAATCGCTAGCGGGAATATTTTCTCGCCGCCACCAATACTGGATGGGTTGCCATTTGTTGCATAAGTCATCTGACCGATCATAACTCCGTTGGCAAATCCGGCATCATCTTTCCATTTATCCGGATTAACAACAACAGACAAGTCGGTGTTGTTTACAAATGCAGCGGGTATGGACGTTTTGCCGATATTGTCATAGTAGGACAACGGAGCACGTGCACCTGTATTTACCGATGAAGAACCTATGGCATTAAAGTATGCCGCCCATATGCTGTACATGAATGAGGTTTTCACCGTGGGTTGTCCGTCAAGGTGTGAAGCGGGTCCGTTGATGTTATAGAAATTGAATGTTCTGCGGTAGTCCATCAGGAATTGGCTTTGGTCGGCCGCTCCTGTAATAACAGGCGCAACAGAATTACCACCTGTACGTGGGTTCACTTGGAACGCAAATGGGGTATAGCTTACCGTTATTCCCTTGATAGCAGCCGAACAGTCTACAAATACAGGCGTTTTGACTGTAATCTCTCCAGCAGTACCTTTACCGGTAGTCGCACTAACTACAACTACGAAGCATTTAGCATCAATCCATCCGCCAGTAAATGTGAGTGTACCATGCTCGTCGATTTGTGTACTTCCTCCGGAGAAACTTTCGGTTGCAACTTCCCAAATAACTTTTACATCATTCGGTAAATCGGTTTCCGCTACCGGAATAGATAGAGCTAGTAATTCAGCCTTGGAATTTACACGATGTTGACTTGCATAAGCTTTGGCAGGTGCCAAGTTCAGGTTATTTCCCCAATGGATGTAAGTGAAATAATATGGGTTCTTAGCTACGTTCAGTTTAAATGAAGCCTGCTTTTCGTTCTTGCTGTTTTTAGCCAGTACAGTGACTGTATGCGAGCCCACCGGAATCGAGTTGCCTTTGGTAGCAGTTAT
This sequence comes from Bacteroides reticulotermitis JCM 10512, assembly GCF_000517545.1. Classification (GTDB taxonomy): domain Bacteria; phylum Bacteroidota; class Bacteroidia; order Bacteroidales; family Bacteroidaceae; genus Bacteroides; species Bacteroides reticulotermitis. Next base: position 12,212 of record NZ_BAIV01000023.1, on the reverse strand, counting down.
CTTTCCGCTGTGACTGTCAATAGTCAGTGCACTTAGTTCTTCCGGCAGATTGACGAATGAATAACTTACTTCATCACCGTCTATTACGGCTACAGAATGTTCGAATGCGGTAGCCTGAATGAAATCCTCGGTATTGTTGTACGAGAAGTTATCAATCGGGTGGATAAATGCAACAATGTTGATGGTATATACATTTTCAAAGTCGGCAGTTCCGAATTTGTTGGTAGCGGTAACCGTAACTTCACATTTATCGTCAATCGCCAAGCTATTGTTTGCGTCTAAAGTTAAGACACCTGTTGTCGGGTCGATAGAGATAGGCGCAGTGGACGGAGATTTCGATTTAATGCTATAAACCAAATCATCAACGGAACCGATAAATTCCGGAGAAACCGATACATTGCCTGTTCCTACTTCTGTACGAACAGAATTAGGGGTATAAACCAATGATAATGGTTTTGAGGTTATATCGATCTCGAGTGCGTTGGCAAAGATACCTTCTTCGGCTTCTTCATCTACTACGGCTGTTGTCAGTTTCAGATCGAGTACATATTTTCCAGGTTGAATGCCGGTTTGTCCTTTTACTACAGAAATCTCTCCGGTTGCAGAAATAGCAAAGAAGTCTTTGTTCTCAATCAACGCTCCATCTTTGCGAACGTTAGCAATGATGTATTTGCGGATGGAAATATGATTGCCATCTGTTTTGACTTGTGCAGTAGGAAGTATTTCTGTACTTTCTTCATCAATAATATCGCCATATTCCACTTCAATCTTATTAGGTTCTACGGTAATACCGTCGGGAACTGACTTCATCATATTTATGGTTAGAATGTCTTTAAACTCATAGTATTTGCCACTTGAATAGCAGGATATACTCAAGGAATACAAACCTACCGGCAAATCACTGGTGTTAGCGATAGTGATCGAACCTTTGTCACTATCTATCGCGAAGCAATCGGTGCTGTATACCTCACCATTTACTGTTATACGAGTGATAGCAAAATCGGAAGGGGTATTGCCAATATACGTGGGCCCGTCCAGATTAAAGTTCATAGAGGGACCTATGTCGGTTATGCCGGCATAGTGAAGTGCAAATTTAGTAGAATCGGTAGTTTCTGTATCTGTGCACGAAGTTGGGAGAGCACATAATACGACTACCATTAAGATTGCTAAGAATCTCGAAGTAATGTATTGCAATTTTAGTCTCATATTATGGGTCTATTAATTTAATGTATAAGATAAATTATAGGCTTTCTGATTAATTTTCACTTCTACGGAAGCACCGTTTTCGTGAAATGTTCCGGGCTGCTTGCCTTCGTTGTCCGTAAATTTCGCATCAATAATCAGGTTCTCTGCATCACTTGCAGCTCCAAATGGATGAATAACTGTGATGAAGCGAGCGGCTCCGCTTGCTGGCTTACGAGTGCTAACTTGATAGAATCTGCGTTGGCCCGATTTTTCTTGTAATTTGTTTGAAACGTATGTCGTATTCTCCTTTGCTTTATAATCCGTTGTTGTTTCTACAAAGGTTTTGAACAGCATATTATTATTGTCGGCGAATACGGTGTGGGCACCATACTGATAACCTGATACGTTCGCATCGATTACAACGTCTTCTTTTGTTGGGCATAAACTGAAGTTCAGGTTAACCAACGGGGTTGAACCGGCTCCATAACCTTCATCGACCAATACAAAGAACTCCTTGTTGACAAAGAATACTGCGCGGCGGTGTGTCAGGTCGCTGTAAGACTTGTTTTCTGTCACGAGAACGTCTACACCATTTTGACTATCCATCTTCAGAAATTTCCCGTTCATGTATCCGTCCGCTATATTTGCTTCCTCTCTGGTCATCGTGTTATGCATCTTAGTTGCGCGGAATGCTGCACGTTCGGCATTGCTTTCGGATGTTCCTCCGTAAGAATAAACACCTGCGTCCGGACAGAAGTTACGTCCGTTGCGATATAAACCGAATGTACCGTTATCGGGCTGACAGTGCCATTTATTATCCGGGTTGTTATTATTCTTTAGAATCATCTGGGTCGAATTCTTCCCCCATGCACTACGTAACATGTAATAACCGGATGCACTATATACTTGTATCAACTCAGCAGGTGCTTCTCCTTGTTTCCCTTCGGTTGCCATCCACTTAATTTCTGGATCATCCGGAAACATTTCAGCATACTGTCTGAGGTTTCTTAACAACACGTTTTTGGTATATGAAGCAGAACGCGTGTCATTAAAGTTGTCGATTGAATAGTCGGGATAAATAACGTCCATCACAAAACGTGCTGCCTTCTTCAATTGTTCTATATATGTAGAAGGGAACAAACTTAGCTTGTCGTTTAGCTGTGCAATCTGATAGATGTTGTAGAATCCGGATACCACTCCCAGGTGATAACTCGGATCTAATTCATTCTGCACGCCATCTGCTAAAAACTGTGCAGTGATTTGTTCCGTGATTCTCTGTGTTCCCTCATTCAGCCAATCTGCCGAATTTTTAAATTCGGGCATTAAGATCGCCGCTGTGGTGATGGCTTGTACCTGAGTAACATAAATATTGCTACCATCTGTATAGTAGTTGTTACGCACACATTCTACTTCGTCCGAGAATGCGGTGAGGAATGTTGAAAGCCATTCGGGTGTAAAGTTAGCCGATTGGATAAAATACGCCATTATATCAATCTGATCGAGTACGCGTTCGGCCGGTTGCAATGCATACCATTGTACGTTGTTCTTGGAAACCGTTCCTTCCGGAGCAGGGAAAGTGGTCAACCAATCAGAATATACGGTAATCCACGATTGGATGAACTTTTCGTCCTGAGTTATACGGTATGCTTTGGCTTGTGGAAGCATCCACTGGTGGCGATGCTTTTGTGACATGAATTCTTGATCGGTAATTCCTTTGGGTACAAATTCCCAGTCGATTTTCCCATCCTTAAGGAAAGAGTAATATACTTCTTTCCCGTTTTCTTCTGATTCTTTGAAATTACGGATATAGAAACGGTTATCCACTGCTTGCTCAGCTATGTTTTGATCAAACGGACTGATCCAGGGATTCAGAAGGTTAATATTCGGGTTAACAACATGCGTACGGTTTCTGTAGTATTTCAACAATTCATTAGCTGCATAGTAATGTTCACCGGCTTCATAATATTCTTTCACTTTCTCTAAACCGGGATAGTCTAAGTTAATCACATCGAAAATTTTGGAATTTACGACCTCATTCGGTTTCGGCTCTGGTAATAGATTTATATCTATATCTCCACCGGTATACAGATCTTCATCGTCATCAGTACATCCGGTAAATGCGAATAGAGCAAAAAGGCAAATAAAGAAGATGTTCTTCATACTTTATTAGGATTTAATTATTAAAAGTTATATTTCACTGATGGCAAATGTAGTTTGATTAATTATGTTTCCTGTTTTATCTTGTTTCTGCTTTGTTTAAAAATGGCTTTATGCTATTAAAAACGTTGAATTATATATTAGTATTGTTGAAAAGGTAAGTTATGCGCATTGATGAAGGCTTATAAGCTATCATAATGGTATGCAATGTGCTTGTATATCAAAGCCGTGGAAACAAATCCGTAAGGACTGGAATGAATGACATAATAAGATTTCACTACCAGTGAAACGTGAGCTTAAACATTCTAGTCTCTGTGTTGAAAATAGTTGAGCTTGTCTTTGTTTACCTTATCTTTTAAAATTATTAAGCGGTGTGCCAGCCAGTGCCAATGCACTGTCACAGTCGTGCCACCGCAGTGGCATAGTTGTGCCATCGCACTGTCACAGTTGTGCCAACGCAGTGGCACTGGCCGCGATACTGGATATCTCAGGAGGCACAAAAAGAGATTGGAAATAACTCTTCTTAGTTTTTATCCTTTTAATCTTTTGATGTACTCAGTTGGCAAGCATCCAAAATATTTCTTGAAACTGGTCGCGAAGTAGGAGGGAGTGTTGAACCCAACCATACTACTAACTTCCGCAACCGTGTAACGACCATCCTTTAATAACTTGGATGCTTCGTTGAAACGTACTTTTCGAATAAAATCAATTGTCGACTCACCGGTGATGGCTTTTAGTTTCAAATGTAGGTTTGAGCGGCTCATACCCATTTCACGGGCAAACTCATCTGTCGAAAACTCAATGTTATCCATATTCTTTTCCACAATCTTCATAGCACGTTTGAGTAAAGCTTCATCCATGGCGTTGAATGTTATCTTCTCCGGCTCGACTTCTAATGATTTGGAATATCGCTCGAGCATTCGCCGGCGTGTCCGCATCATGTTTTGTATCTTAGTGGTCAATATTGTGAGTGAGAAAGGTTTGGGTATATAGTCGTCTGCACCCATTTGTAAGCCTTCCATCTGATCCTTGATTTCTGTCTTGGCCGATAGTATCATTACAGGGATATGACAGGTACGTATATTCTGCTTCACGCTTTTACAGAGTTTGATACCATCCATAACGGGCATCATAACATCAGTAATAATGACGTCTATTTCACTATCCTTCAATATTTCTAAAGCTTCCTCGCCGTTGCCGACTTCCAGTGTGTTGAATAAGTCGGCAAGTCCGTTACTTAAATAGCGACGTATCTCAATGTTATCTTCTACAATCAGAATGGTTCCCCGTTTTTTATCGCTCGATTCTATAGCAGGATTGGCTACGCTCTCTGTGTCGATGAAGTACATCTCTCGGGAGTTAGTTGAGTAGACTTGATCCTCTTCGCTCTCCTCATCGGTAGAGGCTAGTTCGGAAGGTTTGTAACTGCTCGGATCTTGTGGGAGATATACGGAGAATGTACTTCCTTTTTCTTCTTCACTCGCCAGTTCAATGCGTCCGTGATGCAAGTCTACCAAGCGTTGGACCAATGAAAGGCCGATACCGCTTCCTACATGTTCGCTGTCAACTTGATAGAAACGTTCGAATATTCGGCCTTGCTTGCTCAGCGGAATGCCTATACCCGTATCACTGACTCTCAACAATAGCCAGCCTTTTTCTTCTTTCAATGTGACGGTGATGCTTTGTTCGCTTTTGGTATATTTAAATGCGTTCGATAACAGGTTGTTGACTATTAGTTCCAGATAGTTCGGATCGAATAAAACCTCCTTGTCGGCAAGTTCCGAATTCAGGGTATAATTAATCCTTTTATGGCGCGATAACTTATCGTAGAAGAGGAAATTCTCATAAATAAGCTCGTGGGCATTTCCTTTTTTCACTTTCAGGCTGAATACACCAAGCTCGGCCCGGCGATAGTCCATCAACTGATTGACCAAATGAAGTAAGCGATTGGCATTCCGTTGGATGTATTCCAACTGATTGCGTGTCCAACGGTCGCTAATCCGATTAACAATTTCCTGCAAAGGTGCGAGAATGAGCGTTAACGGTGTACGAAGCTCATGCGATATATTGATGAAGAAGCGCATCTTCATTTGGTTAATCTCTTCTTGATGCTCTTTATCCTTGCGTTCCATTTCTAGCTTTGTTTCCATACTTTTGCGCATCCAGAAGAAACGGAAAACAAATATGATGAAACCTGCGGTAATAACTACAAATAAAAGAGTCGCCCACCACGTTTTATACCATACGGGTAGGATTTTGATCTCCAATACCGTGGGTGTCGGGTTCCATTTCCCATCGCTATTGGCAGCTTTTACCAAGAAACGATAGGTGCCATGAGGTAGGTTGGAGTAAGAAACTGTGCGTTTGTCGTTCAGGTAATACCATTCTTTATCATATCCCTCGAGCATATAAGCAAAGGTGTTATGTTGCCCGGAAATATAATTGGAAACAACAAACTCCAGTGAGAATGCCGATTGCCATGATTTCAGCGTGATGCTTTCTGTCTCACTGATATTCTTGGATAATACACCGCTTTCATCGTCCGGGCGTACTGTCTTATTGAATAATTGCAGTTTGGTAATGACCACCGGAGGCGTATGCGGGTTGTCTTGCAGCAATTCCGGACGGAAAGTGGTGATACCATTGATACCACCAAACAACATTTGTCCGGTTGCTGTCCGGTAGTGTGACGATGTGAACTGATTACTTTGCAAACCATCTGATTCCGTGAAGTTACGGAATTGTTCTGTCTCCGGATTCAAACACGAAATACCCTGATTGGTACTCATCCAAAGGCGTCCGAAAGAGTCTTCAAGAATACCATAAACCACATTGTTGGGTAGCCCGTTGGCAGTGGTATATCGTTTCACTTTCTTTTCTTTTTCGGAGAAACTATATACACCTTCCCGTGTACCTATCCAGAATACTCCGTTGACCGCTTCGTATATACAGTTTACAAATGCCTGAAGCATGGAGTTGTCTGGGAGGATGAGCTCTTTTTGTAGTTTATCGTGTTGCTGGTTGTAGACCGATATTCCCTCTTCGCCGCCGATCCACAGTCGTTTGCGGGAGTCTCGGAACAATGTGGTGATTTGCTTAACTGAGAAAGGATTGCCATTTCTTTCTTTTTCGATGGTGGTGAAATCCCTCTTCTCCGGATTGAAAAGAACTAACGCGCTTAGTGTACCTAGCCAAATATTGCCTTCTTCATCGGGAAGAATGGCGTATACATTCTCATTCACTAGTCGGCTGTTCGTTTGATTGAAATGTTCCATTTTGCCGGTTTTCCGGTGAAGAATATTGAATCCTCCGGCGTGCGTACCTATATATACAGCGACTTTTGTTCGTCTACATATACGGCTTTAATATTGTTGGAAGCAATTCCTTTTTCATCTTTGCCTTCTCGCAGCATATAGTGGGTGAAGAGTTTTGTGTTGGGATTGTAAAGGTTCAATCCTCCGTCGTTGGTACCGATCCATAAATTCTTCTCTTTATCTTCCACAATGCAACTGACGACATTGTCGCTCAAGGAGTTCTTATAGGGAATATGCCGTATGTTTTTAAAACGATTGCGTATGGGATGATAATAATTCAGCCCACCAAAATAGGTCCCCAGCCACATTCCTCCTTGCGAGTCCATAAAGATGCTTCGAACCGAGCGTTGAGACAGACTTCCGCTTATCACCGGATTGCTGCTATAAGAAACGAACGAATCACTGCCCTCGTGGTAGATATTTAGATCATTAAAGGTTCCGATCCAAAGCCGATTCTGCGAGTCCATAGCTAACGAACGGATGTAGTTGGAGCTAATACTTTTCGGGTTGGAAGAGGAGTGGAGGTAGTTTTTTATTTCTTGAGTTTTCGGATTGATCAGAAAGAGACCTGCTCCTTCGGTGGCAACCCAGATGCGGGTAGGCGATTGTTGTAAAATGGCCTGAATCCTTTTTGTATCGAGTATCGGATTGACTTTCTCAAACTTTCCATTGGGGATGGAATAGCTGTACAATCCTTTTTCTTGCGTACCAATATAAATTTGTTCGCCGTGCTTATAGAGTGTAGAAGCGATTACCTGGTGCATTGCTGTGTTAAGGGCGTTGTCGATAAAGCGCTCTTCAGGTATATTGAATAAAGTCAGGCCGTTGGGCGTACTGACTAATAGTTTTTCCGGTGATATTTCTGCAATTCCATTAATTGGTAACTGTTTACCACTTTTCTTGTAGTAGTAATTCTTAAACTGATCTTTTTCTTCATCGTAGAAAGATAATCCGTCTCGTGTGCCGATCCATATACGTCCTTGACTATCGGCCTTTACAATGCGGGCAATGTCGGTGGAGATACTGTGCGGATTGGATTCATCATGTTGGTAGACCGTAAATGAATAACCGTCGTACTTGTTCACACCATCATAGGTCGCAAACCACATATTGCCCTGCTTGTCCTGATCGATAGAGAAAACCGTACTTTGCGATAAACCTTCGTTTAGAGATATATAGGAAAAATTGATTGGGTCTGATGCTTCAGAAAAGACGGGAGTGACTCCAAGGAGAAGTAAAACGAACAGATAGAATGTATTATTTTTAAGGATATTCATTTTCGGGGATGCAAAATTATTAATGGGCTCAAAGATAGTGATATCTTTTCAACTCCCCGTCGGTGGAAATGAAAACTAAATGTATTTTTATTTAAAAAGTCTGACCGAACGATCAGACTTTTAGACTTTTACAATTATTTGGATAAGTCTCCTATCTTGTCAAGGTTCTGTTGAATGTCTTCATCGCTTAACGCATAATTGACCAGATCGCCTGCCAGATATTTGTCGTATGACACCATATCAATCAGTCCATGCCCGGATAAATTAAATAGAATGACTTGCTCTTCCCCCGTCTCCTTACATTTGTTGGCTTCGCGAATGGCGGAAGCAATTGCGTGGCAAGATTCGGGTGCCGGAATGATTCCTTCTGCTTGTGCGAATAAACATCCTGCTTCGAACGACTCCAGTTGTTGAATGTCGACCGCCTCCATTAAGTTATCTTTCAGCAATTGAGAAACGATTACACCTGCACCATGGTAACGAAGTCCACCGGCGTGAATATGCGCGGGCGAAAAGTTATGTCCTAAAGTGAACATGGGGAGCAGGGGAGTATATCCGGCTTCATCACCAAAGTCGTATTGGAATTTACCTCTGGTCAGCTTGGGACAGGAAGCAGGTTCGGCAGCAATAAATCGTGTTTTCTTTCCTTCCAATATATTATGTCGCATGAAAGGGAAGGAGATTCCTCCAAAGTTAGAACCACCACCAAAGCAACCGATTACCACATCCGGATATTCGCCGGCCATTTCCATTTGCTTTTCAGCTTCCAAACCAATGATTGTTTGATGAAGCGTGACGTGACTGAGCACGGAACCTAGCGTATATTTACAATTTGGAGTTACTTGAGCCAATTCGATTGCTTCTGATATAGCAGTACCCAATGAACCTTGATAGTTGGGATGGGCAGTCAGAATATTTTTTCCGGCGCGGGTAGACATCGAAGGCGAAGCGGTGACTTGTGCACCGAATGTCTGCATAATGCTGCGACGATAAGGCTTTTGTTCATAGCTTATCTTTACCTGATAAACAGCAGCCTCCAATCCGAAGACCTTAGCGGCATAGGAAAGTGCGGCTCCCCATTGTCCGGCGCCGGTTTCAGTTGTAATATTCGTAACGCCCTCTTCTTTGCAATAATAAGCTTGCGCCAATGCCGAATTTAATTTGTGCGAGCCGATAGGGCTAACACTTTCGTTCTTAAAGTAGATATGCGCCGGGGTACCGAGTGCTTTTTCCAATCCATAGGCACGAACCAATGGCGTACTGCGATAGTACTTATACATTTCACGTACTTCTTCGGGAATCTCAATCCAGGCATCCGTCTGATTCAATTCCTGATGGCATAATTCCTTGGCGAAGATCGGATACATATCTTCCGGCTTCAAAGCTTCTTTTGTTCCAGGGTGTAGCGGTGGCAATGGTTTGTTTACCATGTCAGCCTGTATGTTGTACCAGTAATGTGGGATTTCTTCTTCTTGTAGGATATACCGTTTTCTTTTATTACTCATAATCTTGTGTTTTTTTTGTTTTTCGCTGCCAAATGTAGCCATTTTTTTTAAGACAAGGATGATTTTGTCAACAAAGAATCGGAATCAATTGTTATTTTAGCTAAGTTTGCAAAGAAGAATAAATAGGATGATATGAAGATTTATCATAAATTCTTGTTATACCAGAATAAATTACTGAGGCCCTATATACGTGTTTTATTGGGCTTAGTAGAAGTCTTAACCTATCTGGCCTCACTACTGTTGATTGTCAGTGTGGTTTATGAACATGGATTTCCTTTGTCTCCAAATGAAATAATAGGTCTGAACAGTGTTTACAAAGCTGTATGGATTATTTTTCTGATAGATGTTAGCTTACACGTTATACTCGAATACCGGGACACAAAAAAGAACTATCGAAATCTGGCGTGGATATTGAATGGTTTTTTGTTTCTGACCCTTATTCCGGTAATCTTTCATCGCCCGGAAGAGTCGGGAGCTATCTTGCACTTCTGGGACTTTCTGAATGGTAAATTCTACCATATCTTATTATTGTTGGTGCTCTCTTTCCTGAACCTGTCTAATGGTTTAGTACGTCTTTTAGGTCGGCGCACGAATCCGTCATTGATGTTGGCGGCGGGTTTCCTCACTTTTATTATCATTGGTACGGGATTGTTAATGTTGCCGTTGTGTACGGTAGATGGCATTACCTGGGTCGATTCCTTATTTACGGCTACGAGTGCCGTATGTGTCAACGGATTGGTTCCTGTAGATGTTTCAACCGCATTTACTCCTACCGGTCATGTTATTATAATCTTACTCATTCAGATTGGCGGACTAGGCGTGATGACGCTAACCAGCTTCTTTGCGATGTTCTTTATGGGGAACACTTCTCTTTATAATCAGTTGGTAGTACGTGATATGGTTAGTTCCAATTCGTTGGGCTCTTTGCTTTCTACACTGCTATATATACTTGGATTTACGTTAGTTATTGAAGGGATCGGTATGGTAGCTATCTGGTTCAGTATTCATGATACACTTGGAATGAGTTTTGACGACGAACTGGCTTTCGCGGCTTTTCACTCGATTTCGGCTTTCTGTAATGCCGGTTTCTCTACACTTCCCGGCAATCTAGGTAATCCGTTGCTAATGGATGGGCACAATTCATTGTATGTCTCGGTCTCGTTTCTGATTATTCTGGGGGGTATTGGTTTCCCTATCTTGGTTAACTTCAAAGATATTGTGTTATATCGTCTGCGGAATTTCTGGAAGATGTTGCGCACTCGTAAATTTGATAAGCATAATATGCCTCATCTTTATAATCTGAATACAAAGATTGTATTGATTATGACATTCCTACTGCTTACAATCGGTACTTTAGCTATTGCTGTTTTAGAGTGGAATGGCTCCTTTGCTGGAATGTCTATGACTGAAAAGGTGACTCAAGCATTCTTTAACGCGACATGTCCGCGTACGGCCGGCTTCACAAGTGTCGATTTGGCATCATTAAGTCTACAAACGCTATTGCTTTATCTGGCTTTGATGTGGATTGGTGGTGGTTCACAGTCTACAGCGGGTGGTATTAAAGTGAATACTTTTGCAGTGGTCTCATTGAATCTTGTAGCCGTATTGCGCGGGACAAATCGGGTGGAAGTTTTTGGACGTGAACTCTCGTCCGACTCGATCCGGCGTTCCAATGCGACAGTCTTTATGTCGTTGATCGTTCTGTTCTTATCTATTTTTATATTAAGTATGCTTGAGCCGGAAGCCTCGTTGATGGCTTTGGCTTTTGAGTGTGTCTCTGCACTGAGCACCACGGGAGCAAGTCTGAACCTGACTTCCAGTTTGGGTGATGTAAGTAAACTATTGGTCGCTTTTTTAATGTTTATCGGTCGCGTGGGACTTATCACATTGATGTTAGGCATTATCAAACAGAAGAAGAATTTAAAATATCGTTATCCAAGCGATAACATCATAATAAACTAATAAGTATGAAGTACATAATAATCGGTTTAGGTAATTACGGTCGTGTATTGGCTGAAGAACTTTCAGCTTTAGGGCATGAGGTCATCGGGGCGGATATCAGTGAAGGTCGTGTAGATAGCATTAAAGACAAAGTTGCTACAGCCTTTGTGATTGATGCGACAGATGAACAGTCTTTATCAGTACTTCCGTTGAATAATGTCGATATTGTGATTGTTGCCATTGGTGAGAACTTTGGGGCTTCTATACGTGTGGTAGCTCTCTTGAAACAAAAGAAAGTAGCTCATATTTATGCCCGTGCTATTGATTTGGTTCATAAATCGGTATTGGAAGCTTTTGATCTGGAGAAGATATTAACCCCGGAAGAAGATGCTGCTCGTGGCTTGGTGCAATTGCTTGACTTCGGTACTAGCATCGAGTCATTTCGAGTTGATGTTGAGTATTATGTTATGAAGTTTACCGTTCCAAAGAAGCTTGTAGGTTACTTTGTCAATGAATTGAATCTGGATGAAGAGTTCCGGCTGAAGTTAATTGGATTGAAGCGAGCAGACCAAATAACCAATTGCTTAGGTATATCGCTTATGGAACAGCACATCAAGAACGAACTTCCTGCAAATGAGAAAGTACAGGAAGGTGATGAACTGGTCTGTTATGGTAAATATCGCGACTTTCAAGCTTTCTGGAAAGCTATTTAATAGAGGTGTCTCCGTTCTTGGTAATTAGTTTAATAACCATTAAGAAAGTGTGGCATTGCCGAACACGGTTGTAGCTGTTTTTATTTTATATATACCGTATATGCTCCACTAGAGGCAAAA
>NZ_BAIV01000024.1 GCF_000517545.1 Bacteroides reticulotermitis JCM 10512 | reverse complement strand
CCATAATGCAAAGTTACTGGTAGCTGTTGATATTCCGACAAAGGGATTATTAACCTATAGGCCTATATTAGTCAGAGTAGATTCATCCAAGTTGGGAGTTCGTGGAGCTAAGCTTGATTTGCCCAGAATAAATCAACGCCAATATATCTTTCGGGATTTGTACAAACGAGGTTATGTGGGCCCATTCGGAAAGGATTACATCATAGCCGGGTGGAGGGTCGAAGAGCGATAAACGGCATGATCGAAGTAAAATGTTGAATTATGGGAAAAGAAAACCTACAAATAATAAACACTGATTCGACAATGTGTTATATGGATATGGCCTTTACTATTTTGGAAGAACACTCATTGAGTGGAGGTTACAACTTCACTCAATGATAAAAGATAAACAAAAAGCTCCCGGTTGCGATCTTTTTGTTTATCTTTACCCGACAAATTACCCCTATTAACGAAACACTTTATCTAATATGATGCACAAATATCTCTTGGCAGGACTGCTCATCTTCTGCCTTTATTCATGCCATTCGGAAGATGAATGGGTCCAATTTGAAGATCCAATCTTTGTAACTATCCTGCACGATGACTACGGCATTCCTCTCACCTCCAAAGGACGCATCGACATGAACGACGAAGCGACACGGGTAGCCCTGAGGGAAATCACCGCCTTAGAACTGCGCAACGCAAAATGTTTGAATCTGATAGGTATCAAACACATGCCGAATCTCGTCAGCTTAGCGTGCGATGGCAATCGGCTGACTTCGCTCGATGTAAGTGGAATGGATAGACTCCGAACAATCGATTGCTGGCGTAACCAACTCCAAACCCTGAACATACAAGGATGCAAATCTCTCCTGTCTTTAATCTGCCACAATCAGACGGACAACAACGACCAGACTCTGCAAATGACGTTAATCATGTCGCCTGACCAAAAACCGTACTGGGAAAAGTATTGGAAACCGATGTTCAAAGATGTTATACCGGTTTTTAAAGAATAAGAGAAGATGAGAACAAAATTAATCTGTTTTTTGACCTGCCTATGGATGTGTGCCGCCTGCTCGAAAGACGAGATGCCTACGGGGGAAGAGTTCGCCGATTCTAACTTTATTGAGTATCTTCATGAAAACCATCAAGTACCGGTAACCGCGAACGGTAAGATCGATCTCAACGACGCGATGACACAAGTACGCTTGAAAGCCATCACACAGCTTATCATCAATGACGCCAAACCAATCTATGACTTGACAGGCATCCGCAACCTAGTTACGTTGAATAAGCTATATTTCAATAGTGAGATCGAAGCATTGGACGTCAGTAACATGGAATACCTAACATCCCTGAACTGCTCGGGAAGGGCACTTACTCATCTCAACATCCCCAACACGCCTCTACTCGAAGCACTAACCTGCAACGGTAATGAGTTATCCTCTCTGGATCTGTCGGATAACCCTCGCCTGCAATTTCTTTTTTGCTCTTTCAACAAACTGACTTCCCTCGATTTGAAGGCTTTGCCCAAACTCAGTTATTTGATTTGTCACAACAACTGTCTCACTGAACTGGATGCTTCCGGAATGACTTTCGATGAAGAAGACCTCATACTGAGCTGCGGTGAGCAAACCGATGAAAACGGCAATGCGCAATCCTTGCACTTAACGTTGTCCGAGAGTCATAAGGGGTTCTGGGAAGAACTGTCCCAAAAGATATACAACTCAAACATTGAAGTTACATTCAAACCCTAATCGATCGGGCGATATATGGAACGACAATCAGGCTAAATAATGCTTTGGCAGTCATTTACAACTCCCCCACCTCATCACCCCCTTTCCGCAAATACTCCTCTTTAATCTGCTTGTATTTCTGTGAAAGCGGATTGTAGCGATAGATAGATACATGCTTCAACCGCGCCTCATCCTTCTTCTGCAACTTCAACTCCTGCTGCTTCTCGGCCGACAAGCGACGGGCACGTGTCGCCTTAAACAGATCGTACATGGGCGTATCCCGAAGCTCGTGGACAAACAACTTCTTTATACGCCGCAGCACCTTCGCCTCCCGGTACGAACAAGGCCCCCTACCTGTTTCACTCACAAAAAAGCAGATCAACCGCTTCTCCAACTCTTGCAGGCAATACAAACGAGCATACAAACCAAAAGGCTCACTTTCCGGTAAAATCAGCCTGAAAAACTCCGGCTGCCGCCAAAAAGCAAGCTCATGCTCCGTAAACCGACAAAAAGAACAAGGAGCAGGAGTCTCGCCCTGAATCAGAGCGGATAAAGAGTCGATGATCCGCATGAGGATTTCTTGCTCCTCGTGCGAGTAAGGTTGAACCACTCGGGAGAAGAAATACTCATAGGTGCTTGCCAGCATCTCTTCCAAGATTGACAAACGACTCAGACGCCGATAGAAATGAAAAGATGTTTCGCTCAGCGGACAAAGCGTTTCGTTTTTTTCCATAATATAGAGATTTAGAATAAATACACATAAAGTTCCGTTTCAGTCATAATATAAGAAAAATTTTTATTACTTTTGTACCCATCCACACTGCAAAGCACACAAAGTAGTGTCTGACTTCCGGAAAAAACACGCAAGAACCGAACATACCACAACTAAAAAAAATGAAGAAAGTTATCCGGAACGGAAAACTTTCTGTATCAGCGAGAAAGAAATGTTTCCCAAAATTTAATGTTAAAAGCTAACCGGGTTATTACAATATTTTCTATCTTTGCCTACGGCTTCGGAACTAAAAAGGGGGTTAGTCATGAGGGAACGCTGTGCGAATCAGCGACAGTACCCGCTGCTGTAAGTCTCTAAGAATCCGCACAATATGTCACTGTATCACCGGTATGGGAAGGCGTTGCGAGGGAGAGATAAGTCAGAATACCTGCCGAAACCGATTGAAAACTAGCGATTTGATTCAAGACGTTTTTTCTTATAAACGGAAGATGTACGGGGAAGTTACAGTTCCATTTCGAAGAGATGAATTTCATTTTTAGAAAACTTAGTCGTACCAAAGCTTTGCCCCAAAAAGCATCAACAGTCAAAAACGGCCTCAACCATTCTCCGGATGGAAGTTTGCAACTGACTGGTGAAAAAACAAAGCAATTATTCGTTTTGACAAACCAAATGAGACGCAAACCGCTAGCAATCAACCAGAGAACTGTTTAATTATTTTTTAATCATCAACAGCCGGCCGCTTATGCCTGATTGCACAAACGCAATTGCTCATAAAAGCTGTCCGTTGAAAAAACTTTCGGGAGTTAAAGTTATGAACTACGCGGAAATTTGTATCATCAAAAGAGATGGTAAGAGAGAAGATTTCTCTATTAGTAAGATTAAGAATGCGATTAGCAAAGCATTCAGTGCTACCGGATTTCAGGACGAATATCAGCTCATCGCTGATGTCACCATGAATGTAATCAATCAGTTTTCCACGCCAACCATTACCGTGGAGGAAATCCAGGATTTGGTGGAAAAGGAACTTATGAGAGTACGGCCTGAAGTTGCCAAGAAGTACATTATCTACCGCGAATGGCGTAATACCGAACGCGACAAGAAAACTCAGATGAAGCATGTGATGGACGGCATTGTGGCGATCGACAAAAACGATGTCAACCTGAGCAACGCTAATATGAGCAGCCATACTCCCGCCGGACAAATGATGACTTTCGCTTCGGAAGTGACTAAAGATTATACCTATAAATACTTGCTCCCCAAACGGTTTGCCGAAGCGCATCAGTTGGGCGACATCCATATTCACGACCTCGATTACTACCCCACCAAGACAACCACCTGCATTCAATATGACATGGATGATCTCTTCGAACGGGGATTCCGCACCAAGAATGGTAGCATCCGTACACCGCAAAGCATTCAGAGCTATGCCACGTTGGCAACCATCATCTTCCAGACCAACCAGAATGAACAACATGGCGGACAATCTATTCCCGCATTCGACTTCTTCATGGCCAAAGGGGTACGCAAGTCGTTCTACAAACATATGTCTTCACTCATCAGCTTCTACGTAAATCTGGAGCTGGGTACGCAACCGGATGAGAAAGCCATTCGCAAGCTACTCGAAGCGCATCTGCTCGATCCAATCAACCGAGTTGGAACGGGAGAGCTTCCGTATCGCATTGATCGCCCTGCAAATCAACCTGGATAAAGAGCATCTGATCCGCATCATGGATAAAGCCTATACCCTGACACAAAAAGATACACATCAAGCCATGGAAGGCTTCATTCACAACCTGAACACGATGCACTCACGCGGAGGTAATCAGGTGGTATTCAGCTCAATCAACTACGGAACAGATACCTCTTCGGAAGGACGCATGGTGATTGAAGAACTCTTGAAAGCAACCATCGAAGGATTGGGTGCACGCGGTGAGGTTCCGGTATTCCCCATCCAGATATTTAAAGTCAAAGACGGGGTATCTTACTCTGATAAAGACTTCGCAAAAGCAATGGCTGTCGAGAACATCGAGGAGGCTATGAAAGCCAAATACGAAGCACCTAACTTCGACTTACTTCTGAAAGCGTGCCGGACTACATCCAAAGCACTGTTCCCCAATTTTATGTTCCTCGATACGGAATTCAACAAGAACGAAAAATGGGATATCAACGATCCGAAACGTTACCGTTACGAGCTTGCCACCATGGGATGCCGTACACGCGTATTCGAAAACATAGCCGGTGAAAAGAGTTCACTGGGACGTGGCAACCTTTCATTCACGACCCTGAATATGCCGCGCTTGGCTATTGAAGCACGTATCAAGCCGAAAGCCTGGTGGAAGACACTCGTCATAAAGAAGCGGTGGAAGAGAAAGCGAAGGATCTCTTCCTCAAATCAGTACGCAACTTATCCAAACTGATAGCCGACCAACTATACGAACGGTATAAATACCAACGTAGCGCACTGGCTCGCCAGTTCCCGTTCATGATGGGTAACGATGTATGGAAAGGCGGCGGAGCACTCAACCCCAACGAGCAGGTAGGCGATGTATTGCGTAGCGGTACGCTGGGTATCGGCTTCATTGGCGGACACAACGCCATGGTGGCTCTCTACGGGCAGGGACATGCGCACAGCCAGAAGTCTTGGGATACGCTCTACGAAGCGGTGATGGAGATGAATAAGGTTGTCGACGAGTACAAAGCCAAATACGAGCTTAACTATTCGGTACTGGCTACTCCGGCCGAAGGGTTATCGGGACGTTTCACGAAGATGGACCGTCGCAAGTATGGCAAAATACCGGGAGTAACCGATCGTGATTATTATGTCAACTCGTTCCATGTGGACGTTAAAGAGCCTATCAGCATTACGGATAAGATTAAAAGCGAAGCTCCGTTCCATGCCATCACCAAAGGCGGACACATCACGTATGTGGAACTAGACGGTGAAGCGCAGAAGAACGTACGTGCCATCGCCAAAGTGGTGAAAGTGATGCATGACGAACAGGTAGCTACGGCTCTATCAACCATCCGGTAGACACTTGTCACGCTTGTGGCTATAAAGGGGTAATTTATGATAAATGTCCGGTATGCCAGAGTGAAAACATTATGCGTATGCGTCGTATTACCGGCTACCTGACGGGCGACCTGAGTTCGTGGAACTCGGCCAAACGGGCGGAGGAGAAAGACCGGATCAAGCATAACTAAAACCATCTGTTTATATTCTACAGCATCGTGAATTTGTTAGGTACATACGCGGAGACAATTGTCGATGGAGAAGGAATCCGGTATTCCATTTATCTGGCAGGATGCTCGCATGGCTGCCCCGGATGTCATAATCCGGAAAGTTGGAATCCACTGGCCGGAGAAAGACTGACGGAGCAACGAATTACCGAAATAATTCGGGAAATCAACGCCAATCCGCTACTCGACGGGGTTACCTTCTCGGGGGGAGACCCTTTCTTCAACCCGGAAGCGTTCCTGCATCTGGCCAAACGGGTCAAGGAGGAGACGAAACAAAACGTGTGGTGCTATACCGGTTATACCTATGAAGAGATTCAAGCTGATTCGCGGCTGAGCGCACTACTCCCCTACATCGATGTACTTGTGGACGGACGTTTTGAGCAATCGCTCTATTCGCCTTACCTGGAGTTCAGGGGAAGCAGTAACCAACGGATCCTGCGACTGCATCGCTCATAACAGGCCGATTGCCTAAAAAAAACGATTATTAGGAAATAAAAATACTGAGTAGTAACGACTTTGCTTACCTTTGCGCGAGGTAAACAAAGTCGTTATTTTATGGTAGAAACAGGAACTACAATCCAAACAGACAAACCGGACGGATTGCCCCTTCAGCGGCGGATATGGGCAATTGTCTCCGTAGGTTTTGCCTTATGTATGTCGGTGCTCGATGTCAATATTATCAACATAGCTCTGCCTACACTCTCACAAGAATTCGGAACTTCTCCCTCAGCAACGACCTGGATACTCAACGGCTACCAGCTGGCTATTGTCATTTCACTTTTATCATTCGCCTCACTCGGTGAAATTGTCGGATACCGAAAGGTGTTCCTGTCCGGTATCGGGCTGTTCTGCATCACTTCTCTGATATGCGCACTCTCCGACTCTTTCTGGACACTAACGATTGCCCGGGTTTTTCAAGGATTCAGTGCATCCGCCATCACAAGCGTGAATACAGCCCAACTACGCTACATCTACCCCAAGAGGTTAATTGCACGAGGAATGGGCATCAATGCGATGATCGTGGCCGTGTCGGCAGCTGCCGGGCCTTCCATTGCCAGCGGAATCTTATCTGTTGCCTCCTGGCATTGGCTGTTTGCCATCAATGTTCCACTGGGCATCATAGCCTTGGTGCTCGGCTACAAATACCTGCCTCGCCGGGAAGAGCGAACCAAACGTAAGTTCGATACCATCAGTGCGATAGCCAACGCGCTGACCTTCGGGCTACTTATTTATACGCTCGATGGATTTGCTCATCAGGAAGAGATGGATTTGCTAGCGATTCAGTTAATCGTCCTCGTCATCGTGGGAACCTATTATGTCCGCCGTCAACTGCGACAAGAGACCCCTCTGCTGCCGCTTGATTTACTGCGTATTCCGATCTTCCGTTTATCGATTCTGACCTCCATATGTTCGTTTATCGCGCAAATGCTGGCAATGGTATCCTTGCCGTTCTTCCTGCAAAATACGTTGGGACACAGCGAGGTGATGACGGGGCTACTAATGACGCCTTGGGCTTTGGCAACTCTGGTAGCCGCCCCCTTGGCGGGTTATCTGGTCGATCGTATTCATCCGGGAGTACTGGGCAGCATCGGGATGGTATTGCTCTCCACCGGACTGTTCCTGCTTTCACGTCTCACGCCTGACTCTTCGGAGATAGATATTATATTCCGCCTGATACTCTGCGGCGCAGGCTTCGGACTCTTTCAGACGCCCAATAACAGTACGATTATCTCTTCAGCACCCACGCAACGCTCGGGTGGAGCAAGTGGCATGTTGGGCATGGCACGACTCTTGGGACAGACTGCGGGAACGACCTTGGTCGCCTTGCTTTTCAGTCTGATTGCTCCTGCCCAAAGCACCACGCTTGTCTGATAGCCGGAAGCGGTTTCGCCATAGTAGCAGCTATTGTAAGCAGCCTGCGTCTGTCTCAGCCTTCCACGTTGAAGGTAAGACATACGAGTGAGTAATCAACGCGTACTTGCTACAAAGAAGGGGATATACAGCAACGTCCTCTGATTGCGGTTCCAATTCCTAGCGGAATGGCCGTGCAATCAGAGGACGTTGTTACAGTAAGAAGTTCTCTATCTGAAAGAAGGTATTCTCAAAGCAACCGGAACAAGGCCTGAACCTTACGAGCTTCTGGCTCCTTAATACCTCCCACAGAGGCTATTAGAAGAAGAACCTCAGAATATCATTAAAGTTTGCCCAGATCAATAAACCGAAGAGCAAAACCATACCGGTCATCTGCGCATATTCCATGAACTTCTCGCTCGGCTTGCGACGCGCAATTATTTCATAGAAGAGGAATAGTACGTGTCCGCCATCCAATGCCGGAATAGGTAGTATATTCATAAAAGCCAGAATAATGGAAAGGAAAGCGGTCATGTACCAGAACTGATGCCAATCCCAGGTAGCAGGGAAAATACTTCCGATTGTACCGAAACCACCCAATTGCTTCGCCCCTTCTTTGGAGAAGAGATACTTCATGTTATTAACATACCCTTTGAGCGTTTTCACGCCCAGATTCACACCGGCTGGAAAGGATTCGAGGAAACCATAGGTCTTCTTAACCATCGGCAACAGACGATCGGGCGTAAATGGAGTTATCCCCATCAGGTAAGCCGAATCGACACGCATGGTAAGTGTATCGGTCACTCCGGCACGCACGTAAGTCAAAGCGATTAAACGGGAATCAATGCTGTCTTTGAGCAAAGCCGCTTCATTCTTTTTCCGATCAGCCATCGCTGCTACGAAGTCGGGGAAGGATATGGATTTACCATCCAGCGCAACGATGCTATCGCCCCGCAGGAACCCGGCTTGCGCCGCAGGAGAGTTTACTCGCACACTATCCACCACGTAGGGGAAACGGAAAGAAGCAAAGCGCACACTGTCCGCCAGTAGACGTTGCATAAAGTCCTCCGGGATATAAACGGAAGCCTGCTGTCCATCGCGAAGTACACTGACTACACGCGCATCGGCAATGCGGCTCAACATATCACCGTCATAGCGTTCAAAGGCAACATCATCGGCTGACAATAGAATGTCGCCATCCTGAAAGCCCGCTGCTTTGGCTGTTTCATTAAAGTCCATTCCCAGAGGGGCTTCCTGTACCTTTATATACTGATCGCCCCAGGCAAAAAGAATCATTGAGTAAATGAACAGTGCCAACAGGAAGTTGAACAACACACCACCAACCATGATCAACAAACGTTGCCAAGCCGGTTTGGAGCGAAACTCCCAAGGTTGCTCGGGTTGTTTCATTTGTTCCGTGTCCATCGACTCGTCAATCATACCGGAGATCTTAACGTAACCACCAAGTGGCAACCAACCTACAGCATATTCGGTATCACTCTTTTTAGGTTTAAACTTGAAGAGAGTGAACCAAGGGTCGAAGAATAAGCAGAACTTTTCTACACGCACCTTAAATAAACGGGCAAAAAGAAAATGCCCGCCTTCGTGAATGACTACGAGCAACGAAAGGCTCATGATCAATTGCAGGGCACGAATCAAAAATGTTTCCATACAGTCTTACTATTTTGGCCTCGACCTTATTCCCTCTATCGTAGAGAGCACCGAAGCTACTTGCTATTTATTATTTATACTTATCTATTTACATTGAAGTGCGACTTCCACAAACGTCATCACAACTTTCCGGAACTTATCAGGCCGGAAAGGAAGGGACGAAACTTGCCGCTATCTTCCGCGCTTCCGCATCGGAAGCCACATAATCGTCGTATGTTGGGGCGGCTACAAAAGTAGCACGTTCCATTGTTTTTTCAATCACATCACTCATTCCCAAAAAGCTAATTCCGTCTTTGAGGAAGGAGGCTACCACTACTTCGTTGGCCGCATTGACAATGCAGGGCATATTACCTCCCCGGTTCATCGCTTCATAGGCTAGAGCCAGGTTGCGAAAGCGGGTGGTATCGGGTTGTTCGAAAGTGAGGTTCGAACAAGTGGCGAAGTCGATCCGATCAAACGAGGAGCGAACACGGTCGGGGTAAGAGAACGCGTACTGAATAGGCAGACGCATATCCGGCATACCCAGTTGTGCCTTAATGGATCCATCTTCAAACTGTACCATCGAATGAATTACCGACTGCGGATGAACCACAACCTCTATCTGTTGGGGAGCAACACCAAACAGCCATTTAGCTTCAATCATCTCGAAACCTTTATTCATCAGGCTGGCCGAGTCAATGGTTACTTTAGCTCCCATGTCCCAGTTGGGATGCTTCAAAGCTTGTACCTTAGTTACCGTCTTCAATTGCTCCATCGAGCATGTACGGAACGGACCGCCCGAAGCTGTCAGGATAATCTTTTCAATGGGATTACCTATCTCACCGGTCAGGCATTGGAATACAGCGGAATGTTCGGAATCGACAGGTAATATGGGAGAATGGTATTGCTGTGCGAGTTGGTTGATCAATTCTCCGGCAACCACCAGAGTTTCTTTATTCGCCAGTGCAATGGTTTTCCGTGCACGAATCGCATGGATCGTCGGCTTCAATCCGGCGTAACCGACCATCGCTGTCAATACGATATCTATCGGGCCGGACTCTACCATTTGGCAGATCGCTTCCGTACCGGCATACACCTTGACGGGCAGATCGGCAAGAGCCTCTTTCAGTTGGCCGTATTTATCTTCATTAGCTATCACGACTACTTCAGGCTGAAACTTCCGTACCTGAGCAATGAGTTGCTCCACCCGGTTGTTGGCCGTCAGTGCGTAGACTTCATACAGATCGGGATGTTCCTCAATAACCTGTAGTGCCTGCGTACCGATGGATCCGGTCGATCCGAGTATCGCTATCTGTTTCCTTTTAGAGTCTTTATCTTTATTCATTATCAAAACACAATATATTTTTCCGGATTCACCGGACGTCCTTTATACCATAATTCGAAATGCAAATGAGGGCCTGTACTCAACGTACCGCTATTTCCCACCAACGCAATCGCCTCGCCTCCTTTCACCCGGTCGCCTTCACGTTTGAGCAAAGAGCCGCAATGCTTATAGACCGAAATCAAATCCTGCTATGCTGAACTTCGATCAGATAGCCGGTCTCAGCCGTATAAGTGCTCAGAATGACTGTTCCATCCATTGTTGCCAAAACGCTTTCGTTAGGATTGGCTGCAATGTCTGTGCCAAAATGTTTCTTGTCGATATTAAAAACGTCGGTCACCATTCCACGAGTGGGGCGATAGAAGATCATCCCATTCACATCAGGCTGTGAGACAATGGTAGTTAAGTTGTATTTCTCGTTCTCTTCGTACTGACGCCGGAATTCCTCCTCACGTTCCGTACGTTGCATCAGCGTGTCTTCACGGGCGGTAGTCAGCGAATCCATGGTTTCGACACTATCTATCTTGACTCTCCCGCTAAAGATATCTTGTATGTTCATAATATACAGATTCTGCCGCTCCAATACTTGTTGAAGTGAGTCGACACGGAGAGCGTTCTGCACCATTTGGGCACGAACTTCACTGTTCATATATCCCGGTAAGTAGTTACGTAAAGGAGTGAAAGCAATAATGCAGGCGGCAATCAGAAAGAGTACGATCAATACGGAAAGTAGCACGGAAAAGCCATTCAGTTTGGATACACGAAGCCCGACGATCTCTTCAAGAGTATTCTCGTTGAGAATCGTCAGTTTATACTTAAACTTAATATTACTCCAAATAGCTTTACTACGCTTTTTCTTTGGCATTTCTCAATCTATTGTTTTAATATACAAGCCTCGACAAACGGTTTAATCTTCTTCCAGTTCCTCCAGAGTTAGTAATCCTTCGGGAAGATCTACTGTGATAAGCTTCTGCTCCTGATCTATACCGACAATAAACTCTTCGCGAGCAGGCACCAACAATTCATCTCCCTGGTGATCGATAACGAACAACGTATTGATGGTAAGCGTATCTACATCGACTACTTCTCCCAACAATCCGTGATGAATATCGTCCAAACGAAAGCCGATGAAGTAGTTCCATGACAACTCACTAACATCACTCTCTTCTTCGGCATACTCTTTCGGAAAATAGACTTCGATATTGGTAAACACACGGGCACGCTCTGCTGTATCTATTCCTTCGAACTTCACCAGTGCGGTTGAATCGGAACGAAAACGGTACTCTTCTAAAAAGAAGGGAACCAAAATGCCGTCGATCAGACACACCAAATAGTCATTGTCTGCCCGATCGAATATATCGTCCGTAAAAGTAAACTGCAGTTCGCCATGAATACCGTGCGGTTTATTTAGTATTCCGATCTTATAGACTTCTTCTTTTCTGATCATATACGAGTTATTCTGGCTCCAATAGCGTTGAGTCTTCTCTCAATGTCTTGGTAACCACGGTCTATCTGCTCAATATTACTGATGGTACTTGTTCCTTCGGCACTCATTGCTGCTATCAGCATGGCGATACCGGCACGTATGTCGGGCGAGGTAAGGCGTGCACCACGAAGTTTGAAGTTGTGATTATGTCCGATGACAACTGCCCGATGCGGATCGCAAAGAATGATCTGTGCACCCATATCGATCAGTTTATCGACAAAGAACAAGCGGCTCTCAAACATCTTCTGGTGGATGAGTACGCTTCCTTTAGCCTGTGTAGCTACAACGAGCATCACACTCAGCAAGTCCGGTGTCAAACCCGGCCAGGGAGCATCGGCTATAGTCATAATGGAACCATCGATAAATGATTCTATTTCATACGATTCTTGTGCGGGGACAAAGATATCGTCTCCACGTTGTTCGAGTTTAATTCCCAACCGACGAAAACTTTCGGGAATGATTCCCAGATTCTCGTTCGATACGTTCTTGATGGTAATTTCACTTTGCGTCATAGCAGCCATACCGATAAAGCTTCCGACTTCAATCATATCGGGTAGAACGGTATGTTCTGTTCCATGAAGTGTTTCAACTCCTTCGATTATCAAAAGGTTGGAAGCGATGCCACTGATTCTGGCTCCCATGCGGTTGAGCATTTTACAAAGCTGCTGCAAATAAGGTTCGCAGGCCGCGTTATAAATCGTTGTTCTTCCCTTTGCCAATACGGCAGCCATGATTATATTGGCTGTTCCGGTAACTGAAGCCTCATCGAGCAACATATAGGTGCCATGCAGTTCATCAGCTGTTATCTCGTAAATACCACGTTCTTCATCATAATCGAAATCCGCGCCCAGATTCTGTATGCCCAGAAAGTGGGTATCCAAACGGCGGCGACCAATTTTGTCTCCTCCCGGTTTGGAAATAAGTGCCCTGCCAAAGCGTGCAACCATCGGGCCGATCAGCATGACCGAACCGCGAAGGCTAGAACATTTCCGGAGGAATTCGTCACTTTCGAGATAGGTCATATCTACTGATGCGGCTTGAAAGCTGTAGGTAGAGATACCTTTCTTAGCAACTTTCACTCCCATCTCACGCATAAGCTGAATCAGGTTATTAACATCCAGAATGTCCGGTATATTATTTACCGTCACTTCCTCGCCTGTCAGCAATGTTGCACAAACAATCTGTAGAACCTCGTTTTTAGCACCTTGCGGGTGTATCTCACCATGCAGGCGGTGTCCTCCTTCAATTACAAATGAAGCCATAGCTGTTTAAATATTGAATATCGAATGCCGAACCGGAGAATGGTGAAACAAAAAGAATTTCAACCACTATTAGGACAAGGCATTCGAGCTGAATAATTATCGGTAACTTCTCCGTTGGTTACTACTGCGGTTGGTATTGGTGTAATTCGCCTTAGGACGATAGTTATGCGCCAACCGATCGGCCATGAGCCGTGAAATATCTTCAGTCAGTTGAAGTCTTCCATCGGAAAGTTCGTACAAGTCCTCAGCAATCTTATGCTCATCCACCGTATCCTTATTCCAAGCGATATAATCTTTCTT
Source organism: Bacteroides reticulotermitis JCM 10512 (assembly GCF_000517545.1). GTDB lineage: Bacteria > Bacteroidota > Bacteroidia > Bacteroidales > Bacteroidaceae > Bacteroides > Bacteroides reticulotermitis. The sequence goes on along the minus strand of NZ_BAIV01000024.1, from coordinate 89,752 downwards.
CATATGGTTGCAGATCAAAGCTATCAAGTTTTGCTTTTCAGGGCCTTCCGGGAATTCGATGGTTTTCTTGATCAATACTTCCAAGGTATGTCCGTAATGGCGATAACGCATGCGAACCTGAGAGTACGGAATACAATCGGGTTTGGTGATGAGTTTGTCTTTGCGGATTATTTCATAGGGATAATCAATGTCCAGCTTAAAGTCCGCCATAATAGCCAGATGATCCCACAGCTTATGTTTGAAGTCGGGGATATCACGCAAATGAGGAAACATATTCCCCATAATGTTGATGATGGTATTCGCACAACGCTGACGTTCGGCACGATCCTCAACGGTCAGGGCATGATCAACCATATTCTGTATACTACGCCCGTATTCGGGCAAAGGCATTCTTTTCTGTTGGGTATTGTAATGCATTAATTCAATGTTTTTTTTCAATTTCACAAAAGTTTTTTAGGTTGCGTGGCAACAAATTCCTTCAGGTAGAAGGGTTCAAAATAAGCTACATCTTCGTATTTTTCCATGGCTACGGCTTTCTCGGCCAATGGAAACATCATTCGAGCCAATGGATTTACATTGTCGATAAAGTGTGCATTGGGATGAGTTATTTTATCCCGGCACTTGGCTGCTCCGTTACCAAAAAAGTAAACCGGATGTTGTTCCAGATACTCAGCATAGGAGTGTTCATCCACAATATCGGCAGCAATCGCACGTTTCAGGTTCAATGCCCGATCGTAAATGGCTGCATAAACTTCCATACGGCGAGCATCGATCATGGGGCAAAGCAATGCATTCTCCGGTAATTCCGTCTGCAACAACACAGGCACACAAAGTACTTCTAAAGTAGGCAAACCGATTAAAGGAATATTACGTCCGTAGCAAATACCTTTCGCCATAGAGACGCCAATACGCAATCCGGTATAAGAGCCCGGTCCACAACTGACCGCTACTGCATCAAGCGGTATACCATGACTATCGATATACGACAGTGTCTCATCTACAAAAACTCCTAACGAAACGGCATGTGAAGGTCCTACAAGGTCTTCTTTCACAAACAAAATCTGACCATCTTGACTGGCCGCTACCGAGCAAACGGTGGTAGAGGTCTCTATATTCAGTATACACGACATATAAAATAAGCTTATTAAATTGACGCAAAAATACATGATTATTTCCACATCTTAAAATAATCATGTACTTTTGCGTAAAACTTTAAGCTTATGATACAATCCATGACGGGATATGGCAAAGCTACAGCCGAACTTCCCGATAAAAAAATCAACGTAGAAATTAAGTCACTCAACAGTAAAGCGATGGACATATCTACACGTATTGCTCCTACCTACCGCGAAAAAGAGATAGAGATAAGGAACGAAGTTTCTAAAGCACTCGAACGAGGTAAAGTTGACTTTAGCCTCTGGATTGAAAAGAAAGAGTGTGCAGAAAGTGCAACACCCATCAACCTAGCCTTAGTACAAGGATACTATGATCAGATCTTAACAATTTCCGAAAATCTGAATATCCCGGTACCTCACGATTGGTTTCAAACCTTACTTCGCTTACCGGATGTAATGTCGAAACCGGAGATTCAGGAACTGTCTGACGAAGAGTGGCAAGTGGTTCTAAAAACGATTCTGGAAACTCTCGAACATTTAACAGAATTCCGCAAACAAGAAGGCGCAGCTTTGGAACAGAAGTTCCGTGAAAAGATTTCTAACATAACCAACCTGCTCAAATTGATAACGCCTTTCGAAAAGGAACGGATAGAAAAGGTAAAAGAACGCATTACCGATGCACTCGAAAAAACGTTAAGTATAGACTACGATAAGAACCGTTTGGAGCAGGAACTGATTTTCTACATTGAGAAACTAGATATCAACGAAGAAAAACAACGACTAACCAATCACCTGAAATATTTCATCACCACGCTTGAAAATGGCCATGGCAAGGTAAGAAGTTAGGATTCATCGCTCAGGAAATGGGCCGTGAGATCAATACGCTGGGCAGCAAATCAAATCATGCGGAAATGCAAAAGATCGTCGTACAAATGAAAGACGAACTGGAGCAAATTAAAGAACAGGTACTCAACATTATGTAAGGTAGTGTTAATCACACTGCATGAGATGATTGCTTGAGTTTCTCAATTTAAATTCTAAACTTTTGATATAAAGAGATGAGTGGTAAACTAATCATATTCTCCGCTCCGTCGGGTTCGGGCAAATCGACTCTTATCAACTACCTGCTAACGCAGGATTTGAAGCTGGCTTTTTCCATTTCAGCAACCAGTCGTGAACCGAGGGGTACCGAACAACATGGAGTTGAGTATTTTTTCCTCACACCGGAAGAGTTCCGCACACGCATCGACAACGATGAGTTTCTGGAATACGAAGAGGTTTACAACGACCGCTACTATGGCACGTTGAAAGAACAAGTCGAAAAGCAATTGGAAGCCGGACAGAATGTCGTATTCGATGTAGACGTAGTGGGCGGATGTAACATTAAGAAGTTTTACGGAGACCGTGCTTTAGCGATATTTGTTGAGCCGCCTTCGGTAGAAGAATTAAGAAAACGGCTAACGGGCCGGGGAACCGATGCACCGGAAATCATAGAGAGCCGGATAGCAAAGGCTGAGTACGAATTAGGCTTTGCTTCTAAGTTCGACCGCATCATCATCAATGACGATCTGGAGAGAGCCAAAGCAGAAGTTCTACAGGTAATCAAGGAGTTTCTGGAAAAAGGAAACTAGCATCCGGCACACTTGAGATAAAAACAACCTATATGGGTAAACTAAAAACCGGCATATTCAGCGGCTCATTCAATCCGGTTCACATCGGACACCTCGCTTTAGCCAATTATCTCTGCGAATACGAGGGACTGAATGAGGTGTGGTTTATGGTAAGCCCACAAAACCCGTTGAAAGCGGAAAATGAGTTATGGAGCGACGAATTGCGGATCAAGCTGGTGGAATTGTCTATCGGTGATTATCCGCACTTTCGGGCTTCAGACTTCGAATTCCACCTTCCCCGCCCTTCTTACAGTGTTTACACATTGGAGAAACTACGGGAGGTGTATCCCGAACGGGACTTTTACTTCATTATCGGCTCTGACAACTGGACCTGCTTCGACCGCTGGTTTCAGTCGGAACGAATTATTGCCGAAAACCAACTATTAATCTATCCACGCTCCGGACATCCTGTGGACGAAACTAAGCTTCCCCCGACCGTACACTTGCTACATACACCTGTATTGGAGATTAGTTCCACTTTCATCCGGCAGGCTCTGAGTGAGGGCAAAGATGTACGCTATTTCATACACCCAAATGCCTGGGAATATCTCCGAAAGGTAAAATAAGTCTCTCTACATTGTGTGCAACCGGGTCTGGGAAGTGATTACTTCCAGTACTTGGAACAGCTCTTTTCTTTCGAATATGCGTTGATCGATTACTCCGTCAATCGATGGAGAGTGATGATTATTACTTCCGCCGGAGCACCCATGCGTATCGGCATACGAGATGTGCCGATACCGTTCGTCACAATGATAGGGACATTCTGCGAATTATAGGCTAAGCCCGTAAGGAATCGGGTTCCGTAATGCGAATTGAGCACCGGAGCAATACCAAATACGCGAACCTGTCCGCCATGGGTATGACCGGCTAACGCCAAATCGGTATGAGTCACCGGAACCTGCTCGATATAGTCGGGTGTATGCACCAACAAGATCACAAAATCATCGGCCGACAAACCTAAAGTCGGCGATTCACCGTTACGAGTTAAATCAAAAGGATCACGAACACCGGCCAGGATAATATATTGCCCATCTTTACGCAATGTGTCTACCTTATGCTCCAAGACGTGCATACCATAGTGTTGCATGGATTGTACGATTTCATCGTGACAACGTTCGTAATCGTTATTCCCCATTACGCCATACGTACCTAACGGGGTCTGCACACCGGCCAAGGCTTTAAACAGGGGATCTACATACTCGCAACCTTCCTGATAGTCGCCTCCCATGAGTAATACATCCGCCTTTTGAGCAATGAGCAGGCGAACCAGGTCTTTCAGTCCCGTTTCTTTCAGCAGACTTTGGTAATGCAGGTCGGAAATAAAAGCGATGCGAAAGCCTTCAAAAGCTTCCGGCACATCACGGTGGGTAAACTCATAGTTCACAACCCGGTCTACACCCGAATAAGAGGAGGAAACTCCGATGGAAGAATGCGTGATACGAGCTTCTCCCACCGCTTTTTTACGTTGTTTCTTTGCAGGGGTTTGCGTAGCTGAAACCGTCTGTTGATCCTTGGATACCAGTTTTGGTTCAGCGTAAACAGAATCGACAAGAGGCAATGTATCGGTAGGACCTGAATGGCGCGATATTGTTACGCTATCCCCCGAGACATGTTCGATAGTCCAGAAAGCAGCCGTTGGAGTGGCTACCAATTGTTTTTTCGACTTACAGGAGACGAGCAAACACAGGGCCATGCACACATAGAGTAGGTAAACTGTTTTCTTCATATTCTCTAATATTTGTTAGACAAAGATACAAAATTTCAACTATCTTTGCCTAACAAAACCCGTTATAACATTTAGTTTTTTTTAAAAGAAGATGGAAGAAGTTAAGCGCAACTCGCTACGTGCATGGCTATTGGCAGCACGACCCAAAACATTGACAGGAGCAATTACACCGGTGCTCATAGGAACAGCTCTGGCTACGATGGACGGACACTTCCAATGGCTTCCCGCTTTGGTATGTGCCCTATTCGCCGGACTCATGCAGATTGCCGCCAACTTTATCAATGATTTATTCGATTACCTGAAAGGAACCGACCGGGAAGATCGCCTCGGCCCCGAACGAGCATGTGCCCAAGGGTGGATATCTCCACAGGCCATGCGTAAAGGTATCTTCGCCACCATCGCATTGGCTTGCCTCATCGGCTCCACACTCCTATTCTATGCAGGCTGGCAACTCATTCTGGTCGGCTTGGTGTGTGTGCTATTCGCCTTCCTTTATACAACGGGGCCTTATCCATTATCATACAACGGTTGGGGGGATGCGCTGGTTATTGTCTTCTTCGGCTTTGTACCGGTGGGAGGTACTTACTACGTGCAGGCGTTAACGTGGACTGCCGATGTGACCATTGCTTCGCTGATTTGCGGAATCTTAATTGATACGTTGCTGGTGGTCAACAACTACCGGGACCGGGAAGCAGATGCTCGCAGTGGCAAACGTACACTTGTGGTTCGATTCGGAGAGAAATTCGGACAGCGTTTTTATCTTCTTCTCGGTTTGTTTGCCGCTTGGTTATGCCTCTGGTTCGCCATCGAAGGGCACTTATTCGCGGCTCTTCTGCCACAGTTGTACGTGATAATGCACGTGCGTACCTGGCAACGGATGGTTAAGATACACAGTGGTAAAAAATTAAACAGCATACTAGGCGAGACTTCGCGTAATATGCTGCTATTTGGTGTCTTATTATCAATCGGAATGATTCTTTCCGCTTGCTGACGATCTTATTTGTTATACATCTTCTCGTAGTATCCCTGGTAATCACCGCTAGTGACTTCTTCCACCCATGCCTGATTGTCGAGGTACCATTCGATGGTCTTCACAATACCGACTTCAAACTTCGTTTCAGGATACCATCCTAGGGCGTCGGATATCTTCGTAGGATCGATGGCATAACGTTGGTCATGTCCCAAGCGGTCCTTCACAAAAGAGATCAGGTCTTCATTGATCCAGTCAATGGCTATTTCGCCATTTTCATCTTTCACTTTCTTCTTGAGCATCTGTCGGTAAGCCGGACGCTCTTCCATCAAGCGACGAATAGTTGCGATGGTAAGCTTGACAATCTCGAGGTTTGTTTTCTCATTATGTCCGCCCACATTGTAGACTTCACCGTCTTGTCCTTCGCGTACAACCAAGTCGATTGCTTTGCAATGGTCTTCCACATAAAGCCAGTCGCGTACATTGCTTCCGTCACCATATACAGGCAGATGTTTGCCTTCGAGAATGTTTTTGATAATCAACGGAATCAGTTTCTCGGGGAAGTGATAAGGGCCATAGTTGTTGGAGCATCTTGTGATGGTAACCGGCATTTTATACGTATCGTGATAAGCCATCACAACCATATCCGCACTTGCTTTGGAAGCACTGTACGGGCTATGCGGACAAAGTGGAGTCGTCTCGGTGAAATAGCCGGTAGCTCCCAACGATCCGTATACTTCGTCAGTAGAAACCTGATGGTAACGTACGCCTTTACGCCAAGTAGGATAACCTTGTTCGTCCTTTCCCATTACCCAGGCACGACGCGCAGCATCAAGCAGGTTCTGAGTTCCCAGAATATTAGTTGTCAGAAAGAGTTGCGGATCTTCGATACTCCGATCCACATGGCTTTCGGCAGCGAAGTTCACAACATAATCAAAACGGTATTCAGCAAATAACCGGTCTACCTGTTCGCGATCACAAATATTACCTTTAATAAAGAAGCAACGCTCGTTATCAATGTCTTTCGCTACTGTTCCCAAATCGCCGGCATAAGTCAAAGCATCCAATATCACAACTCGCACATCATTTTGTTGAGCTAAGATATATTTAATGTAATTAGCACCGATAAAGCCGGCTGCACCGGTTACGAGATAAGTTTTCATATTCAGTTATTATTATTATTAATCTAGGATTGCTATGCTTTGGACAGTTCAATGAGATACTTACCGTATTCGGTCTTCCCCAGTTGCTCGCCTAAACAGAGTAGTTGTTGGGAAGTAATCCACCCCTGACGCCATGCGATCTCTTCAATGCAGCTCACATAAAACCCTTGCCGGTTCTGAATGGTAGCTACGAAGTTAGACGCTTCAAGCAGGCTGTCGCAATTGCCCGTATCGAGCCAGGCAAAACCACGTCCGAAGAGTTCGACTTGCAACGTACCTTCGTCCAGATAGAGTCGATTGAGATCGGTTATTTCATATTCTCCACGTACCGAAGGCTGTAAAGATGCTGCTTTGGCTGTCACCGTAGCATCATAGAAGTACAAACCGGGTACGGCATAGTTGCTTTTGGGTTTAATGGGTTTTTCTTCCAGAGAAATAACTTTTCCCTCTTCGTCAAACTCTACGACTCCATAGGCACGGGGATCTTTCACATAATAGCCAAAAATGCAAGCGCCTTTCTCCAAATTTGCCGCACGTCGAAGCATAGCTGAAAAACCTTGTCCGTAGAACATGTTGTCTCCCAGAATGAGACAGCCCGGCTCTCCATTCAGAAAGTCAGCACCCAATACAAACGCTTGTGCCAAGCCGTTGGGCTGTTCTTGAATCTTATAAGAGAAAGACATGCCTAGCTCTTCACCCGTACCGAGCAGTTCGCGAAACATCGGCAGATCACGGGGCGTGGAGATTATCAGTACCTCACGTATTCCCGCTAACATAAGCGTAGACAACGGATAGTAAATCATAGGTTTATCATATACCGGCATAATCTGCTTGGATATAGCTTTTGATAGCGGATAAAGGCGAGTAGCACTACCGCCAGCTAAAATAATTCCTTTCATGATTTCGTTGCATTAGTCATTATACGTGCAAATTTCGGAAAGAATTTTGACGTGGCAAAATAAATGCCCCTTTTAGTCACTCCCAAGAAGCAAGAATTTACCATTTTTCCGACTCGTTTTCCAATATATTTCAGAAAGCAACCGACTTATCTGCTTTCCGTCCAGAGCCTTTATACACAGAGCAAGAAAGGGGTCTGACAGATGAATCAAGCTGTCCCCAGCATATTCCCTGCTCCTACGCCCCATCCCATAGGTGCAATCACACACCGGTTCCGTAATAGACTATATCTCTGATTTTGATAAGGTAGCTTTCGAGATTATCAACAGGCACGGTGGACATTAGCCAAAGAGGATGTTCCCCCATCCGGACACTGGACAGTGTATGCGGGTCATTCGCTATCTCCGCAAATCCATTGCGTTTATAAAAACCGAGTCTTCTTTGGGTTATCTCGTCAAAGGGGATATCTACCTCCAGAAAGACCGGTTTATGGAGGTTACCGGCTACCCAGTCAAGTATCTTCTGGCCGATCTTGTGATTCCGCATCTCGGGAAAGATCGCGATAAAATGAATATAGTAAGCATCGTCAAGATCCCAGTAAATAAAGAAGCCGGCCAGTTTATCACCTTCAAAGACCGAATGAAAATACATATTCTGCGCTCCATCAATCAGGTTGTACAGAAGACGCCTATGTTGAAAACGCTCATACTCGGAGAACTCGGCTCTGTGCAATGTCACAAGTGCCTCCACATCCGCGTGTTTACTATCTGTTATTCGTGTTAGGATCATTAAGTATAGTTTATAAGATCGTTAGTCGGCCAATTCGATCACTTCCAAATCTTTAAATTCTCCCTGATCGATCACAAACCGAACCAGCGTCCGCACTTTGTGGAAACCGGACATTCCTGCTGCTCCGGGATTGATATGCAACATCCCCAGCGTCTTGTCGAACTTCACCTTCAAGATATGGGAGTGCCCGCTGATAAATAGCTTTGGCGGACGGGCCATCAGGCTGCCCACGATGGATGGATCATACCTCCCGGGATATCCCCCGATATGCTTGATCAGCACTTCGGCCCCTTCGACGGTGAACCGATTGACCTGAGGTACATTTTTCGTATTTCCTGTCCGTCGATATTGCCATAGACCGCACGCAATGTGCGAAAATCCGCCAACTTCTGAGCAACCTCGACCGAGCCAATATCTCCGGCATGCCAAATCTCATCACAAGGCTCAAAATACGTCAGGTATTTCTCATCCCAGAAGCTATGTGTATCCGATAATAATCCGATTCTTATCATTTTTTTTTGCTTAATCCTGCAAAGGTACTATATTTGGGGAAATCTTGGCGTGCATGGAACACAAATATGATTATTTCAAAAGGGATATCAGTTGGCTCTCATTCAATTACCGAGTGCTTTTAGAGGCGTTAGATGAACGCCTCCCCCTGTATGAGCGTATCAATTTCATCGCTATCTACTCTTCAAACCTGGAGGAATTTTACAAAGTTCGGGTAGCCGATCACAAAGCCGTAGCATCGGGAGTGACCCGAAGTGATGAAGAGAGTGTATCCTCCGCCCGTCGATTGGTGGAGGATATAAATCAAGAAGTAACCCGCCAATTAAGTGATCGCGTACGTATATACGAAGAAAAGATTATACCTGCTCTCCGTAAGAATCATATCATATTCTACCAGAGCCAATATGTAGAACCGTTCCACCGATCGTTCATCAAGAAATTCTTCAAGGAGGAGATCTTTCCTTACCTCCAACCTGTTCCCGTGGCCAAAGACCGGATTATCTCGTTCCTGCGAGACAATCGCCTCTATCTGGCCATACGTGTCTACCTGAAAGGTGACGCGAAGAGAGTTCCTTCGTATTTTGTGATGAAGCAACCTTACGCAAAACTCCCTCGTTTCATCAACCTGCCGCCTCACGGAGACAATTACTACCTGATGTATCTCGAAGATATTATCAAAGCAAATCTCAGTCTTATCTTCCCGGGATACGAAGTCGAATCGAGTTACAGCATTAAGATCTCGCGGGATGCTGATATTCTAATTGAAGATACCGCTAATAGTGCGGATTTGGTGGAACAGGTGAAGCAAAAGGTGAAAAAGCGCAAGATAGGAGCTGTCTGTCGTTTTGTACATGACCGAGCTATGCCACAAGATTTCCTCGACTTCCTCATAGATGCTTTCAAAATAGAACGGGAAGAGATAATACTCGGCGATCATCACCTCAACCTGGAAGATTTAATCCGGCTACCCAATCCGAACAAGAAACTTCGCATGATTGAAAAGCCGAAACCGATAAAGCTGAGTTGTCTGGATGAAAAAGAATCTATTTTTTCGTACGTGATTCGAAAAGATCTGCTTCTATACTATCCATATCACTCTTTCGAACACTTCATTCATTTCCTCTATGAAGCTGTGCATGACCCTTCGACTCGTGAAATCATGCTGACTCAATACCGTGTTGCAGAGAATTCGGCAGTAATCAATACTTTGATAGCGGCTGCTCAGAACGGCAAAAAGGTGACGGTTTTCGTTGAACTGAAAGCACGGTTTGATGAAGAGAACAATCTCTCTACCGCCGAAATGATGCAGGCCGCCGGAATTAAGATTATCTACAGCATTCCGGGACTGAAAGTACACGCCAAGGTGGCTCTTGTTCGGCGTCGGGGAACAAACGGTAAGAGAGCTCCCAGCTTCGCTTACATCAGCACCGGTAATTTCAACGAAAAGACAGCCACGCAATATGCGGATTGTGGACTTTTCACCTGTCACAAAGACATCGTAAACGATCTTCATAATCTATTCCGAACCTTACAGGGTAAAGGAAAGCCGACTTTTAAGAAGCTACTTGTGGCTCGTTTCAACCTAATCACAAAACTAAACCTACTGATCGATCACGAAATAGAACTGGCTGATCAGGGAAAAGAGGGACGAATCATTCTAAAGATGAACGCCTTGCAAGACCCCGCCATGATCAACCGGCTCTACGAGGCTTCTGAACACGGTGTACAGATCGACCTGATTGTTCGTGGAATCTGTTGCCTGATACCCAATCAGCCTTACAGTCGCAACATTCGTGTCACCCGCATTGTGGATAGTTTCCTGGAGCATGCCCGTATCTGCTACTTCGGCAATAACGGCAAGCCGAAACTCTTCCTCGGGTCACCGGATTGGATGCGTCGCAACCTCTATCGTCGCATCGAAGCTGTGACTCCGATACTCGATCCCGATCTACGCCGTAGTCTGATCAATATGCTCAACATACAATTGTCCGACAACCAGAAAGCTTGTTTTGTAGACGAGAACTTGCAAAACATCTTTAAGAAACGCCTACCGGGTAAACGCTCTGTACGGGCACAATATGTATTTGCTCAGTCCCTTGACAAATAACCGGAAGACACGTGCATATCGTACGTATCTTTAATAAGCCGTTCAGTAGTGTATACGGCCTCCTGTTTGCATGCCAAAGATTGAGATTGGAACGGTAATTCCAGATAATTATGCAGAAGATGTTCTAAAACATAGGGTAATAACTACTTAATTCCAAATTAATTACCCTTCTTTACACCAGAATAGTTCAGCACAGTTACCGGCTGCACATTATCTAAGAAAAACAGGAAAAGCATGAAGTTAATTTTCGGACAACAAACTACTAAGGTTAAGCAATTGGCAGATACATTGGGACAAGCCATCTCCATGAATGAATACAGAGCCGGAGATCCTCTTCCATCGATCAATCAGCTGAGTGCCAAATATGCAGTCTCGAGAGATACGGTTTTCAAAGCTTTCTTAGATTTACGCAAACGGGGACTTATTGATTCTACTCCCGGTAAAGGCTATTATGTGACGAACAAGTTGACCAATGTACTATTACTACTCGATGAATACACCCCCTTTAAAGATGCACTTTACAACAGTTTCATCAAAGGGCTTTCTATTAACTATAAAGTAGACCTCTTGTTCCATCAATACAACGAACGACTTTTTAATACGATCATTCGCGAATCGATAGGACGGTATAACAAATACATCGTGATGAACTTCCACAATGAGAAGTTTAGCCGGAACCTTTCACGTATTGACAGTTCCAAACTTCTTTTACTCGACTTTGGTAAATTCGACAAAGCCTCATATTCTTATCTATGTCAGGACTTCGATCAATCATTCTACGATGCATTGACACAGCTAGATGAACAATTGCGTACATACAAGCGCCTGGTTATGATATTCCCCAAAGGGTCCTACCATCCGCAAAGTACGAAAGAGTATTTCCATAAGTTTTGCATAGACAATCACTTTCTTTACGAAGTAAAAGAAGAGGTAGGCGAATCGATCGAAAGAGGCGATGTGTATATTGTCATTAAGCAACAAGATGTAGTAAACATTATCAAGCAAGGACGTGCGCAAGGATTGAAGTGTGGCAAAGATTTCGGGCTATTGGCGTACAATGATATTCCATCTTATGAAGTTATTGATGACGGAATAACCTCGCTAAGCATTGATTGGGATAAAGTAGGCGCCCGTGCTGCCGAATTCGTTTTATTCGGCAAGCCCGTTCGGGAGTACTTACCGACCGAAGTACGTTTGAGAAACTCATTGTAGCTTTTTCTACGCCCTTAAATCAGCACAGCTCAGCATAGTAAAGCAAAGAGAAATCAACTTAAACATAAACAACTTTAAAAACAACAATTATGAAAAAGTATCCGAAAATCGGGATTCGTCCTACAATCGATGGCCGTCAAGGTGGCGTTCGTGAAAGTCTAGAAGAAAAAACAATGGCATTGGCAAAAGCCGTTGCTAACTTAATCAGTTCTAATCTTAAAAATGGAGATGGCTCACCGGTTGAGTGCGTCATAGCGGATTCAACAATCGGGCGTGTTCCCGAGAGTGCCGCTTGTGCTGAGAAGTTCGAACGCGAGAACGTAGGTTCCACAATTACCGTCACCTCGTGCTGGTGCTACGGAGCAGAAACAATGGATATGAACCCACACTATCCGAAAGCCGTTTGGGGATTCAATGGCACAGAACGTCCCGGAGCTGTTTATCTGGCTGCTGTTCTTGCCGGGCATGCCCAAAAAGGATTGCCGGCTTTCGGTATTTACGGTCGCGATGTGCAAGATCTAGCCGACAACTCTATTCCTGCAGATGTGGCCGAAAAGCTTCTTCGCTTTGCTCGTTCCGCACAAGCTGTTGCAACCATGAGAGGAAAATCTTATCTGTCGATAGGTAGCGTATCGATGGGTATTGCAGGTTCGATTGTCAACCCCGACTTCTTTCAGGAGTATCTGGGCATGCGCAACGAGTCGGTAGACTCGACAGAGATTATCCGCCGCATGAGCGAAGGTATTTACGATAAAGAAGAATATGCCAAAGCAATGGCTTGGACAAAAAAACATTGCACGAAGAATGAGGGAACCGACTTCAATCAACCCGCTAAAACAAAGACTCGTGAGGCAAAGGACGCAGACTGGGAGTTTGTCGTAAAAATGACAATCATCATGCGCGACCTGATGCAGGGGAATCCGAAACTCCGTGAAATGGGATTTAAAGAAGAAGCCTTAGGACACAACGCCATCGCAGCCGGCTTCCAAGGGCAACGCCAATGGACAGACTTCTATCCGAATGGCGACTTCTCGGAAGCTTTGCTGAATACATCTTTCGATTGGAACGGGATTCGCGAAGCCTACGTAGTGGCAACCGAAAACGACGCGTGCAATGGCGTGAGTATGTTGTTCGGGCACTTGCTTACAAACAGAGCCCAAATATTCTCAGACGTACGGACTTACTGGAGTCCCGAAGCTGTAGAACGTGTTACCGGCAAGAAATTAACCGGACAGGCTGCTAACGGCATTATCCATCTTATCAACTCAGGTGCAACAACTTTGGATGGAACTGGTTGCCAAACGCAAAATAACCAACCGATAATGAAACCTTTCTGGGAAATAAACGAAAAGGAAGTAGAAGATTGTCTGGAAGCTACAACTTGGTATCCGGCTAATCGTGATTATTTCCGTGGAGGTGGTTTCTCATCTAACTTCCTTAGCAAAGGTGGTATGCCGGTAACGATGATGCGTCTGAATCTGGTCAAAGGTTTAGGTCCTGTACTCCAAATAGCGGAAGGATGGACTGTGGAAATTGAATCCGAAATCCATAAATTACTCGATGAACGCACCGACCGCACGTGGCCGACCACCTGGTTCGTACCTCGCTTAAATGACAAATCCGCTTTCAAAGATGTTTATGCTGTGATGAACAACTGGGGCGCTAATCATGGAGCAATCAGCTACGGCCATATCGGAGCGGATCTGATAACAATGGCCTCCATTCTCCGCATTCCGGTTTGTATGCACAATGTGGAAGAAGAAAAAATCTTCCGCCCTGCTACTTGGAACGCTTTCGGAATGGATAAAGAAGGAGCCGACTATCGTGCTTGCACAACTTACGGCCCGATTTACAAATAACAACTTGGTAGGGACAGGGGTAGAATCTTGTCCCTACCAATCGCAAACAATACCTTTTAAATACCTCATACCATGAACATCTTGCCAAGTGGGCGGCGAAAAGCCGAGCATCCCCTATTAGTTAACAATTAAACAAAGAACAATGAAAGACACTAACAAATCAATCCTACATAAAGACGGAATCAGCTATGTGCTGCCTTTCATCCTGATTACCAGCTGCTTTGCCTTATGGGGATTCGCCAATGACATTACCAATCCGATGGTAAAAGCTTTCTCGAAGATATTTCGCATGAGCACTACTGATGGCACTCTGGTCATGGTTGCATTCTACGGAGGATATTTTGCTATGGCATTTCCCGCCGCAATCTTTATTCGCAAATACTCATACAAAGCCGGAATCCTATTAGGGCTTGCTCTTTATACCATCGGAGCGCTTTCTTTCCTTCCCGCTAAGATGACAGGCGAGTATTATCCGTTCCTGCTGGCTTACTTCATTTTGACTTGCGGACTTTCTTTTCTCGAGACAAGTGCCAACCCTTATATTTTGTCCATGGGATCGGAAGAAACCGCAACCCGGAGACTAAACCTTGCTCAGTCATTCAACCCGATGGGCGCGTTGTTGGGCATGTTTGTCGCCAAGAACTTTATTCTGGCACGGCTCAACCCATTGGATACAGCTTCCCGGCACGAACTCAATGATGCCGAATTCCAAGTGATTAAAGAGGCGGATCTATCCACGCTGATTGCCCCCTATCTGAGTATTGGTTTGGTTATCCTGCTGATGTTCCTACTGATTTACTTCAGCAAAATGCCTAAGAATGGAGACCAGTCGCACAGCATTAATTTCATACCGACGATCAAACGTATTTTCTCCATCCACAATTACCGGGAAGGTATTATTGCGCAATTCTTTTATGTAGGCGCACAAATCATGTGCTGGACATTCATCATTCAATATGGTACGCGTTTGTTTATGGAACAAGGTATGGACGAGAAAAGTGCGGAGATTCTTTCTCAGGAATACAACATTGTTGCCATGGTAATCTTCTGCATCAGCCGCTTCATTTGTACTTTCATCTTGCGCTACCTCAATGCCGGCAAGCTATTAATGATTTTAGCCATTGCTGGAGGTTTTCTTTGTGTTGGAACCATCGTATTCCACGACATCTGGGGGCTATATTGTTTGGTTGCTATCTCAGCTTGTATGTCTTTAATGTTCCCCACAATTTATGGAATTGCCTTAAAAGGCTGGGAGACGACGCCAAGTTCGGTGCTGCCGGACTAATTATGGCTATCCTCGGTGGCTCTGTATTGCCACCTTTACAAGCAAAAATCATCGATATGAAGGAAGTATTTGATATGCCGGCTGTGAACTTATCTTTCATACTCCCATTCATATGCTTTGTCGTGGTATCCATCTACGGATATCGCTCTTACAAAAGAGTTCTTGAATAACTTGTTCAGCATAAAAGAAGAGAGGATTGTTTATTTCATTCTCCGAATTGCGGGCAAAGACAGATTGCTTTTTATATCTTTGCAACGTAAAAACTGCCTGTATGGAGATAAATATGCTGATCAAAGCACTGCTGAGAAATAGAATAAAAACAACGTTATTAAAAGACAAGGAGCAATTAATCGACTTCTTGAAAGAACAGATTCCCGTAGATAGTGTCGTTGGTGTAGGTGATTCCGTCACATTGGAAGAGACGGGAGTTTATCACCTACTCCGGACGGGACAGTATCGTTTGCTGGATAAGTATCGCGAGAACTTGAGCAAAGAAGAGAAGCGGAAGCTTTATTTGGATAATTTCAATGCGGACTTCTTCATTAGCAGCGTGAATGCGATTAGCATGGATGGCAAACTATTCAATATGGATGGTAACGGAACTCGGGTAGCTCCTATCATATACGGGCCCCGAAAGGTCTTCCTCATAGCAGGAGTCAACAAAATCGTGGCCGATCATGACGCTGCGATTGAAAGAATCAGAAACATTGCCGCTCCACTCGATAATGTTCGCCTGCAGAAGAAGAATCCCTGCATCAAGGCCGGCACTTGCGTAGACTGCAAATCGAAAACCAAAATATGTAATTACCTCAGTGTTATTCAGGGGCAATTTGACGATGAACGGATCGAGCTGATCTTGTTGGATGGGAGTTATGGTTATTAACCCCACCCCAAGTCCGTATTCATCTTATAGAACGTTCATTGGCTAAACACTTCGTACCGGTTCAAATTGAGAGCTTAGTTTGATTCTTCAAATTGCCGGTACAGTTCTTTGAGCTCATCGCGTGTTTTCCGGTATTTCCCATTCAGGGAGCGGGTTATAAATACACAGAAGATGGCAAGTGCGATGAAGATAGAACCTGAAAGTATGGGATTAAAAGGAGCTTTTACTAGCATTTGCTGCACCACATGAAACCCAAAGCCTAAAAGAAGTGACAGGCAGATAATAAGTCTGTTGTATTTCTTTTTTCTGTAAACGGTTTTATTCAGCTCATTGATACGATATTCCAACCACTCTTTAACAGGCATATCACATTTGTATGTACCCATCTTATAGTCCGAACGTTTCCAGAAGAAAGCACATAGAAGCAAAATAGTAAGTCCGGCAAAATCCAGCAGCTTCATTTCAAGACTATTATTACGAAAAAGTAATGTGAAGATTAAATAAACTACAACTGCAATTACAACGTATTGAAATACGCCATCCAGTTGGACTGCTTTCATTGACTTCTTAGCAGTTCTTACAATGATTTCATTCAATTCAGAATCAGAGTAGGATTTAGTATTTGAATCCGTACCCGATTTCCACAGTTCTTTTATATTACTCTCTTTCATACCTTTAGTTATTTAATTGTTTTTGTAATTGAACTTTCAAACGATGTATCTTCACACCTACATTTGAGGCACTAATACCTACAATATCCGAGATTTCCTCATAACTATAGTCTTCCAGATACAACAACATGATAGACTTATCGACCTCATTCAACCGATACAATGCTTCCACTAGCTTATGATAATTCTCATTAGATTCACTTTGCTCAGCTGCAATAAAATCCGGAATTGAATCACAATACTTAAGTTTGCTATCTTTTCTTATTTTGGATATTGAAGTATTGATTGCAACCGCATAAATCCATGAGCTAATTTATCCCGACCCTTCAATGTAGGGAAAGATCGCCACAATTGATACACTATTTCCTGAAAATTATCTTGCTTATCCGGTTCCGACCTAAAGTAAATCAGGTTCACTTTATGGATTATGCCTTGATAATCCGCAAGTATCTTGAGAAACTCCTTTTGTAAATGCTCCATACATTCGTTGGTTTTCTTATATAGTCGGAGATAAAAGCCTGTTTATTACAAAACAATAAAAAAAGTAACTATTCTACCTTAACACCGACCTTATCATAGCATGCAATTTGTTCGCGAAGGCTACGCAGTATATCATCAATGGGAAGGTCTTTGTTGGAATCAAGCATGAATGTAGCTCCCATACCATCTCTACGCTTATGACCTTTAGTGGCAGGTTGCAAACATCGATCAATCACGATTGAGAACATGATCTTTTTCCCGTAAACCTGTAGGAAGGCCAACCTCCAGCCTTTGTATAAGAAGAATGGAATTTGAAAAACCCGCGTATGAGTTATCTCTTTATCTACACTCATAATTATATGCTTTAGCGCAAGCAGGCTCCCTTGTACCGGCTCCGGCTGCTTTGAATAGTATTCTTCTAATTTTGTCATTACGCAATATTAAAGATTAGTAAATAATAAGTTTCCCCTTGTATCTCCCGATGGACACCTCCAATCGTTTTCAACCAAGGTTTCAAAAGAAGTACGCATCGTCTTTCTTTTCATGACACAAACATACAGAAAAAGATAGAACCACGCAGCTTAAAAACCAGAATCAATCCACCGTTGCCGCAGTATTACTTCGCTTTTATAAAATAAATAAACTCAGTGTTATTTAACAGAGCAAAAGTCGGATTTATTATAGAAAATAGTACTTTTGCACCCACTTATCGCACCGTTTTCAGGACGAGACAACGATTGTTTTAAACTTATAGGATGGCAATAATGCACATGACGGAAGGGAAAATATCCAGGCAGCTGGTAACATATTCCATTCCTTTGATTTTGGGAAATCTATTTCAGCTGACTTACAACACGCTGGATTCCATTATAGTAGGTCGTTTCATCGGAAAAGAGGCTTTGGCTGCCGTGGGAGCAACCGCCCCTATAGCCAATATATTGATATTAGGCATATCGGGTATTTGCATCGGAGCTTCCGTCATTATGAGCGAGTTTTTCGGAGCCAAAGACTACAAGATGCTCAAAAAAGAAATGGCTACAACCTCTGTTTTCGGCCTATTCTTTTCGTTGGTACTTACGCTGATAGGCGTTATCACCGCCAGGCCATTCTTGGAACTATTCAACACACCGGCCGAAATTCTTGATATGGCGACTACTTATTTGCGAATAATATACCTAGGAATCCCCTTTACTTATTTCTATAACTCAATAGCCGCTGCGCTCAAGAGTATTGGCGACTCCAAAACTCCTTTGAAGTTTTTGGCTTTCGCAGCCACCCTCAATGCCGTACTCGACCTGATATTTATCGGAGGCCTGAATTTTGGCATTGTCTGCTCTGCAACAACTACCGTAATAGCCGAAGCAGTTTCAGCCCTGCTCTGTGTGGCTTATGTCTACAAGAAGATTCCGATACTGCAAGTGCGATACTCGGAGTTTAGAATCGACCGGGCACTGTTGAAAAAGACATTGGGGTATGGTAGCATTACGGCTTTGCAACAATCCTGCCAACCCATAGGCAAACTATTGATACAGGGTGCAGTCAATTTACACGGAGTAGATATGATAGCTGCCTTCAATGCAGTAAGCCGCATCGACGATTTCGCCTTTACTCCACAACAAAGCGTCTCACACGGAATCACCACATTCGTAGCCCAGAACAGAGGGGCAAAGAAATACAATCGCATCTTGAATGGATTTAAAAACGGAATGGTGATCGAAGTTATCTATTGGATGTTGATCTGTGCTACTGTTCTCCTACTCAAAGAACCGATCATGAGGATGTTCGTAACAGAAGAAGGCAGCGGTGATATCATCGCATTAGGCTCGCAATACCTGGGTTTGATGGCTTTCTTCTACATTCTTCCGGCATTTACCAATGGAGTACAGGGCTTTTTCAGAGGAATGGGCAATATGAACCTCACACTGATTGGTACACTCATTCAGACTTCATTGAGGGTTGTATTCACGTACCTTCTTTCACCTACGCTGGGAATAAACGGAATCGCCTACTCTTGTGTTATCGGTTGGACGGCAATGCTGATATTCGCAGCCCCATTCTATCTTAAATTCAGGAATCAATACAAGCTGTATAGGTAAGTCGGTGAACTCATCGAACGCTTGTCCGATTTCCAAGACATACTTGAAAAAACCTGTACGTAAAAACGAGCGATACTATATCCCAGCGGTTTTATTCACAAAATCATCTTGATATTTACCGCCCCACGCTTCAAGCTGATCCAAGATTTGAATCAATCCTTCCCCTGCCTCCGTGAGGTAGTACTCGACTTTCAACGGCAAGCCGGGGTAGACCTTTTTCTCCAAGATGCCCATTTTCTCCAGCTCGCCCAATTGCTTGGTCAAAACTCTCCGGGGTGCAACACTTATGCTTCGTTGCAAATCGCAGGGGCGCACCACTCCTTTGTTTATTTCCGAAAGCAACCACGCATTCCAACTGGACGATAGGATATCTATAGCAATTCGTACCGGACAACCGGCATAATCCATCGGGTTCTTCTTTACATACATAATAAATTTCCCTCCTAACCTGTTAGTCTGCAAAGTTAATTAATTATCATTCAAATAGCGATAAAAAGATCACCGAGTGATAAATTTATCACTTATTGCCTACCTCATAGAGAAGCTCTACTTTTGCATCAAACCAAGAGCATGTCTTATGAGCAAAGAGGTAATAATAGTCAGAGGAGCGAGAGAGAATAATTTAAAAAACATATCAGTCACAATCCCTAAAAAGAAGATCACACTATTCACCGGTGTATCCGGCTCGGGTAAATCCTCACTGGTATTTGAAACCATAGCGGCCGAATCGCAACGCTTGCTGAATGAAACGTACGACAGCTTCATCCGCCATCGATTGCAACAATACGGTAAGCCGGATGTCGACAGCATCGAAAACTTATCGGTGGCCATTATTGTCAATCAGAAACGGATCGAAGGCAATGCGCGTTCGACCGTAGGTACAGTTACCGATATCTATTCCCTACTCCGACTTTTATTCTCCCGAATCGGGCAACCATTTGCAGGACACTCCACAGCTTTCTCGTTCAACAATCCTGCGGGAATGTGCCCACGCTGCGAAGGACTCGGAAAAGTAAATGCGGTAGACGTTGACGAATTGATAGACAAAGAGAAGTCACTAAACGAAGGCGCAATCCGATTCCCTAGTTTTGAAGTAGGCGGATGGCGATGGACCCGCTATGTGTATTCGGGACTTTTCGATAATGACAAGAAGATAAAAGACTATAGCGAAGAGGAATGGCACAACCTGATGGATGCGGATAATCTGAAGTTGACGAATCCGGATCCCCGATTTCCCAAGACAGGTACGTATGAAGGAGTATTCCCACGGTTTGAGCGTTCATTTTTCAATAAAGATGCGAAGGCAGTCAGCGAGAAACATGCAGCCCGATTCAAAGAAGTAGTCAAACAAAGTACATGTCCGCTATGCAACGGAGCACGCTTAAACGCAAAAGTATTGGCATGCCGGATCGATGGCAAGAATATAGCCGACTGTTGCCGCATGCAAATAGACGAGTTACTGGCTTTTATCAAAACCATACAAGTTGATTCGGTGCAACCCTTGATAGAGTCCATCCAGAAAAGCCTGCAAAACTTATTGGCTATCGGACTGGGCTACCTGACATTAGACAGGCAAACCGCTTCTTTATCAGGCGGTGAAGCACAACGAGTTAAGCTTGTCCGTCATTTAGGAAGTAGCCTAACCGATCTGACTTACATATTCGACGAACCCAGCGTAGGCCTGCATCCCAACGACGTACAGAAACTTAATAAGCTGTTAATCGACCTACGGGACAAAGGAAACACAGTGCTAATTATCGAGCATGATCCGGATGTAATAGACATTGCCGACCATGTGGTAGATATGGGCATCGGTGCCGGTAAGCATGGCGGGAATATTGTTTACGAAGGTAATCTGAACGGACTGCGGACATCGGGCACCTTAACCGGTAACTATTTAATGCGCAACAATCAACTCAAGTCCAACTTCCGGAAAGGAAAGGGAATGTTGACCGTTGATCACATCACATTTCATAACCTGAAAGATGTATCGGTACAAATACCCAAAGAGGTACTGACCGTAATAACAGGCGTGGCCGGTTCAGGTAAAAGTTCGCTGGTAAAGTCGCTCATTCAAAGAAACAAAGACATTGTATTGATAGATCAGACTGCATTGCGTGGTAGTAAACGTTCCAACATTGCTACATACACCGGCATATTAGATATTATCCGAACCGTATTTGCCAAGGAGAATCGCGTGAAGCAGTCTCTGTTCAGCAGCAATTCCGATGGAGCTTGTCCCGAATGCAAAGGATTAGGATACATTGCTACCGATCTGGCTTTCCTGGATTCGGTCGAAATCCGTTGCGAACACTGTGGAGGTAGCGGGTACAAGCCCGAAGTATTGCCCTATAAACTGTATGGCAAAAATATCACCGACATACTTGGCATGACAATTAGCGAAGCTTCACACTTCTTTCAGGAACGGGAGATAACAGAGCCACTCCGGCGTCTGTGCGGAGTCGGCTTGGACTACATCACGGTAGGACAGTCACTCGATACTTTTTCCGGCGGAGAAAGACAGCGGTTAAAGTTAGCTAATGAGTTGGGCAGAAAGGGCAACATCTATGTGTTCGACGAACCGACTACAGGTTTGCATGGTTCGGACATAGCCAAGCTTAGCAAGCTGTTTGATAAACTGGTCAACAACCGGAATACAATTATAATTATCGAGCACAATATGGACATTATCAGTCAGGCGGACTGGATAATCGACATCGGTCCGGGTGCAGGCAAAGATGGAGGTAAAGTCCTTTTCGAAGGTCTACCCAATGCACTGCCGGAGCATAATGTCTCACTTACCGGCAGACATTTTAAAAAGTATCTGGAGCGGTAAACATCATTTAGATAGTCCCTATATATAAGGTACAGTTTCTGCTGATTCTTCTTATTCACTCAAGGGGAAAGTATGGCTTAAACACGACAGAAGAAGCCGGATTCTAGTTGTATTCCTTTGTTTTATAGAATCAGGAATCGGCCTATTGTTGCTAACTCCTCGGGTATTAATAGCTTGGTCTTGAACTATTAATAGTTCAAGACCAAGCTATTAATAGTCTGAAACTCAAGTAACCTTAATCAAAATTTTCAGTTACTCAGCCCCAGTACTTAAGTTACCTCGACCTACTACTGGGTTTACCTCACTCAACTACTTAAGTTGCCTAATCCAAGCACTCAGTTTACTTAAAACGAGTAATCGTTTATTCTGAATACCCAATGGAATTATCTCTTTAAACAAGCAGGCTTGACCGAAATCGACGAAGATTCCTCCTTCTCCCAAAGTTTTAATTTCAAATTCGTTTGCTATCAAGTAGCCTCATCACCCACTTTTCGATCTCCACAACAACAAAGATGAGGAAACCAAAAATAAACGGATACAGCCAGTATGAAACCGGAAGTGCAACAGTGCCGAATACCTGATTCATAAACGGTAGGTAGGTTATGGATAGTTGCAATAATATCAGCAAGGCGGAAACAACAAAGACTGCTTTGTTTCCCCAGAAGTCTCCACAAAAAGCGGAGCGGCGAATGCTACGGCTATTATAAAGGTGAAACATCTGCGTGATAACAATCGTCTGAATGGTGACCGTTCGCACCGTCATTTCGTCTACACCACTATTCAGGAGATAAAGATTCAATAGCAACGTTCCTCCACCTATCAAAATCGAAACAAACAGAATACGCCAGATAAAGTACCCATCCAGCAAAGGTGTCCGGCTGGCACGCGGAGGACGCTTCATCGTGTCCGGTTCCAGTTTCTCGAAGGCAAGCGCCAAAGATATAGTAACCGAGGTCACCATGTTCACCCACAATATCTGAATCGGGGTAAGCGGCATCAGGGTACCGAAAAGAATACTTGCTATAATCAGAAAACTCTCCGCTCCATTGGTCGGCAAGATAAACAAGATCGTTTTCTTTAAGTTATCATACACCCGCCGCCCTTCTTCCACAGCAGCGGCTATCGTAGAAAAGTTATCATCAGCGAGCACCATCTCCGCAGCATCTTTAGCCACTTCGGTACCTTTTATACCCATGGCAATGCCAACATCCGCTTTCTTCAAAGCCGGTGCGTCATTGACTCCATCGCCTGTCATTGCACAAATAATATTACGCGCCTGAAGTGCTTTCACCAGACGGAGTTTATGTTCAGGACTTGTACGGGCAAAAATATCGTATTCGACCGCGACAGATTCCAACTCCTCATCACTCATCACCTCAATTATTTTACCTTCCAACGCTTTTACGCCATCACCAATTCCCATCTCAAGTCCGATCGACTTAGCTGTTTCAATGTGATCGCCTGTTATCATCTTCACCCGTATCCCCGCTTCCGCACACTGCTTAATAGCTTCAATAGCTTCTTCACGAGGTGGATCGATAATACCCGCCAGCCCCAAAAAGACAATTCCATGATGAAGATCATCATGTGACAAATCGGTCTTCTCTTTATCTACAAACTTATAGGCGGCCCCGATTACGCGCTGTCCTTGTCCCGCCAATTCAACGATACGCTCTTCCCAATACGAACGATCGAATGTTTGGGTTCCATATGCTCCTTTTTCCTGCTCGGCCATATCGAACAAACGATCGGGTGCACCTTTTATATATACCACATTCTTATTGCCGGCTTCTGCCAAGGTTGCCATATACTTATATTCCGAATCAAAAGGAACGGTCGCCAATCGCTCCGTTTCATGATGGTCGACGGGCACTTTCTCATACAGGGTTATCAAGGCCCCTTCGGTAGGATCGCCCTTCACATACCAATTGTCCTCATCATTTTTGCCTAACGATGCCTCATTGCAGATATAGAAACAGCCGATGAGAGTCTCGAGTACAGGTTCGGCCGTGAAATCAACAATAGCCTCATCCCGCAATACCTCACCGTAGGGAGAATAACCCGTTCCGGTTACTTCAAAGCGTGCATCACTTGTTACCAGAGTTTTCACAGTCATCTCGTTCTTTGTCAACGTGCCCGTTTTATCCGAACAGATAACAGCGACCGAACCAAGCGTTTCTACCGAAGGCAAGGTACGTATGATCGCCTTACGCTTTGCCATATTTTGCACACCGATAGCAAGAATGATAGATAGAATGGCGGGGAGTCCTTCCGGAATGGCCGCTACAGTAAGACCGATTACAGACATTAATAATTCGCCGACACTGTAATCTCTGAAGAAATAGCCGAAAACAAAAACGAGTACCGCTATAATGATAATAACTAACGAAACAGATTTGCCAAAACGTGCCGTCTGTCGCAGCAAAGGTGTCGTAATTGGTTGCAACTCGGACATCAGGCGGTTAATTTTGCCAATCTCCGTTTGCTGTCCCGTGGCAACTACCACCCCCATCCCGGTTCCCGCACTGACGGTTGTAGTAGAGAAAGCCATGTTACTTCTATCGCCTAGCGGTGTTTCAATCGATAGGACGGAAGTCCTTTTCTGAGAAGGCAAAGATTCCCCGGTCAGAGCAGATTCTTCAATTCGCAAATTATCGGCTTTGATCAACCGTAAGTCCGCCGGCACTTTATCCCCCGGATGAAGCATTACCAAATCACCGACTGCGAGATGGGAAGCCCCTATCTCTATGCGTTTACCTTCTCGAATTACTTGCGCGGTATGAGAAAGCATTTTCTTAATATCCTCCAATGCCTTTTCAGCTTTTCCTTCCTGAAAATAGCCTATGCAAGCGTTTATCACCGCAACAACTACAATAACAACCGTATCGGCCCAATGCCCCAGCAGCACTGTAACCACGGCTGCCACCAGCAATATATAGATCAAAACATCATTAAAATGTCTGAAGAAGCGTATTAGTTTACTCTCTTTCTTCTTCTCAGGAAGTATGTTTTCACCAAACTCATGCAAGCGTGCTCCTGCCTCTGTTTCAGTCAATCCTTTTATAACATTGGTGCCTAACAAGCCTAAAACACGTCCTATCTCCATTGAGTGCCAATCTCGATGCAATACGTTTCTCTCTTTTTTCATCTTTTTTCGGTTTTATCTTTCAAACATCAGCGTCTATCACATGCTCCTACTTCGTAAAACGGCGTCCGATTCACTTCGAAACCAATAAAAACACACCCATTTTTAACAATTACACATTAGCAATTGTTCCGGCGTGCGGAAGATAATTACGCAAGCTCCGCATGAAACAGAGTCATGTACGCTTCCCTTTTTATAGATGTATTTCCCGACAGCCACTTTTATTCGAAGAGCATCAAGTAACCCTAGGAGATCAAATCGAAAACATGTAAACATTATATCACAGACTAACTGTAATTATCCTATTAATTCCATCATTAACATCAACCGTTTTTAGCATATAAATTATTTATTGCAGCCTAATTACTAGATCAATCCTCATAAATCTCATAAAAAGATCGACAAATAGTTTAAAAACAATCTATTTTCGGTCTTTTTAAGCAAATAGAATAAATATGCATAAAAACCAATAAAACGAAGTTTGTGAAACAGAAAACCAGAGGTTAAAATCAAAAGTACATTTTGTCTAAGATTTACCTTACTAACTGAAAGTCAGATAATAATAAAACGACACCTCGATCGATCTTTTTTCCGACGGATAAATATGTTTAATTCAAATTTTGGCCTACATTTGTAGTACGAACAAGGCTATGGAAGGAAATAATGTAATTCAAATTCACAGACATTATTCTAAATTCCGACCTTAATCCGATACTTTCAGAACACGCTGTCTGTTTCGGAAAAAGTTAACTAAATTTAGAAAGAAAACACATGGAAAAGAAAACGATTGTAACAGGCGTAATTGGTGCCGACGTGCATGCGGTAGGTAATAAAATTATCACATACGCATTAGAGAAAGAAGGTTTCAATGTTGTAAATCTCGGTGTGATGGTTTCACAAGAAGAATACATTGCAGCTGCAATCGAAACAAACGCAGACGTGATTCTCGTTTCTTCGCTGTATGGACATGGCGAGATTGACTGCAACGGCCTTCGCGAGAAATGCGACGAAGCGGGCTTAAAAAGCATTCCACTTTTAGTTGGTGGCAACCTAGTAGTTGGTAAGCAAGACTTCGTTGATGTAGAGAAACGCTTTCTAGCAATGGGATTCACCAAAGCATATCCACCCGGAACAGCTATCGAAACAACTATAGCCGATTTAAAAGAAATATTAGCTCTATCCTGATTATGAAAATTCTGACTGCGGACTTCGGCAGTACATATACGAAGCTCACGGCCATTGATACGCAACACGCAACCATTCTGGGTACCGCCAATGCGTTTACCACCATCGATACAGATATTATCCATGGTTTCCGGACAGCTTTGGCGCAGTTGGAAGCTAGCATCGGTACATTCCGATACGACCAATTACTTTGTTGCAGCAGTGCCGGAGGAGGTTTAAAGATGGTTGCTCTGGGCCTAGTGCCGGAGTTAACGGCAAAAGCAGCACGCATGGCTGCTTCCAGTGCAGGAGCCAAAGTAATAAAAACCTATGCCTTTGAGATTTCCAAGCAAGAACAAGATGAGATCTACGCTATCCGGCCGGATCTTGTTTTGCTTTGCGGAGGTACCGACGGAGGAAATAAAGAGGTAATCATTGCCAATGCCCGCCGACTATGTGCCATCGATTGGGATTTCACTGTAGTAATAGCAGGCAATAAAAGCGCGTCTCACGAGTTGGAGGAAATATTCGCTCACTCAGGCAAAGATTACGTACTGACAGACAATGTAATGCCCACATTCAACAAGCTCAACATAGCATCGGCCAAACAAAGCATCCGAGAGGTGTTTATTCGGAAGATAATTGATGCGAAAGGCTTGTCGGGCATACAAAAGATGTCATTCAATGATATAATTCCAACTCCGCTCGCAGTTATGAACGCATGCGAATTACTCAGTAAAGGCACAGCGAAGACTCCGGGAATAGGCGATTTCATGGCCGCGGACCTGGGAGGAGCAACTACCGATATTTACTCGATGGCCGAAGGAAGCCCGACATTAGAGAACGTTTTGATAAAAGGTTTGCCCGAGCCGTTCAGCAAACGGACGGTAGAAGGTGACTTAGGCATGCGTTACAGTTTGAAAGCATTGTCCGAAGAGGCAGGAACGCAAGTCTTGGAAGCCGAAAGCGGACTTTCGCAGGAAGAAATACAGCACTGGTTGACCCACTGCATAGCGCATCCTTCCGCTCTAGCTGCGGCAGGCAGTGCCGAGGAGCAGTTAGAAGAACTCCTGGCAAAGAAAGCAATCGAGATTGCTGTCGAACGACATTGCGGTTCTATCGAACGTTCGTTCACGCCTATGGGTGAAATCTATGTCATGACCGGAAAAGACTTATCCGATGTAGACCGTATAATCGGCATCGGAGGTAGCCTGGTCAACAGCAAACACCCCGAAGCTATATTGGACGGAGCCAAATACAATCCGCAGAAGTTTCATTCGATGAAACCCAAAAAGCCACGATATTATCTGGATAAGAAATATATTTTCGCATCGATGGGACTGCTCAGTACAGTTGATCCTGAGCTCGCCCTGCATTTTATGAAAGAAGAAATTAAACTAATACAATAAAACCAAGTGAATATGACTCTAAAAAATGAAAAACTGTCTAAGGATGCTTTCTTCAAAGAACGTGAAGAGGTACTTCAACAATGGCCTACCGGCAAAGCAGTAAACTTTGACGAGGCCGTAGAATATCAACGGGCTATCTTGCCTGAAAAACGTTTCGGTGAAAAACTATCAAAAGCGAAAGCCGAGAAGGTGACACTCATTCAGCCACGGGCGGGAGTCGCCCTACCGTCTGAGCATATCCAGTTGTTGCAATACCTGGAGACTGAGGGAGAGGCCGACTTACTGCCTACCACAATCGACAGCTATACCCGTCTGAATCGTTACAAAGAAGCAGAAGACGGAATCGCAAAGAGTAAAGAGACCGGACGTTCGATGTTGAACGGATTTCCGGCTGTGAACTATGGAGTGGACATTTGTCGTGAAGTAACTTCGGTTTTAAAAAAGCCTGTACAAGTACGTCATGGAACTCCGGACGCCCGCTTGCTCACCGAAATCACCATAGCCGGTGGCTTTACCTCTTATGAAGGAGGAGGCATTTCTTACAACATTCCTTATTCTAAGAATCATTCTTTAGAAAAAACGATTGCCCACTGGCAGTACACCGACCGATTGATCGGCCTATACGAGGAAGCCGGTATTTCGATTAACCGCGAACCTTTCGGCCCACTAACCGGAACCCTTGTTCCGCCCTGTATCTCCAATGCGGTAGCAGTGGTAGAATCTTTGCTGGCAGCCACACAAGGCGTGAAAGATCTCACCGTTGGTTACGGACAATGCGGAAATCTGATACAGGACGTAGCAGCTATTCGTTCGCTGGAGTATGTTACCCGCAAATACCTCGATAAGTTCGGTTTTTCAGATGTTCGGGTGACAACCGTATTCCACCAATGGATGGGAGGTTTCCCACAAGATGAAGCTAAATCATTTGCTGTTATCTCATGGGGAGCGGCCGCTGCCGTACTCGCCAAAGCAACTAAAGTAATTGTCAAGACCCCACACGAGGCGATGGGGGTACCGACTAAAGAAGCAAATGCTGCCGGCTTAAAGGCAACCAAACAGCTTACTTCCATGCTGAAAGACCAAAGCTTCATCGATATTCCGGCGGTTATTATGGAAAGTGATATTATCATGCGGGAGATGGAATGCATCCTCGACAAAATCGAAGAACTCGGTAAGGGCGATTATGCGTTGGGAACAATTGCAGCGTTTCAAGCCGGGGTGCTCGATGTACCGTTTGCACCAAGCCGCTACAATGCAGGTAAGGTAATGCCTGCCCGAGACAATCTGGGAGCAGTTCGCTTGCTGGATGCGGGTAACATTCCGTTGACGCAGGATTTAAAAGACTTCCATAAACAGAAGCTGCAGGAAAGAGCCGACTTTGAAAAACGTCCGATCAACTTCCAGATGGTAGTAGACGATGTATATGCGATAGGTAAAGGGTTCTTAGTAGGCAGGCCCCATTAATATGTAAACTTAAAAACAAAAGCTATGAAGATTATAGATGTTGTATGTGCGCAAGGTAAGACAGGTTTCTACTTTGACGATCAGAAAGCGATTAAGGCAGGCGCCGGACACGACGGTGCATTTTATATAGGCGAACCAATGACTGAGGCTTCACAGCCGTCCGTCAGGCAGGCGAATCAATCTCTGTCTTGTTCATACTTGACAACGGAGCCATTGCGCACGGCGATTGTGCTGCTGTGCAATATTCAGGAGCCGGCGGACGCGACCCGTTGTTCCTCGCCAAAGATTTTATTCCATTAATCGAGAAAGAGATCGCTCCTTTATATAAAGGTAAAGAAATTAACTCTTTCAAGGAGTTGGCCGCTCTCGTCGATCAGGCTAAAAATCCATCGACCGGTAAACACTATCACACGGCTATCCGCTACGGGGTAACGCAAGCCTGTTTGGATGCGGTAGCAAAAAGCAAGCATAAGCTCATGGCACAAATCATTGCCGAAGAGTACGGCACGCAGGTGTCCAACCACTCCATTGCGATCTTTACCCAGTCGGGTGACGACCGTTACAACAATGCCGATAAGATGATTATGAAAGAAGCGGAAGTTCTGCCGCATGCCTTGTTTAATCATCCGGAGGAGAAAACCGGACTCCAAGGGGAAAAGCTAGCGGCCTATGTGGAATGGCTACGCGATCGCATTCTCCAGTTTAGAACAAACGATCGTTATAATCCAATCATGCATATCGACGTATACGGTACACTGGGAATCGTATTCAACAATGATCTCGAAAAGATAGCCGAATACATGAGTCAGTTGGAAAAGAAGGCTGCTCCTTTCAAACTCCGCATTGAAGGCCCGGTAGATATGGGTGATAAAAAGTCGCAGATAGAAGCGTTGCGTACGCTGCGCGAACTATTGGAAAAGAAAGGCTCTAAAACAGAGATCGTAGCCGACGAATGGTGCAATACGCTAGAAGATATTAAAGACTTCACCCTGCACAAAGCCGGTCATATGATTCAGATCAAGACACCCGATTTAGGAGGCATAAACAACTCCATTGAAGCAGTTCTCTTCTGCAAAAACAATGCTATGGAAGCTTATCTGGGTGGAACATGCAACGAGACTTCTCGTTCGGCTGAAGTATGCGCTCACATCGCAATGGCTACCTCTCCCCTACAATGTCTTGCCAAACCGGGTATGGGAGTAGACGAAGGGTATATGATCGCCTTCAACGAGATGCAACGTATATTGGCATTAAAAGATAAATTATAAAGTTAAGATGATATGATGCAAGAATTAAGAATACTCTCACCTACTGCTATTCTGGGCTATGGGTTTCCGATGGAATCTTTTACGGAAGGGATGAAACGGAAGCCGCACGTCATAGCAGTAGATGCCGGATCTACTGATCCGGGGCCTTACTACTTAGGAGCAGGCGAATCATTTACGGACTTCAATTCAGTCAAAAGAGACTTGGAGATCATGATCCCCGCAGCACTGGAAGCCGGTATCCCGGTTATAATCGGAACTGCCGGCGGATGTGGTGGATATCCTCATGTTGCTTTCAACCTAGAGATCATCCAACAGATTGCAGCCGCAAAGAAACTCTCTTTCAAACTGGCAGTCATACAATCGGAACTGGACAAAGAACTGATTAAAGAGAAGTTGGCAGGTGGTGATATCGAACCCCTATTCCCCGCTAAGCAAATTACGGCCGAAGATGTAGACAACTGTGTCCGCATTGTTGCTCAGATTGGAGAAGATCCCTTCATCAAGGCTTTAGAAGGAGGTGCTAACGTCATTCTCGCAGGACGTGCTTACGACCCTTCGGTCTTTGCCGCTTTAGCTATCAAAGAAGGATTCAACAAGGGCTTGGCTATTCATTTAGGCAAGATTCTGGAATGTGCAGCTATTGCCGCTATCCCCGGAAGTGGTAGCGATTGCATGATGGGCTATCTACATCAAGATGACTTTGTGTTAGAACCATTGTCTCCTTTACGCAAATGCACAACACTTTCGGTAGCTGCGCACACATTATACGAGAAAACCAATCCGTATATGCTACCCGGTCCCGGAGGTGCAATCAATCTGCACAACACTCAATTCACCCAACTCACGGAAAACACGGTGAAGGTGACAGGCAGTACCTTTGTACCCACAGAGGAGTACTTTGTTAAGTTGGAAGGAGTTAAGAAAGTTGGTTACCGTACGATATCCATCGCAGGCGTGAAAGACCCCGTTATGATTGAAAAGATCGACGAAGTGGTGCAAAGCGTGAAAGAACGGGTACAAAACAACTTCGAAAGCTACGGAATCAAAGACTTCTTCCTCGACTTTAAAATATATGGCAAGAATGGTGTGATGGGATTCTTCCCCGGCATCGATCAACGTATCGGACACGAACTGGCTTTGGTCATCGAAGCAGTAGCACCGACTCAGGAACAGGCTGATACAATCTGCGGTTTTGCCCGCAGCACCATGCTTCACTTTGGTTACGAAGGCCGCATATCGACTGCGGGTAATCTGGCTTTCCCCTTCTCCCCTTCCGATTGTAAAGTAGGAGAAGTATACGAATTTAGCATATATCACTTGATGCGAGTAGCCGATCCGTCGGAATACTTCCCCATCACCTATATGCAGTTTACTAACGGTAGCCATTAAAAAGAGGAGGAACAAATATGGAATATAACTTAAGAGACGTAGCTTCGGTTATCAGAAGCAAGAACTCAGGGCCTTACGAACTGACTTTCGATGTCATATTCAAGGAGTTTGAAATGTTCAATAAAGTGAAAGCTGCCAACGCTATCAACGAGAAGGTATTCGCTTCGTTGTACAACATTCCGGAATCGGACATCATCAAGCTAGTCTATTTCGACCCGGCCAAAGCAGTTAAGATCACGATTGTACGCCCAATTCCTTCGGGAGCGTTAGGCGAGACAGATGTGTACGGCGCGCAACAACACTCACCGTTACTAGGTTTCACATTTAAACTATAAGCTATGCGCGACTTGATACGGGAATATTCGGTTATCTCTCAATATTTTGCGCCACACGGCAGAGAGAGACTTTTGTTTCTGGGTGAGCAAATCTCACAACGCCACCTCACCTACACCGATCGTTTGATCGGGGTAGTGGGTGACGCAGGTTCAGGCAAATCTTCTCTAATCCGAGGTATGTTTCCGGGGTTAGAGTTGTCCAATGACGATGACATGCTCAGTTCGCGCAAAATTATGCAGGTACGTGACCTGTTTGATAATATCCAGGACACGACAACCTATCACATCGATATGCGGTTTCAAATCGCCTTCACTCAGATGTATGAAGTGGTAGAGTTCGTTAAGACAGTACTGGCACATGGACGCAGGGTCGTTATCGAGCATTTCGACCTCCTCTATCCGGCACTGGGCGTCAACGCCGATATGATTGTCGCATCGGCGAAGAGATCATCGTTACTCGACCGAATATATTCGGGCCTCTGCCACAAAGTATCTACGAAATAGTTTCCCAATCACTGCATTTCCGTAAAGTAGCGCATACCCTTGAGGACATCACACTCCTTATTCTGTCTACTGAATTCGGAGTTGATCGCAAACAGGTATTCGCTTCGGATATGCGGAATGGATTCATTATTCATTCGCGAGAGAAATTTGAGCTCGACTTTTATAAGCTCACCGATCGAGTAAGAGAAGAGGTCGCCAAAGAGCTGACCGTATGTTGCTGCGATGAAGACCACATCATGATCGGTGATAGAAAGGTGGAGTGTAGTTTCCCCAGACTTCACATTCACAATACATCGGAGGTCAAGAAATTCACCATTATCAAACGGTTTATTCCTGACCCGCGAACAGACACTTACTGCATTGTCGGTTTACTGAGTGAAGATGATAACATCGATATATCAAATTTAAATACGGTTCATTTTCTGAAAAGAGGAGACTGATAATTATGATCAAAGAAATAACAATCGATCGGATTACAAATCTGGTCGAAAAGCTCTGCATCGAAGCCAATTGCCAACTTCCCGGCGATATTTGCGATGCCTTGAAAACCTCACAGCCTGTTGAGAAATCGACATTAGGCAAAGATATCCTGCATACCTTGCTCGAAAACGCGACAATCGCTCGTGAGGAAAACAGCCCGATCTGCCAAGACACCGGCCTGACTGTTGTCTTTGTCACCATAGGACAGGACGTACACATTGCGGGAGGAAGTATAGAAGATGCAATCAATGAAGGTGTACGCCGTGGGTATGAGAAAGGCTACTTACGTAAATCAGTTGTCAGAGATCCGATCGATCGGATCAATACCCAAGACAACACACCGGCGGTGATTCATTATGAAATCGTTCCGGGAAAAGACTTGCATATTGTGGTCGCTCCGAAAGGCTTCGGAAGTGAAAACATGAGCCGGTTGTGCATGCTTAAGCCAAGCCAAGGGCTGGAAGGCGTGAAAGACTTCGTCATCCAAACAATATCCGCTGCGGGATCAAACCCTTGCCCACCCATTATCGTAGGTGTTGGGATAGGTGGTACGATGGAAAAGAGTGCCTTGTTAAGCAAAAAAGCGTTGCTCCGCCCTATCCATGAAAAGAATACGAACCCTGCTTTGGCAGAATTGGAAGACGAATTGCTCGGTTCCATCAACAAGCTAGGTATTGGTCCGGCAGGTTTCGGAGGAACGACCACAGCTCTAAGTGTAAATATATTAACGTATGCCACACACATAGCCGGACTTCCGGTGTCGGTGAATATTGGCTGTCATGCCACTCGCCACGCTGAAGGCTATTTATAAATCAGACAGGTATGAATGAAAAGAAAATAATAACATCTCCTTTCCACGACGACACAATCAAATCGCTGAAAGCAGGCGAAATGGTCTATCTTTCAGGAGTTGTGTATACCGGACGGGATGCAGCTCACAAACGGATGTGCGAATCATTGAAAGCGGGTATGCCAATGCCTTTCGACTTTCAGGGAGCCGCCATATATTATGCCGGGCCTTGTCCGCCCAAACCGGGTAAGCCAATCGGATCGGTCGGTCCGACAACTAGCGGCCGCATGGATTTATATGCGCCTGCGCTTATGGATAAAGGACTCAAGGTCATGATAGGCAAAGGTTTGAGAGATACGGAAGTAAAGAATTCCATCGTAAAACATGGAGGCATCTACTTTGCCGCTATCGGTGGTGCCGCTGCCTGATGGGTAAATGTGTAGAAAGTGCCGAAGTCATTGCCTATGAAGATTTAGGAACGGAAGCTGTTCGGCGATTGGTGGTCAAGGAACTGCCCGTCATTGTAGCCATCGACTCCATGGGCAATGATATGTATACCGAAGGAAGAAAACAATACGCAACAAAGTAACTTATCAAAAATAAGAATACATATTCTTTATGACAAACATTATAAAGAGATATTACTATGTCTTTTTTTTCCTTTGCATTACCATAATATATTGCTTCGGATTTCCATGCCACATGTCTGCTAGTCGTAAACTAGCTGATCCAGTATTAAGAATTGGCAATGCCAAGTTATCAGGACGCATTGAGAATTTCACTCTTTTGCCAAAAGAATTGTCAGTTTACGTAGATGCTATTGTATATAGCCCCATTACTGGCCAGCATGAGTATAGGACAGTTCTTGAGCAAGACCAAACATTTCATCTGAATATTCCGCTCGATTGCACCACTGCAATAGGAAGTCTTCGAATATCTTCTGATACGGAATATTACGGTTTCTTTATTGTTGGATTGAGTCAAAAAGAAAAATTAAATCTGGATATTAAATTCAACAAGAATGAAAACAGCATGATAATCACAGAGTCGAAAGGCGGGCTTGGGCTAACATCCAATGAAACCGTATCTTTCGGCGGAGCAATAATGGCATTTGAAGAATTCCACTCACCAGACAAATATTATCGCATGACTCCCGAAGAGTTTGTCAATCAAGAGTTAAATTTCAATTTGAAAGAAAGGATGAAAGCTGCTTTCAATGTTTACAATCAGTCTGAACGAATCAATAATTACTTAAGAAACTCACTAGAACTACTCTTTTTCAACGGAAAGCTTTTTCAATATAAAGAAGAAGCCGAACGCAGTTATCGAAACACAACCGATAAAGTAGAATCGAATTATGTGGCTTCAGAACCCGATGCTTCATACTACTCTTTCTTAAATCAGTATGAGTTGACACCTCAACATTTGTACTGCTTCTCCTACTCCGGCTTTATAAAAGCTTTCTTATCAATCAAAGCATTCGATATTCCCACAGTCGGCAACACTTCTATAAAAGTCTGGATAGACGAAGTAAAAGGTAGAATTAAGAAGGTGCTGAAAATCGATTCGGAATTATTTTACGACTTACTCGCCGCTAACTCTTTTGATCTGCAACTCTCTTACGAAAACAAGCCGCTGACAAAGACTCAGATTGCAAACATCACCAATTATTACAGTACTCAAAATTCAGCTATCGCAACTGTTTTGCTGAATCAAAATAGCCAACTAATTGAAAAGCTTAAGAGCAGCCAAGACCTAAAAGTAAAGAACACGCCTAATGTTGCTAAAGAAAAACTCATGGACACCCTCATTGCCGGCTATAAAGGGAAAGTGGTATTAGTTGACTTCTGGGCTACATGGTGTACTCCATGTGCAGACGCAATAAAAAAAATAAGAGGACTGAAAGAAGCATTGAAAGAAAAAGATGTAGTTTTCGTCTATATAGCCAATCCATCCTCCCCCAAGAAAGTCTGGGAAAACCAAATTAAGATAATTGGTGGAGAGCATTATTATCTCACGGCAGATGAATGGTCCTTTATAACAGAGCAGTTTGAGTTCAACACAATCCCAACTTATCTGATTTATAATTCCAAAGGAAGCCTGAAAGATAAATCCATCGGATTTCCTGGTATTAAAAAGATGCAGGCACTGCTCGAGAACGTACTGCAAGAATAATTATGATTCTTTATACCAGTAGCTTGATTCCATAGACTGCCCTTTCATATGCTAGATCATAGTCGGAGTCACTCTACAACGGTTCCCGGTTGACTCCAATCCCAAAGAGAGCAAAATCGCCTAAACAAGGATCATCCGGGAATATTTGCGCTAGCGCATTCGTAATGCAACGGGCATTCGTCAGCGTAAACGAATTAGTTTCGGTCAGTCCCAACGTATGGGCTACCCGGCAAACATGGGTATCCAAGGGGACAATCAGTTCGCGACAATCCATCGTTTGCCACAATCCGAAATCGACAGCTGAATTGCCACGCACCATCCAGCGCAAGAACATGTTCAGCTTCTTCTGCGGACTTTTGGCAGAGACTCCCAGAAAAGTACATAATTTCTCCATCGGTACACCTTCAAAGGTATTCAATGCATCTTCCAAACTGTCGAACTCGCGATAAGCAGCATACAAGCGTTGGAAATATCCGTGAAAGTCGGCAAACGAAAGCATCCGGTAGAAGCTACGGGAATCTTCGGCGGGAAACTCACGCTCCCAACGGCGCGACAATACATATTGATAAGGCGACTCTCCCATTCGATCGTGTAGTTCGTTTGCTTTCTTCACAATCTGCTTCCGGTTACCGAAACTCATGATAGCCGTTAGCAAGCCGCTAATTTCTATATCTTGCTTCACCCGATAACGATGTGGAAACTGTACAGGATCATTAGTTATAAAGTGCGCGCAATGGTAAGTTTCCGCACTTTCGAGTAGTTTATTCTTTATCTCTTCCGTCATTCCGAATATATTTCGATCTTTATACCACAAAAGTAAGCATTTTAGCAACATAGGAAAAGTCCCTCCTCTTTTTTACCTCTATATTTGCATAGTGAAATATAAACAATGAAATGATGAAACAAAAAAAGACAACCCAGGAAGAGTATCAGAAATGCGTGAATAAGGTGGTGGATTATATCAACTTGCACTTGGGAGAAGAAATCGATTTGAAATCGCTGGCCGGCATCTCAAACTTCTCTCCTTTCTACTTCCACCGAATCATGAAGCATTTCTGGGTGAACCTGTCGGAACGTTTATTGTCCGGACGCGGACTGAAGCAGCTGCACGTTTGTTGCGCTACTCCGACCTTCCGATAGCCGATATCGCGTATCGCATCGGTTACTCCTCTCCCTCATCCTTGTCGAAAGTATTCAGACAATTTTATGGTATTTCACCGTTAGCATATAGAAACAATAAAAACTTTGTAATTATGAGACCAGCAATTATCAGACCGGACTTGAAACTAGAAAAAGAAGTTAGAAACGTCCCTGCAAGAGACTTGATTTATATCCGCTTGACGGGCGACTACAAACTAAATGATTATGCCGGCACTTGGGGACGGTTGTATCAATTCGTCATGGAACAGGAACTTCCGATGGGAGAATGTAGCCCTTTATGTATCTACCACGATGACCCGAAAGTGACCCCTACCGACAAACTGCGCACGGATGTTTGCATGGTGCTACCCTGTAACGCTACGCCTAAAGGTGAGATTGGATACAAACAGCTGCCCGCAGGACGCTATGCTATATTTCTCTATAAAGGTACGTATGAAAATCTGCAAGCGGTGTATGATACGATTTATGGGAAATATCTGCCGGAAATGGAATGCACACTACGCGATGAGGCCAGTGCCGAACGCTATCTGAACAATCCGCGTGATACTGCACCCGAAGACTTACTTACGGAAATTTACATACCGGTAGAGTAACCAAAACCAGATCTTGACTTTTACATACGTTCATGCCAAGATGTACGTATGTAAAAGTTAAGATTCAGTTTAAAAGATCTTTAGACCCTATTCAACGCGCATATCAAGCTTGCGCATAGATGCCGACTTTGTTGCCTTCGCTATCAGCAAATACGGCAAACCAGCCTTTACCCTCCGCTTCAATCTTCGTTTTCGGGATCGCTATTTTTCCACCTTTGCGAAGTACTTTCTCAAGTGTTTCGGCAATATCTGCACAATTGAAATGAATCAGTACGCCTTTTTCAGAAGGTAGAAAGTCGGCTGCATAAGATACGGCCCCGATCGCTTCACCTTCTTCCGTAAAGAAAGCCATCTTTTCCGTCTCACATTCCAAAACATCGAGGCGTACACCTAACACAAATTCGTAAAAATCGACTGCCCGACGAAAGTCAGTAGAGGGAATCTCAAAAAAAGCAATTAGTTTTTTCATTCTGTTCTCTTTTATAGTTACTACTTTATCTTTGCAAAGACACGGCAAAGGTAAGGCAGAGACACGCCCCCTGATAGAAGAAAAAAGACATCTTTAGTAATCCGAGAAATAATCCGAATAAGGTGCGCAAGCAGAAAGATATTCAGCAGGAGTATATCCAGAGAAGAGTTTGAACTCTTTAATCATATGAGACTGGTCGGCAAATCCACATTCATAGGCTATTTGGGCAAAAGAGATATTCGCGTCCCGCTGGAGGATCGACAAGGCTCGTTGCATACGTACAATGCGAATAAACTCTTTCGGAGTGGCCCCAATATAATCGGCAAATACTCGCCCAAGTTGTTTGCTACTCAGGCAAGCCACGTCGGCAAGCTGGAGCAACTGAATCTGCGGACGAGAATCAATTTCATGAAGAACCGCCGTGATTCGTTTCAGGTGAAAATCAGTCAAAGCATGTAGCCGCCGGAAGAGAAATTCTTCGATCAGCCGAATGCAGAGTTCGCATTCAGGAGTATCAGCCACTTGTTTAGCCAAATCTGTGAGTTCAATATCGCCTACATCATCCGTCGATATATGCTGTCCATAGAACAGACGGCTGGGAATGCGCAGGAAAGTCTTTGCCGCCTGAGGTTGGAAGACAACCACAATCATCTCCAGTCGCCCTGTAGATACAACATCCGCATAGCCAATGAACTGTCCGGAGATAAAAGAAGAAGGCTGAAGCATTCGTTCATTTTGCATAAACAGCCTTTGTCCCCTATGAAATACCAGTTGTATGCAGCCAACAGGAAGCGTACGCTCGGTTACAGCACGCAAAGCATCGTCCCGCAATATCCAGTAGTAGCGGATATACGAAGACAATGCCGGAGTAGGCTTTATGATTTCAAACGACTGCATGCAACAAATATAATCACTTTTTCAAATTGAACACAAAGGTAGAAGCTAAGTTAGACAGCTGATAGTAGAAAAGAGACATTCTGCCAATAAGAACCGTTACGTACTAAAACAAAGATTGGCTACTCATCACGAGCAACCAATCTTTGTTAACCTTAAATCTAATACTTATGAAAAAACACATTACAAAGGTATGATCTTCCCGGAAGATAGCAAATTTACAGTCCAAATCGAACGATAATATAACACGGTTTAATACCAGTCTATTCACATTAACAATTCAGACTTTAGATGTTAACGTTTAACATATACGCTAATGCGTTTCTTTTAGGCAATAAAATCGATTACAAGCGAGTATTCGGCTCTTTCAAGAAGGTATACAAGTTTAAACAGACAAAAACACCAGGACTTAACCTACTGATAGTATGACTTATGAGTTTAAATTCTTATTGAGTCCATACAACGTACTCAGAGGATGGCTAGAAAAGTCATGGAGAATGCACAAGAGTCTTTATTAGTAATCTCTTAGAATAAACAGTCGAACATAGATAACATTAAAGCAAGTAGATTGCAGAATTTGGGAAGTATTGAATCGTTCGAGAGTTTGGATTAGCATCGAAACGGTCTACAACCGATAGCAGAATTATAGGCATAAAAAAAGGCTATCTATCCCAGACAGCCAATCCTTATTAACCTTAAATCTAATACTATGAAAAACACATTACAAAGGTACGATCTTTCCGGAAAATAGCAAATTTGCAGTTCAAATCGAGTCATAAAATAACACGGTTTAAGAGTAAAGACCGCGCATTAACAATTAAAGATTCATACGTTAACATTTAACATATTCATTCACACTTCAAATTAAATAGTAGCATTGATTGGCACGGATAACGATTGAGGTCAAAGAAGAAAGAAACGCAATTCAGATTCACACGTTGAAGCGAATATAAGAGCTACGGAAAGCATGCGCAACAATGAACTGAGTCAAGTACCGAAAAAGGGTGCGAGCCCATTTCCCTAAACATACTCCCCCCTAAATAAATAAAAAAATTCATCTCTCATGGTCTCATCATTTTAGACATAACCATATATAAATCAATCAATTGCCGAATGAGAGATACTTTCAAAAGAAGCCTATCTCTCATCATTTTATCGCTATTTGCCATCAAAAAAGGCTTATCTCTCATCATTTTTTAGGTATCTCTCATAAATTTAAGCCATTATTGACTGCGGTTAAACCGATATAAGCCTCAAAAATCCGGCTATTTGCAGACTAGTTAATAGAAAGGTAGGGAAACGCATACTCGATTTTTATTCTCTTAAGTCTGCGCAAGCTCGTTGTATATTGAACATATCACCGGAAGTATCTTAAATAGTCATCTTATTAATAGTAAAAACAAGCCAATTCATTCCGTAAGAAGTACCTATTTTTAGCTGCGCACTGGAGTGCGTAGATCGTTGCACCCTAGTGAGCAGACTTAAAGTACCCAAGTGCGCAGATCGTCTCAGCCAGGTGAGACGCCTAATTAATCGGATTAAATATTATTATAAACCGATTATTAAACCTAAATAGTTGGCAGTAATAAGATAAAAGCAAGCAGCATTACACGTAATACACCGTAATATGCTTTGCTCTTTTAGCATGTTGGTGCACAAAAGGAGGATTTCGGCAACAAATCCGATAGTCAATGCTAAAACGAATGTGGAGAAACAGCCTGAAGGGAGTAATAAATGATGGGATGAAGCGGGATTATTTGCACGTATAGTGCCGAAGAACCCAAAAAAACTCTTAAGAGTCAGCAAGAAGGAAACAGCGCATTTTGCAGCAAACCGATGCTGTTACTTCCCATTTTCACTGGTGAACCGTAAGCCCACAAACTTTTGCAGATAACCCCTATTAATATTTTGTGCCGCCCCAAAGGGGTTCGAGAGTCGAAACTTACGGGCATAAAAAAAGGCTATCTATCCCAGACAGCCAATCTTTGTTAACCTTAAATCTAATACTATGAAAAACACATTGCAAAGATACGGACTTTCCGCTTTTCTCCAAATATTTCGT
The DNA here is from genome assembly GCF_000517545.1 of Bacteroides reticulotermitis JCM 10512. Taxonomy (GTDB): domain Bacteria; phylum Bacteroidota; class Bacteroidia; order Bacteroidales; family Bacteroidaceae; genus Bacteroides; species Bacteroides reticulotermitis. The sequence goes on along the minus strand of NZ_BAIV01000024.1, from coordinate 48,181 downwards.
ATAAATAGATCTGTTTTACAACATGGTTTAACAAGATCACCTATCCTGTTAACAAACCGACCGTGTGCGTTAACATACCGTAGCTTTCTTAAATATTTCGAGCAATTCATCCATCCTAAGTCTTCAAATCTATTCTTCAAAAAGCATGCTAGGTATGCAGCTAGAAGATTAACCAAGGCCGCCCAAAAGATTATTAAACGATTCTATCCAACAATTGTGAGTCTTGCGGTGTTTTCATTTAAAAAGACTGTAAGAATGATTATAAAAACGCTACTTGACACCGATTTGTATAAGTTTACCACATCGTATGCCTATATCAAACTATTCCCATACGCCATAGGGACTTTTAGTTTCAACGACAGAAACGAAACGCACTACACGGAGGAGTTTCTGCAAACACTCAAAACGGAGATTGAGAAGTTGAGACGCCTACGACTGACGGAAGAAGAATTGGAATATATGGCAAATAATTGTCGCTTTCTTCCAAGAGTCTATTGGGAGTGGTTATCTTCTTTTCGGTTTGATCCGAGAAAAATAAATATTTATCTGGATGCGAATCACCAACTCCACATGGAAGTTACCGACCTACTCTATAAAGTAACTCTGTATGAAGTGCCTTTACTCGCTATCGTATCCGAAATAAAAAACCGCTTCTTTGGATACGTACCCGATAAAAATCAGATTCTCGACAAACTATCGGAGAAAATCAGACTATCGAATCGGGAAAAGCTTCTTTTCTCAGAGTTCGGAACCCGCAGACGATTCTCATTCGATGTACAAGACGCAGTGATCAAAGAGCTCAAAGAAACGTCACGTTATTGCACCGGAACATCCAATTGCTATTTCGCCATGAAGTACAACACGAAGATGATGGGAACTCATCCACACGAGTGGTTTATGTTTCACGGGGCCCAGTTCGGATACAAACACGCGAACTACATGGCACTTGAAAATTGGGTTAATGTGTACGACGGCGATTTGGGCATAGCCTTATCTGACACCTATACCTCGGATATTTTTCTTACCAACATTAGCCGTAAGCAAGCAAAATTATTTGACGGGGTTCGATGCGACTCCGGCAACGAGTTTGAGTTTATTGACAAACTTACCTTCAGGTATAAAGAACTAGGGATTGATTCAACCACCAAAACAGTTGTCTTTAGCAATGGACTCGACTTCAAAAAAGCACTAAAGATACAAGCATACTGCAAGGGACGAATAAGGTGTTCGTTCGGCATTGGCACGAACCTAACCAACGACACAGGCTTTGATCCGTCGAATATAGTCATGAAGCTTTCTCAATGCAAGATGAATATCAACCAAGAATGGAGACAATGCATCAAGCTGTCCGATGATGAAGGCAAACACACCGGTACGCCGGAAGAAGTGCAGGCATGCTTACGTGAATTACGACTCCCCATTACATGAAAACAATATACATAAATAAAACTTTCGCTCAAAAAAAGGGGTTTCTATTCAAGAATTATTTATCTTTGCCGCGATTTGGTTCATCGCCTGTATCCAACAGATGGTGATTAAAAGGGAATCGGGTGTAAATCCCGGACAGTCCCGCTGCTGTGAAACTCTATGCAATATCTTATGAATAAACTAATAACACGTCACTGATGCAGAATCGGGAAGACACATAAGATAGGAGTCAGTCAGAAGACCTGCCAATTCAAGTTAGACGTTATTCCTCTTCGTGGACTAGGAGGAAAAACATCGTTTGTTAAGCTCAAAATCGAAGAATTACTGAATTTTCATCAGGCGGAGTATCTGCAGGATGAAAGAGAAGGTATGAATATGTATGCACTTAATAGAGAAAAGTATGATAAAAAAAATCTTAGTAGCCAATCGCGGTGAAATAGCTGTGAGGGTAATGCGCTCCTGCCGAGAAATGGAGATTAAAAGTATAGCCATATTCTCTGAAGCAGATCGAACCGCAAAACATGTGCTCTATGCTGATGAAGCATATTGCGTAGGTCCGGCAGCGTCTAAAGAAAGTTATCTGAATATAGAAAAAATCATTGAAGTGGCTAAAATCAGCCAGGCCGATGCTATTCATCCCGGATATGGTTTCCTATCCGAAAATGCTACCTTCACCAGACGTTGTCAGGAAGAAGGTATTATTTTTATAGGTCCGAACGCGGAAACAATGGAAGCGATGGGTGATAAAATAGCTGCCCGCATCCGAATGATTGAAGCAGGAGTACCCGTAGTACCCGGCACACAGGAAAACTTGAAAAGCGTTGAAGAAGCGGTAGAGCTCTGCAACCAGATCGGTTATCCGGTAATGCTGAAAGCTTCGATGGGAGGTGGTGGAAAAGGCATGCGCCTCATCCATAACGCAGATGAAGTAGAAGAAGCCTATACCACAGCCAAAAGCGAATCACTCTCTTCGTTCGGTGACGACACCGTTTACTTGGAAAAGTTCGTAGAAGAACCCCATCATATCGAATTTCAGATCCTCGGCGATAAGCATGGCAACGTAATCCACCTCTGCGAACGCGAATGCTCCGTACAACGTCGTAACCAGAAAATCGTAGAAGAGACTCCATCGGCATTTATTACGCCGGAACTGAGAAAAGACATGGGCGAGAAAGCCGTAGCTGCCGCTAAAGCCGTCAACTACGTTGGCGCAGGGACCATCGAATTTCTAGTGGACAAATACCGCAACTACTACTTCCTCGAAATGAATACCCGCTTACAAGTGGAACATCCCATCACCGAAGAAGTGATCGGCGTAGACTTGGTGAAAGAACAAATCAAGGTAGCCGGCGGGGAGGTCCTCCAACTCAAACAAGAAGATATTCAACAACGCGGACACGCCATCGAATGTCGTATCTGCGCCGAAGATACTGAAATGAACTTCATGCCCAGCCCGGGAGTCATCAAACAGATCACCGAGCCAAACGGAATCGGAGTTCGCATCGACAGTTATGTATATGAAGGCTACGAAATTCCGATTTACTACGACCCGATGATCGGCAAGCTAATCGTATGGGCCACTACCCGCGATTATGCGATCGAACGTATGCGTCGCGTTCTTCACGAATACAAGATTACCGGTATCAAGAATAACATCAGCTACCTGCGTGCCATTATGGAAACGCCCGATTTTGTAGAAGGACATTATGACACAGGCTTCATTACCAAGAATGCAGAATACTTGAAAGCGTACATCATGCGCACGAGTGAACGGGCAGAAAGCATCGCCCTGATTGCCGCCTATATCGACTACTTGATGAATCTGGAGGAAAACAACAGCGGACTGGCTGCTGACGCCCGCCCCATCAGTAAGTGGAAGGCTTTCGGACTTCAAAAAGGCGTACTTCGCATCTAACTTAAAAAAGTATTCAATTATGGAAATTCATATAGGAAACCGAGTGGCCGAAGTAGAATTGGTCAGCAAAGAAGACAATAAAGTAGTACTTACCATAGACGGGCAAACATTCGAAGCCGACGTTGTTATGGCGGAAAATGGAACTTGCAACATCCTCATGGACGGACGCAGCTCGAACGCACAGCTGATTCGCCGTGAAAACGGTAAAAGCTATAAAGTAAACACTCACTACAGCAGCTTCAATGTCGAGATTGTAGACAGCCAAGCCAAGTACCTGCGTATGCGCAAGAAAGGAGAAGAAGGACAGAACGACAGTATCACATCTCCAATGCCTGGAAAAGTAGTCAAAATACCTGTTGTAGCCGGGCAAGAGGTGAAAGCAGGCGATACGGTTATTGTGATTGAAGCCATGAAAATGCAAAGCAATTACAAAGTAAGTACGGATTGCCGTATCAAAGAAATATTGGTCAAGGAAGGCGACAGCATTACCGGTGACCAAACATTGATAACCCTTGAAACAATCGAATAAAATGGAAGAAATGAATAAAGCCTTTGCTACATTTGAAGAACGCGATCGTGTAGCTTCTCTGGGTGGTGGTGCTAGTAAAATAGAGATACAGCATGAAAGCGGCAAAATGACCGCACGCGAACGCATTGATATGCTGCTCGATAAAGGCACATTTGTAGAATTGGATAAGCTGATGGTACATCGCTGCACCAATTACGGCATGGATAAGAACAAGATTCCCGGTGATGGAGTTGTTTCCGGTTACGGTAAGATAGACGGGCGTCAAGTATTTGTCTACGCCTACGACTTCACCGTATATGGTGGTTCTTTGTCGGCTTCCAACGCGAAAAAGATTGTAAAAGTCCAACAACTGGCTCTCAAAAACGGTGCTCCTATTATCGCATTGAACGATTCGGGTGGCGCACGTATACAAGAAGGTATCGAAAGTCTCTCGGGATATGCCGACATCTTCTACCAAAATACAATGGCAAGCGGAGTTATTCCGCAAATATCAGCCATTCTGGGTCCATGTGCAGGCGGTGCTTGCTACTCTCCTGCCCTGACCGACTTTATTTTCATGGTTAAAGAAAAAAGTCATATGTTTGTGACTGGCCCGGACGTGGTTAAAACCGTGATCCATGAAGAAGTAAGCAAAGAAGAACTGGGCGGTGCTTTGACTCACAGCACCAAAAGCGGTGTCGCTCACTTTATGTGCAATACCGAAGAGGAATTGCTGATGAGCATTCGCGAACTGCTCTCCTTCTTGCCGCAAAACAATATGGATGAACCGCAAAAACAAAGTTTCTCCGATGAAAGCAATCGCGAAGATCCTACACTTAATACAATCATTCCGTCCGACCCAAACATGCCTTACGATATGAAAGACATTATCGAACGGGTTGTAGACGAAGGCTATTTCTATGAAGTGATGCCGTATTTCGCTAAAAACATCATCATTGGATTTGCTCGTTTGGGAGGACGTTCGGTAGGTATTGTCGCCAATCAACCGGCTTATCTAGCTGGAGTGCTCGACATTGACGCCAGCGATAAAGCAAGTCGTTTTGTACGTTTCTGCGATTGCTTCAATATTCCACTAATTACGTTCGAAGATGTGCCGGGATTCTTGCCGGGCTATACACAAGAGAACAATGGTATTATCCGCCACGGTGCTAAGATTGTATACGCGTTTGCCGAAGCTACTGTACCTAAGATTACGGTTATCACCCGTAAGGCATACGGTGGAGCCTATATTGTGATGAACTCGAAACAAACCGGTGCCGACGTTAACTTTGCTTACCCAAGTGCGGAAATTGCCGTAATGGGAGCTGAAGGAGCGATCAATGTACTTTTCCGCAAAGCAGATGCGGAAACAAAGGCCAAAGAGCTGGAAGCTTACAAAGAAAAGTTCGCTACCCCTTATCAGGCTGCTGAATTAGGTTTTATCGATGAGATTATCTTACCGAAACAAACTCGCAAGCGTTTGATTCAGGCGTTAGAAATGACTGAGAATAAAATGCTAACCAATCCGCCTAAGAAGCACGGCAATATGCCGCTGTAAGGAACACATGCTACTTCTAAATAGAATAGATCCCATATAAAAAAGGTCGGAAGAACATAATATTGATTTCTTCCGACCTTTTTATATTCAATGCATCAAACTATTCCAGAATTTCCGCTTCACAAGGCAACCAAGCCCAGAAGACAGAGCCTTCACCCTGATGCGACTCAAAGCCCGTGCAGCCGCCACAAGCTTCGGCTATCGCTTTACAAATCGACAATCCCAGCCCACTACCTTGAGCAAACTCATCCAGCTTCTCGAAACGTTTGAATACTTTTTCTTTCTTTCCGTCTGCAATACCGATGCCACTATCTTTCACGTACAATCGGATACCGTGGTTCACATATTCATAGCCCATCTCAATAAAGCCCCTAACGGTATATTTTATCGCATTCGTTATATAATTCGTCAAGATCTGTATCAAACGGTTCTTATCGAGCGTCACCAGACATTTCTTATACGGATTGATGCAAACGAAATTGATATTGGGATGAGTTATCCGATATTGCATAGCTAATCCTATCTCAGCAAAGACTTCGTGCAAGTCAAACAACTGAGGGTTTAATTCTACGAAACCTGCTTCTATCTTAGATAAGTCCAATATATCATTAATCAATTTCAGAAGCAGTTCGTTGTTCGTCATTATGATCTTAACATACTCGTCCCTTTCCTCAGGCTCCGCAACAGTAGCCAACAACTCAGAAAAACCAATGATAGCGTTTAATGGGGTCCGTATTTCATGACTCATATTGCTAGAAAGGCCGACTTCAACTTATCCGACTTTTCAGCTTGCTGTTTAGCCCGTTGCAATTCACGGATCATATATTCACGGTCTGTAATATCATCTACCCGCATGACTGCTCCATCGAGTTCGCCACTCACCTTATCCCACACAGGAGTTGCAAATAGTTCAACGATCTTTCCATTTTCCAATTTCAGAACAACACTTTCTGTTTGTTTGGAGGAGAAAGCACGCTTCATGACACAATTCTCACATGGAGTATTGCGCCCATAGGCGGTTTGGTAACACAATTTACCCTGCTCATACCGCGCAAAAACCAGATCGGGAAAACAAGCATTTACGTTCTCCCATTGCACTGTAAAGTCAGACGAAATATAAGCTAAGCCGGATATTGCATTATTCAAGATAAGCTGATTCTGCCGATTCAGTTCTGCCAAATCTATTTTATTTCGCAAAAGAGTCTGCTGATTTTTTTTGTGGCGATCGATATTGAAATCCATCCCATAGAAGTACTTATAGGGTTGATTGTTTACCATCTTCGTTTCCATAATCCCTCTACACTCCCACCATTCATATACACCCTGTTCGAGAAAGTCAAATCTGAATTCCAGAAACAGTTCTCCTTTGTCTTCCAGCAACAGACTCTTTACTGCGGTGGAAACAAGGTGCCGATCTTCCGGATGTATCTTTCGCAATAGCTTAATCGAATTATTCATATCACTTTGCTCACCACTGGTTTTGTCAAAGCCATCACCAAAGACGAACTTCTCGCTATACGTATCGTAATACCAGGTAAAGGCTTTGAAAGCATCCATCGAGATATTCAAGACTTTCGACTTTCGCTGAAGTTCATTTCGCAGGCTCGTATCCCAACGCACACACAACAACAACTTCTTATTTCCTACATAGAATGTACTCTTTCGCGTGGTTGTATCGTATCTTCGTCCTTCCAATGTATGAACAGTCTCTTCTCCCAATAGGGAATTTCCGAATCAAACACCTGTTGATCTACCTTACTGAGTTCATTCGCGGCTTCAAGTCCAATGAGTTCACTCATATCTTTGGCTTCCGGAACTCCAAACATTTTCTTACTCTCATCATTCCTAAAAAGGAAATTGCTACTTTTCTCCATATCTATAATGTAGATAGGCATAGGAATTGAGTTCAAAATGATATTGAGCAACGTATTCTCCTTGATAATAGCCGTATTATTCTTGCGAAAACCAATATACTTAGTGACTTTTCCTAATTCGTTCCGTTCAAATGGAGAACCACTAAGCGTGCAGTATTGCCACTCCGCATCTTCATCAAAGGAGTATTTAATGCGAATATCTAGTTTTACATCTTCATCTTCTCCATCTTTCATAATAGAGATTACTCGTTTCATTTCTGCTATATCATCGGGATGTGCAGCAGAATAATAAGCCGAGGGGGGCAGTTTTTGCGTTCGGTCATATCCATTGAGGGGTTCATTATAACAAGTAAACTCTTCAGCCTGGCTATCATACTCCCACAACACCAAATCGGCATTCTGAATGGCAAGATCAGTTTTCTGTATACTGGCTCCCTGCTCTTTTTGTTGAAAGTAATGGTCGGTAACATCTTTCTGCGTACCGATTATCTGAGTTATTCTACCATCTTCTTTATGCATCGGCATGATGGAAGCTTCATAATACCGGTATCCTCCCCGAACAGATTCATCTTTGAATCGGGTAACCAGAACTAATTTAGAGACTTCTCCCGTAACTAAGGACTGAATACTCGCGGGATAAGAGATAGCATCTTCGGGGTGCATCAGTTCGAGCATTTGTTGCATAGTCATTCCCTCGCCCGATAAAGCGTCTCCCTCAAACGAAGAAAAGACTTGAGCCGACACTTCATATACCCAAACAGAGATATTACCGGCATTAAGTGCCAATTTCATGTACTCTTTTTGTTTCTGAAGTTCTTCTTCTTTGAATATCAATGCGGTTATATCTTTCAGCACACCATCAATGAGTGGTGTTTCCACGCTCATCCTTTCGAACCTTAATCGTACTCTCAAAGAACTGACAAACATGGTCTTGATCTCGCTTAAGTCGCACAACTAAGGAATCTTGTTCTCTTTGTCCATCCTTAATAATCTGTATATGACGATTGTATTTATCCCGGTCTTCCGGAAGCAAGAGGCTTTCAATATTGGAATCATTCAGATAGTTACCATCGTCAATCAACGTTGTGTAGCGCTGTTTTTCTAAATCATATTCCCAAGTTATAATATTGACTGACTCCATAGCCCGATCAACTGCATTGCTCGTGCTTGCTATATCCGAATAACATAGCACGTCTTTAGCCTCGTCAGGTGACATCGATATTTCTTCAGTGTATAAGTAGCAAGAGATGTTGCCGGTAGAAGAAAAATGAACGCGGCAATTTACGCTGAGTGGTTCACCGTTAAGTCGGTAAGATGTGTACTCAAACGCTGTATTCTCGGTACTTTGCTGTACTTCGTGCAGAGATTTTATCCACGAAGAAAACGATTCTCGATTCAGCTCTGTTGCATATTCTGTCCATTGGCTTATAGGAACCCCTCTTATATGTTCTTCTTGAAACAAAAACAACAATTCCGGAACATAATTGAAAACATCCTGCACAACTAAATTGTGATCTAAAATAAGGTTAGACCACGCAGAAACAGCTATTTTAGGGGGTTGGTGAGTTTTTTTGGAAACAGAATACATGATTTACAGTGCCTTTTCTTTTTTTTATTAGTATTCAAAGATTACAGGGATCAATCATCCCTGCTGAGCTCATTAGCTTTGGGATTTCAAAGGTAGTAATTTATTTTCTTCACCTTCTTCTTTTATGCGAGAAAAAGTTATGAAAAACATATTAAAAAAAACAAAAAAAACGGTACTTCGATTCACATCGCAGCACCGTCACAACACAAACACAAAATAAAACACGACAAAACTACTATGCAATCTTACCTGCGATGCCTGAGAGGCATACCTACTATTCATCTATATTCTCATACCTATAAATAGTATTCCAGGTCGATTTACACATATATAACAGATAGCAATCTGTTTTGTTCAAGTATCTAATATTTTTTTTCTAAAAAAAACAATATTCTTACTTCGAGGCTCTGAAATCTTTCAGAAAACCTTCCATTAACCAGTTAGCAAGAGCCTGACGGTTAGAGCTCATAATCAGTCTACGCTGATCGAGCGAGTTCTGAATATTCCCCAATTCCACAAAAACAGAAGTGGGAGTGGCATTTGCCAGCACAAACAAATTCCGTCCGCTTACCGTTCCGGTAAATCCGCGATTGGGTTGGTGCTTGCCGTATTTCGACTCAAAAGTATCTTTCATATTGTTAGCCAATCGCTTACTGTCGACCTTTTTAGTCGAATGATAAAAAAAGACATCAGTCTGATTCCCTTTCCCACGACTATCGACATGGATAAAGATAGAACGGCAATACGTATAGTTTTTCCGATCTTTCCGGTAGAGATAGTTTATTTTATCACATCGCTGTCGCAAACGCTGCACTTGATTCAGCGGAATCGGATCGCCCATGCAGGTCTCCCGCTTACTGTTCGACAGATAAGGTTCGTCGCGAATACCATCTTTGGCATCCTGAATAATAATACGCACCTCAGCTCCTTCTTGCAGGAGACTACGTGCCAGACGCAAAGCAATGTCATAAGCGTATTCGTCTTCATGCAACTCATACTTACCCACTCGACCGATAGCACCGGGATCGGGACCACCGTGTCCGCAGACTACATAGAAGCAAGCACCTGCCAAACGCTTGGAAGTGACTTTCACTTCAGCCAGTTTCGGGCCGAACAGAGGTTCATTGACTCGGGTTCTGGAAGTTGCCGTTGCTTTATTTGGGGCCTCTTTCGTATCTTTTGTACCTTTTTTCTCATCACTCTTCGAAGTTGTAGCGGAGTAAGGTGTTGACTTCTTCACCGGAGGTATTACATAGGTGACTCCCATCTTTATCACGTGCTTGCCTCCCAATTGCTTTTTGTTCAGTTCGATAAAGTCGTCGTAATACTTCTTTGGAGAGCGGTTATATCTAAGTAGAAAAGAAGATATCCCCTCTCCTGCTTTGGGAGTAGCTTTTTGTTGTGCCCACAAAACGGAAGAACTCATTAAAAGAGAGAATAACAAGAAAAATGTGTAGAGTTTTATTTTCATATAGTCACCTTATGTCGCTTTATCAAGATCATTTCAATTATAAAGGTGACAAAAATACATTTTTTTTCCTACTTTTGCGCCATTAAAGCTTTTTTTGACAATTAATCATATAAATCTCAATAGTATTATGGCAAAACAACTCAAGCCTGAAACTTTGTGTGTACAAGCCGGGTGGACTCCCAAAAAAGGTGAACCTCGCGTTCTTCCAATCTATCAAAGTACAACCTTTAAATACGACACAAGCGAACAGATGGCCCGACTCTTCGATCTGGAAGATAGCGGTTACTTTTACACACGTCTTCAAAACCCGACCAATGATGCTGTGGCCGCTAAGATAGCCGCACTCGAAGGAGGTGTTGCCGCCATGCTGACATCCAGCGGACAAGCGGCTAACTTCTACGCGATCTTTAATATTTGTCAGGCAGGCGATCACTTTGTTTGTTCATCGGCAATTTATGGCGGAACGTTCAACCTGTTTGGCGTAACCATGAAGAAGCTCGGTATCGAAGTAACCTTTGTCAGCCCCGATGCCAGTGAAGAGGAACTGTCCGCAGCTTTCCGTCCCAATACGAAAGCATTGTTCGGCGAAACCATCTCGAACCCTTCGCTCGAAGTGTTGGATATTGAAAAGTTTGCCCGCGTTGCTCACAGCCATGGAGTACCTTTAATTCTAGATAACACATTCCCGACACCGATCAACTGCCGCCCTTTTGAATGGGGAGCGGACATTGTAGTTCACTCTACCACTAAATATATGGATGGCCACGCCACGAGTGTAGGAGGTTGCATTGTGGACAGCGGTAACTTCGATTGGGATGCGTATGCCGACAAATACCCCGGTCTCTGTACACCCGACGAATCTTATCACGGACTGACGTATACCAAAGCGTTCGGTAAAGGTGCGTATATCACCAAAGCCACTGCCCAACTGATGCGCGACTTAGGTAGCATCCCGAGCCCTCAGAATTCGTTCTTACTGAATCTCGGACTCGAGACTTTGCATTTACGGATGCCTCAACACTGTCGCAACGCACAGCAAATTGCCGAATATCTGTTGAAGAATGAAAAAGTAGCTTGGGTGAACTATTGCGGACTGCCGGATAATAAATATTATGCGCTTGCACAGAAGTATATGCCGAATGGTTCTTGCGGCGTTATATCTTTCGGGTTGAAAGGCGGACGTGATGTTTCCATCAAGTTTATGGATGCTTTGGAAATCATCGCCATCGTGACGCATGTAGCGGATGCACGTAGTTGTGTGCTTCACCCAGCCAGCCACACACACCGCCAGATGTCGGACGAACAACTGCTCGAAGCCGGCGTACGTCCGGATCTGATCCGTATGTCCGTAGGTATTGAAAATGCGGATGACCTGATAGCGGATATCGAACAGGCATTGAACGCATAGAACAGACGTTTTAAAATAAGATAGAGAAAAGGCATCGAGTAAATCGATGCCTTTTTTCACGACCTTTTACACAAAAAGAAAGTTAATATCGCACAGAATCAGTTGAATATTAATTCGAAAGAACCAGACTTCTTTTATCTTTGTGGGGAACTAAATCCCGTATAGACATGAAAAAGATCCTATTCATCGCATTTGTACTATGCTTTTCGTACAACTTCTCATACGCCCGTTCTTTTGTTAAAGCAGCTGATACATCCGTAGCAAGCCCGAATTTCGAGAGCGATTCATTTTCGGCCAAGAACGGAAAGAGCCTGAAGATTACCTTCTTCAAACATGCCAGCCTATTGATAGAATATGCGGGTAAAACCATTTTCATCGATCCGGTATCTGACTATGCCGACTATACCCAACAGCCGAAAGCCGACTACATCCTGATTACCCATGAGCATCAGGACCATTTCGACACAAAAGCTATTGCCGCCATTACAGCAGCGCGCACGCAGATAATAGCCAATCCCAACTGCCAAAAAGCACTCAAGAAAGGAAAAGCAATGAAGAATGGCGATGTGCTCCAATTGGAAGCGGAGTTTAAACTGGAAGCAGTGCCTGCCTATAACACAACTCCCGGCCGGGAACAGTTTCACCCCAAAGAGCGAGACAACGGATACATTCTGACCTTAGGCGGAACCCGCATTTACATTGCCGGAGATACGGAGGATATTCCCGAGATGAAACAGATCAAGCATATCGATATCGCTTTCTTGCCGGTTAACCAGCCTTATACCATGACGCCGGAACAAGCCATAAAAGCAGCCAAAGTGGTTCGCCCATCTATTTTATATCCTTACCATTACGGAAATACAGAGATCGACAAAGTAAAAACAGGGCTGAAAGATACCCCGAATATCGACGTCCGCATACGTGCGCTGCAATAAGGTAGTCTTTATCCCGATCCACGATGCGGGCATCATACTGCCACAAAAATGTTCCAAAAGGATGTAGTTTCAGGCAAGCAATCGCAGCTTGAATAAAAAAAGGTATCTTTGCTAAACGATCATTACCAAATGCTCGATAGTAAGACAAAAAGCATGTACCCAAAACGCTGTATAATCCTTATCATTAGTTTCTTGACTACGCTGTCCATTGCGGCGCAGCAGATAGTCATGACCGAACTTCCGACCCAGAAACTGTTGCCGGTAGCCCACATCCACCGTATGTTTCAAGACCGTGAAGGCTATATGTGGTACGGAACAGAAGGAGGTGGTTTATGCCGTGACAATGGTTATCAGATCGATGTTTTCCGTTCGGATTTGCATACGCCGCATTTACTAACGAGCAACGACATAACCTGCATAACGGAAGATAAGAACAATCAGATATGGTTCGGAACCGATCGCGGATTGTACAAGCTGGATAAAGCCAACTATCAGATAACGGAGATCACAGATCGGAAACTCGGAAAGCAGCGAATCGATGCCGCTTTGTCCGTTCACGACGGGACAACTTGGGTAGCATCCGAAGGTATGATCTACCATTATTCCCCTGCGGGACGTTTATTGGACATTCATCCGTCCGTATGGAATCAAGGCCGATTCACGGTAACCGACTTCTATGAAGACAGTCGGCATACGCTTTGGGTCATGCAATGGGGAGGTGGTTTACTGCATTACGACCCGGCAACGGAGCACTTCTCACCTTGCCAATGGCCGTGTGACGCTTCTCCGACTCAGATGGTTGAAGATGTAGCGAACAATTGTTACTGGGTGGCAACCTGGGGCAAGGGAGTCGTACGTTTCATTCCGGGCACGTCGGACCTGTCGAAGGATGCCGTTTGCGAACTCCAACCCGCCACGCTGGAAGCAACCGCGCAAAGTTCTCATACGACTCAGCTATTAAGCGTTCTGAAAGACCCTCGGCAAAACATCCTCTGGGTGTCGGCTATGGACGATCTCTACGCATATCGAATCGAAAACAACAAACTGCAACGCATCTCCACAGCCTCGTTCCTTCCGCAAAACAAGAAGATATTAGACCGACTGCTTGCCGACCGCACGGGCAACCTATGGGTACCCGCCTACTCGCCACACTCTTTCATTCTTTCGTTCGATTCGAATAAGATCAAACGCTATCCCGTATCGGCTATGTCTTCAAGTACGGGCTATCCGGTCATGGCCGACCGAACGATTCAGGAGAAAGACTATTACTGGATATGGCAGGGACGGACGGGATTATCGCTGTATCACCCCGCTTCCGAACAACTGACCTTTGCCTCGGACTTCCCCAACGTAACGGGGAATAGCTATGTCACGAAATGCATCGAACCTTGTCGCACGCAACCGGGCATATGGGCAGCGTGCAACAACGCTCGCATACTGCATCTACAACACGAAGGCATGCGTATGCAACTGGTGAAAGAGATTTCTCTGCCAGCAACCCGACAGATTCAGGTATTGCGAGAAGACCAACTTGGGAACCTATGGATCGGAACCGAAAACGCCATTTATTGCCAGGAGGTTTCTACGGATAAGATCACGAAGGTCTACTCCACCACCGCGCCCGTGAAAGAGATCGTGCTCACACCAGACAAGCATATCTACTGCATTACGGAAGGCAGTGAGCTTTTACACATCACACCCAACGGGCGCATGAACGTTATCTGTAAAGGAGAAAACTACTCATCGGCAATTCTTGCTCCGGATGGCAGGCTCTGGGTGGGAACGCTCGAAGGCAAAGTATACAGCTATCACCCGCAAACGGGAGAGTTGACGCAAGAAGGCAGTGCGTCCAATGCCAACGGTGACGCAGTTAAAGCGATGTCCGTCGACCATCTGGGGCATATCTGGGTGTTGGCCGATCAGTATGTAAAGGAGTATAATCCGAAGAATCAGTCGTTCAGGTTGCTCTATAACTCCGACCGATTCATTCAGGTAGACTATTTCCTTTCCATCCATCCGGAAGCTGACGGAACAATCTGCCTGGGAGGGATCGGTGCGTTTTGTCAAGTTACGCCCTCGGTTGAATTGGATCAGTCTCCCGACCATGTTATTCCGGTTGTCTCTTCGGTAAAGATCGACGGGGAAACGAGTCTCACCGGTATGGACACGCACCAACTGGAGCTATCTCCTTACAGCACCAACATCGAAGTGGCATTCTCCACACTGGAGCACTTGCACGCCAAACAGATCTGCTATGCATACCGGCTCAGCGGATGGGACACGAATTGGAATTATCTTCCGCCGGGCATCAATATCGCGTACTTTACCAAGCTCCCGAAAGGCAACTACACGCTGGAAATCAAAGCGACCGACATTCACGGCTGTTGGGCGCAACCGGTATCTTGTCTGCACATCAACCGGCTGCCGGCGTGGTACGAAACTTGGTGGGCCTATACCTTATATATAGTATTGGCTACGTTGATGGTGGGCGGATCGCTCCGGTTCTACTTCAAGCGTCTGCACCGCAAGCAGCATGCGCAGTTGGAAGAGCAGTTGACTCAAATGAAGTTCCGCTTCTTTACCAACATCAGTCATGAGCTTCGCACGCCCCTGACACTGATTATCACGCCCTTAAACAGTCTGCTCCCGAGCATTCAGGACAGCCGATTGAAACAACAGTTATCCGGCATTTACCACAACGCCCAAGAACTTTTGCAGTTGGTCAACCAGCTACTGGACTTCCGCAAGCTGGAGATGAAAGGCGAAAAGCTACACCTGATGAACGGAGATATCCACGAGTTCGTCTCCTCCACCTGCGAAGCGTTTCAGCCTTATGCCGCCAACCGGGAGATTCGGTTCTCAGTCTCGCCACCCGAAGCACCGCTTTATATGTACTTCGATCGGGAGAAGGTGCACCGCGTACTCTACAACCTGCTAAACAACGCTTTCAAGTTTACCGATGCCGGTGGTTGCATTGAGGTGTCGATGGAGAACGTTACCATAAACGATATACCTTATATATATATAGGTATTCGGGATACGGGAAAAGGAATCGATCCGATAGATCTTCCACACATATTCGACCGCTACTACCAAATGAGCGCGCATGACGGGCGACAGGAAACAACCGGAAGTGGCATAGGCTTGCATCTTGTGAAAACATACATCAATCTGCACCAAGGATTCATAGAGGTAGATAGTCAATTGAACGAGGGTAGTGAATTCCGGGTTTACCTTCCCACCAAGTTGGCAGCACCTCAGTTATTGCCGGAAAGCGAGGAGTTGGCCGGGAAAGCGCCTTCGCTCGAAACGGGAAGCCGGAGAACGATTCTGCTCGTAGAAGACAATAGCGAGTTCCGGCAGTTCATGTACCAACAACTCTCGCAGGCGTACAACGTATGGGAAGCGTCCAACGGTGAAGAGGCGGAAACGATCGCTCTCGAAAAAGAGGTGGACATCGTGGTGAGTGATGTGATGATGCCGGGAATGACGGGCTTCGAACTCTGTCAGCGCTTGAAACAAAACGTAAAGACCTCACATCTCTTCGTTATCCTACTCACAGCCCGCACAGGCGACGAAAGCACACTGGAAGGTTATCAGGCAGGAGCCGATTGCTACCTCACCAAACCTTTCAACATGGATATACTGAACAACCGCATCCACCACTTGCTGGCATTGCAACAGAAACGCAAGCAGATATTCCTGTCCGAGATTGAAGTGCGTTCGGAAGACCTCACATCGTCTAAGGTGGACGAAGAGTTTCTGCGGAAAGCGGTGGCGCTGGTGGAGAAGAATCTGGATAATAGCGACTACAGTGTGGAGCTTTTCAGCGACGATATGTGTATGAGCCGGATGAACCTCTACCGCAAACTTCAATCGATTACGGGACAGAAACCGACCGAGTTCATCCGAAGCATCCGTTTAAAGAAAGCGGCACGACTGATAAGAAACAGCGAACTGTCTATTGTTGAAATTTCCGAAAGGGTTGGCTTCGCCACTCCAAGTTATTTCAGCAAATGTTTCAAAGAGATGTTCGGCGTACTGCCCACGCAATATAAAGGATAAAACCCGGTGGAAGTACCACTATCAAGTTTAAGACTCTTGCATCGGTGTTTTGATACATTTATTGCAGGCTTTTGTTACATGGTTGTTCAGCAAACGCCCCTCTTCCACCCTATCTTTGCCTGTATTACTAATTGAATAATTCGAAAGCTATGAATAAA
Organism: Bacteroides reticulotermitis JCM 10512; assembly: GCF_000517545.1. Taxonomy (GTDB): domain Bacteria; phylum Bacteroidota; class Bacteroidia; order Bacteroidales; family Bacteroidaceae; genus Bacteroides; species Bacteroides reticulotermitis. Next base: position 31,273 of record NZ_BAIV01000024.1, on the reverse strand, counting down.
CATTCAATGTTCTCAGGTAGCGCATGGATTCTCTCTTTTTTCATGCTAAGTATCGCGACCGTCGGATTTGCTTCGGAGCGCAAAGTAAACATGAACGCCAACTGGAAATTCCATCGCGGGTGTATGGCAAACGCCGAACAACCCGCCTTTAACGATTCCCAATGGAAAGTGATCGACCTACCGCACGATTGGAGTGTGGAAGCTGTACCGGTACAACGTGAAGGAATCACCCTCGGTCCCTTCTCACGTTTAAGTATCGGTGGCGCCGACACGGGACAAACCGTAGGTGGCGAAGGATGGTATCGGAAAGAGTTCACTCTCCTTCCGGAAGATGCCGATAAAAACCTGTCGCTCTATTTTGAAGGAGCATATAATCAGTCCGAAGTGTGGATCAACGGACAAAAGGTTTGCTTCACCCCGTATGGCTACATGCCGTTTCGCATCAACATCACGCCCTTTTGCAAGGCTCCCGGCACGCCAAACACCGTGGCCGTTAAAGTGATCAACGAAGGGTTGAACAGCCGTTGGTACGCCGGCTCGGGCATTTATCGGCACGTGTGGCTCATTAAAACCGCTAAGGTGCATCTCGACGAATGGGACACATTCATAGACGCCTCTAAGTTGGAAGGCAAGAAAGCCATCGTGAACATACACACCCTCGTACACAATTCCGCTCTCAAAGAGAAGAGTGGCAAGCTGCATATACGAATCCTCTCGCCCACAAGAGCCGAGGTCTGCTCAACAATCAAAGAAGTCGCCGTTCAGAAGGACAGTTCGCAGCCGCTTTCATTCGCGCTCGATGTACCCAAGCCGATGTTGTGGTCGGTAGATACGCCCAACTTATACACCGCTTACCTATCCGTATCGACAGACGGTGGGGAAACGAACACGCAAGAACGGGATGAGATCGCAATCCCTTTCGGCATACGGACGATCGAGTTCAATGCCCGCGAAGGATTCTTGCTCAATGGGAAACCGCTGAAGCTTAAAGGCGGATGTCTGCACCACGACAACGGTCTGCTGGGTGCCGTAGCCATCGACCGAGCCGAAGAACGCAAAGTGGAACTGATGAAAGCCAATGGATTCAATGCCGTCAGATGCGCGCACAACCTGCCTTCGGAATATTTCCTGCAAGCATGCGACCGCCTCGGACTGCTCGTGATCGACGAGGTGTTCGACCAATGGCAACAAGCGAAACGACCGCAGGACTATCACCAATACTTCGATGAGTGGAGTGAACACGACATGGCTACGATGGTTCGCCGGGACAGAAACCATCCGTCCATCATCCTATGGAGCATCGGCAATGAGATAGCCGAGCGTGCCGACGACCCCACCGGAGTGGATATAGCCAAAAAGCTGATCGCCACCATCGAGCAATACGACACCACACGCTTCACAACCGCCGGAGTCAACGCTTTCTGGGACAGGCGGCAGTTCACTTGGGAGAAGGATTCGGAAAGAGCTTTCCGCCATTTGGACGTTGCGGGTTACAATTATCAATGGACGAAGTACGAGGAAGATCATGCCGGATTCCCCGAACGGGTGATGTACGGCAGCGAATCCGTGCCCAAAGAGGCTGCTCAGAACTGGAACCTGATTGACAAGCATCCTTATTTAATAGGTGATTTTGTGTGGACGGCAGTCGACTACCTCGGAGAAGCAGGGCTCGCCCATACGCTCGAACTCGCTCCGGGAGAACGCAGTCCGCAATTCATGGGATGGCCCTGGTACAATGCCTGGTGCGGGGATATTGACTTCTGCGGAGATAAAAAGCCCCAGTCGTATTATCGCGACATTCTTTGGAATCGACGGGATATTTCACTGGCGGTTCAACCTCCTGTGGCCGAAGGGAAAAAGGAAGACATCAACTACTGGGGATGGAAAAACGAACTACTAAGCTGGAACTGGCAAGGGATGGAAGGCCAAACAATGACGGTACATGTGTATAGCCGTTCTCCGAAGGTAAGATTGTACCTGAACAACCGGCTGATAGGTGAAAAGGCAACGTCTGCGGACTCTTACACGGCTTCATTCGAGGTCGGCTACGAACCGGGACTGCTCAAAGCGGTTAACGTGAAAGGGAAGAAAGAAACAGCCTCAGCCGAACTTCGCACAGCGGGTAGCCCGGCAAGCGTCCGCCTGACTGCCGACCGTTCGGAAATACGGGCCGATAAAAACGACCTCTCTTTTGTACAGATCGAGGTTGTGGATGCCGAAGGGAATGTGGTTCCCGACTGCTCCCTGCCTGTGGAGATTAAACAGAGTGGAGCGGGCCGCGTGCTTGCTGCCGGTAACGCGAGTGCCGACGACATGGCAAGTTTTCGCAGCTGCAACCGAAAGTGTTCCGCGGAAAAGCAATCGCGATCGTTCAGCCGGACACAGAAACAGGTGTGATCTCGCTCACCGTGTCGGCGAAGGGTTTACCGGAAGCAACGATTTCAATTAAAACACATCAATAAGCGTAAAGACATGAAAAACGTAACAAAAAGAATCATACTACTAAGCGGACTGGTGGTAGCACTATCCGCAGGCGTTCATGCCCAATCTTTCGAGTGGATCAGCAGTACCGAAGGCCGTGTGTGGCAATCGGTCAAGGTGAAATTGCAGACAAATGCCGAACAAACGCCGCTACTCACAGTCAACGGAGCGGAAGAGGGAACGACATTCAAAGCATGGGGGACGTGCTTCAATGAATTGGGTTGGGACGCGCTCAACATGCTTCCCCGAAACGAACAGGAATCGATTCTGCGAAAGTTGTTTGCTCCCGATGGAGATCTGAAATTCACCCTGGGACGCTTCTCGATGAATGCCAACGACTACGCCCGCGACTGGTACAGCTGTGATGAGGTATCGGGCGATTTCCAGTTGAAGCACTTCAACATCAAACGAGACCAAACGACGCTAATTCCTTTCATCAAAGCGGCGCAGCAATACAATCCGAACATGACTTTCTGGACCTCTCCATGGTCTCCCCCATCCTGGTTGAAGATCAATCACTACTACTCGGTACGCAGCGACCGGAATCAGAATGAGATGGCTCCTTTGTCGGACGTGGCCTTGTTCGAGAATCAAACGGAGAAGAATGCGAAGGTGTTTCCGCAACAACTCGCCGTGAACGATTACTTGATACAAGACCCGCGCTATTTGCAAACGTATGCCGACTATTTCTGCAAGTTCGTCGACGCGTATAAGGAACAGGGAATCCCCGTATCGATGGTGATGTTTCAGAACGAAGCCTGGAGCTACACCAATTATCCCGGTTGCGCCTGGACACCGGAGGGTATCATCCGTTTCCACACGGAGTATCTACAACCGACATTAAAGAAGCGCCATCCGGAAGTGGCTTTGTACTTCGGTACCATCAATACCAACCGATTCGACTTCATCGATCAGGTGCTCTCGGATCCTCGGATGCGTGCCAGCGTTCAAGGCATCGGTCTTCAGTGGGAAGGCAGACAGATATTAGCCAAGCTGCGCGCCAAATATCCGGAATATAAATATGTGCAGTCGGAAAGCGAATGTGGATGGGGCAGTTTCGACTGGAAAGCGGCCGAACATACCTTTGAACTGATGAACCATTACTTAGGGAATGGCTGTGAGGAGTACACGTTCTGGAATGCGATACTGGCCGACGGAGCTTCAGCGGATGGGGTTGGAAGCAAAACTCGCTGATTCACGTCGATTCCAAAGCCGGAACCGCCACATTCACCCCGGAGTATTACGCGGTAAAACATTATAGTCATTACATCCTGCCCGACTCGAAGATCGTGTCTTACAAAGCCGGCGAGAATGATAAAACACCGATTCTAGTGGTAATGACTCCGCAACAAAAGCAGGTGATTACAGTCGGCAACTTCAATCATGAAGTCAAAGAAATAACCCTCAAACTGGGTAAACGCTATTTAAACGCCACATTGCAACCGCATTCGCTCAATACGTTTGTCGAAAACTAACCAGATTCTCTCTATGCACAGCAATGTGTATAGAGAGATCAAAGGTAAACACAACCGAAGTGTAGCCACAGAAGAACATTGCATATCAGTTGTTTCATATAGGTGAAGCTTTTGTTTCACAGGCATGAGAAAAGTGTTTCACAAGCATGAGAAAGTTGTTTCATAGGCATGAGAAAAGTGTTTCACAGGCATGAAACAACTGTTTCCTCCGCATGAGAATAAAGTTTCATAGGCATGAGAATAACCAAACGCCGTAACCTTTTGTCCGGTCACCTACGTCTTCCCCTTTTATCCGGCTTCGTCTACGCTTCTCGCTCTAACCAATTGCCAAGCCTTTCCCTGATCCCTGTTTTTAGCAGCGTTCCTTCTCTACATCTTCTCCTCCGGCACGGACGCATCTATTCCTTATCCCTGCATCCGGTTTACTTTTTAAGAGCGATTTCCACGCATCGTTGATCGTTGACTAACTGCTCCGATGCGAGTCTTGCCGAAAAAGAGTTATTTTTCAAAGTTTTTTGGCAGAATGAGTTCCTCAAAGCAAGTTTCCGAAAAAGGCAGGCCCTAAATAAAGCACCCGTGTGTACAACGCTTTATTCCGAAAGCCTTGTTGAGGTTTCCCACTAACCCGCTTAGCAATAAAATAAACAATTTCAGGATTTTAAGATACAAGCCGATTAAACTAACAAATATTCTCATTTTTTTAGTCATTTTGCTATAAATTTAATAGAATTTATATCCGTAGGGCGACGAATTCTAACTTTTATTCCTAAATTTGCGATCACTCGAAAAACTCACATATAAATACTTAAATACTATGGGTAAAATAACCAAAGAAGCCGCTTTGCTCTACCATTCACAGGGCAAACCCGGTAAGATTGAGGTAGTTCCTACCAAACCGTACAGTACACAAACCGACTTATCACTAGCATATTCTCCCGGTGTAGCAGAACCATGTCTTGAAATTGAGAAGAATCCGTTGGATGCTTATAAGTATACAGCCAAAGGTAATCTTGTCGCTGTTATTTCAAATGGAACAGCCGTACTTGGATTAGGTGATATCGGTGCACTAAGTGGCAAGCCGGTAATGGAAGGAAAAGGATTGCTTTTCAAAATTTACGCAGGGATAGATGTGTTTGACATCGAACTGGACGAAAAAGATCCTGAGAAATTTATCCAAGCAGTTAAAGCCATCGCACCGACCTTTGGAGGTATCAATCTGGAAGATATCAAAGCCCCGGAGTGTTTTGAAATAGAACGCCGGCTGAAGGAAGAATTAGATATTCCCGTCATGCACGACGACCAACACGGTACGGCCATTATTTCCAGTGCCGGACTGGTGAACGCTTTACAGGTAGCAGGCAAGAAGATCGAAGAGGTAAAAATCGTCGTGAATGGTGCCGGTGCTTCCGCTGTATCATGTACCAAATTGTATGTATCATTAGGAGCCCGTCTCGAAAACATCGTCATGCTCGACAGTAAAGGCGTTATCAATAAGATACGTACCGACCTGAATGAGCAGAAGAGATATTTCGCTACGGATCGGACTGATATTCACACGCTGGCAGAAGCGATAAAAGGTGCCGATGTATTCCTAGGCTTGTCTAAAGGTAACGTATTGTCGCAAGACATGGTACGTAGCATGGCTCCCATGCCAATCGTATTCGCACTGGCTAACCCAACGCCCGAGATTTCGTACGAAGAAGCGATGGAGGCACGTCCCGATGTGCTAATGGCTACCGGACGCTCCGACTATCCGAATCAAATCAATAATGTAATTGGATTCCCATATATCTTCCGTGGTGCATTGGATACACACGCCAAAGCGATCAACGAAGAGATGAAGATTGCCGCCGTACACGCTATCGCTAATCTGGCCAAACAGCCTGTACCCGATGTAGTGAACGAGGCATACCACGTAAATAACTTCACTTTCGGCCCCGAATACTTTATTCCCAAGCCGGTCGATCCACGTCTTATCACCGAGGTTTCTTGCGCTGTGGCAAAAGCAGCTATGGAAAGCGGTGTGGCACGCAACGAAATTACAGACTGGGACGCGTACAAGATCCAATTGCGCGAATTGATGGGATATGAATCCAAAATGACTCGTCAACTGTTTGATACGGCTCGTTGCAATCCGCAACGCGTAGTCTTTGCCGAAGGTATTCACCCCAATATGCTGAAAGCTGCCGTAGAAGCTAAGTCGGAAGGCATCTGTCACCCCATATTGCTGGGCAATGAGGAACGCATCGAAAAGCTAGCTAAGGAAATGGAATTGTGCCTTGAAGGTATTGAGATCGTCAATATGCGTCACGACCGCGAAACTGAACGCCGCGAACGCTATGCACATATTCTGGCAGAAAAGCGTGCCCGCGAAGGTTTCTCTTTCGAAGAAGCCAACGATAAGTTGTTCGAACGCAATTATTTCGGTATGATGATGGTGGAAACAGGTGAAGCCGATGCTTTCATTACCGGACTCTATACCAAATATAGCAATACGATTAAGGTTGCCAAAGAGGTAATCGGCATACAGCCCGGCTACAAACACTTCGGTACCATGCACATCTTAAATACGAAGAAAGGAACTTACTTCCTGGCGGATACATTAATCAACCGTCATCCGGATACAACTACGCTGACAGACATCGCTCAGTTGGCCGAGAAGACCGTACGTTTCTTCAATCATACGCCGGTTATGGCCATGATTAGTTACTCGAACTTCGGTTCCGATCAATCCGGTAGCCCGATGAAAGTACATCAGGCAGTAGCTACGATACAGGAACAGAACCCGGATCTGGCTATTGATGGCGAAATGCAGGTGAACTTCGCATTCAACCGCGAACTACGTGATGCTAAGTACCCATTCACTCGCCTGAACGGTAAGGATGTCAATACATTGATATTCCCGAATCTAAGTTCTGCCAATGCCAGTTATAAGTTGTTGCAGGCTATGAATCATGACATTCAACTTATTGGCCCGATCCAGATGGGACTGAATAAACCTATTCATTTCACCGATTCCGAAAGTTCGGTTCGCGACATTGTCAACATCACTGCGGTTGCTGTGATTGACGCCATCGTAGACAAGAAGAGAAGAAATAAGTGAAACGTCCGTTAAGTAAATCACAAATAGTATGCGTCAGCCTCTTTTGGCTGGCGCTTTGCTATTTAATACTGTCCAAAGCGAAGCAGATCAATGGAATGACTATCGGTATGATCATCCTCTCCGGAGCTTGGCAGGCATCCCTATATACAAAGCAATCAAAAGAAAGAAATAATATCTTTTTTTCCACTTTCAGTGCGATAAAATATCATATTTAATATTTTATCGCACTTTTATTTATAATATGTTTGAAAGTACAATTTTTATCTTTACTTTTGCAACCGCATTAAAAGAAGTGGATAAGCGAATTTACAACAACCAATAAAAGAAAAAGATTATGAATGCAGCTAAGGTCTTAGACGATTTGAAAAGACGGTTCCCCAACGAACCAGAGTATCATCAAGCAGTGGAAGAAGTTCTTTCTACCATTGAAGAAGAATACAACAAACACCCGGAATTTGATAAAGCAAACCTGATTGAACGTTTGTGTATTCCCGATAGAGTATACCAGTTCCGTGTTACTTGGATGGACGATAAAGGCAATATCCAAACAAACATGGGTTACCGTATACAGCACAACAACGCGATCGGCCCTTACAAAGGCGGTATCCGTTTCCACTCATCCGTAAATCTTTCAATTCTGAAGTTCTTGGCTTTTGAACAAACATTCAAAAACTCACTCACCACACTGCCTATGGGTGGTGGTAAAGGAGGATCGGACTTCTCTCCACGTGGCAAATCAAACGCTGAAGTAATGCGTTTTGTACAGTCGTTCATGTTGGAACTGTGGCGTCATATCGGTCCTGAGACAGACGTTCCAGCCGGTGATATTGGTGTAGGAGGTCGTGAAGTAGGCTTCATGTTCGGTATGTATAAGAAGCTGACTCATGAATTTACCGGAACATTCACTGGTAAAGGGCGCGAATTCGGAGGCTCACTCATTCGTCCGGAAGCAACCGGTTACGGTAACATCTACTTCCTGATGGAAATGCTGCAAACTAAAGGTACCGACCTGAAAGGTAAAACCTGTCTGGTTTCCGGTTCCGGTAACGTTGCTCAATACACCATTGAGAAAGTTCTCGAACTAGGTGGTAAAGTAGTAACTTGCTCCGATTCGGATGGTTACATCTATGATCCCGCAGGTATCGACCGCGAAAAACTGAATTACATCATGGAACTGAAAGGCTTGTATCGGGGTCGTATCCGCGAATATGCCGAAACATACGGATGCAAATACGTAGAAGGAGCTCGCCCATGGGGAGAAAAGGGAGATATCGCTCTGCCTTCTGCTACTCAGAACGAGATTAATGGTGACGATGCCAAGAAATTGGTTGCTAATGGCGTGATCGCTGTTGCCGAAGGTGCTAATATGCCTTCTACTCCGGAAGCGGTTCGTATCTTCCAGGAAGCAAAAATATTGTATGCACCGGGTAAGGCAGCTAATGCCGGTGGTGTATCGGTATCCGGTTTGGAAATGACTCAGAACTCAATCAAACTAAGCTGGAGTTCCGAAGAAGTAGACGATAAACTGAAAAGCATCATGAAGAGCATCCACGAAGCTTGTGTACAGTACGGTACGGAAGCTGACGGATATGTAAACTATGTAAAAGGAGCTAACGTAGCCGGATTTATGAAGGTTGCCAAAGCGATGATGGCACAAGGAGTCTTATAATCAGCCCTATATAGTAAGCTATAGTTTATACTCCCGTCTTTCGAAAGAGAAGGCGGGAGTATTTTTATATACTAACTGCTCTTACCGTGCGTCATCCTTCGGCAACAGCACAACACCCAACTTCTTCTTTCCATCCATCTTCACCACAACCGGGTGTTCAAAACGGACGTGGCGCAGAAACTTGGTCTCTTCCACAGCAGGCTGCGCATTCAGAAATTCCTGGTTGTATACACCATCGTTAATAAAAGCATTGATCGTGAAATAACCCACGCCGAAAGAAGTCAGGTTCTGAAAGAAATGTGTCCCCTGACTGGGATCTACGCGGTAGTTGGTCAATCCGGCTTCCACAATGACACGGGCAGCGGAGATATGCGGCCACTTCACAGGAATGCCCAACCAAGAGTCACTACTTCCCCAACGTCCCGGTCCAACCAGAATATAATTCTTACCATCCGCCAGAAACTGTTGGTTGATCTTCTCAATCTCCCAGGCAATGGCCTGATTGTTGGAAGCACTGTAATTATCGGTCTTTACATACACAATGTCACAAATGTCATTCATCACGCCATGCCCCAATGAATTGTCGGAACGTAAGACCACACTCGCATCCGGTACTTGAGCCAGGTCCTCATCAAGCATCTCTTTGCTGTCCACAATCGGACGGATCTGCAAGAGGTAGAACGTACCTGCCTATCTTTGTCCCGACTCAGACTAGCAGCGAATTCGATTTCTACCGGACGTCGCATTTCCTGTTCACTATTCTTCAACACCAATTGCAGGATACGTGCCAGCGGGAAAACGTCATGCTGTAGGATATTAGCGAATGTGATTACTTTGCGCCCACCGGGGTAAAGTCCGTCACGTATCACTTGGTCGTGTGGATCGTATGTAGAAGCGATGTAGTGCAGAGAACCGTCGTTCTCGGCTTCCTTCACATGAAGTTTCAACAGGTTAAAACCGTCGTCGATGGAAAACTCTTCGCCCACATTCTTCAAGTCTAATGCATAGAAACGAGTCTGAGTCTCCTTCAACGCAATATCCAATTCACTGGTTTGCAACACCTGATGCGGATGATAGGGAGAAAAGCGAAGTGTCATGCCACCATCTACAATGTATTTACCCAACCCTAAAGCGAGATTAACCGTTCCTTCTTCCGCTTTCTCGTCCCCTATCGGATAATAATTGAGCGAACGCGCCACACCCGACATAGACGGATAGTAATGATCGCCATACTGATTACCGACAACCTCCTGCAAGATAACCGCCATTTTCTCCTGATCGATCACATTGGAAGTAGCCTGCATATAGGCTTTGCTATCGCGAAAGTAGACCGAAGCATACACACCTTTAATCGCATCGGAAAGCATACGCAACATTTCATATTTATCATCCAGGTAAGGAATCATATAGGTACTGTAAATCCCCGCGAATGGCTGATAATGCGAGTCTTCCAACAAAGAAGACGAACGGATAGCTATCGGTGATTTCACTACATCAAAGAAGGTAAAGAAGTCCTCTACCAGTCGGTCGGGCAGCTTCGCCTTCAGGAAATAGCGTAGTATGGTATCATCATCAACCTCCGAAAGTCCGATCTGATAGAGATTGTTCGATTCCATAAACTCATCGAACACATCCGTACACAGCACTACAGTTTTAGGAATAGCTACGCTTGCGTTTTCAAACTCGTCAAACTCTGGATATTGCTTCACCATGTTGTCGATAAACGCCAGACCGCGTCCTTTACCGCCCAACGACCCGTCGCCGATACGTGCAAAGTTAGAGTAACGGTCGAATCGATCGCGTTTGAAGACAGCAACCACACCCTGGTTCTTCATCTTACGGTATTTCACAATGGCTTCGAATATGATCTTGCGATGAGCATCCACATCCTGCAAGCTATTCCAGGTTATCGGTCGCAGAAATTCGGCAATGGGGAACATCGCCCGCGAATACAGCCAACGGGAAACGTGATTACGACTGATGTGATAAAGAAAAGACTCGGCAGGTACAGCAAACAGAATGTTCTGCAACTCCTTCAGATTTCGTACACGGGCAATCTCCTCACCGGTCTCCGGATTGCGGAAGATAAAATCGCCAAAGCCAAAGTTGTCCGAAACAATGCGACGCAGGTCGACATCCATCTTCTTGGAGTTCTTGTCAATGAAGCTGGCACCATACTTGGCCGCATACAAAGAATTCTCCGACTCGGAGGACTGGATAATAAGCGGAATGAAAGGATTGTCCTTTCGTATCTCAGCACAAAGTTTGATGCCCGCCAATCCATCTTTCTCGCCTCGTTCCACTTTCGGGAAACGTACGTCGGTAATAACGCCCAGTATATTATTTTGGTATTTATGATAAATCTCCGACGCTTCCTGATACGTACGTGCCAATACAATTTTAGGACGTCCACGCATTCGCAGCGTACGCTGATGCGCGTTCAAGGCTTCGGTGGAGAACTCCTGACTCTGCTTCAATACAAACTTATACAGATTGGGAAGGATCGACGAGTAGAAACGTACTCCATCCTCAACCAACAGGATAAGCTGCACACCTACCTCTTGCACATCGTGCTCCAGATTCATCTTATCTTCGATCAGCTTGATGATGGAAACCAGTAAATCCGTATTTCCGAGCCAGCAAAACACATACTCAAACGCACTCAAATCCTCGTTACTGATTCGTTTGGTAATACCGTGACTGAAAGGTGTCAGAATAACAATCGGTATATGTTCGTATTTCTCCTTGATCTGGCGTCCGATATCAAAACTATCATTGTCACCCGTACTCGGCATACAGAGAACCAAGTCGAACGGCATACTTTCCAATTGGGCAAACGCCTCTTCTTCGGTAGACACCTGCGAGAACCGAGGTGGATATCGCAAGGAAAGTGACGTATATTCATTAAAGATTTTCTCGTCTATCCGTCCGTCATCTTCCAACATGAAAGCATCGTACGGATTGGCGATCAACAGAATATTAAAGATACGCCGGGTCATGAGGTTGGCAAACTGTGTATCTTTGAAGTAGAGTTGGTTTAATTTATATTTGCTGAGCATAAAGTCTTTCTCTTTTTATATATCAAATTGTTCGAAGTAAGGCTTGTCTATTTCGCAAAGTTAATTCTTTATATATCATTTTCTACTATCTTCTGACAAAGATTAGTTGCAATTCCTCAATTATTTTGTAAGTTTGTGACTCGAAGTTCTATTTATAAACGAGATTAACTACATGAAAAAAGCATCCTTATTAATGAGTGGAATCATGGTCATGTCATGTGCACCCCAGCAAAAGAAGCTGGTTTATCCCGAAACAGCCAAGGTAGATACTGTTGACGTGTATTTCGGTACACAAGTTCCCGATCCCTATCGCTGGTTGGAAAACGATACGAGTGCTGCCACTACCGCATGGGTAGAAGCAGAAAACAAAGTGACAAATGAGTATCTTAGCCAGATCCCTTTCCGGGAAAACCTACTGAAGCGGCTCACCCAACTAGCCGACTATGAGAAGATCAGCGCACCCATGAAGAAGCATGGTAAATACTACTTCAGCAAGAACGACGGTTTGCAGAATCAGAGTGTGTTCTATGTGCAAGATGCGTTGGACAGCGAACCTCGTGTATTCCTCGATCCCAATAAACTCTCGGAAGACGGCACCGTTGCGCTGACCGGGCTTTACTTCTCCAACAATGGGAAATATACCGCTTATAGCATTTCACGTAGCGGCTCAGACTGGTCCGAAATCTATGTGATGGATACGGCAACCGGCAAACTATTGGAAGACCATATTGAATGGGCTAAGTTTGCGGGTGCAGCCTGGCAGGGAGATGGCTTCTATTACAGTGCGTATGACGCTCCCACCAAAGGCAAAGAGTTCTCTAACGTAAATGAGAATCATAAGGTGTATTACCACAAGATAGGCGAACCACAGTCGAAAGACAAGCTGATCTACCAGAATACGGCTTACCCGAAACGTTTCTACACCGTTTCAACCAGTCAGGACGAACGGATACTCTTCTTATTCGAGTCGGGAGCAGGTAGAGGTAACAATCTATCCATACGCGATCTAAGTAAACCGAATGCACCCTTTGTGCAGCTAACCACCGATCTTGACTATCAATACAGTCCGATCGAAGTTATCGGCGAGAAGATTTACCTTACCACCAATTACAATGCGCCGAAGAATAAAATAATGGTAGCCGACATCAACCGTCCTAAGCTTGCCGATTGGAAGGAACTTGTTCCTGAATCGGAATCCGTTCTTTCGGACGCGGAGATAATTGGCGGCAAGTTATTCCTTACCTACGACAAGGACGCCTCTAACCATGCCTACGTATACGATCTCGATGGAAAACAATTGCAGGAGATCAAACTGCCCTCACTCGGTTCGGTAGGATTCAGAGGTGATAAAGACGATAAAGAATGCTTCTTCGGATTCACTTCGTTTACCATTCCCGGAGCAACTTACAAGTACGATATGGATCAGAACACCTATGAACTATACCGTGCTCCGAAAGTAGAGTTCAATTCCGATGATTTCGTGACCGAACAGATCTTCTTCCCCAGCAAAGACGGTGTAAAAGTGCCGATGTTCCTCACCTATAAGAAAGACTTGAAGAAAGATGGCAAGAACCCGGTATTCCTTTACGGTTACGGTGGCTTTGGTATCAGCTTAAACCCAGGTTTTAGTGCCGCCCGTATTCCTTTCCTCGAAAACGGAGGAATCTATGTACAAGTCAACCTGCGTGGAGGTAACGAATATGGCGAAGAATGGCACGTAGCCGGAACCAAGATGCAGAAACAAAATGTATTTGACGACTTCATCGCTGCTGCCGAATACCTGATCGATCAGAAATATACGGATAAAGACAAGATTGCCATTGTAGGAGGTTCCAACGGAGGCTTACTTGTAGGAGCCTGTATGATACAACGCCCCGATCTATTCCGCGTAGCCATCCCTCAGGTAGGTGTTATGGATATGCTTCGCTACCATAAATTCACCATTGGATGGAACTGGGCAAGCGATTACGGAACCAGTGAAGACAGCAAAGAGATGTTCGAGTATCTCAAAGCCTACTCTCCGATACATAATCTGAAGCCGGGCACTACCTACCCCGCTACACTTGTTACAACCGCCGACCATGACGACCGCGTAGTACCCGCCCACTCTTTTAAGTTTGCGGCAACCCTACAGGCAGCTAACGACGGAACTTACCCCACGCTTATTCGCATAGACAGCAAGGCCGGACACGGAGCCGGTAAACCGATGGCGAAAGTACTGGAAGAACAAGCCGACATCTACGGATTCATCATGTATAACCTAGGTATGAAACCGAAATTCTAAGAGAAGTCCACTTTGACTTTTTGTAATCGATTATAAGTCCCATCCTCCTTTTGACAGATCAAAGGAAGATGGGACTTCCTTTTCCTCGAACATTCGCTAACATTTTATCACTTTTCCCGCAAAATAAAAGCATAAAAAATTATAGCTCTTATTATTTTTTCCTATATTTGCTGCACGATAGTTTACGTTTTATCAAAACTAACCTTTAAACACATCGTATTATGAACATCCAAAAGATTATGACCTCTCTAGAGGCTAAGCACCCCGGCGAATCTGAGTACCTTCAAGCCGTAAAAGAAGTACTTCTTTCAATCGAAGACATATACAATCAACATCCTGAGTTTGAGAAAGCCAAGATCATTGAAAGACTGGTAGAACCCGACCGCATCTTCACCTTTCGGGTAACCTGGGTAGACGACCGAGGCGAAGTACAAACCAACCTTGGGTATCGGGTTCAGTTCAACAACGCTATTGGCCCCTACAAAGGCGGTATCCGTCTTCACGCATCAGTCAACCTGTCCATTCTTAAATTCCTCGGTTTCGAGCAAACATTCAAGAATGCATTGACTACCCTACCATGGGTGGTGGAAAAGGTGGTTCCGACTTCTCACCCCGTGGTAAGAGCGAAGCTGAAATTATGCGTTTCTGCCAAGCGTTCATGCTCGAACTGTGGCGTCATTTGGGACCGGACATGGACATTCCTGCCGGTGATATCGGAGTAGGTGGCCGTGAAGTCGGTTATATGTTCGGTATGTACAAAAAGCTCACACGCGAATTCACAGGTACCTTCACAGGCAAGGGATTGGAATTTGGCGGTTCCCTTATCCGTCCGGAAGCAACCGGTTTCGGAGGACTCTACTTTGTCAATCAGATGTTGCAAGCAAAAGGCATTGATATTAAAGGAAAGACAGTTGCCCTCTCCGGCTTCGGCAATGTCGCTTGGGGAGCTGCGACCAAAGCAACTGAACTAGGTGCCAAGGTCATTACGATTTCCGGTCCCGACGGATATATCTACGATCCGAAAGGCGTTAGCGGTGAAAAAATCGACTATATGCTCGAACTTCGGGCTTCGGGCAATGATATTGTTGCCCTTATGCCGAGAAATATCCGGAAGCAACCTTCGTAGCCAACAAACATCCTTGGGAAGTAGTGGCCGATATCGCTCTGCCTTGCGCCACACAAAACGAGTTGGATGGAAAAGATGCCGAAAGCCTGATAAAGAACAACGTTCTCTGTGTTGGAGAGATATCCAATATGGGATGTACCCCTGAAGCTATCGACCTCTTTATCGAACATAAAGTAATGTATGCGCCGGGTAAAGCAGTCAATGCGGGTGGCGTTGCGACTTCCGGCCTCGAAATGTCTCAGAATGCCATGCACCTGAGCTGGGTTGCCGCCGAAGTAGATGAAAAGCTTCACACAATTATGCACGGTATCCACGCACAATGCGCCAAATACGGTACAGAGCCCGATGGATACATCAATTATGTGAAAGGTGCCAATATAGCCGGATTCATGAAAGTAGCTCAAGCTATGATCGGGCAAGGCATTATCTAAATAACTTTGTTTAGTTGTATTTGTATTTGTGGTTTGCATCACTCGCTCCCTGTGATAGGACGCGGGTGGTGCTATTTTTTTTAGTTTGGTCTTATTTTCAGTTCAATTAATTACCTTTGCACGATGAAAATAAAAACAATTGCAACTATTAAAACTCGAATACGCTCATGTTACAACCCGAATTAAAGCTTCGCCGCGACAAGATTCGCAGCCTGATGTCTGCGCAGGGCATAGATGCCGCGCTCATCACTTGTAATGCTAACCTAATATACACCTATGGACAAGTAGTCAGCGGATATCTTTATCTCCCCCTGCACTCACCGGCAGTATTGTTCTTCAAACGTCCCAATAACATCACCGGAGAACGCGCTTTCCCCATTCGGAAACCCGAACAGATCCTTGATTTACTGAAAGAGAACGATCTGCCTGTTCCAACCAAACTGATGTTGGAAGGTGACGAACTTCCTTATACGGAATATTGCCGCTTGGCTCAATTATTCCCCGATACAGAAGTTGTAAACGGAACTCCGTTGATTCGTCAGGCACGTAGCGTGAAAACAGATATTGAAGTAGAAATGCTCCGTCGCTCCAGTGTATCGCACGCCAAAGCATACGAGCAGATACCCTCTGTTTATCGTCCGGGAATGTCCGATATTGAATTCTCGATTGAGGTCGAACGCTTAATGCGCCTGCAAGGCAACTTAGGAATCTTCCGTGTATTTGGACGCAGCATGGAGATCTTCATGGGAAGCATACTTACGGGTGACAATGCCTCGTATCCCTCTCCGTACGACTTCGCTTTGGGTGGCGAAGGACTTGATCCTGCCCTACCCGGTGGAGCCAATAAAACTCCGTTGAGAGAAGGTCAAAGTGTAATGGTCGATCTGGGAGGTAACTTCAACGGCTATATGGGTGACATGAGTCGCGTATTCTCCATTGGCAAACTGAGTGAAGAAGCCTATAGGGCTCATCAAGTCTGTCTGGACATACAGGATAAGGTAGCCTCGCTCGCTAACCCCGGAACTCCTTGTGAAGTACTTTACAACGCAGCTATCGAAATAGCTACACAAGCCGGATTTGCCGATAAGTTTATGGGTATCGGACAACAAGCCAAATTTATCGGCCACGGTATCGGTCTCGAAATCAATGAAGCACCGGTATTAGCCCCTCGCGTCAAACAAGAACTGGAACCGGGAATGGTATTCGCTCTCGAACCCAAGATCGTACTGCCGGGAGTAGGCCCTGTGGGAATCGAAAACACCTGGGTCGTAACCAACGAAGGTGCTGAAAAGCTAACTCACTGCGAAGAAGAGATTATCGAACTGGCATAACACTTCGCTAACAGAAGTATAGAAATAAGAAGTACTTATTGTTTTCCTACCAGCAGAAGTTGGTTAGCAAACAATAAGTACTTCTTTTATTCTCGGCATACTTCAACGCCTATTGGCAGCGTCAAGCACCTCTTTATTCTTTCGTTTCCTCAACCTGCTTCAAGCCCATCTTAGCCGCTCTCTCCAACATAAAGGCATAAGCCGCCTCATATTCGTTGGGGATAACACCATCCAGGATCGCATCCTTTATCGCACTCTTCAACGAGCCCACCTCCTGACAGGGATGCAAGCCGAAAACCTTCATTATTTCTTCTCCACTCACAGGAGGTTGGAAGTTACGGACACGATCTTTCTCCTCCAAGTCCTTCAACTTCTGGCGAACCAGTTGGAAGTTGTTCAAGAAGCGTTGTTTGCGTTCAGTATTCTTCGATGTGATATCCGCTTCGCAAAGCGTCATCAAGTCATCAATATCATCACCCGCTTCAAAAAGCAGCCTGCGTACGGCCGAATCAGTCACCACATCGTCGGCAATGGCAATGGGGCGCATATGCAACCCTACCATCTTCTGTACATACTTCATCTTCTCGTTCATGGGAAGCTTCATACTCCGGAAGATAGTAGGCACCATCCGTTCACCGATAAAGTTATGATTGTGGAAGGTCCACCCCGCTCTGGGTTCCCAGCGCTTCGTCACAGGTTTGGCAATGTCGTGCAACAATGCCGACCAACGCAACCAAAGATTATCCGTATGTTTGCTGATATTGTCGAGCACCTCCAACGTATGATAGAAATTATCCTTATGCGCCCGTCCGTTACGCGTGTCCACCCCTTGCATAGCAGCCAATTCAGGAAAGATAAGCGGCAACAAGCCACTCCGTTCAAGCTCAACAAAGCCTTTTGAAGGAATAGGCGAAAGGATGATCTTATTCAGTTCATCGGCAATGCGCTCTTGAGAAATGATCTTGATTCGTT
The DNA here is from genome assembly GCF_000517545.1 of Bacteroides reticulotermitis JCM 10512. Classification (GTDB taxonomy): domain Bacteria; phylum Bacteroidota; class Bacteroidia; order Bacteroidales; family Bacteroidaceae; genus Bacteroides; species Bacteroides reticulotermitis. The sequence goes on along the minus strand of NZ_BAIV01000024.1, from coordinate 13,342 downwards.
CCACATTACGTCGGAGCGAATCGAACGTATCATCATCAATATAGAATCCCAGTTGCGTAGCAAACCGAATGCAACGCATCATGCGCAATGGATCGTCGCTAAAGGTAATGTCAGGATCGAGAGGTGTACGGATGTTCTTCTCTTTCATATCCGCCATCCCGTTAAACGGATCGATCAACTCACCGAAACGTGCTTTATTCAAACAAACGGCTAGTGCGTTGATGGTGAAGTCACGGCGATTCTGATCATCTTCCAGCGTTCCGTCTTCCACAATCGGTTTACGAGAGTCCCGTTGATAAGATTCTTTACGAGCTCCAACAAATTCAACCTCCGTTCCTTTATATTTGACCTGTGCCGTGCCGAAGTTCTTGAAAACAGAAACATTAGCTCCTCGTCCGAGACGCTTGCCCAACGCTTCTGCCATCGCAATTCCACTACCGACTACCACCACATCTATATCTTTAGAGGGACGTTGCAGAAATATATCGCGTACATAACCGCCTACAACATAGCACTCTAGTCCAAGTGCATCGGCTGTTTCGGAGATCTGTGTAAAGATCGGTTCGCTAAATTGCTGCTTCAATTCCTCCTGAGTCAACTCAATCATTCTGTACAAATTAGAAGTTTTAAAGGGGCAAAGGTACAAAAAAGGGATATTATTTGTATTTTTGCCAAGGTTATTTTGGTTTACCCCTTTAACAACAAGAACAATATGCAGATGAAAAGACTGATTATCCTCCTTTGCGGCACACTGGTGCTGGGAGCCTGTGGAAACAGCATCGAGAAGAAAGCCGGCGAAAAGCTGGATGTTGCCCGCGCAGCTTATGAACGTGGCGACTATGCTGAAGCAAAGTTACAAATAGACAGTATTAAGACGCTGTATCCCAAAGCTTTTGAAGCCCGCAAAGCCGGTCAGGAGTTGATGTTACAGGTCGAGTTGAAGGCTCAACAGCAAACATTGACCTATCTCGACAGTGCACTTCTAGCCAAACAACAAGAGTTTGAAGCGATAAAAAGCAAGTATACGTTAGAGAAAAATGCCGAATACCAAAACGTAGGTAACTATCTCTGGCCTACACAAACCATTGAAAAGAATATGCATCGCTCATACCTCCGCTTCCAAGTCAGCGAACAAGGCATCATGAGCATGACCTCCGTCTACTGCGGTGGAAGCAACATTCATCATACCAGCGTGAAAGTGATTCTTCCCGACGGAAGCTTTGCCGAGACACCTGCTTCCAAAGACAGCTACGAGACAACCGACGGAAGCGAGAAGATCGAGAAAGCCGATTATAAACTGGGCGAAGACGGTAATGTGATTAGCTTTATCAGTAGCAACAAAGATAAAAACATTCGCGTGGAATATCTTGGCGAACGTAAGTTCAATACAACCATGAGTCCAACCGACCGATTGGCAGCTGCCAGTGTATACGAACTGGCTCAGATACTTTCCGCTATCGAGCAAATTAAAAAAGAACAAGAAGCTGCCAACTTGAAAATCGGTTTTGTGAATAAGAAGACCGAACGGAATGCCCTCGAGAAGAGTCAAGAGAAATAACCCGCCCGATTAAAACAGGCTCTTCGCGCAAATTAGCTTTCGTTTAGTCCTGTAGTTATCAGACATCTAGCTAATTATAGGGTTGGAAAGAAAAAATAACAGCCAGTATCTATGAGGCGGACTGCAAATTCCAATTCGTTCCACCCGGGTCGAACGAAACAAACACCCAGGTCGAACGAAAGGTACACCGGGGTGGAACGAAACAAACACCCGGGTCGAACGAAATCGCATTGGCTACTGAAATGACTAAAACTAGCGGAGAAGAACGATAGAAAATAGGGGTTATACTTGTAAATATCCGGTGGTTTTTGTTATCCTACGGAATTATCTCTTTGAGAAAACAGGCTTGCACCTGAAGTGACGAAGAACGTTCAAACAGCCCAATCGGAGCGTGTGAGCACACCTCCTAATTATAAATCCCTCCCGTCCAACACATCGGACAGGAGGGATTCGCTCAAACCATAAATAAACCAATTAAAAAGAGAGATAGTTGTATAGAGTTATAAGCTATTCTTTGTATTCAAAATCTACGATCTGGCCACATACATTTTCATAGCGTGTAACCTCCTTCAAAGAGCCATCCGTACTCATGTCCATAATTACAATGGAACCCGATTGTTTAGCCTTCGATCCATCGCTCACCCCTACCCAGAGATGATTAATATTATTCTTCTGGTCACATTCTACATAGTCTACCCGCTGTCCGTCGGCAAATTCATAGGTATTAACCACCATGCCGGAACTAAAGCTCACGCATACAATCTTATTCTTATAAGCATAATACAAAAACGTTCCATTTTGCGAAGTGGTGAACGTCTTTGCTTCTTTAATCCCTTCAGTTGAGACATGGAATTTATGAAGCGGCATAAAATCAGGCCCGGGAATAGCCTCAAATGACAACAGATATCGTTCTCCTTCCTCATCCTCCATAACAGCACGTCCATATTTTTTAGCATAGTCCTGTCCAAACAAACCGCCCCATAGCATGTGTAATCCGACATCATTGGGGTTAAACGCTCCGATAACAACTTTACCGGGATCTTCGGGATTGGGTTCCTCAGTAGCTATATCATTCAACTCAATAACAGAGTTTCCTTGCATAGGTCCTGGCATATACATAAATCGTTGCTTAACCTGATCGTAGAAGTAAGCCACAGACATGTCATGAAATTCAAAAGGAGCCATGTACTCGTAGTCCCCTTTCAGCTTTACCCCGTATTTAGGATAGAATCCATTACCCATTACGTCACGTTTATAAATACCTCCGTCATTGATTACAAATTCAATAATTGCAAACTCGTTTTTCATAAACACCTGTGGCTTAACAGTCTCCAGTTTAAAATAGAACATTTCACTAAAATCCATAATAGACACCAAATCCCGCGAATTAATTACGGTTCCTCCACGCTCGTCATCTGTCATGATCACAACCGTTGGATTAGCGTCCGATAACATACCGTCGCCAATAAGACGGAGACCCTTCGGATTCTTACCGGCAATTTCTCCGTTTATTTTCTCGTATGCGTCCTCAGTTATCTGATCCAATACATTAATAAAAGTCAGATTAGCGTCATCATTCACCCGGCTTAATGCCATCAAACCCATTGAAAAAGAGTTGATCACTGTAAATTCGGTTGTTTGCGTACAGATCAATCCGGTTTCTTTGTCCTTCACTTGATAGTGCAACTGATAGTCCCTAGGAAGAGCACTTATTTCAATATCCAGATCTTTTTCCAGAGACAGGGTATCGGCAGTAAACGGATCACTGAATATTGTGTACAGCATCCATAGATATGTATAATTATCCGGATTGAAGGTTCCCGTTTTCAACGTTATTTCCGGAGCTATCTTTACTTGAGAAAATAGTTCAACCGTATATTTCTTCTCAAGCGGCTGAATCGTCATATCGTTCAATTCAATGTAATCGTAATTCCCTTTATCCTCTACGCATGCACAATACACGCATACGGATAAGAAAGCCAGCAAAACCAATTTATATTTTTTCATAATCATCTATATTTACGCTGTTTTACCAAGGTTCGATGATGTTATCGTTCTCATCATAGACAGGATAGTTCTCTTCAAAATAATTGCTCATGTACATTCCAGAGACCTCCCAAATTGGTCAGTAACATCATAATCATTCACGTCCTCCGGAAAATCGAAACCGAGTAATAAGATGCACAGTTCATGCTTGGTACGGGAATAAACACCAAAACTATATTTTAACGCTTGCTCCCAATACGTAGGTTTCTTGAGCATATTGTTAATAAGCAAACGAACTTTCGTACGGCCGGCAATCCCCAGCTGGAGATCTTCGGTTTCCTCCAACTGTAAGTCTAAAGTTACACTTCTGTTTTCGAGCGTTTCGTCCTTATTGTACACAATTACAGGAAGCATGAGGTAAACAGAGTCTGCCGGAAGCGTATATTCATTTTTCAATGCCTGATAATGTACCCCTTCCTTAGCGGTTGTTTCCTCCTCATCCACTACTACACGCACCTTTCGATCCTGCGGACTAGCATAACCCAACAGGTTGATTCTGATCCCAACAACAGCCTCATCCACGCCTTTTCCTGCAAAACTATAGTTTATACTATCCTGTACCACAGCCCAATCTCCATTTGCCTGAAAGTAGACAGCGTCCGCTCCTTTAAATGGATAGTTTTCATTGTTTTTGCAACTTGCACACAACGTGGCAAGCAGTATACTAAGTATGAATATCTTTTTCATATACGCTTATTGTTTTATGTCTCCAAATTCTAATTCATTATCCGGCATCGGTAATACATATACCTTTTCAGTCGCAACAGAAGTAGCGAAAGGTATACGCTCAAAATTCAGTCGTTTGTAATAGTAAAAGAGTTGTCCTTCTGCCAAGAACTCTTTTCGGTACTCTTTCGTAATTTCATCGCCCAAACTGCTTGCTTCACTCAACGGATAGTTCATATAGCCACGATGGTCACGCAGCACCTGCAATACTTCTTTATCTCCCGAAGCTTCAGCGGCTATCAAGTACATTTCCGATAGTTTGATCAAAGGGATGCGATTGGATATCATGTACTTATTAATAAAAGCCTTGCTTTCTCCTTTATTCATAGAAAAGCCTTTCTGGTTCCGCCAGTCAATATCGACTCCTAATGCTCCAAAAAGATCAGACCGACGAGAGGATCCTATAAAACAGATCATATCTGCCTTGTCTTTAAAGTACCGTTTCGAGCGTCCATCATCCATATTATATACGTAAATAGAAGATATGTACTCCTTTTTCTCCATCAGTTCGGCCAGTGAATACTCACTCTTCTTGATTTCCTCTTCCGTGATCAAAGAGAATTTCTCAGAGTCAATAACTTCCCGGGCACATTCAAGCGCTTTCGCTTTGTTGTTTTGATAGAGATACATGCGGGCAAGTAGGCCAGTCATCCCGTAATAGTTCAGACGCGACTTACGATACAACCAAAATCCATCATCCTCAATAAACTCCTCGTTCGAATACTTAAGTTCCTCATACGTTTCGTATGCAGGGCCTAGCGGATCAAAAGGTTTAATCAACGTGCGTGCTTCCTCTACATCGCGAATCGCATAGTCCAACACCTCCGCCACGGTAGATTGAGGGATCGGTTTCTTAGAAATTATATTAACATACGGAATAGCGTCCCGATCAGCTCCCGTTTTATAGGAAGGAGCGAAAGCACGGAGCAAGTCAAAATGCAGATAGGCTCTCAGTGCCAAAGCTTCACCCTTGACGGTTTCGTAAGTTCCTTTACTAAAGATCGACTGCTTCTTATCAATATCCTCCAATATATAGTTGCAGTTGGCAATGGCATTATAGTTGCCCGACCAAATCGAATTAATAGTTGACTCTGCCGTACTATTTTCATAATTATATTTAGGTATCTCTTCCAAAACAGCACCAATTTCCGAGTAGCTTTGTGCCAGAATATCCAAAAAACCCATTGTTTCATTGCCACCGTAAAGTCCGGTTCGTCCCATTATTGTATAGACGCCCATCAAAGCATCCCGATATCCGGATTCACTTTCAAACAACACTTCTTTTTTGACTTGCGACTTTGGATCTACATCCAGCCAGTCACTGCAAGAAGTGAGGACCAAAAGTCCTAAAAGTACGATATACATATTCGTTTGTATTTTCATAATCAATCTATTTTTATAAAGTTTAGAAACGGGCTTGCAAGCCGACACTGAAATTGCGAGCATATGGATAGCTTATTCCTCTCTCTTGTTTTACAGTTGAGATATGAAACACATCATTCATGTAGAACGTAGCCTTCAGACGTTTCAATCCGATACGTTTCATCCACGGCATATTAATATCATACGCAATATTCAGAGTCGCAAGATCCAAATAGTTATTCTTCTCAATAAAACGGGAAGTTGGCTTGGTTGAATGACCCACATTAGCTCCGAATCCGTCACCAAACTTAGCGAACATCACTTCGTCACCCGGTTTCTGCCAACGATCGAGGAATACACGACGGTCTACATTGTAGCGTAAGTCGGCATCTTGCACTTTATCGACCAAGGTTTGGTTATAAATATACCCGCCACAACTATACCTGAAAATCATATTCAACTGGAATCCTTTCCATGAGAAATTTGTGCCGAATGTACCTTGTATTGTAGGGTCAGCACATCCTCCGATCACGTAATTATCGGGGCTCCAGTCAGAAACGACATCTCCATTCTTCGCGCGAAAGAGTTCATTTCCCGTGGCTGGTCGATTCCCAAAGACTCATTCACCCAGATAGAGTTCATTGATTGTCCCTCAATATAGCGTACTTTCGGACGGTTAGAACCGGCTGATGACTCGTTATCCTGCTTTTCGTTATAAGCCTTCAGTGCATTCGAGATTTTCTTCAGTTTATTTGTATTATGTAGAACAGTTGCGTTGACACTCCAGAACAAACGATCACGCTTATTCTCAAGAATCGCTACACGAAGATCAACCTCATAACCCACGTTCTGCACCTCTCCCAGATTGTCCATATACGAACCAAAGCCCAAAGAAGGGGGAAGTGTGACGGCCGTCAACACATCCTTCGAGTCTTTCACATAAAAGTTTGCAGTCAACGTTATCCGATTCTTCCAAAAGTCCAAATCAAGCCCATAGTTCTGCTGCGTAGTCCGCTGCCATCCCAGATCTTCATTCCCCATAGCTATTACCGATGCTCCAACCGAATTGTGATAACGCGAACCCGACAGATACTGATACGTGGTAATCGCCTGATAAGGGTTATAATCCTGGCTACCGGTCAGCCCATAAGAGGCTCTAATCTTCAGGCGGTCTATCCACTCCACCTTTTTCAAGAATTTCTCATTGTGAATATTCCAACCTAAGCCTACCGACCAGAAAGGTGCCCAACGATTGTCTGAGCCAAAGCGTGAGGAAGCATCTCCACGGAAAGAGAGATCTAACAAATATTTCTCGTCATAGCTATAATTCACATTCCCCAGAAAACCAACTAGGCGCGATGTATATTCGCTACCGGATGGTGACCCGTTTTTTTGATATTGAGTTGCAAAACTGATATAGTCCAGCTTTTCATTCGGGAATCCTTCTGCCTGTACGCTAAATGATTTATTGACATTCTCCTGTATGTTCCAGCCAAGATTACTGTTTAAGACATGTTTGTTCATTTGCCAGAAATACGTCAAAATCAAGTTAGCATTATAGATCGTTGATTCGCCTCTAGAAGCGACATAAGAACCTCTACGGTCGAAGTCCTCAATACTATAGTTGGCAAAATCCGTATGTTTAGCCGGTTTAAAGGTATCTGAGTCCGTATTCTGACGTATAATAGCGAAGCTTCCTTTTAAGCGTAAGTCTTCCATCACCGTCCAATCAATACCGAAGTTGTTAGTCAGGTCACTATAGCCATTTTCACTTTTAGTATGCAGTGTTGTGTTAAACAAGGGGTTGTAAGAAGGGTAAGTAGTTGCATAACCCACTGGAGCAAACTCATCCACTTTATAAATATAATGACCCTCATCATTCTTATAACGTACATAAGGGTTTAACGTCCCATACGTGCTATACGATCCGTAAGGTGAATCAACAGCAGATACATCCGAATACGTCAGACTATTCTTAAATGTGATATTCTTATAGATATACTGCAAATCCATACCGACTCCCATACGTTTACGTCCGGAGCCTTTCATAACTCCCGGCGTATCACTATAGTTCACTTCCATGGCATAGCGGATATTATCAGTCCCCCCATCCAAACGAAGTGAATGTTTTTGGGCAATAGCCGATTTGTCAATCGGTTTATCCAACCAATATGTATTATATCCTTTCTGTATATTGCTCAATTTCGTATTATACGATTCATCCAGATTAATCTGATCGGCCACAGCGCGGGCTGTGTACATTCCTGCCAAGCGTTCAATCTCCAGCTTTTCTGTTGCGTTACATAAATCATAATCGCTCAGATCGGCCATATAGATAGTAGCATCTGCATTGTAGCTCAACTGGATCTTACCTTTAGCCGGTACATTGGTCGTAATTACAACCACACCATTAGATGCTCGCGAACCGTAAATAGCAGTTGCTGCCGCATCCTTGAGCAGGGTAATAGAAGCCACCCGGTAAGTCCATATCAAACACCTTCTCTGCCGACGCCTCAAAGCCGTCGACAATAAACACCGGCATATTCGGGTTACCGGTATACGAGCTTTCCATGGTCGAGATACTGCTCGATCCTCGAATTTGGAAATCAGGTATTACATTCGGGTTAGAACCCATCAAATTGTTTTCGACTTTCATAAAAGAAGGGTCGATATTCTGAAGTGCTGTCAGTATGTTTTGATTACTCGCCTTCTGCAAATCCTCCTGTAAGATGGTACGAGCAGCACCCGTAAAGCTATTTTTCGCCTGTTGGAAGTAGCCATTCACCACCACATCGCCAATAACGGCCATATCCTCTTCCAATTTAAAAGTCAACGGTTTGCCGGTGTATTCCCTTTCGACTTTCTTCATACCCACAAACGAAACCGATACAATTATTTTCTTCCCCTTATGAGAAGCCGGTACTTTCAAGGAAAAGTTACCGTTTATATCGGTTGCCACACCAATTGTTGTCCCTTTGAGCATAACAGAGGCTCCCGGTACCATCCCGCCCGACTCTTCGAGCACAACTCCCGTAACCACCGTTTCCTGAGCTTGTTTGGGCTGTTGAGCCTGCTGCAAAGCACTGCTTTCTTCCTTCCTTTTAGAGATAACAATAATATTATTCACCAATTCGTATTTGAAGCCTTTGCCAAACAGCTTCTCAACCAAGACCTCCAAAGTAGCATTGTTCAATTCCAGATTCACGGTGCGGTTCATATTGACCGATTCCCGGTTAACAAAAAAACTTTGATGCAATAAAGCCTCCACTTTGCTCATTGCCGCTTCTATAGTCACGTTTTTCAGAGAAACTGTGATTCGTTGCTGTTGGACCGTTGCCTGCACATTCAGCATGGAACAAATGCACAGAACGATTGCCAAACAGACCATACGTTTTACCCCTTTCGGGGAAAGAGTCTCCGTCACCTTGCGAGACTTTTGCTTGAGAATGTCTTCATGTTTAATAATCATAATTTTTCAATAAGGTTACATTAATATATTCTTAAAAGGTTATTTAGATTAAGTCAGTTCCGATTTATTGTGTGATAGTTATCGTGCGTTCATCCAGAGTAAAAGTTAAGTCCGTCGTTTGTTGTAGTATGTCCAGTACCTGTTGCAGGCTCAGGTCCCGGCTAATTGTTCCCCGAAAGTGAGAGTTTTGCGATTCTCCGGCCCGATTGACAACATCCACCGCATACCAGCGTTCTATCTGCCGCATGATCGCTTCCAGTTCCATCGATTGGAAGATAAACTTACCTTCAATCCATGCTGTGTAAACTGCTGTATTCACACTCCTCAGCTCCGTTTCGCCGGTCTGTGTGTTCATGCAGCTTTGCATACCGGGGGTGAGTGAGTAATTCTGTTTGTTTACCGAGGAGAAAGAGACTTCCCCTTCGACCAATGTCGTAGTTATCGTATTTTCATTTGCATACGCATTTATATTAAAACTCGTTCCAAGCACACGGATTTGCGACTGCCCTTTGTGGACAACAAACGGTTTTTGTGCAGACTTAGCCACTTGAAAATAGGCCTCACCATACCACAACGTTACTTCGCGCATATTAGAATTGAAGTGCCGGGGGAAGCTAATTCTGGTAGCCGAGTTGAGTACGATTTGAGTTCCGTCGTCCAGAATCAGACTAAAGGTATTCCCCCGAGCCACATCAATTGTGAGTATCTCGGCAGTTTTCAACTCACGTTCAGAAAGAATTGTCGTGTCTTTTACCGTATATTGGTTGCTATTGAGTACTTTTTCTTTGCCATTGTATGAGAGTGTCACATTTTCCTTCGCTGCCCATAAGTCGGGCTGTTCGGTCAACGGCCGTGTAACTTCCGAGGTTGAGTCGGAGCGGTTCAGCCAGTACAAACAGTCGAATGCGATCACGGCCAATATGGCTACCGCATAGCGAATCAACCGAAGGTGAAACCTTTTTTTCTGTTTTCTGATTGATAAACGGGGAGAGAGTTTTTGCCAGGCTTTCTGTTCGTCGAAAAGGCTTTCGACGTCTCTTTGTTCATTTATCCTGTCGGCATCCATTACTTTCTCCAACAACAGCCGATGCTTAGGAGATTCATCCAACCACAGTTGTAGCTCTCTGATTTCCTGTTCAGAAAGTTCGTGTATATAGTATTGAAATAATAAATAGGTTAACCTGTCTCTCCTCATCGTCTTGTCGTTTTACAGTATAACAGCCGAGAAGGAAGAACGTACTATGCGGGTTTTAAATTTTTATCCCGAATATTTGAACAAGTTAATGAAAAGGATGATCAGCAGATAGTCTTGTCTGTATAAAGTACGTAAAATTTTAAAGCCCTTTACCTTCTGGTTTTTAACTGTCTGGACAGAGATAGCGAGTTCGTCAGCAATCTCTTTATTCTTTTTGCCGGCTAAAGTTAGCTTCATGATTTTGCCACACTCGGTAGGCAGAGATTCCACCCAGCGATTGAGCATATGGTCAAACTCTTCAATCAGCAGATGTTCTTCCGTCTCCTCGCTATGGTATTCGGATAAGTATTCGCTCATTTTCCTCAGCTTCACTTCCTCATGATCCAATAAATTGAAGCTGGCATGGCGCGCGGAAATAAACAAGAAAGAAGCGATGCGGTTTATATGATCAAAATCGGCCTTTCTATTCCATAGCACCAGAAACAGATCCTGTACAATGTCGTCCGTAGCTTCAACGTCTTTGATTATGGCATAAACATAGCTGCAAAGGGGTTTGTAATAGCGGTGAAACAGCTCTTTAAACGCATGCTGTTCACCGGCATTGAAACGCTTTATAAACAAGTTATCTTTAGTTAAGTCTGTCATGTTTCATGTTTAATTCTAAAGTACTTACATCAAAGGTAGCAATAAAACATAAAGTTGATCTATTTTCAACCACTTAAATTCGCACTTCAGGGAAATCTATTCATTTCCGCCCGTGTGATGTAATACAGAGTTACTTCTACAGCCAAGTAACTGATCTACTACTACTTTCAATCTATCTCCCGGTTTTATCCGGCTCATTCAGCTTGCTGTGTTTGATGCCATAAAGGAAATAAATAATGAATCCCAGAATTGTCCATGCAATCATCCGTTCCCACGTGCTCCATGGCAAAAAGACCATCTGTACGATACAGATTCCGGCTCCGAGCAAAGGAATAAAAGGCACCCAAGGCGTACGGAAAGGACGCTTGAGGCCGGGTTGTGTTTTGCGCAATATCATGATAGAGATACAAACAATGGTAAACGCCATCAGCGTACCGATAGACACCAGTTCGCTGAGAACATGCAACGGAAAGAGACCGGCGATTAATCCGGTAATAATGCTAGCGAAAACCGTAGCGTTGCGCGGTATGCCATGCTTGCTATGCACTTTGGAGAAGACTTTGGGCAAGAGTCCGTCTTTCGATATGGAATAGTAGATACGGGCTTGTCCGAGCATCATCACCAGAATCACCGAACTAAGTCCCGCAACCGCTCCCAACTTGATGAAAGGGCTTAACCAGGAAAGCCCCGCCCCTGCCTGATCAACAGCCACAGCGATAGGAGCCGCTACATTCAACTCTTTATAGTGTACAATTCCGGTGAGAACCGTGGTTACGGCAATGTAAAGCACCGCACATATCGACAAAGAGATTAATATTCCCTTGGGCATATCCCGCTGCGGATTGCGTGCCTCACCGGCAGCGGTCGACAATGCGTCGAAGCCGAGGTAGGCGTAAAAGACGACCGCGGCTCCACGGAGGATTCCAGTCCAACCGTATTCGCCTACAGTTCCGGTGTTTTCGGGAATGTAAGGAGTCCAGTTACCTACATCGACATACGAAAGTCCGAAGCCTACAAATAGCAGAATCACACTCACTTTGATGATTACAATGATATTGTTCACCCAGGCCGATTGCTTGATTCCTCCAATGAGGAAGGCCGACACGACCGACACAATAAAGATTGCCGGAAAATTGATGATGCTGCCTGTCCACACCCAACCTTCTTTGGTATGATCGAACGTAGCGTAAGATAGTTGCGCAGGTAGATCCAGCCCCCACTCATGGAGCAGGCTGAGCATATACCCCGACCAGCCAACGGCCACACTCGAGCAAGCAAAGAGGTATTCGAGTATGAGAATCCACCCGATAAACCAAGCCAATATCTCCCCCATCGTTGTGTAGCTGTACGAATACACACTACCGGACACGGGAATCATGGCGGCAAACTCAGCATAACATAGACCTGCCATCACACAGCCCAGTGCGGATATGAAAAAGGAAATGGTCAGCGCAGGGCCTGCATAAGCGGCTGCTGCCTGACCGGTGATCACAAATATTCCTGTACCTACAATGGCGCCTATACCGAGTGTTACGAGGTTGAAAGCCGAAAGGCTACGTTTGAGCCCGTCGGTGGAGTTCTCCGATTCATTGAGTATGGCAGTGATATCTTTCTTCTTGAATAATCTTTTTAGCATTTTAGCGAATGTTTCGACAAAAATAATAAAAGAGAAGTAAAACCTACTAATTAAAGCCACATTTATATAATAAAGTTTCTTTTTTGATAGATTTTAAATCTTTTTGCCCTATAAAAAGAACAATCGCTATATTATAGTTTCTCAAACTCACCATTCAGAGATACTTCTTCAAGCAAAAGAATTTGTTGAGGCACCGAAATAGTTTTCAATACTTTAAACAACGAAAGAAGCTGTTATCGATACGCCGGCCTGCATACCATAATGACCGAAGCTACACAAAGCTATATTCAGGATGTCAAAGAAGAAAAGTTCCCACAAATGATTGAAAGCTATTGAAAGGGTTCCGGTTCTAATCGTACCGTTATCATCGGACACAATTAGAACCGGATTTTTATATTAAAGAGAGAGAGAGAGTAGAATCTATTGACTGGTTGAGCAATCGACATAATTCAACGTTTGTTTTCGAATATGCTGTTATTCTTCTTGAATTCTCCACCCGGTTATGATATAATCCCTTCCGAATGGACCTAAATAACCTCGTTTGTACAAATCCCGATAGACAAATGGACGTTTACTAATTTTGGGAAAACCAACCTTCGTCGTACGAATTCCCAACTTTGGCGGACCTACTCTGACCAATATAGGCCTATAGCTTAATAATCCCTTTGTCGGATATTAACAGCTACCAGTAACTTTGCATTATGA
>NZ_BAIV01000025.1 GCF_000517545.1 Bacteroides reticulotermitis JCM 10512 | reverse complement strand
TAATACTGTCTAAAGAGATAAATGAAATGGGCGTTTTTATACTTTACTATTGATATAAATATATAATATTAAGTTTATATAAATAAAAAAACACGAAACAGAGAGGCTGGCAACTTGAAAAGGATAAGTAATTTGCTTAAATACAATGAAGGAATAAAAGGAAAGTCGTGCAATGCTTACTGTATAGTTCTAGTTTCCGTGAACTCCCTCTTAAAGAGTAATCAAATCTTCTTAATTGTATTGCGGTATTTAAAATGTGTATGCTAATCCAAGTCCGGCACTTTCTGTACTGATGACGGGAGCGATAACTAAACTTTTATGATTTTCTTTAACTCCGAGTATATTATGCCAAACCGGTAACAATATATAGCCTAATTCTGCGCTTATTATACCAATGCCGGCCCCGGCTACCACATCACTTACCCAATGCTTTTTATTAAAGACTCGCATAATTCCAGTCGCCGTGGCTACTGTATATCCACCTATTCCAATCCAAGGAGAAACATCCTTATACTCTTTAAAAAGAATATGAGCCCCGACAAAGGCAGTAGCCGTATGTCCCGAGGGAAATGAATGAAAATTAGAGCCATCGGGACGCTCTACGCCAAAAGAACTTTTCATAGTTTGTACAGCTGCTCCCATAACAAGGTAGGCTGATGCTACAATCAATGTTCGGTCTCTGAAATTATGCTTTGCTTTTATTCCCGTCCAATCTAGTGCATAAATAGCAATGGTGGGGGCATACTGGGTATAGTCGTCATATGGTACATGTTTGGATACATGTTCTCCAACTTCATTATTTGTGCTGTGATCTAAATTTAATAGCGATTTATTTTCTTGTGCAATTATTCCATACGAGATTAAAGCGGTTGGTATCAGAAATTTGGAATAAGATGAATTGAAGAACGTTTTCTTTTCGTTGGGTGAACGATACGTCGTGTACTTTTCATGCTTGCTCCCGAATGAGAGGATCTCGTTTTCCCTTATGGGGTTAGAGAGATAAGGGATTAGATAGTGATTCTTCTTCAGATTTATAGAGTCAGTTTGAGTTTTAGGCTGGATTGGAAGGTTTCTACGGATGCTGTCTTCCGATTGAGCATGCAACTGCATGACAAGGTTGAGCAGAAATATTGCTATTAAAATAGTCTGTTTCATATAGCTTATGAAAAGAAGTTCATTCTAAAGATATATATTAATAATTCGCTAAGTAAGGTGATCAATACGATGTAGGATGACAACACTACCGTGATTAATTTAATTCGTTGCGTCGAATAGATTTGCTCGGAAGTAGCATACCCTTTATTTTTCTTTTGGTAAAAATGATACAGTGAGTATACCAGCCAGCCTATGATGCATCCGGAAATAGCTCCGGCTACTACATCGGATACGAAATGTACTCCTAAGTAAACTCGGGAATAGGATAAGACCAAAGCCCAGATGTAGATGGTGATCGAGTAATATCGATTGCTGAATAATAATGCTGTTAATGTTGCAAAACCAAATGAATTTGTGGCATGGCCCGAAATAAATCCGTACTGTCCTCCGGCATATCCGTATAACGTTCTAACATGCTCTTCAATACCCGGAAAATGAGTAGGACGCAAGCGAGCGAAAAAAGGTTTGCATACAGCTGAAGAGAACTGGTCGCAGCCTATAAATAGAATAACAATGGCTATTAATATAGGTAGCCATACCTGCCATCTCTTACCGTGAATAATGCTTATAAGTAAGAAGAGTATGGCGGGAATCCAAATAATACCTCCTGAAAACAACCACATAACGCAATCCATAAAATAGGAATAAGAGCCATTTATCAGAAAGAATAAACCCTTTTCGTATGGCAATAACTTTTCGAGCATATACATTTTATAATAGTTTGCCCAAATATATGCGAGCAATTTTGCAGATATTCTGAATTTGAGGGTTTGCGTTGAATCTGCTTGAAAAAACGAAGATCGAATCTATCAGATGCCGAATATGATGGTTGTATTAAAACACAATATAGGACAGCGTATTAAGTGTTCATTAACGATGAATAGTCCGAAAGAAGCTTTATATTTGTCAATCGTTGATTCGATTTTGCTAAAATAATGAAGATATGAGACTGAAAGAGAACATCAGAACCTTTGATTTTACCCCTTCATCGATTGAGATAGAGGTCAAAAAGCTAACATTTATAAAAGAACTTCCCAACTTATTGGGTTCTCCGCATAAAGTCTCTTTCTATCAACTAATGTGGGTCACTGAAGGAAGTGCTGAGCTTAAAATCGATTTCCGTAAAATACGGGTCGGCGTAAATGAACTGCTGCTTATCTCTCCGGGACAGGTTTGTGAGTTCGATATTACATCTGTCTATTCGGGTAAAATGATCTTGTTTACTGATTCCTTTTTTACGGTAACCGAAGTGGATGCCGATTTTCTGTACTCTTCGCAAATACTCAGTCTGTCGAACCTAAATCAGGTTGTTTCAGTTTGTCCCTTGTTGGCGGATAATTTGATAGCTTTATTGGAAGAGGAGTTAAAAACTTCAGCCGATAAGTTCCAGGCAACAATAGCTCAAAGTCTTTTGCGGGTTATTCTATTTGAAGCGGAACGCACTCTGAGTAGTGCTTACCCACCATCTTCCAACAAATACAATTTAGCCCAATCTTTCCACAATGCGGTGGAAAAGCACTTTCGAGAGAATAAACGCTTGGAGTACTATACGAGTTTATTGGCTGTTAGCGAAAGGGTATTGTCCAAAGAAGTAAAGTTGTTGACAGGTGAAACTCCCAAAGTCTATCTCGATAAACGGGTTGTTTTGGAAGCGAAAAGGTTACTTGCTTATAGCAAACTGTCTGCTAAGGAGATCGGGTTCTTGCTAGGCTTTGAAGAACCGGGAAACTTTAATAATTTTTTCCGTAAACATACGGGCTTGACCCCTGCTAACTTTAGAGCATCCATAAAATGAACCGGTGTCGGTTATTTATAATTTAAAATCGCTTTTTTATAATAAGTCCTTTACTCGGATCACCTATCTTTGCATTGTAAATAAGGAAGTTATAAAACTTAAAAACAGAAAGATATGAAAAAAATTGTTTTAATCGGTGCAAGTGGATTTGTCGGATCCGCCATTCTCAACGAAGCTTTGGATAGAGGACTGGAAGTAGTGGCAGTCGTTCGTAATCCTGATAAAATAGGAATAACCAATTCGAGCCTGACCAAGGTGAAGGCTGACGTCTCATCCGCTTTAGAAATAGTGAAGTTAGTGAAAGGTGCGGATGCGGTTATTAGTGCCTACAATCCGGGATGGAACAATCCTGATATGTATAATGAAACTTTGAGAGTGTATCCGGAGATTCTGAAAGGAGTCAAAGATGCCGGGGTGAAACGGCTGCTGATAGTAGGAGGAGCCGGAACTCTTTTTGTTGCACCGGGTAAGCGTGTAATTGATTCGGGAGCTATTCCGGAAGCAATAATGGGAGGAGTCAAATCTCTAGGCGAATTTTACCTGCATACACTGACTAAAGAAAAAGAGATAGACTGGGTCTTCTTTTCTCCCGCCGGACATATTTTCCCGGGCGAACGTACAACTACTTACCGTTTAGGTAAGGACGACTTGATTGTTGACGCAAAGGGCGAAAGTAATATTTCCGTGCAGGATTATGCGAAGGCTATGATCGATGAATTTGAAAAGCCGCAGCATCATCAAGAGCGGTTCACAATAGGGTACTAAGTATGAGGTTAATTGGTTATTTACTTGCCTTAGGCACTTCATTGGGACTCTTATTGGGCTGTTCGGGTAAACCATCAGAAACGGTTGGTCAGCAAGTTGCTCCGCAGTCCACCATATGCTCTATTATAGGGAAGCATGTGAAAATTGAGTATCCTGAGATGAAAGCTGAGATTACTTATTCATCAGACTCTACGCTGCATTGGAAAACGATCGATCAGCAAAATGTTACTGCTGAGGGAGATGAAAAGATGAGCGTTAAACAAGTCGGAGACAGTTTGTTCTTTATTAACTGGATCGAACAAGACGGGGAGACCGTCAGTCAAGTTGTCGATCTTAAGAAGCAGATTGTAACAGTTTTCTTGAGTTATCATGACCCGAATAGCGATAGTGGGCAGAGAGCCGGCATCCCTTTTGAAGGAAAGCTGACTTTCAGTGATTAGATTTTGCATCATTGATCTATTATACAAAGAGGTTGTCTCAACATAAAATGAGATAGCCTCTTTGCGTATACAATATCTTGATACCTCTTATTGAATAGCGGCTCACCTCATGCTTTGGTGGCTGACACTGCCAACATCATCGGTCGCCTGAGTTCATCTTTCATGCCGGGAATGTCGCTCAACATCTCTCCGTATTTCTCAAAAAAGGACTGTTTGTCGTAAGCGTTTTCTTTCATCTTTTTTTGTTATCATCCAGTAAGTAATACGCTGCTATAGCTCTATCTCATAGATGCGCGATTCTTCGTCCCAGGGGTGATAGCCATTACCAATGTAGCTAAAACCGAGTTTCTCATAATAGCCGATGTGTTCGGTACTTAGATACAGATACGGGAAACCACTTTCCCGGCTATCCTGTTTGGCTTTGTCGATGAGTAGTTCGCCATAACTGCTTCCTCGATGTTGCTCTTCAATAAATAGCGCACAGAGCCAGGGGTATAAATCCATCCGGCTGATAAAATCGTTGGTAATCAGCCCGGCGCAACCGATGATCTCACCTTCTTTCAGGAGAAGATACCATTGTGGTAAAGGGGTGCGACTGGTGAGGCTGTGCGTGATTGAATCTTCGTAGATATTTCGCGACACATCCCATTTGCTGCTGATGTAATCAATCGCTAAGTCCTTGTATGATGGCGTTTCTCTAACTGATATAATTTGCATATATACGAGCTTTAATTCTTAATAACCGACACGATCTTTTGGAGAAAGAGGCTGTTTGGAATTACAATCAATTCACCCTCATCGGTCCGTATGTGCGTATAAAATGTTTGTATGTTCTCAATTACTGCAATAATGGGTATGTCCTTGTCGAGAAGGTGAATCCGATCGCCTACCCGAAACGGAGCCGAGAAGAACATGATGATTCCTGCCGTGATATTGCTTAGCAGAGACCATTGAGCGAAAAAGGCGACTCCGATTACTGCAAAAACAGAAGAAAGCCCTAGAAGAATATTATCCGGTTGTACTCCCCAAATGATGGCAATGGTAAATAAAAACAGAATATTTAGTAGGATAGACACTACTTGCCTTACCTGTAGAATTCGGTTTTCAGGCATTTGAATAATAGTACCCGATTTCCTGATTATGTTGAATGAAATGTAGCGGGATATAGGTAGTAGCACAATTACAATGGCAGATGCAATGATCTGCGGTAAGTATTCTTTCATGTTGGCTCTTTAGTTTTATGTATGGTCATTAATTATGTATAGTCATTGATCAGGAAAGAGGTCATACTCAATGATCCTGCGATTACTTTATCGTTGAACAGGCTGATCTTTTCGTTAGGCTGCATCATCCCTAAAATATATAGCATGGGTAAGTAATGCTCGGCTGTGGGAATAGCTAGCTTTATGTCCGGATGTAAAGACGAGAAGTTGACCAACGGCTGAATATCTCTGTTCAATAGCTTGGTTTTGAATACGTCATTCAGTTCGAATGCCCAATCATAGCCATGTTCCGCGTTAAAGTCGCCTCCTTTTACATTGACCATGCGAAGGTTGTGGATCATGTTCCCGCTACCTAGTACCAAAACCCCTTTCGTACGCAGGAAGGCGAGTTGACGGGCTAGCTCCATATGCTGCTGTGGAGAGAGGTAATGATCTAAACTGATTTGTATGACCGGAATATCAGCCTGCGGATAAATATATTTAAGTACAGACCACGTGCCATGATCCAAGCCCCATTGGTTGTCTCCACCTACGGCCGGATCAAGTTGGTTTATAATTTCTTGTGCCAGCTGCGGATCTCCTTTTGCCGCATACCGCTGTTGATACAAGGCTTGTGGAAAACCGTAGAAGTCATGGATCGTTTGCGGAGTCGGACTCAAGGTGACAAACGTTCCCTTCGTCTCCCAATGAGCCGATATGCTTACTATGGCAGTAGGGCGGGGGAGAGTTGCAGACAGTGCCTGCCATTCTTTTGAAAACTCATTCTCTTCGATGGCGTTCATCGGCGAACCGTGTCCGACAAACAGAATGGGCATCAAAGGGCTATTATCTGTTGAAGATATGCTGTTAGAAAAACTATTTAGGTTCATACTTTTAATATTTGTTCAAAAATAAGATGGAAAGATGGATTACACGCATCTTTCTGTTATAAATATAGAGTTTTTTTTAAGATTAGAAGAAACTTTAGCATAAAATAGAAGAAACGTACAATACATTCGAATATCGGAGCGTGAGGTAACCCCCGCAAACCGCTGGGAGATTCGTTTCATCTGAAAAAGTGTATCGAACAAGAAATGAGGTTTTCATGCTCATTCCTTATTCGATACCCTACTAGTCTGACTATTGTTTGAAATAAATAAGCGTACCTTCTATCTCGGCTTATTTGTTTGGGCTGAACTCTACGTCTGCGATGATTTGTACATCGTTGCTGATTACCGCTTCCGGGAATTTAGGGCCTAAGTCGAAGTCCGATCTTTTCACAACTCCTTTAATCTGGAAGCCGGCGGTGGTTGCGTTATTCATCGGATTGGTCACTGTTCCGAAATAAACAACATCTACTACGACAGGCTTCGTGATACCGTGGAATGTGAGATTGCCATGAAGTTTACCTTTATCCTTTCCTGTTTTCTCTACGGAAGTACTTTTAAATGTCAAAGTCGGATATTTCTCCGCATCGAAGAAATCGGCAGAGCGCAGGTGATTGTCACGCATCTCTACGCCGGTGTCCATGCTGGCTATTTTAGCGGTAACCTCAATTTGTGCATCCAGATAGTCCGGTTTGGACGTTGTTACCTTTACAGAAAAGTCGGCAAAGCGGCCGCTTATTTCTGATATGGTCAGGTGTTTAACTACAAAACCCAAGCGCGAATGAGCCGGGTCGTTTACCCAAGTGTTTGTTTGCCCCATCATGGAGAGAGAGCCTAACATCGATACCAAAACTACCAAATACTTTTTCATAATGTTTTTGTTTAACTTTATAATTTAGCTTCAGTGATTAATCTGAAGCGGATGGTTACTCGGCTAATCTTATTTAGAAAACACTTGGCTTTGTTAACTTGTTCACTTATTTTCCCTGTTTTTACAGATAAACGGTTGGTTATTTCTCGGATTGAGGCGTAAGGTTACCGAGGCTGTTTGCCCAAGCTGCAATGTCCAAAACGACAGGCAATACGGACAATCCCAATTCGGATAATTTATATTCAACTTTCGGCGGAATAACCGGATAAACCGTGCGCTCAATGATGCGATTTCTCTCCAGATCGCGGGCAGTCTGCGTAAACATCTTATTGGATATTCCGTGTAAACTGCGCTGTAATTCGGAAGAACGGGCGGCTCCATCTTTTAAATGATATATCATCATGGTCTTCCATTTCCCTCCGATAAGCTCCATTGCTAACTCCAACGAACAATAATATTCCTTCCCCTGAAATAAAAAATTCTTCTTATTACCTTGATTATCCATAAAATACACCTTTTGGAAACTATATAACTTTTTTGTAAGTACTTGCAAATATAATAGTAAAGGCCTTATTTTGCAAAAAAGAATAGGTATGAAATATGTTAAATGGCAACAAGTGTGTAGCTTAATTACGTGTTTTCTGATAATGTTGGCAGTTGCGATCAATCGTGATCAGCAGTTTTTTGGGAAAACATTGCTAAAGTCGGGATCGGATTCGCAAACAGATTCTACCGCCAACTACGTAGGATCGGATGGTATGCTGATCATCTCTACAGACGAATTGGCAAAAGATGTGGTAGGATACGGAGGAAATGTTCCGTTGAAGATCTACTTAAAAGATGGAAAAGTCAGTAAGATCGAAGCATTGAAGAATGCCGAGACTCCCGGTTTCTTCCGGGATGTAGAACAAGGTGTATTGCCCCAGTGGAACGGGTTGACGGTGGACGAAGCTTTGAAGAAGAAAGTAGACGGCATCTCCGGTGCTACACTTTCGTCCAACGCTGTTATCGAATCGGTGAAGCGTGGCTGATGTATTCGCAGGGGATTGAGACAGTGGAGACCCCGGCAGAATCCGCGTCAATTTTTAGTCTGAAATTTGTCTGTACTGTTCTGGTGATCCTTGTCGGAGCGATAGTGCCGATCTTTGTTCGCTCTCCCCGTTACCGGATGGCACAACTACTGTTGAATGTTGTTGTGCTGGGCTTCTGGAGCGGAAGTTTTATTTCCTATTCACTTTTGGTCAATTATATCTCTAACGGCTTGAATGTATGGGCTGCCGTGATTCCCGTTCTATTGTTGATCATCGCTTTTGTGTTTCCATTGTTTGGCAAGAAGAGCCATTATTGCAATTGGGTATGCCCGTTGGGTTCTCTGCAAGAGGTGGTTGGCAAAAGTGTGAAATACAAATTCTATATTCGTCCCCGCTATCTGAAATTCCTGAATTATTTCCGTGACGGTTTATGGGCGCTTCTGATGCTTCTCATGTGGGCGGGAGTCTGCTTTGAGTGGATGGATTACGAG
Organism: Bacteroides reticulotermitis JCM 10512; assembly: GCF_000517545.1. Lineage (GTDB taxonomy): Bacteria > Bacteroidota > Bacteroidia > Bacteroidales > Bacteroidaceae > Bacteroides > Bacteroides reticulotermitis. Next base: position 87,378 of record NZ_BAIV01000025.1, on the reverse strand, counting down.
TTGTTTACCGCTTTCATATTCCAACAGGCATCAACGGCCGTTCTTGTATTGGCGATTGTCTTTTTATTGCTATCTTGTGTCGTGGTTCGTCCTTACTGTCGTTTTGTATGCCCCACCGGTACTTTATTCCGAATATCTCAAAATACTAAATAAATATGAATACATCGAACATCCTTAATGTGCTTTTAGCCGTAGCGCTCGTTATTCTCTCTGTGAAAATAGCCTTTTTCACGAGTAACCATGCCGATGTCGAGACAGACACTTCGGCAGCTGTTATCAACAACATCCTAACGCGTACCAGTATTCGGGCGTATCAGGATAAACCCGTGGAAGAAGAGAAAATACAGCAACTGCTTCAGGCAGGAATGGCTGCTCCGAGTGCCAAGAATAAACAACCTTGGAGTTTTGTTGTTGTGAAGAAGAAAGAAATTCTCCAGCAATTGGCGGATGCTTTGCCTTTTGCCAAGATGGCTTCACAGGCTTCGGCAGTGATCGTTACCTGTGGTGATTTGACTAAGACGTTAGAAGGAGAAGCAGCCGCATTCTGGATTCAGGATGTTTCTGCCGCATCGGAAAACATACTTCTGGCTGCCCATGGACTTGGACTGGGCGCCGTGTGGACCGGCGTATATCCCGGTGCCGATCGTATGAAAAGCGTATCGGATATTTTGAATCTGCCCGATCACATCATTCCGTTGAATGTTATTCCGATTGGTTATCCGGCAGAATCTCCCGCCCCTAAGAATAAATGGAAAGAAGAAAATGTCCATTACGATGGATGGAATGCCGGTGAAGCAGGAAAAAGTGAGGCAAAAGCAACTGCCCCTGCTACCGCTAAGGAGTCGCAATGGAAGAAGTTCAATCCGATGGAACAATGGCAGGCGAATCCGTTTACGCTATTCAGCAAAGACTGGATGCTGCTGGCGGTTGGCAAAAAGGGAGATATGAATGCCATGACTATCGGCTGGGGCGGACTTGGCACTTTGTGGGGCGAAGACCGTCCCGTGGTTACGGTATATGTAGAGAAACGCCGCTATACCCATTCATTCATGGAGAAAAATGAGTATTTCACGGTAACGGCTTTCCCGGAACAATACAGAGATGCGCTGAAATATCTGGGCACTCATTCCGGACGTGACGGTGATAAGATTAAAGCAGCCAACTTGCATGTAGAGTACACGCAATTAGGAAATCCGATATTTACGGAAGGTAAATTGGTGTTGGAGTGCAAGAAGGTATACGGTGCGCCTTTTAATCCCGAAGGCTTTGGAGATGTAGCCCGTAAAGTGTATAGCGATCGTCCTTTGCACTCGGTTTACATAGGCGAAGTAGTCAATGCGTGGATAAAATAAAAATGATTTTCTGGTTTGGGAGATTTGTAGTAAGTTTGCTCTGACTAACCGAATGTGATGTCCCTACGTAAGATTATACATATTGATATGGACGCCTTCTACGCTTCTGTAGAACAGCGTGATAACCCTGAGCTAAGAGGGAAACCTCTGGCTGTGGGTTATTCCGAGGAGCGGGGTGTTGTGGCGGCCGCCAGTTATGAGGCTCGTCGCTTTGGCGTTCGTTCCGCGATGTCTTCGCTAAAAGCAAAGCGACTGTGCCCGCAGCTGATCTTTGTGCGGGGGCGTATGGATGTATACGAATCTGTTTCCCGGCAAATACATGAAATCTTTCACGATTACACCGATGTGATTGAACCTCTTTCGCTGGATGAGGCCTTCTTGGATGTAACTGAAAACAAACGCAATATAGCCCTGGCGGTAGATATTGCCCGGGAAATAAAACAACGCATTCGGGAGAAGCTTAATCTGGTAGCCTCAGCGGGGGTATCTTACAATAAGTTTCTGGCGAAGATCGCTTCGGATTATCGGAAACCGGATGGCTTGTGTACCATTCATCCTGAGCAGGCGCTCGATTTCATCGCACAACTTCCCATTGAATCTTTTTGGGGTGTAGGCCCAGTCACCGCTAAGAGAATGCACTTCTTAGGTATTCATAACGGACTTCAATTGCGTGAATGCTCATTGGAGATGCTTATCGCTCATTTTGGTAAAGTGGGTACACTCTATTATGAATGCGCGCGCGGAACTGATGATCGTCCCGTAGAATCCGTTCGTATTCGAAAGTCCGTGGGTTGTGAGCGTACGCTCGAGCGGGATATTTCGCTGCATTCTTCCGTTATCATCGAACTGTATCACGTTGCCGTGGAGTTGGTGGAGCGTCTACAAGAGGCAGAGTTTACGGGAAACACCTTAACGCTTAAAATTAAATTCCACGACTTTAGCCAGATAACCCGTAGCATTACACAGACTCAGGAACTGAGCACTTTAGATTGCATACTTCCGTTGGCTAAGGAGCTGTTGAAAAGCGTATCGTATGAACAGCATCCCATTCGGTTGATTGGGCTCTCCGTCTCCAACCCGAAAGAAGAGGCTGAGGTGCAGCATGGCGTTTGGGAACAATTAAGCTTTGAGTTTAGTGATTGGGAATAAAAAAAGCGGGAAACTCGAAAGTCTACCGCTTTTATTCATATTATAAGTGTGCTTGTTTACATGGCTTGCTGCTTACTCAGCAGTTTTTGTAATTTACTGTTCAATACCTGACACATTGCACCATTTCCCATGGCTTGATAACGTTTAATACGGTACTGTAACATCATAATTTCATTTGCATTCTTTTTCATAATTTGTTTCCTCTTTTTTTGCTCCCCACATTTTGAAGAGCGGTTTTACATCTTGTTTCTTAATTACACTGCAAATATAGGCATTATTTTTGAAATACATGCTGTATAACATAAAAATAGCTGTTTTATATGTGGTTTTTCTTTTTATAGAGGGTTTTATGGGGCTTATGTTACAATCTTGTTACAAGAAAGGGGCTCGATTGGAGAATTTGGCTGCTCACTACAACCGGGGCTAGGGGATCTGTTTGCTTAGGTGTGTTGGTGTAGGGGAGTGGTGCGGATAAAAAGAAGGCCGGAAGAATAAAACTCCCGGCCCCTGCTACGGATTGATAACCGCCTTTTTTTATAGTATATTCTTTGAACGTTGCTTTACTTGGCAAAGCTTACCGCACGTGTCTCACGAATAACAGTAATTTTCACTTGTCCCGGATAAGTCATTTCGTCCTGAATCTTCTTCGCGATTTCGCCTGACAGGCTTTCAGTTTGCTTGTCGTCTATTTTATCCGCTCCAACGATTACACGAAGCTCACGTCCGGCTTGAATAGCATATGTCTTGGTTACACCTGGATAGGCCATAGCCAGTTGTTCGAGGTCGTTCAGACGTTTGATATAAGCTTCTACGATTTCACGGCGAGCTCCCGGGCGTGCACCGGAGATGGCATCGCAAACCTGTACGATAGGAGCCAATAGGCTGGTCATCTCTGTTTCGTCATGGTGAGCACCGATTGCGTTGCAGATATCCGGTTTCTCTTTGTATTTTTCCGCCAACTTCATACCGAGTAAAGCATGTGGCAATTCCGGTTCTTCATCGGGCACTTTACCAATATCATGTAGCAGGCCGGCACGTTTGGCTTTTTTCGGATTCAGGCCTAACTCTGATGCCATTACCGCACAAAGATTGGCTGTTTCGCGCGCATGTTGCAATAAGTTCTGTCCGTAAGAAGAGCGGTATTTCATTTTACCGATGATACGAATCAGTTCAGGGTGCAACCCGTGTATACCTAAGTCGATAGTTGTACGTTTACCTGTTTCGATAATTTCTTCTTCCACCTGTTTGCGTACCTTAGATACTACCTCTTCGATACGAGCCGGGTGAATACGTCCGTCGGTAACCAACTGATGGAGGGCCAGACGGGCAACTTCACGGCGAACCGGGTCAAAAGCGGAAAGCACAATGGCTTCCGGAGTATCGTCTACTACAATTTCAACACCGGTAGCTGCTTCCAACGCGCGGATGTTACGTCCTTCACGGCCGATAATACGTCCTTTGATCTCGTCCGATTCGATGTGGAATACGGTAACGGAATTTTCGATCGCGGTTTCGGTTGCTACTCGTTGAATTGATTGGATAACGATGCGTTTCGCTTCTTTGCTAGCTGTTAGTTTAGCATCATCCATAATATCATTGATATAGGATTGAGCCTGTGTTTTAGCTTCTTCTTTCAGCGATTCCACCAAGCGTTCTTTAGCTTCGTCGGCAGATAGTCCGGAGATTGTTTCGAGTTTGTCAATTTCCTGCTGTTGCAGTTTATCTAACTCTTCCTTTTTCTTGTTGAGGATGACAAGTTGTGTTTCAAGGTTTTCCTTTACAGCTTCGGCTTCCATCTTTTTGCGCTGAATTTCGTCTTGACGTTGGCCAAGTACCATTTCGCGCTGCTTCAATTTATTTTCAGCTTGTTGGATTCTTTGATTGCGCTGAGAAACTTCTTTCTCTAAATCGGCTTTCTTGTTGAGGAATTTCTCCTTTACTTCCAGCAATTTGTTTTTCTTAATCACTTCCGCTTCAGTCTCTGCTTCTTTCAGGACTTTATCGTATCTGGACTTCAATGCGTAACGGAATAGTACGTATGTCAGGCCTCCTCCTACGATAAAACAAGCGATTGATGCTACTATTGTTGCTATCATTCTACATTATAATTTAAAGTATATATAAATAAAAACGCACCGCTAAATATCCGTGTTCTTACTTGGATATTTTGCAGTGCATGAATTTTTAGTTTCATTGATTGAACTTCGGAGTTTTACTCTTCTTTGAAGCAGTTCTCCAGCAACTCAGTCAATTCTTCCATTTTGGCTGTGTATGGACCCGTATCATTACGCTCCAATAATTGTAGTTTTTCATAAGAAAACTGGTAGGCAACCATGGCTATTATTTTCTCAGAACCCAAATTTTTGTAACGTTCCCGGTATGCATTAAGCCTATTATTTACCTGTTTAGCCGCTTCTCTCACCATCGCTTCATCCTTACGTTCAATTGTAAGTGGATAGTTAGAATCGGCTATTTGCAAGTTTATTTTTATCTTATCGTTCATACATCTTTTTTATTTCATTCACTTAATAAAGCGATGCATTTATCGACTTCACGCACTAATTTTGACAATCGCAGCTTTGTCTCTTTTACATCGCTGCCGTTAAGGCTGATTGCCGTAGCTGTTTTTAGGTTTGTGTAGTTTGTCTCCAAATTTTTAAATTCAGCTTGTACCGTTTCGTTTCTCAGCTTCTCCATGTGAAGGAGCTGCTTTAACTCGGCATTCTCTCGTTTTAATTCATCATATAGATAGATCAAATGCCGTAGTTTCGTTTCGAAGGTATTTACTAACTTTTTTTCTTCTTCAGTCATTACTACACCAAAATTGTACACAAAAATACGATTAACTCTGATATTACAAAAACTTTTAGAGAGAAAATGCTCTTTTTTACCTTAAATAGTAAAGACACCTCTATGTTTGAGTAGAAATTTGTCTTTTTAGCTGGCACTTATTGCAGATGAGTTGCAATTTTCTGAAACGAGTCCGGGGTATGTTTGCCGTATCGGTGGAATGGGTGCGTTATTGGCGGATCGAATGCTTGAGACTTTGTGAACGATTCTAAATGGTTATGTATTGATAATGAAATAGATACATTCATCCTCGCAGCTGTGTTTATTTACTTTGTTTTAAAGTCCGGTTCGTTCGACCCGGGTCGAACGAAACAAATACCTGGGACGAACGAAAGGATAACCCGGGTGGAACGAAACAGACACCCAGGTGGAACGAATTAGCCGATGCAAGAACGGGACTTAGAGAAAGCGGTTTGGCTTCTTAGCATTCTAATCTTCGTGAATACCTGTTTAGAGGGCGTTTTTTCTAGCTGGTTAGTGTCTTCTTCTGGCTCATTTATATTTTTATCTAAAATAGTTTGCAAATATAAATGGTTTATAAAATAAACCATTTATATTTGCAGCGGATTCGAATTCAAAGATAGACTTAGTTCTAATTATTAAAAGGTAAATGTTATGGATAAATTGGATGAGAAAGCGCAAAGAAAAGAGAACTCCCAGCTGAGGACTCTAGAAATGAACGGGTGGAATGACGGTTTGCTTCCGGTAACCGGAAAATAAGTTAGCCTATGGAAGCGATCGTCATAAAGATTTTAATCGTTTACCTGGTTGCCATGATTTATATGGTGCAAGGAGCGTTAAACCGGGATTTATAATAAAAAGGTGTATGAATAGAAATATAAAACAGTAAAAATATGGAAGATAGAATGCTTAACGAGAAAGAAAGCTTGGCTTTAATCTCTCAGATGATTTTGAATACGAAGAAGAATGTACGGCAGAATGCCGGTGTACCCGCTTTGTTGTGGGGGTATGCTACAATCCTTACCTCTTTGGCTGTCTATGCCGGAGTGGTACTTTTGCAACAACAATGGGTCATGTTGGGCTGGTTGCTGATACCAATACTTGGAGGGGTAGGTATGCTTTGGTTGGGTAGACGGGAGAAACCGGTGATGACCAAAACATACCTCGACCGTGTCATTAAATACATCTGGTTGATTATGGGTTTGGTCTGTTTCGGGGTTTCGGCAGCCGCCTTCATTTATAATATTCCCATTCTCTTCTTTGTGAGTTTATTGATGTCGGCATCGATCACTTTGACAGGTTGTGTGGCCGACTACAAAGTTTATGTGTACTTTGGCATCGCAGGCATTATCCTCTCCTTCCTTTGTTTGGTGGTGCGGGCACCGGAACAGATCCTGGTTTTTGCCGCTAACTTTGTAGTGATGATGATTATACCCAGCCATATGCTGAATGCGGAAAATAGAAAAAATGAGTGTAAAGAATGAGCCTATGTTTAAAGAACTAAATCCGTTGCTTCACTCCGAACTGCGTCTGGGCATAATGTCTTTGCTGATTTCTGTCGATGAAGCCGACTTTGTCTACATTCGGCAGCAGACGAAGGCGACAGCAGGAAACCTGAGTGTACAAATCGAGAAACTGAGCAGTGCCGGCTATGTGAAAGTAAAGAAAACGTTTAAAGGAAAGATGCCTTGTACCATCTGCAAGGTGACCCCGAAAGTTGGAAGCTTTTGAAGAATATGTTGAGGCACTGAAGAGTTATATTGTGAAATAGGTGCTTTTGTCGTAGCACTTTGCTTGGTTAATCAGTGAAAAACCAGGCAAACTAAAAATGCGTCACCTCGAATTTATGATCAATTGGAGGTCATTCTTAACCAAATTGATCATAAATTCTTATTTTTGCATTCGATAACCTATTTATCAGTAAACATATGCTTAAAATATTAGTAACATACGCTGTTCAGGGCGAGTTTGTAGACATAAAGTGGCCGGATGCCGAGTTTTACTATGTACGTACCGGAATAGGAAAAGTGAAGTCTACCTTTCATCTGGCCGAAGCTATTCGTCAGGTGCAGCCTGACTTAGTCTTAAATATTGGAACAGCGGGAACGGTCAATCATGAAGTCGGCACCATTTTTGTTTGTCGGCAGTTTGTCGACCGGGATATGCAGAAACTGTCAGATTTGGGGATGGAATGTGAAATCGACACATCCGCTTTGTTGGAAGCTAAAGGCTTTTGTCGGGATTGGACTGAAACCGGAGTTTGCAATACCGGCGATGGCTTTCTGACCGAACTGGTTCACGTAGCCGGTGATGTGGTCGATATGGAAGCCTTTGCACAGGCCTTTGTCTGCCGGTCGAAGGAGATTCCATTCATCTCCGTAAAGTATGTGACCGACGTGATCGGGCAGAATTCCGTAAAGCATTGGGAAGATAAACTAGCTGACGCCCGCACCGGTCTTGCTCACTTTTTCAATGTTTTGAAAGAAAGAATATGATAAGTAACTCCTATTGCGATGAGAGCCAATACGATTTGTACCCATAGGTAAGGAATCAGATAAAAGATGCAATAAAGCATGGTGCCCCACATCAGTGATAGAGAAATGATCTTCGCACGGAGCGGGATGGATTTGTTTTCCCGAAAGTTGCGGATGTGCGGACCGAAATATTTATGATTCAGCAGCCATTGATAGAGGCGGGGTGAACCCTTGAAGTAGAGTGCGGCAGTAAGTAGCAGAAAAGGGGTTGTGGGCAACACCGGTAGAAATATGCCGATAATGCCCAATGCCAATGAAATGCTGCCCAAAATGATATAGAGAGTTTTCATGCGGCAAAAATAAGAAAAAAATAACGGTGATTGCTGAATGAAGACTTTATTTTATGCTACCTTTGTGATATTGCATTAAGGCGACATTCGCTATATATAACTATTAAAAAAAGCAGTGTAATGTTTACAGTAGTCAAACGATTTACTATTTCGGCAGCTCATAAGCTCGTTCTTCCTTACCGCAGCAATTGTGCTAGCTTGCACGGGCATAATTGGACTATTACCGTTTATTGCCGTTCCGAACGGCTGAATGCAGATGGGATGGTTATTGATTTCGCTCGTATTAAGGATGTGATCAAAGAGAAGTTAGATCATCAGAATCTCAACGAAGTACTTCCTTTTAACCCGACAGCCGAGAACATAGCCCGGTGGGTTCAGAAGCAGATTCCCCAATGTTTCAAAGTGGAAGTACGCGAAACGGATGACAATCTGGTAATTTATGAGAAAGAATAAGTAAATCTTTCATTCTTTGCAAGGCGGAAGATATCGCGCCGGAAGTTCGGGTATCTAATGGAGCGCATTCTTCGAACGCGACGTCTGCTTGGGGAACTTGTTTTCCCAAACAGAGCCTTAGGTCGGTATCGGGACCGGGCCAATCAAGCAAAAAGAATTCGATGAAGGAGCCAATACCGATCTTTTTGAATCACTTTCGTCCGAACATTTCTTCCTTTAGCCTTGTTCTTTTAGTAACTGCCCAGGCAGTAGGTGTGTGAAGCGACATCCCCGTGATGGAGACTCTGCCTGCAAACGCACAAACTTATAGACATTCGAGAAAATAACTATAAAATAAGAATCCCGGCTTTCTCATTTCCGGGAACTACGTGATAAAGTTGTAAGTATGAAAGTAGGTTTGTTTATTCCCTGTTACATCAATGCCATCTACCCAATGTCGGCGTGGCATCGTATAAGTTATTGAAAAGCCTGGGAGTGGATGTTGATTATCCATTGGACCAGACTTGTTGCGGACAGCCCATGGCGAATGCAGGTTTTGAAAATGAGTCGGCTCATCTAGCCCTCCGTTTCGATGACCTGTTCCGCGAGTACGACTACATTGTTGGCCCATCAGCAGCTGTGTGGCCTTCGTTAAAGAAAATCATCCGGGCATATTAGAGAAAGAAGGGCATTCGTGCCAGAGTTCCGGGAAGATTTACGACATCTGTGATTTTATTCATGATGTGCTGAAGCCGGATAAGATACCGGCACGCTTTCCTCATAAAGTCAGCATCCATAACAGTTGCCACGGCGTACGCGAACTGCTTATATCTGCGCCGAGCGAATTGAACATCCCCTATTACAACAAACTACGCGATCTACTCGAAATGGTAGAAGGCATCGACGTGTTCGAACCGAGCCATATCGATGAGTGCTGTGGTTTTGGCGGAATGTTTGCCGTAGAGGAGCAGGCGGTTTCCACCTGCATGGGGCGTGACAAAGTGAACGATCATATAGCCACCGGAGCCGAATACATCACCGGGGCCGACAGCTCTTGTCTGATGCATATGCAGGGAGTGATCGAACGGGAAAAGCTTCCGATAAAAATTCTTCATGTCGTAGAAATCTTAGCGTCGCAATCATGAGTACCAAACATTCAAAAGCTGCCGAGAAGTTCTTGCAGGATGGCAAGATGGCCGCATGGCACAATGAAACCCTTTGGATGGTTCGTGCCAAAAGAGATAAAATGAGTAAAGACGTTCCCGAATGGGAAGAGTTACGTGATAAAGCCTGCGAGCTGAAACTCTATTCCAACAGCCATCTGGAAGAGCTGTTGCTGGAATTTGAGCAGAATGCAACCGCCAATGGAGCCATTGTACACTGGGCGAAGGATGCCGACGAATACTGTCGAATCGTATTCGATATACTCTCCGGACATAACGTGAAGCATTTTGTGAAGAGTAAGTCGATGTTGGCCGAGGAGTGCGGACTCAATCCGTATCTGATCGATCACGGCATTGATGTCGTAGAGTCCGATCTGGGCGAACGCATCTTGCAATTGATGCATTTGGAACCGAGCCACATTGTACTTCCTGCCATCCACATCAAGCGCGAGCAAGTAGGCGAACTGTTTGAAAAGGAGATGGGGACGGAAAAAGGCAACTTCGATCCGACCTACCTGACCCATGCGGCACGTAAGAATCTTCGTCATCTGTTCTTGGGTGCCGAAGCGGCCATGACCGGTGCGAACTTCGCTGTAGCTTCTACCGGAGATATTGTTGTCTGCACGAATGAGGGGAACGCCGATATGGGAACTTCCTTCCCTAAACTGAATATTGCGGCCTTCGGAATGGAAAAGATTGTGCCGGACATGGAGGCGTTGGGCATATTTACCCGCCTATTGGCACGATCAGCCACGGGACAACCCGTCACGACCTATACTTCGCATTATCGACATCCGCGCGAAGGAGGCGAATACCATATTATTATTGTAGATAACGGGCGGAGCGCATTGCTTTCCAAGCCCGACCACATAAAGACGCTGAACTGTATCCGTTGCGGTGCTTGTATGAACACTTGCCCCGTCTACCGACGCAGTGGAGGATATTCTTATACCTATTTTATTCCCGGCCCTATCGGTATAAACCTGGGCATGGCGCACGAACCGGAGAAATACTATGATAATCTTTCCGCCTGTTCGCTGTGTATGTCTTGTTCCGATGTTTGTCCGGTAAAGGTCGATCTGGCCGAACAGATATACAAATGGCGGCAGAAACTGGATCAGCTGGGCAAGGCAAGTACAGCCAAGAAAGTGATGTCCGGCGAAATGAAATTCCTGATGGAGCGTCCCGTCCTGTTCAATGCAGCTTTGTGGGCCTCTCCGGTAGTGAACGGACTGCCGCGTTTTCTGAAATATAACAGTTTGAATGATTGGGGGAAAGGGCGTGAACTGCCGAAGTTTGCCAAAGAATCGTTCAACGAAATGTGGAAAAAGAATAAAGTACAGGGAAAGGAGGAACAGCAATGAGTAGCAAAGAAGAAATACTAGCGAGCATACGCCAACATACACAGGCGCGTTATGAAAAGCCCGATCTGGAAAGAATGGAACGCTTGGTGTACTCGGACAAGGTTGCCCAGTTTTGTACGATTAGTCGTGCAGTAGGAGGAGAAGCCGTAGTTTTGGGAGAAGGAGAAGATTTGAATGCCATTATCCGGCAAACGTATCCCGATGCCCGACGCATCGCGTCTGTGCTGCCGGAGATAACTTGCGCTACATTCAACCCCGACGATCTGGAAGATCCCCGCGAACTGGATGGAACCGATTTAGCCGTTGTCGCCGGTGAGATAGCGTTGCCGAAAATGGTGCGATATGGATACCGCAAACGGTGAAGCATAAAGCCGTCTATTTCATCTCGGAGCGATTGGTTATCCTGCTCAACAGGACACGGATCGTAGATACCATGTACGACGCATACCGCATACTGGATAAGGAAGAGTTCCGTTTTGGAGCCTTTATCTCCGGTCCATCGAAGACGGCTGATATTGAACAAGCCTTGGTGATGGGAGCGCATGGGGCCCGGGAGGTATTGGTGATTTTAAAATAAGTAATATAATATATGTACACAAACAGAGTAAAGCGCGTAGCTGCCGTCCACGATCTTTCGGGCATGGGCAGAGTCTCGTTAACGGTAGTTATTCCCATTCTTTCGTCGATGGGATTTCAGGTGTGCCCGCTGCCAACCGCCGTGTTGTCCAGCCACACGCAATATCCGGAGTTCTCTTTTCTTGATCTAACGGACGAGATGCCCCGGATTATAGCCGAATGGAAGAAGTTAGATGTGAAGTTCGATTCTATTTATACCGGTTATCTGGGATCTCCCCGGCAGGTACAGATCGTATCCGACTTTATCGATAACTTCAGTCCTGCCGATAGCTTGGTAGTGGCCGATCCGGTATTGGGAGATAATGGGCAGCTGTACACCAACTTCAATGAAGAGATGGTTCGGGAGATGCGGCAACTTATCAAGAAAGCCGATGTTGTAACGCCTAATCTGACAGAGTTCTTTTATCTGCTCGATATGCCTTACAAAGCAGAAAATACAGATGAAGAACTGAAAGAATACTTGCGTATCTTGTCAGACAAAGGACCGCAAATCGTTATTATCACCAGTGTGCCGGTATGCGGAGATCCGCATAAGACTTCCGTATATGCATACAATCGGCAAGGAGATCGTTACTGGAAAATAACTTGTCCTTACCTGCCAGCCCATTATCCGGGTACGGGTGACACTTTCACCAGTGTAATCACCGGTGCGTTGTTGCAGGGCGATAGCTTGCCGATCGCTTTAGATCGTGCCACGCAGTTTATCTTGCAGGGCATTCGCGCTACGTTTGGTTATGAATACGATAATCGGGAAGGAATCTTGTTGGAGAAAGTATTGCATAATCTCGATATGCCGATACAGAGTTCCAGCTATGAATTGATATAAATAATAGATAAGGATGTAGGTGGAGTTCTGGTAATATGTGTCAGAACTTCACCTTTATTTCTGCCTGCAAGCTACTGGTGTTCCATTTTGGACCTTCCCGTAGCAGTCTGATCGCTTCTTGATCCGCCGAATCGCATAGGCTCTTCACAACCGTGATATGAGTCGGCGTACCATCGGGCCCAATAGAGAAACTCAAGGTGACTTCTCCTTTTATATCTCGGCATTCATCCGTTGGACGAACTAGTTTCTCTTTGAGGTACTTCTGGTATTTACGCATACCGATAAGAGGTTGCGGGTCTTTCGGCTATCCGCTTCCTTGGGGTGTGCTTTTGCTATAGAACCGGTTATTGACTTTTTACTTATCTTACCGTAGCCAGTCACTACAACTTCGCTGAGTGCCATATCGCTCTCTTTCATCGCAAAGAGCATGTCCCGGTTCGAATCTACCGGCATTTCAACTGTATCATAACCGATATACCTTGCAGTCAGTTTTTGTTTTCCTTCCTGTTTGTCCAAAGTGAACTCTCCATTGACTCCGGTTACGGTTCCTATATTGGTACCTGAGTAGTTTACCGTTGCGCCGATAAGTGGTTCTCCGTAGGGGTCTTTCACAACGCCCCGGATTTTATTATCTTTAGCCATAGCTTGGAGACTGCGATTTTTCGACTGCTCCGAACTGGCTATCTCTACTTGCTTTTGGGTATCTTCTAAGATGATAGCCACTTTCTCATCCGCTGCTACTTTGTGGTTTATAGCCGGAGATGGTGAGATCGGTTCTATGACTTCTAGCTCTTCGGCGACGACACGAGCCGATTTGGTTTGTTCGGGCTTAGCTTGTGCAAGGGCCGATTTACGATCCGGTTTCTTGCTTGGAACGGACGGAGGAGTTACTCGGGCGGAATCCCGTGAACTATCTGCTAAAGTAGCCGTAGCCGTTTCCTGTTGGCGGGCCGTAGAATCCGTTTCTGTTGTAAGAACAGACTCTTGAGCAATAAATACGTCATCGGTTATGTTCTTTTTCAGGAATAGGAAATAGGTACTGATGCCGAATCCGATGACCAGACAGGCTGCAACGCTCCAAGCAATGGCATACGTGCGCTTCTTTGTCGAATGGGCAAGGATGCGTCTACGCAATTTTTCGATTTCTCGTTCATGATCTCCCTCCACTTGCTGGTACCCATCCATAGCATCGGCAAGGAAAGGGTCTTTCATCGACTCTTTTTCCAGTCGATTCGCCTCTTTCCCTTTGCGGAGTCCTCGTATGTAGTCCAATAGTTTCATAGGGTTTGCTTTTTAATACAGATTTTTAAGTTTCGCTTTCCGTTCTGGATATAGCTTTTCACATGACTCAGCGTAAATCCGGTGGCTTCCGCAACATCGGCATACGACATCTCTTCTAAAAAGAAACGCGTAATGCTGACACGTTGTTCGTCCGGCAATTGCTCCAGACAATGTTGCAAGGCCCGAAGTTGCTCTTCCGAACCATCCTCCTCACTTAATAGATGCAGAAATTCGTCCGATTCCATAACGTTGATGGCATAATCCAGCGGAATTTCTTTATTTTCTTTTCGTAAGAGCTGTAAACAATGGTTTTTAGCTACCTGATAGAGCCAGGGCTTGAACACCTTTATCTCGTATTGTTTGATTTTAGGTAGCAGATCTTCGAACAGTTGCATTACGGCATCCTGTGCGCGATCTTCATCGGATAGATATTTCAGGCAGAGTCCATACAGTAACGGGATATGTCGGTTGTATAATTCACCGAAATATTCCGTATTGCCCGACTTTGTATACTGAGAGAGTAAGTCCTCGTCCGGCAGTTTGGATATGTTTCTTCTAAAAAGCAGTTTCTTTTTGCTGTCAAAGATAGGCATAGCGATCAAGAATAACAACAAGGGAAAGAAAAATAAAAAAAAAGTTTGCCCCCGTTTATGGAATCCGGAATGTATTTGCATCTCTATAGTAAAAGCGAATAATTTGTATCATTTAAAATAATAAAGTTATGAAAACAATTCAACTCAGAGCGACGATGCTCACAATGATGTTAGTGTTAGTTGCGTTAGGAACTGCTTGGGGACAAACCCTGACGGTGAAAGGCCAGGTGACTGATGGAGCAGATGGTTCGGAAATCATTGGTTGTACCGTACAGCTAAAGGGAACTCAGCAAGTGACATTTACCGATCAATACGGCAAATATAGCATCGAGGCAAAGAAGGGAGAAACTCTTATATTCAGTTATATTGCTTATAAGAAAGAGGAGCGCGTTGTTCGGTCGGAGAAGCTGGATGTGAAGCTTCAACAAGAAGATTATGAGCTGGCAGAGTGTGTAGTGGTTGGATATGGAAGTTCTCGAAAAGCTGCAAGAACCGGAAGTACAAGGCCGATTAAAGTGACGGGAGCACTGTCCAAGAGTAAAATAGCATTTACTGCACCGGTAATTACCTACGAGCACGCGAATGCGGAAGAGTATGGTTCAATCAATGAGAATGCTTTTAAGCAGGTAGGTGACGCGCCGCTTTCCACTTTTTCAATTGATGTAGACGCGGCTTCTTATAGCAATATGCGCCGCTTTATTAATAAAGGAGAACTTCCCCCGACTGATGCCATTCGCACGGAAGAGCTTGTGAACTATTTCTCATACGATTATCCGAAGCCAATGGGAAATGATCCGGTGAAATTTAGCATAGAAGCCGGTGCTTGTCCTTGGAATACCGCACACCGTCTGGTTCGTATCGGTTTGAAGGCTAAAGAAATTCCGTCGGAAAACTTGCCGGCTTCTAATCTGGTGTTTTTGATCGATGTATCCGGTTCGATGTGGGGACCAAACCGTTTGGACTTGGTGAAGTCGTCTTTGAAACTACTTGTTAATAACCTACGTGATAAAGATAAGGTGGCGATTGTTACCTATGCGGGTAGGGCTGGTGTGAACCTTGAATCTACTCCGGGAAGTGATAAACAGAAGATACGTGAAGCGATTGATGAACTGACTGCCAGTGGTTCTACGGCTGGAGGCGAAGGTATTCTGTTAGCCTATAAAATGGCGAAGAAGAACTTCATGGCTGATGGCAATAATCGTATCATTCTTTGCTCCGATGGCGATTTTAACGTAGGAGTTTCATCTGCTGAAGGATTGGAAAAATTGGTAGAAGCCGAACGGAAGAGTGGGGTGTACCTGACGGTTCTGGGTTATGGAATGGGAAACTACAAGGACAAGAAGTTCCAGACATTGGCCGAAAAGGGGAATGGTAACCATGCCTATATTGATAATATGCAAGAAGCTAACCGGGTATTGGTGAATGAGTTCGGGTCAACGCTGCACACGGTGGCGAAAGATGTCAAACTGCAAGTAGAATTTAATCCCTCTCTCGTACAGGCTTATCGGTTGATTGGCTATGAAAGCCGCCTGTTGAAAGATGAAGATTTTAATAATGACGCCAAGGATGCCGGTGATTTGGGAGCCGGACATACGGTAACTGCCTTCTACGAAGTGGTTCCGGTGGGCGTGAAGAATACCTATGTAGGCAAAGTAGACGACTTGAAATATCAGAAAAACAAGAAGCCGTCGACTGTACAGACAACCGGATCGAATGAACTGCTGACTGTAAAGCTACGCTATAAAGATCCGGATAAATCGACAAGCAAAAAACTGGAACTTCCTTTCATTGATAGTAAGTGGGATAAAGAATCTGGTGATTTCCTATTCGCGTCTGCCGTAGCGATGTATGGGCAATTGCTTCGTGAGTCTGAATTTAAAGGAGATGCGACCTACGAAAAGGTGATTGACTTGGCTAAACAAGGATTGAATAATGACGATAAGGGATATCGCCGCGAGTTCATCCGCTTGGTTGAGGCTACCAAAGGGTTGGAACGGAAATAAAGAATTGAGAAGAAGGCGTTGCTGGTAATGTCTATAGATAATGGAATAGCCCAAACAACGTCTTTCACTCCTTCTCTCACAGATGTTGTTATTCATCAGGTTGATGCCTCACTCGAGCAAGGCCTGAAAAGACAAAAGCAGTTGTAAGTAAATGACTTACAACTGCTTTTGTTGCACGGGAGGAGAGGCTCGAACTCCCGACACCTGGTTTTGGAGACCAGTGCTCTACCAACTGAGCTACTCCCGTATTTGCGGCTGCAAAGGTAGTCGAAAGTTCTGAACTCGCAAGCTATTTGACAAATAAGTTTTCAAGAATTGAAGAAATCCATTTCTCGGCTCTCTCTTCTGGGGCGGGTGATGAGTTTCCGACAACCGTAGGATCAGCTGTTCCTTTTCATTACTTTCTGCGGCTGTTGATTGGATAACTCACTCATACAAAGCATACAAGCTTTTCAAACAAACGCTTCATCCATTCGCAGAGAATGCGGTAGTTGTCTGTTTTCCCCGAAGTGTGCGACAGCTTCTTCGAGGAGAAACAGTTATTATGTCGGCACGAAAAGTTATCCGCTCCCCGGGATAAACTATTTAAGCCTTGCCCATTCGTCAGTTTTGAAGCCAACTAAAACAAAGTCTTCGGCTACGATCAGCGGGCGTTTTACCAGTTTGCCGTTGGTCGCGAGCAAAGCAATTTGCTCCTCCTCACTCATCGTTGGTAGTTTATCTTTGAGATTAAGCTCCTTGTATACAACGCCACTGGTATTGAAAAACTTCCGTATCGGCAGACCGCTGCGTGGAATCCAGGCTTTCAACTCTTCGACCGTGGGGTTTTCGTCAACAATCAGGCGACTGGTGTACGCTACTTTATTTTCTTCCAGCCACTTCTTGGCTTTTTGACAAGTGCTGCAAGCGGGGTATTGTAAGAATACTGTTTTCATTTCTATCTGATCTTTTAAAAGTTAATACATTCTATTACTATCGATTTACAACATCTGCAAATCCTGGTACATGATGCGGTAGGCGGCGGCTTTCTTCTCCAATGCCAACGGATATGCTCTGGAGGAAGAAGGCATTCGGTACAATCGCATCGGGCGTTCTGCGAACCTGAATTCGGAGAAATCGCCTACCTTGGGTTCTTCTACATCAAATTGTTGACGGAGTGTGTCGGTAGCTTTCTGTCCCGTGGTGACAATCGCTTTGCACTCCGGCAGTTGGCTGAGCAGTCCTGCGATATCCGTGGGCTGAACCACTTCCAGAAACTTATCCGAAGCATTATCTTGTAACCGGCGGATAGACGAGGCTGTGTCGAAAAGAGCGATTCCTTGCGCATTCAGAAAGTCGATAATCTCTTCCCGGCAGAAAGCTTTCAGCGTTTCATTCAGAAAATGATTCTTATCCTTGAAGAAAAGCAACCCGGTAATACGCCACATATCGTTGTTCAGGTTGGGATAGTAGAAGTCCATCGACCATCGCTTCCTTTGCGGCGGAAAGCTGCCCAGCATAAGCAGCTTGGCGTTGGAAGGGAGGAAAGGCTCGAGCGGGTGCTTCTCTATTTCTATATTCGTTTCCATGGAGGGTTGTTATTTATTGTTTTTACAAAAGTACGAATCCAATTTGTTTCCGGCAAGATAGGTATTAAAAAAGCTACTCCTAAAAAACTTGTGCCAGAATACCTGCATATCTGTTTATTTAACTATTTTTGCACTTCATTTAACCACGTATATTTAAT
Organism: Bacteroides reticulotermitis JCM 10512; assembly: GCF_000517545.1. Classification (GTDB taxonomy): domain Bacteria; phylum Bacteroidota; class Bacteroidia; order Bacteroidales; family Bacteroidaceae; genus Bacteroides; species Bacteroides reticulotermitis. Next base: position 69,218 of record NZ_BAIV01000025.1, on the reverse strand, counting down.
CATGAAGAAAGTTATTACCGCTTTTACGCTGTGCATGCTGTTTCTGAGCATGCCAAACCTATGTGCCCAAAACATTCAGTTGCACTACGATTTCGGACGTTCCTTGTACGATAAGGATTTGAAAGGACGTCCCTTGTTAACTTCTACCGTCGAAAAGTTTCATCCCGACGCTTGGGGTAGTACTTTCTTCTTTGTCGATATGGACTATACGTCCGAAGGCGTTGCATCGGCTTATTGGGAGATTGCCCGTGAATTGAAATTCTGGAAAGGCCCTTTCTCCGCGCATCTTGAATACAATGGCGGTTTGGCTAAAGGATTCTCCTATAATAACGCTTATCTGGGAGGAGCCACTTACACGTACAACAATGAATCTTTTTCTAAGGGCTTTTCTGTTTCGGCAATGTACAAGTACATCCAGAAACATAAATCGCCTAACAACTTTCAGTTGACCGGAACCTGGTATGTGAACTTCAGCAACAAACTGCTGACCTTTACAGGGTTTGCCGACTGGTGGCGTGAAGAAACCAATTACGGTAAAACAATATTCTTGGCCGAACCGCAGTTCTGGGTAAATCTGAACCGCATCAAGGGAGTGAATAAAGACTTCAACTTAAGTGTGGGAACGGAGGTAGAACTGAGTAATAACTTTGGCGGACGTGATGGCTTTTATACCATTCCGACGTTGGCCTTGAAATGGACTTTAAATTAAGATACGGATGAAAACTGATTTGATTTACGGTGTAGAAGATCGTCCGCCGTTTAAAGATGCTTTCTTTGCTGCCTTGCAGCATTTGCTCGCTATTTTTGTAGCCATCATTACGCCTCCTCTCATTATCGCGGGTGCCTTGAAGCTGGATGTGGAGAAAACGGGCTTTCTGGTATCCATGGCGCTTTTTGCCTCGGGAATATCCACATTTATACAATGTCGCCGGTTCGGTGCTTTAGGCTCGGGATTGCTTTGTATTCAGGGAACTAGCTTTTCGTTCATCGGCCCTATCATAGCTACCGGATTAGTAGGCGGATTACCGCTGATCTTCGGCGTGTGTATGGCAGCGGCTCCCATCGAAATGATTGTAAGCCGCACGTTTAAGTATTTGAGAAACATCATTACGCCGCTTGTTTCGGGTATTGTTGTGCTGCTGATCGGGTTAAGCCTGATTAAAGTAGGTGTTGTCTCCTGTGGCGGTGGTTATGCGGCGATGGAAAACGGCACATTCGCTACCTGGGAAAATCTAACGATTTCAGGGGTGGTTTTGTTAAGCGTATTGTTCTTCAATCGTTGCAAAAGCAAATACCTGCGCATGAGTTCCATCATATTAGGGCTGTGTCTGGGTTACGGACTTGCCTTTGCACTGGGTAAAGTGGATATGAGTGGGCTTGACACCGGATTGTTGATGAGCTTTAATGTGCCTATGCCCTTTAAATACGGACTCGATTTCAATATCTCCTCCTTCATCGCTATCGGATTAGTTTACTTGATTACGGCAATTGAAGCAACAGGCGATATCACCGCCAATTCGATGATTTCCGGTCTGCCTATTGAAGGAGACCAGTATGTGAAGCGTGTGTCGGGAGGTGTTTTGGCTGATGGGTTCAACTCCTTCGTATCGGGTATGTTCAATGCGTTTCCCAATTCTATTTTCGCGCAGAACAATGGTATTATTCAGCTGACCGGCGTGGCCAGCCGTTATGTAGGCTATTACATTGCCGCGATGTTGGTATTGCTGGGCTTGTTCCCGATTGTGGGAGCTGTCTTTTCCCTGATGCCCGGTCCGGTATTGGGCGGTGCTACCTTATTAATGTTCGGAACAGTTGCTGCTGCGGGAATACGTATTATCTCTTCTCAGCAAATCGGACGCAAAGAAACGTTGGTATTGGCGGTCAGCCTCTCGTTGGGGCTGGGTGTTGAGTTGATGCCGGATGTTTTGCAACAAGCTCCCGAAGGTATTCGCAGTATCTTTTCTTCGGGAATTACGACCGGAGGGTTGACGGCTATCATTGCTAATATCGTGATACGGGTGAAAGAAGAGAGCTGATCGGTATAAAAACTGAGCGAATAGTCTTTCAAAAATACATAGTCGTTTGAATGTAAAGGACGACTTCTTGTTTCAATAGGCGTGTGGCAGCAGTTTTGCAGTCACACGCTTGTTGTATATCCTCGATAAAATGAAGCCGTACATGGTGCGAAATCTACCTAAAATAGATGAGAGATCCCTCAAAAAGGATGAGAGATAGACTAAAAAAGAGGCGAAAATAGGAGGAAATGATGAGAGATACCCCTTTTAGAAAACATCTCTCATTCTGTATTGCATTGATCCATTGATGATTAATCCTTAAATGATGAGACCATGAGAGATGAAATATTTTTTCTTGTAGGGGAGATGCAAGTACTGAGCGGTCGATCTCATCCGAATGCCTGAGACATTCAGGCTAAATATCCAAAGGAAATCCATCTATCCGCTGCATTCGATCCGAAAGTATGCGTATCTATATGTAAAATAAAGACTGTTTGCGAATGGTGCTGAATTATGACAGCTTGATTTTCCGTCACAACTCTGCCACGTTGGCTTTCACCAACTTTACTTCCAACGAATCAGTCGCTTAACTATGCTTTGTGACAGGTGACAGGGAGCTTATCGAAAACGAAATTCTGAGAGCGGAGAACCGGATGCCTAGAGGATGTGCGAAGGCATTCTGCTTGTGGCTAGTTTTTCATTACTGGGCTTCATTCTATCAATTGGTATTCGATCTATCCTGTAGAACCGGATACCAATTTATAGATGGAAGCCCTTTTAATGTATCAGAGCGCGAGATTACTCACTGCTTCTGTGGGTTGGAATGGAAATTCGGGATAGTCATACAAACTGAAACGCGGTTCGGTTTCGCCATTTGTATACATCCAGATTGACGCATAATCTTCGGGATCTTCGCCCATCTGTCCCAATTGGCGCAAATAGGCAGCCAACGATTTGTTTTCTACAATGTAGATCTGTCCCATCTGATTGATGATTGGGCTGTGGCGGCGCGTGCCGTCATGTTCGAAGCGAAGAATACGCTTACCCTCCTCGGTAAGTCCTACCAACTGGAAGGTCATGCTTTTACCAATAGCCGGAAGGTTTAACACGCTTCGGTCTGTGGCTAAGAAAGGCAATTGATGCTTTTTCATGAACCGACGGATGCGACTGGCGACATCTTCTTTCGATTCTTGCTGGGCATCAGTTCGGGTTTCGAGCAACTCGTACAATTCCCCAGCTTGTTCCTCCGACATGTTGCCGTAACACTTTTCTTCCTGCTGTTCCTGAATGGAACGGGCATTGGGAGCGAATACGGTATAGTTCTCATTGAATCCTTTCACCGAGAATGTGTAGTAGCAAACCACGCCTAATGAGTTCAACAGTTGGCGAAGTCGGGTGGTGTGTCCGCGACGAGAGGCTGCGACCGTATAAACCAATTGGTTGGTAATCAACCAACCTGCCGAAAGAACTTTCCGAATAGCCTCTTGAGCTTCCGGGGTTACTTCCAACGGTGTTTGGAAATGCGTTTGGATAATGAATTGTTTGACACCAATACGAGATGCTTTTTCTTTAAATTCCCGTAGGATATCAACCAGCTCATCATTGATTCGCATCGGTAAATACGCCAATAAGCGCGACCCGAGGCGTACCCGTTGAAGCTCTGCATACTTTTCTCCCTCCGGTCTGTTCAGATTCACTTTCTGTTTGCGGAAAGCCATCCGGTATACGGCTTCGAGTATGTTACGCAAGGTTTTGTTTTGGCTCATCAACGCGTCTCCTCCTGTAATGAGAATATCCCTCAATTGGGTGTCTTCTTCAAAATAGGTCATCAGTCGCCGCAGTTTATGATCCCACGTCTCTTTAGGAAGCAATGACTCGAATTCGAAGTTGAGGCGTTGGCTTTGAAAATCATACATTCGTTGGCAAGAAGCGCATAAGCTCCACAAGCACGTCCCATGGTGTCGGGAATCAGAATGGCAACTTCGGGGTAACGTCGGTGAATGTTGTTTCCGTCAGGTAAAAGCCAGCCGGCTGCGTTGGGTTCGCCCGGTTTTACGATATCTTCTTTCTCCCAAGCAACAATGTCTCCGTATGTTTCCACCAATCGGGGAGAGTACAGAATGTAGCTTCGGATAGCCTCATCGTCATATCCTTCGGCAGTGGGGTTGAGCAGAGATAAATAGTACGGAGTGGCAAAGAACGGCATACCTTTCTTGCGGGCAAGGAGAAGCAGATACATGGTTTCCGATGAGAGTGAATTCCCTAAGAAACGATTCAGTTCTGTCGGGCTCTTTATCGCCATAGCAAGGTGAAAACGAAAATCATTCCACCATTCGTTAACCGATTGGTATTTCTCTTCGTAGTTCATTCCTTCTTCGAAGTGGAAACGTGCAGAAGGTTTAGACTTCCGGTTCTCTATTTTCTGGATCAGCAGATGCAACATCCGTTCTTTATTCTCTTCGCGTATCAGACGTACGTCTTTATCCAGCCCGGTAACCCATCGGTCGCTGCGGATTTTAATTCTTTGTGGGGAGAGTGCCGGAGTCTCTTCTCCACCCAGACGCTCGAATAACTGAAATAGTTCAATAAACAGATCGGTGGGTGTTTCCATATCTTTCAATGTCCCTTTGAGGAACTGATAGAGTAGCTGAATAGTCTGTACCGACATATCTTCTCCGGTAGATAATTCATGAACCACTTGTCCGTCATAGTGCAATAAAAGTCGAATTTGCTCTCTTGCCTTTTCAGCGGCTGAACCTTCTACCTGATAAGCGTCTACATATTGAAGTAGGGAGTTTTTGAAGTCTTCCACCGAAGTACTTCTTTCCACCATTTCAGCTATTTGGGGCATTTCCTGATAGTAGATGTTTTTTAACTGTGAAAGAGTAAGAGCAAGCATTTTCTTTTGTTTCATAAGCAAGTTGTTTTAATCGGTTGGTTTAATCAACAGAGTTTTTTCCATATTTATAGTCCCCTGATATTCGCCGGATAGTAAGTGGTGTACTTATTCCCGGTATCCAGTTGAGCGAGTTGTTCTGAGCATTGTTATCCTGTGGGCTAGTAATTGGGGGGATTAGCGTAGCCGGACAGATGCGATACTGAATATTTCGGAACGATTTCTTTCTTTAATAAAGGTAGCCGAAAGAAAAAGTACTTAAAGATAATAAAAAAAGCGAAAGAATTAATCTTTCGCTCCCTATATCATGCAATTCTTTACGAATCTTTCTTTTAAAATAACATTCTACCGCTGTTATTTTTTCGGTTCGGTGTCAGCGTCCTTGCGTTTGGGTTCTTTTTTGGCAAGAATGATAATGTGGTAAACGTAGTCCGTCATCCATTGTTCCGAGTAGCCTAACCGTTCTTTATATTGGCGCACGGCAGCCGCAGTCTTATGTACATCATCTGCTTTCCATACCAGCTTCGTGCAAACATCATGCACCGTTTTCTGTGTCATTCCATACAGGGCTTTCTTGAAAATAGAAGGCAGACGGAACTTCCACTGCATCAGATTACCCATCAGCATCATCAAATCGTTGGAAAATCCTTGATACATGAATAGGTATGTTTGGATATCGTTTTGTGTGCGGCAATTGCGTTTCACGGAAGCATCGATCTCTTTGAAGAATGACTCGTTGAGTCCGTAGTCTTGCATTAGCATTTTGCGCGAAGCGGCTTTTTCCGCTAGTCCTAACTTTCCACCTTGTGTCGGTATCTTGAATAATCGCTTAAAGTTGGCTACATCCGGTAAAAAGCGAATGTTGGTAATTCCCAGATTAGCTGCGATAACTGATTGAAAGTAAACGCGAGTCAATGATATGAAGTCTTCTACGTTACCGACTTTAGTTTCATCAGTCTTTTTCTTGAATAAATCAAATAAACCCATTGTATTAATTACGGTATTATAAGTTACGAATGATATACTTTTGACGGATTGGACATGGAATCTTCGAGACTCCACAGTTTCTCATCGCTGCAAAGGTACGAAAAACGTTGGTTTTCACCAACAATTTATTACGGATATGCTGGAGCGGAGTTATTCCTTTTTTATTCTGAATTGAAATTTATGGTTTTCGAATACCGGCTCTATTATATCATAGCGGATAAATTTAGCGAGCAAATGCTCTGCGGCTCGGCGTGAACTTTTGCTTAGGCGGCAATATTGGTTGAGTGATAAGGATTGGCCTTGTTTAAGCAATTCCAGTAATAGTTGTTCGCGTTCGGTATAATGGGTGAGCTCTCCGCGAGAACTACCGCTTTGTTGCCATACCCGCAAATGGACAGGCGTAGCTAATATATTTTCATCATGGATGCGTAAATAAGCTAATAACTTGCCGCTTTCGTCTTTGGCATAGATGGGTTTTTGTAAGCTTTCTTCTATTTGGACTAACAACACCTGTCTACCCTCTACAATATACGTATACATGGTATAATTCACCTCCGGGCTACAATACATTTGTGCAGCGGCTTCGATCATATACTTTTCCTCTTCAGAACGTACACCGGCTATTTTTCCATTGTCTTTAACTCCAATAAGTAGCCGGCCTCCGTTGGTATTTGAAAAGGCAGAAAGTGTTCGTGCGATTTTTCGCGCATCGGAAATCTCAAATTTAAAATCTTGCTGTTGGTGCTCTCCTTCAGCAATCAGGCTATGTACGTAATCAGCGTCTGTAAGCGGTTTCATGTCGACAAAGGTAGATAAAAAACACGAATCTGTCTTTTTTTGAATATTTTTCGCAGATTAGTTCAAAAAAAAAAGTTGTTTTTTACTGTTTATTTCAGGAAAGAATGTATTTTTGCCCATCATTATTAACGAAAAAATAAAAAGGATTATGAAAGAATTGGTAGAAAAAGTAGCAGCTCTCTATGCTGACTTCGCAAAAGATGCTAACGCTCAGATTGAAAACGGTAACAAAGCAGCAGGAACTCGTGCTCGTAAAGCTTCTTTGGAAATTGAAAAAGCAATGAAAGAATTCCGTAAAGCATCTTTGGAAGCTTCTAAAAAATAAGAATTAGAAGTCTACTAAGATATTAAGAGAAAACAAGGGCTATCTTTATTAAAGATAGCCCTTAGTGTTTTTTTACCTTTTTATGTCGGTGGTGTGTCATGTTCTTTTATTGAAAGTCTTTTTTATATTTTAATAAGGTAGCAGAATGATTTACCAACGGAAATAAACACTATATTTGCGACTCTAAATTCTACTTGAGTCATGAATGAAAACGTCCTTGCTAAACTGAAGGTTCTTGCTGAATCAGCTAAGTATGACGTCTCTTGCTCTTCTAGCGGTACGGTGCGCTCTAATAAAAAGGGTACATTGGGTAATACGGTAGGAGGTTGGGGGATCTGTCACAGTTTTGCTGAAGACGGACGCTGCATTTCATTGCTTAAGATAATGCTAACCAATTATTGTATATACGACTGTGCTTACTGTATCAATCGCCGTAGTAATGATTTGCCACGCGCTACTTTTGCTGTTTCTGAATTGGTGGAATTAACCATCGAGTTCTATCGACGGAATTATATCGAAGGACTTTTCCTGAGTTCCGGTGTTGTTCGCAGCCCCGATTATACAATGGAAAGGCTCGTACGTGTAGTAAAAGACCTGCGCTTAGTGCATCGGTTCAATGGGTATATTCATTTGAAGAGTATTCCCGGAGCCAGCCGCGAACTTGTTAATGAGGCGGGGCTCTATGCCGACCGCCTGAGTGTAAATGTAGAAATCCCTAAAGAAGAGAATCTAAAGCAACTCGCACCTGAGAAGGATCATAAAAGCGTCTTCGCTCCAATGAAGTACATTCAACAGGGGGTGCTGGAGAGTAAAGAGGAGAGACAGAAATTTCGACACGCTCCACGCTTCGCACCTGCCGGGCAGAGTACACAGATGATTGTAGGCGCTACTCCTGAAACGGATAAAGACATTCTGTCTTTGTCGTCCGTATTGTATCAGGCTCCCACCATGCGACGGGTTTATTACTCGGGATACATCTCTGTGAATACCTACGACAAACGTCTGCCGGCATTGAAGCAACCACCGCTCGTGCGGGAGAATCGACTCTATCAGGCTGACTGGCTGATGCGTTTCTATCAGTTTAAAGTCGATGAGATTGTGGACGACGCTTATCCGGATTTAGATCTCGAGATCGATCCGAAGCTTTCGTGGGCCTTGCGGCATCCCGAGCAATTCCCTATTGATATAAATAAAGCAGACTATGAATTGATCTTGCGTGTTCCGGGCATCGGTGTAAAGTCTGCTAAACTCATTGTCGCTTCGCGCCGCTTCTCTCGACTGGGACAGTATGAACTGAAGAAGATTGGCGTGGTAATGAAAAAAGCGCAATACTTTATTACGTGCAATGAGTTGCCCATGAAAACTCTTCATGAGTTATCTCCACAACGCGTACGTACTCTTCTACTTCCCAAACCGAATAAAAAGATTGATGAAAATCAATTAGTTCTTAACTTCGGCGACTGACCGGTAAACTCTTCCGTATGACCGTCTTTATCTATGATCGTACTTTTGATGGTTTGCTAACGGCTGTCTTCGACGCCTACTTCCGCAAAACATTTCCCGATGCCCTTTTGTCGGATGGAGATTCTTTGCCCTTATTTTGCAGTGAAACCCATACGGTGATTACCGATGAGGAGAAAGCAATGCGGGTGTGGCGTGGATTACAGAAAAAGATATCTCGCTCCGCATTGAATTGCCTGACCCAGAGTTGGCTGTCGGAACTCCCGGAAGTGGGGATGCTTCTGTTTCGTTATATTCGGAAGGCCATTGATTCACCTCGTTCCATTGAAACCAACTTTGCCGATCCGGACGTACTTGAACTTGCTCAGATCTGGAAGAAGGTAGATTGGGAGCGCACGCGTATGTTGCAGTTCGTTCGTTTCCAGAAAGCAGCCGACGGAACATTCTTCGCCGTTTTCGATCCGCAGTATAATGCGTTGCCACTTACTATTGAACATTTTAAAGACCGCTTTGCCGATCAGAAGTGGGTTATTTATGATATGAAGCGGCGTTACGGCTTTTATTATGACCTGCAAGAAGTGGTTGAAATCTCTTTTGAGGATGGAAGCCGCGAGGCTCATCTCATCACAGGTATGCTCGATGAGAGCCTGATGGATGAGGACGAGAAGTTATTCCAACAGCTCTGGAAGACCTATTTTAAAGCAATATCCATTAAAGAGCGTGCGAACCCTCGCAAGCACAAACAAGACATGCCCGTCCGTTACTGGAAATACTTAACGGAGAAACAGGCTGATCTTGCTTTTACTCTTACGTATCGAATGTTTGTTGGGGTACCCCAAAGAACTGATTAATCCGTTACCCACTCCTTATTATATGCTACCGTCTTTTTAGGATCGTAATTCATGCCCTCTTGGGTCGGGATGCTCAGTACATAAGTCTTTCCGCTGTTGTTTTGGAGTGTATGCTCTCTCAACCAAGGATTCATGTCGCGAAGTTGCGCGTAGTTAATTCCCTGCTGTTGCGCGTACTCATCCAGGCTGCTGATCGGAGTTGTAACTGTGATATCTTTGCACGGAATAGGCGGATATAAATCTTCACTCTTTAGCAAAAAACCGTATCGTTGCGGGTTGCTGAGTACCTCTTTGGCGGCTAACAGGCGAAACATATAGCGAGAAGTCTCTTCTACCAACCAAAGATCCATGGTGTGATCGGCCAACTGCTTATCTAATTGAGAAGTTATCCGCCCCTGTCCTGCATTATAGGCAGCGGATACGGAAATCCAGTCTCCATATTTGGCATATGCCTGCTTGAAATACTTGCAAGCGGCAACAGTCGCTTTCTCAATATGGTAACGTTCGTCTACGTTATCGTTCACTTCGAGTCCGAACTCACGGCCGGTAGCGGGCATAAACTGCCACAAACCGGCGGCCCCTGACGGAGAACGTGCAATAGTGTTGAGGCTGCTCTCGATGACCATCAAATACTTAAAGTCATCCGGAATCCCGTTTGCTTTGAGTATAGGTTCTACCACGGGGAAGAAGCGGTTGGCACGTTTGACTAGTAACATCGTGGTGGAGTGCATATAGGTGAACGCCATCATTTCACGGTCCATACGTTCGCGTCGATCGTATCGGCGGAGATCGACTTTCTCACCATCGAAAACGACCTCCAAAGGTACAGTTGGAGGAGCTACACAATAGGGAACTTCTGACTTAACCGTATGCGGCTCGTGTATTTGTGTGCTGCCTATCAGCATGGGGATCGTGGCGCCGATGCAAACGGCTAGTATGAGTGTGAGGATATAGTTGAATCGATTTAGCTTCTTCATGACTTTGTTTTCGTTTAAAAATGACTACTCTAATTTATAGCTTTGATAATTTCCCTCGAAGGAGGGCGAGGCAAAGGTTATAAAACCTGGCAACCTCTGCAATAGTAAATGCTGCCGCCAAGATAATTCTCCTTCACGATTGCTTCTCCACAACGGGGGCAGGATGAGCCGGCGGTATCTTTAGACAAACAGGCCTCGTATTTGCCACTGGTACCGAATAAATCTGTTTCAGTGTTTCGTCCGCCTTGCCGGTAGATATCGCTCATCGTTTCTTTGACTTGATAGAACAACTGTTCCCGTTGCGCTTCAGTCAGTTCGGCTATTTTCTTTTTAGGATGGATATGCGTATGATAAAGAATATCTTGCAGAACTCCGTTTCCTAATCCTGGAATCCTTTGTTCTGTAGCCAGAAAAGCTTTCGCTGATTTCTTTTGCGCGCTTTCATCGTTAATGAGTTGGAGAAAATGCTTCTTGCTAAACGCATCCGAGAGCACTTGCGGTTTACTTCTGGCTGCTTCGTAATACGCTGAGAGCTTACCGTTAATTGCATTTTTCTCATAACACATCATTCCGCCATACATTCGTATCGAAGCTACGAGGCAACTCTCATCTTCAAAGCCGATGAGAAGTTGGTGTTTGGCAGGCAGCTTTTCGCCGGGTGCGTAATAGCGCAGATTGACTCCGTCGGTCAGAACCAATACCCGGTCGGCTATGGTTATTTCAACCATTCCTCCCTGCGACTGCGCACTGTCGATGGTCTTTCCCAGTAGCCATTCGGCGTATTTTTCGGGATCGTCGGAGAACCAGGCAAACTTGTGTGGAGTGAATAAGGCAAATACGTTGGTGATCAGTTTTCCTTTGACGGTATTATTTAATTGCTCGCATAAATAACGGGCTTCGGGAGCTTCAATCATATGTTTCTAGATAAAGTTTATGAATGTTGTAATTCTGCAAATATAACTTCATTTTGACTCTTCAAAGAACTTTTCTTGCATTTTATATGTTTTTCTAATAGAGTTTAAAGGAAAAATAGAGAGAGATGAATATTGGAATGACCGGGGCTACCGGATATATAGGCAAACATCTGTCCGCTTATCTGTCAGAGAAGGGTGGACATCAGATTATCCCTTTGGGACGTTCCATGTTTCGTGAAGGGATGTCCGGGCGTTTGAGTCAGACTTTGGCTAATTGCGAGGTTGTGATCAATTTGGCAGGCGCTCCTATTAATAAGTGTTGGACAGCAGCGTACAAAAGACAATTGTTCGAGAGTCGTATTGGAGTAACCAATCGGCTTAATCGGGCGTTGAGTTCACTTACGCGTAAACCCAAACTGTTGATTTCCGCTTCTGCCGTAGGTATTATCCAACCATTGGCGAGGTGGATGAATATACGCAAACCCGTGGGGAAGGCTTTTTATCCGATCTTTGTTATGCCTGGGAAAAGGAAGCCAAACGCTGTCCGTCCTCTACACGGCTTGTTATTACCCGCTTTGGGGTAGTACTTTCGCCCGATGGAGGAGCCATGCGGCAAATGATCCGTCCGCTGAAAATGACCAAAGCTTCTGTGGCTATAGGGCCGGGCACACAGGTATTTCCCTGGATTGATATTCGGGATCTTTGCCGGGCTATGTTATTGTTTATCGAGAACGAAGCTTTGCAGGGCGTATTCAACCTAGTTGCTCCGCAACAAGTTACGCAATATGACTTTGCCCGTGCTTTAGGAAAAGCGTATGGTGCTTGGATGACTCTGATTGCGCCTCAGGCTGTCTTCCGATTGATTTACGGGGAAGCTTCTTCTTTCCTGACTTCGGGGCAGCGTGTTCGTCCGACTCGTTTGCTGGAAGCGGGGTTTGATTTCTCAGTCGCTAGCCTGAACGATCTTTTTCAAGGCCTGGATAATTCCACCATTGACGAACTTGATTTGCAGCGATATATGGGGAGGTGGTATGAAATAGCCCGCTTCGATCATCGATTTGAGCGAGGGTTGATGGGCGTAACCGCTACGTACAGCCTGCGTTCCGACGGGAGTATTCGGGTGGAGAATAAAGGATATAAGCCGCATACTCCTTATGACATCTGCAAAACAGCGGTGGGACATGCCAAAATACCCGATCCGGCACAACCGGGTAAACTGAAAGTCTCTTTCTTTCTGAACTTCTACTCGGATTATTATATAATGGAGTTGGATCGAGAGAATTATGCGTATGTTCTTGTGGGAAGCAGTTCGGATAAGTATCTTTGGATATTGAGTCGGACCCCTCAGTTGCCCGAAGAGGTGAAAACTAAATTAGTAGCTATCGCTGATCGACGTGGGTACGATACGACACGTTTGCAGTGGATTCAATAACGATAAAATGGAATATTATGGATTACAAGATCATTCATCAGCCCGAACAAAATATGTTCAAGACAGAAGTCGACGGTCGTACAGCTTTTGTACAATACCGCTTGTTGGGAAACTACTTCGATATTATTCACACCATTGTTCCCAAACCCATTGAGGGGCGAGGGATTGCTTCTGCTTTGGTCAAAGCCGCTTATGCGTATGCAATAGCTAACGGTATGATACCGAAAGCAACCTGCTCTTATGCGGTGACGTGGCTTGAGCGGCACCCTGAAATGAACACTGCTGCCGAATAAGCATACATACCATAAGCTGTATCCTCTCTTTGAGAGGAGCAGCTTTCAAGGTTGCCAGAAAGTTAGAAGAGTTTTTTTTACTGTTGCCACCGCTTTAGCTGTGGAAAGAACTTTCTCATCGCTTCAATCGCTTCTTCCCGGGTATATTTTATCTCTGAATCTTTATTGAACTCATCGAGGTATTCTACATTGTGCAGAATCATTTCGTCCATGGTACATTCCAACGTAAAACGTCCGTTCGCATAGCAATAGTGACAATAGTCTTCGTTCAGACTGCCGTCTGCTTCTTTACCAAATGTGGAGCTGTCTATCGGCATCGCACAACTTTGACAATTCTTTTGTTTCATATCCTATTTGTATTACTGAATAAATAAAGTCCTCAATTGCGTTCATCGCATGGCTTCTTTATGTCTTTCCCGGAGTCTTCACCGGCATTCGCTTCCATATCCATCGGGGAATCATTCCCCAGAAGAACACCAATACCCGATATCGAGTGTCGATAACAGCAATCCGTTTTTTACGCTTCAGCGCACGTACGATGTCGTAAGCCACTTTGTCCGCTCGCATGAGCATGGGATAATGTTTGCCGTCGTTCAATAAATCGGTTGCTACGAACCCCGGGCGTATATCTGTGAAGTGAATCGCCAACTTCTGCATATAGGCTAGTTGTTCGAGCGCATCGATGTAGGTGTTCTGAAAACGTTTGGTAGCCGAATAAGCCGGAGCGACTCCCAGCCCTTTAGTTCCGGCAATGGAACTGATAACCGCCAGATGTCCGCCACCTTTCTCTTTGAAATAGGAGAAGGCACAGTCCACCACACGCGTAAAACCTTCCACGTTGGTACGTACTGTATTCAATTCAATATCTTCCCGTAAGTTCATGTTTTGGAATCCGATACCGGAACTAAGCAAGAATAGCTCCATTCCGCCCAGTCGTTCGATGAGCGTATGCAACTTTTCGGCGGCGTCTTCTTGAGTCACATCGAGTGCTTGAATCTCTATCTGATTGGGAGCCGTACGTTGAAAAGCTTCAAGAGCTGCTTCGCGTCTCCCGGCAATTCCTATTTTCCAACCCTCTTTTAAAAGAATCTTGGCTACTTCCTGACCAATGCCGGAAGTGGCTCCTATTATAATAGCTCGTTTCATTTCGTCCGGCGATTAGTTTGGCGTATAGTTAGCGTCATACAACTCCATAGTCTTATGCGACTCGGGCAAAGATAGATAAAACTTTGATAGGCTGAATAAAGAACTCCACTATTTTGTAGGCGAGGCTTCCAGCCGGTTCATTTCGCGGTAAGTGGTAGGTGACACTCCGGTGTGATGTTTAAAATAGCGGCCTAAGTACGATTGGTCGGGGAAGTTAAGTTGATTGGCTATTTCCTGAATGGAATAGGCCGTGGAGTTTAGAATAACTTTGATTTCGAGTATCACGTAATCGCCGATCCACTCCTTAGCTGTGCAACCGATGGTTTGCCGAATCGTTTTGCTTAGATGCCGGGGAGTTATACAGAGTTTATCGGCATAGTAATCGACCGATCGTTCTTCTCGGAAAGATTGAATGACCAATGCGATGAACTGATCTTTTATCCGCCAACGGAGATGGTTGGCTTGACTCTGCCGATAGAGATGTTCCGTCTGATTGCAGATCTCGTAGAAAAGCATCCGGCAGCAGTAGACTATGAGCTCGCGTTGGTAAACGTTTGACGACTCGGCACATTTCTGTTCCAGTATAGCTAAATAATTGAGTATTCCGTTCCACGCTTTCTCTTCAAATAAACTATAGTTATGCTCACGCAGGAAAGAGACCTTGTCCGATGGGAGTGAATAGAATATCTCATGGCGAAACTGACGAGAAAAAGAAAAGGTAGTTAGCTCAATATCGTTGCTGACGTCGGCGTAAAGCACGATCTGATCCGGAAAGACAAGGATCACGCTACCCATAGAGAGCGTGAATCGTTGTTGGTTGATGTAAAGACTGCCTTCTCCTTGCCGGCAAAACACGAACTCACCGGTTTCCATCCGGTAGGGGTAGGCGGGTAGTTGGCCTTTCTGATAGAAATTCAAGTGATATTCGTCGTTCATGATAATCGATGCTTGGCTGTGGAAATGTGAATGCTTGGCTGATTTGGTAGGACAAAGATAGTATTAATGCCGCTTCGCCGCAAAGAAATGCCACATTTTGAACAATCTGCTTCGACTTTTGAACGGGAGATCGGGAGAAGGAAGCCGTACCTTTGCAACGTGCTATCGAGATAGCCTATACATAAGATAAAAAGAAGTATGACAAAGAAAGAAACAACAGCTCGTTATCTGCTTTTCATTGCCGGGTTGTTTGTGAACGCATTCGGTATTAGTTTGATTATTAAAGCCAACTTAGGTTCGTCTCCTATATCGAGTCTTCCTTATACATTGAGTTTGAAGTATCCGGTCACTTTAGGGCAGTTTACCTTCCTGTTGAACATGCTGTTGATTGCCGGACAGATGTGGTTTCTGAAGAAAGATTTTCAGAAGCAGCAACTGCTGCAACTTCCCGTTTCCGTTCTTTTCAGTATATTTATCGATTGGTCCATGGCTCTTCTGGGAGGTTTTGTTCCCGGAACCTACAGTATGCAGATCTTGTCCTTGCTTGCGGGGTGCATGGTGCTAGGGTTGGGAATCAGTATGGAAGTCATCGCCAATGTGGTGATGCTTTCCGGTGAGGCCTTTGTACAGGCTATCTCTTTGCGTACGGGTAAAGAGTTCGGCGTAGTGAAGATCTGCTTTGATACCTCTTTGGCACTTTTGGCGTGTGCGGTATCCTTGATTCTACTCGGAAGTATTGTCGGAGTACGTGAGGGGACTGTCATTGCCGCGTTGGTTGTGGGGCTTTTCGCCCGTTTCTTCAACCGTAAGTTTGCTTTCGTGGGACAGTTGTTGAGTCGTCTTTCTCCGCGAGAGGTTGATGGTGAAGAAAGCGTTGCCGTTGCTAATACCGGAATCATTATCACCATTGCCCGTGAGTATGGGAGTGGAGGACGAGCGATTGGGCAGCAGATAGCGAGCGATTTGGGTATTCCTTTTTATGATAAGGAGTTGATCGAGTTGGAAGCGGCAGAGAGTGGACTGGCTGCCAACTATGTGGAAGAACATGAACAAAATATCTCCAATAATTTGCTGTGGGGATTGATCATGCAGGACTTTACCGCTCCAATCGAAGGACGTCTGTCACCTTCCGATCGCCTGTTCGTAGCACAAAGCCGGGTCGTTCGCCGAATCGCTTCGCAAGGACCGTGCGTTATTGTCGGACGCTGTGCCGATTATATTCTGCGGGATTATCCTCTTTGTTTCAACGTTTTCATTCATTCCGACACGGAGCACATGATGCAGCGTATCACCCATGCCTATGGTGTACCAACCGAACAAGCGGGGGCTGAACTCAAACGAATCAATCGGGCAAGAGCGCTTCATTATAAATATTATACGGGAGAGACTTGGGGGAATGTGAAGAACTACCACCTTGCGATTCACAGTGATGCTATCGGGATAGAGTCCGCCGGACGCTTAATTCAAGAGGCTGTGCAGCATGCCTTACTTTGAAAACCGCAACCGGTTTTCAGTTCTCATCGGTGGAATAGGTGGCAGATGGCTTTCCAGGGAGCATAAAGTAGCATTCGGGGACCGGAGAAGCGCATCACTTGTCGCATTCGTTCTCGCATGGCAGGCTTATAACAATGTACGGGGCATTGCTGGCAGGCGTGTTTCCCAGCTCCAAACGGACAACGGTCGAGGCGTGTCTGAGCGTAAAGAAGCAGTTCTTCGCAATCGGGGCAAAGAGTTTTATTCTTTTCCTTTTTCCGGCAATAGAGGCGGATCATCAACTCTACCGTTTCCTTTTCTTGTGCTAGGCGCGATTTCTTCATCTTTAGTTTCTGACGGGCACAAAGATAAGAAGATTGTGGATAAATCCGGAATGAAACAGTATCTTTGACGCCGATTATTACGAATACAGGTGAATTAAGTGATGAGAAAGTTATTATGTCCGCAGTGTAAAATAGCTGCTATGTACGTTAAGAATGAGCAAGGCGACCGGCTCTTGGTTTATGTTTTAGAGAATGGTGAAGTCGTGGCTAAAGATCCCGAGGCTTCTACAGAAGGCTTCGACCTGACAGATGTCTATTGCTTAGGGTGCTCCTGGCATGGCTCTCCCAAAAGGCTGATGCAGCGATAAACGGTTGACAGCATACCGACAGCTTTTGATTCGCTTTCCTTAAAAGAACGATTGCTTGGTAAGCTAACTCATTTTACTCAGAAGTCCGCTTCCTTTTGCACGCAGACGAGATGCTTGTGAACCGGATGACGGAACTCCAGAAACTCGGCATGCAGATAAAGCCGATCCGCTCTTCGACCGTAAAGTTCGTCTCCTACGATGGGGCAGGCTAATCCTTGTGAATGGGCGGCATGTACGCGTAGTTGGTGTGTACGCCCCGTTAGCGGATAAAAAGCGATGCGGGTTCGCTCCGCAGAAGTTTCCAGTATACGATATTCGGTAACGGCCGGTTTACCGTAAACCTCGCTAACCATTTGCCGGGGCCGATCAAGCGGATTGGGGCAAATGGGCAACTCAATCTTTCCACTCTTTCCGACTCGGCTTATCTTTCCATCGAGCAAAGCTACATAACGTTTCTTTATACTTCGATTTTCAAACTGCGCCTGTAACTCCTGATGCACCTCCTTGCTCTTGGCTATAAGTAACAAACCGGAAGTCGCCATATCCAATCGGTGAACAATCATGGGGCCGGTAGCTAGTGGATATTGTTCCCTTAGTCTTTGGTAGACCGAGTCGATCTGATCTTCTTTGCCCGGAACGGATAGCATACCGGGCGGTTTATTAATAACCACCAACCATTCATCTTCAAAAACAATCTCTATATCCGTGTCCTTATGTATATTTTCGGAGAGCGGATTCGCATCTACTTCCAGCCCTTGAAGCATATGTTGCAAGATCGGTTCGCACTTACCTTTACAGGAAGGGTAGTAGTAACCATGCGTGCGTATTTCGTTCTTTGGAGAGTCGCCCCACCAGAACTCCGCCATAGCCAACGGTTTGAGTTGGTGAAGAAAAGCATATTGTAAGAGTTTGGGTAGCGCACATTCGCCCGCTCCGCTTGGAGGAGTTTTATGAACAGTCCGCTCGAAGATGGAACAGAGATCGTTCACTTCTCCCTTGGCGTTCAGCATCCGAAATTGTTCGAACAACTTCTGTTGCAAAGCGGCCGAACGAGTTTTGCGTTCTTTTTTCAGTGCGCTTATCTCCGTCCGATATTTACTAAGTTCGGTTTCAAGTGTTTCAATCTGTTGCTTCCATGCACGTTCCAGCCGTTTGAACTCCGCTTTCTGGAATTGACTTTCCCGGATGAGGGCTGCCTGTTCTTCTTCGGAAAGCTGTTCGTCGGAGCGACGTCGGAGTTCCCGGTTCTCTTTCGCTTCTTTAAGTTCCGCTTTAGCACTCGCAAGTTCCTGGCAAGCCTGCTTGGTTGCGGCTTTGAGCTGATTGTTAAGTTCGAGATACCGCTCGGTATGCTCCAAGGCGGTAATGCGACTGTTTATAGCGGAAATCTGTTCCTCCTCTACCCGAAAGAAACCGTCGGGCTGTAGCAGGTCATAGATGGGCGGAACGAAGAAAGGATGTAAATTCTTCCCGGCGAGGTTGCCGGAGAACGCTGCCAGATAGCCGATACCTGTGGGACTTTGCGGCGTTTGCACAATCAATACACCGAACATTTTGCCTGAAGCCAGTTCTTCCTTCCATTCTTCCTGCTTGGCGATGTAGGCTTTTACCTCTTCAGCAGCCTCCACGCAAAGCGGATGCGGCGTATAGTGAAAAGGATATGTAAACTTCTCCGGTAGCGGAATCTGTGGAACGGGCTCTTTTAATAAATGCAACATGAATTAGACACGGATTGATTGTGATGCAAAAATAGGGTAAATCTCTGAAACTTGCCCCTTCTTCGCACCCGGAGTTAGCGGGAAAAGGGTAAGATACCTTTATTTTGTTGAGTAAAATGGGGACATCTTGTTTTTTTCTCTATTTTTGCTCCCCATTAGATGTATAACCCCCATAAAATAGTGGAACGATGAATAAAGTTATTATCAATCATACGAAGAATTTGAGAAAATGGTTGGACAACAGATTGGTGTATCCGACTACGTAGAGCTTTCGCAGGAACGCATTAATTTGTTTGCCGACGCAACACTGGACCATCAATGGATTCATGTAGATGTAGAACGCGCCAAGACAGACACCCCTTACCAGAGCACGATTGCGCATGGTTACCTGACTCTGTCTATGCTTCCTTACCTGTGGAACCAAATTATTGAAGTGAACAACTTGAAGATGATGATTAACTACGGTATCGATAAGATGAAATTCGGACAGGCTGTATTGTCCGGACAAAGTATTCGGCTGGTAGCTTCTCTTCACTCGCTGACAAACCTGCGCGGTGTGGCAAAAGCTGAGATCAAGTTTGCTATTGAGATAAAAGACCAACCAAAGAAAGCACTTGACGGCATCGCCGTATTCTTATATTATTTTGAATAATTACCGGGGATTTGCCGGATGAAAACCATCGATTACTCTGTTGACATATAATCAGCACTTACAGATTATGAGATAAATAGGGGCTGTCCGCCAAATGGGGACAGCCCTTGCTATTGGTATACGGCTTAGACGTTTACGGAATGAATTACCCCTGTTCACAAGGAACGTGGAATGGAGCCGGAGGTTTATGAAGGCCTCTTTGCGATTCATTTTTATAGGCTGTAAGGCTTAAAAGGGGCAGGGCTGGGTTTTAGGCAACTCCTACTTTCGGGCAACAGGCTATTTGAGTAGTTCGTAGTAATGTCCGTCCCAGAACTGATCATTCTTATAAACAGCCCGATGCATGATTCCGACCTTTGAGAAACCGACTTTCTCCAACACTCTCATCGAGGCGGGATTGTATTCGAATATGAACGCGAAGAGCCTGACGATGTCAGTCGTTTCGAAATAGTAGCTGATGGCTTCCCGTAACGCATCGGTCATGATCCCCCGGTTCCAATACGATTCTCCGAGTATATAACCCACTTCGGCGCTGAATCGTTCGACGTCATTGCCGGGTACAAACCCGATATTCCCGACCGCTTTTCCTTCAACCTCGATACAGAAATCGTGTACACCATCTTTTTGCTTAACCAGTTGAATGAAAAAGTCGCCATCCTCTTGTGAATACGGAAAAGGCAACCCATCCCGACAGTTATCCCAGAGCTTTTTGTTGTTGAGTTGTTGGGCAAGGGAAGGTGCGTCTGCTGGTTCCCAAGTACGCAAGGTGTATGTTTCTTGTTGTATGATAATCATCTGTTCTTTTCTTTTAGAAGTTTCTACTTTTATCGCTTTCAAGGTGTTTCTCAATGCGGAGCTTGAGCAGGAGATACCATGTCCGGCTCCAGCATTTCCAACAGGAGGCGCAACTCCTGTTGGAGTTCGGGAATGTTACGTGTTAATTCATAACACAACTTGATGCAGAGCGCTTGTATGGCGGGAGGTTCTTCCCGAGACATCATGTGCTCCATGCAAAAGTCCAGAAAATCCACTCGCGGAGGATCACTTGCGGGCTGTTGATAAATCAAACTCAAGATCAACCGCCGTTTCCCCGTATGTGAGCAAACGAGTGCCGCGTCAATCAGTTCGTTCTGCTTCCCGGAAAGCCAGGCTATTTCCGCTTCCCGGAAATGCGTGCACATCCACAAAGCCTGATAAGAGATGGTATCTTCTTTATCGAAGATAAGCCGGTAAAGCTCTTCACGCAGTAGCGTATTCTCTTGCACCTGATGAAGAGTTACCAGAATATCTTTGATATGTATGCGTTCGGACAGTTTGGTTCGCAGATCCATAGTCGGGTAGTTGCTAGTTGCTTATCGTTTGAGGTGTAAAATCGGAAATGGTTTACCTGCACCGTCCGTGTCGTCTCTTCCGACAACATGGAATCCGAGGTGAAGATAGAATTGAAGCGCTTTCTCATTCTGCTCGTTGACGTCCACCTGACGGATCGACTTCTCTTTGCCCGCATACTCTACCAACCGCTTGCCGTACCCTTGGGTTTGCTGGTCGGGATGTACAAACAACATTTCAATGAGTTCGTCACTAAGCCCCATAAAAGCGGCTATCCGTCCGTGAATATCTTTGCAAACATAGAGGTCGACCGACTTCAGATATTGGTTTTGTATCAGCGGTTTGTAGAACTGAATATCCTCTTCGGTCAGGAAATGATGCGTATGGCGTACAGACGCTTCCCACAATTGAAGTATCTCTTCATGATCTTCCGCAGTCGGTTGGGTTACCGGCAGAAGATAATAACACTGATGATCGTAGATGTGTCCGTCATACGTGATTTCCGCCTGTCGGAGAACTCCTTCGTATAGGAAACCGTTCCGTTTCAACACATGTTGCGAACGTTCGTTGTGAGGGTAACAATTGGCGGTGATGAGGCTGAGACCCAATTCCTCGAAGCCGTATCGGCTGACAGCTTGCACGGCTTCACTCATATATCCTTTGCCCCAATAGGGTTCGTTGAGCCAATACCCCAACATATTCACCTGTGGATTCTCCCGTTTCGGGTCCGGAACAAGTCCGACACAACCCACCAGTTCGTCTGTCTCTTTTAGAATGATAGCCCAAGCGTTGTACCCAATGAATACGGAATGAAGAATCTCCCGCGACTCTTCCAAAGTCTCGTGCGGTTTCCATCCGGCATTATCTCCTAACTTCGGATTCCGGCAGCAAGCGAAGAAAGCTTCTGCGTCACTATCGCGAAACGGACGCAATAAGAGGCGTTCGGTGTCTATCTCTTTGTTCGGTATCGTGACCGGCGAATAGACACATTCGATGCGATTGCCGTCGGGATCGAGGACAACGCTTTCAAAATAGCCGTCGCCCGATGTCCGTGGCTCGCCTACTATGGGGTAACCTGCGGAACGCATCTGTTCGGTGAATTGCAGAACCTGCTCCGGACTGGAGAACGTAAAGGCAAAATGAGTCAGGCCGAGTCTGTTCTCTTCTATCGGCGTGTTTTGCACGTCGGCACGGCTCATCAATTCGATGGATATTCCATTCTCGAAAGAGATGAAGTACGATTCGAACTTCTTACGGGGATTGATATACTTCTCGTTACTTTCTCCGTGAAAGTAACGAACATAGAATTCTTTCATCTCTTCCAGACGGAAAGTCCATATAGCAATGTGATGTAATCTCATAATGAATTTGTTAGAGTTGCTTTTCCATCACGGCATTTTGAAGGCTCTCGGGATGGATGTTTACGGTTTGTTCTTTTATAATGTGATAGCCCTTTGCCGTAAAAAACGGTTGGGCGGTCAGACTCACCTCCGAATGCACGGAAGGCGCATCATGCTTACGGGCAAACGCTTCGGCGGCGTTGAGTAGGAGCGTGGCTACTCCCTGACGTTGATAATCGGGATGAACGAACATGCTGTGCAGATATCCTTGGGTATTGATTGACGTGAATCCGGCCAAGGCTTTGGTTGCTTCTTCTTCGGCAAGGAGAAACTGCAAGTCACCGGTCAGCAATTCTTCCCAACGAGACGGAGTTGCCCGTCCGATCCAGGCATCGAGTTGCGCTTCCGTATAATCCCGGTTGCACATCTGACGCACACTGGCTTCAAACGTTTGTTGCATCCGAGGGAGGTCGGCAATGGCTCCCGGTTGTAGGTTGAATCGTTTCTGCATGCTGGTTTAGTATTTCTAAAGCGTTCGTTCTATACATTACTTGCGGCATAACTTGACTTTCGGGGAGTAGTTATGCGGCGTATAGTCTATATTTTCGATAAAAATAAGGATTAATAATCTCTTACCAAAGAATTACTTCTACAAAATGCAAAAACAAACTCTTTGGTTCGTACGTCCGAATGTTAGAGTTGAGTCGGTGCAGAGGTGAGTTTCAATACATATTCGTATACGATGCGTGAAATCTCTCCGATAAGGCCGCTCGTTGCCTGCGGATTCTCTTCGGAGTCTTTTATCAAGACGGCGATGCTGTACCGGTGTCCGTTGGGCAGCAGAATGAAACCGATGTCGTTCGTACCGATCAGTTGTCCTTGGGCATTGAGACCGCCGGTCCCTGTTTTATGTCCGATAATGACTCCTTTGTCAGTCAACGGAGCCGGCAAACGGTCTTTTCCGGTCTGACACTCCACCATCGTCTGGTAGATAAAGTCTTTGTAAGCCGCTCCGAACAACGGTTTGCGGAGAAACAGATCCACCAATCCGGCGGCGGCAACGGGAGTTGTCCAGTTCTGGTAACATCGTTCGAGATCTTGGTGCATCTCCTCTTCGGTAGCACTAATCAGGCAATCGGTAATACCCAGCGAATGGATGTAACGGTTCACCGCTCCCGTACCGCCTTGATAGCGGAAGAGAATATCGCAGGCATTGTTGTCGCTCTGCTGGAGTGTGTACTTCAATAATTCGGCAACGCTCATGTTGATTCCGCCGTTGGGGTATTGGTCACGTAGCGGACTGTATGTGTCGGGCTTCAAATCCGATTGGGTAATGCCCAGTATCGTTTCAAAGGGCAGATTCCGCTGTTCCATATAGTTAGCCAGTGCCAATGCCTGATGAAACTTGTATACGCTCATGGTTGGGTAGCGCGTTTCGTTATTCAGGGCGATTGTATCTTTCCCGTCGATGATTACAGCGATGCCGACTTCTGCTTTCTTCCTTCGATAGCTTGCGCAAGTCGGGTGTTGAGTTCGGAATGGCGGGCGTGTAGCCCTATGGGTAGGAGAAGGCAAAGTAGCGAGACGAACATTGATTTGTTATTGATGAATCTTTTCATGGTTACGAATGAAGTTGGTGTGAACTAGGGAGTTTTTGACTGATACAACCGGAGTTGTCTTCTGTTAGATGCGGGAGTTTCTTTTGTTTCATAGGGGTGAGAAAAAAGTTTCATGCCGGTGAGAAAAAATTCTCATCACTAGGAGAAAAAAGTTTCATGCTGATGAAACAACTCCTTTCCCCGGAGCTTACCAGTCATATCCTTTGATGTATTCATCGTATACAGGCTCTGTGTCGAGGCCTTTGTCTTTGAATATCTGACGGATGTACTGCTGTTCGCTCGGACTGATGGCACGCTCTTTCCGGTTGATACGGTAGAATGTGTTCCTCCCGAAGTGGGCAAGCATCTTTTGCTTCACCGCGAGGGCGTTGCTGTGAGTCATGTTATCCAGTAAATGAGTAATTCCCCGGGCAAAACGCAGGGGTTGGTCGGAAGTGAAGCACGGGCAGTCTCCGTTGTCCGAAGTTGTGTAGGCCGGATTGATCAGTGTGAAAGACCGGCATTCGGTAGGTACATGGAGTGCTACTTGATAGTGCAGACACTCGGTTGCGTGTTTGCATTGTCCGTTGAGGCAATGACTAAAGCCATAAGGCACGGATTGATAATTGAAATCTGAAAGCATAGTTTTTTCTTTTATTTAGGATACAACAAAAATAAGCTGAAGTTTAAGAAGTACAAAGAAATAGGCTGATAAATGTAATAAACCGAAGTGTAAACTTTATTAAAAGTTCTATTTTGAACAAAAGAGGGAAGAAAAGCATTAAATAAATAATAAAAAACTTTATTTAATAATAAGTTAAATTAGTTCTCCAAGGGTGGTTTCCTATCTTTGTGTATTCCCAATTACTAATAAACATAAATTGCATGTCTCATTTACCAACTCTTATAACAGATCTTGCGCTGATTTTGATATCGGCAGGAGTAATAACTTTAATTTTTAAATGGTTAAAACAGCCCCTGGTGCTGGGGTATATTGTAGCCGGACTACTGGCCGGACCTTATATCAACATCTTCCCGACGGTGGTAGACATGGAGAGTGTCAACATCTGGGCCGAAATCGGAGTTGTCTTTCTACTCTTTGCCCTCGGACTGGAATTTAGTTTTAAGAAATTGGTCAATGTAGCTCTTCCGCCTTTATAACGGCTATAACCGAGGTCATCACCATGTTGATTGTCGGTTTTCTGGTGGGGCGTTTACTCTCTTGGTCGGTGATGGACTCGATCTTCCTTGGAGGAATGCTGTCGATGTCGTCTACAACGATCATCATTAAGGCGTTCGATGATTTAGGACTAAGGAAACAACACTTTACGACCATTGTGTTCGGTACGCTGGTAGTCGAGGATTTAATTGCCATCTTGATGATGGTTCTTCTCTCTACGATGGCAGTTAGTCAGGAGTTTGTAGGCGAGGAGTTGTTTATGAGCATCCTGAAAGTGGGGTTCTTCCTTATTCTCTGGTTCCTGATCGGAATATTTTTAATACCGGCTTTCCTGAAGAAAACGAGGAAGCTGATGAATAATGAGACTTTGCTTATCATTGCTTTGGGACTTTGTTTGGGAATGGTCGTTCTGGCAACTAAAACAGGCTTCTCGGCTGCTCTGGGAGCGTTCATTATGGGTTCTATTCTGGCCGAAACCGTAGAGGCGGAACATATCGAACACATCATTCAGCCTGTTAAGGATTTATTTGGTGCGATCTTCTTTGTGTCGGTCGGTATGTTGGTTAATCCGGCTGTGTTGATAGACTATTCCTGGCCGATCATCATTATCACGTTGGTCACTATATTCGGTAAGGCGACTTTCTCCACGTTTGGGGTTTTGCTGTCCGGGCAGCCGTTGAAGACTTCTATTAAGTCCGGCTTCAGCTTGGCGCAGATTGGTGAGTTCGCCTTTATTATCGCTGCGTTAGGTGTCTCTTTAAAGGTACTCGACGATTATGTGTATCCGATTATCGTAGCGGTATCGGTTATCACCACGTTTACGACTCCTTACTTTATTCGCTTGGCGGAACCGTTCAGCGAATGGCTTTATAAGGTTCTTCCGCCTCGGGCGAAAGATTTTCTGGCAAGTTATACTTCGGGAAAGAAAACGGTGAATCACGATAGCGACTGGAAGAAGCTATTTAAGGCTCATCTCGGGAAGGGAGTAATCTATACGGTATTGCTGACCGCTATCTTGCTGCTTTCTATTCACGTTGTCTATCCGATGATTCAAAACAGGGTCGATTCTATCTCTTTCTGGGGAAGGGTGGGAGTCAGCGTAGGAACGCTGCTGCTAATGGCGCCTTTCTTGTGGGCGTTGATATCCAACAAATACAATTCGCCCAATCTGTTTATGAGTCTTTGGAAGGATAGTAAGTATAACCGCGGTCGTTTGGTCGCTTTGGTTTTGTCGCGTATCACGATTGCCATTGTGTTTGTATCTGCCGTCCTGATCTACTATCTCCAGTTGAATTATGGGGTGGGGATTATAATCGCGGTGGCTGTTCTGATATTCATTTTGCTTTTCCGGAGCAATCTGAATCAGTACTCTAAGATTGAATCTCATTTCCTGACTAACCTGAATGAACGGGAGACGGCCATGAGAAAACGTTCGCCGTTAAAGTCGAGTTTCCACGATGAGTTTAGTGAAAAAGATATTCACCTGCTTCCCATTGAGGTTTCACCTTATTCGCAATTGGTCGGCAAACCGTTGTCTACACTTGCTCTGCGTGAGAAGTTTGGGATTAACATTGTCAAGATCATCCGTGGAGATGTGAAGATTCAGATACCGAGCGGGGACGAATGCTTCTATCCGCAAGATCAAGTGGTGGCTGTGGGTACGGACGATCAGTTGGCCCGGTTCCGTGAACAAATGGAAGTGGTTCCTGCCGGACAGCAAAAGACAGAATCGTCTAAAGAGGTCGATCTCCATTCGTTTACGGTGGATGATAGTTTCCCCTTCCTGGGAAAAACAGTCATTGCTTCGCAGATTGGTGAGAAATTCAACAGTCTGGTGGTAGCCATCGAACGTAATGATGAATTAATCTCTTTAAGTAAGGACACAACCTTCGAACTGAATGATTTGGTCTGGGTGGTAGGCGAAAGAGAAAAGGTGCGTACGATGTTGCAACTTGCCTAGTGTGGCAGCCTGATTGCTGTTGCATGCTTTGTTATCGCTTGCTTACCCCAACGCTCGAAAGATAGACCGTGTGGTGAGAAACTTGTCTGTTATCTATTCTTCTATTATCTTTGCTAGGCAAAATAAAAGAGAGTATTTGGATATCCGATTAGAAAGAAGAACGATGAAAGTACGTAAGAAACAAAACCAGAAAAGCCTGTCGATGGATGATTATATAAAGGCTGCCAGAAAGGGTAACCGACTTGGTGAGCAAGAACTGCTTGGCCCGGGATTTCATTCCGTTAGCCGTGTGCATCAGTCGAAGAAACTTTATACCCGTAAACGGAAACATAAAGGAGAAGAGTGATAAATCGTTTCGTCCGGATGAGGCGAATCCCTCACCCGGATGAAACGATCTGTTTTATACATTAAAAGAGATCATTCTCTTTCTACAGTTTGATGATGATACCGGCATTTAGTACAAAGCCGTCCAGTGGCGCGTAAATATCCCGAAACTCGGGTTTGGTCATCGATCCCGTATGAATGGTATCGAACCGGGTTTGTCTTCGGTCGGTAAAGTTCTCGAAGTTTGTGTATAGAGAGAACTTCTCCCAAATCCGCTGCACCATTAGTCCGCAAATAAGATAACTCTTGCCTGTCTGCCCATCATTCAAGTTCTGCTTCGCCGTGTAATAGGCTTCCAGTCCGATCTTCCATTTGTCTTCTACCTCATACATCAAGACTGAATTGATCTTGTGCTTCGGGGTTAGTGTCTTCTGATAAGTTTTACCATTGTCCGTAACCTTTGCGTCTGTATAGGTGTATCCGAGGAAGAAGCCGAAGTCCTTGTAGGTTAACTTCATATTCGTCTCAGCGCCTTTACTGTCCACATGACCGTCGATGTTAGTAAACTGCCAACGGTCGTTATCCGCAGCTTGCAGCTCAAGCGGGTTTTTCAGGTAGGTATAAAAGAACAATTGGTTTATGCTCAGGAAGATCTGATCGTTGAACAAACCGGTTTTGTAGGTGAAGTCGATATTCGCTCCATAGCTTTTCTCCAGCTTGTTCTGGTTGTCATTAATGGGTAACACGTTTTGGAACTGTCTGCGTTCGCTATCCTCCGAGAAGATGGTAGGCGCTTTATAACCGAATCCGCCACCGACGCGAGACGAGAATTGATCTGTTATCTTGAAGAGAGACGATATGCGGGGTAATACTGCTACCCCATAATCGATGATGTAGTCGGTTCGCAATCCACTTTCGAGATTCATCCAATCGGTTACTTTAGTGTTGTTTTGTACAAACAGCCCGAGCGTGGTCATGTTGTAGTTACGAAGCGGGAAATCGGTCAGCTTCTTTTCGGTAAACTTATCTGTCCAGACATTCGCACCCGTTACCCATTCTGTTCGCTCTTGCGTATGTGTATACGATACTTCCGAGAAAGACGAGAACTGTTTGCCGTCAAACTTGAATTCGGGAATCTCGATCTTACGGCTGAAGTAAGTTAGACTGTTCTTCACATCCAATTTGTTATGTTCATCAAAGCGATGTTCAAATGTCATTTGGCTTGAATGTCTCTGTGTCTTATTGCGCTCAAAATACGAATGCGCCTCGTCAGCTTTACCTTCTACATACTTCATATCACCACCCAGACGGTTTTCGATCATCGAGTTTATACCGATATTAAAATCGGTCTGGTCGGACAGGTATACGAATAACTTCGGATTGAGTACAAACCGATCGAACTTAGGAATTGCGGTAAAGCCCACATCCGACGGGTCGTATGCCCAATTCCGGTTGTAAGATGCAAACACGGTAGTACCTATCTTCTGGAACTTCTGACCGAAGAAACTGTTCACGTCAAGTCCCTTGCCGGTGGTACCATTCAGATGTATCGAAAAGTCCCTCTTTTCTTCGGGCGTTTTCGAAATAAGGTTTACCAGCCCCGCAATGGCACCTCCACCGTATAACGTGGAAGATGAGCCTTTTATTATTTCAACTTGCTTTAAGTCGAGAGGTGGAGTCTGCAACAAGCCTAATCCGCTTGCCGCACCCGAGAATACGGGGAAACCGTCTTTTAAAATCTGGGTATATCTACCGTCCAAACCCTGAATACGAATGGACGAGTTGCCCGATATCGCTGATGTCTGTTGCGTCATAATACCTGTGCTTTCATTGAGAAGCATGCGGATATCGCCGGGTTTCATGACTCCCTTCTCGCCTAACTCTTCGTCATTTATAAACTCAATACGGCTTGGAATATCTTTAAAGGTCCGGGTACCTCGTGTGGAAGCTATCACTACTTCCTGCAATGCCTCTTCGTTAGGCTCGACTTTGATAACAATAGGCTCATCCGATTCCAGCGGGAATACGAACTGCTTAATTGTCTTCTCATACCCCGTATAAGTAATTTGAACTTTCTGTTTGCCATTGGGCATATTAGCAAGTATCGCTAAACCTTCCGTATTAGAGGATGTTCCGTTTGAGGTATTTTGCAGTACCACATTCGCACCGATTAGCGGCTCTCCTGTCTCGCAATCTATTAATTTGACTCTCAGCGTGTTTTGTGCAAGAATAACAGAGCCGCTGAAGGCTAAGAATAGCGTCAGTATATATTTCATTTTCATTCTGATCAATGTTTTAAATCTTCCATAAGAAATAGCATAAAGGTTGCGACAATGCAAAGCATGCATCATCGTAACAAAATACAGATCCTGTTTGGTCTGTAAAGGAATAGGTGTTTATGCTTGTGGCGGCTGCCAGATTGAAGAGATGAAAGCAGGGAGATTACCTTTCACTACATAGGCTGTAATGCAATCAGATACTGAACCTACTATTACTGTTATGGGATTATAGAAACGAGCTTCCGGAAATCCGGTGCACGTATTGCAATGCAGAAAGGGCGAACAGCAATCGTAGCCGTTATCGGCACAGTCATCACAACTATTACATGCGTCGTCGTCTCCCGTACTCAAAGCGCTTATGTGGGTAGACAGACATTTATCTTCAAGGCAACAAGGCATTACTGATAGTAGTAATACGCCCATAGCTAATATGAGAGATAAATGTTTCATGCTGCAAATATAGTGATTTCTGCGATAGCTTATTACTCTTCCGATGGTTTCAGTTTATGAAACGAACATTATAGAGAGCCATTGGGATGACGAGTTACTTGTTCGTGTTATTCAATATAATTAATGCGGCGATTACACCCGGAATCCATCCGGCTAACGTGAGAATAAGCACGATGATTATTGAACCGCAACCTTTGTCAAATACGGCAAGGGGAGGGAAGATGATAGAGAGAAGAACTCTAATTAAAGACATACTTCTTTGATTTAGTATTATGTTATAAAAGACTTCATTACGATTATGCACGTGATTCTGAAATCCGACGCAAGATAATAGAACTAATCAATATCGCCAAATTTCATAATAATTATTTTAGCAAGGGCGCAGTTCAGACTGTGCTTATGCATCGTTTCGGTAAGCCTTTGGTCTTTCTACTATTTAGAGAACTCTCTCATACACTATTGAAGCTAATTGATCATTTGAACAGATTGTATGAGAATCCTAGATTGAAGAACGGTTGTATGGAGCGGTTAAACTCGACTAAAGGGTCGCCATCTATACCTTTTCGATTGGTTTTATATAAGCCGCTTTGAAGTAAGGCTGATCCTCCTCCACGGGCAATCAGGTAGAAATGTTTGTTGATGATAAATTCATAGACTATTTCCGGTTTGATGGTTGCTGTACTGTGGAGATACGTTTGCGATAAGTCTTCTATAGCTGGCTTTATGTAGAAACGTTCGCTTTCCATTTGTGCGCCTAAAGAAAGGCGGTGATTGCTGTTGAACTGGTAGCGCAAATGCACTTGGCTTGGCAAAGTAATGTCGACACTCAGTTGAGGGTTGAATTGGTGCCAATAAGAAATAATTGGTAGTGCAGGTACTTGATTGTAGAGAGTCATACCATATAGTCCGATGCTGAAGCGGCTTGTCGACGTGTTCTTTAACATTACGATGGCCGAGAATGATCCTTCTATTTTCTCAAAGCCTTCATTCCATCCGTCACCCGATATGTTTGCGTTTAGAATAAGTGGTTTCCCTGCAATTTTCGTGCGATAGGTTGCGCTTAGTCCTCCTTTATAGTAATTGTAGGCTCCCTCATTTTCAGAATATAAGGACGAGATTTCTCCTGTGGCGTTATTACGTGCTTCAAACTTGTAAAAGTTAGCTTGCCCGTTTGTGTATAGCGAAAAATTCTTGAGTAAGAGTATCGGAACATTCACACTAAACTTGATCGTGTGCATATCTCGCATCTTTCCGTTTTCGATCTCCTGCCCGTTCCGTTTGAGCGTATAATCGTGAGAAGGACCTGTTTCCCAATATAAATTGAATGTACGGGCTTGGGAGAAGTTGCGGGCTACATAACTTCTAATTTCCTGAACGAGTGTATCAGGTTTTGATACTTGAGCTATCAGGGTTGATGCCTGACTCATCCATACGATTATCAATAGAAATGTGATCTTTTTCATCTTTTAATTCTTCTGTTTATGATGGCGCAAAGGTATTGGCCTCATTAGGGCTAAAAAAGGTCAAACGGATAAAATCTTAGCCGTTTACTCTTATTGGGCTTTAATAATAGGACTTATTGATCTATATTTGTTGGATAAATATGTTCAGTATGGCAAATGTTATTAAGAAGTTCGATTGGAAAAAGCAAGTGGAAGAGTTAGCCGGCGTGGACCATATCGGAGATGATGTCTTCCTTTTAGATAAGCCTTTCTTATCTCCGCTGCCGAATTACCCTTTTAAGATCAATGTGCTTTCTGCCCTTATTTGTACGAAGGGGGTGACAAGAGGCAAGATAAATCTAAAACCGTATACGGCCGAAGCTCCTTGTATGATCCTTATGCTGCCCGAACAGATTCTCGAATATGAATATGTCAGCGAAGATTTTGATGGTTATGTAATTGTTATGTCCAAACAATTTCTTTCCAGTCTGGAAATCAAAGAGAACTTCTCGGCTTACCTCTCTGTGACAAAACAGCCCTACACTCCGCTTAACGAAAGAGAAATGGATGCGATGTTAAGCTATTATACAATGTTGCAGCGTGTCATAAGAGCTGTGTCTAATATAAATCGGTTTGAAATAGCCAAGCATCTGACAATAGCATTCTTCTACGGTATTGGTCCTTCTTTGCACAATCTATCTGAAAAACCGACCAATAGGAGCGAGATGCTTTTGGAAGACTTTCTTAAGCTTGTCAGGACTAACTACAAAGAGCAACGTGGGCTGGACTTTTATGCAGATAAACTATGCCTTACACCGAAATATATGTCTTCGGTTGTTAAACAAGCTAGTGGCATATCGGCAGGAGAGTGGATTGACCGGTACATTATATTGGAGGCGAAAGCTCTTTTGAAATCTACTAACATGACAATTCAGCAAATCGGCGACGAATTTAATTTTGCGAATCAGTCCTTCTTCGGCAAATACTTCAAGAGATTGGTTGGTGTCTCGCCGAAAGAGTATAGAAATAATTAGATTAGCTCAGATATGGAATTGCATACCTTGCTGTGATTTGACGCAGTAAGCAACAGCTATAACAACTAGTTGCTGTCCGATCCTCCTGGACAGCAACTAGTTTATTATTTAGTAGCCCGGATTCTGATATTCACTGCCGTTAATAATAGTGGCTGTGAAGGTTGTCGATATGGGGCGCAAGGCATAATTAGGATTGAAAAAACGTGCTAAGTCAGGATGCGTATTCGTTAGATAGTCGGAGTTCTTAAACATTCCGGTTCGTTTTAAATCATAGAAACGACAATACTCACCGCATAACTCACGCCCTCTCTCATCCAATACGTCGCGGATGGTTACGCTACCTGTTAGTGGATTTGCCTCCGCGCGGGTGCGAACCTTATTGATATACTTTAGTGCATTAGCTCCTCCATTCACGTAGATGTCGGCTTCTGCGGCAATCAGATACACTTCCGACATGCGCATCATAAACGTGGCATTCAAATTACCATTCCTTTTCTTAGAAGCATTCGCTACATAATATCGACTGCTGTTATGCTTATTTAATGCCGGATAATAGTAACGGAACAGGTTCTCGTTTGTGCCATCGTCTTTATAATTCCCAACGGTATTTGTATATGAGTAGTTCATGCTTACGTGCTTCTTTTCGTTATTGTATACTTGTTTATAATCAACCAACAGATAACCGGAGTTGTGCTCGTTTTGCTTCTCCGATTCATAATCTTCGTCCTGAGGCATTATGAATCGGATAGCCAAATCACCCTTATTCACGGCCTTACCTATTACCGATTCATGCTTGTCGTACATATGCACGGCACTTTCGTCCCAACTGTAGTTCTTGTTCGCATCCCACTGTGTTGTGAAAGACTGATGAAAGCGAGGATCTAATGTCCCGTCATTCTGTACATACAAACTCAATAAATGTTGCGTAGGCATGAAGTTGCCGCTAACACAGCCCTCCCAAGTAAGGCGTGTTTCCTGATTATCTTCTCGAGCTCCGAATTTATTGATATCACAGAGGAAGCATTCATCATTCCGGTTCAGTTTATAATTGCCGTTACTCGATCCATGTCCGTCTGTTCCCGCATACCAACGGTGTTTCCAGAGAGCCTCTTTGTTTTCCCAATTATTACTTTCCTCGAACACTTCGCTATACGAAGGATACATATAGGTGTTGTACTTTCCTCCTCCCGATTCGCTATCGGTTATAAGTTTGAGAGCCGTGTCCAATGCCTCTTGCAGGTATTCGGTACTTTCATACTCATAAGTTTGCAGACAAGCCTTTGCCAGAAAACCGAGAGCAGCTTTTTTAGTGGGTGTAGTGGTTGTTGCATGTGTCCCTACCGTCAACCATTCGGCGGCGAATCTCAAATCCGGTAAAATCACTTCTTTATAAATGGTCATCGGATCGGTACGTGTGGGAGAGAAATTAACTGTCGTTTCAGGTTTGGTAAGCATAGTTACTCCTCCGAATTGCTCTACGGCATTGAAATAATAAATAGCTCTCAGAAAGCGTGCTTCGGCTATTCGAGAGTTCCGTTCCTCCTCTGTCGGATAGGGTGGAAGATCTCCCAACGCAATTGCTTCATTGCACGAGCCGATTCCGTCATACGTTCCATTCCACCAGTTATTCGTATAAGTAGTGTTTGGCGATGTACCGGCAAAAAACCAGAACCATTCCGTGTAACTTGTCGATTGATTGGCTTTGTATGTCCAGAGATCTGTATCTCCTTCCGTCAAAGACATCCAGTCAGAGGCACCATAGAAGTATCTTTCCAAAGCAAAATAACACTGATTGATCAACGTTTCATATCCTTCGGTAGAAGTCGCCAGATTTTCTTTGTTAAAACCGGCGGGATTGCTTTCTTCCAGCGAGCAAGATTGCATAAGCAATGCGGCTGATAGGAGAAAGCAACAGGCTATTTTCTTATATAAACTTTTCATTCTGTTTCTTTTAAATTAAAATGTCAGATTAACACCAAACACAAACTGTTTGTAAGTGGGAAAAGCATCGGAACCGTTCATTTCCGGGTCGGTACCTTTCAGCTGTTTGTCTTTTACATAGATGAAGGGATTGTACGCGGTGGCATAAATGCGACATTTCTCCATCAACGCTTTGCGAGATATCTTAGTGGGGAGAGTATACCCCAGCGTTATGTTCTTTATTTTAATAAAAGACCCGTCGCGCACTCTCAGTGATGGATATACAGTGCCTTGTTCTGTACCTGTTCCCGGGCGTGGGAAGTAGGCTCCCTGATTATTCTCTGTCCAGTAATCGATTCCTGCCAACTGATTTTTGGTTACACTCTGTTCAGCGGTATAATAACCGATCAGGTCACTATTGATTGTTTGTCCGTAGCGTGCCATGGCAAACACCGATAAATCCAGATTCTTATACGTAAAGCTGTTGTTCAAACCGATAATCCAATCCGGATTTGTATGTCCCAGAATCTGTCTGTCATCCGTGTTGTATTTATGTACTCCGCCATCCCCATTTTTATCCAATGTTTCAATCTTGATAAATCCGGGACTTACCCCATAGGCATCCAACGTCTCCTGTGGAGTGTCACTTCCCCAGAGTCCCTGATACTTATATCCGTAAATAGCATTGATCGGTTGTCCGACGAAGAGATTCTCGGATATTAAATCGCCATCGGGCAGACTTTCTATCTTTTCTTTACTCCAGGTGACAGATAGGGTAGTGCTCCATGTAAAATCCTTCCGTTGTATGTTGCGTGAGTTGAAGATTGCTTCTACACCTTGATTGCTTGTTTCGGCTATATTCTGCCAGATTGATAAAGGTGATCCCCATCCGGTTAATCCACTGCTGATTGGTAATATGCGTTTAAACAACAAACCGTCTGTCTTCGTTTTGAACCATTCTATCGACCCATCGATCCGATTGTTCAGTATCCCGAAATCCAAACCTATATTCCAGTTATACGACTTTTCCCATCCAAGATCCGAACTACCGTAAGTTCCTGTGTATTGTGTGAATGGAACAATCTTCCCATTTATAGAGATTCCGTTTGCCGTATATACATAGGCTTGTGTAGTTGTGCTATACGCACTCGTCCCTCCGGCATTACCTGTAATCCCGTAGCTGATTCTTAGTTTTAAATTATCCAGCCAACTTTGAGCGTTCTCCATAAACGGTTCATCGGATATTCTCCATGCCAAGCTCCCGCCGGAAAAGAATCCCATTGGTGGCCGGTAGAGAATTGCGAAACACCATCCCAACGGTTGGAGAAATTGAATAGATACTTGCCTTTGTACGAATAGTTGAGGCGGAAAGCAAAAGACATCTTTTGTGTTTGTGCGAAATCCGATTCTACGTGCTGTGAAGTTCCCGAAGCCAGTCGCCAGAATGACCAGCGATCCACCATTTGTCCGCTAGCGGCGGCCATACTACTCTCGGATTGATTCTTATTCCATGATGTAATTAACGAACCTCCCAGATTATGCGCCTTGGCTATCGTTGTGTTGTATGCCAGAATGTTTTCCCACGTATAACTCCAACTATTGTTGTTTGTAATAGAAGCATGAGGCGAACCGGCGTAACTTGGACGGTTGGCATTGCATTGGTCTCCCCAGTATTGACCTTGGCGGGAGTGGTTTAATGTCCCATTGATCCGGCTAGTAAAAGTAATATCTTTAATAGGAGTCAGCTCGATGTAACCGTTTACATTTAAGTAAGTGGATCGTCGATTATCTACATATTGGTCTTTTATGAAATCACCCATTGGTGAATATTGCCCCGTGATGTATTCATGGTTAACAGTTCCGTCTTTTGCATAAGCATCTCCCAATGGAAAAGAAGAGAGGGCGCGAGTAAATGTATTCTTCACTCCGGCATCCAGGTCCTGATAGACCAGATTGGATGTAAAGCCTAACTTAGCCCATGGAGAAAGCTGCTGATCGAGATTAAGCCGTAGCGAGTATTTATCTAACTTCTCATTGCTGAGTAGTCCTTCTTCGCGATTATAAGATGTAGAAGCAAACACTTTTGTCTTTTCGGTTCCACTGCTGACCGAAAGGCTATACTTCTGGGTTGTAGCTGTCTGCCCCGATACTTGGTCTACCCAGTCAATCCACTTGCCGGCATTGTATGCATCAGTAAAGTCCTGATTACCCAATAATGCTGAGATGTCCGAAGGGTAATCGCCATTTTTATAACGATACGCTTCTTTCTGGTAGGTAACCCATTCATCACCGGTCATTCCATGTTTATAATTCGGTGAGCCACTGAATCCGTAATATGCGTCAAAGTTGACAGTAGCTTTGCCCTCTTTCCCTCTTTTCGTTGTGATGATTACGACACCATTCGCACCTGCCGAACCGTAGATAGCAGTAGACGAGGCATCTTTCAATACGTCAACGCTTTCAATGTCGGACGGGCTGATTTGGTTATAACTACCGGGAATTCCGTCTATAATGAATAGAGGTTCATTACTTCCGTATATGGATCGCGAGCCGCGTAACAAGATGCTAACATCCCCACCTACTTGTCCCGATGTTTTCGTGATATCCATACCGGGAATCTTTCCTTGCAGAGCTTCCATCACATTATTGGTTGGAGCGGCCAGTACATCTGCACTTTTAATTGAAGTTACAGCTCCCGTCAAGTCTCGCTTTTTCACTGATCCGTAACCTATTACCACCACTTCGTCAATCAGTTTAGTATCTTCTGCCAATATGATTTCCAGCCTGTTCTTATTTCCTATGCTGATTTCCTGCTCCACATATCCTATATAAGATACCAAGACGACAGCTTTTGGTGATACATTCAGCTTGAACGTTCCGTCTAGATCCGTAATCGCTCCGTTCTTTGTCCCTTTCTCAATAATATTGGCTCCAATAATCGACTCTCCTTGAGTATTTCTTACCACGCCCGAGATACTCTTAGCTTGTTGGCTGTAAGCCTGTGTGGTGCTGAATGCCGAGATAGTGCCTGCAATTAATAAGCAGAGGCAAAATCTCAGCGCATAAATTGTTTTAAGGGCAGCATTCCGCCCCATGTTGTTTTTATCTGAATATGAATTCATGTTGTTGGTTTAAATAATAAGGTTATTAATAAACTTCTTGAATAGTTACATAAAACTATGTATTGATTTTGATAACTATCTTTTATCTCATAGGCTGTGTAGGTTTTTATGGGTTGAAGGTGATTACTTGTTAACTGAGTAATCAAATGTTTACTGTTGTATTTAATGTGACGTCGCGATCGATAATCAGCTCAATTGAATTGATTAGACAAAAATAGACAACACGTCTTTTGTACGGAAAAAAATAAAGTTGACTTTTATTTGAATTAAGTTGATTCTTACTATCTTTGTCAAACGTACCACATAAAAACAATGATATGGATGTTGAAATAAAAGAGAAGACAAACCGTAGGCACGTCGGGCGCAATTTGCAGAAGATTCGTGTTTATTTAGGTATGAAGCAAGAAGCACTAGCAACAGATCTAGGTGTTAGTCAGCAAGAGATTTCAAAGATAGAGAGGCAAGACGAGATAGAAGATGGACTGCTAACGCAGATTGCTACTGTCTTAGGCGTATCAGCTGAAGTCATTAAAGACTTTGATGTGGAGAGGGCTATTTATAATATCAATAGTTATAAAGATGCTACGATTTCTCCAGGAGCAACAACAACTGTATATGCTGGCACACAACAAATTAATCCTATTGATAAAATTGTAGAGCTGTATGAGCGTCTATTGCAGAGCGAAAGGGAAAAAGTTGAAATTTTGAAAAATGCGAATAAAACAGAATAGATGTAATTTAACAGAAAACCATTATTATGAAACCTGAAACTTATACCAATGCTCTGCACATGGGGCGAAAGATAGAGAGAATACGGCGTTTGCGAGGAATGACTCAAACTGACTTAGGTAATTTGTTAGGTATAACAAAACAAGCAGTTTCTAAAATGGAGCAAATAGAAAAGCTTGAGGATGATCGTATTGTGAAGGTCGCTGATGCTCTTGGAGTTACAGAAGAGGGACTGAAGAAGTTTACCGAGGATAATGTTTTATATTATACAAATAACTTTTACGAAAACTCAAATGCTACTGCTACCAATATCGGCACTATTTCGAACCTAGAGAATATCAATCATTTTTCAATGGATCAAGCCGTGAAGCTATTTGAAGAACTTTTGAAAATAGAAAGAGAGAAATACAATAAAGAAAAGGATAACGAAAATAAATAGCTCGAATCCTTCTTTCTGGATAAGAAAAATAATATCATTTAATAGTAAGAGGTGTCTCAGAAAAGCATCTGTTTATTTCGTAAGAATAATAGAGTACTTTGTTTACATAAAGAAATCTCTGTCCCTGACTTAAGACCTTATTTATCGTATTGTCTGTTTCTTGGAAAGGTATTGTGCGAAATATGCCGTTTGCTTGCATTGAGAGTATTCTGTGGAAAGTGTATTTTGAATTATGACTGCAATAGATATAACTTTTTCTCTATGCGAAGTGATGTGCAAATTACGTTATAAAAAAGTGGGCTGCTCTTCCTGTGAATACTTGTTAGATATCGCCAAATACCTGTATATGCGCACAGAAGGCACTCCACTTGATATGAGTTATCTTCTGCGCCTTGTATATACTTCTTTGATAATTTGGCGATTTCAACGAGTATAAGGCACTTCCTTAAATTTTCAACAATGTTTTGGCTGAAAGGCTTTCGCAAATATAATTATTCCCCTATCTTAGAGCCAATTTTAAAAGATTTATATTATGGAAGAAGAAAAGAAACCTTTATATTGGTATTGTCCAATATGTCAAAAGGAACAAGAAGTCATCCAATTAATAGGTACGTATGTTCAATGCTCTAAATGCAAAGGAAAATTTGTAATATATTTGCAAGAAATACCAAAACCTCAGATTTTAAATTCTAAGAATGAAAAATCTGATGAATAGTTTTGATCGCTTTTTTTATGAAACTTTGGTGGATTCTTCAATAAGGCTTCTTTCTCTGAAATTTTATGCTGTTTGCGATAGTTTTTAATTTCATTATTAGCAACTATTTGTGAATGGAATTTTGTCTCTTTCCATAATCTCATCTGTTTAAATCCACTTTTGTAATCTACATATAATCGTCAATCCCAAATTTGAAATCCTCCTTTTGGATAGATTGGGTACGTTCAAGTAGGGTTTGTCTTGTCATACCAT
This sequence comes from Bacteroides reticulotermitis JCM 10512, assembly GCF_000517545.1. GTDB lineage: Bacteria > Bacteroidota > Bacteroidia > Bacteroidales > Bacteroidaceae > Bacteroides > Bacteroides reticulotermitis. The sequence goes on along the minus strand of NZ_BAIV01000025.1, from coordinate 29,579 downwards.
AAGCAAAATTTTGACTGACATTCAATAAAAGAATGGTGATGTTCTGTGTATCACATACTTTGTTAAATCGACATTCACGAGTTTTAAGGTGTACATCATTCACGAGGAATATAAGGCACTCTCCATAATGCTAAGAATGAGAGCCGTACAATTACAGTTCATTACAAGTCCTCAAAATATTTTCATCTAATTTCATACTCAGTAATTTTAATGATTAATATTGAATATATAACGTGATAGTGGATAATCTGTATCTATCTTATGAATTAATAGCTGTATATATTGGCTTTGTTTTCTAAAACAGCTATATTTGCCAATAAATAAAATGGTTCAACGTTATGGAACAGGAAAGGAAAAAGTGTTTTGTTATTATGCCTATTAGTGATACAGAAGGATACGATAAAGGACACTTCAATAGAGTATATGAACATTTAATAAAACCAGGATGTGAACAAGCAGGGTTTGAACCTATCCGTGCAGATGATACATCAAAGGCAAACATGATAATGGTTGATATCCTTCAAAAGATACTTGAATGTGATATGGCTATATGTGACTTGAGTTCGAGAAATCCAAATGTATTTTATGAGTTAGGATTTAGGCAGGCTTTTAACAAGAAAACAATTCTTATTAAAGATATAAAAACGACTATGCCATTTGATATATCTGGTATCAGAACTTTAACTTACAATGAAAATTTAAGAATTGATGAAGTAAAGAAAACTGTCCCTGAAATAGCCAAATGTATAACTGAAACATTTGAAGCTGATGATAAAGATGTAAATTCGTTGTTACAGTTATTGTCTATTGAAAAACCTGCTACTCTCCCTGAAAAAGTTACTTTATCACAAGATTCAAGTATGATATTAAATGCAATAGAAGAGTTGAGTAATAAATTTGAACTTATATCAAATAATACCAAGTATACTTCTATTCGTCTTCCTAATGGCGAGAATGTTGATGTTGGAGACGTCTTATATATAGATAGAAACAGCGAACATGTAGAACTTGGAGAGTTAATAAGAATAACTCCTCGTAATATATTAATAAAGGGAAGCAACGGGAAAATAACTCAAATTCTCAGAAATGGACAAGACTTTCAGAACTTAACAGAAATACCTTTTTAACATAAATCACAAAAAGGTTAGAGCCGGAAAATTTTCGAACTAACTTTTGGCACTGTCCATAATATTGTGTAAATGTAAAACTGCAGGTTATATGATTTGCAGTTTTTTATTTATGTATAACTTTGATAAAAGTTTTATTATGGACATTCCCAAAGAATTTTTAAGTAAAGAATTCGTTAGTCAGTTCAAGAACGCTGACGATGTTGATGGTTTCCTTCGTGACCTTCATTCCCGTTTGTACGAACAAATGCTTGAAGGTGAGCTTGATGTTCACCTGGGCTATGAGAAGCATGCTGCTTCTGGTAATAATAGTGGTAATTCCCGTAACGGTAAATATCCCAAGAAGATCCAGAGGGAACACGGTGAGTCTGTGATTGATATTCCCCGTGATCGTGAAGGTAGCTTTGCCCCTGTGATTATACCTAAACACCAAAGTCGTGGCATGTCAATTGAGCGACTGGTTATCTCCTTATACGCCAAGGGTATGAGTGTGTCTGACATTGAGTCTGAGATGGCTGAGATTTATAAGATTAGCCTCTCTACTTCTGCCATCTCTGTGATTACGAGCAAGGTTTCTCAGGCTGCTTTAGAATGGCAAAATCGTCCTTTAGAGAGTCTTTATATGATTGTCTGGATGGACGGGATTGTTTTCAAAGTCCGTGAGAATGGTAAAGTGATTAATAAAACAGTTTACCTATGTGTGGGTTTAAATAAGGACGGTTTGAAAGAAGTTCTGGGTATGTGGGTTGGTAAAGCCGAAAGTGCTTCCTTCTGGATGGGTGTTCTAACAGATTTAAGAGCTCGTGGAGTAGAAGATATTCTCATAACTGTAACCGATAATCTGAACGGATTTACGGATACTATAAAAAGCGTCTTCCCTGAGTCTACTACACAAATTTGTGTAGTTCATCAAATCAGGAACTCTTGTCGCTATGTGGTATGGAAGGAAAAAAAGGAGTTCTCTGCAGATCTGAAGAATATCTACAATGCTCCCACTAAAGAAGCTGCTGGTGCAGAACTTGACCTCTTCGAGAAAAAATGGGGAGCTAAATATCCTTATGCTATCCGGTCATGGAGAAACAATTGGGACGAATTAACCTCCTTTTATGATTTTCCTGTAGAAATCAGGAAGATAATTTATACCACCAATTTGATTGAAAATCTGAATGGTAAAATTAGAAAATACACCAAAAACAAACTTTCTTTCCCTAATGATGATGCGTTGAAGAAGTCAGTCTACCTAGCTATAGCAGAGATTGAGAAGAAATGGTATAAACCAATTTGGAACTGGGGAATGATATTTAACCAGTTTTTGACTATATTTGAAAATCGAATTAAGGTATAAACCCTAATCCGATTACCTGTAAGTTTTAACGTTTACACAAAATATGGGATAGTCCCATAATAATAATTCAAGCTTTCCTTTGGGATAAAAATTAATATCATTTAATAGTAAAAGATGTCTCAGAAAGGCATCTCTTATTTTATTCTATTTACTGAATAACCCAAAGTAGGATGCACGGCCTTTCTTCGCCTCTTTCAAACCAAGAAAGTGAGCCAGGGAAGTAGATAGAATGGCTTGGTAGAGTTTCCCCTGTTCGCTAATTTGGAAGCTTTTCTGGTAACTTTTGTAAAAATCGAACCCACTGAAAGCAATTGTTGGTTCTAGTTGGGATGATTTTTATATTGCTGAATTGCCCCATTTAGTTGCGAAGATTTTTTTCCGAATGCTTATGATAAATTCCTTGGTGACAATAATCCCTAATGGAATGATGCGGGCGTGAAGCGGCTGTTGCTTTTCTCTCTTGAGTGGATTACTTCTGTTGTGATAATCGTAATGGATACTCATGTTATAGTTATTTTCTAGTTATTCAAAAAACAATGGGCTGCTTTGCCTGAATTTATTCGTAGGACTATAGTCCTACGAAAGATTGACTATAGTGTTTCTTTCAAAGAACTATAGTCCCATGAAAGAAACACTATAGTTCTATGAATTAATTTGTGTATTCAAAGATGTTATAATTTGCAGTGGAAATCCTTCTTTTGTTTACTGGATATCCTTATTAAATGTAAGCCCCCGATAAAGTACCGGTCCTCTCAAAAACTACCCGGTCACAAGACCGACTTCGCTGATGTTGGATGGTTGATGTTGTTACATCGCTATGGACTCCTTTATTTCCCGATGCAGCATGCATAGACAATTAGTACTCACTGATTTAGCCTTTAAAAGATAGGAAGTTAGAAAATGCCCTTGTTCCAGTGTGTTAAAACGTTCACTTTTAACGTTTTTATCTTTCATTAATGGATTGGTATCTCTCCACTAATATCGCTTAGGTAGTCGATGTTATCACGCATATATTTATGCTTCGAAAGACTTTGGTTTTAAAGGTAGGGGAAAGAAACAATTCTTTGTCTTTCTTCCCTACCTTTACTTTATTATAACGTATTCATAGAATACGACAATAAAGTAAAGTGAACATGCTTTTTTTGTGTTAGTCGAAAAAAATGTGTTACTTTTGCGACAAAATGAATGAGTTAGACACTCTCTTCAGATATAGTGTTTAAGACGATAATTCCTTTCTCCGTCAACTTATATTTTTGTTGAGGGTGACGTGGAGATTCGGGATGCGTCATTGTAATCAGTCCTTGTTCCAATGCTTGATCAATATATTGTTCCTTGAATAAGCGCCTGCTCTTTGGTGACAAGTTAATCGTTTTTTGAAGTCCAGAAATAGCTTTTTCTGTGTTTTTTGAATTACATTATCAACACTTTAATTTGGTATGATAAGTTAGTGAAAAGCTGGTGAAAAGTTAACTTCAACTTGCGCTGTACTTGAATCCTTTGCGGGCCTCTTGAATGTTACAATCACAAATCCCCCTTCTGTTCTTCATATATAGAGTACGACAATAAAGTAGAGCCGATTTTATTAGAATGGGGAATCTGAGGTCACAATATAGAGTAGAATGACTAATAATTTAGATTAGTAGCAAAAATACTTCAAGAAATAATTGTAAGTCGTAAAAATAACATATTTTTGCGACAAAACGAGTAGTATGGTAAGTATCGAGGATAAAATTATGGAAGTGATAGGAATCGAAGGAGAAGGATATATCTTTTTCCCAAATGATTTTATTGACTTTGGCGAACCCAAGAGCATAGGCAAAGCCTTAGAACGATTGACTGAAAAAGGCCTGATTCTTCGTTTGGCAAGAGGTATCTATTATTATCCTAAGCAAGATAAAATAATGGGATTGGGGGTACTTTATCCTTCCATCGAAGAAATAGCCGATAGTATTGCTCGGCGTGATAAGGCGAGAATAGTACCTACGGGAATTCATGCGCTCAATAAGTTGGGGCTTTCCACTCAAATACCCATGAATTTTGTTTATCTGACTGATGGAACAAGGCGGAAGATAAATATTGGAAATGGCAAATCCATTCAATTCCGATTTACATCGCCCAAGAATTTAGCTTTTACGAATAAATTGGCGATGCTTGTTACCTTTGCCTTAAAAGAACTGGGGCAAGGTAAGATAACAGAGCCGCAGATAACCCAACTTAAACAGATATTAGCGAAAGAATCAAAAGAAAAAGTGATGGCGGATGCATCATTGATGCCTGCTTGGATAAGAACTATCATAAAAAATGCCTATGAATAACTACTTTTCGCTTACCACTGACCAACAAATAATGGTCATTACGCAAGCTGCCAATAGAACTGGGCTTCCAGTGCAAGCCATCGAAAAAGACCTGTGGGTAACAGCGATGCTTCAAATTATATTCTCTTTGCCCATGGCAGAACATTTGGTGTTTAAAGGCGGTACTTCCTTGAGTAAAGTGTGGAACGTTATTCAACGCTTTTCCGAAGATATAGATTTGGCTATAGATCCGTCTATCTGGGGATTTAAAGGTGATTTGACAAAGAAGCAAATCAAACGTCTCAGGAAGTGTTCATCCATATTTGTTCGTGATGAATTGTGCCAATCTTTGAAATCAGCAATCATGGAAAAAGGTTTGGATAAATGGTTATCGATAGAAGTTGATCCTGACGGGGAGGGTGACAATACCCACCCAGAACCACGTGTCATACATATTCGTTACTATTCTTTATTCGAAACCGAACTACCATACTTACATTCAGAAGTCAAGTTGGAAATTGGCTCCCGTTCTTTATTAGAACCGACCTCTAAAGTAGAAGTAAAGAGTATTGTAGAGCAATATCTTCCGATTGAAACAATCATTCAGTCGGTAGCAATACCGACAGCTCTTGCTGAAAAGACATTTTTGGAAAAGGCTTTCTTGTTACATGAGTTATTCTCGCAACCTCCATGAGTGATGCCAATAGAAAGTCGCGTCATCTTTATGACTTGGCAATGATGATGAAAACTGAAATAGCATTAAATGCTGTTTCTAATGATGAATTATGGGCGACCATTCACCATCATCGTGAATGCTTTACTCATGTGAATGGTGTTGATTATACCCCTGACATCCGTAGACGTATCTGTCTTATTCCAAACAAATCTTTGGTGGATATTTGGGAACAAGACTATAACGATATGCGTCTTACGATGATTTATGGAGAAGCTCCTACGTTTGAATCTCTCATAGCACAAATGAAGGAACTTGAAAGAATGTTTCATTCTTAGTGAATATGTAAAACCTAACGAAGCGAAAATGTTATGACAAATACTCTTATTGATAATTCAGATGAATGCTTGAGGTTAGTCAACACTATCAAAGAGTGTATAACCAATGCCAATTGTAAGGCTATAAAAATAGCAACAGGATATTGGGATATTCCTGGCACTTTTTTGATTTATAGTGAGTTGAAAGATTTTCTAGAAAAAGAGGGGGCAACTTTTCAGCTATTGATAGGGGCTGATCCAATTGTGCGTCAAAATCAATTGGCTAATCCTATTTGTAAAGATGCGAAATTTCCACAAGATTATATCAAGAGGGATATACAACAACTTGAAGTGATTGACAAATATGTAGAGGTTGTGTGCTTGCTTCAAAAATATTGTAAGGAAAAGGAGGATGAAAGCAGATTTCAAATCCGTATTTACAAAAAGAATGAAGATGGTGATGCTCAATTCTTTCATGCAAAATGTTATGTTTTTTGCGGACAGAATTATGCTGTAGGCATTATTGGCAGTAGTAATTTTACTCAAAAGGGGTTAGAAGGCAATTCGGAATTGAATTATTTGGAAACTGATACGAGTCGAGTCACAGCCGTACCGAATGAGTATTCATATACAAAGGGACATAAATGTTGGTTTGATGAGAAATGGAATTTATCAATGCCTTGGAATAAAACATTCCTTGAAGAAATATTGAGAGGCTCACCTGTAACAATGAAAGCAGAAGAGGCTGCGAAAGAGGTCGTAAAGTTGACACCTTATGAATTGTACATTAAGCTCCTACAATATAAGTTCGGTAGCATTGTTGATATGAACCAGCAGCAGTTGATAGAGAGCTATCTTCCCAAAAGCTTTGATCCGTTGGCTTATCAGATAGAAGCGGTGAAACAGTGTTTCTTCATCATGAAAGAACACGGTGGTTTTATGTTGGCAGATGTTGTGGGATTAGGTAAGACCATTGTAGGTACGCTTATAATAAAACATTTTCTGGGAATGCCTGATGATGATGGTCGTGAGCGTAAGGTACTCATTATAACTCCTCCTGCCATTCAGTCAGGATGGAAAGAAACTGTAAAACTGTTTGACGCAGACAAAGCAGATAAAATGGATTCGGCTATCGATTACATTACAACAGGAAGTATAGGCAAGCTTGTTGATTATATGGATGAAGTTGATTTTGACGATATTGATTCCAGTGATTTTTCTTCTGCTTTCGAGTATAAAGATTATGGTTTAATCATCATAGATGAAAGTCACAAGTTTCGCAATAGTAGTACTGCAATGTATAAAGCACTGGATGATTTGATAACACAGATAGGAGCTAGTACAGGTGCTTATCCATATATAGGATTGCTCTCAGCTACACCACAAAACAATCGTCCATCTGATATACAAAACCAGATATATTTGTTTGAGCGAAACCACGCCGATAGCACCTTGAAAAAGGCTAATGGTGGAAACCTTGAAGGTTTCTTTTCCGACATTAACCGTCGATTCGTACAAGTGATAAAATCATCTGGACAAATGAATGATGGTGATATGCCTAACGATGATATGACTCCCGAAGAATGCAGAGCGGAACTTAAACGTTTATCAGGTGAGATACGTGACTGTGTGCTTCAAGATGTTTTGGTGCGCCGTACACGTACTGATGTGCAGAAATATTATAAGGATGACATCGGTAAACAAGGAATCATTTTTCCAAAGATTAGTGGCCCTCACTCCATTGAATATCAGATGGAGAGTGGATTAGCAAAACTTTTTGCTGATACAATGAATCTGATTGCACCTACCGAAGATTTTCGCTTCGATAACAGTAATTATCTATGCTACTACCGTTATCGTGCTATAGAATTCATCAAGTCTCCCGAAGTGAAGGCTCTGTATAAGGGGAAAAATATGGATGCAGACCGTTTCTCACAACAGTTGGCTAAAATTATGCAGATTAATTTGGTGAAAAGAATAGAAAGCAGTTTCTCTGCATTCAAATCTTCACTTGAGAATTTGCGTCGCTATACTCAAAATATGATCGATATGTGGGAACATAATACCATTTTTGTGTGTCCTGACATTAACGTAAATGAGGAACTTGATCGAGAAAAGGACTATGAACGTACTGGCAAGTTGTATTCATTTTCCGAATGCGCCAATGATATACGCTCCCGTATAGAGAAACTTAATAAAAAAGGTAAAAATGAGAAGGAACGTAACCGTGAACTTACTCGTGATGATTTTATGCAAGAGTATATAGAATTGTTGCGTAAAGATTTACAGCTAATAGAATTTCTCTGTAAACGATGGAATGCTTACAGTAACGATCCGAAACTGGAAGAATTCAAAAAGCAGTTACGAAGTACACTCTTTGATAAACAACGCAATATAGCACAAAAATTGGTTATATTTAGTGAGGCGATAGATACAGTGAAGGCTATAAAACTTGCTATAGAAACCACTGATAACTCTCTGAAGGTACTTGTAATAACTGCAAAAAACAGAGATGAGAACGAAAAGATTATTGCTGAGAACTTTGATGCCAATTATAAGGGTGAATGGAGTAATGATTATCAGGTAATCGTGACTACTGAGGTTTTGGCAGAAGGTGTAAATTTACATCGTGCTAATTGTGTACTGAACTATGATACTCCTTGGAATTCCACTCGGCTGATGCAGCGTATAGGGCGCGTGAACCGCATTGGTTCCATTGCATCACATGTGTATGTCTATAATTTTATGCCGAGTTTGCAAGGTGATGAACAAATAAGGCTCGTACAAAAGGCTTATACCAAGCTACAATCATTCCATACTTTGTTTGGTGAAGACAGTCAGATATTCACTGGGAATGAGGAAGTAATGCATTATGATTTAAATAAGCAGATAAATGGCGAGGAGTCTCCAATGGAAAAATACGTATTTGAACTGAAAGAATATAAACGTACTCATCCTGAACGCTTTGAACAAATAGCGGCAATGGGAGATGGACTGGAATTAGCAATTGCACCAACAGATGGAAGTAGCTATTTCCTTGTTCGCAATAAGCAGACTTCCGGACTATTTGTAAAAGTGGATGCTGAACTTAAAAGTAGTATTCTTTCCGGTATCGACGCTTACAAAGCATTCCGTACCGATGATGATGTGCCATCAGTCAGTCTTCCAGCAGACTGGGAACAACGTAAATCAAAAGCCGAATTATCCGTAAATCAAGCACTGGCTAAGATGAATATTCATGCAAAGAATTCGCAAAAGGCTACAAAAGCCAAAGAGATAATCATTAAAATGAAAGACACTATCACGATGTCTAAGGAGTCGCGTAGCCTTTTATCATCTGCATTCATGTTAGTGAATAAAGGCAATTATGACATCATCAAAAAGATAATTGCACTTGATGATCTTCGTACTCAAAGCGGTGGCACACTCTTTGAATTTAGCCAAGAAGAATTTGACAATGTGTTGAATCAAGAAATACAAAAAATAGTAGCTAATGTACAGATGCGTTATGGTAAAGCCATAACATATATGGCACTGAGTAAATAACAAAAAACAATATCAACTATGGAATTCAAAGAATATTTTCAGAAGCCATATCAGGGTGGCGAATCATTTCTGCAAGAAGTGGTGTTTCCTATTTTTGGGCAAGACAACTTCGATGACGGCTTCAATGCTTCGTTGCTCGAAGAGAATTCAGAACTGGCAGCTGTAGCAGCGAGTACGGGTATAACGTCAGTATGCCGTGTAGGTACTATACAGGTGGAGTTTAACCCTATAGACATTTATGATATAACTGTTACTGGTCATGTGCAGATGGTGCGTAATCGCGTAGCTATTCAGCAGTTGGTACGACGTATAATGAATACTTATTCTAGTGCATTTATGATATTCCATTATGAGGATACACTGAGTTGGGACTGGCGTTTTACATTTTGCAGTAAACGTGGAAGCAACGATGAAACTACCGATTCTAAACGTTATACGTTCTTGCTTGGTCCTAATCAATCATGTCGCACTGCGTCAGAGAATTTTGGAAAACTTCTGCAAAAGCATGGCGACATAGAATTGAAAGATATAGAGGCTGCATTTGATGTGGAAGCTCTGTCTAAGGAATTCTTTGGAAAATACAAGCAACATTACCAGCGTTTTGTAGACTATATGTGTGACGATTCAAACGGAATGCGCCAGGACTTTATTGATACTTCTTTCGACAAAAGCGGAATGGCTGACGAGATAATCAGAGATCGTGAGGAAAAGCCTATCCGTGACTATGTAAAGAAACTACTGGGGCGCATAGTGTTCTTGCATTTCTTGCAAAAGAAAGGTTGGATGGGAGTACCTAAAAACAAACAATGGGGTGAGGGAGATACTAACTTCATGAAACATCTGTTTGAAAAGTCAAGTAATGAACAAAAAGCAAACTTTCTTGACGAAGTATTAGAGCCTCTCTTTACTGATGCGCTTGACAGTGATCGCAAAGACAACAAATACTTGTTTGATACAGGTGTCTCTTTTGAATATGGTTCAGTGGTGAAGATCCCTTATCTCAATGGCGGTCTGTTCGAACGTGATTTGCTTGATGAGCCTACATCACAATTCCCAGCAAAGTATTTTGCAGATTTATTTGAGTTTTTCTATCAGTATAATTTTACTATAGACGAAAATGACCCTAATGACGCACAAGTGGGTGTAGACCCAGAGATGCTGGGACGTATCTTTGAGAACTTGTTGGAGGATAACAAAGATAAAGGAGCCTTCTACACGCCGAAAGAGATTGTACAGTATATGTGTCGTCAATCGCTCACTGCTTATCTGCAAACAGATATAACGGATGAACAAACTAAGACTGCTATCGACAAATTTGTGAATACATACGATGTAGCAGAAATTGGTGGAGCTGATTCTGAACTAGCTATGATGCTGGATAATAGGTTGAAAAATGTGAAGATATGCGACCCGGCCATTGGTTCAGGTGCGTTCCCCATGGGCTTGCTCAAAGAGCTGTTCTTGTGTCGTGGTGCAATAGAATGTTTTGGTGATGCGGCAGACATAAAACGTCATATCATTCAACACAATATATACGGTGTAGATATAGAGCGAGGTGCGGTAGACATTGCGCGTCTACGCTTTTGGCTGTCGCTGATAGTCGAAGAAGAAATCCCACACTCATTGCCAAATCTGGATTATAAGATTATGCAGGGGAATTCTTTGCTTGAAAGCTTTATGGGGTACGACCTTTCTACATTGACAGAAAGTGCGCAAACCATAGCGAAGAAAAATAGAGGACAAGTATCACTAATGTTTGACGAAACTGATACAAAGAGAAATATTCAACTTTACTTAAAGCAATATTTTAGTGAAAGCGATCATTCTGCAAAAGCAAAGATTAGGAAGAATATTGAATATGCTGTAAAAGAGCATATCAAAATTTGCTCAGGCTATATTCCATCTGTTGTTGAAGCTGTTGATAATCTTAATATACCTAATGATAAGTTCTTCCTTTGGCATACTTATTTTAGTGATGTTTTCAATCAACCGAATGATTGCAATGGTTTTGATATTGTCATTGGCAATCCGCCATATATACAGTTACAGAATAATGGAGGCGAGATTGCAGCTCTTTATGAAAACAGCAACTTCGAGGTATTTGCTCGTACTGGTGACATTTATTGTCTTTTTTACGAACGTGGTTGGCAATTGCTGAAACCGAATGGTCATTTGTGTTATATTACTTCTAATAAATGGATGCGTGCTGGGTATGGAGAAAAAACTCGAGCTTTCTTTGCTAAAAAGACAGATCCAAAATTACTGATAGATTTTTCTGGTGTGAAAATTTTCGAGAATGCAACTGTAGATAGCAATATATTATTGTTTAGCAAATCAAAAAATGAGTACAAAACAATTTGCGCAGTCACAAATAAGCAGGCTAAAAATAGCATAAAGAATTTGAGCGTTTTCGTGCAGCAACAAGGCGTGGAGTGCGATTTTGCAGGCTCTGCCCCGTGGGTGATATTGTCTCCCATTGAACAGAGCATCAAGCAGAAGATTGAAGCGGTTGGAACTCCACTTAAAGATTGGGATATAAACATCTATCGCGGAGTGCTCACGGGTTATAATGAAGCATTCATAATTTCCACAGAAAAGCGTGATGAGATTCTTGCCAACTGTCAATCGGAGGACGAGCGTACTAAAACGGCTCATTTTTCGACTTCAATTACTTCTGCGATATAACGTGCTAGCGTGTTTCTGTTTACCTTACAAATTTTAGCAATTTGCCGCTTGGATATTTTTTCTTTAAGCAGTCCGATAATGAGTGTCTTTTTGGGGAATAGTTTATGTTTTTCAGGTGAAGTTCTTTTCCCTTTTGGCCTTCCTAATACAATACCATTGGCTTTTTTTCTTGCCAAAGCTTCTTTAGTTCTTTGACTGATAAGATTACGTTCTATTTCTGCCGATAGGCCAAAAGCAAAAGCTAAAACTTTACTTTGAATGTCTTCTCCCAATCGATAGTTATCTTTTATGGTCCACACACGGCACTCTTTGGTCATGCAAATATTAAGAATTTCCATAATCATGAAAAGATTACGCCCAAGGCGTGAAAGTTCGGCACAAATGATAAGGTCGTCCTTCTGTACTTTGTTAAGCAGTTTGCCGAGTTCTCGTTTATTATACGATTTAGTACCACTGATAGTTTCTTCTATCCAGCCATCAATATTCATATTTTCACGTTCGCAGAAGTTGTTAATCTCAAAGCGTTGATTCTCGACAGTTTGTTTGTCGCTGCTTACTCTAATGTACCCGTAGATCATATTATTTTTGTTTTTAGAATTTTATTAATACATCCTTTGTAAATATGGCGTTAAGGTACAATTATCATATTAAGTAGTGTAATGGGGAATGACATTTCAGACGGTCAAGTGAAACATATTGGGCTTGCCCAATGGCACACTGATTTATCAGTGGGGTAGCCTAATACCCCATTTGCAAAATTTGCAATGGGAAAAGGCACTAAAGTGGCAGCAAGCTGTGTATATAGTTAGCTTAAAAAGCCTATGGATGAAGTTCCCAAATTGAGAACTCCATCCATATTTAAAGATAGTGTTTTAAATAATCTCAATATATAGGCATTGAGAATAAAGTAAAGTGATTGAGCATTAGTAATGCCTGTCTGGATTGAGTGAATACTTCTTACCATTTTCTTGTAGAATCATTCGCTTATTCCTGAGGAATGTGATAACCTTGGTGACTTTATTACGACCGATAGGGCAGCCCACTTCATTGTATGCTTCAACCAAAGCTTCTTGTAATTCTTCATAGCCATAAACTCCCTTCTTCGCAAATACAAACCTTAAAGCCTTCTCATGCTGCTCTACCTTAATCTCCTTATATGGGTCGAATGGTTCTTTGGGCGGACGACCAGGTTTCGATTCCTCCACTACATAGTCCTCTACAATTTCAGGTAACGCCTGCTCGTTGATGCGGAAAGCAAACGGTTTGAAATCCATTGCTCGAATGTGAACTGCTTCGACTTTACTGATGTTTGAGTCCGCCTTGTCTTTCTCTACTTGGAGAATGGTTTCCGCCTTGTTGCTTAGTTCCGTGCCAATATGCCCTCGTGCATTCTCATCTCCTTTATTCTGATGGAGGATGGTATGAAGATGAATCTGTTTTTCATCAGTCCATTGCATGAGCTTGGAAATAATGTAGGTTGATTCGCTTGGACCGTTTATGTCGTAAACTAAATCTCTAATGCCGTCTATGACAACTAAACCTACATTATCTGTTCCATAAATTGCTTCATTTATGATGGCTATTCGTTCTTCCGGTGTGTTTTTGCGTAATGCTAGAAACTTAAAACAGGGATGGTTGGCTTCTGTAGAGAGCCCTGCCAATTGAAATATTCGTTTCATCACTTTCAGGCAGTGATAGGGGCTTTGCTCTGTATCTATATAGATGATAGTCGATTTGTCGGAAGGAAACGAGGCTGAATAATTCAGTACCTTACCATTTTTTAAGGCGGCAGCTACAATTGCTGATACATTGAATGTCTTTTTGCTTTTAGCTTTGCCAATAGATGCACTGAAATTACCTAATGTGCCGATTACTGTATCGTCAATCTTGAATACTTCGGGAGCCTTTTCATAATTACCCGTAATGCTAAGAATGGACTGTTGCCACAGCTGCCAGGCCTCTTCTCGTTTTATCGGGCTCCTCTCTCTTCCGTATTCCATACACATCAATAGTTTGTAGAGTTAGGTTTCCGTTTGTGAGAAGCCAAGATTGCGGCATTCATCTCTTCGACAGAGAGTGCAGGAGCATTCTTTCTTCCGGTTTCCAGCCAATGATCCAGTTCGTCTTTGTAGAGGTAGTAGCGTTTACCTTGCTTGATGGCTGGTATTTCACCATTACCTACTTTGAAGTAAAAAGTAGATTTCGGCATCTTTAAATACTCGCGAGCTTCTTCTGAAGTCATTGGAGTGTGGTAATTTTCATACACAGGAACAGGTCGGCTTGTTACTTGTTTTAGTAGCGTCTCTTCTAGACTCTCAACCTTGTTGCAGAGTTCCTTTACAACCATTGGAAGGTCGTTGAATGTTAATTCGTTCTTCATAAATTTTATTTTTTGTAAGCGCTGCAAAGGAATCCAATGACCTTATGCTGATTTCAGAGGATTAGAATAAGTATGGAATCATTTCCAAGTAAGTTCAGACAGCCTCCTTTGAAAGGTTTTTAGATGTTATGTCCAACGGATTGACAAGTCCTATTGCTTTCCAATGAAAGTCATAGCTTCCTTTGTCCGGTTTGTCTATTTTTATAATGGATGTGACCTCATCCGACAGGTTACGGATGATAGTAGGCAGTTCGCAGTTCATAAATTCCTTTGGAAAACATTGTTTGATGAATTTGGCTTGTGTCATCCGGTCATAGCCCAATCTCTTACCAATGTTCCATGCAAAGTGCCGAAGATCGGCAGTTCCAAGAGAGCCATCGGTCTCAGCAGAAGTAAAATCAACTTCGGGTGATGTGGTAAATAGCTCGACATTTTTCAGAATGGTTTCCAAATGATTTTTATTCATGTGATAACTTAAAACGACATTGGCATATTCCACAAGAATCTGGGTTCTTCGTTGTTTATCCAATTCTGCTTTCTTTCGTTTTTCATTTTGTATTAAGGTTGATTTATCTAGACAGGTACTGACAGTGCTATTGGTAGGTAAGGTTACGTTAGATGTAATATTGTCGACAGGAATAGACAAATGGTTTGCTTTCGAAAAGAAAATCTCTAACAATATGGCTTGTAACAGTCCATAAAGAGTCTGTAGCAGTACGAACACAACAAAAAAGGCAACTGATTCCACTATCCAATGATTGTTGAAATCAGTGCCTATTTGATAAGCTACTAAAGAAGCGATCGCTAAAAATATAATGCCCGGCATGAGCCAGAGTAGTACGAGCTCTATTGTCTTAATATTCATAATTGTAAGTAACTGGATTGTAAAATGGTCAGACAAAATTATCTGCATACTTCCAATTATTGCTTATTACTTCTCGATAACAACAGAATCTTTATACTAATTAAAAGATTTCCTATAAATCAGACCTTAAATCATACTCAAAACACCTATTAAAGCTGTTTAATATTCACTACTCTTCTTTTCGTTTGAGCGTAATCTTCGAAGAGGCTTTACGCTTGTTGGCATCAACGGTTTTTGTATAAAGTTGCGTGGTAGAAATACTTTTGTGTGTCATAATACTGGCTATGGTGATAATATCCGTTCCGGCTGCTGCTTGTAAAGTCGCAAAAGTTCTACGGTAGCTATGGAACGTAATGTTTTTGGTAATTCCAGCAGACTTTATCCATTTCTTCATTGGCGCTTGTGTCATACTACGTTTAAGTCCTTTGAAAATAATCCCTTCACCAGTGTTACCGATTAGTTCCAATGCTTCCTTGCTGATAGGGATAGTATCAATGGATTTCGTTTTCTGCGTGATAAGCTTCACAAACTTGCCACCATCATAGTAGTCCTGAATATTTTCCCATCGTAAAGCCAAAATATCACTGATACGCAGACTGGTAAGACACGCAAATAGCGAAGCGGTTTTTAAAACGGGTATATCGCATGGCGTTTCAGCCAATTTGCATAATTCTTGTTGGGTAAGGAAATCCTTGTCAATATCTTCTGTTTCTATTTTATCCAAGAAGTCGTTAATGTTATTGCGTATCAGTTTGGCACGATACAAGTCTTGTAGAAATCCCCGAAATGTGGACCAATAACCGGCAGCGGAATTTTGGGAAATCCTATCTTTGTTGCTCTTCAGCTTTTTGGCGGTAAGCAGGTATTCTCGGAATTTATTGCAAAGGTCGATGTCTATTTCCTCAAAGATACATTTACCACCCACAAAATTACTGAAGTGGGTATAGACAAATTTCCACTTCTGGTCATGCTTACGTAGCTGGTGACGATAGTATTCTAAAAAGTCACCTTTAAGTTTACTCTTGTCGAGAAAGTCATATCGCTCGTTGACTATTGCATCGAATCGGCGACAACGAATAGCCTCTGCCTTTTCGGTCATTTGTTCGTTAAATTCACGTTCCCTGCGATTCTTCGGTTTCTCATAGATGTAAATGCCTAAAGATTCATGACGGATTACTTTCATTGTTTCCTTATCTCTGTAGCCTGGATAATAGTCCAGATAGAAAGACAATTGCCCATGTTTGATGGGACGAGTTCTAAGTGTTACGGTTTTACATTCGAACATGATTTCTTGATTTTTATAGTTAGTACTTGATAGTTATTGCAAAGGTTTTGAATGATGTTTTGCTGAAAATAGTCATTTGGAAGTAAGTTCTATATCATTTCAAATAGGCTTTATCTCTTTTGAACTTCGCCCATGATCTTGTCAAAATCAACTTTGAGAAACTTAACGAACTTCCCGATTTTTACTCTCTCAATGCCATGGAAACGTAGAGTTCCATAAACGGCATCTCTTGTCAAATGAAATTTTGCCATAGCCTCTTGGACGGTATAGTAATATACCTCTTTCCGTAGACCTTCCGATTTAGATAAATCGAAATGGTATTTAGAATAGAATATCTTCCCATGTTCTTTTTTGGAGGGAATATTATTCCGGTAAACTTGGCTTCGAATAGCAATGCGGGCCATACCATATTTTTCAACAATCTCTTCCGGAGTATACCATTCAGATAGTTCTGTATCAACTTCGTATTTTGCAAAAGCTGTATCAATATGCTTCTTGCTGTAGTAATTTAACTTCCGAATACGCATTTTTGGTATCTTGTTCTGTCTGGTAAAAGTCCAGACCCATTTAGCATTGACTTTATACTTTTCTGAAATCTCCTCGGCTGTGTAGTATTCAGCAATGTTTATCTCTTCTTTAGGCATAATGCGCTCGTATGGCTTAGATTTTAGCATTAGCTCAATGTCCGCCCTGCGAATGAAAGACATCCTTTCACTCAATCTGGATGCGCGCAGTTTGCCTTGCTTTACCAATTTGTAGATGTATTGCCTACTGGTTCCCATCAAACTTGCTACTTTGGAAAAGGTTAAGTAGTCTTGACCCTCTAGGGAAGCAGTAGGACGTAAGAGTTCTTGACTCTTTTTTAGTTCATCTCTTTTCTCGCGGACACGTTGTTTATATCCACGTTGTGCGCATTGAAGACTACAATATTGGGTAGTCGTCTTTTGGGCAATAAATACTTTGCCACACCATTTACAAGTTCGCTTCACTTCCATACTATTATTCGTTTTAATTTCGCCTCCTTTTTGTCAACCTACGTAGACCATTGTCAACACATGTCAACTAATGCGTCATTGTGACATTTGGCTTCACCGCAAAATTGTTTCGCGGTAGAAATACGGTACGAAAATAGGATGAAAAACGGGTACTAACAAAAAGTGATGGGTAAGTGTTAAAACAAAGAAAGTCCCTCAAAATGAGAGACTTCTTGCTAATTGATTACAGTTGTTTACTGTTAATTCTAAGCCATTATTTCCCGATGCAAAAATGCTCGAAGATATTTTGAAGCACCATATCGTTCGTTACTTCGCCGGCAATATCGGAGATGAAGAAGATACATTCGCGAATATCTTGTGAAAGGAAATCACCGGATATATGGGAGTCGAGTCCGGACTGTACACGGTGTATGGCTTCGAGCGCTTTGGTGAGTGCTTCGTAATGACGTACGTTGGTAACGATGATGTCGTTCTGAGTCACTGTGGGAAGATGAGCGGCACTGATCAACTTTTGCTCTAGCTCGTCGGTTTGTACCTTTTGCTTGGCTGAGATGAAGATTAGATCGGTATGCTCCTGAGGAAACTCTTGTGCAAAAAGATGTTCAATTGATTGACATTGGGACGTTTCTATGAGGTCGGACTTATTGAATACGGCGATCAGGTGTTTGCCTACACAACGGGGGAGTATCTTACCGGCAAGTTGAGAGACTTGGGAAGAGGCTTCGGAAGCATCGATCATCCAAAGTACAATCTCTGCCTGATCTAGTTTCTGGAAGGTACGTTCGATACCGAGGCTCTCGATGGTGTCGTCGGTCTCCCTGATGCCTGCCGTATCAATGAAACGGAAGGTGATGCCGCCTAGGTTGATCGTATCTTCGATTACATCACGCGTTGTGCCGTGTATGTCGCTGACAATAGCTTTATCTTCGTTTAATAGCACGTTTAGAAGGGTGGATTTGCCTGCGTTGGTTTCACCGATGATGGCTACGGGTACTCCGTTCTTAATGGCATTGCCTATACTAAATGAATGGACAAGGCGGGAAATAACTCGCTCTATTTCATCAGCTAGCTTGCGTAAGGCGGAACGGTCGGCAAACTCGACATCTTCTTCGCTGAAGTCAAGCTCCAGCTCGATCATGGATGTAAAGTTTAGGAGTTTGTTGCGTAACTCGGTCAGCTCTTTGCTGAAACCTCCACGCATCTGACTTATTGCTAATCGATGAGTAGCGGCAGAAGTTGAGGCAATGAGGTCGGCAACGGCTTCTGCCTGACTTAGATCCATCTTGCCGTTTAAAAAGGCGCGTTGGGTGTACTCACCTGGTTGTGCCATGCGACAACCATGCTTGATGAGTAGTTGCATCACTTGCTGAAGGATGTAAGATGAGCCGTGACAAGCGATTTCCGTGCTGTCTTCTCCGGTATAGGAGTGCGGAGCCCGAAAGAGGCTTACCAATACTTCGTCGATGATTTCTTCTTCGTCATAGATACGGCCGAACGTTAGTGTGTAGGGCTTTTGCTCGCTGAGTGACTTGCTTTCCCGAGCGGGTTTGAAGATGCGAGAGGTTATGGATATAGCTTCCGGACCGGAAACACGAATGGTTCCGATAGCACCGCCCTGGGCTGTTGCAATGGCACAAATTGTATCTTGATTCATCTTGATGTTCTTTTTGATTGGCAAAGATAACGCTTTCCTGTCGAAAAAGAGAAACGTGCGGACAGGTAGTTTGTTTTATTCACATATCTTTCTACAAAATAAAAGCCCCTGTCGCAGATTGTGCTGACAGGAGCCTATTGATTATTTTAACAGGAGCATAAGCTTAGATCCGATCGAGCACTGTTTTGATAAGTGTGTCGATGGTGTTCTTATATCCGGTATTCGCCTCTTTAATGAGTCGGTTGGCTATGACCATACAAACTGTCATTGCTTTGTGTCCCATGAGTCGGCTAAGGCCTGCGAGTGCCGAACTTTCCATTTCAAAGTTGGTTATTCGGTGACCATTGTACTCGAATGCTTCAATCTTTTCATTTTGTTTGGGATCGGCTAACGGAACACGAAGTTCCCGGCCTTGCGGTCCGAAGAAACCACCTGCGGCAATCGTAACACCACGTACCATGTCCTTTTGGGCAATGCGGTCGATCAGTTCCTCGCTGGCATCAATAACGTAGGGAGCAGGGGCACACATATTGCCCGACCATCCCATGTGGTTAAGGAAAGCCCGTTCGAAAGGTAGGTCGCAGACCGAATTACGTCCGGCATAGAAATTCAATAAGCCATCGAAGCCCATGGACTTCTGTGAGCAAACGAATGTACCAACAGGCGTATTGGGTTGGAGACCACCGCAAGTACCGATACGTACCAGTTCCAGTTGGCGGAACTCTTCTTTCTCTTCACGGGTGTTGAAGTCGATATTGGCCAGAGCATCCAACTCATTCATCACAATATCGATGTTATCGCAACCTATTCCGGTAGAAACGACTGTGATTCGCTTTCCCTTGTATGTGCCGGTAATGGTTTTAAACTCACGGCTTTCCACTTCGCACTCTTTGTTTTCGAAATGAGAAGCTACAAGTGCCACACGTCCGGGGTCGCCTACAAGAATTACTTTATCGGCAAGCCACTCGGGTTTTACATGAAGATGAAACACCGATCCGTCTTCATTGATAATAAGTTCTGAGGATGGGAAATATTTTTTCATGTTAATGTTTAGCCTCTTCCCAACCCTCTCGCTAGGAGAGGGGCGTGAAGAGGACTTTGATTTATGTTTTTATTAAAGTTATCTTCTATGCTAACAAATAAAACCCTTCAAAAGTTTTTCGTTAGCAAGCGTAACTTTGTCCCTTTATGCGAGAGGCTTTATTTGCTTAGCGGCTGATTGCTTGTATTACCGGCAGGTTTAGCAATTGTTTCGCGCATGGAAGTATCAGCTTCTATATTCTTCATCCGATAATAGTCCATGATACCTAAATTACCGTTACGGAATGCTTCAGCCATCGCTTTAGGAACTTCTGCTTCCGCTTCGATTACTTTGGCGCGAGCTTCCTGTGCCTTCGCTTTCATTTCCTGCTCGGTAGCAACGGCCATCGCACGACGCTCTTCAGCCTTAGCCTGAGCAATGTTCTTATCCGCATTTGCCTGATCGATCTGCAAGGTAGCACCGATATTCTTACCTATATCAATATCAGCGATATCGATGGATAGAATTTCAAAAGCTGTTCCGGCATCCAATCCTTTGCGAAGTACCAGTTTAGAGATGGAATCCGGATTCTCGAGTACAGACTTATGATTCACTGAAGAACCGATGGAAGATACGATACCTTCGCCTACACGAGCCAGAATAGTGTCTTCGCCTGCACCACCCACTAATTGGCGGATGCTGGCACGTACAGTTACACGAGCCTTGGCGATTAACTGAATACCATCTTTAGCTACGGCGGTAACCGGAGGTGTGTCGATAACCTTCGGGTTAACAGACATTTGGACAGCTTCAAATACATCACGTCCCGCCAAGTCGATAGCTGTAGCCATCTGGAATGACAGTTCGATATTTGCCTTAGATGCTGATACCAGTGCGTGCACCACTCGTTCTACATGTCCTCCAGCCAGATAGTGAGCTTCCATTTCATCACGGTTGACATCTTTCAAGCCAGCTTTATGAGCTTCGATCAAGCCCGGAACGATGATGTAGGGAGGCACATTACGGATGCGCATCAGAAATAACTGCACCAGTGAGATGTTCACTCCTGATACTTTGGCCGACAACCATAGGAAGAACGGCACGTAATGGAAGAATAATATCAAGAAGATAATACCTCCAACTATCAGAATAATAGGTAAATACATAGATATATCCATTTATAGTTTATATTAAGTAAATATTATTGTTTTATTTTTTCTACGAGGATTGTTCCGTTGCTGATGCGGGTAACGATAATCGGAGTTTTCTCGTCGAGAAAGCCTTCAATTGACCTCACCTCCACAATGTTGCCATCTATTTCGGCATATCCTATTTGTGCCAGACGTGTGGTGCTGATGCCAGTATCGCCTACTTTCACTCGCCTTTCGGCACTGTTGTCTACCGTGGATTCTAGATTCTTTTTCAGGGCAAGATCGTCCAACATCTTTGAACGCATAAACCAGACGAGCGAGCCTATACATGTGACTACCGATATGGTCAGTGTGATAAAACCGGCACCTGTTCCCAAGTTGGCAAAGGCATAATAATTAGCATATATAATGCAAGCTAGTGCTGAGATACCTGCCAGGCTAATACCCGGAATGATGAAGAGTTCCACCAGAAAGAGGATAACAGCGGCAATGATCAGTACTGTGATAATCAATATATCCATAATCGTTTGGTTATTTTGAATTTGTTTTCTCTAAGTTACGTACATTTATTTCGAGAGTATCCAGATTCTCATTCATTTGTAGCATCTGTTTTTCGATTTCTAAGATAGTAGGAGCGATTCGGTCTTTTTCGGCTTTATTGGCCTTGATGTATGAGTTGCGTAACTCTTCCAGTCGGTCTTTTTGTTGTTCAAAGTCTTTCCGGTTCTGTTGGTATTTCTGGAATAATAGTCTAGCTTCCTTGGATTTGAAGTCTTGTAAGAAGTTGTAAGTGGTACGATCGTCAATCACAAATTCAAAGTCTACACTCTTACGCTCTTGCGGTTTGTGATTGATAGCTTCCGCCAAACGCTGTTGAGCTTCGGCCACCTCATTCTTATTCTTCCAAGTCTCCCGCAGGGCATGCAATTTAGCTAATCGAATCATTTTCTGCGGATCGATGGCTTCATAGTTATAAGTTTGCTTCGAACTGTTCGGGATAAATACGTAAACACATACTTTCCCTTCGGTTGATAGCGATCGGAAGCGAACCATCCTAAATTGTTATACTCGTCGATTACATACATATAGTCATTGAAAGGCGAGTTAAATGGCATTCCTACATTCTCCGGCGTAAGATACGTATCGGTATTTGTATTGTAACGGGTTACGAAAATATCATATCCACCCAAGCCTTCACTGTCTGTAGCGTAGTAAATGGTGACTCCATCCGTCAATACATACGGATAGTTGACATTGCCCGCTGCATTGATGTTCTCCGGTAAAGGGCGTCCTGCACTCCACTCATTCAGTTGTTTGTTGCTGGACATAATCCTCAACTTTCCCCCTGCATTCGCTTCGCCGTAATAGATTTTATTTCCAATTTCGGTTTCATATACCGAACCGGGGTGCTTACCTTCGGTTTGAAAATAGGCGTTGTAGCTAAACAGGCTACCCGATTCCTCGCTTAGTTTGTAAGTACTGAGAAAATCATTCTTATTGACTACGAACGAGTCTATTACACATACTTCCTCCACGCCTTTCACCATCCGGAGGTTAGCTTTACTTTTTTCCAATAACTTCTCAACCTCCTCGGTCGGTCTCTTTCTCCGGCTGAGTTCGGCTATGTATTCCTCGTAGCAACCCACTGCATCTTCATAACGATACGTATCATTATAGGCTTGTCCCAGGTAAAGCTGTGCGCCTGCTACGCGTTTCTTAACCGCTACTTCCAGATACTTGACCGCTTCATCCGATTCGCCTGTCTGCTGGCAACATACCCCATACCAGAAACTATAATTCGCATTGCCGGGTTGAGATTGAACCTGTTTTTTAAATATAGGTTTGGCCTCTTGATATTGGCCTTTGGAAAACATAGTTCTAGCCTGTTCCAGTGTTTGGGCAGAAAGCCCGATAGGAGAAAGCTACATAAAAAAAACAAAATATACTTTTTCTTCATATATGTCTTTACTTGCACATTCAAATTCTATTGTTCAAAAATACAAATTAATTGCAAATAAACCCTTTTTCACAACTTCTATATATGTTAATTCTTCTTTAAATCAATCTTTTCGTTTACTTTTGCAGCCGATTTTAAATTTATGGCACAATATAAGGAAGAAGAGAAGTGTACCCGCCGCATTCAGAAGCGGTTTGGTAAGGGAGTAATGCAATACGGACTGATTGCAGAAGGAGATAGAATCCTGATCGGACTTTCGGGAGGAAAAGATTCGTTGGCATTGGTTGAGTTGCTGGGTCGGCGAATGCAGCAGCATAAACCTCGATTTACAGTAGTGGCTGCGCATATCGTGATGGAGAACATACCTTATCAGAGCGATACCGACTATTTGCGTACTCATTGCGAGGCATTTGGAATCCCCTTTGTCCTATTCAAAACCTCGTTCGAGTCTTCGACCGACACCCGCAAGTCGCCTTGTTTTCTTTGTTCGTGGAACCGGCGAAAGGCTCTGTTCACTGTTGCTAAGGAACAAGACTGTAACAAGATTGCTTTGGGTCATCACATGGATGATATTCTGGAGACTTTGCTGATGAACATCACCTATCAGGGAGCTTTTAGTACGATGCCGCCCCGGTTGGTCATGAATAAATTCGATATGGTGATTATACGCCCCATGTGTTTGGTGCATGAGGCTGATCTTTTGGAGCTGGCTGCACTACGCGGCTATCGGAAACAAGTGAAGAACTGCCCTTATGAATCGCAATCGAGCCGTAGCGATATGAAGGGCGTTTTGCGTCAGTTGGAGTCGATGAATCCGGAAGCGCGTTATAGTCTTTGGGGAAGTATGGCGAATGTACAGACCGAATCGTTGCCAAGTCAGATAACTGAATTCAAATAAAATTATTTGTTGTATTATGAAAGGAACCTATACTATCTTTTTATTGATCGTATCCAACGTTTTTATGACTTTTGCCTGGTACGGACATCTCAAATTGCAGGAGATGAAGGTGATAAACAACTGGCCTCTCTATGGCGTTATTTTGTTTTCCTGGTTTATTGCTCTGGCCGAGTACGCCTGCCAGGTGCCGGCCAATCGGATGGGCTTTCAGGGAAATGGTGGCCCCTTTACGTTGATGCAACTGAAAGTAATCCAAGAAGTTATCACCTTGTTGATTTTTACAGTGTTCAGCACTGTACTATTCAAAGGAGAATCGCTTCATTGGAATCATTTGGCTGCATTCGTTTGCCTGATAGCCGCTGTCTATTTTGTATTTATGAAATGACGGAACTTTGGCACAGATTCCATCATTGGTTTAACATACGCTTTTGTACCCCTTCGGTTGCAAACGTTTTAAGTTCTCCTTTTTCGTCGCTATAGATAAAGAATACGTCAATTGTCGGATGCGCTTTGCAATAAACTTCCGCTTTCTCTAGCCCCATCACCATAAAGGCGGTGGCGAATGCGTCCGCCGTCATGCAATCTTTGGCAATGACTGTTGCCGAGAGAATGCTGTGCTGTACCGGATAACCCGTCTTCGGATCAATGGTATGCGCATATTTCTTGCCATCTTTATAGTAATAGTTACGGTAATTGCCTGATGTAGCCATCCCTACATCCGATAAAGTAAGTATAGCTTGTAAGTCTTGTTTTAGAGCCAGGGAGTCGTCAACAGGTTTGTTGACTCCGATATGCCATAACTGTTTTTCCGGATTTTTACCTTTGACCACGACCTCCCCTCCAATGTTGACCATGAAGTTTTGTACACCTTTACGCTCCAGCAGGTGAGCGATTACGTCCACCGAATATCCCTTGGCTATAGCGCTGCAACTAAGCATAATGCGGGGATCTTGTTTGATAACCTGTCCATCCACCATACGGACTTTTTCGTATCCGGTGATTTGAAGCAGACTGTCAACCATCTTTGAGTCGGGGAAAGCCCCTTTCTTGAATCCAAATCCCCAGGCATTGGCAAGAGGCGCAATCGTGATGTCGAAAGCTCCGTCTGTCTCTCTCGATACTTCCATGGAGCGGTTGAAACATCGTTGGAAGAAGCTATCTGTTACAATTACTTCGTTTCGGTTTACCCGGCTAATAACCGAGCTGTCGTTGAAAGGCGACAGCGAAAAGTCAAATCGTTTCAGTTCTTCTTCGATTTCCGGCTTTAAGTCACCGTTGTGCTGGTAAGTTATGGTATATACCGTTCCGAAAATCAATCCGTTGGCTTGTTGGTAAGGCGGTTGGTTATTCCTTTTTGCTAAAATCCAGATGGTTGCTAGCAAGAGAAAAGCGAGCCATAAAAAACTTTTCTTTGACTTCATACGCAAACTGCTTTATGGTTGAAAAAATAGGTGTTCGATCAATATCTTTGTTCCGATGATGATTAGAATAATTCCGCCCCACAGCTCAACTTTTAACTTCCGGGCGCATCCGCATCCACAACGCGCACCGAATATCAGTCCCAGTATGGAAACTGTAAACGATACTAGGCCGATGATTGCGATCGGAGAGAGGATAGTAGCATAATTTTTGATCCCCAAAAAAGCAAAAGAGACGCCTACTGCTAGGGCGTCTATGCTTGTTGCTACTGCCATGGCAAGTACAACTTTGAGGCTGGAGGGATTAAATTCGTTCTTGAACTCTTCATCTTTAAACGCTTCGAGAATCATTCGTACGCCTAAAAAAGAAAGAATGGCGAAAGCAATCCAGTGGTCTACGCTTTCAATAAGGTGGCTGAAGGTATTTGCACCCATCCAACCGGCAAAAGGCATCAGCGCCTGGAAAAAACCAAAAGCGAAAGCCATCGTAAGCATGGATCTCCACTCGATACGTTTCAGCATGATGCCACTTGCAATGGAAACAGCGAGGCAATCCATCGCTAAGCCTATTGCAAGAAGCCAAATCTCCAATCCTGTCATTGTTACAGAGGTAGTTTATAGATTAGGGAATACGTAATCCCCATATTGTTTGATTTATATTTACCGTAGCCCGGTACATACCAAGGATCGCCATATTCTCCGATGGATGCGCTGGTTTTGTATTTCATTCGCAAGGTCCAGCCCATGTTGAAGTTTTTGTAGATGCGGACTTTAACTCCGAATACAAGTTCGAACCACTGCATGGAACCTTTCATTCCCTGATGGTTGAAAGGGACGCTGCCTCCCCATACATCATCTCCCAGACTTGGATTGCCGATACCGTCTCCCCAAAGCGGGTCTTCTGCCGGCATAGTTGACACATCATATTTGAAAGAAGTAAGTCCATAGCGCAGACCAACATATAAATAACTGTTCTTTTCTACTTTCTTGGCCATCGTGTTATAGTCTACACCGATGCGGAAATAAGGAGCAGCTTTACTCTTGTAGTGTACACCCGTCTCGTTCCATTCATCCGTGCCACCCATACCTAGTTCGATCGTTGGGATGAAACGGTTCTTCAGATTCACGGCAACGCTGACTTCCGTACTCATGAAGTCGCCTCCCAATAGCTTGCTCCCCATGCCATACAGGTCCAAGCCGACATACGTTCCGTTGTAAAAAGGAATTGTGTCGACAACGGCTTCTTTCTTTTTCTGGTCTCTCTTTGGTGTTGGCGCCGGTCGTTTTTGCTGCGCCAACAGCGGAAGTCCAAAGCAAAGAAGCAAGAGCAGGCTGCTAATCTTCAGCAGGTGTGCGGTCGCGGTATACATAGAATATTTGCAAATTCTGTATTTCATTACTATTGGCTTCTTTATTTTTTATATAAATGGAATCCAGCTTTTCTGCCTGTAAATTGCTGCCATGCTTACCGATATGAGTCTTTACAATGTTTTGTTTCATCAAATAGCCACAGTCCATGGATTGGAAATAGGGTGTGTTCTTATGAATGATGTACAAGGTATCGGTATGTCTAGGTTGGCGTACCGGATCATATTTGAATATCAAAACTGTAGAATCGCTGGTGTATCGCAGAGGTAACATCAGTTTATGTACCTTCTTTTCATTGTTCAGAATGATGGAGTCTGTTCCCAAGGCTGTGATAGTCAGCGAGTCGAGTGTGTCGTTGCGTACTACTCTTGTGTCCGGGTCGATGGTGGAGATTGTGCAGTACATCATCGGGCGTCCGGCCATCGAACAATTGCTGTCGTCAGAACAGGAACTGCCGATGCTGATAGCACCACCCGTAATGAGCAATATTAGGAATAAACGAACTAGATTCTTCATAATTAATTTAGTTAAAACATTTATCAAACTCTCAGATTTTCTTTTCTATCTGGTAATTATTACGTTCCGGAGCGTTGCGCGAGATCAATTCGCCCAGAAAACCGGCCAAAAATAACTGCGTACCGATAATCATAGCTGTCAGTGATAAATAGAAATAGGGAGATT
Source organism: Bacteroides reticulotermitis JCM 10512 (assembly GCF_000517545.1). Classification (GTDB taxonomy): domain Bacteria; phylum Bacteroidota; class Bacteroidia; order Bacteroidales; family Bacteroidaceae; genus Bacteroides; species Bacteroides reticulotermitis. The sequence continues at coordinate 1,919 of NZ_BAIV01000025.1, read as the reverse complement.
CCGTAACCAGCCGATACGTATGACCGCTATACACGGCGTACATCTTGTTCGCTCCTACCACAATAACTGAGATTAAGCCTAGGATAAACATCAATGATCCGAGTAGGCCAAAGAAGTGCATCGGTTTAATGCCGAAGCGTGAGAGGAACCAGAGCGACAATAGATCGAGGTATCCGTTGAAAAAACGGCTCAGACCAAATTTGGTCGTTCCATATTTGCGTGCCTGATGTTGGACGATCTTCTCGCCAATCTTTTTGAAACCGGCGTTTTTGGCCAAGTAGGGGATATATCGGTGCATTTCACCATATACTTCGATATTTTTTACCACTTCCAGCCGATAGGCTTTGAGCCCGCAGTTGAAGTCGTGCAGATTCTTTATGCCCGACACCTTACGAGCTGTTGCATTGAATAGTTTGGTGGGGAGAGTTTTCGATAGCGGGTCGTATCTTTTCTGTTTCCATCCCGACACCAGGTCGTATCCCTCTTCGGTTATCATTTGATAGAGTTCCGGGATTTCTTCCGGGCTGTCCTGTAAGTCGGCATCCATGGTGATGACAACCTCTCCTTGAGCTTCTTCGAATCCACAGAAGAGAGCTGGTGATTTGCCATAGTTACGGCGAAACTTGATCCCTTTGACATAGGGTGATTGAGCTTTCAACTTTTCGATAACTTGCCACGAATGGTCTGTGCTTCCGTCGTTAACGAAGATTACCTCAAAAGAAAGTTGGTGGGCGTTCATTACTCGCTCAATCCACGCATATAATTCAGGGAGTGATTCTTCTTCGTTAAACAAGGGGACTACTACTGATATATTCATCTTTTTTATAGAAATGTTGAATGATAAATTATGGCTGAGACGGTTTGTTACTCACCGGTTTGGTGTTTTTCATCACCATCAGCGCGGTAGGTATGGATAAGATACTTCCCCAAAAAACATCCCAAGACAAAATCTGCATGGTAATGTCGATTGCAGAGAGTGAACGAACCGTATCTATTGTTTCTTTTATAATTTCTTTATTTTCCATCAGGGCGGGAGTCGTAGTCATTAGCTCATTCCATAGTGTGATATACGAATTGATGATAAAGCCATGATCGATGAATTGGAAGTACACATAATGCGCTACTGCGACCAGCAGGGAAGCGAACATATACATGAATATGGAAAAGACAACAGCGTGTGAGAAACGGATGCGTCCTCCGCATATCTTATCGCGGTACATTTTTGTGTAATAATACCCGATGAAGGGCACAGCCAACGTGAGTATTACGAATAGTAGTGAAAAGAAAGGTATGTGAAATCCTAATGGAAATAAAATGAACTTCAATATCCAATAGGCTCCCATGTACGTGCCAAAGTGCATCGCGTATTTCTGTAAATAGCTTCTGTTTGCTGTCATCTTTGTTAATAAATAGAGCACAAAGGTACAAATAATATCTATTCGTATAGAAAATCTCTTAGTTAAAGTTAATAAAGTGTTTTTTATTACATTCTGAATCTTTTTTTTAAACTTTAATCAGTTGAAATGTAGAGTCTTACTTCTTATTGATACAAAAAAGTAAGCATTAGCTATTGCAGGATAGATAAAAATGTCTACCTTTGCAACCGCAAAATGGGTAAGTCCTATACGGCTAGCTCCCTTCAAATCCTCCAGGGCTTGATCGCAGCAAAGGTAGTCGGTTGTAGCGGCGCGATGTAGTAAGCTTACCCACCCGCCTCTTTAGCTCAGTTGGCCAGAGCACGTGATTTGTAATCTCGGGGTCGTTGGTTCGAATCCGACAAGAGGCTCAAAAGTAAGCAAGCATTCGGAAATATCTTCCGGATGCTTGCTTGCTTTATATACGTTTGCATGTGATTTCCTCTCGCGCGCGTACACACGCGTTACAAATTTAATTATTAAGAAGGGGGGGGGATTTATTAG
>NZ_BAIV01000026.1 GCF_000517545.1 Bacteroides reticulotermitis JCM 10512 | reverse complement strand
ATCAGATTTAGGAATAGCTGTGATCAAAAACAATGCGGAAGCATTCAAGGAAAGAATTGGGTTGTGGACTACTCTAGATGAAAGGCAGCAATACATTAACTATATTACCATGCACGATAGTTTTGTTCAACAGCACTGGACTTGCATAGTTGGTTCTCTTTCCCCAGCCTATGATTCTCTTCCTGAAAACATGCAGAAAGAATTGCAGAACCTAATCAACACTATACTTAATTGGTTGACAGTCTTATTAGATAAAGGAAAGAAGAACAAAGCTTTTCATTTCAAAGGAAATGCTAAAGACCAAGCTAATATGACACACTCTGCCCTCTTGTCTTCGTTACAGATGAATAAGGTTCTACGAAATGATATATACACTTCCATACAGGCAAAGTTATTAAGCCTCTAATTTTTTTTAGCCGAACAACTTACCTACTAGTAAGTATATAAATAATAAACTAATCATTATAATATAAAGTAAACATGAATGCAACAATTAGTTCAATAGGAGTCTATCACCCCAAAAGGGAAGTATTCAATTCTTTTTTTGAGAAATCGTTAGACACCTCCGATGAATGGATAAGAGAAAGAACAGGTATAGAAAGACGTTTCTTTGCTGCCCCGAACGAATATACGAGTGATATGTGCGTAAAAGCGGCCGAGAACCTATCTGCAAATTACAATAAAGATTTAGCAGATGTTGATTTCATTATCGTAGCAACGACTACACCCGATCAGATTGTTCCCAGCGTAGCAAGTCAGGTACAAGCCAGATTGAGAATACCTCATGCCGGAGCAATTGATATTTCATGTGCTTGTGCAGGTTTTTGCAATGGTCTAATTTTAGCCAAAGGGTTGATCGCTTCCGGTTCACATAAGAAAGTATTAGTTTTTGGTGCTGATACATTATCGAAAGTAACAGACTTTACAGATAGAACCACTTGTATCTTATTCGGAGATGCCGCTGGAGCAGTTATTGTAGAAGCATCCACAGAAAACCATTTATTAAAGACGATCACAGAAACCAACGGGCACTATGGAAAAGATTTATATCTAACTAGTTCAAAAACACAAATCAACAACGAGGAAGTTGTAGCCAATAATAAACTTCATCAAAACGGAAGAACAGTTTATAAATGGGCTGTTCAAACTTTAGCCAAAGGATTAAAAGTATTAGCAGAAAAGAATGACATTCAACTGGATGATGTTAGTTACTTCTTACCTCATAGTGCAAACTATAGACTATTGGAAGCCGTTTTCAATGAATTGGAGATACCAATGGAGCAATGTTTAGATAGCGTTAGAAGATACGGGAATACTTCTGCGTCCTCTATACCTCTAGCATGGTACAATGGTATCCGGGAAGATAAGATACAACCGAATGATATGTTGATGCTAATGGGCTTTGGGGGTGGTTTTACTTATGGTGGTTTGTGTATTCAAAACAATATCTGTAAGGTAGATAACGGATCACCTGCAAAAGTATAAAATCCGATGTTTGGTTGCATTTATTCCGGTTCTTTGCCAATTTGGGTGTGAGCCTGTTTGCTTAAAACAATCTCCCCCTACATACAAGAAAAAAAGTTTTATCTCTCATGGTCTCATCATTTTAAGACTAATCACATATTAATCAAATACTTACTGAATGAGAGATACTTTTTAAAAAGCCTATCTCTCATCATTTTCTCGCTATTTTCCATCAAAAAAGGCCTATCTCTCAGTCTTTTTTAGGTATCTCTCATAAAATTAAGCCGATATTTATTGCGATTGGACTAGTATAAGCCTCAAAAAATGCAGCTATCTGGAGACTAGTTAATAGAAAGACAGGGAAACGCATGCTAACTAATCACATTTTTATTCTCTTACGTCTGCACATGCCCGTTTTATATTGAACATATCAACGGAAGTATCTTGAATAGTCACCGTATTATTAGTAAAAATGGGCCAACTAATTTCGAAAGAAGTGCCTGTCTTTCGGCTGCGCACTGGAGTGCGTAGATCGTCGCACCTAGGTGAGTAAACTTGATGCACCCTAGTGAGGTCGATCGTTGCACCCGAGTGAGACGCCTTATTATTCCCACCATATATTATTATATAACGGTTCTTAAACGAAAAACAGTTGATCATAATGATAATAAGTAGGCAATAGTACGACAAACACACGATAACACATTTTCCCCTTATAGCATGGTGGTTAACAGAATAAGGATTTCAGCAAGAAATCCAAGAATCAATGCTAAAAACGAATATGAAGGAACAGCCAGAAGGAGGAATAAATTATAGTTCTAAACGGAATTACTTACACTTATAATGCCAAACAATCTTTATTCACTCACTTAAATAGCGTATTTCGTAGGTTAATTCGTCTATCGGTACAGTCCATCCCCTAGATTCCACATTGATCTCAGTTAAAGAAAGCCCCTTCTTCCTGCGCAGATAAACGATATTTAATGCATAGCCCACAGATTTGCAGGTGATCCAGCTCCAGTTTAGGTGAGGTGTATAGGGCTTTATAATAGGGACTCACTAAAGAATAAACGAGCAGTCAAATCACTTTCTCGTATAGTTTGAACCAATCCAGTCCATAATTTCCCAACCCCAAATCTACAGTATCAATATATTCAAAACCACACCGCTCATACAGCGAGATCGCCGGGAAATTATTTTCATACACATCCAAGCGGATAAATTTCAGGCCTGATTGTTGGGCCAATTTTAACGAGTAGTCCATCAAAGCACGCCCAATGCCTATTTTTAAGAATGAGGGATGCACCACAAATGTGCGTATCACAAAAATACGGCTGTAGTCAGCATCAACTTTCCATTTTACATTATTATAGGCATCATCGGGATGATGGTCTAAAATAACCGTTTTGGAGTGCAAAGGTATGGCTTCCACCTCAATAAATAAGTTTTTTTATAGATAGTGAAAGCCATACTCGTTAGTTATTCCTTCAGCGTTTTGGCATGTTTATAAATCAGCTTATTTATAAAATCCACAGGCTGAAAGAAGTGAAAGCAAAAAGTGTACATAGACTTATATCCTCAGGCATTCTTACCGAATTCATAAGCTTCCTGCACTGCTGTCGGCTTCTTTAAGATACTGCCACTGTCTCGTGCTCCAAAACCACGCACAATACCTATTTCTCTGGAATCATATAGGCAATGGATAAATCCCCGGAATCCTTGTATAGTTCCCTCAAGAGCTTCTTCATTATTATCGGTAGCAGTGATGATGTAATAGAATTCTTTACTTTTCAGATCCTTTTCGTATTTGAAAACACGGTCGATAAGAGTCTTCATTTGTCCAGTCATCGAATAGAAATAGACAGGAGAAGAAAGCACAATCACATCGGCAGCAGCCATTTTGTGAATGATCCGGATAGCGTCATCCGCATCTTCCGGATTATCACTTCGCTCATAGTACTTGTTTTCAAAGAACTGAATATCATGATCATTGATATTGATCATTTCCACGGTGTGATTCGCCTCCTCTGCTCCTTTCTTGAACTCATTACACAGTATTTCTGAGTTACCTCCCCGTCGAGGACTGGAAGATAAGATCAGAATGGACTTTGAACCCGATTTTACTTTCTCGGTATTTACGGAACTTGTATTTTTCTCGGACGACTCTTTTCCACAAGAGATACATACCACAGCGAAGAACGCTACCATCAGTACGAATAAACCTAATTTTGTTTTCATGTCTTTTACTTTTAGAAATTAATTTGTTGTTTCAGTTGTTCAGTGTATAAATCAATACGTCTCATTTCGCTCGAAATATCAATTGCTTGTGGACAATGAGGTTTGCAGATGTCACACCCTATACAATGATTGGCCTGTCGCAATTTAGGGACACTACGATCGTATCCGACAAGGAATGCCCGACGAGCCTCTTTATAGTTTTTATCTTTGGAGTTCAGAAGCCTCTTCCCGGCACTTATGATGCGATTGTAATGCCCGAAAACTCCCGGAATATTAACTCCATACGGACAAGGCATACAATACTGACACTCGGTACATTCGATGTAGTCATCGCTCATCATTATGTTTGTGACTTTTTCCAATGCGATATATTCAGCATCACTTATCGGATCGAGTGGAGAATAAGAGCGTATATTTTCCTGCAAATGTTCCATATAAACCATACCGCTAAGTACAGTCAGCACACTTTTGGGAGTCCCAGCATACCGGAATGCCCATGATGCGGCACTCTCTTCGGGACGCATTTCTTTTAAGAGACTTAATGCCGGCGGACTTAGTCGCGACAAACGGCCGCCCAAGAGAGGTTCCATGATAACAGCAGGTACATTCTTCTTCTCCAGCTCACCCAACAGATACTCCGCATTGGTATTCCATCCGGAGGCGTGCAACCAATCTATGTAGTTGAGTTGTATCTGCACAAAATCCCACTGATAATCCATCGCAAGCAGGTAGTCGAAAACTTCTACCTCGCCATGATAAGAAAAGCCCAAGTTGCGGATACGCCCGGCCTGACGTTCTTTGAACAAGAAATCGAGTAAACCATTGTCAATAAATCGTGCATTAAAATCTTTCATTCCACCCAAGCCAATAGCATGCAACAGGTAATAATCAATGAATTCCACTTGCAGATCTTCCATCGATTTGCGATACATACCAACCGATCCCTCAAAAGTTCTCATTGCCGGATCGTCCCGATGGGTAGACATCTTAGTTGCGATAAAGAACTTATCGCGTGGATGGCGTTTCAAAGCTATACCTGTTGCCGTTTCCGACCATCCTCTTACATATACGGGAGCTGTATCGAAATAATTCACCCCGTGGGCAATGGCATAATCAACCAAATCATTCACTGCATCCTGGTCTATCTCTTCTTCTCCTTTGTCATTCGTGCGTAAAGGCCAGCGCATACAGCCATATCCCAATAGCGAAACCTTGTCTCCAGTGTGCGAATTAATACGATAGGTCATTTTATCTGTAGGCACTTCCCCCAACGAACCACCTTCAGCAGAAGCTTTATTATTGAAAGTGCAGCCGACGCGACCATCGCAGCTGTAGTCGCAACAGATCCCGCACCCAATACCTTCAGAAAATTCCGACGGCTTATCTCTTTTTTATTCTTGTTCTGATCGTTGTTCTCCATTTCTATAGACATTTAAGCAGCATGAGGACCATGCGTAATAATAAAGTTCCAGTCGTTATATGTTCCTTCCGAGTAAGAAGGCTCCTTCAACTATGGGTTTCTCCATGATCTCTCCCACATCATAAACACCTTTTCCAAGGATATGCCCTGCATCGCGCACATTAGTTAGGCATTCTAGAAAACCCTGATAAGATTTAATAGTTCCTTCCATCGCATGGTCATCTTCTTCTGCCGCTGTAGCGATCAGATAGAAATCTTTATTTTTAATCTCTGTCCATTTCATCACCGAACGATCGATGATTGTTTTCAGTTGAGCATTCATACAGTAGAAATAGACCGGAGTAGAAAGCACAACCACATCAGCATCTATCATGCTATCTATTATCGCCGGCACATCATCTTTTATCGCACATCGCCCAGCATGCTTTTTACAAGAATAACACGCCGTACAATAATTAATATCCTTCTCACGCAAGAACACCTTTTCCACTTGGTGTCCTGCTTCTTCCGCCCCATAGATAAACAGGTCGGATAAATAATCGGAGTTTCCTCCTTTTCGCGGGCTTGCTGAAATAACCAATAGCTTTTTAATCATATTTATTTCTGTAAATTATTGTATGCTTCGTCTGTTACTGCTTCATGCCATACGGTAGGACCATTTTCCCGACCGGTAATCGCTACCTGAACAAACTCGCTATCCGGACTTGCCCCATGCCAATGAGGTATGTTGTGTGGACACTTCACCACATCTCCTTTATGGAGAATTACAACAGGCTTCCCTTCTTCCTGATAATATCCCACACCCTTTAGAGCCAGTATGATTTGTCCCGCCGGATGAGAATGCCAATACGTTCGAGCACCCGGTTCGAAGGTTACGCTTCCTACCGAATTTTGATTCAGACTATCTGAATCGATTAACGAGTTCAGCCAAGCATTACCCGTAAAGTTGGCATTAGAGAGTTTGTTTCCTCTTTCAAAAATAGTTTGGCTCTGCATATTCTCACCCGGTTGCTTGTCACACGTTGTATTCTTACAAGAAGCCAATGCAAACATACTTAACACGAATAATGAAATGATTGTCTGTTTCATAATTACTTGAGGTATTGTTTAAAGAAAGAATCAAGTTTAGGAAGTGAAATAGATAAAGACTCCGGTCGGTCATACAAGTCCACATGAGAAGCTCCCGGCACAACAAACAGTTCTTTCGGTTCGGCTGCCTTACGATAGGCCTCCTCACTAAAGTAAGCAGATACCGCTCGTTCACCTACAATGAATAATAGCGGACGTGGAGAGATCGTTTCAATCTGCACGAAAGGAAAGAAATTCATCATCGGAGCCTGACTCGTCAGCGAGTAAGACGTATCCGTACGAGGATGTTGCGCCCTCGGAGTCCGGTAGTAATCATAAAACTCACGGGTATTTTCAGTATCTGCTTCCGTTATTTGAGCGGGAACGCCAAGCGTATTAGTACGTGCTTCGCCCCGGAACTCTTTAGTACGCAGTTCTCCAATACGATCAAGCGTATTCATGCGTTGCTCATAAGAGATCGCATCACCAAGCCCTTGCCGACGAGCGCGTCCCAAATCATACATGCTGACTGTTGCGATAGCTTTTATCCGATGGTCGATGGCAGCTGCGCTCACAATATATCCGCCACCACCACAGATACCAAGTCCGCCGATACGGTCTTTATCTACAATAGCAAGATTACTTAGGAAATCGACAGCAGCACTAAAATCCTCGACACGTATTTCCGGTACCTCTATGTTGCGTGGAGTTCCTCCGCTTTCGCCCCAGAAAGAGGCATCGAAGGCTAGAGCTACGTAACCTAGTTCGGCTAACCTTTGTGCATGCAAGCCGGACGTTTGTTCTTTAACACCTGTAAAGGTATGACCGACTACAATAGCCGGATATTTTCTCTGTATATCCAAGTTTGATGGATAATATAAGTTGCCTACCACATTAATATCGATCCGGTTGCGGAAAGAAACCTTTTCCACCTTAACTCCATTTATCACCTCGGATGATTGAGTATCTATACGCAGACCCTTGCTCTGCAACACCTCATTTAAAACGGTACTAGCCGCATTAGCCTCTTTTCCACCGATGTTTACTTCTATTATCCGAATCATTTCTTTCAAGTGCGCAGGAGTTATTCCCACATTTATAGAAAGATTCATATGCGAATTCAACATCGGTTCGACACCTCCTATACTCATAAGCACAGAAACTGTTACCATTTCACGTTGTGCATAAGTCAGCACATCGCGCTCAAAGATATCGGCAAATAGATGTTCCTTAAGGAAAGTCTCGATTTCGGGACTGAAACCTGCATAACCTGCGGTTGCACGTCCTTCCGGTGGCGTAACACCCGCAAGCTCTGCCAATATCTCTTTCCCCCGTTCATATTTGTCTCGGGTATCTGTAATAGGAGATGCTTCGCGCCCCCACGTATCGTTGATACCACGGGCTTTACGTTCGTCCAATACAGTCATAAACGTTTGCAATCCACGTAAACTTCTTGGAAATCCGCAGTAAGCATAAAGATGCACCAACACTTCTTTTACTTCGTTGACTGTCAACCCGGCATCAAGCCCTGCGTTTAGCTCCACGTGCAACTTATCCAACTCCCCTTTTGCTGCAAACGAGGAGATTGTAACCATCTTTTCTTGTTTCTTACTTAACATATTGTTCTGTGCATGAATGTTACCGGATATACTCAGTAACAGGCTGACTAGTCCGATGTATAAATTTACTTTATTCATGATCTGTTTATTTAGTTATTATATAATTTCAATCAAGTCTCTTTTCCTTCATCCAAGCCGAAAGCAAGTCCGCAATTTCGATATTGTTGAGGTCGGACATCAGGAAATGTGTATTGCCATATATTCCTATTTTGGGCAACTCGACCAAAGTGGCATCTCCCCCATGACGATTAACCGCTTCTACAAAAAGCCTCCCCAAAGTCAGGCGTGTACGCCAGTTCTCGGCTCCAAGTTCATGGGTTACTTCCTCCGGGATATAATCGCCGAAATACATTACAATCGGAATCTGAGTGAGTTTCATAAAATCATCCGTCGAGACTTCTACTCCGGATAATACACCTGTACGTCCGCTTATCGGTTCGGGTAGTTCGCCTTCAGGAAACGGATAACTTCCAGGTTCGTAGGCTACAATAGCTTTCACATGCTGATTCTTTATACCCGTAATCCATCCCGGTAATCCTCCTTGCGAATGAGTGATTAAAATGCCCGGTCCTGTTTTATCAAAAAGCGCAGACATACTATTACTTACCACCTCCTGATCAAACGCTCCGGTATTCGGAGTCATCTGACGGAAGAAGTTTTCAAGACTTTCTTTATCTTTTGGGAATTGTACGCCTTGGTGATAATTGGGCCATATACCTATACGGAATATCTCGTACCACATCTGTTCATCGGCGATAGGTTCTAGGGTAGACGTCCCGGTACTTCGTCCTGCTTTTCCCCGGCGGGGTTGGTCTACTAAGTAGGTACTGAAACCCTTACGAAGAAAAATATTCTGAAAACCTTCTCGCCCATCCGCCGTTGTTTCCCATGTCTTTGAAGATTGCCCCGCGCCGTGAAGGAAGACAAGAGGTAATGGACGGGCATGATCCGGTATTTGATAAAACACATAGGCATGATCGCGTGATAAGTTTGTCCTTCGGGATAAGGTTTGAAATTATCAAACTGAGTTGCGTCATAACTTCCCGAATTTTGTATCACCGTGCCGCCCACAGTAAAGCTTCCTTGTTCTTTGATCACGAGTAATTCATTATGATCTTTCCGGCAGCATCCCGACAATACGAGAAGCATCGTTATCGCCAGCATTGCAGCATGTTTCTGTTGATTCCTCATCTTAGTTGTTTTCTTTGTTGAATATACCTCTTTACGGTTACAAAGATTTAATAAATATCTACAACCTGCCTTGAGAAACAGACTAACACGAAATATTCAACCCTTAAGACGAATGGAAACAGATAAGATCCTTCTACCGGGTGATAAAAGGATCTTATTTTACTGTGTATATGGTAAACTTATTTATTCACTCACCACCCATGTTTTGAAGTCGGCAGCCTTATTTTTGCTAATATAAATACGTTCCGGAACATCCGTGTCGAGTGTAATCAGCAAGCGATTGTCGAACCAAATCGTTATATCCTTAATACTATCACGGGCTATGATGTATTGTTTGTTGGCTCGATAAAAGCCGGCCGGATTCAAAGAAGTAAAAATTTGCTCCAATGTTTTAGAATAAGGATAGGACTGGCCATCTTTCAGACAAATCTGCGTACTCTTATCGGTTGTGTAAAAGTAAGAGACATCGCGCAAATCTATTGGGAGCAGTTTATCTTTTATTGGGATCAAAATCTTGTCCTTATATCGTGGAGTAGGCGCTAGTTGCGTCAAGCGAGACAAGTATTCAACCACATCATTCCGTGTCCATTTCTTAAACTTATTCAGTGCATGTGCTAACTCTTCCGTCTTGATTGGTTTTAGCAGATAGTCTACACTATTCAACTTGAATGCTTCGATTGCGTATTCATCATAGGCGGTTGTGAAGATAATCGGAATCTCTACTTCGATACTCTCAAATATCAGAAATGAAGAACCGTCGGACAAATGAATATCCATTAAGATCAAATCCGGCTCAGTATTTGTTTGCAACCAAGCGACGGTCTGTCTCACACTTTCCGTATTTCCTACAACTTGTATAGTGGGATCAATATCTTTCAGAATTTCCACCAAGCTTTCATAAGCAGCCGTTTCATCTTCTACTATTAACACGTTCATAATATGCTATATTAGTGGTAAATATACAAGGAATGTAACTCCATCATTCTCTATTCTGATTTGCTTGTTCATCAACAGCGAAAAGCGGTTCTCCAGATTCTTCAATCCGGTACCGTTAGTTACAGGAGAAGAGAGTTTAGGATATATAGGGTTTGATACAACCAATTCTTGAGCCTCATTCAGCCAGATCCTAATTTCCATCTTATGATCGCTGTCAATCATATTGTGGACAACAATATTGTCAAGAAGCGGAAGAATAGATAAAACCGGTATTTTATACGATAGCCTTTTCGGATCCGTCTCGATGTGATATTCCAGTTTATTGGCAAAGCGTACTTCCATCATATAGCGGAACGCATCTACAAACTCCAGCTCTTCGCCTAAGGTAACGAGTCCTTTTTTATCGCTTTGCAGAATATAACGAAAAACATCCGACAGCTTATTCACATAAGTAAGTGTAACCTCATTATCTTTCTTACGGATCAAGGAAGTCAACCCATTTAAAGAATTGAAGAAGAAGTGTGGGTTTATCTGATTGGTAAGTGCGTCATAACGGCTTTGGAGGTTTTCGATTTTAAGCTGTTCTATTTCTTGTTCTTTCTTGTTTTGTTCTTTATACAAGAGGAAGATATATCCCGTAAAAGTAGTCAAAAGACACATTATGAAGAATTGAAATAACACTAAGCTCCCGAAATGTCTGACCTTTGAATAGATCAAAAAAGAGATTAGCCCATAAAGCACATAGGCGGAAATAGTAATCAAAGCATTATATCCCAAGCGTATCTTAAAAGAGGGAGTCTTTAGTTTTTGCAGATTGAGTTTGATCAACAAGAAAATCAAGGCCGCATAAAAGCCGTAACGAAAAACAAAGAAAGCGATATACCCCACGCGTTTGGACTCTTCTAGCTTGCTTAATTCCCAAGGAATCCAAGTTACTTCGGGGTATATGACAAACAACGCACACACCAGACTTATAAAAACTAACTTATAGGGACTGTATATTTTGGACCAATCTATCATCTCTTCTTTTTTATATGACTAATACATCTTCTTTCAAATATACGAAAATAGTTCTTTCCGCCCTTAAATTGATAACGAATCGAACTAAAACGAAAAAAAGAGGATCGAAGACGAAACCGCATTGCATGTCTCACTTATATTTCGGCTAGCTTTTATAAACAGACTGATTTCCAGCAAACAAAAGGTTCTCATTACTCCCTAACCACATAAAATCCGGTAGAGTAGCCTATCCAATACGTCGAACCGTCCCCACGTTCTTTCGCTTTAAGAAAGTGGATGGTTTCGTCATCATGCCAGTACACTCCTGACATATTGCGCTCGCTTCCATAAAAAAGGAAATAAGGCACATACTTTCCGTTCTCTTTGACTTCGATATAATAGTGAATACCGTCATTTTTTAAAGTGCCAAATCGATATTTGCCGGATGGAGAATAGACATAGCTTGAAGGATTGACCGAGATCTCTTCCAAAGTCTTTAAGTCGTATACAGATACATAGCCGTGCCCACCCGTTATTATTACATAGTTCAGCTCAGGGCAATATTCGCACGCGGATTCTTCTCGAAAGTAAACGGGCGGTCCGTCTTCCTGTTCGATATACACTCCAAACGTATTCGAACTTCTAAGCTTCTCATCCTTCAGAAGGAGTTTTCCGAATTTCTCATCCGCTTCTTCATCGTAGTAAATTTGATACGGGTTCTTTTTTACTTTGCCATAATCATAGACTCCTACAGCCAACGCTTTCGGACGAATGCAATATTGTTTTTCCTGCGCATGCAACTGAGACGCAGCACATACCATCAATATCCACGCAAGTAGGTTAGCAAATATGGGTAATCTATTCATTTCCTCTTAAGGGTTTTCTTTATCTGTTTCAAGACATCGTTATAGTCTTTGTACGTATCTCTGGGATTTCCATCTTCGTCTTCCTCATTCCAATAGATTACATATCCGAGGTCGATAACCGTATCCTTCCGAATCTTATAGAAAGCACTCCAATCTCTGCCGGAAAGCGCATAACTCTCGACGATATTTAGTTTTGTATGGAACGTCGGTTGGCTAACCAGCTCAAAGCCTTTGACTTTGGTTAAGCGGTTTTGAGTTGTATCAACCAAATATAAATTATACGACTCGTTACCTCGTGCACTCGATCGGTTTTGAATGAGTATGTCTTTTACTTGGTCATTGTTGAAGTCTTCAAACCGGACTTCCCCACTAACCGACAATATTGAGTCTTCCATTATCACCTTGGAGTTCTGCTTGTCGATTAGTTTGAATAATCTATTCTTTTCCCCACAATCCGGATCTATCTCCTTAAACTGAATCAATTGAACTTCATATCTTTTGCCTGGGTAAATAGGTTCGCAATCAATAAGCCGGATTGGATTATGGTTTTGCTGAGCATAAACGGTATGGGATATCCCCAACAAACCAAAGACTACTATGTAGACGATGCTCTTCATTCGGATAGATTAAAAGATCCTTTCGTGAAATTGATATCTTCAGGATATAGCGTATATTTCGTTTTACCCGTTTTCCGCAGCTGGTAAACAACCGATACTTTGCCAACCGTAGGCAGAGGATGGATGTCGGCTTTATTCCAGACATAAAACTGCGAGGTAACGGGAACTTGAGTAAAATCGATTTCTTCTCCGTTCCAAACGAATTGATTGTCGGGCAAAGTGGCGGCATAAAGGGAGTCGGCTCTGACAACTTCAACTTGATGAAGTGAGCAATCGGACGCAATGTAGTACATTCGGACAAGGTTGTTATTGGAGTTGCCCATATTACGGTAATTGTAGGTAAAGAATGCATCGCCGTTGATGTACACTATATCCATAAACTTATGCCGGACAAATTCTTCGTCTATCTCAAGGCCTCCTGCAAACCGGAAGTACCCTTTGCTGTCGAACTTCACAATGACAACGGTATCTTTTATCGCCCGTTCGAAGCGTTGAAACTGCATAAAAGCACCATCGTTCGCATAGCCAAATACCTCTTTGGGCATCTGACTATACATGAGCAGTTGTCGGTACTCGGGTACTTTGTAGAGTGCGTTCTTCTGAACGCAGCTCGAAAACACAAAGGCCAACAGCAAAAGATAGATCGCGTATTTATTCATTACCTGATTTTCCGTTCCAAATAATCGAGGTCGTTGTTTATTAACGCTGTCAGGCATTGAACGACATCGTCTTCCGTCAGGTCTGTACTTTCCGTCAGGTAATCGTTATCCAGAGTTTTCACCAAGCCGAAGAACTTCTTCACGAGTTTGGGACGTTTGAAAAACACATAATACGTGACACCTCCCTTTTCGTCATCTACCGCCGAGATAGAAAGTCCGTGTCGATTTGCCTTGTTCTCAATTTCCAACGAGGGCGAATAATAGATCTCGCTTTCGTTCGCCTTGCTCATGCGGTCAAGATAATCTCTCCAAAGGATTGATTGGAACTTGTTGATAATCTCACTTTCGTTAATTTTGCCGAGTTCGATAATTCGAGACTGGAAAGGGTCGCAAAAAGAAGCTCTGAATTCCATATTATTTATTTTAAAGTTCACTTACAAACATAGCAAATATTTGATAAACAGCTACTATTATTCATTGAATCTACGCCCTATTGCGCAGTTCGTTCCTTTTCCCTGACCGTTGCATCTAGTTTTTGAACCGTCCTGCTGTTTTCGGATTCGGACAACTACGTTCGACTTTTAGTTGCACAGAAGTTTCAGGATAGGCTAAAATCCACATCCGATACTCTTTCCAGTCAAATGATAATCGTTTTTTATCAAACAGTTCATCCGAATCGAAAGTAATTGTTTCTTCTTCTCCATTCGCTGATAATTTAATCCACCCATACCTATATCATGAAAAGCTTCATCTGCATTACGTGAGCCTCTCCCTGTTACAGACATATCAAAACTTATGACTAGGCTATCTATCATCGTTTTTTGGTTAAGTTCTAAAAAGAATGGCTTCCCGAAATCATTTTCCTCAACAATGAGGAATACTTCGGCTTTACCTTTGGTTTCGTTCACTTCCAGACTGAAAAGATGTTTGCCAAATGCTTTGGGATAATTTTCTTTGAGTCCGCTGGTATTGATTTCCCAATAGTTGAGATAGGTGGAATGTTGTTGATCGTTTTCGGCGATCTTCATCTCCAGAAACACAGTAACGGAAGAATCGCTATAAGGTTTGTCCTGTATATACAATCTAACCGGTTCTACAGTAGTGTTCTCTATTTGAAAAGAAGGATTATCGTACCCTTCGACTAGCGGGATTTTCATTTTGTTTTCTGCATCGATATCTCCTGCTGAAAAAAGCAGCAAGAATAACAAGGGGATAATAAGAGACTTAAGGAGTTTCATAAAAGGTTGTTTTATATCGTTGAGAAATTATATGTAAGTGCGTATTGTACTCATATTCGTAAATTGAATACATTTCCGGCGAAAGATGCGCCTGCCTCATCAATAAGTTAGCTTTATAGAAAAGGCTATCTGTTGAATAGAAATCGTGTATCACTTCAATCTGATAATCATCCTGCGCGTATTTAGTTTCCGTGACATAAGCACTTCCGTTCTTGTTATACATGATTTTCTTACGATAATCCGGTCGTGTTTTTATGATAATATCCAATCCCTCTTCACGATATCCGTATTGCACTAAAGTATCTCCCCGCTGTTCGGAACGATATGATACGGTGTATGAGTTTTCGGGACTGGAAAAATCTTTAAAATATTCGGATACTATTTCTTCCGTATCGCCTTTGTAAATTATGATTTGTTGCTGATTGACCGTGTCAGTTCCGTGACTGTTGAACACATGATAACTCGTCAGACGATTGAGAGTATCGTAAGTGTAGCTTTTCTCCAAAAGGCTGTTAGGGGTTTCCATCTCAAATTCGGGAACATTGGTAGCACCAATAAACCTTTTCTCATAAACGATACGTCCTTGCGAATCTTTTCTTATCTGCTCGCAAGGAATAGTATCAGCCCAATGAACACAAATATCTCATGTCCATCTGTCAAGTAGTTTGTGACTTCGGTCAAAGACCGAGAGTTACCTTCCAAAAGTTTATATTCTTCCGTACGGACAGGATTGCCGTTCTTTACCCGGTGGATATATGTATATTCAATTGTATCATCCGGAATCAGCAAACCATCGACTACCCGGTAGATCCGCTCATTAACTTTATCGAGCAGACTGTCGGCGCGATAAAGGTTTTCGTATTGATAATACATTTCCATGTGTTTACCTTGCGACTGCCCGGTTCCGGTAACCTTTCTGTTCAATAGCTTTCCACAGGCCATAAATCCTAGAAAACAAGAAAAACATATGAGTATGTAAAGGATGTTTTTCATTCCAACACAAACTTCGTTCATATTAATGATACGGTGCAAATGTAAAACTTATTTAGCACCCCTGCAATTTAATTGAAAAATAATTACCAGATTCAAAACAAGACAGCTAATTAGAGCTAGAGAGACATCGTAGTATTAATGGAAATCATCCGATTATGAAGCTAATTTAAAACGATACAGGAGTAGAAATACATGTAAAATGAATGAGAGATGCCTCAAAAATGATGAGAGATAGGCAAAAAAAAGGCTGAAAAAGTGGAAAAAACATGAGAGATACCTATTTTAAAAAGTATCTCTCATCCCATACTTCGCTAATAATAAACAAATTAGCCTCAAAACAATGAGAGCATGAGAGATGAAACTTTTTTTCTTTCTTGTAGAGCGAGAAGGGACTCAAGCCTTACATGTGAAACTCGGCGAAGCGAAAGTGTTTATTAATAATTACACCTTATAGATTAGTAGAAGTAAAGTATTACCTAAACTTCTTTTCATCCCCAACGCTTTTTATATTAACCCTCTCCTGAAATGCCCAGAAGGAGGCTTTTAAAGTAAGCAATGATCAAACCCTTGCCGCCAGAAACGGGCTTGAATGCGCAAATCAACGTATTATTACCCCTTCTAGCCTTTTTTTCCACCTGCCCGGAGTAAATGGCCTACTTTCGCAACCGAAATTTAATGTATAAACATGTATACTATGAAACTGAAATTACTATATCTATCGTTGGCTATCTTCATAAGCCTACAAGCTTCAGCTGCTGACTTTGATCTTGTCGTAGCCAAAGATGGTACAGGAGACTTCACAACTGTTCAGGAAGCAATCAATGCCGTTCCCGATTTCCGTAAGGTAAGAACACGAATTCTGATCAAAGCCGGCAGCTATAAAGAAAAAGTAATCATTCCGGCTACCAAAACATTCCTTTCATTAATTGGTGAGGACGAAGCGATCATAACCTATGACGATTACGCTTCCAAGAAAAACAGATATGGAGAGGAGGTCGGTACATCCGGTTCATCCACTCTCTATATATTCGCTCCGGATCTCTTTGCGGAGAACATCACATTCGAAAACTCTTCCGGACCTGTTGGACAAGCGGTTGCCTGTTTTGTGGCAGCGGACCGCGTACATTTCAAGCACTGCCGTTTCCTAGGTTTTCAAGACACCCTATACACCAATTACGACCAAAGTCGTCAATACTATGAAGCGTGCGAAATATGGGGTTCCATCGACTTCATCTTCGGAGCCTCCACCTGTATCTTTTATAAATGTCACATTCATAGTCTGGCTGACGGTTTCATTACCGCCCCCTCTACGAATGAAGGGGAAAAATACGGATATATCTTCTATGATTGCCGCATTACAGCCGAGAAAGAGGTCAAAGACGTATATCTTTCCCGCCCATGGCGTCCCTACGGGAAAGCGGTATTTATCCGTTGCGAACTTGGTGCACATATCAATCCGTTGGGATGGGACCCATGGGATAAGCCGAACCCAGCGCACACCGTATTTTATGCAGAATACAAAAACAGCGGAAAAGGTGCAAATACGAAACATAGAGCCGTCTTTTCACGCCAACTTAAGAACCTGGATGATTATGAGATAGAGAAAATCCTTGCGAGAGAAGACGGATGGAACCCAATACAGTCAAAACAGTAAGACTGCGGTATTTTTCCACCGTTGAAACGCTTTTTTACCCCTTCATCTGGTCTGAGCACCCTATTTTTGCGAATGATAATCAACCCTATAATCTAATTACAATGAAAAACTCAAGTTAACTCGTCCCTGTTTCGTACTGGAAAATATCTGCAAAGAACCGAATTTAATATTATAAACATCAAATTATGCAAAACTTATCAAGAATCATTTTTGCCATGAGTGTACTTTCATTTATTGACAGTTCACCCAGCTTTGCCAACGACTCGGCAAACAATTCTTCAAACAAGAGCTATGCGATTGCTTCCACGCAGCAATCAGGCCAGAAGATGAAGGCTTCCGGCATCATAACCGATGCCAAAGGAGAACCTATCATCGGGGCTTCGGTACTTGAAAAGGGTACCACCCATGGAACGATTACAGATTTCGACGGTCGATTCATGCTGGAGGTCAAAGCCAATGCAACCCTTGAAATATCCTATATAGGTTATAAAACGCAGACCGTCACATTCAATAGCCAAAAATCGCTCGCTATCGTCATGCACGAAAACTCCGAAGTGTTGGACGAGGTCGTTGTCATTGGCTACGGCACCGTTAAACGTCGCGACCTAACCGGTTCCGTCGCTTCGGTGAAGGGAAGTGATGTAGCTGCCAATCCGGTAACGAATGTAGCTGAAGCGCTTCAAGGAAGACTACCGGGTGTCAATGTCATCTCTCAAGATGGAAGGCCCGGTGCAACAATTTCCATTCGTGTGCGCGGAGGTGGTTCCATCACTCAATCCAACGAACCTCTCTACGTAGTCGACGGATTCCCCGTATCGAACATTGATAACATTTCGGCGCAGGATATCGAGAGCATCGATGTGTTGAAAGATGCTTCCTCTACCGCCATCTATGGTGCCCGAGGCGCCAATGGGGTAATCCTTGTAACAACAAAATCGGCCAAAGAAGGAAGAATCAGTGTTTCTTACGATACGTATATACAGACCAAGACTGCTGCCAAAACACTTGAAACGCTATCCGCTCAAGAATATATACTCCACAACTGGAGTTATGCGGCATCTCGGGGTACGGCCAATCAGGATGCTGTGGAGAAGTACTTCGGCCTTGGAAGCAAGTATGGCAACCATTACGCTGATTACGCCAATGTAGCTGCTCACGATTATACCGACGATATCTTACGCACAGCATGGAGTCATAGCCACAACCTGAATGTATCGGGTGGCACAGAAAAGACAAAAGTAAATCTGTCGGTCGGTTACATCGACGACCAGGGTATCAAAATCAATTCAGACTATCACCGCTTGAATACGATCCTGAAGGTTCAGCAGAAACTAGCCAAGAACCTGACATTAGACGCCGATTTCCGTTATACGGAGAGCAACCTCAACGGACGTGAAGATGTGACGAACGGGAAAGGTTCGAATATATCCGGTGCCTACAGATACCGCCCGATAGACAATCCGCTGGGAGGTGTAGACTATTCGGAAGTCGCTTCCGGTTTCAGCTTCGGTGTGGCCAACATTGACGATAAGCACAACCCGGTAGAACTGATCAACGATGTCAAGAATGAGCAGTATTCCCGTTCGCTCCGTGGTACGGCTGCTGTTACCTGGGAAATTATCAAGGGGCTGACCGCACGCAGTGAGTTCTCATTGGGACGGGGTACCAGCAAGAACTCCTACTACGAGAATGGATACACGAATGGAGAAAAGAGAGCTACTCTTTCGCGCGGCACAAGCGAAAATTTACGGTCCGCAACAACATTGAGCTATCTGTTCGATTTAGGCAAAGACCATGCGTTCAACGTGCTGGTTGGTCAAGAGTTGCTAAATTCCTCTTCCGAATCTACACAGATCAACGGACGCGGATATCCGAATAACTTTGATTTCGACCGTACCATGGCACTGATCCACACAGCGACCAATTCTTTGTCGATGACCAATACAATTGCCGTACCCGATCATACCGTATCGTTCTTCGGCCGTCTGGGTTATACCTTAAAAGACAGATACCTCTTCACCGGTACGTTCCGTGCCGACGGTTCCAGTAAATTCGCTCCCAATAATCGGTGGGGATATTTCCCGGCAGCGGCTTTTGCCTGGCGAGTAATGGAAGAACCGTTCATGGAAAACACGAAAGATTGGTTGTCTAATTTAAAGCTTCGCCTTTCCTACGGAACTTCGGGTAGTGATAATATCAATTCAAACCTTTGGCGTGAAACATGGAGCAGTTTGGGTTCGAACAACAACCATGTGCCTATAAACGGAGAGCTGATCTCCTTCTATCGCCCCGATGCTGATGGCTAACCCTGACTTGAAATGGGAAACAACAATCTCCCGCAACCTCGGTCTCGACTTCGGGTTCCTGAACAACCGCATCACCGGTAGTTTGGATCTATATTGGAATACCACGAAAGATCTGCTTATGGCTGTTCCCGTAGACAATACAAGCGGCTATTCCTATCAGTTCCAGAATTTCGGAAAAACATCAAACCGTGGTTTAGAGTTGGCTGTAAACATCGACGTTATCAACAAAGGATATTTCCGTTTCAACGTTGGCGCGATCTATAACTATAACAAAAACAAGCTGGACGAGCTTGCCAATGCCGAACAATATCTCTACTCTTCCTATTGGGGTTCTTCTTCACTAGTCCCTACCAACGACTACATGCTGGTGGAAGGAAAAGCCATCGGATTGGTACGCGGCTTCATCAGCAGAGGTTTCTATACAGTCGACGACTTCAATTACAGCAATGGGCAGTATACGTTGAAAGATGGTATTCCCGACATTACCAAGAGCCTTACCGCTACTTACCTGCATCCTTTCGACCTGCCTAGCGGACAAACCGCTTTCCCGGGTGCACCGAAATTTGAAGATGTAGACAAGAGTGGTACGGTTGACGAAGAAGATGCCACAAACTTAGGCGAAGTTATGCCCAAGCATACAGGTAGCTTCCAACTAAATTTCGGCTACAAGAACTTTGATCTCTCGGCGAACCTGAATTGGTCTTTAGGAGGTAAGATCTACAATGTAAACGCGATGATGAATGCTTCCGGACAGGAGTTCGACGGAATTGGTGCCCAGCGTTCCGCATGGGTGGCAGACGCTTTCAAAGTCTACAATGTCAATGCATCAGGTAGTTTATATGCAGTTACCGACCCGGAAGAACTGAAAGCTCTCAATGCCAATGCCAAATACCACCTCCCCTATCATCAGAGTGGAATCACCTCTTCCGAATGGTTGGAAAACGCTTCTTACCTGCGTCTTCAAACGCTGACGCTGGGTTATACCTTCCCAAAAAGCTGGTTATTTAAGGCTCACATCGAGAAGGTTCGTCTGTACCTGACAGCCACTAATTTGTTTACCATCACAGGCTATTCGGGTATCGACCCACAGGTAAACGCAACTCCGACGGGACGCTCCGGCTTCAGCAGTGACTTGCGCATCTTCCCTACACTGAACATGGACTTCGGTTCGTATCCACGTGCACGGACATTTACCCTGGGTGCTAACATCTCTTTCTAATCCATACTAATTTAATACTCAAACAAGATGAATAAGATATATAATGCAATCCTTATTTCAGCCGTAGCATGCTCAATGACGGGGTGCAGCGATTATTTGGATACTTCTTCACCAAGCGTTACAGACCGCGACTTTATCTTCTCCAACGAAGAATCTTCACGCAGCGCCTTGTATTATGGCTATCAAACACTTCAGAGTAACAGAAGTGTGCACTCGGTAGGTCTCTTCTGGACTCCGATCTGGGGTTCGGACATCGAAGACTCTCAAGATACCTACAATGAAGGTAGCGCAGGCTGTCAGGAAAAATGGTTCTACCCAAGCGGCACTGACAAATACAACATCAATCAGGGCGAGGGAACTGAGGTATTCACCAAACTCTACGAGACGATCGCAATCACAAATTCGCTGATCTCCAACTTTGAGGCTCTTCCCAACTTCGGCGAGATTATGACGGGCGAACCGAACAATCTTTCTGATATCTATGGGCAGGCGGTAGCCTGCGGGCAACCTGTTACTGGGAGTTGTGCCGTTGGTATGGCGATGTACCTCACGCTTTGGTAGCCGGGCAAAAGACCCAGGGTCTTGCTTCCAGGTATGCGATCTATGATTATCACATCAAGAAATTGATGGAAGTTGAACCACATATGTACCGTCCCGGAGAAAGTTCGAACCGTGCGGATGTGATGAACCGCTCGTATGTTCAGGGACTTATTGGACGCCTGTGTCTGTATAATGGAGGTTATGCAACCCGCCGGACAGACCTCGGTAAAGATTTCTATGTGGATGGAGATGGCAAAGTACTTACTTTCGAAGATTGGAGTGTGGAAAAGAACCATGCCATTTATGGGCGCCGCAGCGACTGGAAAGAGGTATATGCGATTGCCAAACAGTATTTGACCGCTTGCGTAATGAATCCGGGATCAGTGGTTTTGAGAACTACCGACCCGCGTACCAAAGGCTCGAAAGGTCAGGAGTATGGCAACCCGTATCAGTATACCTTCCAACAAATGCACGGAGGTAACAACCTGGATCTGACCGATGAATCACTCTACGAGATTCCAATGGAATATAATTATTCATCAGACAGGCCTGCTTATATCGGCCGTCCTTCTTCAGGTGGTAACGGGCAAGCCCCTTGCGTTGCCTGCGGACAGGACCGCATTCAGGCTCACTTCTACTATGGATGGTTTGACAACAATGACCTCCGTCGGGATGCCTCATGCTCTGTAACAGGTAGTTCGGGTCAGGGACAAGAGCTCATGCAGTCGTTCGACCGTAGTGCCTGGGGTAAGGGTTGCGGTCCCGGTACCAACAAATGGGACTGGAATAGACTTCCTTCACCCAATACCCTGAGTTACGGTACCTCCGGCATCAATATGTCCTATATGCGTATTTCGGATGTCTATCTGATGCTAGCCGAAGTTGAAGCGGCTCTCGGCAATGAGGGTACGGCTAAAACATATCTGGCAACTGTCCACAACCGTGCATTCAAGAACAACATCGACCCGAACTTCGACAACTACATCAACAGTTGTGGTTCCGTATTCAATGCCGTTATCAAGGAGCGTGCACTGGAATTCAGTGGAGAGGGTGTCCGCCGGTTTGACATCATCCGTACAGGTATTCTACCCCAAGTAGCTGTTGAAAACCGTCAAATTATGACTGCCGTGATTGCAGGTATCCGCAACAAAGGCTATTACACCTTTGAGAACGGAAACCAGATTCCAGCCTATATCTGGACGAAGATGGTTAACGCCAAATCGACTTATGGTTATCGCCTTACCACTCAGACTCCAGCTGACAAGATGGACGATCCTGTGCTGTTCCCTGGATGGCGCGGACAGCATGATGACTGGGGAAGCATCGTTCCAGTCTATGCAAACCAGAACATGACCAATGTAGCTATCAAAGGGCTGTTCAAGTACATAGCACCGGACAGTCAGGAAGCAAAGGCGCTTGAAGCCGATGGATATGTGAAAACCAATTGGGGGATCGATATGTTGAATTACGAGGACTCATACGCTACCAAACTGTTCGCCGGATATAGCGATGCAGACTATGCAGCTAAAAACCCACCCATTCACCTGCTGCCTAATACCTATCAGGTATTGCTGAACTCAGGTATTACCAATGGCTACGGATTCAAACAACAATAACCAACTACTCATAGATGTGAAAAGGCTCATTTTTGGAGCTGTGATAGGACTGGCGGGTGTACTGCCGGTCCTTTCTCAGCAAAACCCCAAGGGGTATGAATTTGAACGGGAGATGCCACTTTTCCTGGACCAACTGAAAGCAGAACTAACCTATCCGATGGCATGGGGCAACAGTCCCATAGAGGATTTCGACGCATGGAGAACTGCTGCACGGGCAACAGTTACGGAAGCGATGCTTACCCCTCCTCCCAAGTCGCAGGACTACCGGACGGAGGTTATTGCCGAAGAAAAGCGTGATGGATATACCTGCCGGAAACTGACTCTTAACCTGACAGTCTATTCACGGGTGTATGCCTATTACTTGGTTCCGGATGGCAAAGGCCCCTTCCCTACCGTACTTCTCCTACACGACCACGGTGGACACTATTCCATTGGTAAAGAGAAGATGATCCGCCCCTTCGGAGTATCGGAAGAGAAGATGAAAGATGCCGAAGATTGGGCAGCTAACTGCTACGGAGGTCAGTTCTTGGGTGATTATCTGGCAGCTCACGGATACGCGGTGTTTTGTACGGATGCCTTATTCTGGGGTGACCGTGGAAGAAAGGAGGGAATAAACGGCAACAAACATATGGATATTGCCGGGCACTTCATGATGCTCGGGCGCAGTTGGAGCGCTTTCATGAATTTCGAGGATATGTATGCAACGGACTATCTGACTACATTGCCTGAAGTAGACACCGAACGTATCGGATGTGCAGGCTTCTCGATGGGTGCTTATCGGTCGTGGATGCTGGCTGCACTTTCTGATAAAATCAAGACTGGTGTTTCCATCTGTTGGATGGTCGACACAGGCACTCAGTTCTCATGGGAATATGGAAAAGAAAACGGTGGATTTGCCAACCAACTTCCGGGACTCCGCCAATACTTGGATTACCCGCATATAGCCAGCATGGCGTGCCCCAAACCGATGTATTTCCTCAATGGCTCTACAGACAAGCTTTTTCCTGAGCCGGGTGTGAAATCGGCATTCGCTGAGATGCATAAAGTATGGAAAGACAATCGCGCCGACAATCGCTTGAAGACCGAAATTTGGGATATGTCTCATAATTGCGGCATAAAGGTGCAGCTATCCATACTGGACTATCTTGACCAATGGTTGAAGTAATTCTCATGAGTTCTTTTCGCGGTATTCCGTCGGTGTAATTCCGTATTGTTTTTTAAAGCATTTGCTGAAGTAATGAGGGTCGGAAAGACCGACTTTATAGGTTATTTCAGATAAGGTTAGATTTGATTTCAGGATGAGTTGAGCCGCCATTTTCATGCGTGCCTCACGTACAAGTTCTACAGGAGAGAAACCCGCAATGGCTTTCAGTTTCTTCTGTAGAACTGAGAGGCTCACACACAAGGCCGATGCAATGTCGTCCACACTCAACTCCGAGTTCTGGGCATTGGCCTCAACAAACTCCATCACCTTACTCACAAACTCCTTATCACGTTCGGATAGGTTATTTTCCATCGTCTGTTTCTCTTCCGCATTGATTTCCGTAACATCTACATCCAAAAGGCGTGCATGGTAGAATGCTTGTAGTTTCTTACGCTGTGCAATCAGGTTGTCGACTCTTGCTTTCAGATACGATGTGCTAAACGGCTTGGTGATATAATCATCCGCCCCGGTCTCAATACCCTCAATCCGAGACTCGATCGTGGATTTCGCTGTAAGGAATATAATCGGAATATGGCAGGTACTAACGTTGGTTCGCAATTCTTTCGCCATCTGAATACCATCCATAATAGGCATCATCACATCACTGATTATCATATCGGGCATCTGCTCTACACACATCCGGTAACCTTCTTCTCCATTACAAGCTTCCAGAGTGTTATACCTAGAAGAGAACAGTGAGCATATCAGGTAGCGCAGCTCGGCATTATCTTCAACGATGAGCATCGTCTCGGCATGTGCTTTCACTTCATCCGGCTGAAACTCTGTAGTTCTTTCCGGAGTTTCATTTACCGGAGATCCATCGGACAAGACAAACTCGGTAGATTCGTCAAAATGGCGGGTACCTTTCAACAGACAAACTGTAAACGTGCTGCCAGTTCCAACCCGGCTTTCAACCTGTATATGCCCTTTATGCAACTCAACCAATTCTTTGACCAAAGACAAACCGATACCTGTACCGGGTATGCCAAACGGCGAAGTTTGCGCCAGAGACTCAAAGCGGACGAACAAGGATTTCTGCTTCTCTTCTGAAACTCCTACTCCCTGATCTACCACACTGATGCTGACCGAATCTTTTCCGTCCTCAATAACAACCCGAATCTCCTTCTCGGAAGGTGTATATTTAAAAGCGTTGGATATCAGATTGAACAAGATCTTCTCGAACTTATCGGTATCTACCCACAACCAGATATGTGGATTCTCGCACGAGAAGGTGAAACGCATCTGATGGTCTGCGGCGAGTTGATTGAAGCTTTCCATGATTTGAGTTGTCATAGCTACAATGTCCATTTGTTGTACGCTCATCCCCATCTTATGATTCTGAATCTTCCGAAAATCGAGGATTTGATTTACCAGCCGAAGCATACGGTTGACGTTTCTCTCTACCATCGACAGTTCGGTCTTATCCTCCGATTGCAACTTCCCGCGACTGAGTATCTGCTCTATCGGAGCCGAAATGAGCGTAAGAGGGGTACGTAGTTCGTGGGAAATATTGGTAAAATATTGCAGTTTGATATTGGCAATTTCCTGCTCCATAACCACCTTTTGTTTGAGTTTAAAGAAGATGAATAGGATATAAGCCGTCCCAAATATAACAAGGAGGATAGCAACAACATACAGCATATAAGCCCAAACGGTTTCCCAAAAAGACGGAAGGATTGTAATTGGAAGACTCCGGGTGTTGTCTACCCAATTGCCATCACTGTTGGTACTTCGGATTTGAAGCGTGTAATCACCCTTGGGCAAATTCGTATAGGTAGCATTTCGTAATTTCCCTATTTTATTCCAGGTGTAATCAAAACCAACCAACCGATAGGCATACTGAATATCTTCCGGGTTCTTCATTTCCAATGCGGAGAAGTGAATCGTGAATCCGTTCTTCGCCGCCGGCAGGGTCAGCTGGTCCGTATTATTTATATGTCTACTTAGCAGGTCGCTGTTGTTGGGATCGATAATCTCTTCACCTATCTGAATGCTGGCCAAATAGATGGAAGGAACAAATGTACTTGGCTGAATCGATTCGGGACGATACTTAAGGATGCCTTTGGTACTGCAAAAAAGAAGATCACCGCCCAAAGAGTGAATGGCTGCTCCTTCATTAAAACCGAACTGTAAAGGAAAGTATCGGGAAGAATAGACTGTAATCTCCTTGCTACTGATCGTAAAGCGGCACAGGTTTTCTTCTGTCGCACACCATAAGTTACCTTTGGTATCTTCGTCAAACGAAAGAATCACGTCGGATGGAAAGCCATCTTTGATGGTGTAACTCTTGAAAGAATATTCTCCACGTTCCCTTGGGGTTACCTCGTTCAAACCTCCTCCGAAAGTGGATACGAACATTTTACCGGCCTTGGTAAAACAGATATTATGGATGCTGTTGTTGCTCAGACTAGTCGTATCACCGGGAATATTCGTAAACGATTTGAATTTCAACTTACGGAAATCCCGGATATCTCCCTCACATTTCAACAAGCCGTTGCTGGTACCTACCCAAATATCGCCTTTCGGACTTGCCGCAATCTGACGGGAACGATAACAGTTTTCAACGGGGTAGTTCAATAAGTCATTCTGCGTATTGATAAACCGAGGCTCGGAACCAGGTGATTTGACTAAGATATTCACTCCTTTTTGAAAGGTCGCCATCCAAATATTCCGGTAACGATCTTCATAAAGACTATAAATCTCATTACTGTTCAAGCTATATTTATCATGAGGGTTAACGTGGTAATGCACCAATTTGTACTTTTGAGGAGTGGAAGTCTGTTGCAAAGCAAACAAGCCATTCCCCTTGGTGCCAATATAGAGGGTTCCATCTTTTGCCTGCATAATCGTATAGGCAATACCCAATTTATCATTCCGTTTTTTATCGATAGTACCATCGATGGTCAGATTTCCCAAATAGCGATAGTTGCGATCGAAGACACGTACCACCAAATCCTTGTTTCCCGTCCATACAAATCCATTGCGATCTTGAAAAACGGACCTCACATTGTTACCCGGAAAGTCTGGATCTGAATCCTTTGCTCGGACGAAAGAGAACAAAGACGATTTCAGCACAGCCTTTTCCAATCCGTTTCGATAGGAACCAATCCACAGGTCATTCTGCTTGTCCAGATAGACTGCGGTTACCTTGTTATCGGCATTCCAACCTTCCTGATTTTGCTTATTGTAAAATGGAATAAGCGCATTGTTCTTTCTGTCGAACCACCCTAATCCTCCACCGGACGGATGCACCCAAAGGTTATTCTCGGAATCCTCACAAATCATCAAATCGGCACGGGAGTCAACTATATCGCGACCATATTTATCTTTCAGAATATAATAGTTCCATAATTCACCCTGAGGCGTGAAACGTATGACACCACAAGACTCCGTACGTATCCAAAAGTTATCCTGCTTATCAAAGTAGACATCTAAAATCCTACTATGCTTCAACTGGCCGAAACCTATAGGTAGCTGATAATTTTTGTAAGTGTCCGTTTGGGGATTAAACAGATAGAAGCCGTCCGAGTCGGTTACTACAGCCAATAGTCCATTAGTCAACGGCCGAATCCAACGAATGGCCGAATGGGTTGGAAATTGGAAACGCATTTTCATTTCGCTCTTGGTATAATGAAAGAGGGTTCCGCCATTTGCCGCAAAATACAGTGTGTTGCATGATAAGCCTCATCATAGAAAGCGTAATTTGTCCCGTTCTGCCTACCGGATTATGGCAATCAATCGTTTGCCGGTCTTTCTCCGCACGCAAAACGCCCTTATCTGTCAATATCCACTGGTTACCGATCTTATCCGCAACGATCTTGTTTACTACAAAAGCCTTGATCTGAGAAGGTACAATAGGGAAAACCGTCAAACGATGACTCACCGAATCTGTGCGAATGCGGAACAACCGATTCTTCACATCCGTCACCCATACATCAGCATTTACTACATCGAAATTGATAACCTTATCTCTTATCTGCGTAATCGGCTCGAACTTTTCCAGATCGGTATTGAATCGACAAATCTGTCCATTGTAGTTCTGCACCCAAAGATAGCCGTATGTATCATCTTGAATCTTATCCAAGCGATTGTGGTTCAACCCCTTCAGTTCTTCCGGTTTGGACTTGAAGCCATAGAAGCTATACCCATCAAACTTAAACAACCCGTCCCAGGTAGCAAACCACATGACTCCCTTACGATCTTGATAGATTTGTTGGATCGTTTTCTGAGAGAGACCATCGGAAGAGTTATATTGGCTAAACGTATACGAGGGTTGGGCATTACAAATACAGCATGCAAATACCGACCAGCAGAAAAATAGGATTCGTTTCAATTTCAACATATTTAGAAATAAGGCTTTGTACAAGATGTAACGAAAAGATAACCCATCCTTCTCTCCCCACTCCTTTTTAAACACTTTTTCAGCAGACCTATTCAGAAAGAAGATACGCTTTATAGCTTCTACAGACCGGCTAAAGTCTTTTTGTAGCTAAAAAAAAGCCTTTCATTCCATGGGTCCATAAATTAGATGAACGAGCATTTTTTCTATGCAGCGGTTTATTGGCAGAGAGAGATGAATCAGTAGAACAGGATTCCCCATTCACGTTTACAAATTTACCGAGTTTTTTTCTCTAAAACAAGGCCTTTGGATTTAAAAAAACAAAAGATCGGAGCCTCAATCTTACCGGAAACACTAAAATAAGCTAGCAAAGAATCGTCAACCGACAACAAAGACAAAGTCCAGTCAAAGTCCCGCGACGGTTCTTTATTTCAAGTACTTGAAAAAGTCGTTTATTGTACATGAAACAGTCATTTGTTGTACATGGTCCATCTGCTGCCAACCCACCTTCGCACAAAAGAAGACAATTCACTGATATTCAACAAACAATATCAATCAAAGCCATTATCAAGTGCAGCCATTATCAAAATATCGCACTAGCGCAACAGCCATTAGCCTCTCACCCAATTATCACAAAAAAGATTTACTTAAACACTCTTCTCACATGGAAAAATTAATTCACAACAATTGTGTTTATTTCAAAGATAAGATTGAATTGACAAATGGTCAACAATTGATTCAAGTATAGAGCCAAGTAATAATCGCTATTTTTGATGGGTATTACGAGCTCTTTTCTTATTTTTGCAGTAAATAGAATTAAAGTAATGCTTCGTGATTTTGCAGCTATAGATTTTGAAACAGCCAACCAGGAGTTATCCAGTGTGTGCAGTGTGGGAATTGTAATTGTACGGAATGGTATTATTACCGATCGTTTTTACAGTCTTATTCAGCCTGAGCCAAACTACTATTGTTATGGCAACAGCAACATTCATGGATTGACCGCCAAAGATACAGATAATGAAAAAGTCTTCTCGGAAGTATGGAAGCAGGTTGAACCTCTCATCGAAGGATTGCCATTAGTAGCGCACAACAAAGGATTTGACGAATCTTGCCTAAAAGCCGTGTTTAGAACCTACCGAATGGACTATCCCGATTATCGTTTCTATTGCACGCTAGCCGAATCTCGACGCCAACTCAAACATTTGCCCAATCACCAATTGCATACGGTCTCTGCTGATTGTGGTTATATGCTCACCGATCATCACCATGCACTGGCCGACGCTGAGGCTTGCGCGGAAATAGCTTTGCAGCTATTATAAGATTTCACAACGGAAAGAATATATATAAAACAAGCAAGAGCTAAAGCTATATGCAATCAACCCCGTTCTCACTGGCAATATTTTAATGATTGGATTAGGAGATTGCAGCGAAGAGAAGATCGCCGCATTTAAGAGAGAAGTTATGGACTATCCCCATTATCTTCTTCCAAAAGGCGGAAATAGCAACAGACGATTAATTCTTTTTTAAATGAATGATTATCTTTGCCCAACATAATAAGACATCTTTCAACTATGAAAAACATTTTCTATTCGAATCAATTGTTCGTGAGTATTCGCAAATACAGCTTGCTGCTTTTATGCTTAATTCCCACAGCAGGAATAAAAGCACGAGTGGAGCAAGGCAAGACCCCTGTCGACTATGTCAACCCTTGCGTCGACACCCATAAATCGCGGTGGTTTTATTTCTCTTCGGCAAGCCGCCCTTACGGTATGGTCAGCCTAAGCCCCGACACTTGGGTGAAGGGTGGTTGGAATTCAGGATACCTCTATGACTCGACTGAAGTCAGATGTTTCAGCCATGTACACTGTTGGCAGATTTCCGGGGTACCGGTCATGCCGACAACAGGCGAAATCACCGGACATAAAGGTATGGAAGTCTACAAATCGGGATTCTCGCACGATACGGAAATTGTCAAACCCGGCTATCATCAAATCATACTCGATAAATACGGCATCAAAGCTGAATTGACAGCTACTTCCCGAGTAGGTATGCACCGATATACTTTTCCTCAAAAAGAGACAGCTAATTTACTATTCGATGTGGGAGCTTTGCTCGGAGATGGTGCCATGGAGAAAGCCGCAATCCGAAGAATATCGGCAAAAGAGATTGGCGGTTATGCTGTTATGGCCCCTACTTCCAGAAGGAAAAGAACGTGTACGGTCTATTTTATAGCTCAATTCAATCGTGCAATCAGTGAGTTCGGTGGATGGGAGAAGGTCGATAAGGATAAGCAGCTAACCACCAAGCAGGCTTTGGAAGGCGAAGATATTGGAGGATACGTTCGTTTCAAGCGTCTGGGAAATGCTCCTTTATTAATGAAAGTCGCTCTGTCGTATGTCAGTGAAGAGCAAGCACGCCTGAATCTGAAAGCCGAACTTAATCATTGGGACTTTGATCGTACAGTTGAGGATTCGTATGCGGAGTGGAATCATGAATTGGGAAAGATCCAAGTGGAAGGTGGTACCGAACAAGAGAAAATCAAATTTTATACGGATTTATGGCATGCGCTATTAGGACGCCACACCTATTCGGATGCGAACGGGAAATATACGGATCATACAAGCGATATACCTAAAATCTGCCAAGTTCCGTTGGTGAAAGGAATTCCTACGCGAAACGTATATAATTCCGACGCACTGTGGGGGGCAGAGTTTAATCTGAACATCTTATGGTCTATCGCTTACCCTAAAATCATGAGTGAATTTGTCTCCACGATGGTAGGCTATTATCCTACCGGAGGGTTGGTAGCACGCGGGCCCAGCGGAGGAAATTACACCTTTGTTATGGTAGGCGACCAAGCAATTCCCTTAATTGCTGCCGCTTATAACAAGGGCATACAAGATTTCAACCTGAATGATGCCTTGGCCGGAAGCATCAAAAATGCCGAACCGGGAGGAATTCGAGACCACGCCGGTTATGAAACGGACGCCAATAAATACATGACTCATTATATAGAGAAAGGCTTTGTCCCGGAGAATATCCCCGGAAAAGGTTCCCACCGAGAAGGATGCGCAATGACACTCTATTTCGCTTATCAGGACTGGTGCTTGTCGCAATTGGCTAAAGGCATGGGTAACGATAGTATTTACCGGAAATATTACAATCGTTCATTTAACTATCGCTATATGTTCGATGCACAAACGGGTTGGATGCGTCCGCGCACCCAAGACGGAAGTTGGCTGAAGGACTTTGCACCTATTGGCAAAGGTTTCAATATGCCCGGCTTTGTAGAAAGCAATGCAGCTATCTTCACCTATTATGTTCCACACAATCTGCCAGATCTGATTCATATGCTTGGTGGTAAAAACACGTTTGTAGATAAGTTGAACCAACAGTTCGAATGGGCGGCACCTTATAATTTCATATCTCCTCACGGTCAACACGCACAGAACTGGGTCGATTATGAGAACCAGCCTTCTTTGCATATGGCTCATTTATTCAGCCATGCCGGCGCACCATGGCTAACACAGTATTGGGTAAGAAAAATCAAACAAGATGTGTTCGGTGACATAACTCCATATGGCGGTTATAATGGCGACGAAGATCAGGGCCAAATGGGAGCATTGGGCGTACTGATGGCTATCGGACTGTTCGATGTACAAGGAGGAGCTTCCACAGAGCCACGATACGAAATCACTTCCCCTATTTTTGATAAGATTACCATTCAATTGGATAACAGGTATTATGCGGGAAAAGAATTTATAATCGAGGTAAAGAATAATGCTAAAGAAAATGTGTATATACAGTCAGCCCGTCTGAACGGACAATCACTAAACACCTACTATTTCCCCCATTCCGAACTTATCAAGGGTGGTAAGCTGGAAATCGAGTTGGGCCCCAAGCCCAATACAGCTTGGGGAATAGAATGATGTAATAAATAAATCCCAACAACCAAAGGAAAGATGGATGTATCTCTCCTTTGGCTAATGGGGCATCACTTATTCATCGTTTAGTAGGGGCAACCGTTCGAGCATATTCTTCAATTTAATAGCAATGCGCGGCATGGGTTCGGCAATGGTCAGCCCGACCAAATCATACGCGGAAGCGACATCATTAATTATTCGAATAGCCTCTTCAAGCTTTAAGCCACCCGGTTCTACCCCTACTCCGGCAATAATCTCTGCCGGATCTAAGACATCCAAATCGAAATGAATCACTACTTTGGAGGCTCCGGTTCCCTTCAACCAAGCCAGAATTGCCTGACTACTATCTGCTACTTCGACCGGCGATAAACTTTTGATTCCTAGTTTCTCCTGCCGTTCTTTGGTACCACCCTCTTTCTCCCATGCACGTAACCCTACGATTAATGCTTTAGAAGCATCTACCCTGCTCGGTAATAGGTTCATGAGCACTTCGTCTCCCTGTCCCAAACAAGCGGTCAATGCCATCGCATGATACCCTTTATATTCGTCATACGGAAGATTGATATCGGGATGCGCATCGATCCAGACAATAGCAACATCCTCCGGATATTTATCTGCCAAATAGGTAAACAGAACCACGCTGACCGAACACTCTCCACCCAGCGTAACCATTCTCTTTGGATTGTTTTCACGGAGTTTGGCAAGCGCAGCCTTGGTCTGCTCAAAAATTACAGCATAGTCACTTATACCTTTTTCGACTTTTCTTTCTCCGATTTCCAACGTAATGGGGACTTCCACTACCTTCTGAGAGGTTTGAGGGGCCAGCATATTCAACAGTTGTGCTCCCAGATAGTAACCTCTCGAAGCATCATCTGCCGGAATATCGGGCATCCAGTGAGTTACAATTCCTCCTTGCCACTGAGGATAGATTAAACGAATTGTTTCCATACTTTGATTATTAGTAAATGTATTCTTCTGTGCTACTGCGAAAACTACTCCAACAGTGAGCCAGATAGATAAAAATAAGATTCTCATGTCTGTTCCTTCTGTTAATATAAACTTCAGGCAAAGGTAGATTGTTCTCTGTGATTGTACAAGTAGGGCTAAATTAGTCATATACTGATTAATTCCCCCGTATGGGAGTTAGCGATTAGCCGGCAAGCTACTTCTATATGTCCGGGTAAATAGCTATATTTGTTCAAAAATAGGATGATATGTACGAAAAGAAGATACCTTTTGACATTGATTGTGGGATTAGAATCACCATGGAAGTAATCGGGGGAAAGTGGAAAAGCTGTATTATACAGGAGTTGAGTAGAGGTGCAAAACGACCGAGCGAACTTCATCGGCTATTTGAAGAAGCCAGCCCACGGGTCATAAATCAACAGTTAAAAGAGTTAGAGATGCACGGAGTGATCCAAAAGAAAATATTTGCCGAGCTTCCTCCCCGCTCCGAATACTCCATGACGTCAACAGGTGAAACGCTCCTCCCACTCATCGAACAGATGGAAAAATGGGGCGATAACTTCCGCCCACAAATGAAGGAAATTCTAAATATAAAATGACTACACGGGAGAAAATAATCCAAACCCTCGCTCTTATAGCCAGCGAATTGCATGAAGTTTCCGCCTATTCTTATCTAATCGGAGGGGCTTCCATGATCTTACAAGGATTCGAAATTGGCGAGACAGCAGATATTGATATTCTAACGACTTCGGAAGGCGCTCAAAAGCTGCAATTGTCTTTAAAAGAATATAGGCAGATTTCTCCTCTGACTAAAGAGAATCATTTGTTTCGTTCCAATTTCGCGCGATTTCGTTTCCCATTATTGGATTTAGAAGTTATGGGAGACTTACAGGTTTGTAAGTATAAGGAGTGGCAACCTGTTCTTATTCAAGATAATCAAACGATGACTATCGGTAACTTAACTCTAAAATTCCCTACGTTGCAAGAGCAGATAAGAATACTAACTCTCTTCGGCCGGGAAAAAGATCTCAGGAGAATTGATCTACTCAAAAAGTTATCCGGTTAAGAGATACTATTTCAACAATTCAGTTCAATTCTAAAATACCGAAAAGTAGGTATTGACAATATCTGCGCAACTCTCTTACTTTGCAGGCGAAAAAGAACAGCGTTCGCTAATGATATGAGAGTATTGAAAGACGATAAATATAGAGCTATCTTACAAGCTGCCCGAAGCGAATTTATCCGCAAAGGGTATAAGGATGCATCTTTGCGTATGATCGCCAAAGATGCAGAGGTAAGTCTAAGCAATATCTATAATTACTTTAGGAATAAGGACGAGATATTCCTTACGATCGTAGAACCTGCCCGGAATAGCTTATTCCATTTTGTATCGGAGAAGCATACTGAGAAGCATATCGATTTCAATCTGATGTCATCTCTCGCCTATCAACAAGAGACCGTTGAGGCGTATATACAGCTGCTTGATAAGTATCGGGAAGAACTCCGCCTTTTGCTCTTCTATTCGGAAGGATCATCGTTAAGTAACTTCCGGGATATTTTCACCGAATACCTTACCGATGTGTCCAATCATTATATGTTGTTAGTTAAGAAGCATTATCCGCAAGCGCGGGAAGTCTCTCCTTTCTTCATTCATGCCTTATGTGCATTTATGGTAAGTATTGTAGGGGAGATCATTACACACGAATTAGAAAAACAGGAAATACATGATTTCTTTAAAGAACACTTTCGATTCGGCACCGCAGGGTGGCGCGAATTAATCGGATTGTGAAGGGAAGCTACGAAAAAGTCTTCCCTTCTTTTTTGAACAAAGCCGAACATTGTTCGCTATTGAAAAGCGTGAAATAACATAATATATCAATTTTAAAGTCAACCGTATGAATACATTAAAAAGACTACAGCACTACATGGGCAGCCGGAAAATACTCCTGCCTGTAGCAATGGCCCTATCGGCTTAAGTGCATTGACAAGCATGTTGCCGTTCATCCTGATCTGGCTCATTGTCAAAGAACTGCTCAAGACAGGAGGCCTTTCTTCTTCCGCAGAGATTATTAGCTATGCCTGGTGGGCAGCAGGTTCCGCCATAACAAGTGTCGTTCTCTACTTTGCCGCACTGATGTCTTCGCATCTTGCAGCCTTCAGAGTCGAATCGAATCTGCGTAGGGAAGCTATGGAAAAGATTATCCGAATGCCACTCGGCTTTTTCGACAATCACACCAGCGGACGTATACGCAAAATTATCGACGACAATGCAGGTATCACCCACACTTTTCTGGCACACCAATTACCTGACCTTGCCGGAACGATATTAATACCCGCAACAGCGGTCGTTCTGATCTTCGTGTTCGATTGGAAGTTAGGACTGGCTTGTATGATTCCGCTGATTGCCTCTATTGCTGTCATGACCATGATGATGGGCGGCAAAGAACGTCAATTTATGAAAAGCTATATGAATTCACTCGAAGAGATGAATACGGAAGCGGTGGAATATGTACGGGGAATTCCGGTTGTAAAGGTATTCCAGCAAACGATCTTCTCATTCAAAAACTTCCATAAAAGTATCATGAGCTACAAACAGATGGTATACGGCTACACCCGGTTGTGGGAAAAACCGATGTCGGCATTTACAGTAATCATCAACTCATTCGTTTTCATACTGGCGCCTATCTCCATTCTTCTGATCGGATATTCCGGAGATTTCGCCACGGTCTTACTCAACTTCTTCCTATTTATTCTCATTACTCCCATCTTTTCACAAAGTATTATGAGAAGCATGTATTTAGACCAGGCATTGGGACAAGCCAACGAGGCAATAAACCGACTCGATCAGCTAACAAGTTTCAATACATTGCCGACAACAACCCGCCCCACACCGCTGACAAAATTCGACATCAACTTTAAGGATGTCACGTTTAGCTATCCGGATGCCATGCAAAAAGCGGTGGACAACGTTAATTTCACCATTCCGCAAGGAAATACGTTTGCATTGGTGGGTGCTTCAGGAAGCGGTAAAACGACTATCGCAAGACTTGTACCCCGCTTTTGGGAAACAAGTGAAGGGGCCGTATCAATAGGAGGAGTTAATGTGAAAGACATCACTCAGCAAGAGTTGATGAAGCATATCTCTTTTGTATTTCAGAACACCAAGCTGTTTAAAACTTCCCTACTCGAAAACATTAAATATGGCAACCCGGACGCGACGATGGAAGAAGTTGAGCGAGCACTGGATATGGCACAATGCCGGGAGATTATAGAGAAGCTACCTCTGGGGTTGAACACGAAGATCGGAACAGAAGGAACCTATCTTTCCGGCGGAGAACAGCAGCGCATCGTATTGGCACGAGCCATTTTGAAAAATGCACCGATCGTGGTATTGGATGAGGCGACTGCTTTTGCCGACCCCGAAAACGAACATCTGATACATCAGGCTTTAAACGAACTGACCAAAGGAAAGACTGTCCTAATGATTGCTCATCGCCTGACCAGTATCGTAGATGCCGACCGGATTCTGGTTCTAAATGAAGGAAAAGTAGTGGAAGAAGGATCGCATAGCGAACTCCTACAGAAACAGGGAATATATTTACATATGTGGAACGAATACCAGCAATCGGTTCGCTGGACAATAGGAAAGGAGGCTCATCATGCTTGAAAATATAAAAAAACGGTTTGCCCTGTCGGATAAAGGAGCGAAAGATTTTGCTAAAGGTGTCATATATACCACCCTACTCGATATCGCCTTGATGTTACCGGCTGTTTTTGTTTTTCTGTTTCTCGAAGATTATCTTCGCCCGATACTTCAACCGATCGACTCCGTGCTACATGGAGCTATGTATTACACCATACTCGGGATCGCATTCTTAACGATTATGTTCGTGATAGCCGTCCTACAGTATCGCAGCACTTTCACCACTGTATACGACGAGAGTGCCAACAGACGGATTTCACTTGCCGAAAAGCTAAGAAAGCTGCCACTGGCCTTCTTCGGAGAGAAGAATCTATCGGATCTTACAGCCACCATCATGGACGATTGCACGGACTTGGAACATACCTTCTCGCATGCGGTGCCGCAACTGTTCGCCTCACTAATCAGCATCACGCTGATTGCCCTCGGTTTATTCTTCTACAACTGGCAACTGGCCTTATCGCTATTTTGGGTAGTTCCACTAGCCTTTGCCATGATTCTCATCGCAAAGAAAAAGATGACCCGGGACAACCGAATAAACTACCTGAATAAACGTGCCGTTAGCGAACAGATTCAGGAAGGGCTCGATACGATTCAAGAGATAAAGTCTTATAATCAGGAAGAAGATTACCTCGAAAAACTAGACGGAAAGATAAACTGCTACGAGAAGGTGTTAACACAAGGAGAGCTGCTGACAGGTATCTTCGTAAACGGATCGCAGAGTATTTTAAAACTGGGGCTGGCAAGTGTTATCATTGTGGGAGCCAGCCTATTGACTACCGAAACTATCGATCTGTTCACTTATCTCATATTCATGGTCATCGGGTCACGTGTATACAGTCCGATAAGTGAAGTGATGAATAATCTGGCCGCATTATTCTACCTCGACATACGCATCAACCGAATGAATGAGATGGAAGCTTTGCCCGTGCAACAAGGACGAACCAAGTTCAATCCTACCGGTTACGAACTGGAATTCAATCAAGTCGATTTCTCTTATGCTTCCGGCAAGCAAGTGCTGAAAAAGGTTTCTTTCACAGCCAAACAGGGAGAGATTACAGCACTCGTCGGACCATCGGGTAGCGGTAAAAGCACAGCAGTCAAGCTGGCAGCACGTTTTTGGGATATCCAAGCAGGCACAATATATCTGGGCGGACAAGATATCAGCCAGATAGAACCGGAAACTTTGCTCAAACACTATTCGGTTGTATTTCAGGATGTGATACTTTTCAATGCTTCGGTCATGGATAACATCCGCATCGGAAAGCGGGATGCCAGCAACGAAGAGGTGATGCGGGCAGCACGTCTTGCGCAATGTGACGAGTTTGTCGGCAGAATGCCGGAAGGGTACAATACCATTATTGGTGAGAATGGGGAAACGCTTTCGGGAGGTGAGCGTCAACGTGTTTCGATTGCCCGTGCTTTGCTGAAGGATGCTCCGATCGTACTCTTGGACGAAGCAACTGCCTCACTCGATGTAGAGAACGAAACTAAAATTCAGGCGGGAATATCCGAACTGGTACGCAACAAAACGGTATTGATCATTGCACACCGTATGCGAACAGTTGCCAATGCCGACAAGATTGTTGTTTTGGAAGACGGTGCGGTAGCTGAAACAGGCTCGGCCGAAGAACTAAAAGAACGGAATGGAATATTCGCCCGCATGGTGAGCATACAAACCATGCCGCCAGTTTAAACATAGAGCAGCAAATAAAAAGAGTCACCGGAAGCAAACCCGATGACTCTTTTACTATTATCTCAAACGACAATTAGTCGGTCGTTTCCGGTGCCTTATCAATCAGTTCCATAAACTGATCCAGCTTAGGAGTTACGATAATCTGAGTTCTGCGGTTACGTTGTTTACCCAATGCTGTACTGTTGTCGGCAATCGGGTTGTATTCGCCACGTCCTGCAGCAGTCAAACGTTTCGGATCGACTCCATAGCTATTCTGCAACACCTGTACAACAGAGGAAGCACGCAACGCACTCAAGTCCCAGTTGTTCCGGATATTCGCACGAGAGATTCGGTCCGGGTCGGTGTTACCTTCCACAAGCACATCGTAATCTCTGTAATCCATAATGATCTTAGCAATTTTGCTCAACGTCTCTCCGGCTCTTTCGTTCACCTCGTAACTTCCGGATTTGTAAAGCATATTGTCAGCCAACGAGATGTACACTACGCCTTTCAATACCTGGACATCTACATCCTTCAACTCCTCCCGGCTCAACGAACGAGTCAGGTTGGTAGTAAGAACTAAATTCAAAGAATCCGATTTGCTCTTCGTCTCAACCAATTGTTTGATAAAGCGGTTGGAAGCATTGATCTCGTCCACCAATTTAGAGATATTTACATTACCTTGCGAGTTCTGCAAAAGACTTTTATCTAGTGAACCTTGCAAAGCAGAATAAGCCGAGCGCAACTCGTCATTATTCTTCCGGGCCTCAACCAAACGGTCTTCCAAACTTTTACCACTGGTGCGACATTCCGCCAATTGAAGCTGAGCATCTTGGTACGATCTTTTTAAGTCACTGTTCTCCGTCTGCAACTTGCCGTAATCAGCTTGCAAGCCGACAAACTGTTTCTTGCTCACACACCCTGTAAACAGCAGGGATCCTGTTAAAAGGGACAATGATAAAATGTAACTTTTCATAACCATATATTATTTGATTTAGTTTCTACTTACAGCCACAGACCACTGCACATCAGTGGTTTGATACTACAATTTTACGCAAATTCTTTGTCACAAAGAGACTTATTATCAATTACTAACAATCAATTAGATAATTTAAAAAATAAGAGTTCGTAAGTCTACATGCTAAAAGAAGCAGACTAACGAACTCAAATTGTACGTTTTAATATATTAAAAAGAGCGTAACTTCTAGTCTTGTTTAGAATATTCGGAGAACTCGCAACCGAAACGCTCCACTAGCATATTGTCCATTTCATCGGCTTTGAATACCAGATCAACCAAATTACGTCCAATCTCAGCTTCCGACTCATCCGTTATATCATACAGATGTACACGGTAAGCCATATAGATCTGGCGCCCCTCAATACCCATCTTATACAGTCCGAAATCTTCGCTCAAGATATAGTCGAGTACTTTCTCTACCTCTTTTTTAGGCAATAGATTGACCGGAGAAACAGCAAACAAATAGGTATTGTTATAGACGAAGAGACGTATCTCGGAGCTTCCTTTATGGAATTTCCACGAGTCGTAGCCATCACGTGCAAGTATCGGATTGATTCCCATTTCGTTGATTGTACGTTCACAGAACACGCTTAACTGAGATTGTTCGCGTTCGGCAAAAACATCCTCAGGCAATTTCTCGCCACACGAAGGACAGTATTCTTCCGTTTCGCTTATGAGCGTATCGCAACTTCCGCATTGTACATGAAAAGCCGAACGGTCGATCGTACCCACCGATTCCAACAACTTACGCAAGGTTTCTACACGGATACCGAATCCCATATTATCCGCATTACTGAATTTGCTAACGGTTACTCCTACTACTTCATGCTTCTCATTAAAGATAGGGCACCTGAGTTTCCTGGGTTAACCGCCGCATCAGTCTGAACATAATATTTGCCTTCCAACAACTGCTTAGGCGACGAAACCGAACCTTCTGTCAACGTAAAA
The DNA here is from genome assembly GCF_000517545.1 of Bacteroides reticulotermitis JCM 10512. Lineage (GTDB taxonomy): Bacteria > Bacteroidota > Bacteroidia > Bacteroidales > Bacteroidaceae > Bacteroides > Bacteroides reticulotermitis. The sequence goes on along the minus strand of NZ_BAIV01000026.1, from coordinate 53,413 downwards.
GGCAAGCCATAAGGGTAACCGGCCACATACACTTTGCCACCAATACCCAGCGATTCGTCTCCGGCTAGGTCGAGTGTCTCAAGTGATGAGAAGTCTCCTTCGACAGCCAATAAAGCGATATCCAAAGCCGGATTAACTAAGACAACCTTAGCCAAATACGGATTCCGATCATTGTCATGTACAGCCAACATCTGAAAACCCTTAACTACGTGATAGTTTGTCACAAAAAGATCGTATTTCTTCAAATAGAAACAGCTTCCCGATCCTGCTGAATGGGTTACTTTGAAAACCTGCTGATATATTTTATTTTGTTCCATTGAATTATGTTTAAAGTAGTTATTCCTTATTTTCCAAATATCTTGCCAAACCAGCCCTTCTTCTGCTGCGACTGGTTCTGTGGCACTTCTTCGTCTATAGACAAATCGCCTTCCATTATTTGATACATAGCCTTATAGAGGGTGCCGGACGCTTTATCCAACGGCTGCCGGCTAGCTTTCTGAAGTGCTTGCGAAATAAGCGCATTCACATCATCTTGCAGATCGACATAGAAATAAGTTTCATAGAATATATAAAGCAGACGAACTGTGCTACGCTCATAATTGCCTATTTGAATGGCCTCGGTAGCTTCTTTATAGACATCTGACATCGTAGACTGTATGTTGTTCAATGACGAACGCTGCTTGGTCGACACCAATGTATCTACAAAGTAGAGTTCTTCCGCTAGCTCTTCTTTAGGCATAGCCATTAGTTTTTCCAGAAAAGCCTTTCCCTTGGCTACGGTTTCTTCTGCCGGCAAATTGCTGTCCATATCAGATACAGCCTTATCCAGATCATTCAATAATTGACCTTGCGGACGGGCAAAATAAGAAATCTGATAAAATGTGGTATCAAGCACATTCCAGGAATATCCATATCTGCGTTCAGAATCGTATTCTTTTATCACATCCAGTGTTTCGCGTCCCAACTGTTGGATTCCGTCATAAATACGATCCACTTCTTCTTGCGGATAGGGAGTGACTTGCGGTTCGTAACAGCGTTTGGCACCAAACTTGGTACAAAACTCATCATCGTACTTATCGCCAACATGACAAATGTTTTGCAAAACAAAATACATCTTATGAGGATGGCTTTGCGACAATTGGCAGGTATACTCCATCTTCAAACTGTTATCTTGCTTAATAAAACGAGGCAATAAGAGCTTATTTAGGTTCAAATCCGCTACTTGCCGTAACATAGCAACATACCCTTTTTCGGGTAACATTAGAAAATCGGCTTTGATATAAATCGTTTCGTCTTGAATCCGGATATGTACCAGAATAGAGCCATGCGGAATGTGAAATTCAGTGCCATCCGCATTCCCGTATTTAGTCCGAAAACTACTGTTCAAATAATCGAGCAAACTATAAAATGCTTGCAAATACTCACCTTGATTGTACAAGTTTACACTCTTCTCGTAAGCTCCCACAGAAACAGAACTTTGTGTAGAATTTACTACCGGAGGAATAAAAGTCAGTGTTTGGTTCATCTGATAATAATGTTATGTGAATAAAGTATTGTCTAGTTTCATGCGAGATTCGGACGTTCGGCAACAAAGGATTTAGATCGTCCAAGAACCCCACATAGATAACATTTTCGCAAATCTCTATAATAAATTCGAAATAAGCAAGCAGTTTATTACAAAAACAAAAAACACCATTCAAAAAAGATAAATAAGACCTACAAGTATACAAAAAGGGTTATTTACTATACAAATACAAACAAAAGAAAAGGCCACCCGTAATAGGAAGCCTTTTCTTTTTATAAATATATATCACGTAAATCAGACAATATTATTCAATACCACCACCTAATGCCCGGTAAAGATCGGAAGACGCTTGCAGCTGTTGCAACTTGTCACTAACCTGATTCAATTGTGCCTCCAACAACCCCTGCTGAGCACTTAACACTTCCAGGTAAGTAACTTCACCAGCCTTCAACAGTTCTTGCGTATAGCTTACTGCTTTAGTTAATGATTCCACCTGAATTCCGCGATCGGCATTCTTCTTGACCGAAGATTCATACGTATCTAAAACATCGGAAACTTCCTGCCCGGCAGTCAATACCGTTTTTTCAAAGTTAAGCAAAGCAATCTGCTGATCCGACTTCGCTACTTTCAACTGGGTCAATAACTGCTTACGGGCAAATAATGGCTGAGTCATTCCCCCTACGATATTAGCAAACAGGTTTTCCGGTTTAAAGAACTGGCTCAATCCGTTGGCTGTAGAATATCCTATCAGTCCGGTACTTAACGTAACCGAAGGATAGAAGCTGGCTCTGGCGGCATTCGTCAATTCAAAAGCGGAACGGAATTCCAGTTCGGCCTGATTGACATCCGGACGACGTGCCAACATTTGCGCCGGAACGCCATGCGATAGATTGGTAGGCACCTTTTGTGAAGCAATAGATGATCTCACAATTCGTCCCGGCTTACGTCCCAACATAACACAAATCGCATTCTCTAGCTGACGGATACTGCTTTCCAAATCGGGAATAGACGTTTTAGTGCTAGACAAAGCTGCTCTCATCTGCTCAACAGCCGCTCCGGTTGCACTACCGGCTTCCAGTAAAGCTTCCGTTGTTTCCAAGTTTTCCTCCATCAGCACAATCATATGATTGGTTACCGCCAATTGTTCATCCAACGCCAGCAACGAATAATACGTATTGGCCACATTCGACACTAAGGATGTTTGCATCAGATTCCGCCCGGCATAGCTATTGAGCATTTGAGCATACTTAGCCCGAGACTGACGATTCATCTTACCCCACAGGTCAAGTTCCCAGCTAGCCACAATTCCCAATGAGTATTTTTCGGTATGATAAGCAAGTGAGTTTCGTTCTCTAGGTGCTCCTGTTAGAGGATCGGCACTACTCAAACGGGTCTGATTCGCCTGAGCGGTTAGCGCCAGTTCAGGAAAGTAGGCGGCACGCGCCATACCCAATGCAGCTTCTGCCTGCTTAATGCGCTCCTGCACAATCAGCATATCGTAATTATGAGTCAATGCCTCTTGTATATACGATTGCAGGAAGGGGTCCTGAAAATACTCTTGCCAGGGTATATTAGCAATCGTGTTGGTATCAACAGGTTGCTCGTCTCGATATAGGTTCTCGCTATCTATCCCAGGAGATTTATACCTATTCATTACTTGGCAGGACGATAGCCCTGTCAGAGCAATAAGCCCTGACAGTACAAATCCATTTATCTTTCTATTTTTCATACTTCTTTCTTTAAACATTATTTCTTAGCAGCTTTTACTTTCTTCCCGCTAATGCGCTCCTGCAACATCTGGAATAAGATATAGAGTGTAGGAATCACCATCACACCGATAAGCGTACCGACTAACATACCTCCTACGGCACTGATACCGATCGACCGATTTCCGATAGATCCTGCGCCACTGGCAAACATAAGAGGTAACAATCCGCAGATGAACGCGAAAGAAGTCATCAAGATCGGACGTAGACGAGCTACTGCTCCGTTAATAGCCGCTTCCACAATACTCTGCCCTTGTTGACGCCGCTGGATTGCATACTCCACAATCAGAATCGCGTTCTTGGCCAACAGACCAATCAACATGATCAACGAGATCTGCACATAGATATTGTTCACAATACCATGACTCGCCCCGAATATCTCCAGGAAGACGAACACACCCGCCAAACCTACAGGAAGCGAAGCCAATACAGCCCATGGCAGAATATAGCTTTCGTACAAAGCAGACAGCAACAGATAAACGAACAATAGACAGATCAAGAATATGAGTATAATTTGTGAGCCTTGTCCCGTTTCTTCACGAGTCATACCCGAATAGTCGTAAGCATAACCCACCGGCAACTCTTCTTTACTAACCTCCTCAACAATCTTAATAACATCACCCGTACTGTACCTTTCGAGAAGTTAGGAATAATCGTTACGTCCATAGACTGGAACATATTGAAACGAGTTAGTGACTGCGGACCGATAACCGGTTTGATATTAATAAACTCAGTAATAGGTGCCATCTCTCCCGAAGCTGTACGGATAGAAATTCCATCTATATCCTCCAACTGTTCCCGGTATTCAGGAGGTGCTTGCAGCATGACCCTAAATTGCTTACCGTAAAGATTGAAGTTAGAGATATACATACTACCAATATAAGCCTGCAATGTAGTCATCACTTCACTCAACGTAAGTCCGGCTTCTTTGATCTTCGGCAGGTTTGCTTCAATTTCACGCTGCGGGAAGTTCGGGTTGAAAGTTGTCATAGCCATCATTACCTCTTCGCGCTGGTTCATCTTAGCCAGGAACTGATTGGTAACGTCATAGAACTTATGAATATCACCTCCCGTACGGTCCTGCATCTTTAGTTCAACACCTGTACTCATACCAAACCCTTGCAGGGTAGGCATCCCAAAGAACATAAAAGTTGCGTTATTGATTTCCTGGGTACGCTTGGTTAAATAAGCTGCAACTTCGTCAGGTGTGGTATCTCTATCATCCAATGCTTGAGTTTAATCATCAAAGTAGCATAAGAACTGGACATACCCCCCAAACCACTCAGGAAGTTGATCCCGTTAATCTCTGTTACATATTCGATAGCATCTATCTCTTTGGTTATTTTAATAACTTCTTGTACCACTGAATCTGTACGTTCCAAAGAAGAACCCGGAGGCAAACTAACCAAACCAATCATACTACCACCGTCTTCCTGAGGTACAAACCCTGTCGGAGTTGTGCGCATCAATCCATATAGAACTACGGAAGCTATCGCAATAATAGCCAATGAAATCCAGCGGTTGTTCTTTCTTGCCAAAAACTTCAATGAAGACTTATACTTCTGGGTTCCGGCATTAAAGAAGATATTAAATGCATAAAAGAAACGTTGCATATAATTCTTTTTCTTCTTCGGATCACCTTCGTGAGGTTTTAAGAACAGAGCACAAAGAGCCGGACTCAGTGTTAAAGCATTAACAGCCGATATAGCAATTGCAATAGCCAACGTCAAACCGAACTGTTTGAAAAACACTCCACTTGTTCCACCGATGAAGCTCACCGGAATAAACACGGATGCCATCACCAAGGTAATAGAGATAATAGCCGGAGTAATTTCCTTCATAGCCGCTAAAGTAGCCGTCTTAGGATCTTTCTCTCCTTTTTCCATTTGAGCATGAACAGCCTCGACCACAATAATGGCATCATCCACCACAATACCAATAGCCAATACTAAAGCAAACAGCGTCAGGATATTTATCGAGAAGCCTAATACTTGCAGGAAGAAGAATGTTCCAATAATAGCTACCGGCACTGCAATAGCCGGAATCAACGTCGATTTCCAGTCTTGCAGGAAAATAAACACCACTAAGAACACGAGCAATAAAGCCTCAACAAACGTATGCAACACTTTAGAAATAGAAGCACTTAAGAACTCGTTCGCGTCCATCATATACGTCACCTTCATGCCCGGAGGGAAAGATACCGCTTCAGCATCGATTACTGTTTTGATCTTATTAATCAATTCCTGAGCATTCGACCCGGCTGTCTGGCTGATTGCAGGAACACTGCGTTATCTCCGTTCGTACGAGTCATAATAGTATAGTTCAACGCGCCCAACTCCACATCGGCCACATCTCTTAAACGCAGTACATGCCCGCTCTGCGAACGGATGATGATATCGTCAAACTCTTCGACCGACTTCAACCGGCCAGTATACTTTAATGTATATTGATAAGTCTGGTCGCTATTCTGTCCAAGTTCACCCGGAGCTGCTTCTATATTCTGATCTTGCAAAGCCGCAATCACCTCAGTCGGATTAATCTGATAAGAAGACATCACATCCGGCTTCAGCCAAATACGCATGGAATAGTCCTGAGCACCCATTACCGAAGCATCTCCTACCCCATACACACGTTTAATCTGAGGGATCAGGTTGATATTGGCATAGTTCTGAATAAATTTAGCGTCATACTCCGGATTGTCCGACGACAGGGAGATCATCATGATGTAGCTGCTCAACTGCTTTTTCACGGTTACTCCAATCTGAGTAACTTCTGTCGGCAGCTGAGGTGTAGCCGTAGCTACAAGATTCTGTACGTTTACCGCAGCAATATCCGGATCAGTCTCTTTCGTAAAGTAGACTGAGATGGAAGCCACCCCCGAGTTCGATGACGAAGAAGTCATATAGGTCATTCCTTCCACACCGTTCACAGCTTCTTCAATCGGTATAATCACACTCTTCATGACTACATCCGCACTGGCACCGGGGTACTGGGTCTGAATCTGAACGGTAGGGGGAGCAATATCCGGGTACTGTTCAATGGGCAAAGTAATAATGCCGATGATTCCCAGAGCCACTATAATAACGGATATTACAGTAGACAAAACGGGCCTTTCTATAAATGTTTTTAACATACTGTTTTTGTTTTGAGTTAAAGATTCTCACCCGGCAACCCTTTGCTACCGGAAAAGCCTCTTTTACAAGATATTTTAATTAGAGATATTAGTCGAAGTGAATTTTCTTACCATGCGACAAGGTAGCAACACCGTCAGTAACAATCCGGTCGCCGACAGTTAGTCCATCAGTAACAACATAGCTTTTACCATCGGGAGTAGGCAAAACAGAAATAGCCTTCTGCACTACGGAATCTCCCTGTGCTAAAAAGAGAACGATCTTATCCTGCTGTGAGAAAGTAGCTTTCTGAGGAATAACAATCGCCTTTTCAATAACTCGGGGTACAGATACCTTTCCGCTGGTTCCGCTACGTAGTTTTCCCTCTTTGTTGGGGAACTCTGCCCGGAAATTAGCCGAACCTGTCGTAATATTGATCGAGCCTGTTATTGTTCCTATTTTCCCTTCATGCTCATAAACCGTGCCATCGGCCAAAGTAAGAGTCACCGGAGGTGCATTCTTTATTTTCTCAGCCTGAGTATTTCCTTCCAATGTATTTAAGAAAGTAACCAACTGCTTTTCGTTGAGAGAGAAATGAGCAAATACATTTCCTGTATTAGCCACTGTTGTCAGCACATTTGCCGAACTCACCAAACTTCCCAATCGGAAAGGAATCGAACCAACGAAACCATCAACCGGACTCGTCACTTGTGTCCACCCGATTGTTGCCCGGGCATTTTTCAAGGCAGCTTCCGCTTGCGCCAGTCCAGCCAATGCAGACTGATAAGAATCTTCTGCTGTCTCCAACTGAACCTTTCCAATAATCCCTTTCTCAGCCAGCGGACGGATTCTGTTCACGTTCACTTTCGCTGTATTAACCTGCGCTTTGGCGCTCTGTAATGATGCTTCTGCCGTAGTCAAGGCCTGTTCAGCCTGAGGAGAATTTATTCTAAATAGAGTCTGCCCTTTGCGTACTACTGCTCCTTCGTCTACATTGATCGCATCAATAAACCCGTCGATGCGTGGACGAATCTCAATATCCTCCTGTCCCTTCACGGTGGCCGGATAGACGGACAACAGCTTCTCTGTTTTTTCACTCACTACGGTAGTTGGATATTTTTGTGCAACAACCTGTCTTGTTGAGTTGTCCTTATTTCCACACGAGGTGAACAATAAAGCCATAGCTGTGGTTCCAAAAAAAATCTTCAGTAATTTCATAATTCTAATGGTTTGATTTATTCAATTTATTGGATAATATTAATAATTGGGATATTATTTGTTGTTGATCAACACTCTGGTAGGTCTCTTCCCTCATCTGATCAATCTGTTTCTTAGCTATTTGATACAGCCTACTCCCTGAATAGGTTAATTCGATTTCAACCGTGCGGGTATTCACAAGCCCTCGTTCGCGAATGATTAAGTTGCGCTTTTGCAGATTTCTTAATATAGTAGAGGTAGTCATCGGATCTATCTGCGTTCTCTCTGCCAGATCGACTTGAATCACGCCCTTCTTTTCTCGCGTGCTCTGCCATATGGCCGCAAGCAAATCATACTGACTGCACGTCAAGTCAAATTCTTCCAGAACAGCCCTCTTTCTTTTATTTAGTTGCTTGGCAACTCGCCATATCAGGTTATCCACCCGCTGCGTATTTTTTTGTTCCATTGTTTCAACTTTTTCTTTAAACGTTCATTATTATAAGTCCACTTAATCTATGTTTCGAAAAAAGTAGGACATGTGCCCTAACTCTTTCTAATTTCTGTGTTTGCAAAGATCCCGGCTTTCAACAAATAATTACTCATCTTATATGCCCCATAAATGTCCATATTTGCACATTCGCCTTTTTTGCCGCTTAAAAAGCCTTAAAAGGAGGATTTAGCTATAAATAAGCATCTAAAAGGCGGATAATATCATAAATAACCTTTTTGGAAGTCCATTATCGACATACACACTGTACCAATTCGCCTCAATAATGTTCCTTTTTGCCGATTTAAAGAAATAAAAGACTCTTCTATACCAATTATATGATATATTTGCAGCAATGCTTCAGGACATAGATAATGAGTTAGGGCTGCAATTACCTAATTTTCTATAAAATAGTGAGCGTGAATAAAAAAACTGATAAGTATGACAAAGAACAAGCTGGAAAGACTTAAATTCTCTGATATTTCCGAATCTTCTCCTTACATCATCAAAAACTTCATCGCATCTAACAACCAGAGAGATAAATTGGATATTTCTTTCGACTATCCATTCTCTATCGATGCAATCGTTTTTATTATCTGCCTGAAAGGGCGTGGGAAAGTAAAGATCAACTTCAAAGAGTATATAGTGGAGGAGAATAGTATTTCAATTATTCTACCCAATCAAATCGTAGAGAAAATAGATCATTGTGAGAACCACGTTGTCGAAGTACTTTGCTGTTCGATTGATTTCCTGTCAGATCTACCGTTTCCGAACAATTTTGAATTACCTAGAAGAATCGCAGAGAATCCGATACTCAAGGTAACCCCCGAAGAGATCCAACATCTTTTAAGATACCACTCGTTTATTATTGAGACATTCAATGGTAAGCAAAATCAATTTCAAGAGAAAATTATTAAAGGATTATTATTTTCTTTACTAATGGAAATTGGAACTATTTATCTGGAGCAGGAAGGGGATATCGCACCTTGTGAAAAGATGTCGTCCAGAAACAAAGAGATTGTACAGCAGTTCATGACACTTTTGAAAGAACACTTCAAAATCGGGAGAACCGCTTCTTTTTATGCTGACAAGATGTTTATTTCACCTAAATATTTATCAGCCGTTCTGAAAAAGGAAACCGGAAGAGCTATTAATTCGTGGATTGAACAAGCCGCCATCATGGGAGCCAAGATGATGCTAAAATCGACCAATCTGACCGTACTGCAAATATCTGAAGAGCTAAATTTCCCCAATCCGTCTTACTTTGGCCGTTTCTTCAAGAAAAGCACGGGAATGACTCCTAAGTATTATCGCGAGAAAGTATAAATCCGCTTAAGCGGATTTATACCAAGAACGGATGTAACTCCGAGCTCGTCTTTATATCGTCATAAGTCTTGACCGAGATGTCTATTTTCTTAAAGAATTCCGCAGCATCAGGCTGTTCCTCCGGGATGTAAATCACATCAACTTTCTTATTCAACATCCACAGGGAAACGTAATTGATATTGAGATTGGGAATACTATTTTCTTCCAGATCGGCAATACTATCATTAAGCATACTACATACCAAAACTCGAACAGCTTTCGTATTGAACGCTTTCATCTTCTTATCTCTTAAAAACAGGGCTACTTTCATGGGCTAATCGTTTTTAATTAAACAACGTTTTCACAGTCCATCACACAAACATCCGACTGCACTACAAAGTTCAGTATAGTAAGCGAGATAATCGTGACCCTTATTCCCGCAAAAATGTCCTTATATGGATCACACTTCAATAGTTATTCACAGATAGAGATAAATGGAATACTTTTAAAGTCAATAAGATCATCACCATCCTCTACTATTAAACTAACTTTGTAACGAGGAACCAATAAATAAGAAAATCATGAATGAACAACTACTGACACTTGCTACGCATACAAAAGCAAAAGCCCGTATATTAAAAGACATTCTGGAAAAAGAAGGTGTATCGGCCTATCTGGAAAAAGTAGACGATAACGATTCTGCTGTCGAAAACTTTTACATCAAAGTAAAAGCAGCTGACTTGACCAGAGCTATGGCAGTGATAGAAGCCAACCAGCTATTTAGCTATAGCGATCAGGATACTTATAAAATAGACGATGGACGTCGCCGCATTCTCGTTGCGGTAGATTTTTCCTCCTATTCTATAAAGGCGTGTCAGGTGGCGTTCAACATCGCTCAAAAAACAAACGCCAAAGTGAAGATCCTACATGTATACAATAATATATACTTCCCCTCACATATTCCTTTTGCCGACAACCTAAAGGAGTCGCCGGAAGAGGGGTTATTGAACACCACCCGCAAACAAATGCTCAGTCTTTGTTGGGATATAGACCAGAAAATCACCGATAAGGAATGGCCTTCGGTCAATTATTCCTATTCAATACGGGAAGGCATTGTAGAAGAAGAAATCGATAACTTCGTATTGGAGTATAAACCCTTCCTACTCATACTAGGAACTAAAGGTAGTCACGCCAATCAGAACAACTTTATCGGTGATGTGACAGCCGATGTTATTGAGATGACTAATGTCCCTGTGCTGGCTGTTCCTGAGGGAATCCGTGTAGAAGATATTTTGAAAGTGAAGCATATCGCTATACTAACGAATTTGCAATCAAGGGAGATGACGCATTTCCATAAATTGGTGACTATCTTGTCCTTGTATTCGGATATCAAAATCACGCTGGTTCACATTATCAATCCAGACAGGAAGAAGAAAAGGGAAGTGTGGTCGGAACAAGAACTAGCCCAAATGAAAACCCGTTTTATTGAGAAATATAAGCATTTCAACATCGATTATGAATTAATCGATTCACCGGATACCACTGCCGCGCTCGCTTCCTTTATCGAAGAGAAAGATGTAACAGTGATATGCCTCAACACACGCCGCCGGAACCTGTTCGGGCGAATATTCGTTCCGAGTGTGTCACGAAAACTATTGGAACGTTTGAATACAGCTCTATTGGTACTTCGTGGATAAGTAGCTTATCATAAAATCCCTTTCAATAATTTGACCTAACCAACTAAGAAGCCGTTGCGAAAGTTCTTCGGATTAAACGTCCGAGACTTGTAGCAACGGCTTCTTTCGGTTTAAAACGAGAAGAGCCACACATAAATCTTTGTTAATCTACGCTAGAAAAAACTGTTCACCACTACTACTCATTAAGTGCAAGCTAGAAGATGCATTACATCGATAGCTAATCAACCTGCATGATGCGTTTTTCAAGTGAGTGAACAAATGCAATCGACTGTATGACTAAGTCACTTTTTGGCATAAATCACTATCCCACAAACCAATACAATGCGCATACTTTTTTGAGACTCGGCTTTTTAATAAATAACTCCCATTTCCAAAGGTAGCATGCTTTACCAAATTCCCTTCAATAGTTAGTAGTAAACAACCAGAAAAAGACATTTTTTCTCATTTGATTTAGCTGTTGCACAATATGTGGAACAGGTGACTCACAGTTGTGGAACAGCTGTCCCACAATATGTGAATTACCTGTCGCACATTATGTGAGTTAGCTAATTAGAGCGAATAACTAGAAAAAACGACTGCACAAATGTACGAATAGGGATCTACATTATAGATTGAAAAAAGCCTCTTTGGTTCATTAGAGACTCTATTTTTCAGGGAGAAAGCAAGCCATGCTGAACGCTCATCAAAATAAAGCGATATCAAAAAGAAGACGCAATATAAATGACTGACATTCTGAAAGATATGCAAAAAAGTGACTATGACAACATACTCAAGTAAAACATCCTGCAAAATGCTTATATTAGGCCCCGTTGATGAAGAAACATTCTACACATATGCCACCTGATGATCAGAAGCGGACAGCAGCTGTAAATGCCTTTTCATAAAAATCAACCTCTTTTCTTCATTCGGAAGATATATTTTCCTAATTTTGTACGATAGTTATAATCTTACTCCCTATGGACAGGCTATTGATAATTGATGACGAACCTATGATTCGCAAACTCCTCTCGCGAATGATGGAGCTTGAAGGATATGAAGTGCTGCAAGCCACCGATTTCTCTTCCGGCCTAAAATTGCTAAAACAACATCTCCCACAAGTGATACTTTGCGACGTATTTCTCCCGGACGGAAATGGAGTTGATATGGTTCCTGAAATTAAAAAGATCCATGCCGAGTGTGAAGTTATTCTGCTAACTGCTCACGGCAATATTCCCGATGGAGTGCAGGCTATTAAAAACGGCGCATTCGATTACATCACCAAAGGAGACGATCACAATAAAATTATTCCGATCATTAGTCGTGCCATGCAGCAGGCTAAAAAGAATCAGGGTAAAATCGCAGTTCCGGCATCATACTCGTTTGAGTCTATACAAGGAAACTCCCCAAGCGTACAACAAGCTGTATCCTTAGCGCAAAAGGTTGCCCGAACCGACGTCACCGTACTCTTAACCGGAGAAACAGGAACAGGCAAAGAGGTCTTTGCCCAAGCTATTCACCGTGCCAGCCTCCGGGAAAAAGGCGAATTTGTTGCGATCAATTGTTCCGCGTTTGGCAAAGACCTGCTCGAGAGTGAGCTATTTGGCTACAAAGCAGGTTCATTTACCGGAGCTATAAAAGATAAAAAAGGATTGTTTGAAGTAGCCGACCGTGGTACTCTCTTTTTGGATGAGATCGGTGAGATGGCTTTCGAACTACAGGCGAAACTCCTCCGCGTGCTTGAAACCGGAGAATATATCAAGATTGGTGACACCAAGCCTACTCAAGTTAACGTACGGATCATCTCAGCGACTAACCGCGATCCCAAAAAAGAGATTGAGAAAGGAAACTTCCGCGAGGATCTCTACTACCGCTTATCCGTATTCCAAATTCATCTTCCTCCGTTGCGTGAGCGCAAAGAGGATATTGAGTTATTAACCACTGTCTTCCTAAACCAGCTGTCGGCTAAACTAAATAAAACAGTTACCGGCATGACCCCGGAGTTTCTGGCAACCTTAAAGAACGCCGAGTGGAAAGGAAATATCCGCGAATTAAGAAATACCATAGAACGAAGTGTCATTGTCTGCGATAAGCAACTGACCTTACAAGACTTACCTTTGGAACTGCAAAATGTAACGATGGAGAGTGACGGGAAGAATGTATCCGACTTCGAACTCGCTACTATCGAGCGCCGACACATCGCCAAAGTATTGCAGTACACCAATGGGAACAAGACTGAAGCGTCGCGACTGTTGAAGATAGGTTTAACCACACTCTACCGCAAAATAGAAGAGTATAAAATAAACCTGTAAACGCTCTCCCTTACCAAAACAACAAGGAGACCTTTTCAAAATGGAATGGTTCCTTTTTTGCGTCCTATTCGGATTGCTGAAAAGTTCAACTGTCTATCAAAGGCTTAGGGTCGGTCGCACAAACTTGGCACATGATTCGTTTATTAAGGTATAAACAGTCTAATAAATTAAAACGTGATCGAATTATGGAGGTCTTTTCAGTTGAATTTGCAGTTTGCCTACTCAGTATTATAGCATTTATAAAGTTGTTTTATATTTGCATTGATTGGTTTGAGAATATTTAAAGAAAGGAGAGAATATGTGGTACACAATATTATTTTTAATAGGTATTATTATGTTTGGCTATCTGATCTATGTATTAATCAAGCCGGATAAATTTTAAAGAAGAAAAGTTATGCATACAGAATATCTAGGTGTTATAGCGCAACTCGTCTTGGTGTTGCTACTCAGTTATCCGACGGGAAAATACATAGCTAAGGTTTATAAAGGAGAAAAGACGTGGTTAGACTTCATGAAACCATTGGAACGGTTGATGTTCAAACTGAGCGGCATCAATCCGAACGAGGAAATGAATTGGAAACAATTTCTCAAAGCCTTGCTCACTGTCAATTTTTTCTGGTTCTTCTGGGGTATAGTACTTCTCCTAGCTCAAGGTAGCCTTCCGCTCAATCCGGATGGAAACATCGGGCAAAGCATTCATCAGGCATTCAACACAAGCATCAGTTTCATGGTGAATAGTGACCTGCAACATTATAGCGGAGAGAGCGGCCTGACTTACTTCACGCAGTTGTTTGTTATAATGCTATTCCAGTTTATCGCAGCAGCTACAGGTATGTCCGCTATGGCAGGTATAATGAAAGCACTGGCTGCCAAGACGTCCCAAACAATCGGCAACTTCTGGAACTTCCTCGTATTAAGCTGCACCCGCATTCTACTTCCACTTTCGCTCATTGCCGGTCTGTTCTTAATCCTTCAAGGCGTTCCGATGGGATTTAATGGTAAAATGGATGTTACCACGCTCGAAGGAACAACCCAACATATTTCGCAAGGACCGGCAGCAGCCATCATCGCTATCAAGCAACTCGGTTCAAACGGTGGCGGCTACTTTGGCGCCAACTCCGCCCATCCGTTGGAGAACCCGACGTACCTGACCAATATGATAGAAGGCTGCTCCATCTTATTACTACCCATGGCTATGTGTTTGGCCTTCGGCTTCTATATCAACCGCAAAAAACTAGGATATACCATATTCGGCGTGATGCTGACCGCCTACCTGATAGGCACCTGCGTCATTATCGGACAAGAGACTCAAGGCAATCCACGCATCGACGCTTTGGGTATTGCTCAAACAAACGGATCTATGGAGGGTAAAGAAGTACGCCTCGGTGCAGCGGCTACTGCCTTTTGGGCTGGTTCCACTACGGCAACATCCAATGGATCGGTCAATGGTATGCACGACTCCATGATGCCGCTTTCCGGAATGGTAGAGATGCTGAATATGCAGATCAATGCCTGGTTTGGAGGTGTCGGCGTTGGTTGGATGAACTATTTCACTTTCCTTATTATTACTGTCTTCATCAGTGGATTAATGGTGGGGCGTACTCCTGAGTTTTTAGGAAAGAAAGTAGAAGCTCGTGAAATGAAGATCGCCTCCATTCTTGCTCTACTCCACCCATTTATCATCCTATCGGGAACGGCACTGGCCGCTTATCTGTTTACACACGCTCCCCAATTGGTGGCAAGTGAAGGCGGATGGCTCAACAACCCGAGTTATCACGGACTGAGCCAAATGCTATACGAATTCACCTCTTCCGCTGCCAACAACGGTTCCGGCTTTGAAGGATTGGGTGACAACACCTGGTTTTGGAACTATTCTACCGGATTGGTACTTCTTTTGGGACGCTTTATCCCAATTATCGGACAGGTAGCTATCGCGGGTATTCTTGCCAAAAAGACCTTCATCCCGGTAAGTGCGGGAACATTAAGCACAGACACAGCTACCTTCGGAGTGATGACATTTGTTATAATCTTCATCGTTGCAGCGTTGTCTTTTTTCCCAGCACATGCCTTAAGTACGATTGCCGAACATTTAAGTTTATAGAATTATGAAAGATAGCAAATCAACTGCCTTACTTCAGAAAGAGCAGGTACTATATAGTTTGAAACAATCATTCGTGAAACTAAATCCGCGAATGATGATCAAGAATCCGATCATGTTTACCGTAGAGGTTTGTACAGCCATCATGTCCGTAGTGATGATCTACTCGCTATTTGATGACACACAGGGATCATTCGCTTATAACACATGCGTGTTTGTCATCCTATTCATTACGCTCCTCTTCGCCAACTTCGCCGAAGCCATTGCGGAGGCACGTGGTAAGGCACAAGCAGACAGTCTGCGAAAGACTCGCGAAGAGACCCCTGCCAAACTCGTAGTAAACGACCAGATTGAGCAAATAAGCAGTTCGCAATTGAAAAAAGGCGATGTATTTGTTTGCGAGGCCGGTGATACGATTCCGGCTGACGGAGAGATTATCGAAGGATTGGCTTCGATTGACGAAAGCGCCATTACCGGCGAATCGGCTCCGGTAATCCGTGAAGCGGGAGGCGATAAAAGCTCGGTCACCGGTGGTACCAAAGTATTATCCGACCACATCAAAGTGATGGTAACCACACGCCCGGGAGAAAGTTTCCTCGACAAGATGATTGCCTTGGTGGAAGGTGCTTCGCGCCAGAAAACGCCGAATGAGATTGCGTTAACGATTCTGCTGGCAACCTTTACGCTGGTCTTTATCATTGTATGTATTACCTTAAAACCGTTAGCCGATTATACCGGTACGGTTATCACGATTGCTTCTTTCCTCTCGTTGTTTGTCTGTCTGATCCCGACAACAATCGGAGGGTTGCTATCCGCCATCGGTATTGCCGGTATGGATCGTGCGTTGCGTGCCAATGTTATCACCAAGTCAGGGAAAGCAGTAGAAACAGCCGGCGACGTGGATACGTTGTTGCTTGATAAGACAGGTACGATCACCATCGGCAACCGCAAGGCGACTAAGTTCTATCCGGTTGCGGGATTGGACGAACAGGCTTTTGTTGAAGCGTGTCTGTTATCCTCGGCATCCGACGAGACGCCTGAAGGTAAGTCGATTATTGAGTTGGGACGGGAACTCGGTTTCCGCATGCGCAACCTGAATATCGAAGGAGCCCGTATGATTAAGTTTACCGCCGAGACCAAAAGTTCCGGCATCAACCTCAAAGACGGAACGGAAATCCGAAAGGGCGCATTCGATGCCATACGAACCATTACCGTTGCTGCCGGAAACGCTTTCCCAACAGAAACGGAAGAGGTGATACACAATATAACTAGCAATGGCGGTACACCGTTGGTGGTATGCATCAACAAGAAAGTAGCCGGAGTTATCGAGTTGCAGGACATTATCAAGTCGGGTATTCAGGAACGTTTCCAACGTTTGCGTAAAATGGGTGTCAAGACAGTGATGGTAACCGGGGACAATCCGTTGACAGCCAAACACATTGCAGAGAAGGCCGGAGTCGACGATTTCATTGCCGAAGCCAAGCCCGAAGATAAAATGGAATATATCAAGAAAGAGCAAGCAGCCGGTAAGCTGGTTGCCATGATGGGAGATGGAACCAATGACACCCCGGCACTCGCACAAGCCAATGTGGGCGTAGCCATGAATAGCGGCACACAAGCGGCCAAAGAAGCCGGTAACATGGTCGATCTGGACAATGACCCGACCAAGCTGATTGAGATTGTCGAAATCGGCAAACAGTTGCTAATGACCCGCGGTACACTGACTACTTTTTCCATAGCCAACGACGTGGCTAAATACTTTGCCATCGTCCCGGCTCTGTTCATGGTCTCTATCCCGCAACTCGCGGCACTGAATGTTATGGGGCTGCATAGCCCTGAAAGCGCTATTTTATCGGCAGCTATCTTTAATGCGATAATCATCCCCTTACTTATCCCGCTAGCTTTGAAAGGGGTGCAGTACAAACCGATCGGTGCATCCGCTCTGTTACGACGCAATCTCTTGCTCTACGGAGTAGGCGGAATTCTGGCTCCGTTCGTCGGTATTAAATTGATCGATTTATTGGTAGGACTTTTCTTTTAATAAATGAAGTAACAATGAAGAATTTAATCAAATCATTCAGACTAACTCTTGTATTCTGCGCATTCTTTGCCATATGCTATGTATTGGTATTGTGGATATTTGCACAGGTAGCCGGACCAAATTCCGGGGATGCCGAAGTGCTAACTGTTGACGGGAAAGTCGTAGGTTCTACCCATATCGGCCAGCAATTCACGCAAGATATATATTTCTGGGGACGCCCCTCCTATGCCGGTGACGGATACGATGCTACGCGCTCCGCAGGAAGCAATAAAGGACCGACAAACGAAGCTTACCTGAAGGAAGTCGAAGCTCGCATCGACACCTTCTTAATTCATCATCCCTATCTCAATCGTGCGGAAGTTCCTGCCGAGATGGTTACCGCTAGTGGTTCCGGTCTGGACCCGGATATAACCCCTGCCTCTGCCTACGTACAGGTGAAACGAGTAGCGCAAGCACGCCACCTGTCCGAAGAAACAGTCAAGGCATTGGTCGACCAAGCTGTTGAAGCTCCTCTATTGGGACTTTTCGGCC
Source organism: Bacteroides reticulotermitis JCM 10512 (assembly GCF_000517545.1). GTDB lineage: Bacteria > Bacteroidota > Bacteroidia > Bacteroidales > Bacteroidaceae > Bacteroides > Bacteroides reticulotermitis. The sequence goes on along the minus strand of NZ_BAIV01000026.1, from coordinate 35,368 downwards.
CCAAGAAAGTCAATGTACTCAAACTGAATATCGTATTGGATAAATCAGCCAAATAGTCGAGCCGTAAATTTAATCTTGATCCTTATATCGTATAGCAAACAAGTGTCATGAAGAAAAGAGAGGAAAACGTACAATACTTTTTAGACTTGATCAAACGCTCGAGGCGTGGAAGATTCAAGATTTACATCGGTATGATAGCCGGTGTAGGGAAGAGTTATCGTATGCTGCAAGAAGCACACGAGATGCTGGACAACGGTGTCGATGTACAAATTGGCTACATCGAAACCCACGGACGGGCCGGAACGGAAGCTTTATTGGAAGGATTGCCTGTCATACCTCGTAAAAAAGTCTTCTACAAAGGGAAAGAATTGGAGGAGATGGACTTGGAGTCAATTATCCAATTACATCCGGAGCTGGTAATTGTAGACGAATTAGCCCATACGAATATAGAAGGTAGCCGCAATGAAAAACGTTGGCAAGATGTAGTCGAACTATTGGATGCCGGTATCAATGTGATTTCCGCAGTCAACATTCAGCACATTGAAAGCCTGAACGAAGAGGTGAAAAGCATTGCCGGTATTGAGATTAAAGAACGCATCCCCGATAAAGTATTGCAAGATGCCGACGAGGTAGTAAATATCGACCTGACTGCCGAAGAACTGGTCAACCGGTTGAAAGCGGGTAAAATATACAGCCCGGAGAAAGTACAACTGGCCCTGAACAACTTCTTCAAGACTGAGAACATCCTCCAACTCCGCGAGCTGGCCTTGAAAGAGGTCGCTTTCAAGATTGGGAAAAAGGTGGAGAACGAAGTGATTCCGGGAGATAAGAAAGTACGTCATGAGAAGTTCTTGGGTTGCATCAGTAGCAACGAAAAGACACCGCGTCATATTATTCGCAAAGTAGCCCGCCTTGCTTCCCGCTACAACACGGAGTTTTATGTACTCTATGTGCAAACGCCGGCCGAGAGCAGTGACAGAATCCGATTGGCTACACAGCGACATTTGCTAAATCACTTCAACCTCGTAACCGAACTTGGAGGCGAAGTCATACAAGTAGCCTCCTCGAACATCATAGACGAAATAATTGAGACTTGTCGCGATCGTCAAATCACAACGGTCTGTATGGGACATCCGGCTTTTAGCTTCCCGATGGTTTTGGTAAACATACCCAAATATAAGAAGTTCCTCCACTTTCTAGCTGAGACGGACACTGATTTAATTATACTTACTTAAAACAATATCTGTATGAATATAAAGACGAAACTAACATTAGCCATTGGTATTTTGGTGGCAATGATTGTATTGCTGGTAATGCTCTCCGTGGTAAACCTGCAAATATTGACCGCTACTGAGCCGAATAGTCCGGCAGCCGATCTCGGACTACAACGGGCGCTGCTTTGGATCTCCATCGTAGGGGTAGCATGTATCTGCACAGGTGTTGGAATCTGGGTGCGTCTGCCCGCCTCCATTAGTAACCCAATCAAGGAGATTACGGGAGGTATTCAAGAAATAGCCAACCATAATTATGAAAAGCGACTTGATCTGGGCAATAATCAGGAGTTTATCGAAGTTTCGAAGAACTTCAATCGTATGGCAAAACGTCTGGCCGACTATCATGCCAGTACGTTATCCGACATGAAGGCTGCTAAAAAGTATATGGAGACCATAATCAACAGCCTCAACGAACCAATCATCGGACTGAACAACGAACTGGAGATTCTCTTTATCAACGATGAGGCATTGAGTGTTCTCAACCTGAAACGTACTGAAATCATTCAGAAATCAGCCGAAGAGATTGCCTTGCGCAACGACTTGCTTCGCCGACTAATCCGAGAGTTAGTTAGCCATCCGGGAGAGACTGCTACCGAAAGCAAGGAAAAGGCCAGAGAAAAGAAAGAGCCGTTGAAGATCTATGCCGACAACAAAGAAAGTTTTTTTCAGGTTAAATACATGGGAATTACACAACCCGGCAAGAATGGGGTGACCTTGGAGAAACAAGGATACGTCATCATGCTGAGAAATATAACAGAGTTCAAAGAGTTGGATTCAGCAAAGACTTCTTTCATATCTACCATTTCACACGAATTAAAGACACCGGTATCTGCCATTCTAATGAGTTTGCAATTGCTGGAGGACAAACGCATTGGCGCACTCAACGGTGAACAGGAAGATTTGGCGGACAGCATCAAAGAGAATAGCGAACGTTTGTTGAGCATCATCGGGGAGTTACTGAATATGACTCAGGTAGAATCGGGCAAGCTACAACTGAAACCGAAGATAACCAAACCGATCGAGTTGATCGAGTACGCCATCAAAGCGAATCGTGTGCAGGCTGAAAAATTCAACATCCAGATTGAAGTGGAATATCCGGAAGACAAGATAGGCAAACTCTTTGTCGACAGTGAAAAGGTTGCCTGGGTCTTAACCAACCTGCTATCTAATGCCATTCGTTACTCCTCGGAAAACGGACGGGTGATTATCGGTGCACGTCAGACAGATACGGGTACGGTAGAAATGTACGTGCAAGATTTCGGTAAAGGAATCGACCCGCGTTATCATAAGAGCATCTTCGATCATTACTTCCGGGTACCGGGTACGAAGGTACAAGGAAGTGGCTTGGGATTATCCATCTCCCGGGATTTTATGGAAGCGCACAACGGCAGCCTGACAGTAGACAGCGAACTGGGGAAAGGAAGTACCTTTATTATGCGTTTTAATTCTTAAACTTAATGTATGTTAGATGTGATTTGCTCACTGAACTTTATGCAATATCGGAATGTTATCTAGAAACCAAAACTTTTTAAAATATAGCAAACATGGAAAAATATTTGATTCATAGCAACGAACTGCATCTGATCGACAAACAGAAGATACATCAAGCAGTAGAAAAAGTAGTAGAGTCTCTTGAATTAGCCGCAGGTTCAACTAACAACTTCGATCTTTATCAGGTCGTAGAAAAGTATTTCACCGATTTGGATACGCGAAGTAAAATCAATCGGTTGGTAGGAGTAGCCGAAGAAGAAGAGGAACTGGCAGGTTATTTCGGCCTTAAGCAAGAAGACTTCGAATAATCATAAAGAGTATTATAAACAATCAGGCTGTCTTTTCAACAGCCCTGATTGTTTATGAAAATAAATACGAGAATATCAGCTTCCTTTATGCAATGTAAGCTGCGGAAATGGGAAGTTGATACCTTCCGCATTAAAGGTCTCGTAAATTTCTTTGTTTATATCGAAATAGACATCCCAATAGTCTTCTCTTTTCACCCAGACGCGTATCACCACATTCACACTGCTGGCATCCAAAGCGTGGAGAGCCACAAAAGGTACCGGATCATCTAGCAAACGCTTATCCTGCGCCAATAGTTTTCGAACAATTTGTTCGACCTTATTATAGTCCTCGCCATAATCAATGCCGATAATCCACTCGACCCGTCGGGTATTCTGATTGCTATAGTTTACAACAACCCCACTACTTATCGCACCATTAGGTACATAAATCATTTTATTGTCTGCTGTAATAAGTATTGTATGAAAGATTTGAATCTCTTTCACCGTTCCACTTACGCTCTGGCTATCGATCCAATCGCCTACTTTATAAGGTTTAAACAACAAAATGATCAAGCCACCGGCGAAGTTCTGCAAGTTACCCGACAATGCCATACCGATAGCTACACCGGCAGATGCAAGTAAAGCCGCAAACGAAGTTGTTTCAACTCCCAAAGCTCCGACCACCGAAATAATCAGCAGAACAGTCAGCAGTATATTGACTAAGCTCCTGACAAAACTTTTAATGCTGACATCAACTTTCCGACGATCCATCAAACGCCCGATAAACTTATTGAGTAACGCAATAAGGAAACGCCCGACAACGAAAACAATCGTCGCAATTAAAATACGTTCTCCGGCACGTATACCGAAATCAACAAGTTGTTCGGTTATAAACGATAACTTATCCAGACCATCTGCTTTATCCATTGCCTGTTCGACTATATCCTTTGCGCCTGCTTGAATGGAATCCGCCAACTGAGTTGCTTGTAATAATAGTAACATACCTATATGTATTAAAGTCAATAAAAAGAGTTACTTCTATATTTTATTTGCGTAGCAAAATTACACTGTTTCCTCTAATTACAAAAGATTTTCTTGCATTCTTGCTGTAAAAAAACTAAGTTTGCAGTCGATTCGCTGAGTAGGGGTGCCTTAATATGACGGGCTGAGAACATACCCATGGAATCTGAACCGGGTAATGCCGGCGTAGAGAACTAACAAATTAACGAAATGAAAAAGAATGTAATGATGGCTGTTGCCCTGACGGGTATCGGCTTCACGTTTGTACAGGCACAGAGACATACTGAGTCCGACAGCCTTCGAGTTATCAACTTACAAGAGGTACAAGTAGTGTCTACACGTGCTACTTCCAAGACACCGGTCGCTTACACCAATATCAGTCAGATGGAACTTAAAAAGGTTAACTTCGGACAAGATATACCCTATCTGCTAAGTATGACACCTTCCACGCTGACTACCTCCGATGCCGGGGCCGGAATCGGTTACACCACCCTCCGGGTGCGCGGAACGGATGCTACACGTATCAATATCACCGTAAACGGCATACCGATGAACGATGCGGAAAGCCACAATTTGTTCTGGGTCAATATGCCCGACTTCTCTTCTTCCGTAAAAGATATGCAAGTGCAACGGGGAGCCGGTACATCAACCAACGGAGCGGGAGCATTCGGTGCCAGTGTCAATATGCAGACCGAAAGCGCATCGATGAAACCTTACGCCGAGTTCAATGGTTCCTACGGATCGTTCAATACCCATAAGGAAACAGTCAAAGTAGGAACGGGACTGATCAATAACCATTGGACATTCGATGCCCGACTGTCCAACATCGGCACGGACGGGTACATCGATCGAGCATCGGTGGACTTGAGCTCCTACTATCTGCAAGGGGGCTACTTTGCCGGAAACACGTCGGTCAAACTGATCGCCTTTGCCGGAAAAGAGAAAACGTATCACGCCTGGAACTATGCCAGCAAAGAAGAGATGGCTGAACATGGCAGACGATACAATTCGTGTGGTAAATATAAAGGGGATGACGGTAAGCAACATTTTTATGACGATCAGACTGACAATTACCTGCAAAAGAATTACCAGTTACTCTTTAATCATGCATTTTCACCGATATGGAACCTCAACCTGGCGTTACACTATACCAAGGGAGACGGTTACTACGAGGAATATAAAGATGGCCGAACGCTGGTCGAATACGGACTCAAACCATTCATGCTCGATGGAAAAGAAGTATCAGCAAGTGATTTGGTTCGCCAAAAGAAGATGGATAATAAGTTTGGTGGAGGAGTATTCTCGCTCAACTATACCGGCAAAGGCCTGACAGCTTCGTTGGGTGGCGGACTCAACCAATACCGCGGCAATAACTTCGGGAAGGTGATCTGGTTGAAAAACTATATCGGAGCATTGGATCCGGGACATGAGTACTACCGCAATAACTCCCGCAAAACGGATGGTAATATCTATTTGAAAGCCAGCTACGACCTGACCAACGAGTTGAGCGCCTATGCCGATCTTCAGTATCGCCACATCAATTACACCATCGACGGCGTAAACGATAAATACGACTGGAACCAATTGGCACTTCGCCCATTGGCTGTAGATAAGAAATTCGATTTTTTCAATCCCAAAGTAGGACTTAACTGGAGCATCACACCACACCAACGGGCTTATGCTTCTTTCTCTGTCGCCCAAAAAGAACCGACACGCAACAACTACACCGACGGCGACCCAAGTGCCTATCCGAAAGCGGAAAAGCTGTTGGATTATGAACTGGGATATGCCTTTGCGAACGAATGGCTGACAGCAGGAGCTAATTTCTATTATATGGATTACACCGACCAACTCGTGTTGACCGGTTCATTGAATGACATCGGTGAGGCGCTGACGGAGAACGTACCGGACAGCTATCGCATGGGAGTCGAGCTGATGTTCGGTATCAAACCATGCAAATGGTTCCGTTGGGATATCAATGCGACATGGAGCAAAAACCGCATTCAGGACTTCGTAGAAAGCATTCCGGTGTACGATGGTTGGAAATTACTAGAAGTAGTCGATGTCACTCATAAAAGTACCCGTATCGCTTTCTCACCGGACTTCTTGCTGAACAACCGTTTCGCTTTCACGTACAATGGGTTTGATGCTTCTCTTCAGACGCAATTTGTAGGCAAACAGTATATGACCAATGCCGAGGTGGAAGCTTTGACATTGGATAAATACTTTGTAAGCAACCTCAACCTGGCCTATACGTTCAAACCGAAGAAAGTTGTGAAAGAAGTAACACTGGGCTTTACTGTCTACAACCTCTTCAACGAGGAGTATGAGAACAACGGATGGGCTTCCAGCTCGTATGCCAAAGATGTAAACCATCGGGTAGACTCTGCCGGTTATGCCGCACAGGCCGGAACCAATGTACTGGGACATTTATCGATTCGCTTTTAATCGAACTATATGGAGTTGAATTACCTCGAAATCTTCGGTACCTTTGTCGGCCTCATTTACTTGTGGCTGGAATACCGGGCGAGCATTTATTTATGGATAGCAGGCGTCGTGATGCCTGCTATCTACATCTTTGTGTACTATGATGCCGGCCTATACGCGGATGTCGGCATCAATATCTACTACCTGATAGCAGCTGCCTACGGTTGGGCGATATGGATGAAGGGAAGTTGGAGCAAAGCGAAGAAGAAAGCGGAGGCCGATGCACCGGATGAACTTCCGATCACCCATATGCCACTTCGTTTCTATCTGCCGGTAACGGCCGTTTGCCTGATTGCTTTTCTAGGAATTGCCTGGATCTTAATCAGCTATACCGACAGTAACGTCCCTTGGCTCGACAGTTTCACCACCGCACTGAGTATTATCGGGATGTGGATGTTGGCACGTAAGTTCGTAGAGCAATGGTTCGCTTGGATCATTGTCGACATCGTGTGCTGCGGACTCTATATCTACAAAGAGCTTTATTTTACGTCCGGTTTATACGGACTTTATTCCATTATCGCTATCTTTGGCTACTTCAAATGGAAGCAAATGATGAAAGCCCAATGATAAACAAAGCATATATCCCTGAAGCCGTGATACTTGCCAAAGGCGAATATCCGTCTCTCCCACTTCCTCTGCAATTATTGGAAGAAGCCCGTTATGTGGTCTGTTGCGACGGAGCCGCCAACGAATACATCTCCCGCGGCCGTACACCGGATGTGATCATCGGTGACGGTGATTCGCTTTCACCGGAAAACCGTGTGAAATATGCCGATCTCATTCAACATATTCCCGATCAGGAGACCAACGACCAGACTAAAGCTGTACATTACTTGCAAAAGAAAGGCGTACGGAATATTGCGATCGTAGGAGCGACCGGGAAACGGGAAGATCATACACTGGGAAACATCAGCTTGCTCATCGACTACATGAGAAGTGGGATTGAGGTACGTATGTTTACCGATTACGGAGTATTCATTCCGATACAACATACGCAAACATTCGCTTCACAAGTCGGGCAACAAGTATCGATCTTCAACTTCAACGCCAAAGGGCTACGAGGCGAAGGCTTGTTTTACCCACTGAGCGATTTCAACAATTGGTGGCAAGGGACGCTGAATGAAGCAACAGCCAATGAATTCACCATTCATTGCACAGGAGAATACCTTATTTTCCTCACGTATTAAGTTCACAATTATTCATATGACTAGTCTCTTTTTTTTAAAGAACGCATTAATTCTCCGAATCAATGCCGGTAGATTTATGCGATATGCAAAGGGATCACTTCAGATACCGGTTGTGTTCTTTGCTTTCTTATAGAGAACATAACTAGGGCATCGGTTTGTTGCGATCGTGCCAACGGGTGGAAACAGTTGTGCCACCGTACTGGCACAACTGTGACAATGCGATGGCACGGCTGTGCCACTGCAGTGGCACAAATAACTTATTCGATTAAACCAATTCCAAGGTTAGGCAATCAGTTTAGAGAGCAAGCAGGTAGTTCTTGAAATCCGCAAATTCTTTTGTCATCGACAGGTTTTGCTTCTCTCCCTTCATAAACTCTTGTAGTTTGACAGGCACCTCTACCTTTTCACCTAAGATGGCTTCCACTGTTTCCAGAAACTTAGCCGGGTGAGCGGTTTCAAGGAACACACCGATCTCGCCGGCTTGCAAACCTTCTTCCAACGCACGATAACCACATGCACCGTGAGGATCGAGCAGGTATTGATGTTTCTCCCATGTCTCCTTTACAGTATCCCGAATCTGCTCGTCGGTATACGTAGTTCCCGAAACATCGGCGGTAATCGCTTCATGAGAAGCTCCATACAGATCGAGCACGCGAGCAAAGTTACTCGGATCGCCTACGTCCATGGCATTGGCAATCGTAGCAATAGACGGGCGAGGATTGTATTGGCCCGTTTGCAGATACTGGAAGAATATGTCATTGCGGTTGTTAGCTGCAATGAAGCGTTTCACGGGAAGGCCCATCCGTTTGCCGAACAATCCGGCAGTAATGTTACCGAAGTTTCCGCTAGGCACACAGACAACCAATTGGTCTGCTTTTCCGGCACGTTTCAACTGGGCATACGCATAGAAATAGTAGAAAGCCTGCGGCAAGAAACGGGCTACATTGATCGAGTTGGCAGAAGTCAACGAAAGGTGTTCGTTCAATTCTTTATCCATAAACGCTGACTTCACCAAAGCCTGGCAATCGTCGAACGTTCCGTCTATCTCAAGAGCCGTAATATTCTGTCCCAGTGTCGTAAACTGCTTCTCTTGTATTTCGCTGACTTTTCCTTTCGGATAGAGCACATATACATGAATACCTTCTACGCCCAAGAATCCGTTGGCAACAGCACTCCCCGTATCTCCGGAGGTAGCCACCAGTACATTCACATCTTTCTGTCCTTCTTTCTTAATGAAGTAACCCAATAGGCGGGCCATGAAGCGTCCGCCTACGTCTTTGAAAGCCAGTGTCGGTCCGTGAAACAATTCCAACGAATAGATACTTTCCGTCACCTGTACCAAAGGAACATCAAAGTTGAGCGTATCGTATACGATCTCTTTCAAGATATCGGCCGGAATGTCTTCGCCAAAGAAAGCGTCTGCCACCCGGTAGGCTATCTCTTGGAAAGACAGCGTATCGATCGTGTCGTAGAACTCCTGCGGAAGTGGTTTGATGGTTACAGGCATAAAAAGCCCTTTATCGGAAGCAAGCCCTTTCACAACAGCTTCTTGCAACGAAGCCATCGGCGCTTGCTTGTTTGTACTATAATAATTCATAATCGTTATTTCTTCTTGCGCTACAACTTGCACTTACTCTGTAGCACCACAATTCATAAACAAATTAATAAACTCGTCTTCCTTCAGCAGGCCGCAGTCGCCATTAGAGGCAGCCTCTTCGTCGTATGTCTGCACCTCATCAGGCTTAATGCCCGGATACCAGATCAGGAAAGGAATAGGGTCAGAGGTATGCGTACGAAGTTCGCAAGGGGTAGGATGGTCCGGAAGTACGGCTATGGCAACCGGTTCTTCCCAGTCTTTTACCGCTTCATAGATAGGGCCTACCGCCCGTTTGTCGAGATTCTCGATCGTTAGCAATTTCAAGTCGATATCTCCTTCGTGTCCGGCCTCATCGCTAGCTTCAATATGCAGATAAACGAAATCATCCGTTTTCAACGCTTCGAGGCAGCGGCAACCTTATTCTCATAATTGGTATTATAAAGTCCGGTAGCTCCTTCAACTGCTATACGGCGCAAGCCGGCATAGTAACCGATCCCGTTAATGAGATCGACAGCCGAAATAACGGCTCCTCTTTTTACTTGCGGAAAGGTATCAGCCAACAATGGCATCTGCGGACGGTAACCCGGACTCCACGGCCAAATACTGTTAGCCGTATCTTTTCCTTCGGCCATACGCTTCAGGTTGAGCGGATGATCTTTCAGCAATTCCTGCGATTTCAGAATCAGTTCGTTTATTAGATCGGCAGTTTCCTGTGCTTCCGGCACCAGAGCTTTTACCATCAACGGACCGAAAGGTTTTAGCGGAACATCGTGCGGAGGCGTGCAATCAATCTGTTTATTTCCTCCTTTGATCACCAATAAATGGCGGTATTGTACTCCGGAATGAAAGCGTACGCGATCGTTTCCCAGCTTTTCTTGCAGGAATTGGATCAATACATCGGCTTCCTCCGTAGATATATGACCGGAAGAGTGATTCTTTAGAATCTCTTCTTCCACACAAATCAGGTTACAACGCATAGCCATTTCACCGGGTTGTAAATCAATCCCAATGCTGGCAGCTTCCAACGGGCCGCGTCCTTCGTACACTTTAGGTAGGTTGTACCCAAGCACAGACATATTGCTACTTCGCTTCCCGGATGAAATCCGGCGGGCACTGTTGCCAATCTTCCGTTACGTCCCATTCGGGCTAATAGATCCATATAAGGCGTCTTTGCGTATTGCAAAAGCGTCTTGTTTCCCAGTGACTTCACAGGCCAGTCGGCCATTCCGTCACCCAGTATGATAATATGTTTCATAAGACAGACAATTAAACGTTTGCAATACTCATGATGTCGGCAAATACTCCGGCAGCTGTTACATCGGCTCCGGCACCGTATCCCTGAATCATCATCGGATACTCTTTGTAGCGCTCGGTCGTCAATAGGATGATATTATTACTACCTTCCAAGCCGTAAAACGATGATTGGCTCCTACTTCCTGCAGGCCTACGGATGCTTTGCCATTGTCTAACTTGGCAACAAAACGCCAATGCTTATGTTCTGTTTCTAAGACTTGGCGGCGTGCTTCAAAGTCAGCGTCCAGGCTCGGTACACGTTTCCAGAAGTCATCCAACGAGCCATCGAAGAAATCAGTCGGTACAAAAAGATTGGTCTCCACATCTTCCTGCTCAATACAGTAACCTGCCTCACGAGCCAGAATCACCAGTTTACGAACCACATCTTTACCACTCAGGTCGATGCGTGGATCGGGTTCGGAGTACCGTTCTTCCTGCGCCATCTTGATGGTACGGCTAAAAGGAATATCGGCACTGATCTTATTGAAGATATAGTTCAGCGTACCCGAAAGAACAGCTTCAATCTTCAATATCTTGTCTCCACTGTGAATCAGGTCGTTTATAGTGTTAATAATTGGGAGTCCGGCTCCAACATTAGTTTCAAACAAGAACTTCACACCACGTTGGCGGGCAATTGTTTTCAGTTCCCGGTAGTTTTCGTAAGCCGAAGAGGCCGCGATCTTATTGGCAGCTACCACCGAAATATTATGTTGCAAGAAATCCTTATAGAGCAAAGCAATGTCCGGGCTGGCAGTACAGTCAACAAATACTGAGTTGAAGATATTCATGCCGACCACTTCCTCGCGAATGGCTTCCAACGAGCTTTCTTTTCCTTTATCTTTGAGTTCCTCACGGAAGTTAGCCAAGTCAAATCCCTGACGGCTGAATATCGCTTTCGAAGCATCGATAATACCTACGACATGCAGCTTCAAGCCATTTTCTACCATAAGTTTCTGTTGTTGGCTTCGAATCTGCTCAACCAAGCTTCCTCCTACCGTACCCACTCCACAAATAAACAGGTTCAGTACCTGGAATTCGGAGAGGAAGAAAGAGTCATGAATTACGTTGAGCGATTTGCGCAAGGACTTAGAATCGACTACAAACGAGATGTTGGTTTCCGAAGCTCCCTGTGCACAAGCTATCACGTTAATACCATTGCGGCCCAATGTACCGAACAACTTACCGGCAATACCCGGTGTATGTTTCATATTTTCGCCTACAATAGCTACCGTAGCCAGATCTCTCTCGGCCAAGATCGGCGAGATTTCTCCAACTTCGATCTCTTTGACAAATTCATCATTCAGGACTTCACAAGCAAGATCGGCATCGGCATTACGCACGCCAATCGAAGTACTGTTCTCCGAAGAAGCTTGCGACACAAGGAATACACTGATTCCGTTTTTAGCCAGCGCCTTGAATATGCGGTAGTTGACACCAATTACCCCTACCATACCGAGTCCCTGTACGGTAATCAGGCTTGTATCGTTGATAGACGAGATACCCTTAATCGCTTTACATTCCGGACTGGTTACATTTTGCTTGATAACAGTGCCTACACCGTCAGGATTAAACGTATTCTTTATTAATATAGGAATATTTTTATGATAGACCGGATAGATGGTTGGCGGATAAACCACTTTAGCGCCAAAGTTACAAAGCTCGGTCGCTTCTACATAACTCAATTCAGCAATCGTATAAGCGGTAGAGATAACCCGCGGATCGGCAGTCATGAAGCCGTCCACATCAGTCCAGATCTCCAGACTATTGGCATCAAGCGCTGCTGCAATGATAGAAGCGGTATAATCGGAACCTCCACGTCCCAGGTTGGTCACGTTTCCGGTTGTCTTGTCCGAAGAGATAAATCCCGGCACTAAAGCCACTTTCGGTATCTTTTGAAAAGCCGCTTTCACCAAACTATTGGTAAGGTCTACATCCAGTGTATCCTTATTATGTTTCTTTTCAGTTTTAATAAAGGTACGTGAGTCATACCATTCGGCTCCTTCGATCAGTTCGGCAACCAAGACCGACGATAATCGTTCACCATAACTTACAATGGTATCGGCTGTTTTTGAAGAGAGATCTTTGATCAGATAAACTCCCTGAAAAATATCTTTCAGTTCATTTAGCAGTTCACCAATACGTCGCAACAACCCTACTTGCCTTTCACCAGCCGGAACAACTTCTTTAATCATCTCTACATGGCGAAAAACAATCTCACGAAATTCTCCTTCGTAAGCCGGGTCACCGGTGGCTGCCATCTTCGATGTGTTAATCAATCTGTCGGTTATGCCTCCCAAAGCGGAAACAATAACAATAACCGGCTCGTTGGCCGACTCAACAATTCTCTTTACGCTTAAAATGCTGTCCACGGAACCTACGGATGTCCCGCCGAATTTCATTACTTTCATGAAGATACTTATTTAATACAATGCCCTGTGTAATCACTTTTAAATACAGGACGATTGATTGTTTACGAATAAATTAAAAATTGTTTTTGCCTAGTCTTATAGGCGTGAATCACGTAGATACACAAATACTATCCTCAACCCCTAAGGGTGGTGGTGCACATGGATGTGACTGTATGCGGATAGTACTTCATCATATACCTTTTTTCTACATTTGTTTTGATAAGTGTCGCAAAAGTAATAATAAAAACATTCAAACTATCACTTTTTTCGATTATTTTCTAATAAAAAGAATCATTTCAATCCTCAGCACCCCCTATAGCCCCCTTATTTTTATGACACTTTGCTACATTTTTATAAAACATATTCTTATATTTGCGAATAATACAGTTTAAAACCAGATGACAACAAACCCAAACGCTTCCGTTTTGTTAATATACACCGGCGGAACAATCGGTATGATTGAAAATGCCGAAACAGGAGCATTAGAGAATTTCAATTTTGAGCAATTACAGAAACATATTCCCGAATTGCAAAAATTTAACTTCCCGATCGTCACTTATCAGTTCGATCCTCCAATGGATTCTTCCGACATGGAGCCGGAGGCTTGGCGGAAATTGGTTCGAATCATAAACGATAATTACCATCTCTATAATGGGTTTGTTATTTTGCATGGGACAGATACAATGGCTTACACCGCTTCCGCTTTAAGTTTTATGTTGGAAGGATTGACCAAACCTGTTATTCTCACCGGCTCGCAACTGCCGATCGGTGTACTCCGGACCGATGGTAAAGAAAATCTAATGACAAGCATTGAGATAGCCACCGCACATGATGGTGAAGGCAAACCGCTGGTTCCGGAAGTCTGTATCTTCTTCGAGAATCACCTGATGAGAGGTAATCGTACAACAAAGATGAATGCGGAGAATTTCAACGCATTCCGTTCGTTTAATTATCCGGTGCTGGCCGAAGCCGGGATTCACATCAAATACAAAAACTTGCAGATTGACTCTTACACGGAAGATAGCGAGTTGAAACCTCATTATTTGCTAGATACCAATGTGGTTGTACTCAAGCTTTTCCCCGGCATTCAGGAGAATGTGATTACGGCTATCTTAAAGATTGAAGGATTAAAAGCAATTGTACTGGAAACCTATGGATCGGGAAACGCTCCTCGCAAGGAATGGTTCATACGCCGACTTTGTGAATCGAGCAAACAAGGCATCGTCATAGTCAACGTCACACAATGCAACGCTGGTACCGTAGAGATGGAGCGGTATGAGACAGGCTATCAACTGATACAAGCAGGCGTTGTCTGCGGCTATGACAGCACAACCGAATCGGCTGTCACCAAATTAATGTTCTTACTCGGACATGGGTATACGCCCGATGAGGTGCGCGAACGTATGAATCAATCCATTGCGGGCGAAATTACCATCTAAAAGAACAGACGACTCCTATTCACCACGTAATAGGAGTTTTTTTATTTAGTTCGGATGTATTGCTTCCGTTTTTTGAGCTATTGTTTTGACATTGCCCAGTTTATATCTACTTTTGTAGGGTTTGAGTTCCAAAAAGAAAAAGATAGAAGATGGCTAAAGAGAAAACCGTATATGTGTGTAGTAACTGTGGACAGGATTCTCCCAAATGGTAGGCAAATGCCCATCGTGTGGGGAGTGGAATACGTATGTAGAAGAGATTGTACGGAAAGAGCCAAGCAACCGACGGGCAATGGGAGGCCTTGAAACGCCTAAAGCAAAGCCCCTTTCGCTCAGTGAGATAGAACCGGGCGAAGAAGAAAGAATCGACATGCACGATGAAGAACTAAATCGCGTGCTGGGAGGCGGTTTAGTACCGGGCTCTCTGGTTTTAATAGGCGGCGAACCCGGTATCGGTAAATCGACCTTGGTGCTGCAAACCGTATTGCGAATGCCGGAAAGAAAGATCTTATACATATCCGGTGAAGAGAGTGCGCGACAGTTGAAACTGCGTGCCGACCGTCTCGGACAGATCTCCAATGATTGTCTTATCGTTTGCGAAACGTCACTCGAACAGATTTATGTTCACATCAAAAATACCAATCCGGATTTAGTTATTATCGATTCCATACAAACCATTTCTACCGAAAGCCTTGAGTCCTCTCCCGGAAGCGTAGCGCAAGTTCGGGAATGCTCCGCGGCTATTCTTCGGTTTGCCAAAGAAACCCATACGCCGGTACTGCTGATCGGTCATATAAATAAGGAAGGTAGCATTGCCGGCCCGAAGGTTTTGGAGCATATTGTCGACACGGTTCTCCAGTTTGAAGGTGATCAGCACTATATGTATCGCATCCTGCGCAGCATAAAGAATCGCTTCGGTAGCACAGCCGAACTGGGTATTTATGAAATGCGGCAAGACGGGCTGCGTCAGGTTAGCAATCCGTCGGAACTTCTGCTGAACCAAGATCACGAGGGAATGAGCGGTGTAGCTATCGCTTCCGCAATCGAAGGGGTACGTCCTTTCCTGATAGAGACACAAGCTTTGGTTAGTTCGGCTGTATACGGCAATCCGCAGCGTTCGGCTACGGGATTTGATATTCGCCGGATGAATATGCTGTTGGCTGTTCTCGAAAAACGGGTCGGCTTCAAGCTGGCACAAAAAGATGTCTTCCTGAATATTGCCGGTGGCTGAAGGTTAACGATCCCGCCATCGACCTGGCAGTGATTAGCGCCATTCTATCTTCCAACATGGATGCAGCCATCGAGCAGGAAGTTTGTATGGCAGGAGAAATCGGTTTATCAGGCGAAATACGTCCCGTCAACCGAATCGAACAACGAATCGGAGAAGCGGAAAAACTCGGTTTCAAACGTTTCCTGCTACCTAAATACAACCTGCAAGGAATCGACCGAAAGAAGATAAAGATCGAACTGGTTCCGGTACGGAAAGTAGAAGAAGCGTTCCGTGCATTATTTGGATAAAACTAAAAGGGAAATTGATGCAGCAGGCTGCAAATCAAAAACTATATAATAAATAACTTTTCAAAATCTCCACTCAACATATGACCAACGAATATCAAGTACGTGTACTCCCCGAAATAGCTGCCAACGAACAGCAGTTGAAAGAATTCCTAGCGGATGAAAAAGGTATCAAGCTGCGCGACATGACCGCTATCCGCATCTTGAAACGAAGCATTGATGCACGGCAACGAACGATTTTCGTAAATCTGAAGGTACGGGTTTACACCAATGAGATGGCTAAAGAAGACGAATACGAGCATACGACCTATCATAATGTAGAAGGAAAACCGCAGGTTATTGTAGTCGGTGCAGGCCCCGGTGGCTTATTCGCTGCGCTACGACTCATCGAGTTGGGGCTGCGTCCAATCGTTATCGAACGTGGCAAGGATGTACGCGAGCGGAAAAAAGATTTGGCTCAGATCAACCGGGAGCATCTTGTCGACCCGGAATCAAATTATAGTTTTGGCGAAGGAGGTGCAGGTGCCTACTCGGATGGCAAACTGTACACCCGCAGTAAGAAGAGAGGCAATGTAGATAAAGTACTGAATGTATTTTGCCAGCATGGTGCTTCTACCGCAATATTGGCAGATGCACATCCGCATATCGGGACAGACAAATTACCACGGGTAATCGAGAATATGCGCAACACCATTCTGGAGTGTGGCGGTGAAGTTCACTTCCAGACCAGAATGGACGCACTCATTATTGAAGCGAACAAGATCAAAGGGGTAGAAACCAATACCGGTAATACTTTTCTGGGGCCTGTTATTCTCGCTACCGGACACTCCGCCCGCGATGTATATCGCTGGTTGGCTGCAAACGATGTAGCGATGGAAGCCAAAGGGATTGCTGTCGGTGTTCGTTTGGAACACCCTTCGTTGCTGATCGACCAGATTCAATACCACAACCGGGACGGACGGGGTAAGCATCTTCCGGCTGCCGAATACAGCTTTGTGACCCAAGTCGAAGGACGAGGAGTGTACAGTTTCTGTATGTGCCCCGGTGGGTTTATCGTTCCTGCCGCAAGCGGACCGGAACAAGTGGTCGTAAATGGGATGTCTCCTTCCAACCGCGGATCACGCTGGAGCAACTCGGGAATGGTGGTAGAAATACAGCCCGAAGACCTCTTACAGGAGAAATTGAAAATAGAAAGCGAAGAGTTGGCTGCACAACAACGGGAACAGTTACTCGCGCTCAACCCGACACTGAGCAACACGCAGTTAGCCACCATGAGCACAGATTTGCTAGCTGTTCTACACTTTCAGGAAGAGTTAGAACGTCAGTCTTGGTTGCAGGGCGGCAGACGCCAAACGGCTCCCGCTCAACGTATGCAGGACTTTACACGTAAGAAGTTGAGTTATGACCTACCCGAATCGTCGTATAGTCCGGGGCTGATCTCCTCTCCGCTTCACTTCTGGATGCCCGAATTTATCACGCAAAGATTATCTCTGGGTTTCCAACAGTTTGGGCGTAGCAGCCGGGGCTTCCTCACCAATGAGGCCGTTATGATCGGAGTAGAAACCCGGACATCCTCGCCTTTACGTATTGTGCGCGATAAAGATACGCTGCAACATACCACAGTCAACGGCCTATTCCCTTGTGGAGAAGGTGCCGGATACGCAGGCGGTATTGTCTCCGCCGGGGTAGATGGCGAACGTTGTGCGGAAGCGGTTGCCGGCTTCCTCGGTATCTCTCAATAAGTAACATCGAAAAACAGCCTATAAGATATTGGAGTGAATTTTAACTTACTTCCCCAAAACAATGAATAATAAACCTGAAATAGCTATACTAGAGCCGAATACACTAACTGCCATCGGGCTGAAAGGAATTCTGGAAGGGATTATCCCCATGGCAACGATTCGGACTTTTCATCGTTTCAGCGAGTTAATGGACGACACGCCGGATATGTATGCTCATTACTTTATTTCCGCGCAAAGCTACCTAGAGCACACCGCTTTCTTTCTACCACGTATCCGGAAAACAATTGTACTAGCCAATGACAGCCCGCAGTTTCAGCTCTCGGGCGTGCGTGTATTAAACATTCACGAACCGGAAGAAATGTTGGTAAAGAATATCCTGAAGCTTCACCAACACGCTCATCATGATGGCTATCCGGTAAAGGGCATGCCCCTATCCCTGCCTACCACCCTCATCAGGATATACTTTCCACCCGCGAGATTGAGGTATTGGTACTAATAACTAAGGGGCTTATCAACAAAGAGATTGCCGACAAGCTCAACATCAGCCTGACAACAGTTATCACGCATCGGAAGAACATTACGGAGAAGCTAGGCATTAAGTCGGTCTCGGGACTAACCATCTATGCCGTAATGAACGGCTATATAGAAGCGGACCGGATCTAAAGCAAAAAATAATTTATCCTAATAAATGAGGATTGCACCGTAAAGGAAATTGCCGTTACTTTGCAGCCATCAAAATAATGGTCAATGAATAAGAATTGTATACTTTTAGCACTCACTTTTCTAACAACAGGAACGGCATGGGCCGAAGATAACCTAAAGGATTCTATCAAAGTGGTAGATATTGAAGAGGTGGTCATCATTGCTACTCCCAAAGAAAACCGGAAACTACGCGAACAACCCATGTCGGTAACACTCATGTCTCAGAAAGATATGCAAGCCAATCAGGTGACTTCGATCAAATCGCTCTCGGGGCTTATCCCCAATCTGTTCATCCCGGATTACGGTTCTAAGTTAACGACTTCGATGTACATTCGCGGCGTCGGTTCGCGTATCAATACGCCATCGGTCGGACTCTATGTAGACAATATTCCGTATATCGACAAGTCGGCCTTCGATTTCAGTTATGCCGACATTGAACGTATCGACATTCTCCGCGGTCCGCAAGGAACTCTATACGGACGCAACACCATGGGGGGGCTTATCAAGGTTCACACCAAATCGCCCTTTACCTATCAGGGCACAGACATCCGGATGGGAGCCGCCACTTACAACAATTACAATGTTTCATTAACGCATTACCATCGCATATCGGACACTTTCGCATTCTCTACCGGCGGCTTTTACGAGCATACGGGAGGATTCTTCGAGAACTCGGCTCTTAACAACCGGAAAATAGACCGGAGCAATGCCGGCGGTGGACGCTTCCGGGGTATTTATATGCCTACCAGCAACCTGAAAGTCGACATGACCTTAAGTTATGAGTATGACGATCAGGGTGGATATCCTTACGAATACACCGGTGTCGTGAAGGGGGAAGAAACCCGCTCGGAATATATCGGCAAGATTTCGTATAACGAGCCGAGCAGTTACCGCCGAGGCTTGCTCAATGCCGGGGTAAACTTGGAGTACCAAGGGCGCAATTTTATCCTCAGCGCTGTTACCGGATATCAGAACCTGAACGACCGGATGTTCCTTGATCAGGATTTCACGGAAAAGAACATTTATACACTGGAGCAGAAACAAAGGGGCAATACCATTTCAGAAGAAGTCACGTTCAAGTCCAAGCCCGGCAGAAACTGGCAATGGGCTACCGGAGCTTCCGGTTTCTATCAATGGCTGCATACTACAGGCCCGGTACAATTCGGACAGGAAGGAGTGCAGACTATGATTGAAGACAATGTGAATAATGTCTTCGAAAACCTGGTAGGCAACGTCCCCGGAGCTCCCAAGCTTCGCATGGATGTAAACAACTCGACTTTATCGGTAGGTGGTCGTTTCGATACTCCGATCTTAAACGGAGCAGTTTATCACCAATCGACCTATAACAATCTATTGATCGAAGGGCTCTCGGCAACAGTCGGGCTGCGCCTGGAGTATGAGAAAATAAAATTGGATTATAACTCGATTGCCGATCCGTTGAATTTTGACTTCTCTGCCATAATGCCTCCTCCTCGCCCGACTATTACCAGTAAGGGCTTGGAAGCACCGGCATCGTTCGTCGGTAAGATATCGACGGATTACTTACAACTGCTGCCTAAGTTCGCGCTGCAATACGAATGGAATAAAGGAAACAGTGTGTACGCAACCGTATCCAAAGGACACCGTTCGGGAGGTTATAACATTCAAATGTTTTCTGATATAGCGCAGGGAGGTATGCAGAACGCAGCACTCGACGCATTGGCTCAAGATAAGAACTTCGCGTCCTTCAGTGCCATGCTGGAAAAACAGAAGAAAGAACTACCGGATATAAAAGAAGCTACTCAATACAAACCTGAATATTCGTGGAGCTACGAAGTGGGAAGCCACCTCACGCTTTGGGAAGGTAAACTTTGGGCGGACCTTGCTGCCTTTTATATGGATACACGCGACCAACAGATTTCTCAGTTTGCACCAAGTGGTTTAGGACGCATTACGGTCAATGCGGGGAAAAGCCGCAGCTATGGTGCTGAAGCATCTCTCCGTGCGAGCCTGACTAGCGCGCTAAGCCTGAACGCAAGCTACGGATATACGTATGCTACGTTTACCGACTATGTAACGAACCAAAAGCAAGATGCCGAAACGCTGGGCACGTCGTATAATGGCAATTATGTTCCTTTCGTTCCCAAGCACACGCTGAATATCGGAGGAGAATATGCCATCACTTGCAGCCCCCGTTCGCTGTTCGACCGGGTTGTTTTCCAAGCTAACTATGTTGGTGCGGGACGTATTTACTGGACTGAACAGAATAATGCCAGCCAAGCATTCTACGGAACCTTGAACGGACGGGTAAACCTGGAAGTAGGCGATGCGATGATCAGCTTCTGGACACGTAACTTCCTCGATAAGGATTACAACGCTTTCTACTTTGAAACCATGAACAAAGGGTTTGCTCAACAAGGACGCCCGGCACAGTTCGGTATAGATCTCCGCTGTCGTTTCTAAAGTGACAAGTCATCGAAACGGCGTAGACACTAAAATAGTTTTATCTTTCAAAAAAGAAATTACGCAGTTTGTAAACGGTAACTTCGGATTTGATTTCGCCTCTCACCTAAGTCCGGCCTATGCTTAGCCTGAATATAGATGAGGGGCGAAATTCATTATTGCCACAGAAGAGTTGAGTGCATGGATTAATCAACCGTTCGCCCGCTTCCGAATGCCCGGGGCTTTCGTTCAAATGCCCGGGGGAAGCAACCCAATTGCCCGGGGCTTTCAGCCAAATGCCCGGGGGAAGAAAGTCGGATGCCCGCTTCATCCAGTCCGAAACATTACTTGTTTGCACGCATAAGAATACTTGTTTGGAATGAAAAGAATACTTGTTTTGAAACACTCCAACGACTCAGCAAAACTGTCCGGGTAAAGTTGACGAATAACGGAAATATTGCCTCTCTTTTTCATTGCTAACCTTTCCCGCTTTTTATCTCGGGCTACACACAAACTTAGTTTTATCAAACAACAAATAGAAGAAACACACTGGAATTACGGACCCAAACAGCAAGAAAAAAAGTTTGCTATTTTAGCTTTCAGCCTTCAGGATCGGAGGTAATAAACTAGTACACAACTCTTTTATCCTGAAAGCAGCTACATTCATTGCTTTCAGGTTTTCTCTTCTAGGAGAAATTAGTCCGATTTAGATTTTGGAATAAGTTCGCTTGATATAGCTCCTGATTTATGCTCCCATGCGGCAACCAAACACATCGCCAACTCAAATTAGCAGAGTCCGCCGGTCCGGCCTAAAGCTGTCCGCTTCGGGAGTTCGCAATCCAGTCAAAAAGTTTAGAGTCTGCGCAAGCTGAAAGCAGTGTTACTACTTTCAGCCTTAGCCTTCAGGATTATCGGATTGCATATCAGCAAGTTATCTCACAAAATGAAAGCTGAAAGCTAAAAACCAACCTTTGTGTAGGGTGGCTGTATACGGGGTATGAAAGGTGAATGCTGCAATCCGAAGGTTCCGGAATTATTCATTGATAGCCCCACAATGCGGACAAACTCCTTTTTCTTTCAACCGTTGCCCACAGTGTCCGCAGCGATACTTATACCGTACGTTGCGACGCACTTTTTTGGCAAATATCGACATGAAAAGCCCCAGAAAGATATAACCGATATAGAAATGGGTAGTCAAAATAAAGAAGAAATAGCAGAAAATGCAGCAAGACATGAGTCCTAACAGATAGGTCAGCGCAGCCTCGGGAGTCAACTGCCGGAACAAATCGTCGAGGACAGCCAGCACTACCACTAGAAAAAGCCAGATGCTGAGTAGAAATATGGAAAGAATAAACGGTACTTTAAAAGGAGACAGGGTCGGATTGAAATAGAAATGCTCCCACGTATCCGGTACAAAGACTTGCATGGTTTCATAAACAGTCGCACTGAAAGCCATCAGCAGACAAAGAAACAACGGGTAAACGCTATCGATATCGTTGAAATAGACGATTTGCAATTGCTTCTTACGGTATGCACGAAAAAGATATGCACCAACGAATAGAGCGAATATAATGACAAAATAGGAGGCGTGCGTATCACTAAAGAAGTGAATAGCTTGCGAAAGGCTATCGGTAGGAGCAAATGATGTTTTCAGATCTACCTCACGCAACCAGCCCTGTTCTTCTTGCGCATGCGCCAACTTCACCCAAACACTATCCACACTATCGGCAGGGTGAATGGCAAACTCTGCAACAACAACGCGATCGCCCCGATGCAAATGGATATAAGTATCTTTAATGGGCAAGCACTCCAAAGAGACAGAATCGCTCACTACCTCGAGGTTGGTATCAAACGTATAATGCCGCTCATACAAGTAGCGTAACGAATCTTTGGTGTCTTGCGAGTATTTTTCCGATTCTAAGTCAGGCACTTTGTAATAACAACCTGACAGAAGAGTCAAACTCATCAGCATGCATCCGACCCAGGCAAGCGAAAGTTTGCCGATACCGTGTCTGGTTACGTTGCGAAACGCTGTAACACGCAACATGCTTCTGAGTGAGAATTTCTTCATTACTCGGTTTTTACTTTCATTTGGCAGTTTTTACAATCAAACTCAAGACGGAAACGTTTTCCGTCATTAGATAGTAGATAATAGGGCTCCCGGTACGGAGAACGTACCCGTTGATGAATCGGACACCAACCCATGCTATAGCGGAGGCAATGCTTACAAAACATCAGTACGGCATCTTTGACCGGTTCTTTCTCGTAGGCCGGTGCTATTTGCTGTACGCCGTGCTCCTGATAGAATGAGGCAGCCCGGGTATTCATAACATTCCCCAAATAGGTCAGTGCTGTCTGCGGATAAGCATGCGTTGTTGGTTTCCACACCGCTACTTCCTGTTGATAGTTCGTGGTGCGAACGGACAGTAGTTTTTCCACAGCTTGCCGCCGTAAATCCGCTAATACAGATGCCGGCAGAAACCAATTATCGGCAAATTCGATCTCCACTTCTTGAGCTTCAAATGGAGTGTTTCCCAATTTAAGTAGTTGCGACCTCAGGTTCTCGGTTTGCGGCGTACGAGCTAACTCCTTTTCACGAGCTAACGCTAAGATCGCATTATTACCGTCTTCATCAGTCAGCGATAGTGAGAAACCGGACTCATTTTCAGTCAACCGAACGGAAATGCTTATTTTACGCTCTGCGGACTTATGCGAAAGAAGTTTCTCAAATTCCTGATCATAATTACGATACAGCGGCGTGCGCGGCTTAATCTTGGGCATCTCTTGCGGAAAGAGCTTATTCGCTTCTACCCGGTTGATGCGGAATCCCTGCAATCGCCCTTGTTCATCAATATAGCATACACCATCTCCGTTATTGAATGATTTCACGCCGGCTACGGTGATGTAATTGCCACGTGCTTCTTTCATGGTTCCCATCTCCTCACCCAGCGATTTGGGCGTATCGAAGGAGTGAACTCCGTTGTCACGCCCATGCAGGAAGTAATGGGTAAAACCCCGACTAAAACTCTTATCCAATTGAGGGGTGAATGTGAAACGGCTCTTCCCGGAGGAGGCACGCACATATTCGGGACGACGTGCCAGAATAGCATCTAGCTTCTGCCGATAGGCAGCGGTTACATTCTTCACATAAGAGACATCTTTCAACCGTCCCTCTATCTTAAGAGAAGAGGCGCCGGCATCCAAGAGTTGTTCCAACTCATCACTCTGATTGAGATCCTTCAACGAAAGGAGATGCTTCTCTTTTATAATGACCTTACCGTCGGCATCAACCATACTAAAAGGTAAACGACAGAATTGCGCACATTCTCCCCGGTTGGCACTGCGGCCGAAACAAGCCTGACTTACGTAGCATTGTCCGCTATAGCTAACGCACAAGGCGCCATGAACAAATACTTCCAGTGGCACATCCGGACAGGTTTGATGTATCTTGGCTATTTCACGCAAAGAGAGTTCCCGGGCTAAGACGACTTGTTTGAATCCGGCTTCGCTCAGAAACTTAACCCGCTCGGGGGTGCGATTATCCATCTGCGTGCTGGCATGAAGCGGGATAGGCGGAAGATTCAGTTTCGTGATTCCCATGTCTTGCACAATGAGCGCGTCTACTCCGACCCGATGCAAAGCGTGGATCATCTCCTCCGTTTCTTTCAGCTCTTCTTCTTTCAGGACGGTGTTGACCGTGACGTAGATGCGAACATTATACAAATGGGCATAATTCACCAATGCCTCAATATCTTCCAATGAATTTACAGCCGCCGCACGAGCCCCAAACTTCGGAGCACCGATATATACTGCATCGGCTCCATGGTTTATGGCTTCCATACCGCACTCCAAGTTTTTTGCCGGAGCAAGAAGTTCTATTTTACGCTGTTTGATCATTGAATATCGTTAATATTAAACGGAGTTTCTTGGTATACAAAGTAGTTCAGCCAGTTGGAAAAAAGCAAATTAGCGTGGGCACGCCAACGTACGACCGGTCCTTTCTCGGGATCATCATCCAGGTAATAGTTCCGGGGGAGTTCGATTTCCAATCCTCTTTCCAAGTCTCGCTGATATTCCGAATCCAACGTCAAAGGCGAATACTCCGAATGGCCGGTCACGAAGAACTCACGACCTCCACGAGCCATTACCATATAAACGCCCGCTTCCTTTGATTCGGACAATAAAGTCAGCTCCGGATTCTTTAGGATATCTTCCCGGCGCAATTCGGTATGGCGGCTATGAGGTACATAGAAGCAATCGTCGAAACCGCGAAAGATAGCATGCAAAGGTTCTAAAGCCCGATGTTCGAAGATGCCAAACATCTTTTTCTCCAAGGGGTATTTAGGTATTCCGTAATGATGATACAGTCCGGCTTGGGCTGCCCAGCATATATATAAGGTAGATGTGACGTGGGTACGTGCCCAATCAAAGATTTCGGTAACCTCATCCCAATAGGAAACCTCTTCGAAATCGAATTGCTCCACAGGTGCACCGGTGACAATCATCCCGTCATATTTCTCGTCTCTCATCTCCTCAAAATCAGTATAGAAAGCCTGCATATGTTCAACCGGTGTATTTTTAGAAGTATGGCTCTTTATCTTCATAAACGACATTTCTACCTGCAAAGGGCTATTTGATAACAAACGGATTAAATCTGTTTCCGTGGTAATCTTGAGCGGCATCAGATTCAATATCACAATCCGTAAGGGACGAATATCCTGTTGTGTGGCGCGTGAGGCGTCTATTACAAAGATATTTTCTTCCTTTAGCAGCTCTATCGCAGGGAGTCTATCGGGTAAGTTTAAAGGCATAATCGCTATATATTAGTAATTTGATTGCAAAAATACGAAAAATATAGCATAAATAAGAGGTGTTGCTTATTTAGAAGACGTACAAATTAAGTCATTTTAATCATAGAAGCATAGTAAGTCACAAATAAAAGGTTTATTTTTGCCAAACGAATTAGTACTAATAATTTAAATCTTAAAAAAATGGCTTACGTAATTAATGACGATTGTATTGCTTGCGGAACTTGCATCGACGAGTGTCCGGTAGAAGCTATCTCTGAAGGTGATATCTATTCTATCAATGCAGATGTATGCACAGACTGCGGAACTTGCGCAGATGTTTGTCCTTCTGAAGCAATTCACCCGGCTGAATAATACAATCCCAGAAAGAAATAAAAGGCTGCTCCCTACAAAGGAAGCAGCCTTTTATTTTAGTTATTCCGCATAACGCGTTTTTAAGGAATAGCTGCCCGAAGGAAAGTCAAATACGGCGTATCTGTTTTCCACCCCTACAAACTTCGCTCCTTCTTTCTCAAGCAGTCTCTGCTCCTTGCGATCCATCTTTGCATCGGTAACCGGTACATACACCTTGGCAGAAGTATTACAGGGCACAGTGATGTTCCAAAGAAAGTGGCCCTGCTCCTTTCGCCAGTCACTCTTTATCTCTCCATGCACCGACCGGAAAGATGCCTTGACGCTGCCAAGCCCTTTCACCGGATAGGGCTTCAACGTGATATGCTTGAAGCCTACACTGCCGGGCGTATTGTTTATCCCGGCCAGGTAACCATAATTCCAGACGATTAAATCACCCAGTAGCATGACATGATTGGCTGAGTTCATGGCTGGGTCTGCCGTATCACCATTCCAAAGTTCCCATATCGTAGTGGCTCCTTTATCCACCATATAGCCCCAACTGGGATAGGTGCGGTTCGTTGCAATCTGATAAGCCAGATCGCTACGCCCATAGTCGGACAGTCCGCGCATCAGTTGTTGTATCCCTACCAGCCCGGTGCTCACGTGCCCGTTGAAGTCCTTCATCGTTTTTTCAACAATGTTAGCAAAGACAGCCTGCTGATACTGTTCGGGAACCATACCAAACCGCAAAGAAAGAATATTCGCAGTCACCGTATTATTACCGTAATACCCGGCATCCGCATGGAAGTACTTGGTATTAAAGGCGTCTTTTACCGCAAGGGCTTCTTGCTGAAAGGCATCAGCATCTTGCGCATGTCCGACCAATGTGGCAAAACGACTCATCAAGCCGGATAGGTGATAATAGAATGTCGTACCCAAAACGGCGGCTTCGGTGATTCGCGAAGGATCTTTGGAATGGATCAACTCCGGAGACTCCGGAGGCATACACCAATCACCGAAATTATCTTTCGTCATGA
Source organism: Bacteroides reticulotermitis JCM 10512 (assembly GCF_000517545.1). GTDB lineage: Bacteria > Bacteroidota > Bacteroidia > Bacteroidales > Bacteroidaceae > Bacteroides > Bacteroides reticulotermitis. Next base: position 8,330 of record NZ_BAIV01000026.1, on the reverse strand, counting down.
TGTGGTCTACCATGTATTTGTCCTTCATGTAGTACATCCACTTCTTCATCGAATCATAATGCTTCACGATGGGTGCTAAATCGCCAAACTGTTCATAAAGCATGTTCGCAATGATTAGATAGGCGCCGGGCCAAGTCATGTTATCGGTACAAACATCCCAATAGTTAGGAGCTACATCGGGCACGGCACCACCCTCCTTCTGCGCTTGTTCAATATCATCGAGCCATTTAGCATATAAAAGATGATTGTTGAACATATAGCTTTCGCCCTGAGATCCGACCGCTCTATCGCCCAACCAACCCATGCGTTCGTCACGTTGCGGACAATCGGTAGGCATTCCGCGATAGTTGCTACGGATACCCCAATATGAATTCTGATAGATACGATTCAGTAGCGTATCGGAGGTGACCCACTTACCGGTGAGTTCCATTTCATCATAAATCACTTGTCCCTCGAAGTCAGCCAGGGACGGTTTTTCTCTGAATCCCGTCAGTTCGACATAACGGAAACCGTGATAGGTAAAAGTTGGCTCCCATGTTTCTGGCGAAGTCCCTTTCATTATATAGGTATCCGTACAATCGGCACTGCGCAAATTGGCTGTATAGAGTGTTCCGTCCTTTTGCAACAGTTCGGCAAAACGCAGTTTTACTTGATCACCTCTTTCTCCTTTCACTTGCATCCGGAGCCATCCGACCATGTTTTGTCCCATATCCAATACGTAAGCTCCGTTGCCCAATTCGTTTAGTGCAATCGGTTTTACCGTATCCATTATCTTGATGTTCCGATTGAGTTGCGCTTCCATTCTTCCGCCCGGTGCAGTCACTAACTCTGCTTGCAGCCAACTCTGATCATCGAACCCCGAGGTATTCCATCCGGGCATCTCTTTACGGGCATCGTACGCCTCTCCGTCAAATTCACTATTTGCCAAGATGGGGCCATCTGCCGTTATTTTCCAAGAAGTATCGGTAGCTATCAGGTCTCTATCACCATCTTCGTACACTACCTCTAACTGAGCAAGTAGGCAGGGCAAACCAAAATGCCGCACACCCGGCATTCGCATCGTGCTATAGCGACCGTTACCCAGCACAACGCCTATCACATTTTCATCTCCCGACAAGTTTCCGGTTACATCAAAAGTATTGTATTTTACTGACTTTGAATAGTCGGTAGGTGTAGGTGCCAGCACTTGGTCGCCCAGTTTCTGACTATTCAAAAAGGCTTCGTAGAATCCCAGTCCGCTGACATAAAGCGTTGCCTTCTGAACCTTTTTTGTCTTCAAATAAAACGATTTGCGTACATAGCGGGCAGGTACGCTGGTCTTTCCTACCAATTTATCCGCAGGAAAACTCCGTCCAATCCATAGGGCTTGCCAATCTGTCGGATGCATAAGTCCCATTTCCCAATTGGAAGGCTCGCTCCAGGAGGTAGTGCCTTGATTGGTTTTCACTTTTACTTTCCAATAACATTTCATCCGGCTCGCCAACGCTTGACCGCCGTATGGGATATAAACTGACTGATTGGAAGTAACGAGCCCGGAATCCCATAAATCGCCTTCATCCTGATTCAGTTTATCGAGGGAGGACGATACGAGAACATGATAACATAATTGTTGTACATCTCGCGCTTCGGAGGAGATTTCCCAACTTAATCGAGGAGTGATGCAATCAAGCCCCTTGGGGTTGACACGCATTTCCGTTTGCAGACAAGAGGTGCTGATTGGGGCTTTCTTACTAAAAGCAAACATACTCAGGCTCAGGAACAGGTAGATAATAAGGCTTTTTTTCATGATATGTATTTCGTATTAGGTTCTAAGCAGAGAAACGAAAGCGGCTTTTGGGTATGCCTTTCATAAAGAAGAGGGGTACCTTCTATCAATAAATAGACGGTACCCCTCTTTGTATGTTCAAATAGACTTATTTCAACTTAGCTAATGCTTCCTTGATGCGGCGAATGGCCTCTACAATGTTTTCATCGCTAGTTGCATAACTCATTCGGATGCAATCGGGGGCACCAAAGGATGTTCCGCCTACACAAGCTACGTGAGCTTCTCCAAGCAGATACATGGCCAAATCATCTGAGTCTTTTACAACTTGATCACCGAAGCTCTTACCAAAGTAGCTATCGCATTTAGGGAACAGGTAGAATGCGCCTTGCGGAACATTTACTTCAAATCCCGGAACTTCTTTCGCCAATTCCACGATCAAATCACGACGACGTTCAAAAGCTTTTTGCATTTCCTTTACGGGTTCTTGTGTACCTGTATAGGCAGCTTCAGCAGCTTTCTGAGAAACTGAACAAGGTCCTGAGGTATACTGTCCCTGTAGCTTATTGCATGCTTTCACCAACCAATCCGGGCCGGCGATGAAACCGATTCTCCATCCGGTCATAGCATATGCTTTCGAAACTCCGTTCACGATTACTGTGCGTTCTTTCATGCCCGGGAACTGAGCGATGCTCTGATGTGCTCCGATGTAGTTGATATGTTCGTAAATCTCGTCGGCCAATACAATAACCTGCGGGTACTTAGCCAATACAGTAGCCAATCCGGCCAACTCTTCTTTGCTGTAAACCGATCCGGTAGGATTGGAAGGAGAACAAAGAATCAAGGCTTTGGTTTTAGGAGTTATCACAGCTTCCAATTGAGCAGGAGTTATTTTAAAGTCTTGTTCAATGCCGGCTGAAACAATAACCGGAGTACCTTCGGCCAGTTTAACCATCTCCGGGTAGCTCACCCAATAAGGAGCCGGAACAATCACTTCATCTCCCGGATTAACCAATACCAGAATTGCATTACAAACCGATTGTTTAGCACCATTTGCGCAAGAGATCTGAGCGGCTGTATACTCCAAGCCATTCTCTTTCTTCAATTTTTCTACGATAGCATTGCGCAAAGCCGGATAACCCGGAACCGGTGAATAACGTGAGTAGTTATCATCGATGGCTTTTTTTGCAGCTTCTTTGATGTGGTCAGGAGTATTGAAATCGGGTTCTCCTACACTCAAGTTTATTACATCAACGCCCTGTGCCTTGAGTTCATTACTCTTTTGTGACATGGCAAGTGTTGCCGAAGGTGACAAGCTGTTCAAACGATCTGATAATTGATTCATTCTGTTTTCTTTGTTAATTGTTATAAATGAATATGCTGCAAAATAAGCTATAATATCTGATATATGAAAGTAAATGAGCTAATTACTTGTTAAAATGAAGACTATGTCCCATTCTTTCTTTCTTTGTTCTCAGATAGCGTTCGTTAAATGGATTCGGTACAGTTTCAACAGCTACATTCTCTGTAATCTCTAAACCATAGGCTTCCAAACCAACACGTTTAACGGATTATTCGTCATAAGTTTCATCTTATGCACACCCAGTTCGCGGAGTATCTGCGCTCCTACACCGTAATCGCGCTCATCGGCCAAGTGTCCCAAACAAACGTTGGCGTCTACTGTGTCCATTCCGTCTTCCTGAAGTTTATAAGCTCTCATCTTTTCCATCAAGCCAATGCCACGGCCTTCCTGATTAAGATAAACGATTGCTCCTTTACCTTCTTTATCAATCATTTCCATCGCTTTGTGCAACTGCTCACCACAGTCGCAACGTCTGGAACTAAAGATATCTCCGGTAACGCAAGAGGAGTGAACACGTACCAAAATGGCTTCGTCTTCTTTCCATTCACCTTTAAACAAAGCGACATGTTCCAATCCGTTCGATTTTTGACGGAAAGGAATCAGGCGAAACATTCCATGTTCGGTAGGCATGCTTACCTCTACCCCTTTCTCTACAATTGATTCTTGCTTGAGTCGATAGGCAATTAAATCACGGATGGATATCAATTTCAATCCATGCTCATCAGCCAGCTGACGAAGTTCCGGTAAACGAGCCATAGAGCCGTCATCATTCATAATCTCCATCAAAGCACCTGCCGGATAAAGCCCAGCCAAACGTGCCAAATCAATGGTAGCTTCGGTATGTCCGGCACGGCGAAGTACGCCTTTTTCTTGTGCATACAAGGGATTGATATGTCCCGGACGGCCAAAAGTGGACGGCGTAGATTTAGGATCTGCCAAAGCCAGAATCGTTGCTGCACGGTCTGCTGCTGAGACTCCGGTAGTGCAGCCTTCTAATTTATCAATCGTTATTGTGAAAGGAGTGCCTAACACAGAAGTGTTGTCACTCACCTGATGAGGTAGATCGAGCTCTTTACAACGAGAGAGCGTAACCGGTGCACAGAGAACGCCACGAGCATATTTCAACATAAAATTCACATCCTCGGGAGTTATCTTTTCTGCAGCAATAATCAGGTCACCTTCATTCTCGCGATCTTCATCATCGACTACAATGACAAACTTGCCTTCCTTGAAGTCGGCAATCGCATCTTCTATTTTATCCATTTTAATATCTTTCATATCTCTCATTTATTTATATTCTGTATGATGAATTGAACTTGTTCGTTGTTCTTCATGATTCGTTCCATGTCTTTGGCCAAACGCACGCGGAATATCCAAATACGGAAATAAAAGAATAATCCGACAGGGAAAACAACCCCGGCCAATATGTTTAACCAATAAATAGGGAAAGGACGCATATGAGCAGTTACAGGAATTACCGGATAACTATTAAGTGCACTCAGTAACGTAACCGATTCGGTATTCGACATTTCTTCCACCAAGCCTTCCAGGTGATTGTTTATATGCACAATCTCATCATCTTTTTCTGCCGACATCCACAATTGGAAATAGTTGGGTGGTTTCTGCAACCGTCTCTTCGCAACATAGGCCTCACATTCAGCTGTAAGCGTTTGCAAATCGCCCGGTAAACGTTGATAGTTGGGGTCGTGAATTATCACTTCTTTCTTAAACAGATGCCGGACACTTCGAATTCCCGCTATCTTCTTAAACCAGTTGATATACGCATCGGCATTCAAAACGACTGAGTCATTATTTGATTTATAGGTAAGAAAAGCCCCTAAAGGTGCAAGAATAGCCGTACTGGTCCACATACCCATCCAGACAATCCACTTGCCGTCACGCGCCATCTTATAACCTGTATTATCGATAATATAATAGATGATAAACACAAATACCGAAACAATAACGGGCATACCTAACCCTCCTTTACGGATAATACCGCCCAAAGGAGCGCCAATAAAGAAGAAGAGCAGGCAGGAAAGGGATATCGTTATTTTCTTATGCCACTCCGTCTGATGCTTACGCATACTGTAATCGTTATTTGCCATGGTATAACTTTTCATGGTAAGGTCACTTCCTATATTTTCAGCCCGGCTGACTGCCGTTGTGATAATCTTCTGCTTCTGCATCAAAGTGGCTACCTCATAAAGACTATCCATATTGTATGAGCGTATGTCTGCCTGCATGATCTTGGTCGTATCTTCTTTGGTCAGCCCATAGGGGGCACGAAAGTTTCCATCCGATATTTCTTGGTAATATTGCCTCCCAATACTGTCACCCAACACCGTCATTGAATCGATTGAAGCCTGCAATGCAATCATATTCTTAGCACTGGACGTATTGTTCATGATACTGGCATCGGCCATATTGAATTCAGAATCAAACTCAATGATCGAATGTTTCTCTCGAAAAGACTCGCGCCGGTACGGAACATTCTGCGACTTCATATTCTGGGCTCTCAGATTCTCGAACAAGTCACCGTCATACAGATGCAGCCAAAGATGTTGCTTATCGGCTGTCATTTCCAATCGTCCCGAATCAGCATAGATGATATGTGCATTTTCGAACCCATCTTTCAGGTTATAGATCATCACATCATACAATACTCCCGTTTTTCGGTTCTTCTTAGCCACTTTCAAGTTATAGTCCGGAATATCGGAATAGAACACGCCCTCCGGAATATCCAGCTCCGGCGACTTTTGCTTCATTGAGATGATAAGTGTTCCCAGCTTGGCTTGAGCGATAGGTGCTACTATATTCTGGAAATAGAAAGAGACTCCAACCAGGCCACATACAAAGAAAATCAGTGGACGCATGATTTTAAGTAAAGAAATACCGGCAGCCTTCATAGCAAGCAGTTCATAACGCTCGCCAAAGTTACCGAATGTAATCAAAGAAGCCAGTAGCACTGCCAACGGCAGTGCTACTGGCACCAAAGTTAATGCTGAATAGAAAAAGAACTGAGCCATCACGCTCATTTCTAATCCTTTTCCGACTAATTCATCAACATACCTCCACAGAAACTGCATCATGAAGATGAATAGACAAATAAAAAATGTGCCGATAAAGAGCATCAAAAAGCTCTTAACGATAAATATATCTAATTTTTTTATGCGCAGCATCTCAATAGGTTCCTACATTTAAGATGCAAAATTAGCACAAAAAAAAGGATCATCGAAAATTTTTAGTTGAAAGTTAACTAAAATCCACACGTTCTTCTCAATTTGGCTACCTGAGATTCCCACAATTCCCTCATATCAATAACTTCATCCGCATCTGCGAAATCCGTGATCTCAAGTACATAGTCGCTTGTCAGTTCATTGTATCCCATCTTTATTTCAAAGTAATCACGTTCGTTTTCATCGTCCAACCAACGAAAACGAATAAAGGAAAACGAACGAATTGCTATAATCTCAGCACTTCTTTGCTCTGTTTTCCCCCAATGAAACTCTACGTTTTTATCATCCGAGACGACTCTGTCAGCAAACCAATCCTCTAGTCCGGTAGGTGTACTGATTGCTGCCCAAAGGATACTTTTAGAAGTTGCATTAAGTAAGTACTCCAAATGAATTTTTTCTTTCTTCATAGCAAGCTTAATTTGTTTTTAACGTTGCCAAGATAGAGACTTTTTCTAAATAAATAGCTATAAATCGGGCACTTTATTCTAACCAAGCATTTTTTTCGTTGCTCTAAAATCCTGATTTAAAGGAAATGTAAGCATAGAAGCATAAAACAAGGCCAAAAAAGATGCCTTTTTTTTTGGCGTTTATAGAAAAACCTCTATCTTTGCACCCGCAATCAGAAATGATGGCGGGATAGCTCAGCCGGTTAGAGCGCATGATTCATAATCATGAGGTCCCCGGTTCAATCCCGGGTCCCGCTACTGTAAGAAATAAGGTATTTGAGAGGCTTCCACTCTTGGGTGCCTTTTTCTTTTTTACATCGGTTCGCGCCAGCGTCGAATTCAACTATTGTATAAATAAAAAATCCGTTGCATCATATTCCACTTCTCATCCGAAGTTGCTCCCTCCGCACATGCTTGGAATATTGCCATGTAGTTCTCCCACTCCTCCTGTCGTGGTAACTTAGCCAACTGATTCATCGCTGTATCCCAATCAAAGTCAAGCGAAGTTTCAACAATCATAAAGAGGCGATTCTCCAAGAGATAAATCTCCATCTCTAAGATTCCCACTTCTCGGATGCCTGCCTTGATTTCAGGCCACACCTCGCTTCACTATGTCGCCTTACATATTCCGCAATTAATTCCGGTTCACCTTTCAAATCCATTGTCTGGCAATATCTTTTTACCGGACCCTCATACGCTCTTACTTTATAACCTTCAGTCATCATTTTAGTATGTTACAATTATGTTTAATTATTCAAAGCAATAGACTCATTTCCTCAAGCAAATATTGCGGTCGCCTACGCTTGAATACAGGCCCAAATATAAGAAAAGCACATGAATTATCGTCTTATCACTTGCCAAATACTTTATCCCCTCTCTATTTTAGTACCTAATAAAAGAAAGTCAGCATAAAAACCCTTATTTCTTGAAAAGGCGCAGAGGATTAAAAGGACCCAAAATGGTTTATTCAAGAAAGAATACAGTAAGTTATATAAACATATGTAATATAAATGACTCAGAATTCTAGTCCAAAAAATCAAGACTATTGAAGTTTAGTCTCAGCTAGGGATTTGTTTTTTTGCCGATAAGTTAAGAAATTCTTCCATATAAACCGTAATATGCTCGGGCGGTGCTGCAAGAAATAGAGACAAGCCATCCTCAGGGATATGCACAAGCCGGCATAGAAGCCCGTTAAGAGGTCCAAAGAGAGAAAAGGGAAATGTTTATCCGCTTAGACAATAGAGCGCATAGGGGCACGAAATAGCCTATCAGAACGTTACATTTACTACTTATATAAACGGAGAAATGAATCGAGGCCAAAGGAACGTACCAAGGTTCCCTTCATAAGTAACCATAGGAGCGACAATATATGAATATTATGATGAGATTCCAGCTATTTATAGGTGCAGATCAATACATAATAGATATCGAACCTTTCAATGCAAAAGCTTAGGTCTTTAAACTCCGAGATTCATGAATGAAATATTTGAAATACAGAAAGAGTATTGCAAATTATTTAG